>NZ_JALCUA010000003.1:0-292542 GCF_022655035.1 Bifidobacterium tibiigranuli | reverse complement strand
GATCAACGAACTCGACACCATCACCAACGACGTCATCGAAGCCGCACAGAGCACCCTGGTCATCGGTGTCACCTGACCCCGCCACGAAGCGAACGAAGAACCCCGCCATTCAGCAGACGAAGTCACACGTGAACCGCATGATGACGCGGCTCGCGCCACGTCATAACCCCCACCGAAATCAAAACCTGGCTTCTACCGTTTTCGGTTGGTTCACGTAGACTGGGAGCAGCGAAGGAGGCAGACGATGACTGAGGTAGCAGCACCACGGGTGCGGTTTCGTGACGTCAGGCCGTACAGCGCGCCCATGTCGTTGGACGAGCTGCATGGTCCCTATGACGGGATGATCGATCTGCCGCACGCGGTGCGTTGGCAGGCTGATCGGCTGGGCGTGAATGTGAGCGTGGTCGGTTGGCGACGGATGGCCTATCAGGCGTTGCTGGCCGAGGGGACGGTTGAGGAGCAGCGTCGGCTCATGAATCGGGATCGCCTGGTGGAGACGTGGCCGATCTTGAACATGGATCGGCGTGTGCGCGCCTTGTGGGAGGGCCGGTTTCCACAGCTGCGGGTGGCCGCGTGAACGGTGAGCGTGAGGAGCAGCGGCGCATCACGCGCCTAGCGTTGCAGGCCGCCGGCCAGGAAGGCGGCTTCGCCCTGGCCGGCTCGGGAGCGATCCGTGAACACGGGCTGATCGATCGACCTACCGAAGACGTATTTAGTCAAGTCGGTGTTTTGTTTTTTGTCAGGTATTTTTTTCGGGTTTATGCAGGGGGCATGCGGCCGGTGGTTTATTGTTTGGTTTTGCCGAACATGAGCGCCTCGTTCATGCGTCGGCTGGGTCCGGTGAATTCGATGAGGCGTCCGTGGTGGATGATGCGGTCGATGATCGCGGCGGCGAGCTTGTCGTCGGCGAAGATCGTGCCCCATTTGCTGAATTCGATGTTGGTGGTGAAGATGATGCTGCGGGGTTCGTAGCTGCCTGCGATGATCTGGTAGAGGAGCCTGGCCCCGTCGACGTCGAACGGCACGTAGCCGAATTCGTCGAGGATGATCAGGTCGGTCTTGGCGAACTCCTTGAGCATGGTCTCGAGGGTGCCATCTCGTTTGGCCTTGCCGAGCTGGAGGACGAGTTCGGTGGTCTGGTGGAAGCGCACGTCAAGGCCCCGGTCGACCGCCATCACGCCGAGCGCGGTGGCCAGGTGGGTTTTGCCCCGGCCGGTGCGCCCGTAGAATACGAGGTCCTGGGCCTTGGCGACGAAACCGAGGCGCAGCAGTTCCTCCCTGGAGTATCCATCGGGCAGTTTCACGTTGGCGAAGTCGTAGCTCTGGATGCCTTTGACCACGGGAAACGGGCGCGACGCAAGAGCCGTCCGCGCTTGGATGCTTCCCGGTTCTCGAGTTCGGCGGCGAGCAGCCGGCTGGCGGCGTCGATCTGGCGTGGGGTCGCCCATTCGAGGAACGAGTCGATGGTGGCTGCGGAGAGGAACAGGCGTCTCGCCCGGTTTCTGAGCTGGTCGATGTTGGGTTTCTCTGTTTTCGTGGTCATGCTTGCTCCTTGGTGGTGAACGCTTGGTCGTATTCCGTGAGGTCCACGGGCTCGTCGTATTCGATGCCCCCCCTGCCGTCCGCGAGTCTGGCAGCGTCGAGCTCGACGCTGGCCCGATCCACGGTACCGGTCGTCTCGAGCACCTGCAGCATCGCGGTGACGGCGTTGTGCCATCCGTGGTCACGGTCGGCGTGTTTGAGTGTGTGCAGGCTCTCCCGCAGCACGGTCTTCTCCTGCCGGTCGAGCCATTCGCGCAGCGGGTCGGGCAGCGCCTCCCTGACTTGGCTGTTGGCCCACGCGCCCGGCCTGTTGCAGAGCAGTTCAAGCTGGCGCGAGGGATCCTCGCTGCTGGTGGGCGCGTCCCCGTAGGCGCGCGGATGCACGGCGATCCGGGCACCGCGCGCGTCGAGGATCTCCACCTCGAGGGCGCGGAATCCGACGATCACCTCGCGCCCAGCGTTGGCCGGATCCGTGGCATACCGGTGCCGGCCATTAACGGTGACGATCCCCTGTTTGTCGGCCTTCATCCGCTGCCATCTGACCACGTCGAACGGCTTGGCCGGCAGCGGTCTCAATGCCCCGCGATCCTGCTCGAACAAGGACGCCTCGTTCTCGCCCTTGCGGTAATGCGGCCTGTCGCCCAATCCGAGGCACTCGTCGAGCAGGCGGCCATTGAAACTCGCCAGGTTCCAGACGCTCGGCCTGGGCACGAACAGCCTGCGCCTGACCGCGCCGACCTTCGCCTCGACCGCCCCTTTCTCATGGCCGGAATACGGGTCGCAGAACGAGTACTCGAACCCGTAATGGGCCTGGAAGCGCTGGAACAACTCGGCCAGCCACACGTCGTCGCCCCGTTTCCTGCGGCCCACGCCCGCGGCGTTGTCGTACACGATCCGCTGCGGGACCCCGCCCAACCACTCGAAAATATCCTTGAGCGCCTGGCACGTGCACTCCGCGTTCTCCCCGGGCATCAGCTGGCTGACGCCGATGTTCGAATACGGGAAATCCAACACGAAATGATGCATGCGCGCCGGCGCGCCGCGCCAGTACACGCCCGACCTCGCCGAAGTCGGCCTGCGCCTCGCCCGGATGCCACACCAGGTCCAGAAACCCCGCATCGCGATCGGCCGCGAATTCACGTCTCAGCCCGGCCACCTTGCGGCTCACCGTCGACAGCGACACCTTCGCGCCATACTCGTCACGCAGCCGCTGCCAGACACGAGTCGCCGTATGCCGCTGCTTATGCCAAGTCTCCCGATCCCCCGCGAGCCATCCCTCGATCATGGGCGTCCACTCGTCGATCACCGACGGTCGAGACGCCCTCACCGGTGGCTTGGCCGACAGGTCGTCCACCCTCAGGTACTTGCGCACCGTGGGCTCGCTCACCCCCGTCTTCCTGGAGATCGCGGCGACACTTTCGCCGACTCTCCTCAACTGGCGAATAGACTGAATCTTGGGCATGCTGATCATTGCCTTTCCGGCCTTTCCTGATAGATACAAAGCACTACCAAGTTAAGGCCAAGAGATGGTCGGCATGCTCCCTGACCAAACCCGAAAAAACTACGTGACTAAAACCTCAACAACCAATTGAACACAAACAGGCGGGTCGTGTACGTCACGCCCACCACGCACAATCCCACGGGAGCGAGCATGGGCCGGCTGCGCCGCGCGCAGATCGCCGCCGTGTGCGCGCGACACGACGTGGCGATCGTCGAGGATGACGTCTACTCAATCTTCAGACCCCATGACGTCACGCCAATCGCCCGCATCGCGCCGGAACGCACCTTCTACGTGAACGGGTTCTCCAAAAGCCTCTCACCGGGTTTGCGCCTGGGAATGCTCGTGGCGCCGCCCGTCTTCTCGGGGTGCTCGCGCCGCCGGAGAACCCGCTGACAAGCGAGATGGCCTACCGGTGGATCATGGACGACACGGCACGGGACCTGGCGAACGCCGTACGGGCCGAGTCGTTCGAACGGCTCGGCCTCGCGCTGGACATTCTTGGACCCCACCTTGCGGGACCGCACTCGAGCGGGTTCCATGTGTGGATCCCCCGTTCCCGCGACCAGGCGACCCGTGTCGCCATGTCCGCCGCACGTCAGGGAATCATCGTCACACCCCCGGACTCGTGAGCGTGGATCCGGAGATGGCCGGGATACGCCTATGCCTAGGTGGCTTTGCCGCGGTTTGATGCCGCGCTGCACGGGCTCAGACGCATCCTCGACCGGCACGACGCAGCCTGAGAGACCGTCCGCTGCACGCAGAGTCAATACCTGAATCATCCCCGCCCAATGCATGGACATGCCAGCGGATTGCCCCCGTGAATACGAGCGGAAAGGATCCGGTACGGAGTCGTGGAGAACGTGAGCATATTGGTCGCCATCTATGCCGGCTGGACGGGCACCGCGAGGTGACCGACAGGGCCGAAGAACTGACAGGAGGACATGCAACCCCGGCATGGTTTCATTGCCTTGCCGGCCTCGCGTGACTTGAACGGCGGACCGGTGGACCGTGGGACGTCCTGAAAGCCGTGTTCGCGATGGAATCGTCCGATCCGTCGTCGACCGAGGCCGTATCGGTAGGGAGGCGAGGAAACCTGAGCCAGACCATCCGGTGCCTCAGGGACGACCTCGGCGAAACCATCGCCTACCTGCTGGACAACTACCCGCGAGAGCACCGTCGGCTGATCTGCACAAACACCACGATCGAACGCCACACCCCGGAGATGCATAGGAAGACCCGCTTGGGCGCAAAAACGTGCCCATGTTCACAACCTCGATGAGTGGGCTCCTTGTATCATGATGATCCGAGTCCCTATGGCTTCGGGCTCCCAAAGATCCGTGCGTGATCTGATAGCGCACTGGCCGCACGGTCATCAGGCGCGAAGCGAACGGCAATCGAACTGATATTGACCTGCGGTATCGCGATTCTCTTGAGCGAATCAGGCGCTGGTTGGCAAAAACCACATCGACCTCACCGGGCTGCTTAGAGGGTCAAAGCAACAATGGGAAGAGATGTCCCTCGGTTGCTGTTGCGGCACGCTGGCCTGGAAAAGAGCTGAAAACACCTGGACGTGCCGATAGCGTCATGCGCAACGTGCAGTGAATGTTTCATATGCACAGGGCATGTCCCAACATCCCACCAGAACACTCTGCCGGTGTGCGCGTTTTTCCACTAGTAGGGTTAACCATGTCTGCCACGTCTTATGAGAACCATTGAAGCACGCGCGTGCACTGTGTGACGATGCCGTTCTGGATGCGGGTGAGGAGTTTTTCTCGATTGTTCTGTGTTCCCTTGTCTGCGTGTAGGATTCCAGCGGACAGTTCGCGTGCGGTTTTCGCCGCGTCGGCGAAGGCGTCGGGCAACGTGGCAGCGTACCGTGCCAGGAGCAGTTCCACAAGTTCGAAGTCACCGGAACTGTCGGTGTCGGCGAGTTTTCGCCAGTGTCTTAACTCGATGCGCTCCCAGTTGTATTCCCCGCCGATACTCATTGCGAGCTTGCGTTGGTTGCGCTGCGTAGCATAGGCGAACATGGAGGCGATGTCATACAGTGGTGCCAGTCTCGGGCGTTCGCCGACCGGCTCCTCGATTGCGTAGTTCTTGGCATGGGCATCGGTGCCAGCCATCAGGAAATTCAGTATCAATGCAATGTAGAACAGGCCGACACTGGCCGCATCCAACCCGTTGATGCGCAGGCACGAGAGGATTTCAGTGGCTCCCGGACCACCATCGGACTGGTATTTCTCAGCCGTCGGATGACCGGTCGCCTGGCAGAGATCCTCCTGATGGATTCGGATGACCTCCGTATCACCGTCCTGGTTCATCACCCATTTCCGGTCCCACCGCTCACTGACCAATGCTGGGAGTCCAGCGAACTCCCGGAACTCGCAATTCGATACCGGCACGTGCAGTGCTGCTATCGCCTTCAGACACACGTACTCGTTGAATGCCTGTTCGTGCAGCTTGAGGATGCCCGGTTTGATGATGTGCGTGGTGGCGGCCGAACCGTGCGCCTCGTACCATTGGCCGTCCTGGAAGCGCAGCGCGATCTTGTCCTGGGCGCCGTTCAACGACCAGTGCTCGTCAACGCCCTGCCAGCTCGCCTGCCGATCGTCGGAAATTGATACCAGTCGCTGTCTGATCTCAGCTTCTGTTATCGGCCGCAATGAAGCTTGCTTGTTAAAAGAGTCCACGTCTGCCGTCGGCACGAATTGCGCTCCGCCGGCACAGTCAAGGCCGATGGCGGTCAGCAGGGAGAACGGGTTGCCGGCATTGACATCATACCGGCGGGCGATGCGTTGCCGCATGGTCTGGTCGTCGGGTAGCACGCCATCGATGAACGCCTCCACCGGCTTTCCCCTCCAGGGCGCCACGCGGCGAGGCAGGGACAGCGACAGTGGTGCATCAATCTCGGCATCCTTGTCATAGGTGAAAATATGCTTTCCATAGCTATCCTCGCTCAACACACCGATGCGCTTGCCTTCGAGGAACACGACAAGTTCCTTGGGTTTCATAAGCCATTCTCCTCATTGGCAGTCACAGTGCCATTATCGGTACGCCGCGCAAGGGACTCAAGAATGGCAGCTGCCTCCCTGACGGTCTGCGGCCGTATAGTCCGCTCGTCACTCTCCAAGGCTGTTGACGCGCTGCCTTTGGCACGTTGTCGACTGTGTTGTCTAGTGGGAAGCACCTGCTTCTCCGGCGCATATGACGCGGACAGATCGATGCCCAGCACATCACACATCGTGAGAATGCGCCGGAAACTGGGGTCGGAGATAACGGATTGCTCAAAACGGTTGATCCAGACCCTGGAAAAACCGGTTTGCGCCGCCAGCTCCTCCTGCGTCCATCCACGAGTGTTCCGCGCGTCCTTGATGGCCGTGGCGATCTGATGGATGCTGAAGATCCGCGAGGCAAACTGTTCCATGAGGCTTCCCTCCCGTATTCCCTTAGAATGTTTCAATATCCTAACATCGTGTAAATGTAATGATATCGCAACACATTAAGAATGTAATAATCAACGAACATTTTGCGGCGGCCATGTGCGTACAACGCCCCATCGTCGCTCTGCAGGGCTATATGGCAAGAGTATGACCCGCGGCTCTCCGATGTCGAGGAAGACTCATCCGGGCCATGCAAGAGAGTTGTCAATCCGGGAAACGGTCGTCCACTGTTTTTCTCACTGGGACGGATAGTGCTTGTTCACACGTATCATATTCCCCTTTGTGGTGAATGAGGTCACTTTCCCATGTTTTTTTAGATACTCCAGAAGGATAAGGTTGCCTCGTGTATCCGACAGTTTCGGATGGTCCCTGCCTGCCACTGTCAGGCTCGCATACTCGTCGGGGAGCATGCTCAGGATCGTCTCGACCCTGGATATACCCATGCTCTCGCAACTCGGGCCCAGCGCGTCGACCACCAGTGCCACGTCGACATGCGCGTCGATGAAGAGCCGGAGGCCCTCATCAGCGAACGCGTGGTCCTTGCTCAATGCGTAGCGGATGGCGTCTTCCATAGTCGGCGCGTCGGCATCCTTTGCGTAGTCGACGATCTCCTTGAGGACCCGCTCCCTGACGGCGTCAGGAACCCGTGTGCTCGAGAAGAGCCGGCTGAGCATCGCGGGAGGTAGTACTTCCGGACTCATGAAGTCCACGAATCCTGTAGACGAGGCGATCGCCGGCTCCATCGCGGGCCAACCGGCCTGGACGATCTTGAGAAACGTGGTTTCGTCATCGGCGATGAGGTGATGCCCGATGAGCTTCGCGAAAAGCTCGTCCGCCTGGATGCCAATATGGTCAACATCCAGCTGCTCTCCCAAATCCAACGATTCGACTAAGTCGATACGAAGATCGATGTCCGGCAGTGTATCCGGTGAGTTGAGGATTCTCTCTGCCAGCATTTCCCGGCCTTGCATGGATTCCTCGTTGTCCGGAATGTCGCTGATCGTTCGTTCACCGGCGAGTAGGTTCGCCATGTCCTGGCTGATGGTGTCCGAGTCGATGGTGAAGGCAGCCACGTTTGCGTAGCTTGGTGGCACGCGTGAATATTCGACCAGCGGATTCCAGACGTTGGCATCGACCGTGGACAGTTCCGTGATCCGGCAGTCCTCTGTCGCCAGTTTGACGATGCGGTCGAGAATCCCTTCATCGTAGCGCCCCTGTCTGGCGATATCGTTGAGGATTCCAACGAAGGAGCCCGGTGCCGTTACGCTGTGGTCATCGGTGGAGAGGGTCGTGAGATACTCGTCGAGGTGTGACAGGATATGGTTGTATGCCGTGTCCTTCTCCAGTGATTTGAGGCTGTTGAGCGAGATGTCCTCGGAACCCGTGATGACCGTCAGGTTCATACGGTTGATTTCATACATGGATCTCGATATGAATTCATCGATGAACGGCGCCGAGAATTGCCCCAACCCCTCCGCTGACGCTCCCGCCTTCTGTAGTATTCCGCTTATGGATGTCACCGTGTCTTGGGACATGTCTGTCTTATGGAGCACTTCCAGCCCTCCAAATCGATCACACAGGTACGTGGCCGCCGTGTCATCAATGAGATACTCCTGCTGGGCGGAGATGTTCTCCAGGGCGAGGCTGACCCAATGCCTTCGGTCATCATCGGAAAGGTCGATGCCGGAAATGAAATATCCCAGTACACCGGGATTACGCTCCAGCAGCAGGACCAGGAGCGTATCCTTGGCGGTATTCCTTCCCGACTCGAAATATGATTGCAAGAAGCTCCGTTCGTCATCCCCCAAGTCGGCTATCGCGGTTATCAGCCTGCCGGTTTCCACTCTGTTCCCCGAAGCGTCCATGGTGTTTTCCTTGTAACCGGGTCCTAGTATGTAGTCGAGAATGCACGCGTTATAGTAGGCCCGTTCACCGAGATCACCTCCCGTGCTTTCGCGTAATATATCCTGGACGTCCCTGTCCGTGAGTGGAAGTTGGGCATCCATCTCGTTGGGTCCGACCTGGTGGTGGATGAAGTTCGTTGCCGCCGCGCTCACCCGGTTGCCATAAAACGTCTGCGCATATATCGCATAATCACGTGTTAGGGCGCCTCGTCTGACCAGTTCGAAGGCCAATCCCCCGCCAAGATGCCGTTTCGTAATGGCTTCGAATGATTCTCCGTGCCCACCTTCATGGTTCGTCTCAGTCGCAGAACTGCCTCTTGACTCTGGGGGCAGTGTGAAGTTCTGGTATTCGAATAGATCCGACATGGTTGCAGACCGAAGAATCTTGATCTGACCCAGATTATGATGTATCGCCTCTTCGATCGACCCGAGTCTTTCAACATTCCACGCGTCGAGTTGCAACGGAGCACCGGTGATATCGGCAAGGTCGACCTTGGTGAATCGTGCCGTGTGACTGTACCCGTTTCGGTCTCGAATGTTTATTGTAAAAATGTCTTGTTCAGATGATTCCGCTGCAGCTGTCCAGAAGGACTGCTTGTCAAAATCGGCAAGGCTGAACGAGCGATTCTGCAAGTTAATGCTGTAGGAACTATTCGCAGAGTTCAACGATTTCATCTCTCTCTGAAAGAATGCTCGCAGCGCTGCACCATACTTTGCACTTCGCTCACTGGTCAGGGTGAGGTCGGTTTGCTGCTGTACCAGTTCTCGATTCTTCTGTTGCAGGACGCTGATATTACGGGAGACCAGTCGGCGGTAATCCGCGTACAGGCTGTCCATATCGCTTTCCCCGGTCTTCATCAGCTCGAACTGGCGGATGCGTGTGTTCTTGTAAAGCATCATCGCGAAGATCTGATCGGCTTCGTATTTCACATCGACCCCGTCACCGGCGTTGAGGCGATCATGGAAGACGATGAATTCGTTGCAGATGTTCTTCAGCAAACGCATATCAGTCACATAGCGTCCTGCGACATCGGCAATCCATGGCGACACACGGGATTCGGACCTCTCCAAGAGTTTGAGGATCAGACTGCCGGCGGTCGTGTGCGAAATGAAAGGCACGACCGGAATCACGATGTCGAAGAATTTGGTCCTATTCGCACGGATTGATTCGGTCTTTTCCGTCCCCTCTGCTTCTGGAATGTTCTTTGCTTCTGTACCCTCTTTCGCTCCAGACGGTTTGGCCTTGGGCAATGATGCTTCATCAAATACGCTGTCCTTGAGTGCATAGATGAAGCGAATGGGTTTTCTCAGACGTTTCCTCGGACTATTCAGTAGTAAGTTCAGCGCCCTTAGCGTCTCGAAAATGTGGAAGTCATCGAACCGGTCCAGGTCCTCGAAAATCACTATGGTGTGACGAGAACGCTCGAAGAAATAAACGATTTCATCAAGGTACTGGTCGAAGAAGGAAACAGACTCCTCATCAAGGGTCACAGTCGCGGGACCGGCAGATAATTGCCGCAGGTGAACCCTACCACGTGACAGTTCGATGAGAACCAGTGCCAACACCACGCCCACCAAGAGCGAAACCACCACGTTCGCGACCGGATTCCAATCCATCTTGAAAGTTGATGATACCGCACTTCCTATTTTTCCAAACCAGCCGGTGATAAACATGATGCCAAGAAATACCACTCCGCAATATGCTGCAATAATCGCTTCACGCAATCGACTCGGTTTGCCAATACGTCTGAACCGGGACTGCGGCATGTCTTTCGGCTCAGCGCTGTAGAGCAGTTGTTTCACGATTTCCTGTTGGATGAGGTTTGTCTTTGTGGTGGCCTGCTTGGGCACCGAATCATCTATCTGGCTCTTATCCACGGGAGTGAGCGTTAGCAGCGATACCCGTACGACATCCCTCTCATGCTCATCTGCAAACCGGGATAAGATACTGCTCTTGCCCACCCCGTAGCCACCGGCCAAAGCGATGTTGTGGATGTTTCTGTTCTTCAAACAGGCATTCAGTGCCTCAACATACGGCGAGTGATGACTCTCCTGATACCTCGGAGTCAATGGGCGAAGATCCCATTCCCCGATGAATTCATCGTCCTGCTCTATATTGTCCACGTCGCCCCGCCGCTCTTCCATTTTCCCAACAGACATACAGCTTCAGTAATCATACGTTCCGGGACAGTACAACATCCTGCCCTCCAAATCCATCCGAACCGTTCACCGGGAGCACGCTCTCCAACATCCACCCAGCGACTCTCAAACGGTCTTGTCTTGCCTTCATTGACGTGGTAAATAATGTGGTAACATGAGATAAGAAATCAATTCCCCAACAATAACAAGGCCTTTCAAACATTCATTTCGAATCCGGCTAGCTCCACATACAGGGTTTTCGGCGGTTTGGCCGGAAGCCTTTTTTCATGCGGTTTTCCCGGGTTATAGGAACAAACGTATTGGTTTAGACTGTGGTTTTTAGTGGGTTATAGGAACAAACGTGTTGGTTTAGACTGTGGTTTTTAGTCGGTGTTGTTGGGGTATGGGGTGCTGGCGTGCAGTTCGTTCCAGTCGACGCCGCTGCCCGCAGTTGGCTCGTCGCCGGTATGCTGTTCGCTTTCCCGTTCCTGCTGCGCTTTGGCCGAGGCCCGCGTCCTCTCCCGCGTCTCGTGGGCTTCGAGCAGCGCCTTGAGGTCGGGGCCGGGGCTTCGCATGAAGCATTCGTATTCGCACGCGCGCATCATGCGCGCCTCGCCCATGCCCCGGTGGTTCACAAGGATCCGCTTGATCGGCGAGTTCACGCCGCCTTCCAATCGGTTCGTGGTGTCCGGCACCGGCCCGCCCTCAAGGAGCCTGGGGTCCAGATAGGCGAACAGCCGCCCGTCGCGGAACAGCTTCTCGAACCGCTTGTAGGAGCGGCGCAGCCGCTCATGCGTCCACCACCACTTGCGCCCCGCCAATGCCTTGGGGTTTCCCGGGTCCTGCTTGGCGCCGGTCCGCTCGCTCACGAGGCCGCGCCAGCGTTCGTGCCATGCGTTGAGCGCCTCCGCCCATTGGGCCGCCTGCTCGGCCGTCCCGACTCTGGCGGGCTTCAATGAGAGTTTTCTGAGCTCCCGCCCCGCCTGGCTCCCGGGATGCATGGTCAGGTCGCGGCGCGTGTCGCGCTGCACGTGCGCCAGGCAGCGCTGCAGCCGGGTGTCCGGCCATTCGGCCCGGGCGGCCGTCTCCATGCCGCGCATGCCGTCGCCGGCCAATACGTCGGGGGCGGGCACGCCATGGAACAGGGCGCGGTAGGCGGCGATCGTCTCATGCGCGCACCACCGGAAGCGCGCCACCTCGCCCGTGACGCCGTCCATCAGCACGAGCAGGCAGTGGCCGTGCGAGATGTAGGTGCCGTCCGCCATGAGCACGTGCCGCCTCGTCGCAGGCAACTCCATGAGCGGCTCCACCTGCCAGCACCACGCGACGCGCTTGCGGAAGCCGCGCCCGCCGCACTCCTCCTGCGTACGCCCGCTCCGCAGCCAGGAGACGAACGACTCCAGCTCGCGCACCCGCCGGGCGCCGCCGTTCCCGGCGACCATGCTCAGCTTGCATGCCCGGCACCTCCAACGCTGGCGGCCAGACGCCGCACGCCCGTATTTCTGCATCGGCCCGCCGCACAGCGGGCACTTCCTCGCTCTCCCGGATCGAGTTCTCACCCGACTCAGCAGTACCCGGCAGGCCCCCTATTCTCCCCGCGAAAAAACAGCACCCCGACACGCCTACAGCCGCAAAGCCAAACCCCAAACACAACCAACACGTTTGTTCCTATAACCCAACATGCTTTTTCACACGCCATGATATTTATGGGTCGAATCATGTAAACGTTGATATTCCGCCAAAATGCCCTGTACTCAATTCGGCGTCTACTTTTCGAAGGGCCTAATGAACGAAAAAACCACCTAATAAATGTTCCACAGCGTTCGTCCCACAGCGTTCCTCAGTAGCATGTGCACCCGCAGCAGAGGTGAAACGCATAAAACGAGAGATATTCCGTTGTGTTGTCTTGAGGCATAGTTGACAGGTGTCTTGGGGCATGCTTTACACCGTTCAGCGGCGTCAAAACCTCCGGCATTCGGACATTGACAGGCCCTGATCCATGGCCAGGACAGGGCCTTCAAGCACCAGTACATGCTGGCGAGCCCTCAAAGACCTGATTCGACGGCAAATACGCGATGCAGAACCATCCGGCCACCGCAAGGATCCCAACCGGCCATCACACGGGAAAACGAGCAAACCCGTCCCGACAGGCGGACGCCCGACAGCCCACAGCTGTCAACCATGCCCCAAGACATATGTAAACTATCCGCCCGAACAAAACACGAGAGATATTCCGTTCATTAGGTGCTTTTTTCGTTCATTAGGCACTTGCCAAAGTACAAGCCCATCATGGTCATTTCGCAATCGTTGGAATTCCGCCGATCTTGACCGTATGATAATACTCCAAAAACCCTAGAGCACATGGTTGCGCACGAAAATGTGCCTAATGAACGGCGGACATGGCTGCAAGACAGCCGAAAACATGGAGAGAAACCGCCCTAAGCCTGCTCGAGCAGCATTTCGCCAAGACCATAACCGCATCCCCGATGCGTCTCATATGCGCTGTGACCTTCTTCACACCGAAACAAAGCAAACGCGACGAAATAATCCTTGAAGCGATGGCGCATCTCCTTAGATTTTGTTTCGATTTGAGCACGCGGCCGCAGGCAATGCCCTAACCGCAACGATACGGCAAGGATATTGTATCGAAACGCGGCTGTAACAGGCGCTCTTGCACGCTCTCCAAACGGTGTCGTAAAGTCGCACTACACGCCAAGCGCTCCGCACTTACGGCTCAACGAGCTACCCGCATACCCACCCGTACCTCGCTTTTAGAACACTCGCCTTTGGGGCATGCGCCCCAAATATGACCATATCTTGCACCCTTTGCGCCGCGACCGAAATCGTGACTTCAGACGGCACCGTTTTTAGAAAGCACCGTTCTGAAAACACCGTTCAGACGGCACCGTGACTTCAAGACGGCATCACGATATCGCAATCCAAGCAGCTTTGCACTCGCGCTTATCGAGCCTCTCCAAAGATTCCCCCTAAAAACCGAAACCATCGCAACTGCGCACAACGCCAGCAGGAGAACACCATGAAACCGACCCAACTCATCACCGCACGCACCATCGGAATCTTCGTCGTAGCCACCGGCATCGTCTACATCTCATGGCGATGGGCATTCACCCTCAACATGAACGCCCTGTGGCTGGCCATCCCCCTTGCGCTCGCCGAGACTTACTCGCTTGGCGAGGCGATTCTCTACACATTCACCATGTGGCACGCCCGGAAAAGACCGTCGCCGCCGCCGGCCCGCAAAGGACTGAGCGTGGACATATTCATCACCACCTACAACGAACCGCTCGAACTGGTGCTCAAAACCGCGCTCTCCGCCAAATACGTGACCTACCCGCATAAGACCTGGATTCTCGATGACGGCCAGCGTCCGGAGTTCGCGTTGGCCGCGCAGCGCATCGGCGTCGGCTACATCACCCGAGGCGCCGAGTGGGAAGGCAAGCCTCGGTTCGCCAAAGCCGGAAACATCAACAATGCGCTGTTCCAGACCGACGGCGAATTCATCGCCATACTCGACGCCGATCAGATACCCAGCCCTGGGTTCCTCGATCATGTGCTCGGCTATTTCGAGGATGAGGCGGTGGCGTTCGTCCAGACGCCGCAGGAGTTCTGGAATGTGGGGAAGGCCGATCCGCTCGGCAGCAGGGCCGAGCTGTTCTACGGGCCAATCCAGCGGGGCAAGGATGGCTGGGATGCCGCATTCTTCTGCGGGTCCAACGCGGTGCTGAGGCGCGAGGCGCTGATGGCGCTCGGGCTGTCGGCGTATACGAGGAGTTCGCTTGCCGCAGTGCGCCGTGCGCTGCGTCGCGCCAAAACGCAGGTGCAGGAACTGCGCGCTCGGTGGCATCGTGCCAATCCGGCCGCGGAGCATGTCGCCGTCGATGTCCTCGCTTCGATCTCCCGTTGCGAATCAGGGCTGCGCCGAGGAAAACCGCTTGCCGACATTCTCGACCGGCTTGCCGACGACATCGTCGAATCCCAGCAGATCGAGGTCGCCTTGCCCGACGATATGCTTGCCACGCTTGCGCAGATCGAATCCGAGATTACGCATATCGCCGGCGAGCAGGTCCTGGTCATCAATCCCATGCGGACGAATTCCATTACGGAAGACATGGTGACGGCCCTGCATCTGCACGCCATGGGCTGGTCGAGCATCTACCATCACGAAGTGCTGGTGCAAGGTTTGGCGCCGGAGGATCTCAAAACCATGCTCTCCCAGCGCAATCGCTGGGCTTTGGGCACCATGCAGGTGTTCTTCACGCAGAACCCGCTGCTCATGCCCGGCCTTTCCTTGGGCCAACGGCTTATGTATCTCTCCACCATGACCAGCTATCTCAACGGTTTCGCGGCAGTCACCTTCCTCGCCGCCCCTATTGTGTTCCTCACCACGGGGATATTCCCGCTGAATGCCGATCCCGTGACGTTCTTCGCGCATTTCCTGCCGTTCTTCCTGCTGTGCCAAGCGTTTTTCCAAGTCACCGGCCATGGCTGCCGTGGCATCTGGAAGGGTCAGCAGATGTCGATCGCGCTGTTCCCCACATGGATCATAGCGACCACCAAAGGGCTGGTGGCGGCCGTTACCGGACGTCACATGGCATTTTCGGTGACGTCCAAAACGAAATCCGAATCGAATTCGGGCTTCAAGTGGATCGTCCCGCAGCTTATCGCGATGGGCTTGCTGATCGTGGCTTCCGGCATCGGCGTGGCGCGTGCGGCGTTCGGCGCAGCCGGACTGTCATCCACCTTGGTCTCGCTCGGCTGGGTGGCGATCGATATGGCGTTGCTGTGGGCCGCAGTTTCCGCGGCACGCTACCGCGGTCCGAAAGACAGCGAGATCACCGCGCCGTCGTTGCCTCAGCACGAGCTGCTGGCGGCATTGCTGACCGGATCGATCTCATCGGAGCCCAATACGCTGGGCGAGCAGCTTGCGAACCTGCGCGTCTCTCCCAGCGTGCCGATGAAGGATGATGTCGCAATCGGTCCGAATGTGCATGCGATCGGCCCTGTTCTTGACGCGCATGCGGCTCTGGCGTTGCGCAATACGGTGGCCGCCGAGCTCGGCAGCCGGCTGGATGGCCGTGAAAAGATCATTCTCGTCGATGTTTCGGAAGTGACCAGCGCAAGTCCGGCCGGCATCGCCTGCCTGATGCAGACTCTGCATCTGGTGCGGGCCGAGAGCGCGGATATGCGCATCTTCGGGGTTTCGCAGGCACTCGAGACCGCCAATCTCGCTTATCGCATCGACGGTCTGACCCATGTATACAAAGGTCTGGCCGAGGCTCAGGCGGCTCACCCCAGTGGCTCGGCCCGCAAGCCCGCGCTGCATCAAGCACAGTCCAGCCAGTCGCAAACCGGCCGACTGCAGACCGGCCGACTGCAACCCGGTCAATCAGCCGTGCCAACCACGCCAGCTGCACCGGGCGAGTCAGGCGGAGCCGATGCGATTGATATGACCTTGGCAAGCGAAGCCTTGAACGCCTCCTGAGCCGCTTGGCTCGAGTTGATCCGCCAGTCCCTCTCCTTGTTCACATCGAACCAGATGAAACCCGTCACCCGCTTCTGGGAGGAACCATGACTCATCAGCTTGGCGATCCACTGCGCCTTCGATTGGCCCGGACCGGAGCCCTCGGCGGACGCAGTCTCGGATATGAGAATCGGCTGCCTGCCGTCAAGCGCTCGCAGCTGGTTCAGCCCCTCGTCGAACAGCACGTCGGGTTCAGTCCACTCGTGTCCATCGCCTGTTCCCCAGTTGTAGCCGTCCAGCCCGAGGATATCGACCATGTCCGCGCCGGGATACGCGGCGGCGAGGTCGCTCGTCTGGCCTGCGACGGGGACGTTCGGCGACCACAGGAACCGCACGTTCGAAGCGCCGACGCTGCGGAAGAGGTCATGAACGTGCCGCCAGGCGGCGACATAGTCATCACTCGTGTTGCCGTTCACCCCGACCGCCCACGGATACCAGTCGCCGTTCATCTCATGGGCGAAGCGCAGCATCACGGTGGAACCCAAGTCTCTCAGCCCCGTTGCCCAACGGGTGAGATCCGCGTCGTGGCCGCCGGCCGCAATCCGAGCCAAGGCGAATTCCGGCTGCTCGGTTCTCGCATCGCCAATGCTATTTTCAGCAGCATCTGCATGGGGATCCCATGGTTCCAAGGACAGTATCGGCGTTGCGCCGAGACTCGCGACCTCCTGCAACTGGGCAGCGGGCACCGGCTGCATGAGCGCGGAGAAGCTCAGCACGTAATTCGGGCGTGCGCCGGCGATGCCGGCCACTTGGGCGTAGCTGTTCGAAAGAGAATCCGCCGGAGGCAGATAGACGCCCCACTGCAACGCATGGGCGGTTGGCGTAGCGGTGCCGTCTTCGTCGACAGCATCGTTGGTTTTCGCGGCGCACCCGACGCACGCAGCCATCAGCGCAGCCGCCAGGCCCATGGCAAAGGCGGTGCGCAACGTGCGCATGATAGTCGGGAGCATTCGCATACGCCACACCAGCTCTCTGTGCTCGTTCAACTCATTGTGCTAGTTCAATCCATTGCGCCAGTTCAACTCATGGTGCTCGTTCAACTCATTGCACCTCAGCACCGATACGTTTGGGAGAATCCATTATGACATCGTCCAATAATCAATACCAAGGCCCTGACCAGTTCCCTCACAAATCCAAGTCCAAACGCCTGCGCCGAGCCAGTGCGCTCATTCCGGTGCTGCTTATGGCCGTGGCCACGATCGGCGTCGCATGGACAATGAACCGGGTCGTGCCCGCGTCATCGGCGACGGCCGAGAGCGAATTCTGCGTGGCGGATGACGCCAGCCTGATCGTTCCCGAAAAGGGCGTGCTGTTCGGAGTCAATCTCGATTGGGACAATGAGTCCATCGCGCAGTACAAGACGAATCTCGGCCATGCCCCGGCGATGGCCGTGCAATTCACCGACATTCCCTACGACCGCGAGACCTGGCAGCACACGCTGGACGCGGTCGACCAAGTAAAGCAGAACGGCGGTGCACTGCTGCTCACGCTCGAGCCGCACGCCGGGCTTTCCGCCGTCAGCACCGAGGTCATCGCGCAGCTGGCCGAGGATCTTCGCGAGCTCAACGACGATGGCGTTCCGGTCGTGCTCAGATACGCCCACGAAATGAACGGATCGTGGTATGCGTGGGGCCAGCAGCCTGCGGAATACATCGCCTCGTTCAGGCGCGTCGCGGACGCGGTGCACGCCAAGGCGCCCGGCTCCTCGATGATGTGGGCGCCCAACTACGGCGGCGGGTACCCGTTCGTCGGCGGCAAGTTCGCCGCATCGTCTGAAAGCGACAATTTCAAGCTGCTCGACACGAACAACGATGGCGCGCTGACGATGGCGGACGATTCGTACGCCCCCTATTACCCCGGCGACGACGTGGTGGATTGGGCCGGCGTATCGCTGTATCACTGGGGCAATCAGCGCCCCTGGGGCAGCAACGACCCACTGGTCGAAAACCATAAGTTCGCCGACATGCTCACCGGCGAATACTCCGGCACCGCCGGTGACGACATTCAGGTTCCTGATTTCTACCATGTCTATGGGGATCTGCATAACAAGCCGATCGCCATCCCCGAAACCGCCGCGATCTACACGCCGTCGCGCGGCGGCACCGACGAGCTGGACATCAAACAGGCCTGGTGGCGGCAGGTGTTCGCCGACTCGTTCGCCAGCACGTTCCCCAAGGTCAAGATGATCAACTGGTTCGAATGGCAGAAATACGAGATCGAAATCGACGATACCGTCGACTGGCGCGCCGCCGGCAGCCCGCACGTGCGCGATGCCTTCGTCGCCGATCTGCCCACATGGCTGCACTACGCCCAGGACGTGCGCGCCTGCAAGGCGGGGTAGTCCTCAGAACTCCTCGTACTCGTTCGGATCCTGGTTCGCGATGCGGCCGTCGGGGCGGCCCAGGGCGGTGATCTCGGCCATTTCGGCAGAACTCAGCTCGAAGTCGAACACCGACAGGTTCTGCACCTGGCGCTCAGCGTGGGTGGCCTTCGGCAGCGGGATGACGCCCTGCTGCACATGCCAGCGCAGCACCACCTGCACCAGGCTGCGCTGGTGGGCGTCGGCGATGCGCTGGATGGCCGGGTCCTGCAGCAGCGAGTTGGCACGTCCGAGCGGAGACCACGCCTCGTCGATGATGCCGTGCGCCGCATCCCATGCGCGCTGCTCGGCCTGCGGGAAGTAGGGATGCATTTCGATCTGGTTCACGGCCGGCGTTACGCCGGTTTCGTCGATAAGCCGCTGCAGATGCTCGGGCAGGAAGTTGCTCACGCCGATCGAAGTGACCAGTCCGCGTTCCCTCGCCTCGATCAGCGCCTTCCACGCCTCGACGTACTTGCCCTGCTTCGGGTTCGGCCAATGGATGAGATACAGGTCCACATGGTCGAGACCGGTGCGATACACCGACTCCTCGATGGTGGTCAGCGCCTCGTCGTACGCGTGATGGCGGCCAGGCAGCTTCGAGCTGATGATGATCTGCTCGCGGGGCACATCCGACCGGCGCACCGCCGCGCCGACCGTCCCCTCGTTCTCATAATTGAAGGCGGTGTCGAGCAGGCGATAGCCGTTGCCGAGCGCGCTTTCGATGGCATCCGCGCCCGCGACGCCGTTGAGCTTATAGGTGCCGAACCCGACAGCAGGCAGCGCATGGCCGTCATTCAGCGACAGCGTAGGAATATTGGTGGTTTCAGTAGTCATAGAGACTGCCCTCCTCGAGTCTAGAGTTGCACTGCATTACGTTATTACGCTCTTTCACTCTACTACGATACTGGTAGTATCGAAACTATGAGACCACTTTCCTCGCGTTCTTCGGAGCCTTCGACAACGCCATCGGCAGCGCTGCCAACGGCTCCGCCAGCAGTTCCACTGATAGCTAAAGCGCACCACGGCCACGGTGGACGCCCCCGCAGCGAAGCCTCTCGTCGCGCCATCCTCGACGCCGTCGCCGACCTCGTGACCACCGTCACTCCCGCGCAAATCACCATCGCCGCGATTGCCGCACGCGCTGGCACCAGCAAGTCCACTATCTATCGCTGGTGGACATCGCGTGCCGAGCTGCTCTTCGAGGCGCTCGCCAGAATCACTGTTCCCACGCTCGAATTCCCGGACGATGCCGACACAGCCACCACGCTCGCGACCCAACTCGAGGCATTGCAGCGCCTGTTCGCCGACCCCTACCTCGGCCGGCTGATCATCGCGCTGACCATCGAAGCTCAGGAGAACCCCGATACCGCATGCGCTCTGCGCCGACTCTGGCTCGCCCCGCGCCGCGATTCCGCCGCGCACATCCTGCAACGGGGAATTGCGCGCGGCGAAATCCGCGCCGACATCGATCTCGAAATCGCCATCGACCAGCTCTTCGCACCGCTGTATCATCGCGCACTCTATTACTCCGGCACGGACCGCGATGCAGGTGGAAGTGGAAGTTGCGAAGAGAACCACGACGGCAACGGCAACATCGATAACAACAGCAGCACGATAGCCCGTCACACTGCCAAAGCCGTCGAACAGTTCCTTGCCGGTGCAGCTGCGCATGCGGGACGCGGCAACGACAGCAACGGAAGCCAACGCCCATGACAGATTCCAAGCCGACCGATGCGCAATATACGGAACAGTCCGCGGCACAGTCCGCAATGCGACCCGCAACACAGGCCGGAACACAATCCGACCCACAGCGGAATACGACATTCCTGTGGCTTATCGCCATTATCTTCGGCACTGCCATGTCGTTCACGACCGTGCCCACCACGCTCTGGTCGCTCTATGAGAGCGCCGAACACTACAGCACCATGATGGTCACCGTGGCCTTCACCTCCTACTCGTTCGGCGTGCTGCTGAGCCTCGTCCTGCTCGGGCACCTCTCCGACTGAAGGGGTCGCCGCCCGCTTATCGCAATCAGCCTGCTATGCCAAATCGCTGCCGCCGTAGCGCTCATGGCTACGCACCTCTTCATGCCAGTAGTCATCGCGCGTTTCGTGAGCGGCGTCGGCGTCGGCATGCTCACCGCCACCGCCACCGCATATCTCGCCGAACTCGCCATCGCAGGCGGCCGCTTCTCCCTCTCCATCGCGCTGGTAATCGCCACCGCCGCCAACCTCGGCGGCCTCGGCGCCGGGCCGCTCGTCGGAGGCGCACCGGCGCAATGGGCTCCGTGCCCCTTGGTCGTGCCGTACGGCATCTACCTTGCGCTGCTGATCGTCTGCCTCGGCGTGCTGCGGCTCGGGCCGGAAACCGCGACCATCCGCTCGCGGCGGTACCATCCGCAACGCATCCGGGTGCAGCGGGCCGACCGGGCAGGCTATCTGGTTGCCATAGGCGTGGGAGCCGCCACGTTCTGCGTGCAGGGCCTGTCCACTTCGCTCTTCCCGCAGCTGCTCGGCCAGCTCGGCATCCATTCGCGCTTCTGGCAAGGTCTCCTGGTGGCCTGCGTGCTGTTCGCCTCTGCCGCGACCCAGATCATGATGCGCTCGCTGTCCGCCGCGCGGCTCATCCTGACCGGTCTGCCCGCCATCGGACTGGGAGTCGTGCTGATGCTGTGCGGCGTGATCTCGGTTAACGGCGTGCTCTTTGCGCTCGGCGGCATCATCGGCGGAGCAGGCGGAGGAGCCGCATTCCGCGGCGCACTCGCCCGAGCTCAGCAGCTCGCGCCGGCGGATGCGCAAGGCGAGGCCACAGCCGGCGTATTCGTCGGCGCATACCTCGGCATGTCCGTGCCCGTGCTCGGCATCGGATTCGCTTCTCTTGCCGGAGCGCCGCTCCGTATCTCGGTGGCTGTGTTCGCGCTTTTCGTGCTGGCCTTCGCTATCGTTCTGGCCATCGGAACCGTGAAAACCGGGCGGCGTTCCTTCCCCGAGGCGAAGCGGCAGGGACGCCGGTAGCTATATGATGAGCCCCGCACACGATACCGCGCCGACATGCTCAGGAGAAGACACCCCACATGAATAATGCTCTGACGATACTGTGGATGGTCATGGGCATCGCCGCAGGCGCGCTGCTGCCGCTGCAGAATACGGTCAACACGCGTCTTGCCAAGGGGCTGCGCTCGATCGCGCTGGCGACCGGCGTCTCATTCGCCGTCGGCACCATATTCTTAGGACTCGTGCTGCTTGCGCTCAGGCAGCATCTGCCGTGGGGCGCGACCTTCGCCCAGCAGCCCGCTTGGATCTGGCTCGGCGGGCTGTTCGGCGTCTCGTTCTTCACCGTGAACATCGTGCTCATGCGGTATTTCGGCGCCTCCATCACCGTTGTGCTCGCCATTTGCGGCCAGGTGATCGGCGGACTGATCATCGACGTCTTCGGCATATTCGACGTCACCCGACAGTCTCTCTCATTCGGCCGCCTTGCCGGCACGGCGCTGGTGGTGGCCGGCGCGATACTCGTCAATATGACGACTCGCCTGCACGCCGATGCGCACGCCGATGCCGACGACACCGCTCGCCCGAGGATTGCGCAGCGCATTCTGCTGCCTGTGGCCGGAGTGCTCGGCGGGTGCCTGAGCGCCGCGCAGACCACCGTCAACGGCCGGCTCGGCACGGTGCTCGGTTCGCCGGAAGCAGCTTCGTTCGCCTCTTTTTCCGTGGGCGTCACATGCATCGCGCTGTTCATCCTCGTGACCATCCGGTCGCATGCGCATATTCCCGCAACCGCTGCTGCGCTCCCGTGGTGGGCATGGGCCGGAGGCGGCGTGCTCGGGGCGCTCTACGTGCTCGCCAACGCCATCGATGCGCCGCTGCTGGGGACTTCCCTGACCGTCAGCGTCGTGCTGTTCGGCCAGATCGTCGGCGGACTGGTCATCGATCATTTCGGCCTGCTCGGCCTCGCCCGCAGGCCCGTCACCACTCAGCGAATCCTAGGTGCCGCTCTGGTGCTCATCGGCATCGTGCTGACGCGTTTTGCTTTGTGAATTTGCGGTTTTCAAACTGATGGCGTTCATGCAAATTGATGGCGTTCACCGATCTCCACGAGGTCGCAACCTCATCGCGCAACATCGCTGGCACCGTGCAGGTCACACTGCCCGATGATGGCAAAACGCTGCAATTGGACGAATGGTCGACCTACGCCGAATGGCGCGACGACCCCATCGGAGGCCCAATCATCGGGAATCTCATGCGCGCCGCCGCCGAACAAGACGGCTCCGCCCTCGACGACCCCACCATGCAGCTGTTCATGCAAAGTATGCCCATCAACAGCCTGTCGATGATGCTCGGCATGAGCAATGATGAAATCGTCAGCAGTTTGATGGGTAAGTATCGCGAGGAGGCTGCGGCAGCGAGCGGGAACAAGTGAGCGGAAGACGTATCAGTGGGCTGAATAGGCGGCCTACTTGTATCCACGCATAAACTGTTCGCGCACTTTCGAAGAGGTGGAACCGACAATCACTCCGACGACAAAGAGCACGAAAGGAATGACTGCAAGAAGAATGCTGATTGCCAAGCTCCCGCCTGTCACCATCATAAAGTTGGGTCTTCGCCAGTATGTGTGGTGGGGGTTTGGGCTTTGGTGTTGTCGCTGGGGCTTTTCCGTGTGCGGGCGTGGAAAGGGGCGTTCTCCTGTTAGGTTTGTTTCTGCCAAGAAATAGAACCGAAAACGGGAGAACGCCTGTGCCCACCATAACAGCCGACGCGCTCAAGCGCATGCTGCGCCTGCCCGCCGATGTCGTGACCGGAACGCCGCGCGTCGAGAAGGACCCGCATGGCGGGGATGTCGCGGTCGTCCCGGCGCGCCCGTACGCGGGCGATATGGGCCGGTGCGCCAGATGCGGGAGGCGCGGCAGGCCATACGACCGGCTGGGCATGCGCCGCTGGCGCCACCTCGACGTCGGGTGCGTGAAGCTCCTCTTGGAGTACGCGCCCCGGCGCGTCGACTGCGAGGAGCATGGCGTCACGGTCGAGATGGTGCCGTGGGCGGGCAGGAAGAGCGCGTACACGCGTGATTTCGAGCGGCAGGTCGCGTGGCTGAGCGTGCATGCGCCCAGAAGCGCGGCATCGTCGCTGATGCGCGTCGACCGGAAGAGCGTGGGGCCGGCGTGCCGGCGGGTCGCCGACGGCCTGCGCGCCGGGCAGGGTCCCGGCCTGTTCGACGGGCCGCGTTCCATCGGCGTGGACGAGACCAGCTACAAAAAGGGCCACACGTACATGAGCGTGGTCGTCGACCACGAGCGCGGACGCGTCGTCCGGATGCACGACGGGCACGGGGAGAAGGCGTTCGACCTGTTCTTCCAGGCGCTCACGCCCGCCCAGCGCGAATCCATCGCGGTGGTCACCGGGGACGGCGCGAGGTGGATCGACGAGCGCGTGTTCCGCTGGCGCCCCACGGCCGAACGCATCCTCGACGGGTTCCATATCGCCAGCTGGGCGAGCGACGCACTCGACAAGGCCAGGACCGCCGCGTGGCGCGAGGCCAGGAAGGCAGGCGCCGCCGAAAAGGGCGCGAGGGACCCGATCAAGGGCGCCCGGCGGGCGCCGCTGAAGAACGGGGCGGACCTGACCGCCGGCCAGCGCGCCCGGCTCGAATGCGTCGCGAACACCAACGAGTCCCTCTGGCGGGCGTACAAGCTCAAGGAACGGCTGCGCATGATCCTGCGCCAGAGCCCCGGCGAGGCCGCGCCCCTGCTGCGCCAGTGGGCCGCGGACGCGTTCCTGTCCGGCATCCCGGGATTCGTCCCGCTCGGCGAGAAGATCGCGCGACGCCGCTTCGACATCCTGCGCACCATCCGCAGCGGCCTGTCCAACGCGAGGCTCGAGGCCGTCAACAACAGGATCAAGACCGCCATCAGGATGGGCTACGGGTACAGGAACCTCGACAACCTCATCGCCCTCGTCATGCTCAAATGCGGCCGGCTCAACCTCAAACTCCCCGGACGCCAATAACCAGCAGGACAAACCAGCGATCCCCACCCACACAAACACCCGAAGAGCCTTAAATATGTACGAATTCGACTATTTTCTTTTCTCTAGAAAGAGTGTATACTATGCGACCATCCATCAAAATGGTGCCTACTCATGTCGCCCTTTCTCAAGAATCTCATTTCAAGAGCTATAGCACCTCACTTTACCAGTTCTGTACGGCCGCATTGGGGTTGTCAACGGCGGAATGCGCTCTTCCTTTTTCCTACGCGTGATGCCTATAATGCCGTGAAGCTTGGGAGAGGATTGGCCTCACCTTGACTTGTACGAGGCACCACTGCCGAAACAGCAAACGATGCTGAAGCAGATGTACAGCCGGATGCGTCAAAAGCCACCGGGTACAAGGGTCGCGAAGATGAGCTGCAGAGCAGGAAATACACAGCGCAGAGGCTGCGCGAAGGGAATGAGGTGATGCGCAGTGACCGCCGAGAGGCAGAACACTGGGGAACAGGACGCAGCGCGACAGACTACCAAAAGGCGGACTGCGGGCGCACAAGCCGTATACAGCCAGAGCACCGGTGAACGGGACGCAGACAGGCAAACGATGAACGAACCGGCTACCGGGAAACAGGTCGCAAACGACCAGACCGCAGACCAACAAGCCACTGGGAAACAGTCTTTTGGAGAACAGGCCGCAGGCCAGCAGACCGCTAACGGCCAAACTGCTCGGCGCGAGAACAATCCCGCACACGCGCCACGTCAATCGTCGCAACGCCCTCTCCTGCAACACCAACCTACGCAGTTCCACCTCCAGCGCCAGCCACAGCCACAACACCCGCACCCGCACCCTCACCCCCAGCGCCATATGCCGTGGCGGCTGGCGCTGCTGATCTGCGCCGGGGTCACGCTGCTGACCGGGCTGGACGCAGCGCTGCTGCGCGTGGGGCTGGCGGCTCCGGTCGCCGGCGTCGGGCTGGCCGATGCACATGGGCCGCTGATGATCTACGGATTCCTGGGGACGGTGATCGCGCTGGAACGCGCGGTGGCGCTGCGTTCGGTGGTCAGGCATTCATGGTGGGGGTATATCGCGCCGGTGGCGGGTGCGCTCGGAGCCGTGCTGCTGATCGTGGGCATACTGTTGCCCGGTGCGACCCAATCGATGCCGCTGCTGGCATCAATATCGCTGGCGGACTCGCCGCGTATTTTGGCCTCAGCGGCGTGGTGCGCGGCCATGATCGCGCTGACGACGATGTATGCCGTGATGCTGCGCGCACAGTTCGCTCCGGCGCTGGTGGTTCAGCTGCTGGCCTCGCTCGCGGGCCTGTGCGGCATGGCGCTGTGGGCGCGGGGGCTGACCATTGCGCAGATATTCCCGTGGTGGATGGCGCTGCTGGTGATGACGATTTGCGGCGAGCGCCTCGACCTCGCCCGGCTGTCGCTGGGAGCCGGTGCCGAACGCCGTATTCTTGCGGAAAGCACAGTGCTGTTTATCGCGCTGCCGGTTACATTGCTATCGCCGACAATCGGCTATCCATTGCTCGGCGCGGCGCTGCTGGTGATGATTGGCGACCTAGCCACGCATGACATCGCCCGGCACACGATATGCAGCAAAGGCGCGACGCGCTTCATGGCCGCTTGCATGCTGGCCGGCTATGCGTGGGCTTCGGCGGCGGCCGTCGCGTGGATTCTGGTGGGTGCTCCCGGCGCGAACGGCTACCTCTATGACCTGTGCGTGCATGCGATTACCATCGGATTCGTGCTTTCGATGGTGATCGCGCACGCGCCGATCATCATGCCAGCCATCGTGCATCGCCCGCTGCCATACCATCCCGCGCTGTGGGCGGTTTGGGGCCTGCTGCAGGCCGGCCTGCTGATTCGCATCATCGCCGGTTTCCGCCAATCGGTCACCGCATGGCGATTCGGTGACATGCTCGACGTCGTCGCCGTGCTGGCGATGATGGTCACGTTGGTGACACTGGTCGTATTTGGCGGGCGGAAGCGCGGGAACGTTGCAGCTCAACGGCTGCGCAGCACTGATGCCGGGCGATTTCGGAGTGTTGGCACTGGCAATAAACGTGCCGACGATACGGACGGAAAAGACCTTAACATAACAGCAAATGCCAATGATATGCCGCTGCACATGAGCAGTGCGAAACAAGCACATGACGCCGATACGAAATCGTATAGTACTGACATGAAAGCAAACGACGGCTTCGTGCAAACGCAAGGTACCGCAGAATAGCAGCACGCCGAGGAAGACAATGGTAATGAGCGTTAATGAAAAAAGCGGCGAATATGAGGGTTCGGATACGAGTAATACCAGCACCGCCACCAGCCACGACCGCACCCACGCCACCCGCACCATCGCCTCGCGGGCACGCGCCGACCGGTACGCGACCGCGTGGATGGTGGCTGCCGTGGCGCTGCTCGCGATTGGTCTGTTAGCTGCGGGCAAACTGCCCAAGCCCTTGTGGACCATGGTGCATGTGATCGCGCTGGGCGTGCTGACGAACGGTATTCTGCAATGGTCGTGGTTCTTCGCGCGCACGCTGCTGCACTTGCCAGCCGGCGACAGGCACGCAGGAGTGAACAATGTGATTCGCGCGCTGGCGTTCAATGTCGTGCTGGTCGCGCTGTTTGCCGCCATATGGCTGGGCTCGGCACCGGCGGCGATCGCCTGCGATGCCGCCGTCATCGCCATACTCGCGTGGCATGGCGCGGATTTGCTGTTAGTCGCGCACAATGCATCACAAGCGCCGAAGACAACGAAAACATCGCAGGCTCCAAAGGCCTCGCAGGCGCGGTTCGCCGTCGTGATTCGCTACTACGCAACCGCGACGGGATTCCTTATAGTGGCCTGCGTGCTGGCCGGATTCGTGGTCGAAGCGATGCTCGGCACGCATCCGGCAGCCTGGCTGGTGCGCAGCCGCGATGCCCTGACCGTGGCGCATGCGCTTGCCGCCGTCGCCGGATGGGTCGGACTGTCAATCGCCGGAACTCTGGTGTCGCTTGGGCCCACGATGCTGCGAGCACGTATTGACCCGGATGCCCCTGCCGCAGCACAGCGAGCCTTGCCCGTGCTGACGGCCACGCTTCTGGTCGCCGTCGTCAGCGCCGCTGTGGGCAATGGCATTGGGATTGGCGCGGGATTGCTGGGATTCGCCGGTGCCGCCAGCTATGGCGTCGCGGTTCCGCTGCTGCGATGCGCACGGCAGCGCCCGCCGCGCAGCCTAGCCACATGGTCGATGGCCGCCGGAGTCATATGGTCTGTCGTCATGCTCATTGCGGTTGCTCTTCGCGCCTTGTTCACCACGGATATCAGCGCTTTGCGCGCCGCGAATCTGCCCATGCTGCCGCTGCTGGGCGGTGGCGGATTGGCACAGATCTTCATCGCCGCGCTGACCTATCTGATGCCCGTGGTCATCGGCGGCGGCCCGGCCGTCATGCGCGAAGGCATGCAGGCGCTGGAAACAGCATGGCCAGTGCGCTTCGCCATCCGCAATACCGCCTTGCTGCTGCTCGGATTCACAGGCTTCACGTCTGGAATCGGCCTATTGCAGCGCGTGTGGTGGGCGCTCGTGCTGGCTACATACGTCGTCGATATCGCATTATTCGCGGTCGCCGGCATCCGCCAATCGCGGAGCAAACGAGCCGCTGCTGCCGCAACCGTTGCCACCACAGTCACCGCCGTCGCCACCGCACAGCAACCTTCACATGATCGGAGCGCAGTCGCATGAACGCATCGCATGATGATAATGACAACACCGACGCACCTAGCGCACCCAATCAACCGCGCAAACCCAGCCGCCCTCACGGGCCACGAGCGCTTCCAGGCGAGTTGGCATCGCCGGCACAGCATATGGGCGGGTTGGTTGCGGGCGCAATTGCGGTGGTGTGTCTCACTGTCGCCGCCATCCTGATTCGCCCAAGTCTGGCCGCCGACCTGTCAACCTCGGGCAATATCGGCGCTACGACCACAGCCTCAGCAGGACCATCATCTGCAACCACGCAGGTGACGCCGACAGGGAAAACCGTCACGGCGACGATTCGCGCCAAGGACATGACCTATGTGCCTAACGTAATTCAGGTGCATGTCGGGGATCGGCTGCGCGTCGTGTTCGTCAATGACGATACGCAAAGCCACGATCTCGTGTTTTCCAACGGCGCGTCTGCACCCACGCTCGCGCCGGGTGCGCGGCACAATCTCGATGTCGGCATCGTCGCGGGCGATATGCAGGGCTGGTGTTCGCTGGCCGGACATCGCGAAATGGGCATGAGTCTGAGCGTGAAGGCGACCGGAAACGGTGCTGCGGATGGCGCGAACGGCGCAGGAAGTGACGCAGGAACCAGCGCAACAGGCAACAATTCCGGCAGCAACGCAACAGCCGCCGACGCCCCAATCCCTAGCGCAGCAGCACTCAAACAACAAGCCAAAGCTGAGCAGCCCTACCCTGCAGAACTGCCCGCCTTGGAGCCGGGCACAGTGCATAATGTCACGCTCACCGTCACCGAGCACACGCAGCAGCTCGCCAGCGGCGTCACGCGCCAAATCTGGACCTACAACGGCTCGACGCCCGGGCCGGTGCTGCACGGCCGGGTCGGCGACACCTTCAACGTCACGCTGGTGAACAAGGGCAGCATGGGCCATTCGATTGACTTCCACGCCGGAACGGTCGCCCCCGATCAGCCCATGCGCACCATCGCGCCAGGGCAATCTTTGCGATATTCCTTCGCCGCGGCGAGGGCGGGCGTGTGGATGTACCACTGCTCGACCGCGCCCATGTCGAATCACATCGCCAACGGCATGTTCGGCGCGGTCGTCATCGAGCCGAAGAACCTGCCGCCGGTCGACCATTCCTATGTGCTCATCCAGTCGGAGCTTTATCTCGGCGCGAACGGCAAGCCCGCCGACGCTACGAAAATCGCCAATCGTACGCCAGATCTCATGGCATTCAACGGCAGGCCGTTCCAATACGACGCCCACCCATTGCAAGCCTCAGCAGGCCAGCGCATCCGCATCTGGGCGCTGGACGCCGGGCCGAACGAATCCTGGGCCTTCCACGTCGTCGGCACCCAGTTCGACACCGTATGGACGGAAGGCGCCTATAGCATTCGCAATGGGTTTGGCGGAAGTTCGGGAGCGGGCACAGGATCGGGCCAAGGCTCCGAATCAGACACGAATTCAGGTCAGGCACCGAGCACGACCAGCAGCGAATCCGGCACATCCGGCGCCCAGGAGCTGCCGCTGCTCCCCGCGCAAGGCGGCTTCGTCGAGTTCACCCCCACCGAGCCCGGTCATTATTCAATCGTCAACCACGAGATGTCCCTCGCCGAAAAAGGCGCCCACGGCACGCTCGACGTTTCGTGAGCGTGTCACGTGCGCGAACGCGGCCGGGTTTGTATACACAAGTCGGCCAATAGCCCATACGAGGGGCCATTTTACGCGGCCGAAAATCGCTATCCACCGACTTGTGCATACGAACCCGAGCGTGTTGGGCGCTCTGGATGACCAGGGTTACTCGCGCTGTTTTCCTGTCGTAACGCGAGTAATCACGTTTTCAAAGCGAATCATTTATCAAGATTGCACGATCACAAAACCAGCGAACTGCGCACTTGAACCGCGCAGCTTCACCATGCAGCACAGACGTGAATACCCTATGCGTGCCATACGCCGAACTCACTCACGAAAACCACAGCAATGAGATGGACCAGATACCGAAAGGGCATAATGAATAAGCATGCTTCATCGTTTCGGTACAATCGAGAATCAGGTCGAAGGAAAGATTTCAAGGCTCGATGGCGAGCAACACTTGACATCTACTGATAATCACGGAGGGATATCCACTCATGAACGATGCGAAAATCATCGAGGAAGCGCGCGAGTTTGCAAAGCGAAACCCAAGAATCTTCATTGATATGGCAATTGATGAGGCCAAATCGTCCGTCGCTGGGAGCAAGCTTGCTATTTTCATGGCTGGTACGCCGGGCAGCGGTAAAACCGAATATGCCGAGGAACTCGCAGGACTTTTTAATAAACGGCCGGTCATGATCAACGCTGATCTTTTCCGTGAGAAGTTCGAAAAGTATAATGGTGAGAACTCGTATCTCTTCCAATCTGCCACGAATGTCGCAGTCGAAAAGGTTTTTGACAAGGTAATTCACGACGGGTACTCATTCATACTCGATACAACATTTTCGTCGAAGAATGCGACGCTGAATATCAAGCGTGCGTTGGATCACGGCTTTCGTGTCCAGATATACTTTATTTTTCAACAGCCGAAAATCGCATGGGGCTTCACACAATCACGCGAGAAGATCGAAGGCCGCAATATTCCGCTTGATTCGTTCATCACATCATATTTCAGGTCCCGCGAAAACGTGGAAAAGGCGATGAATGACCCGACAATCGGCCCGAAGATTGTCTTGACCGTCATCGAAAAAGAGTTCAATAACAAGGTTCGCAGAATACATCCGGTCGAGCACAATCTTGCTAATTTTACGCCGTTGAACTATACTGAGACAACTTTAAGAAGGGAGCTGTCGCATGAAGGAAATGCTCAATAATGCCATAGAATATGTGCGTGTCAAGCACGCCGTCCGCAAATATGGCAGCGATTTCTCCCTGTTCTTTACGAAAGCCAGCCAAGGTGAAATCGAGCTCCTCCTGCTCTACACCGCGCGAAAAGCAAATGATCGACAGCGCGAACTGATACACCGGGCCGATGCCAAAGCCATCGTATAAGGCAGGAATTCTCCTCGGCAAAAGTCCCCGGACACAGTCTTCTCGAATTACATTTTCGAGAAGACTTTCAATATACTCTGTCTCATCGGCGACAGCTACGGCGAATAAATGTCATACATGAGACGGTGTGCATGCCCGCCATGCCTCACGAATGTCTCGCATCCGCCCCCCCCGCCCCACAGCTACAGCTACGCACCTTCCCACTCATCCGCACACCGCCCACGCTCACCCGCGCGGCGACTCGAATGCGAGCGCGACCGCGCTGACGTCGTCGTGGCCGTGGCCCTGCTCGCGCACCTGATCGTAGAGCGTCTGCTGACGTTCGAGCAGATCGGTGCGGAAGCCGCTGCCTGCCATGACCTCGCCGACGAGTCCCAGATCCTTGAGCAGCGCGTTGACTTCGAATTGCGCGGAGAAATCGCCCGCGATGGCCTTGCCGCCCTTGAGGTGCGCGTAGGGCGAGTCGGTCGTCATGCCGGTGATGACGTCAAGGAACAGCTGCGGGTCGACGCCCTCGCCTTTGAGCAGCTCCACGGACTGGCAGGCGGCGGAGGTGATGCACGCCAGCCAGAGGTTACAGGCGAGCTTCACGACGCTGCCCGACCCGACGGATTCGCCGCAGTACACGAGCTTGGTGGAGATCGCATCCAGCACCGGGCCAGCCTGGTCGAACAGCGCCCGCTGCCCGCCTGCAATCAGCGTCAGCGCACCGCTTTCGGCCTGATCCTTGCTGCCCATCATCATCGTTTCGACCAGATGCGCGCCCTGCTGCTCGGCAAGCTGCGCGACATGATGCGCCCCTTCGACGCCGATCGTCGCCATCTGCACCCAGACTGCATCGGCGAAAGCCGCCCCGATGCCGCGCCCGAGCACATCCAGCACGCTGGCAGCGTCATATACGACCACCAGAATTACATCGGCCTCGGCGAGCGCGTCGGCAAGCTCCGACTCGACTTTCACGCCATACTCGCGCAACGGCTCGGCGTGCGCCGGAGTGCGGTTCCACGCCGTGACGGCGAATCCCGCTGCCGCAAGCGTCTTCGCGATGCCCCCGCCCATAATGCCCGTGCCCAGCACCGTGACCTTTGCAAGCCGAGCGGTTTTCGTGGCCTCCGTAGATTCCGAGGTCTTCGTATCCTTCATGGTTGTTGCCATATCCATATACACATCCTTCGATTATTACGGCCACAGCAAGAGCCGTAAGAAGTACCGAGGCCCGGAAAGGTCCCAACACCTCTTACGGTACAGCAGGCGGGCTGACACCTATCGGTCAGCTTACGCTGGCGGGGCCGAACGCATCCTCCAGCGCCTGTCCGGCGGCAAACAGGTCGTTCTCGCCAAAACGGCGTGATATGAGGTGTACGCCGAGCGGAACATTCTTCGCAACCACATTCGTGGGCACGACCAGACCGGGGAAGCCTACGACTGGCGTGCCGCACATCGGCCATTGGGCGAGCACGATGTCATGCTTGCGGCTCACCGGGGTGTCCTGGTCCTCATCATGCAGGAACGGCACTTCCGCCGAAGATGGAGTGAGAATGATCGGCGTGCGCTCCAGCAGCCCCTGCAAGGTGCGGATTACGGTGCCGCGCCTGGCGAGCGTCCTGCCATAGCTCTTCAGATCAAGCTGGAAGCCCGTGCCGAACAGGTCCTCGACCACCGCAGACCACCCCTCCAGGCCTTTGCGCATGATCTCGCCGCCTTCGATGATGTGCGACGAGCCGGACTGCACGAACTCCTGGAACGTGAGCAGCATCTCCAGCTCGAACATCTGCTGGAAGACGTCGGTCTTGATCTCCTCCACCACATAGCCGCGAGATTCAAGCGCGACGATCGCGGCGTCCAGCGCCTGGCCCACTTCGGGCGCCAACGGGGTGATCTCCGTGCCGCGATAGACGCCCACGCGCCGCGCCCCGGCAGGAAGATCGACTTGCGGCACCGTCACCGGGTCGCGCCACGAGTATCCGCGCATCACGTCAAACCCAAGCTTCGCGTCCTGCACGGTTCGGGCGAGCGGCCCCTGCACGGCGAAAAGCTGGACGGACAGGGCGGGGTCCTCAGGCGTGTAGCCCTTCCCGGGCACGGCGCCGACAGTGGGGCGCAGGCCCACTATCCCATTGGCGTAGGCCGGGTAGCGAACGGAGCCGGCGATGTCGTTCCCATGCGCGATCGGCACGATGCCCGCTGCTACGGCAGAGCCAGCGCCGCCGCTTGAGCCGCCGGGGGTCAGGTCGTGGTTGCGGGCATTGAACGTGGTGCCCCACAACTCGTTGGTGCAGAACCACTCCCAGCACCACGGCGGCACATTGGTGCGGCCGATGACGTTTGCGCCTCCGCGGCGGATGTTCTCAACCACGGGGTCGTCTGCGGGCGAGAGGATGTTGGCACGGGAGGGGATGCCGTTAGTGGCGGGATGCCCCGCAGTGCGGACATTGTCCTTGATGAGCGTCGGCACGCCGCCGAGCGGCCCGAGCGAGAATCCCGCAGCGAGATACTGGTCAGTGGCCTCGGCTTGCCGCACAGCCTCCTCGTGGTACACATCGACCACGGCGTTGAGCGCGGGATTCACCGCGTCGATACGCTCGAGAGAGGACGCCAAAGCCTCCTGCGCCGAAACCTCGCGGCCGGCAATCGCCTTTGCAAGACGGGACGCCGACCAAGTATATAATTCATCACTCATGACTTTTCTTTCAATAGGGCCTTCGACCATGGATCCGAAAACCGATGGAATTCACGCGAAGACTGAGAGGCAGATATTTCAGGATAAGGAAACGAAGCTCAATCAGTTACGGTCAAAGATGCATTCTCCTCCCACATATGTTTGTAAGACGCGGATGTCTCCGATATTTTCTGAGGAGACCGATAGTAAAGGCTCCGAAAGAACAGCAAAATCTGCCAAATAACCTGGAGCCAGCAGACCTTTGTATTGCTCCTGATGACTCGCATACGCAGAGCCGTAGGTATAAGCGCGTAGAGCCTGGTCTATCGAGACCCTTTCCGAGGCGTTGAGGACGATTCCCCCAGCCGTACGGCGAAGCACCATCGATTGCATTCCCACAAGAGGGTTAATCGTGACGACCGGCCCATCGCTGCTTCCCGGAATCACAGCGCCTGCATCAATGAAGCTCTTCATCCTATAGGCCATGGCCGCCCGCTCTTCTCCCAAGGCCGTAATAAACCCATCCCCTGTCTCGAGGATGAAAGCGCCTTGCGGGTCTGGGACAATGCCCAGCTTTGCAATTCGTGCTACTTGATCTTTATTCGTGATGCCAGCATGCTCAATTCGGTGACGCACGTCAGGGCGTGGGTACAGCTTTTGCGCGAGCTCGAAAGTTTTCAAAGCCTCTTCGACAGCAGCATCTCCAATAGCATGTGCTGCAATCTGCCACCCATACCGATGCAGCATGATAAGCCGCTCCCGCAGTTCTTCGGGATTCCATTGGAACACTCCAAGATCATCGTGGGAATGATTCCTATACGGCTCGAGAACGGCGGCAGTCAGACCAATCAGACTCCCATCGGTCATCACTTTGACAGCCCCTATGCGAAGACGGTCGTCTCCGATGCCCGTACGCAGCCCGAGATCAAGACCGTACGCATCAGCATCTGTCTCAACTTCCGGGACATCATGCAATGCGGTGATATAGGGCATGACGGTCGCCCGAATCCGAAGAAGCCCCCGTTCAATGGCCTGCTGGTAGAAATGAAGGTCGAATGGGCCGTGACCGATGCCGTGCGATGTTCCGATTCCTGGTTCCGTAAAACTCGTGATGCCGAATGAAGCGGCGTATTCGGATGCAAGGCGCAATGACTCTATGAGTTCTTCTCCGCTTCCGGGCAAGCAGCTTGCCCGGAGAATCTGATTCGCCCGTTCCTGCATAAGGCCCGTGACATGTCCGTTGGCATCACGAACAATCACGCCACCATCTGGGTTCGGCGCAGAATCAGGGTCGGTAAACCCGGCTCTGGCCAGTCCTAAGGAATTGGTTACCGCCATATGCCCTGAAATATGTCCTAGATAGAGCGGGTTTTCAGGCGCTATCGTATCCAGAACGTCCAGAATGGGATAGCCGCCTATTTTATTCTGGTCGAATCCCCATCCCTTCACCCATTCACCGGGTTTGCTTTGCCGCACCTTTTCCCGAACCTGCTCGTAGACCGCGTCAATGCTAGGAGCTGCTTCATAGTGAAGATCGATCTCCTGCAGGCTATCTCCTACTTGGCTGAAATGCATATGCGCATCGTGGAAACCTGGCACCACGTATTGGCCGTGAAGGTCGATGACTTCTCTGGCAGGCGTATCTTCGGCATCGGCACCCGTCGCTATTATCCTGCCGTTGTATATCGCGAGAGCCGATGTAACTGGTTCGTTCGGGTTCATGGTGGTGAAGTGCCCGTTCACAAAAACTCTGTCACACTTAAACATTGTTATCCTTAGGGTTGTAGATGTTTATAAGGCGTTTGCAGCAATACAGCCATGCAGCGGCTCAAGTTCAGTCAAGGTGGAATCCCGGAGCATTGGGGGATGAGTTGATGAGGGTTTTGGTGTATTCCGATTGCGGATTCTCGAATACCTCCGAAATCGTTCCTTGCTCCACGATGTTTCCTCGGTACAACACGAAAACGTCATCGCAGACATGACGCACAACGGCTAGATTATGCGAAATGAACAACATGGTGAATTCAAATTCATCGTGCAGTTTATCCAGCAATTTCAAGGTATCCGCTTGCGTTGATACGTCCAAGGCCGATGTGATTTCGTCTGCTATGACAATGTCTGGATGGATGCAGAGCGCTCGTGCGATTGCGATTCGTTGCCTTTGACCGCCAGAGAATTGAGATGGCAGTTTTTCTCCTGCATCCGAATCGAGTCCAACGAGATTCAGCCATTCGACTATTTCAGACTTATGTCGCTTGACACTTGCCTTTTGTGGATCAATCGCCTCTGCAATAGACGCGGCGATCGGGATTCTCGGGTCCAAGGACGAGTACGGATTTTGCGGAATAAGCTGAATGACTTTCCGCCGTTTGGACACAGGATCGGACTGGCGCACCACTTGACCTGTCGAGTCGAATATCTCAAGCTGGCCGCCAGACGGTGACACAAGCCCTACCAAACTTTTGGCTATAGTGGATTTGCCAGAGCCGGATTCGCCAACGAGCCCCATGCTTTTGCCCCGGGTCAGGGCAAAAGATACACCGTTAAGCACGGTTGTCCGATGCGAGCCACTGCCATACGAAACCATAAGGTCCTGAACTCTAATTGCAGTATCTGTAGACATGTAATCCTCGTTCCGACTAATCAACAAAATGCGAGGCTTCTAGCAGCATCCTTGTATATGGATGCTGTACCGAGCCTGACGCAAGCTGTTCTGTTGATATCTCTTCGACAATCTCCCCGTCGTGCATAACAAGCACACGGTCGCAAAGAACTCTTACCACAGCCAAATCGTGAGAAATAAACAGCAAGGCTGCATTCTCTTTTCTGACGATTGAAGCAAAGACCCTCAGCACTTCAGCCTGAACCGTCACATCAAGAGCAGTGGTCGGCTCGTCGGCGATAATGAGTTTCGGCTTAGTCGTCGTTGCTCCTGCGATCATCGCTCGCTGCAGCATTCCTCCGGAAAACTCAAACGGATATTGTTCAATTTGGCGTTCCGGATCCGTCATTCGTACCGCTCGGAATGCCTCAACGAGGCGCCGCTTTCTTTCGCCGAGCTTCAGACCCATGTGTGATTTCATGGTTTCAGTGAGCTGCGTGCGAAGCTTAAAAACAGGATTCATGCTATTCATTGGATCCTGATAGACCAATCCCACTTTCGTCGCAAGCTTGTTGAGGGAGCTTTTGTCCAGAACATCCACTCCCGCCGTTTCGATGACCGATGCAGAAGCCTTCAGCCCATTGGGCAGCAATCCAGCAATGGCCATCGCCGTGAGGCTCTTACCAGAGCCTGATTCTCCGACGATCCCTAGCACTTCACCACGGCGAATCTCTATGCTGCTGCCTTTGACCAGCGCTTTCCCGGTTTCCGTCTCTATATGCAAATCATGCAGCTGAACCGAAAGGTCATGGGAGACTGATTCATTGTGTATCGCGCCGTCCGTAGCCTCTGCCTGTATAGGAGTGCGGGTGACGACTACAGCAGATCCGGACCCGTCCCGCTGCTGGGAACGACCCGCCAGTCCATCCCCGATAAGCATCACGGCCACTCCGGTGATGACCAACATGGCTGCTGGACCCAAGATCTGATCAGGCTGGGAGTAAATTGACGAAAGACTGTCATTCAGCATTTTTCCGAAGTCATAATCTGGCGCCTGAACTCCAAGCCCCACAAACGAAAGCCCGGAAAGCTCAATCAGAACAACGACGAAGTGACTTGTCGCCAGTACCATAAGCGGGGCGAAAATGCTTGGCATGACGTGTCTGCTGAGCACTCGCATCGGCGGCACGCCCAGCAACCTGGCAATCAACACGAAATCCTGTTGGACAACAGGGAAGCACATGTTGTTGACGAGACGCGTGAACGATGGAATGCCGGCGACGCCAACAGCGATCATAGCCTGCCACCCGCCTGCGCCTAAGACCGATGCGACGACTAATGCAACAATCAACGTAGGGAAGGAAACAAGGATGTTATTCACGCCAATGATGCATGCCCGAACCTTTTGCGGAAGAATCCAGACGCCAACGCCTATGATAATGCCCCCGATAACAGCGATTAGCGTTGCTCCACCTGTGAGGAACAATGTTGTCCGCGTCGCAACAAGCGTACGTTGAAAAAGGTCGCGCCCAAAGGCGTCCGTACCTAGCAGATGGCTTCCATTCGGATGGAGTCGTATATCGGGCGAAAGGGCTTTCGCCGAGGTGCTCCACAGCATCGGAGCAACGATTGCGACGCAGATTAGCAGGGCAAGCAGTGTCAAGCCTTGCCAAAGCGTTATATTACGATGTTGGCTGCGTTTCTTTGATGCCGTCTTCGAAATCATGAATCAACCTCGGTTTTCTTGAAGAATTCGGCGATCTATTAATCGCAGCGAGATATCAATGATCGTGTTTAAGAGGATTGCGATGATTCCGAGCACCATAACAATGCCTCGAATCACAGGGAAATCCTTGGTGAGTATTGCCTCGACCACGGCCCGCCCCATTCCCGGCCACGCGAATACATTCTCCATGATGATGGCCCCACCCAGCATGCCGGTGAGCACAAGACCAGACAAAGTGAGTGTGCTGACCATGGCATTAGGAAGCGCATACTTTGCATACAGTTTGATCGTGCCAATGCGCCAGCCACGCGCGGTTCTCATATAATCTTCTGTCAGAATCCGGCTCATCTCTCTTCTCACTACCCTGGAAACAGTGCAGGTAGGAGCCAGCGAAAGGGCAATGGTGGGCAGAACCCAGCTTGAAACACTTTCTGCTCCAGCCGCCGGGAAAAGATGAAGCGTAATGGCAAATATTGCAACGAGTACAGCGGCGCTCACGTATTCAGGCACAGATGCCACCAATCCGGTGAACCAATTGAACGAAGAATCAAGCCATTTGCGTTTATTCGCGTACGTTCCTATGGCGACTGTTGCCCCGAACAATGTGGCAGCGATAAAAGTAAGAATAATCGCCAGCAGCGCGACGTCTGCGGTATAAGGAAGCCGCGTCGCGATGATATCAGTCACGGCCTCGTTGGTACGAAATGACCTGCCGAGGTTTCCAGTGATGAGACCATGTAAATATGTCATGAATTGAACGAAGAGAGGCTTGTTCATTCCAAGATTTTCTCTCACCTGTTCAACTTGTTCTTGTGACGCGTCAACGCCCGCAACAGCTCTCGCAGGATCGCCAGGAATCAGCTGGACGATTGCAAATGTTGCGATGACGAGAACAAGAAGCGAAGCCAGTACCGTGCCAGCCTGACGTACAAGGTATCGTTTCATCGATTCTCCTTTTCTGAGGTGTGCGCCGGCGCATACATTGATGTTCAACACATGCGCCGGCGCACAACTCGAAATAAACGATTGCTCACTTGCTCGCAGAGACGATGCGCAGAGTGCTAATATCCTGCCTGCTGCTCGGAGCCCAGAGCGAGAATCCTTTTCGAACCGCATAATTGCGAGGGGAAGTAACCAGAGGATCGACATCTACACGGCCCAATACGCTCTTTTGCGCATCAGCGTACGCAGCACACATCTCAGTTTCGTTGGTGGCCGCCAAAGCCTTGCTGTAGGCGGCCAAGCCCTCGGGATTGTCCGCGTTCGACATGTTGCGCCCGCCCGCCGTAATAGGTGTTCCGATTGCGCGTGTGATGCCGGTGGTAAGCGTACCAATGGAATTGATGCTTCCGAATACCGTCATATCCCACGCACCGGTATCTGGCCCGAGTACAGTGCTCGCCCACGTTGCATTATCAGTATTTACAAGATCGACCTTCGCTCCTGCGTTGGTCAACGCCTGACTGACATATTCAGCGCCGCCGACTGCGAGGCTTCCAACTAGCTTGATCTTAACGCCATTCAGTGCGCCCTTTGCCTCCTTGGGATTGTACGGGACGAGCAACTTGGGATCCTTATTGACGCATGGAACGCTGGAATCGCCAGCAGACAGCAGGCGCTCGCCATTATCCGAATTCACCACTTTGTTGTACTGCTTCGCGTCCACGCTTTGCGCGACTGCAACTCGCAGCTTCTGATCAGTAAAGGGGCTTCCTGCTCTTTCGTTGAACACTATGAAAGTGTCGCCGAGATTGACTTTTACAACGCTTGTCGAACCATCGGACTTAAAGCGCGAAACGTCTTGAGCTGATATGAGGGCGACGTCAAGCGTGCCGCTCGTGATTTGGTTGGCATTGCTCGTAGGATCACCGCTCACTACGAACTTCAGGTGACGTGCCGGAACTCCCTTAAGCGGGGTCGAATATTTTGGCCAGGCTTTGAAATTGTCTCGAAGGTCATAATCGTATTCGACACCGGATTTAACGCTGGCAAGTTTATAAGGGCCAGAGAAGGCGCCTTGGACTTTACCTGCTGCCATTCCCTTCGGGTCATCGAGTCCAGCTTTGCAGATAATTCCAGCAGCCGGCACCGATAGGCCCGAAAGAAGCTCAGAGTTGGGTGACCCAAGCTTGATGTCGACGCTCTTTGTTGAGTCGTCACCAGTGACAGTTACATTCCTACTGCCAAAAATCAATGTCGCCTGCCCTGATTTAGTGGCAGGATCAACAAGCCTCTGCAGTGAAGCGGCGGCCATTGATGCGGTCAATGCGCTGCCGTCCCCGCATGTGAGGTTGTCCTTCAAGACGAATGTCGCATGCGTAGGACTCACATTCCAGGACTTCGCAAGACCACCGACAAATTTATTATTATTATCTCTTTTCACTAACGTGTCATAGAGAAGCTGAGCGTTTGTGTAATCGTCGAGCGCTGTTGTGAGTGCGGGATCAAATGACGTCAAATCTGCGTTGAAGTTAGAACGAATAGTGTCTGTAGTAGCAGCCTGTGAATCCGTTCCTCCCCCGCCGCAGGCGGCCAAAGAGATTGTAATTGCTGCTGCAGTAATCGCCGCAGCGATGGAATGATGCGTTTTCATTGTCGTTGCCTTCATTGTTGTGGTCCTTTCATTTCATACATTTTTTTGCCCCGCCTACTGCGCGCTGCACTCGGCGATGGCGGCTTCGAGCACATCGAGCGCTTCGTCCAGTTCGTCGTCGCCGATGACCAGCGGCGGCAACAGACGAATCACGTTGCCGTTGATGCCGCAAGTGAGAATGATGAGCCCTGCCCCGCGCACCGCGTCGACGATGCGCCCGACAATCTCAGCGTCCGGTTCCATCGTGCCGGGCTTGACGAATTCGATGGCCTGCATCGCGCCCAGTCCGCGCACAGCAGCCACGCAGTCGAAGCGCTCCGGCAGGGAGCCGAACCGGCTGAGGAACACGTCGCCGATGTGCGCGGCACGTGCGGGCAGATCTTCGCTCTCCATGATGCCGATTGCAGCCAACGCAGACGCACAGGAGACTGGATTGCCGCCGTAGGTGCCGCCGATGCCGCCGGGTTGCACCGCGTCCATGATTTCCGCGCGGCCGGTCACCGCCGAAATCGGCAGGCCGCCGCCTAGCGCCTTGGCCGTGGTGATGAGGTCAGGCTCCACGCCGAAATACTCGGATGCAAACCACTTGCCAGTGCGGCAGAATCCGGACTGAATCTCGTCGCTGATGAACACGACGCCATGCTCATGTGCCCAGTCGCACAGCGTCTTGAGGAACCCATCCGCCGGCACGATGAAGCCACCCTCGCCCTGCACCGGCTCGGCGATGATCGCCGCGATATCCTCGTGCCCAACCAGCAGCTCCATGCGCTTGATGCTCGCCTTCGCGGCGGCGACGCCATCCTGCCCAAAACTATCGCGCAGCGGGTAGGAATACGGCACGCTGACCACATCCGGCGCGAACGGCCCGAAACCGCGCTTGTACGGGGAGGCCTTCGTGGTCATCGACATCGTCAGATTCGTGCGGCCGTGGAAGGCATTGTCCATCACGATGACGGTCGGGCGGCCCGTGTAGCGCCGCGCGATCTTGACCGCGTTCTCCACGGCCTCAGCGCCCGAGTTCAGCAGCACGCTTTTCTTGGCGAAGTCGCCCGGCGTATGCTCCGCCAGCTTCTTGCACACCTCGACGTATCCGGCGTACGGCGTCGTGGCGAAGTTCGTATGCGTCAGCTTGGCGACCTCGCTCTGCACCGCATCGACCACTTCAGGTGCCGCATTGCCCACGCCCGTCACTGCGATGCCCGCCGCCAGATCAAGGAAGCGGTTGCCATCCACATCGGTGATCACCGACCCCGACGCGCTTTCGGCGAATATCGGCATCGCCGCGCCCACGCCGGCGCTGACATACTGCTTGTGCTCTTCCATGAGCGCACGCGAACGCGGCCCGGGGATTTCGGTCACCAGCTTGCGCGCGATCTGGGGAACATCTGCAATCGTCGCAAAGATCGGTTTCATTGTTATGCTCATATGCTTTTCATTTCCTCAGTGATGTGATGGAACTCAATTTGGATATGCACAATAGTGCGGGTGAGAACAACACTTTGGGTTTCACTATGATTAAGCAGCTGTGTCAATTGGAAAATGAAGATTTATTCTTCTCGTTTCCGATATGTTACGCATCGACCTTATCGAAGAAGGTCCAACATGGCGTTAAGTCTTGTGGATATTGAGTTTCGCCATGAAGCCCCAGGAAAAAAATATAATATGCAAAACGGCCATAAAATTATATATATGGACATAATGCATACAATCCATATGAGCCGGCACTAACGAACTCGAGGAGCCAATGGCACTCACCGTCAATGATTTAGCGCATGACACGAAACTGGGTTTGATTCCGCGCATCGAGACAAGCCCGGAATCAATGAACCGAGAAATCTTCTGGTCGCACCCAACAGAGCTCATCAACCCACAGATGTTCTCGCAAAGCGACGAAATCATCGTGACCTCAGGAGCGATGATTCCGCGCCGCACCCGCGCCAACGCTCGCGCTGTTGATGAAGCTGCTCGTGTCTTCATCGACAATATAGCCAGCGCCCACGTGTGCGCGCTGGCTTTCGGCACACGTTTGCTGCACAAAACCATTCCTCAGGTTCTGTTGGATTATGCGCGCAGCCGTGACTTGCCTGTTTTGGAAATACCTATCGAAGTACCGTTCTCATTGGTCATGAACGCTGTGGCGCTCGGAGTCGAATCGCAGCGGCAAGCCCAGCTTCGCCAAGCGTATTCGGATATGCGCAACCTTTTGCAGGCAGCGTCTTCGCAGGATCCGATACGGGCATTAACTCTCAACCTAGATACCAGTATCGGTGGGTGGTGCGTCTTGTTCACACCGTATGGCTCCGTGGCAGAGTCCTCGCATCTCAGCGTGCGAGACAGGGCGCTCACTGCGATGGGTGCACGAGCCAGTGACGAACGAAATCCTCAAAGCATGCGCGTAGAGGGCGACCATGTGCGCATCGTGCCACTGCGGTCTTCTGATGACACCGAATTGGGAACTTTAGTCGCGGGGTCTCGCATGGTACCAACCGAATTTGACCAAACTTTGATTACTTTCGCAGCAAGCCTGTTCGGGCTAGCTCTGTTCAGACGTCATGGTCAAGACGAGACGCTCCAGCAGATGCGAAGCATCATGATGCGCAAAGCCTTCGACGGCGATGCTGCAATGCTGAGCGATTTCACGAGAACGTTGTGGGATTGCGATATGCCCCGCGAACCATTGCGCGTCATCACTATTCATGGCTCTGCGAAAGAGCTGCGGTCCATTGCAGCGGAAATCTCGCCAATTCGTCGATCGGGGAGCAAACATACTGACCGCATTTTTGGGCAAGTAGATTCATCGCTCTGGATCGTCACGTCTTCGCAGGCATATCGCCGCATGGTAAAAGTGCTGTCAGGCAAATACCCCGTCGCCATCGGAATTTCAGGCGTCTGCGATTGGCAAGGGCTGAAGGAGGCGCAGCGTCAGGCGCTGATTGCTTCAAGCAGAGCCGAAACAGCGACCTCCATGCGTACGACATTCCACGCAATCGAAGGCGACGAACAGTCTGGAAGCATCGCGCTCTTTGATGAGATGCCGCAGGCGCACGCAACAAGTTCCGTGGTATCAGCCATCGATGAGGACGCTGCGCACGTAATGGCGATTGCCTTAGCGCAGCGCTCCGATGAACTGTGCCACACCGTGCTGGTCTGGCTCTCCCAGCTGTGCAACAACGACCGCACAGCGAAATTCTTGGGAATCCACCGCCACACGCTCGCCAAACGGCTGAGCGACGCCGAACAGGCACTGGGCCGCTCACTCAACGATCCCCAGACCCGGGCCGAGCTATGGCTCGCGCTCAACGCGGAATACGCGAAGCAGACAGACGCTACGCCTTCCGCACGATGACACCCAGGCAATGAACCCCACCTACCCCTCATCGTGCTCTACCGAGATGCTGCCCCTTTCATGACGCTAACTGGTGAATCAGCGTCACAAAAGGGGCGTCACTTCTTGGCTAGTGCCCCTTTTGTGCCTCTTAGCCGCCGTAATCGTCACAAAAGGGGCGCTAAGCTCACGACGTTCCCCGTAATACCCCCAAGCATCAGATATCCTGAACCCGACAACTAGGCAACAACGGTGTTGCAACGGACACTAGAACTCACCCCTCACCCTGCCGGCTAATCCTCTCCGGGCGCATGGGCGCATGCATCGCTATGATTGTGCAAACAGTCGTGTTCCTGCCTCTTGCAGAAGTATTTCGTGTCCGACGCACGCGCCGGCGCGGTGAAAGGATGATGACCCATGGCCCCAGGCAAAGGCTTCCGCTCTGTCGCCCAATACAATGCCGCGCTTTTCGACTTGGACGGCGTGCTCACGCCGACGATCATTCTGCACAAGGCGGCTTGGAAACAGCTCTTCGACGAGGCGCTGCCCGATTCGGTGCCGCCGTACACGGAGCAGGACTACTTCACGTATGTGGACGGCAAGCCGCGCTATGACGGCGTGGCCTCGCTGCTGCAGAGCCGCAACATCGAGCTGCCGTGGGGCAGCCCGGGCGACGACCCGAGCATGCAGACGGTCTGCGGCCTAGGCAATCGCAAGAACGCAGTGTTCGAAAACCTGCTGCATGAGCAGGGCATCGCAGCCTATGACGACGTCGTGGACGTGCTGCGGCATCTCAAGGCCGCCGGGTTGTACCTCGCGGTCGTGTCCAGCTCGCGCAACGCGACGGAAGTGCTGGAAACGGCAGGCATCATCGGCTTCTTCGACCGGGTCGTGGACGGCACCGTGCGCGCGGAGCAGGACTTGCGGGGCAAGCCTGCGCCTGACACCTACGTGTACGCCGCGAAGATGCTGGGCATACCGCCCGACCATGCGGTGGTGATCGAGGACGCGCTCTCCGGCGTCGCGGCGGGGTCGGCGGGCGGCTTCGGCCTGGTCATCGGCGTCGATAGGGGCGTCGGACGTGATCAGCTGCTCAAATCGGGCGCCGACCTCGTGGTGACCGAACTCGCACAAATGATCGACGGCTCGTACGTGCACGATTACGGCCGCGTCTACGACCCGGCGCGCATCGGCGACCCGTTAAGCGACATTCGCAACCCAGTGCACCCTTGGGCCTTCATCGAAGCCGGCCCACCCACCGAGCAAAGCGCCACGCTGTTCTCCCTTTCGAACGGTGCCATCGGCATCCGCGGCGCAGGCGAAGAGCCGCGACGCCTCGGCTTCGGCACGTTCCTGAGCGGCTACCACGAGACCTTCACCATCAGGCATGCGGAGGACGCGTACGGCTACTCGCGAGTCGGCCAGGTCATCCAGGGCGTGCCGGATGCGACCGACTATCACTTCCTGATTGACGGCGTGCCGCTTGAGCACCCGATCAACTGCGCGCAGCAGGTGGATTTCCGCACCGGCATCGCGCAGGAGCATCGCGAATATCAGATCGAGGACCTGCTGGTGCAGATCGATATCGAGCGCATGGTGTGTCTGTTCAATGAGAATCTGGCGGTCAGCAACGTGACCGTGCGCGTGGACAAGCCCGACACCGAGCTGATTGTGCGCATCGAGGCACCGGCGAACGACAACCTGCCCGACATCGAGCATTCCGACGACCCGCGCAAGATGGAACAGCTGCTCGAAGGCGGCTTGCACGAGGTCGAGCGCCCTCCCATCGAAGAGGCTATGGGCCCGGCCGAACTGCACGCCTACCGCTGCGTAAGCTCGCATATGGCTATGGCTATGGGCGTGCTGCAGACCATCGACGGCAGGCCGACCGGCACCAGCTTCAACGTGGTCGCCTCCCACGACGAGCCGGCGCATGCGACCCGTTACATCGCCTACCACACCGACCCGGTGAGCGGTCAGGGCATCCGCAATGGCCTGGTGCTGCCCGAAAGCAGAAGCCAGAACACCGACGAGCTGATTCGGCGCTGCGAGGCGACGCTGGCCGATGCGGCGGCGCTGGGCGAATCAGCCTTGCTCAACGAGCAGCGCGAATGGCTTGACGGGTTCTGGAAGGACTCGGATATCGAAGTGGAGGTGGACGCTGAAGCGGATACGAGCGGTGAAGCGGATACGAGCGGCGCGGGACTCGGCGTGCGCATCCAGCAGGTCATCCGCTGGGAGCTGTTCCAGCTCGCGCAGACCACGGCCTTCGTGCCCAATGGCGTTGGTGCCAAGGGCCTGAGCGGCTCAGGTTATTCCGGGCATTACTTCTGGGATACCGAAACCTTCGTGCTGCCCTTCCTGACCTACACGCGGCCCGATCAGGCCCGCGACGCGCTCTCCTTCCGCCACCGGATGCTGCCCGCCGCCCGCAAACGCGCCGCCGCGATGAGCGTGGACGGAGCGCTCTACCCTTGGCGCACCATCAACGGCGAGGAGGCCTCCGCCTTCTTCCCGGCCAGCACGGCACAGTACCATATCGACGCCGACATCGCCTACGCGGTGATGCAGTACGCCGGAGTGTCCGGCGACTGGGACTACTTGGGCCGCGAAGGCATCGACATCCTCGTGGAGACGGCGCGCATGTGGGCCGATCTCGGCCGTTTCGGCAGGGATGGGCGCTTCCATATCAACTGCGTGACTGGCCCCGACGAGTACACCGCGCTCGTGGACGACAACTTCTACACCAACGCGATGGCGCAGTTCAACCTGGTTTCCGCTGCCGACGCACTTGAGCACTTCGACCACGACGATCCCCGGCTCGCCGCGCAGATTCGCCAGCGGCTGCACATCCGCCCCAACGAGCTGCGCGATTGGCGCATCGCCGCCGACGCGATGTGCCTGCTGCAGGACCCGGATTCCGGGCTGCATTTGCAGGACGCCCAGTTCCTGCACCGCGTGCCGTGGGACTTCAAACGCAAGGCGGCCCGACCGCTGCTGCTGCATTATCATCCAATGGAGATCTACCGCCATCAGGTGCTCAAGCAGACCGATACGGTGCTCACGCTGTTCATGCTCTCCTCGCATTTCAGCCTCAATGAGAAGAAAACCGATTTCGACGTCTACGACCCGCTCACTACGGGCGACTCAACGCTGTCGCTGGCGACGCAGGCCATCATCGCAGCGGAAGTCGGCTACCGCGACAAGGCATACTCCTACTTCCTCCAATCGCTGTTCACCGATGTGGCTGACTTGCACGACAACACGAGCGACGGCATTCATTTGGCTGCGGCAGGCGGCATCTGGGGCCTGCTCGTCAACGGCTTCGGCGGCCTGCGCGATTCAGGCGGCGAGACGGTCTGCATCGACCCTCGCCTGCCGAACCCCTGGCACAGCATGCGCTACCGGCTCGCCGTGCACGGCTCACGATTCGAGGTACTGGTCACCCGTGACGACGTGTCCGTAACCCGCATCTCCGGCGACCCGGTCGACTTCCAGATTCAGGGGCGCGCGGTGACTATCTGAGTGGCTGGGTGGGGGGGTGCCACGCTGTTGCCTCCCCTCTTCTGTCCCCTCCGGACGCGACTACTGACGCGAAAAAGCCGCTGAGAGCACGTCAGTGGCCGATTCGCTCCAGTAGCCCCATACAACTGGCAGGGATACGCCGCTGACCGCAGCTCAGCGGCCGTTTTGCGCCATTAGCCTCCCGCCCCATGCGCCATATACGCAAAAAGAGGTGCTGCTTGAGGCCACGATTACGTGGTTTCAAGCAGCACCTCTGTGCTAGGGGATTCGGTTACCGGCCTGCCCGGGCCAGCCAGCTATGCGGCCGGCGGGCCCGGAAGACTCAATCAGTCCGAATCGTTGCGGCGGGAGAGCTTGCGCAGACCCAGACCAGCGGCAGCCAAGGCCAGCATGGCGATCAGCGCGATTCCCACGCTGGCACCAGTGGAAGCCAAGATGGACTGCGGCTGCTTGGCCGGCTTAGCCGGAACAGGCTTGGCAGGAGCCTTCGGAGCCGGAGTCTTGCCCGGAGCCGCAGGAGCAGCCGGCACGTCAACGCCCAGCGTTCCCGTGGCCGTCTTGCCGTTCTCGTCAGTCACCGTGTACTTCTGCGGGGTCGCCTTGCCGGAGAAGCCCTTGGCAGGAGTGAAGGTGGCGACCGGCTGGCCATCGACGACCTTGATCGTCCACGTGCCCTCGCCGGGAACCGTCTTCGTGTCCTTGCCATTGTCGAACACAGCCGACTTGATCGGAGCAGAACCAGGCTTGGCCGTCGGAGTCAGCGTCACCGGCTTGCCGGGCTTGGCCGTAACGGTCTTGTCACCAGTCTTCGGAGGAACCGGAGCAGCAGGAACATTGATCGTCAACGTGCCCTCAGCGGTCTTGCCGTTCCCATCCGTCACCGTGTACTTCTGCGAATCAGGCGAGCCCTTGAAGCCAGGCTCCGGAGTGAACGTGACAACCGGCTGGCCGTCCTTCAGCTCAATCGTCCACGTACCCTGGCCAGGAACAACCTTCGTGTCCTTGCCATTATCGAACACAGCAGACACGATCGGGGCGGTACCCGGCTTGGCAGTCGGAGCCAGCGTCACCGGAGCACCAGGCTCAGCAGTCACCGTCTTGTCGCCGGTCACCGGCGGCGTATTGACGGTCACATCGAGCGAGCCATCGGCAGTCAGACCATTCTCGTCAGTCACCGTGTACTGCTGCGGCGTGGTCTTGCCAGTGAAGCCCTTGACCGGAGCAAACACCGCAACCGGCTGGCCGTCAACGACCTTGATCGTCCACGTGCCCTCACCAGGAACCGTCTTCGAGGTCTTGCCGTTGTCGAACACGGCGGACTTGATCGGAGCGGTACCCGGCTTGGCGGTCGGAGCCAGCGTCACCGGAGCACCCGGATCGGTAGCAGCCGACTTGTCGCCAGTCGTCGGAGGAGTCAGCGCCGGAACGTCAATCGTCAACGTGCCGTCGGCGGTCTTGCCGTTCTTATCCTTCACCGTGTACTTCTGCGAATCAGGCGAACCCTTGAAGCCAGGCTCAGGAGTGAAGGTAACAACCGGCTGGCCATCCTTCAATTCCACAGTCCACGTACCCTGACCGGGAACGTCCTTCTTAGGCTGGCCATTGTCGAACACGACCGACGTGATCGGAGCAGAACCAGGCTTGGTCACCGGCTTCAGCGTCACCGGAGCACCCGGCTTCGCAGTCGTCGACTGATCGCCCGTGGCCGGAGGAGCGCTAATCGTCACCGTGAGGGTGCCGTCAGCGGTCTTGCCGTTCTCGTCCTTCACCGTGTACTGCTGCGGCGTGGTCTTGCCAGTGAAGCCGTCAATCGGGGTGAAGGTCGCGACCGGCTGGCCGTCCTTCAGCTCAATCGTCCACGTACCCTCGCCGGGAACGTCCTTCGTGGGCTGACCGTTGTCGAAGACAACCGACGTGATCGGAGCAGAACCAGGCTTCGCAGTCGGAGCCAGCGTCACCGGCTTGCCCGGATCAGTCGTCGCCGACTTGTCGCCAGTGGTAGGCGGCGTGACAGGAGCAGCAGGAACATTGATAGTCAACGTGCCCTCAGCCGTCTTGCCGTTCTCGTCCGTCACCGTGTACTGCTGCGGATCAGGCGAACCCTTGAAGCCAGGCTCAGGAGTGAAGGTAACAACCGGCTGGCCGTCCTTCAATTCCACAGTCCACGTGCCCTGACCAGGAACAACCTTCTTAGGCTGACCATTGTCGAACGTCACGGACTTGATCGGAGCAGAACCAGGCTTGGTCACCGGATTGAGCGTCACTGGCTTGCCAGGCTCGCCCGTCTCGGACTTATCACCCGTGGTGGGCGGAGTGACCGGAGCCGGCGCATTGACCGTCACATCCAGCTTGCCAGTAGCAGTCAGGCCGTTCTCATCCGTCACCGTGTACGGCTGAGGAGTCGTCTTGCCAGTGAAACCATCAGCAGGAGCGAACACCGGCACAGGCTGTCCGTCCTTCAGCTGAATTGTCCAGGTGCCTTCGCCAGGAACAACCTTCGTGGGCTGACCGTTGTCGAACACAACCGACTTGATCGGAGCAGAACCAGGCTTGGTCACGGGGGCCAGCGTCACAGGCTTGCCCGGATCAGTCGTCCCGGAATTGTCACCAGTCGTGGGCGGCGTGTTCACCGTCACGTCCAGCTTGCCCGTAGCGGTCAGGCCGTTCTCATCCGTCACCGTGTACGGCTGAGGAGTGGTCTTGCCAGTGAAGCCATCGGCAGGAGTGAACACCGCGACCGGCTGGCCGTTGTCGCCCAGCTTGATCGACCAGGAACCTTCACCAGGAACGTCCTTGGCGGTCTTGCCGTTATCGAAGGTCACCGCGGTGAACTTCTGCGACGTGCCGAAGCCCGTCTCGGGGTTCAACGTCACCGGAGTCTTCGGATCGGTCGTAGCCGACTGATCCTTCGCGCTCGGCGGCGTGGTGATGGTCACGTCAAGCGTGCCCGTAGCGGTCTTGCCGTTGCCATCCGTCACCGTGTACTGCTGCGGCGTGGTCTTGCCAGTGAAGCCCTTGTCCGGAGTGAAGGTAGCGACCGGCTGGCCATCGACGACCTTGATCGTCCACACGCCCTCGCCGGGAACCGTCTTCGTGTCCTTGCCATTGTCGAACACAGCCGACTTGATCGGAGCAGAACCAGGCTTGGCGGTCGGAGCCAGCGTCACCGGCTTGCCCGGATCAGTCGTCACCGTCTTGTCGCCCGTCGTCGGAGGCGTGACAGGAGCAGCAGGAACATTGATCGTCAACGTGCCCTCAGCCGTCTGGCCGTTCCCGTCCGTCACCGTGTACTGCTGCGGATCAGGCGAGCCCTTGAAGCCAGGCTCGGGAGTGAAGGTGGCAACTGGCTGGCCGTCAACGACCTTGATCGTCCACGTACCCTGACCAGGAACAACCTTCGTGTCCTTGCCATTGTCAAACACAGCAGACTTGATCGGCGAAGAGCCAGGAGTCGTCACCGGGTTCAACGTCACCGGAGCACCCGGCTCGGCAGTCACCGTCTTGTCGCCAGCCTTCGGCGGAACCGGAGCAGGCGGGTTGATCGTCACGTTGAGCGTGCCGTCAGCCGTCAGCTTGTTCGCATCGGTCACCGTGTACGACTGAGGAGTGACCTTGCCGGAGTAGTCCTTGTCGGGGGTGAAGGTCGCAATCGGCTGTCCATTGTCCAGCTTGATCGACCAGGAGCCCTCGCCGGGAACCGTCTTCGTGTCCTTGCCATTGTCGAACGCCACCGCAGTGATGTCGCCCGAACCAGGCCTAGCCGCCGGATTGAGCGTCGCCGTCGTATTCGGATCGATGGTCTTCGCAGCATCACCGGTCGTCGGCGGCGCGAGAACCGTCACGTCCAGCTTGGCGGTAGCAGTCAGGCCGTTCTCATCCGTCACCGTATACGGCTGAGGAGTCGTCTTGCCAGTGAAGCCATCGGCAGGAGTGAACACCGCGACCGGCTGGCCATTGTCCAGCTTGACAGTCCACGTACCCTCATTGGGGACATCCTTCGTGGGCTGGCCGTTGTCGAACACGACCGACGTGATCGGCGAAGAGCCAGGAGTGGTCTTCGGAGCCAGCGTCACCGGCGTCTTCGGATTGGTCGTCGCGGACTTGTCGCCGGTCGTTGGCGGCGTATTCACCGTCACGTCCAGCTTGCCCGTAGCGGTCTTGCCGTTCTCATCCGTCACCGTGTACGGCACCGGAGTGGTCTTGCCAGTGAAACCATCAACAGGAGTGAACACAGCAGTCGGCTGGCCGTTATCGCCCAGCTTGATCGTCCACGTGCCCTCGCCAGGAACGTCCTTCGTGGGCTGGCCGTTGTCGAACACGACCGACGTGATCGGCGAAGAGCCAGGAGTCGTCACCGGATTCAGCGTGACGGGCTTGCCCGGGTTCGTCGTCGCCGACTTGTCGCCGGTCTTCGGCGGAACCGGAGCAGGCGGGTTAATCGTCACGTTGAGCGTGCCGTCGGCCGTCTTGCCGTTCGAATCGGTCACCGTGTACTTCTGCGGGGTGACCTTGCCCGAATAATCCTTGAGCGGGGTGAACGTGGCGACCGGCTGGCCATTGTCCAGCTTGATCGACCAGGTGCCCTCGTTCGAAACCACCAGCGTCTTGCCGCCATCAGTCGCAGCAGGATCATCGAACTTCACCGAAGTGATGTCACCGGAGCCGGGAACCGTCTTCGGAGTCAGCGTGGACGTCGTATTCGGATCGATGGTCTTGGACGCATCGCCCGTGGTAGGCGGCGTGAGCGGCTTGTTCACCGTCACGTCCAAGTTCGCCGTAGCAGTCAGACCGTTCTCATCCGTCACCGTATACGGCACCGGAGTGGTCTTGCCGGTGAAGCCATCGGCAGGAGTGAACACAGCAGTCGGCTGGCCGTTATCGTCCAGCTTGATCGTCCACACGCCCTCGCCATCGACCGTCTTCGTCGTATCGCCATTGTCGAAGGGCACCTTGGTGAACTTCTGCGACGTGCCGAAGGTGGTATCAGGATCCAAGGTCACCGGAGTCTTCGGATCAGTCGTAGCCGACTTATCCGAAGCGGTCGGCGGCGCGAGAACCGTCACATCAAGGTTGGCGGTAGCGGTCAGGCCGTTCCCGTCGGTCACCGTGTACGGCACCGGAGTGGTCTTGCCGGTGAAGCCATCGGCAGGAGTGAACACCGCGGTCGGCTGGCCGTTGTCACCCAGCTTGATCGTCCACGTGCCCTCGTTGGGAACCGTCTTCGTGGTCGCACCCTTGTCATCAAACGCAACGCCAGTGAACGTCTTCGACGTGCCGAAACCAGTCTCAGGGTTCAAGGTCACCGGAGTGCTCGGATTCGTCGTCGCCGACTTATCCTTCGCAGTCGGAGGCGTGTTGATGGTCACGGAAAGCGTGCCGTCAGCGGTCTTGTCGTTCTCATCGGTCACTGTGTATTTCTGATCGGTGACCTTGCCCGTGAAGCCCTTGTCCGGAGTGAAGGTCGCGACCGGCTGGCCGTCCTTCAGCTCAATCGTCCAAGTGCCCTGACCAGGAACGTCCTTCGTGGGCTGGTTGTTGTCGAACACAACCGACTTGATCGGAGCCGAGCCAGGAGTCGTCACCGGGTTCAACGTCACCGGAGTATCCGGATTCGTCGTAGCCGACTTGTCGCCCGTTGTAGGAGGCGTGAGCGGCTTGTTCACCGTCACATCGAGGTTTGCCGTCGCGGTCAGGCCGTTCTCATCCGTCACAATGTACGGCTGCGGAGTCGTCTTGCCCGTGAAGCCATCGACAGGAGTGAACACAGCCTCAGGCTGACCCTTATCATTCAGCGAGATCGTCCAAGAACCTTCGCCAGGAACATCCTTCGTAGTCGCACCCTTGTCATCGAACGCAACGCCAGTGAACGTCTGCGACGTGCCGAAGCCCGTCTCAGGATCCAGCGTCACCGGAGTCTTCGGATCGGTCGTAGCCGACTTATCCGAAGCGGTCGGCGGCGCGAGAACCGTCACATCAAGGTTGGCGGTAGCCGTCAGGCCGTTCTCGTCCGTCACGATATACGGCACTGGCGTGGTCTTGCCAGTGAAGCCGTCCACCGGAGTGAACACAGCCTCAGGCTGACCCTTATCATTCAGCGAGATGGTCCAAGAACCCTCGCCAGGAACGTCCTTCGTAGTCGCGCCCTTGTCATCGAACGCAACGCCCGTGAACTTCTTGGACGTGCCGAAACCAGTCTCAGGATCCAACGTCACCGGAGTCTTCGGATTCGTCGTAGCCGACTTGTCCTTCGCAGTCGGAGGAGTATTGATCGTCACGTCCAGCTTGCCGGTGGCGGTCAGCTTGTTCGAATCCGTCACCGTGTACTGCTGCTCGGTAACCGGACCGGAGTAGTCCTTGTCCGGAGCGAACGTCGCAACCGGCTGGCCATTGTCCAGCTTGATCGACCAGGTGCCCTCGTTCGGAACCACCAGCGTCTTGCCGCCATCAGTCGCAGCAGGATCAGTAAACGTCACATCGGTGATGTCGCCGGAACCAGGCTTGGTCACCGGATTGAGCGTCGCCGTCTGATTCGGGTTAATCGCCTTGGACGCATCGCCCGTCGTCGGAGGAGCGAGAACCGTCACATCAAGGTTCGCCGTAGCCGTCAGACCGTTCCCGTCCGTCACCGTGTACGGCACCGGAGTGGTCTTGCCAGTGAAGCCGTCCACTGGAGTGAACACCGCGGTCGGCTGGCCGTTGTCGCCCAGCTTGATCGTCCACGTGCCTTCGCCAGGAACCGTCTTCGTGGTCGTGCCCTTGTCATCGAACGCAACGCCAGTGAACTTCTTGGACGTGCCGAAACCAGTCTCAGGATCCAACGTCACAGCCTTGCCCGGATCAGTCGTAGCCGACTCATCCTTCGCAGTCGGAGGAGTATTGATCGTCACGTCCAATTTGCCCGTGGCGGTCAGCTTGTTCGAATCCGTCACCGTGTACGGCTGCTCGGTGACCGGACCGGAGTAGTCCTTGTCCGGAGCGAAGGTCGCGACCGGCTGGCCATTGTCCAGCTTGATCGTCCACGTGCCCTCGTTCGGGACCACCAGCGTCTTGCCGCCATCAGTCGCAGCAGGATCAGTAAACTTCACATCGGTGATGTCACCGGAGCCGGGAACCGTCTTCGGAGTCAGCGTAGCAGTCTCGTTCGGGTTGATCGCCTTGGACGCATCGCCCGTCGTCGGAGGAGCGAGAACCGTCACATCAAGATTCGCCGTAGCCGTCAGGCCGTTCCCGTCCGTCACGATATACGGCACGGCAGTGGTCTTGCCGGTGAAGCCATCCACCGGGGTGAACACCGCCTCAGGCTGACCCTTATCATTCAGCTTGATGGTCCACGTGCCTTCACCGGGAACGTCCTTCGTGGTAGCACCCTTGTCATCGAAAGCAACCGAAGTGAACTTCTGCGACGTACCAAAGGTGGTATCAGGATTCAGCGTCACCGGAGTCTTCGGATTCGTCGTCGCCGACTTATCCTTCGCAGTCGGCGGCTCGTTGATCGTCACATCAAGCTTGCCCGTGGCAGTCTTGTTGTTCGCATCCGTCACCGTGTACTGCTGCTCGGTAACCGGACCGGAGTAGTCCTTGTCCGGAGCGAACGTGGCAACCGGCTGGCCCTTGTCGTCCAGCTTGATCGTCCACGTGCCCTCGCCAGGAACCGTCAGCGTCTTGCCGTCCGCAGACAGCGAACCCTTGCCATCAGCAGGAGCAACGAACTTCACATCGGTGATGTCACCGGAGCCAGGAGTCGTCACCGGGTTGAGCGTCGCCGTCTGATTCGGGTTGATGGCTGCCGACTTGTCGCCCGTCGTGGGAGGTGTGAGCGGCTTGTTCACCGTCACATCGAGGTTTGCCGTCGCGGTCAGGCCGTTCTCGTCCGTCACGATATACGGCACAGGAGTCGTCTTGCCAGTGAAGCCGTCCACCGGAGTGAACACAGCCTCAGGCTGGCCCTTATCATTCAGCGAGATGGTCCAAGAACCTTCACCAGGAACGTCCTTCGTAGTCGCGCCCTTGTCATCGAACGCCACACCAGTGAACTTCTGCGACGTACCGAAACCAGTCTCAGGATCCAACGTCACAGCCTTGCCCGGATCAGTCGTCGCCGACTTATCCGAAGCGGTCGGCGGCGCGAGAACCGTCACATCAAGGTTGGCGGTAGCCGTCAGACCATTTTCATCCGTCACGATATACGGCACAGGAGTCGTCTTACCCGTGAAACCGTCCACCGGAGTGAATACAGCCTCAGGCTGACCCTTGTCATTCAGCGAGATGGTCCAAGAACCCTCGCCAGGAACGTCCTTCGTAGTCGCACCCGACTTATCGAACGCCACACCAGTGAACGTCTGCGACGTGCCGAAGCCCGTCTCAGGATCCAAGGTCACCGGAGTCTTCGGATTCGTCGTCGCCGACTTATCCTTCGCAGTCGGAGGAGCGAGAACCGTCACATCAAGGTTCGCCGTGGCAGTCTTGCCGTTCTCATCCGTCACAATGTATGGCTGCGGAGTCGCCGTGCCGGTGAAGCCATCAACAGGCGTGAACACCGCCTCAGGCTTGCCTTCGTCGTTCAGCTTGATCGTCCACGTGCCTTCGCCAGGAACGTCCTTCGTGGTCGTGCCCTTATCATCGAATGCAACCGAAGTGAACGTCTGCGACGTGCCAAAGCCAGTCTCAGGGTTCAAGGTCACCGGAGTGCTCGGCTTCGTCGTAGCCGACTTATCCTGCGCGGTCGGGCCAGTAATCGCCGCAACCGTCACATCGAGGTTTGCCGTAGCAGTCAGATTGTTCTCATCCGTCACGATGTACGGCTGAGTCGTTGCCTTGCCAGTGAAATCAGCATCAGGAGTGAAAGTCGCAACCGGCTGACCATCGTCACCCAGTGTGATCGTCCACGTGCCTTCGCCCGGAACCGTCTTCGTGGTAGCACCCGACTTGTCGAACGCGACCGAAGTGAACTTCTGCGAGGTGCCGAAGCCAGTCGTCGGCTTCAGATCCACCGCAACACCCGGCTGGGTCGTAGCGGACGAGTCCTGCGCGGTCGGGCCTTCGATGGCGGTCAGCGTCGCAGGAGTCTGCGGGCCGTCCATGCCGACTGTCGACTCGATATTCGAGGAGCCGTTGGTGAGATCCCCAGCCTTCGTAGGCGTGACATCCACCGTGATGGTGCAGGTCGTGGGATCTGCGGCCGAAGAGCCGCCGGGAAGATCGCCGTTCTTGATGTCGATGCTACTGTCACCAGCGCCAGCGGTCACGTCCGCCTTGCAGGAGCCATTATTACCGTCTGCCTTCACATTCGGCGTATTCGCAACAACGAGTCCATCCGGAAGGGCATCAGTGAACGCCCAGCCGTTCTTCGTGCCGTTATCAGTGCGGTTGTTGACCGTCAGCGTCAGCGTCGACGTATCGCCGACCTTAACCGTGGTCGGGTTGAAGGACTTGGTCAGGTACGGAGACACATCCAGCACGCGAATGTTGTCGATGGCACCGTCGTTGCCATTGCCTGAGCCATCTGGAGGATTCTTGGTCAGAGCACTCTGAGTTCCCGCTGGGCACTTGCCATTAACAGCGTAGGCACCACAGCCATCCGAGCTGGCTTTGGAAGCATTGTCCAGTTCCAAACCGATGTTCACCTTGGAGGAGTCGCCAGAAATCAGATATGCGTTGCTATAGTACGTGCCGACAGCTCCCGTAGTGGCCCAGTCGGGCAGCGTATCGGTGAATTTGCTTGCGACGCTGAATGTCTTGGCATTGTCCAGCTTGCACGGATTGATGGTGCCGTTGGTGAGTGATTAATTGACGCCACCAGGCAGTCCGGTCATCTTAAAGCTCAACTCAGGCGTCGCCTGATTGCATCCAGTTGCTGCCGCATCGACTGCAAGCTCAATGAAACGGTTGGTGCCCACGCTGATTGGGCTGCCATTCGTCGTGAACATCGGATCAGCCGGAGGCTGACCGCCAGAAGTATTCGTGGACAGCGCGTGATTGGTCATATTGCCGTTGTTCGGGTCACTCACATTCGCCAACGCATAGGCTTTGGCGCGCACAGCGTCATAGTCGCCCATGTTGTTGCCTGTGGGATCCCCGTTTTTCCCGCAGTATGTGTTGAATACATCGCTCTGGCTGAGCACCATGCCGCCGCTGGCGATGAAGCCGTTGCAGTACTTCGTATCCTGCCAGTACGACGACGCGGTATAGGTAATCGGTTTGCCATCGCTACCGTTGGATGCCGAATCATAGCCGCTCAATGCGGTCGGCGTTGAACCGCTGACGTTTTCAAAATCCTCGGTATAAATCGGCGTCGGCGTCGCCGGATTCACCGGTGTGTCACCATCGCCTGCGAATGCGGGAGCCGGAGCTACGACGGAAATCCCCACCAGCATCGCAATCGTCGAAATAAACGCGACGATCGAACGCATAACCCTCTTGCTATCAAACTTTTGCATCTATTCACCCACCCCAACTTGCTCTGATCCCTTATTCATTCAAGGTCCTTCCTCAATCGGTAACACTGTTTCCTGCACTGTTCGCTCGGCTTCATGCAGCCGAAACTGCGTGTCTAGAGCGCGATTGCGTCGCACTCTCCCAGAGCGTTCAAAGCCGCAAACCCCGTAAATTCGCATGGAACAGGCAGCTTTTATACAGTCTGCTGCCAAATATTACTTGGTTTTGATTACTGAAGTATTATTAAGCAAACGTTTACGTGATGTATCTCACAGATAAGAATAAAGCCCTGACAAGGCAGATTTTCAATGATTGTCCACGACCCTATAGTCTTCTAATACCGACTTCGCACCGTCTCATAGCGGCCAAATACCTTGCAAATAAGCGGAAGCTTCATGCCCGCGCCCGAAATGCCGCTATGCATTATCCTCGCGCGCATAATCTTGCCGCACCCCGCAAGACAGTACACCTCACCCTCTTCAATCACCAAAGTACTACACGCAAGTATGAGTTTTAATCTTCCGCACGTCCGTCGACCGCTCAGTCTGCGTCTTCTTTCGAACCTTCTACGCCTTCCGTGCCTTCCGAGCTCTCATCCCCACCCGAGACGCCCGATCCACTCGGCTTCTTCGCCTTCGGCGGGTAGCCCGAGCGCCATACGAACGCGGTCGCGCCAATGAATCCGCCGGCGAGCACGACGATCCACCACGGGAAGCGGGGCAGCGTCGACGGCTTGCGCGCCGCCGCGATATCCGCCTTCGGCGTGGGGTAGATGCGTTGGCCCGTGACCAGAATGCGTTGGGAGTTGATGCCCAGCGGCGTGCAGGTCACCAGCGTCACGAGGTCCTTCTTGGGGTCGGCTTTCAGCGCGGCCGTGTCGGATGGGTCGACGACCCGGATGTCGAAGACCTTGTAGCTCAGCACCTGGTCCAGCACCTCAATGGTGAATGTATCGCCCTTCTTGACCTTGTTGAGGTTGGTGAACATCGTGGCCGTGGCCAGCCCGCGATGCCCGGTGAGCACCGCGTGCGTCCCCTCTCCGCCCACAGGCAGCGATGTGCCCTCCAAATGGCCGATGCCTTTGAGCAGCGTGGCGTCCGACGTGCCGTGGTAGACCGGCAGATCGACGTCGATCGAGGGCACGCGCAAGCGGGCCATCACGCCCGAGGGGGTGACCAGAATATTGTTGTAGTCCAGCGACTCGTTCGGGTCCTGGCTCGTGCCCGAACCGGTGGGGATACGGTGGTTCGCCTCCAGCACAGCCCCCGAGGAGAGCGCGTCGTTGTATTCGTGCGCGTCCTTGAGCTGCTGCACGATGGAAGGCTCCAACTTTCCTGATTTGATCTGTTGGGTGCTGTCGTCAATCAGCCGCGACTGGTCGTACTGCGAGAACCAGTCCGCCGCCGTGGGATACATGAGCACCCCCAGCCCCGCCAGCACCAGCAGCGCCGGAATCAGCGCATAAAGGCGTAGTCTCCACTTGGGTCTTGCACTCTTGTTTCCGCCGGCATTCGCCGTAGCTGCCGCCTCAGTCTGTGTCTCAGCCGATGCCGCCTCAGCCGGTGTCATCGCAACCGCCGAAGAACGATGCCTTGGATTGGCCTCTGTGTCGTTATGTCGTGTAAACATTACGCCCCGTCATCATCCCGATTCCGCCGAATTCGTCACGCCGTGCCCATCACGCCCCAGCGCCGCAATCCCTGCAGCAATCATCAATTCATGAAATATTGTATTCCATGATATCAGCCCGCCCGTCAGCGGCCGTTGCACAGCCGAACTCCCAGATATCGACTCCCGTGTAAGCTAGATGGTCGAGCGACGTTGGCGCGCTGGACTCTATTCCAGGTGCAGCGCTTGCCATGCGCTACAATGCTACGAAAATGCATAATACTTAAGAATAGAAGATACGAGGGGGCTCGCAAGGCAGATGCAGCACAAGCAGCAGATCGGTAGAATCCACATGATCGTTCTGTCAATGTCGGATAAGGGGGCACCGTCTGCCCAACCTGCCCGAGTCGTCTTGCCTGCCCAACCTGCCCAACTGCATAACCGCTGCCAAGGGGGCGCCCGGTGACACAACATAAGACCACTGCCCAAGACATAGCCCGACACTGTCAGGTCAGTACAGCGACCGTGTCGCGTGCGCTGAACAACAAGCCGGGGGTAAGTCCGCAAATCAAATCACGGGTTCTCAAGTACGCCGAAAGCATTGGCTACGTGCCGAACAGCACCGCCCGATCAATGCGCACCGGAACTTCGTCCCTCGCCGTGCTGGTGATACAAATCCAATCGTCAGACCGGCAAACAGTCATCCCGTCCCAGGCTTTCGAACTGGTGTCACGTCTCGGACTCGAACTGCGCGTAGTGCGCATACCCTACGGCGAAGATTTCGTCGATGGACTGCTCAAGGTGGAAGCGGACTGCCATTCTGCCATTTTTCTGCTGTTCGGCTTGTGCGACATCGGGGACAAGTCGAGGCTGAACGAAGTCCAAGCGCCAGTTATGTTCATCCTTTCCGATGATGCGCCCGCCGAATACCCTCACGTAGCCAGCGACGACGAAGATGGGGCCTATGCGATCACAGAATCGCTGATTGAGGCAGGACACCGTTCGATCATGGTGCTTACCGAGCTGAAAAGCAACGGTGAGCCGTATTATCAGCGCCGCATTGCGGGGTTCAGGAATGCGTTGGTCGCCCACCATATGGTTTTCGATTCGGCGCAAGTGCAGGCGCTCCATGTGGATTACAACAATCATGCGGATTCCTTCATGGCGGCGTTCCGCGAGCAGATTCCCCCGCTGCTTGCCAAGCCTGATCGGCCTACGGCCATATTCATTCTCGATGATTACCTTACGGTTTTCGTGACGAAGATGCTGGCGGAGGCGGGCATTCGCGTGCCCGATGACATTTCACTGGCCAGTTTCGGCGGCTGGGAGGTCACAAGCTTTCTGCCTGCGCCAATTCAATCATGGGTGCCGCCGATTCCGTACATCCTCGAAACCTCGACCGCCGCAGGTCTCTCCACGCTGCAAGGCAAAGCTTTTTCCGGCGAAATCAGCCTACAGCCCTTGGACGCCTCAGACACTTCAGGCACCTCGGATACCTCGGGAACGAAGACAGCTTCTGCCAGCGCCAAGCCAGCCGTCGCAAGGGCGATCTCGCCGACCTGCTTCATGGTACCAGGCTACCTCAGAGTCGGGCAGTCAGTGCGCAACCTGAACGCCGAGTAGCAGTAGCTGATCCTAGAACGGGATACGTGAATAACACGTCCGGATTACCCCGATTTCGGGATAATAAAGGGGCTTTCGTGGGCGTACACGAATCTGCGAAAATCTATTAGGCAGATTTCCGCGGTTAAGATTCAAATCGGACCGGATTACGCTTGCACGGAATGTATGGAATGGCTTCATTCCAACGTTTTCAAGGACACCGATATCGTGGTCTACTTAGCAGAGTGCCTAATAAACGCTGTACGAAGCCTGCATGTGTCTGTGCGAGGCCCGCACGAAGACGGATTCACGGGCGGAATCGTGAATTATCGCTCCTCGATACTGAGATACTGCCGGAATCCCAATAATCTGGCACCGAGCCAATAATGCTTAAATCGTTAATTACAATACTCAATTTCAGCCAATACTTATGTGCCAAAACCTGCTCACTATTGGAGCGAATCGGCCTCTGACTCGCGGTAAGTGGCCGATTCGCGCCAGCAGCCCACGGACTGGCAGGGATACGCCGCTGACCGAAACCCGAATTCTCAATGAGTAGTTGTTGAAGCCGGTTGCACAGAAAGCCGGCCGCCGATTGCCCGGACGACTTTGGCAATGGTCTGGAAGCTGGGGTTGCCGTCCCTGCTCAGGCTTTTGTACAGGCTTTCACGGCCCACGCCCGCGTCATGAGCAATCTGGGTCATGCCTCGCGCCTTGGCGACGTTGCCGAGCGCGACTTGCATAAGCGCAGGGTCTCCGTATTCGGCTGCGGCATTGAGATACTCGATGATATCTTCTTCGGTCTCGAGATATTCACTGGTGTCGTATTTGGTAAATTCGGTGCTCATTGTTCCTTCTTATATGCGTTGAGTATTTGGCGTGCTTTTTCTATGTCGTTTTGCTGAGTGCCTTTGTCTCCGCCTATAAGCAGAAGCACAAGCACGCTGTCTTTCACGGCGAAATATACGCGGTATCCTGCGCCGAAATGGAATCTGAATTCACTGATTCCTTCTCCCACAGATTTGATGTCGCCAAACAACTTGCCTGCATGTCCGCATGCATCAAAGTGAATAGCTATTCGTGCCTTGGCGGAATGGTCTTTGAGTTTTTTGAACCATTTTCGGTATTCCTTCGATTGTTCAATTTCCATACACATAAGCGTATCTCATAGAATACATCAAATCAAACGACTCGTCAAAAATTCCTATAACCCCCAACCCACCGATACGCTTCGGATACGCCGTTTGGCAGACATGCGCGAGGTCCCCGAACCTTAGCGGTTCGGGGACCTCGCGGCAATAACAGAAGAGCGCAGATATACGCAACCCACCGGATTCGGACCCGTTTCCAAAAGTCTAAGCTCGCCGCCTCGATACGGAAACGGTAGCGATGCCCTTCATCCAGCAATCTCCATCATACCGATAGTCTGAAAAGCGTCGAAAAATTCCTTTAGCGGGGAACAATCGACCGTCCGGCAACCGTCGGACGACGCGCCGCGTCACTCGTGGCGCGTCAATAGCGGTCAGCGGCCGTTTTGCTCCGTTATCCCCTGTCCTCGTGTGCACAGGGGTAATGGCGGAAGGACGGTTACATGGTTCCTACAGCAGTCCCCCTTGAGAAACCTCCCGACGCTATGCTCCCAGCGTGCCTACGGGGATGACGTAGATGCCGTCGTCGCGCCGGTAGGCGAACTCGCCGATGCCCACCAGCACCGCTAGGAACTCCGGCGCGCGGGTGCGAGCACCGGGATTCTTCAGCAGCTTCGCCTCCAAGCGATGCAGGTTCGTCGCAGCTTCGGGAACTTTGTCTTCGCTGGTCTTGATCTCGATGCCGGCCCACCGCCCGTCGGCTAGCTCGATGATGGCGTCGCATTCCAAGCCGGAATCGTCATGATAATAGCGGACGGGATCCATGCCTATATCAGGCAAGGCGCGCGCGTACACCAGCAGATCGCGGATGCAAAGGTTCTCGAACAGCAAGCCGAAGGTCTGCCAGTCGCCGAGCAGTGCCGCAGGACTCATGCCGAGCATCGCGGCGGCGATGGAGGGATCGGCGAAGTACCGCCGAGCCTTGGTCTGCAGCCGTTTGGGGCTGCGCGAAGGGGGCACCCACCCCTTCACCAGGTCGATGACGAACATGCTCTCGAACACAGCGAGGTACTCGGATACCGTCCGCTCGGAAACAAGGCCGTCAAGGTCTTCCTCGGCGCCATACATATCGTTGCGCAGCGTCCTCAAGGTCACGGCCTGGCTGATGCTGCGCGCCAGCGAATCAAGCAGCCGCCGCGCCACGTCGGCGGACCTGCCTTGCCTCGGCACGCTCTCGGACACGGTAAGACGCATATACTCCCGAACCAGAACCTGCGCGTCAGCAACGGGCATGTCCACGGCCTCGGGCCAACCACCACGGCACACCGCATCCAGCAATGCACGAGTGTCTATCCTGGATTTCGCAGCGGAGAACCGCCCCTCGAACAAGCCAGCAAGGCTGACTTCGCCGGTGGAGAGCCCGGATTCCGCCAGCGTCATGGGATTCATGCGGATGCGTCCAATCCTCCCGGCACCGCTGTGCTTTGGCATCTCATCATCCGGCGGCGTGGATGAGCCGGTCAGCAGCCACTGCCCCTTGCGCTCAGGCTCGTCATCGACGTGATGGCGCACCTCATCCCAGAGCGCAGGAGCGAGCTGCCACTCGTCAATGACGTGCGGCCGCTCGCCCAGCAGCATCAATGAAGAATCGGCCTGGGCCGCGGCAAGGTTGCTGTCGCGATCCACATAGGTGATGCTGGCCGCATGAGCGCGCGCCGACCAGGTCTTGCCGCACCACTTGGTGCCAGCGATCTCCACCGCTCCGAAGATACGCATATACCGGTCGATCTGCGCATCCACGATACGCGGCCGATACGCGGCCGGCCTGATGTTTCGCCCTGCGGCATCGCTCATTATCGCGCCTTTCCAAATGACCCAAGCAGCAGTTATTGCCAACTACCAAAATCCGAACTTCTTAACTGTGTAAATCCGAATTTTTCAACTACTATAATCCGAATTTCTCAATGACGGAAATACGAATAGAGGGTTCAGGAATACAAAGCCCTTGCATCGAGGCTGGGAATATAAAATTCGGCATGTGATTCCTGATTCCTCATCCATCTCGGAATCACGGAAATGGAACAGAATCCGCCAAGCATGCGTAAGGCCCCCAAACTTTAACAGTTCGGGGGCCTCGCGGCCATCAAGAGGGATGAATCTAGAAGCCATCCCACTGGATTTGGCAACGTCCCCTAAAAGTCCTAGCGCCTGCCGAGAGTGTCGGGAACGTGTGGAAATGCCGTGTCCAGCATCTCCATCATAACCGATACTCTGGAACACGTCGAGCGAAATCCCGTGGAAAGGACAAGCACCGACCGTCCGGCAACCGTCGGACGACGCGCCGCACCCTTGCGGTGCGGCCATCAAGAAAAGAGTGTGCACCATGCACAATCTAGAGAAGGAGCCGCAAAACGGCTCTATGCTGTGGCTCATGGCGGTCCTCGTGATCGTCCTGTCGACCAAGGTGGATTCCATTGCGGCCGATATCGTGATGCTGGCGATAGCCGGCTACACGATGCGAGCACACAGCAAGGAGCGCAGCTAGCGACTCCACAGCCGTCCCGGTCGTCAAAGGCCGGGGCGGCACCACTACATATGCGAAGAGGGAGAAGGCGTTAGCCTTCCCCCTCTTTAGCCCAGGTCCTGCTAGACGATTAGCCGTCTGAACAGGAGCGAGGACCGTGTCTGCTAGTCAGCAGCTCCGCATTCAGCGAGCGGACTGCTTCTTGCGCGAGATCGCGTAGGCAGCGCCACCGGCAGCCACCAGCGCGATGCCGCCCAGCGTCATCACGACGGTGCCCGCGGCACCAGTCAGCGGCAGGTTCGGATGATTCTGCTGCTCATCCTCGACCGTGATGTCATTCGCGCCCGCAGTCAGCGTCGTGCCCGGAGTAATCGTCACCTTCTGAGGAGCATCCTTCAGGATGTAGCCGGCCGGGGCCTTGGTCTCGTACAGGCAGTAGTCCTTCGAGAAGTCAGCGGGGTTCGGATCGGTGTCGCTGTTGGCCACGAACAGGCCCAGCGGGTTGGACGGGGTCGAGTTCCACTGCACGATACCGTTATCATCCGAAGTGCCGGTCGCAACCGCATCAGCGGCAGCCGGGGCCGTGGGTGAGCACGTGTTCTGCGTGGCAGGCAGCTCAGCAACCGCGAACTCGGCGCCTGCGAGCTTCTGGCTCGTGTTGCCTTGGACGACCTTGGTCACCTGAAGCTGGCCCCAGTAGGAGTGAGGAGTCGTGGTACCAGGAACCTTCTTGCCGTTGAACTCAGAGCCATAACCCGGCTGACCAGGCTGATTGTTCCAAGGCGCGTTGTCGACCACGCCGCTCTCCGTGACCTTGAGCACCTTGGCCGTGAACACGACCCGGACGACCTGCCCAGCCGTGAGGTTGATGGTGCTGGGATCTCCCGGGTTCGCGCCCGGCTCGGTCGCGGTCAAATTCCAAGCCGCATTCGCTGCATCATACGTATAAGGAGCGGCGCTGCCGGTGAAGTTGCCTTCATCATCCTTGGTACCAACTTGAACCGAAACCGTATTAGCGAACTGCAGCTCGTCGGGATTCAGGTAATCGAAGATGCTCGCCGACGTGTACTTCTCGCCAGCATTGAGCGAAGGAACGATCTGGTCGATGGTGTACTGGACCTTGTCACCAATCTTCAAACCAGTCTGTCCGTCCGTAGGATTCTCCGGCTTGATCGTCTTGACCGGGCCAGCCAGCAGCTGGTTCTTCGGATACACGTTCACATCATAAATCCACGAACCATTATCGATGCTAGCGGCGGCGCCCTTCGGCAGCGGCAGAGTCACCAGGAATGGGGCCGTCTTGGACACGATGTTGTTGTTGCCGGTGTCATCGCCCTCTTGGACCAGATACAGGCCATGAGGCAGCGTCGGCACATCGCCCGTACCATTGTCCAGCCTGCCGATACCGCTGGCATCGGTCGTGACCTCGATCGACGGGCCGAACGTGTAACCGTTGGCTTCCGTGACAGTGGTGACATCCAGCGGCGTCTTACCGTCAGGACCCGAGATGAGGTCCCATGCCTTGGGATCAGTGTCAATCGCATTCGCGTTAAGCTGCTGCGTACCCTTCGCCGTCACCGGCGTGATATTGAACTTCACGCCTTGGAGCGGCTGGTGCGAAGCGTCGATGTCCTTGGGCAGGCCATTGTCGTGCGTCGAAGCCTCAAGACCCGAATACTTATGGATCGTCAACGTCGTCGGCTGGCCCGCTTGGATATTGCCCTGCAAAATGACCGGATCAGCGGCGTTCGCCGCAGCAGCGGCGCCCGCCAGGCCGGCAAGGCCCAGAGCCAACGCGCCAGCAGCAGCCGCAACACGGCGCACCAGCGAGCTTTTCCCAATGTTACTCATTGTGTTCCTTCCTTCTAGCACCCCTCTGCTGGCGGGTACTACATTTTTCTGACAGAATTGCCAAAATTCTAATATTTAATTCTATGTGAGACTCATGTCAATACTGGGTTACCAAAACCTATTAAAAGTGACGTCTATCACACATGAACCGCCTTTCTGCGTCGCATAATCAACGCCGTAGCCACAGAAAGGACAATTAAACCAGCACCACCGATGATGAATGCATCGGTGCTCAGGCCACCAGTCAACGGCAACGTCGGAGGCGTCGCCTGTTGGTTGATGAAAGGGTTACCAGAGTTCAGCACGATATTGCGATTGCTCGCATCGATCGTGAACGTATGCGGAGTCGTATCCTTCACGAAACCGGCGGGTGCCTTGGACTCGGTCAGGGTGTACGTGCCGAATTGCAGCGAAATCAGCTTGAACGCGCCCGGGTTCGAGTCCTGGTCGGCATACGCCTCTTTGCTGCAGTTCAAATTCGTGCAATCGGTGACAATCGTTTGGCCTGTTACTCCAGCCTTGGTGATCGTCCACTCCGAGCCTGCCAACCGTGTTTTGTCCGGTCCTGACTTGGACCAGGTCACACTGCCGCTAATCGGCGAGTTTGTGAATGTACATACGATGGCACGGGCTTGCGCCCCTCCGGCAGGTATCTCCCCGAGATTGATGTCTCGCTGCGTATCTCCCGTTGGAATCGTGCCCGACTTGCCCGGCCACGTGGGGTCGTTCGTATCGGTGCACGAATAGCTCGTGTCATACGCGGTCAAGCTATTCGCCCCACCCTTGGCGGTTTCGCGCACGGTGTAGGAGTTTCCGCTGCCGACCAGAATCGGAACCGGGCCAAGCTGGTTGGTCTGCACGCCGGTCGCCGGGCCGTCAGTATCGACGTTCTGCCCCACCTGTGTGCTCGTATTGCGCCAGGCGCTCAGCGTGACGTTGTCGTCAGCATTGCCGCGGCCGTTCGGATAGTTTTTCTTCACGGTCAGCGTGTTCGGCGAGGTGCAGGTCGCGAGGTCGACAGTGTTGCCGTTGCCGCCAACGCCAGTCATCGCTGGTGGAATAGTCGCTCCTGTACTGGGATCAACCCGATAGAAGTCTCCGTTGGTGTTGCTGATGTACAAATTGCCGCCGCCGTAAGCAATGCCTACCCCGTTGCCAGTGCCGCCTACTGCATTGAGGTATTGCGGAGTGATGTTGATAGGATTGCTATTGGGTGTTTGAGGCAACGTACCGGAATACACATAGACGTAGGCATAACCATTCTGCCCCACGACGAAATACATATTGCCTTGGTTATCAAATGCCAAGTCTCCGCTTTGGCCCGCTGCATCAGCTCGCGTGTTCACCGCACCCACATACCAGCTTTGACCGGTCTGAGGATTCAGCGCATACAGGTTATTGACATTCGTCGGGTTTTCCTGCGAATCCTGCCGCGTAGTCGAATAATAGTAGATGCCGTTCAGCAAATTGACGCCGCCGCGCCGCACCCGATAATTATCGTTTGGGCCGTTATTGGCAGCATTGAAGGTCTTGATACTGCCCGTCTGCGCATCGTACTGATAAATGTGCGGATTGCTGGTGATATTGAAATCGATGACGTAGAAGTATTGCCCATCGCCTGAAATACCCAGGCCATTCGTCTCGCGCGTTACACCTGCACTGTACAAATCGGCAAGATCTGTCGTCTGACCATTGCTCACATCATAGCGCTGGATCTTGTTGGCTGTTGCGCCTATATGATCCTTTGAACCATCTGGCGTACTGAGCTGGTTGTACAGATTCGGCGAATTGGGCTTGCACACCGGCAGGCTGGTGTTTTGGAGGACTTGCAAATCTACCGTTGTTCCCGTAGTTACCGTAAATTTGTGCACGGCAGGGTCCACAGCGTACCCGTCTGGGGCTTTGGTCTCCGTCAACGTGTAATCGCCGGGTAGCAGCTTCTGCACTTCGAACTGACCAGCTTGGAAATTCACATCCGGACCTGTTTTACCAGTTCCAGGGCAGTCGTTTGCAGAAGAACCCACGCAGTCGGTAACCGCCAAATCCTGCGACGAGGAACCGGAAGGCCCGGTAATCTTCCACTCCGAGCCCGATAGCATGTTTCCTGTCGAGGAATCGGCTTTCGCCCATCGGACACCGCCATACACCGAGGTGTTGGGGACCTGTGAGTTGGAGACTCCGCTCAGGCTGACCGGATTGGATATCACCGTATTGTCCGCAGTCGTCAAGCCTCCAGAGCCGATGGTGAAGGTATAGGTGGTTGTGCTTGGCTTATAGCCAGCAGGCGCCTGAGTCTCTTTCAAACTGTAGGTGCCCCACGGCAGGTACTGCGAGGCGAGGAAACCAGCTCCCGAATCAGCATCGGTCGTATACGTAGTAATCGAGTTATCTACCGAAGAGCTCTGCCCCGTACCCGTGTCAGTGATGTTGAAGGACGCATTGAGCGCAGGCCCAACCGTCACAGGGCCATTGGCTTGACCGTTGGTCGTCGCTACATTCGAGCCGGTCGGCAAATTCGAGCCGGTACGAGTAATTTGCCACTGCGAGCCGGCCAGCGCCTGTTTGGTCACGCCGTCGACCTTCTGCCAACGTACGGAACCCTTGGTGAACTTGACCTTCGCCGGAGTCGTCGGACCATCAATGCCGACCTGCTGCGACATGTTGTCCTGACCGTTCGAATATAGGGCAGCGGTCGTTGAAGTAACATCAACCTGAATGGTGCAGTTCGTCAGCGTCTGGCCAGCACCAGCACCCCCTAGTTTGCCATTGGTCACCACGAGCGCATTGGAATTCTTGTCGGCGTTGACCGTGGCGGCGTTCGGCGAGGCAAGGCAGGTGCCGCCGAGGTTCGGATTGGCCGCAAAGGTCAATCCCGACGGCAGGGTATCAGTGAAGCCCCAGCCGTCTTTCACTGCGTTGTCGGCGCGGTTGTTGACCGTCAGTGTCAAGCGTGAGGTCGCTCCGACAGACGTCACGTCCGGAGAGAAGGACTTGGTCAGGCGCGGGGTGACGTCCAAGATGCGGATGTTGTCGATCGCACCATCATTGCCATTCTGCGTACCTTGGCCCCATGTCTTTATTACCGTATTGGCCTTGCCTGTTGAACTCGATGTCGCAGAGTTATACAAGCGCAAACCTAGTTTCGATACATCCGTGCCTATCAATTGTGCCTGGGATCCATAAACGGTTCCACGAGCCACGGTGTTAACCCAATCTGTATAACCGCTATACGTAACACTTTGCCCCTTGGTATTGGAGCCGTCATCATTATCCATCTTCTTGCTGGAGAAAGTTGGATCGTTATTAACTTGCACCTGCTGATAGTCAGCAAGTGCCGTTGAGTCGCAAGTATCCGTAGGAGTCGAGTTCAAAGCAACCTCGTTGTCGCCTCCCGTTGCAGATATTTTATTCATGAAGAACTGCAGCCGCGGCGATGTAGCAGCACAGTTCGATGTCGCTGCATCGACTGAGAAATTAATGAAACGGCCACGTACCGATGAAGCGTCGATTGCCGACTGATCCGGCATAATGAACATGTTACCTGGCACGTTGCCCGGTGCCCCACCAGAAGTATCAGTCGATAGGGCATGATTGGACATACTGCCGACATGGCTGCCGTTGCTAATGAACTTTCCATTCGGATCCGGGTTACCAGCCAAATTCACCTTGGCAAGTGCAAATGCCTTGGTACGTACAGCTGCATAGTCGGCATCTGTTCTGCCCCATGTATTTTTTTGAGTACCGTTATTATTGTATGTATCGCTGCTGTTAGGGCCGCAATACGTATCCCTAATAGCGTTCAACGTAATCTGATTGTTGGCGCTGGCGATGAAGCCGTTGCAGACGTTCGGATCTTTCCAATAATTGCCGGCCGTGTAACGCGGGGTATCGCTTTCAGCCCGGTAGCCGTCGATGCTGGACGGCGTACCAGTTGCGTTCACGTTGTTTTCGAAGTCTTCCGTGTACACCGGATTCGGCGCGGGGAACTGATCATTCGCCGGAATGGGTGCCGGACCCGCCGCCTGCGCCTGTTTGATGGACCCTGTGGGGATGCCCGCAAACATCATGGCAAGACACGCCACTAGTGTGGCTACACAGGCCAGAAACGCACGGGCGCTTCTCCGTATCTTCGTCATGAACACCACTCTCTACTCCTGCCCCAGGGAGCCGGCAATCATACACTGCCACGAACTACTTCCCCGAGAATCTGACCATCAGTACCATTGGGCTCATCCGCATTCAATCTCATGCAACCGTGCCACTCAGCTGCACAGTCGGCGTATGACTCCAACTTTTAGCCATTCGTCATTTCTTTTTTCTTCAATTACCAGCCTACTTGAAGGTCGAAGGTGCGTAATCGATTTCATCTCGTTACGCAAACGTTTACGTGATGCAAGTCACATTTTTCTCATCATCATTCTGCGTGTATTGCTTATGCCAGTATTAATGCGATTTTGCAGCACTCACTCATGGCGGAATCGGTCTGATACGTGATTTAGCCACGTTTTAAGAACATCTTATGGAAGTGAAAAGGGTGAGGAAATACTCCTTAAGTATGAGACGGTGCCTCACCGTGAACCCACGGTGAGGCACCGTCTCATAGCCTTTGGCTGCTCACATACTGGACGCGCGTTTACGCCGCCAGACGAATGCAAGGCCGAGCGACAGCACTATCAGACCTGTGCCGCCGATAAGAAACTCATCCGTGCTCATGCCGCCGGTGAACGGCAGCACCGGAGGCACGACCTGCGTGTTCTTGATCGGGCTGCCGCCATTGACGGTAGCCGTCAGACCAGTCGCCGTGATCTCGAACGAATACTTCGTATCCGACAACACATACCCTGCTGGGGCCTTCGACTCCTGAAGCTCGTACTTGCCCTCGTTCAAACCCGTGACCTTCAGTGCGCCCGCAGTCGGATCGGCATCATTCGTGCCGTTGTCAACCACCGTGATTGCCGCGCCGGACGGATTGGTCGGCGTGATGGTCCACTGCGAACCCGCCAGCGCATGGCCCGACTCGTCCGTCTTGTTCCACGAGACGCTGCCCGTCACATGCGTGGCCTTGTTCGTGACCGTGACAGTTTTCGTCGCGTCCACGGCAATCGTCACCGCCGATGAGATCGCCGGCGTGCCCCACGCATAACTATTGGGAAGCCCCGTCGAAGAACCCGCGGCCGGCGACGTCTCCGTAGCCGAGCAGCTCAGCCCCACCGGAAGCGCCGTCGGACTGGCCGAACCCTGGTCGGCCGTCAACGTCGCCGCGCCCGTGCCGTTCACCGTCCACGAACCCGTCGCGGTCACCAAGCCAGTGCCCGTGCAGGTGTACTTGCCGCTGAACGGACCAGTCGCACCTGACGGCACCGAAGAGTCAAACGCCTTGGTAATAGCCAGCGCGCCCTTCTGCTGAGTGGCCTTGTTCGTGACCGTGACATTCGATGTCGCATTGGCGGCAATCGTCACCGGCCCCGAAACCGTCGGAGTTCCCCATACATAACTGGCCGGGAGCCCCGTCGACGCACCAGATGCCGGAACGGTCTCCGTAACCGAACAGCTCAAGCCGGCGGGAAGCGCCGAGGGACTCGCCGAACCCGAATCCGCCGTCAGCGCCGCCGCGCCCGTGCCGTTCACCGTCCACGAACCAGTAGCAGCCGCCAAACCAGTGCCGGAGCAGGTGTACCTACCGCTGAACGGACCAGTCGCACCCGACGGCACCGACGAGTCAAACGCCTTCGCGATTGTTAAGGCACCAGTCTTAGGTATTGGCGTATTGGTGAAGGTACATTCCACGGATACGCTCGCGACATTGGGAATGGTCACGCTCCCCGACGTACCAGAGCCACTTGCGACAGTGGCGCCTGTATCCTTGCGCACACAAGCGTAGCCGCTCGTGTAATCAGATGCACTTCCGGAAATCATCGATTCGCCAACCGTGTAAGTCTGATTCAACAGCGCGGGAACTGGGCCAATCTGCTGAGTCTGCACCCCGTCATCGGTACCTGCAGTGTCTGCTGTGGCAATAGAAGTCGAACCCTGAGCGAGCGAAAGACGGAATTGATCAGTGCTATTCGCACGAGCCACGACATTCTTCTTCACAGCGATGTTCGCCGGGGACTGGCAGCTGCCGAGATCCGTGCTGTTGCTCAGGCCGGTCGTGACGTTGCCATTCGCCGCCAGCGTCCAGTCTTGCGCCTTGTACCGCTTCACCGTCGAGCCGTTGCCGAGGTAGACAGTGCCATCCTGGTCGAACGCCATTCCGTTCACATTCGTGAGACTGCCAAGCGTCTTCTCATCTGTCTTAGAGAAAGCAAGTGTGCCACCGTTCGCGCCCGCGAGAGTCGCCTTGGTAATCGTGAAAATCTGAGTTGTTGCACCACTACCCACGATGTAAAGATTGCCGGCACTGTCAAAAGACATATCGCCGTTCATGGCAACGGGGTCGTATCTGTACAGGTTGTTGTTCAGCACCCACGCTGCACGCCCGGTATCAAATGAACCTACCGTCGTGATTGTATTGTCCGCAGGGTTGAAAGAATACAGTTTAAATACAATCGTGTCGGTTAGCGCACCTTGGTAGTAGTTCCCAGCCGAAACGTATTTTGAAGTGGTTCCGAAGCCGCCAAACAGATACTTGCCTGTTGCCAGATCTACCGCACCAGTCACGAGACCAGTGTTAAGACCAGTGGTGTATGCGCTATTCGGGATTACCTCCCAATTGTCGCCTGCAGGGGTATATCGGAGTATGGATGCAACATTCATCCCACTTTCTGACCAGTTCGTATATGAACCCACATACGTAGGTGATCTGAGGGTCATGGTGCCTGTGCGTTCATATGCGTACGCAACGGCACCATCTTTACCAATTCCAAGCCCGTTCACCGTGCTTACTCCGGACCATCCACCGGACAGCGGAGTGAGTGTCGCAGCGTTGTTGCCGGTATGAGTGACCTGTGTAATCTTCCCGGCCGAACTGACTGAATAGAATACATTCGCCGCACAGCTCAAATTTGTAGCCGCCTGCGCCACAGGCGCATGAACCGCCGCCACGACTCCGCCAGCGGCAATCATGGCGATGGCAGTCAGTATGCAGAACACGAATCTGCTGATAGAAGTACGATGCTGTCGTGCTGCTGTCCTAGTACTCAATGCCTACCGCCTCAACCGGGTTCGCTATGGTGATGGTGGCCGAGCGCAACCGCAAACGCCTCGCATGGGTTACCACACGACCTCCATTCCAGCCAATTCCTATGACCCGCAAATCTTGTTGTAATGAGTGCCGAAGCCTTGCTGCGTAAGCCTCGCCATACCAGGAATCAAGGCCGTATGACCTGAAATCATTACGTTTTAATCTCATCGATTTTCGACATTCGCGCGAGCAAAGGCACTCTTCGTTCTTTCTATTATTCTGCGTTTCAGTGTAACATGCAGATGATATGAAAAGCATTACGTGACGTAGGTCACATATAGCAAATACAGGGGCAGAACGTATGGCGCAGCGAACAGATTTTCACACAACGCAACGACGTGTATATCGCCATACAACCGCAACATGTGCATCGCATCAAGCCCGGGGGCTGTCGTGAGCAACAGCAACGTCACCATTCAGGAAATAGCACAGGCGCTCAAGGTGAGCACCGCAACGGTTTCGAGGGCGCTCAACGACAAGCCGGGCGTGGGCAAAGGACTCAAATCGAAGGTCGTGCGCTATGCGAAAGACCACGGCTATGTACCGAACCGCAATGCCGTGTCGATACGCGTCGGCAAATCCTCGATCGTCCTGTTCATCATCCGAGCGCAAGGAGTGGCGGGGATAAACGCCGTGTCGGCAAACGCCTTCGAGCTGACCAGCAGTCTAGGCTTCGAACCGCGCGTGGTCACGATTCCCTACGGAGAGGACTTCGCCGAGGGGCTTCACCGCGCCGAAATCGCCTACAATCCGGCGATCTTCATCTTCTACGGCCCCTGCGAAATCGCCGACAACTCGCAGCTCGAAGCCTTGAGGGCACCCATACTCTTCATTCTCTCCGACGACGCCCCGGCCGGGTATCCGCAAATTGTGAGCGACGACCGCCACGGTGCCAGAGCCATCACGGAATCGCTGATCGGTGCCGGGCACGAATCGATTATGGTGCTCACGGAGCGCAAGACGGACGGAAGCGCCTACTACCACGACCGCATCGAGGGATTCAAGGACGCGCTGGCGGCGCATGGCCTGGGCTTCGACGCGTCTGCACTGATGGCGCTGCCTATCGACTACGGCGACTACATCGACTCGGCCATGGCAACCATCAGAGCGCACGTCATTCCCGCGCTCACCGGCTCGCGCCACCGGCCTTCGGCCATACTCGCATTGAGCGACTACCTCGCGTTCGCTCTGGCCAAAGTGCTTGCAGATGAGGGCATTCGCGTGCCAGATGACATCTCCCTCGCCAGCTTCGGCGGATGGAGCATCACCGAGCTCATGCCCACCTCGATTCAATCCTGGGTGCAGCCCGCGCCTGACATCATCGAGACCACCGCCCAAGCGGTTTCGTATCTGCTTGAGGGCAGGGCCTTCGCCGGCACGATCCCGTTGACTGCTTCGCGACGGTCTGTGGGTGCGGGCGAGGTGGGAGGTGTAGAGGCGAGGGGTACGTTAGGTGCAGCGGACTCGTCTGACGAAACCAGCGGAACGGGACAAACTGGAGGAACCAGCGAAACCGGACAGGTTTCGCGCCCGGCCGAGGCGCGGGCCATCTCACCCACCTGCTTCATGGTTCCCGGCTATCTCAGGCCCGGGCAGTCTGTCCGACGCCTCAACGGCCCAACCCGCATAGACCTGCGCCGCACTAATCAGCCAGTAGCTACGGCATCCTCGGCACCCTTGGCATCATCTGCGCCTTCGACAGCCTCGTTGTTCCCTTATCCTGCATCGCCCTTGAGGCGGTGATACACAGACACTGACGCCGTCCCTCCCCACAACCACGGCTACTGGAACGAATAGGGCATAAGACGTCGAGCAAAGAGAAACCCGGCGGAGGGAAGCCGCCGGGTTCAGAGAAGAGAGAAGAAGGGTTCAATTATGGGGTTTGTTCGGAACCTCACCGGCGACCATCCCGCCGACAACTCTTATATAACCCGACGTTTCTTAGAGGAACGATGGGTGAGTCTCAAAGAATCCTGTGAAACGTGTAACGAACATGTATCGTGCCATTAACCCGAGCCTACTGGCACAAAAAGGCTGCTGAGTTACGGTCAGTGGCGTATTCCTGCCAGTTATATGGACGACTAGCCGCGCCCCCGAGGCATAATGCCCCTTTCGTGACGCAAACCCGCCCCGCACAGTCACAAAAGGGGCAGAGCCCATCTCGTTATGCCCCTTTCGTGACTGTTAGCTCAGCTCAGCGTCACGAAAGGGGCATAGCGTCACGCGGTGCGAACCACAGCGGCCGCTACTCGCCAGCAGCGTCCGCACTGTCAACGTCAGAGCCAGCGTCAGCGGCCACTACTCACCAGCGGCACCAGCACCGCCATCCTCGAGCCTCGCCTTGGCGGCCTCGAAGCGGGCCTTCTTGGCGGCCTCGCGCTCGGCCAGCTCGGCGTCGAAGCGTGCAAGCTCCTCGTCTACGGCCTCCTTGGGGATCTTGGCGAAAATGGGGGCCGGCTTGGGCACCGGCGTGCCCGCCACCAGCGGCTCGCTGACCCACGGATGCACGGTTTCACCCATCACGTAGTCTCCGGTGATAATCGGGTAGTTGAAGCCCGGCTTGTCAAGGTCCTCGACCTCTTCGATGCGCGGCAGCGGCGAGAATGTGCCCTCGCCGCCCAGCGCCTCCCAGACCTTCTGCGCGGAATGCGGCAGGAAGGGCGCGAGCAGATGGTTCGCGTCGGACACGGCCTGCGCGGCCACATGCAGCACGGTCGCCAAGCGCTTCTCGTCGTTCTTGATCTTCCACGGCTCGGTGGCGGAGATGTACTTATTGGTGTCGCCGACCACGCGCATCGCCTCGGACAGCGCATTCTTCTGGCGATGGCGCTCGATCATGCCGCCGACGATGTCAAAGGCGTCGGCGCTCTCCTGCAGGAGCGCACGGTCCTCATCGGTCATCGAATCCTCGTCCAGCTCGGGTATCGCGCCGAAGTTCTTGTTGATGAGATTGGCGACGCGGTTGACCAGGTTGCCCCAGCTCGCGGCCAGCTCCTCGTTGTTGTGCCGGACGAATTCGGACCAAGTGAAGTCGGAGTCGGAGCTTTCCGGGCCGGCCACCGAAATGTAGTAGCGCACGGCGTCAACCGGGTAGCGGGCGAGGATGTCCTTGACGTAGATGACGATGCCGCGCGAGGAGCTGAACTTCTTGCCCTCCATCGTCATGAACTCGGAGGCCACGACCTGCTCGGGCAGATTGAGCGGGCCGAGTTCGCCGACCTCGCCATCCTTCGAGCCCTGCCCGTTGTAGGCGAGCATCTCGGAGGGCCAGATCTGCGAGTGGAAGGTGATGTTGTCCTTGCCCATGAAGTAGTAGGCCGGCGTCGAGGAATCGTTCCACCAGGCGCGCCATGCCTGCGGGTCGCCCTGCCGCCGCGCCCATTCGATGGAGGCCGACAAGTAGCCAATCACCGCGTCGAACCAGACGTAGAGCTTCTTATTCGGGTTGTCGATCCAGCCCTCGACCGGAATGGGGATGCCCCAGTCGATGTCGCGCGTGATGGCGCGGGGGCGCACCTCTTTGAACAGGCCGAGCGAGAAGTTGATGACGTTCGTGCGCCAGCCTTCGCGCGTCTTGAGCCAGGCGAGATTCGCCTCGGCGAGCGCGGGCAGGTCGAGGAAGAAGTGCTCGGTCTCCTCGAAGCGCGGCGTTTCGCCGTTGATCTTCGAAACCGGGTTGATCAGCTCGTCGGGGTCAAGCTCGTTGCCGCAGTTGTCGCACTGGTCGCCGCGTGCACCATCCGCGCCGCAGATCGGGCAGGTGCCTTCGATATAGCGGTCGGGCAGCGTGCGGCCGGTCGACGGGGAGATCGCGACCTTCTGCGTGCCCTTGTAGATGTAGCCGTTGCTCAGGCACTGCTTGAACATCTCCTGCACGACGTGCTCGTGGTTGCCGGTCGTAGTGCGGGTGAACAGGTCGTAGCTCAGCCCCAAGTCGCACAGATCCTTGGCGATGACGCGGTTGTAGCGGTCGGCAAGCTGCTGCGCGCTGACGCCCTCGTTCTCGGCCTCGACCAGAATCGGGGTGCCGTGCTCGTCGGTGCCCGACACCATCAGCACGTCGTTGCCCTTCATGCGCTCATAGCGCGCGTAAACGTCCGAAGGCACGCCGAAGCCAGCGACGTGGCCGATATGACGGGGGCCGTTGGCGTACGGCCAGGCGACATTCACCATAATATGACTCATAATGCACGATTATCTGGCCCAGCGGGGACAGCCGCGCCTTTCCCTTGGTTGCCCCAGACTTATATACGGACTTATGCACATCGGAAGGGTGCCTTTGGGGAGTTATCCACATATTCACATTATTGCGGCTCGGGCGCATGGGCCGCATGTGGCGCTGTTACCGTCGCCTCATGATATACGCAACGATTTCACCCGCGAAGACAGCACGCACAGCCCTGTTCTCTGTTGCCTTGTCCCCTGCCGCACTGCCCTCTGCCGCAGCCCCGTCAACGGCAGCGACAGCCGTGTCGCGCGCGCCGTCTTACGCACCGCCAAACATGCCATCCCATGCGCCGCCTACGGTTTTGAAGGCTCGGGATCTCCCCGGACCGATGATTCTGCATCGTCTCGCGTTCGTCGGGGCCGTGCGCAAGCTCGACAACGCCAACGCCTACCGGACTGAAGACGCCAACACGCTCTACGGTCGCGGCGCCATCATCCACTCGGTCGCGCCCTACGGCACGGTCTGCTGCGCTGTGACCGCCGCATGGGTGTGGCTGGGCGGCGAGTTCCCCAAAACCATCGACATCGTCTCGACATCGCATTTCCGTACGCTGACCTATGGTCGCAAAATCCGCGTGTTCAACCGCAATGCGCCGCAGGAGCATCTCACCTCGATAGGCGATCTGCACATCACCACGCCGCAGCGCACCGCATGCGATATCGCACTGCTCAGCGAGGAGGAGGCAGGCGAGATCTACGCCAACGAGACGGTCTGCGCACTGATGGAAACCTACGGATTCCGCCCCACGGACTGCCTGGATATCCTAGCGGCCAACCGCTTCTGGCAGAACTCACCCCGCGCGAAGCAGTTCTTCCGCATCATCGAGCATTGCTTCTGAACGTGGCCTTGGGCAACGAAAGCGCATCAATGATTCATGGAAGAACGCGAAGCCGACGACGCTTGCATTCGCTATTGGGCAGCGCTGGCGCAGCAGCCGCAACCGCGCCACGCCGTCTCGGGCGGCTTGGACGGCTTGGAAGCGATGCGGCTCACAGCACCAGGGCTGGGGGCGGGGGCGCAGCCAGCACAATCCGCACGACTCGCGCAGCCGCTGCCGGTTCCGCTGCCGCAAGCCGCTACGTCCCTCCGCCTCCGCCACTTGCCTTGACGCCGTTACTCGCATGCGAAACAGCAGACGCGGAGATCCTATGGCACATCGCGCGCGAAGCCCCCGAATTGCGCCGCTGGCTCGTAGCCAACCCCCACGCCGACGCGCTGCTGCTCGAATACGTGGCGCAATCCGGCGGCCCAGGAGTCAACGAGGCCTTCGAGGTGTTCTTCGAATCGGCGGAACACAAGGAGTAGCGCTCAACCGATTGAACGGCCTCGTCTATTACTCACTATCCCGCAGCGCCAGCACGGCCGCGTAGACCTCTTTGCGACTCGCCAGCGAACCGTCCGGCAGCGGATGCTCAGCGACGACCTTGGCGATGGCGTCCTTGACGCGAATGCGCTGGGATTGCGAGCGTTCAGCGGCCAGAGCCGCTAATGCATCGATGCTGAGCACGTCGGGAGACTCCTGCGCGGCCGTCTCGTCATCTGCCCCGCCGATGACGAGCACAATCTCCCCGCGCGGCGGGTTGTCGATGACGCCCTGATGAATCTCTGTGATGCTGCCGCGGCGAATTTCCTCGTAGTCCTTGGTGAGCTCACGGCACAGCGCCATCGGCCGGTCAGGACCGAAAGCGGCCAGCAGATCGTCCATCGTCTCGGCGATGCGATGCAGGGTTTCGTAGAACACAATGGTACGCCGTTCGGCACGCAGCATACGCAGGCGCTGCATGCGTTCGGCGTGCTTGCGCGGCACGAATCCCTCGTAGCAGAAGCGGTCCGTGGACAGGCCGGACAAGGCGAGCGCATCGAGCACCGCGCTCGGGCCGGGAGCGCAGGTCACCGGAATGCCGCGCTCGATGGCGCGTCGGACGATAGCTAGCCCGGGGTCGTTGATGGTCGGCATGCCTGCATCGGACACCACCAGCACGCTCGCGCCTTCGGCCACCTGATCGAGCAGCCCGTCGGCCTTGTTGCGCTCATTGTGGTCGTGATAGGCGATGACCTTGCCGCCCACATGCACGCCCAGGCGGTTGGCCAGATCGTACAGCCGCCTTGTGTCCTCCGCCGCGACGATGTCGGCGCTTTCCAGCAGCGCGACCAGCCGCGCAGAGGCGTCGGCCATATTGCCGATTGGCGTCGCGGCGAGGATGACAGTGCCGGAGGGAATCGGCACGGCTTTTTCTGGACGCTGCCCGGTCTGCGGCTGTGGGCTGTTCGCTTGCGCTGGCCTATCCGCCACCGACACCGCGGCCTGCGCAGATTGCATATCTTCCGTTTCCATGCTTTCCAGTATCGCGCACCACGCCCACAAAGTGCATCCACAACGCGCATTCACAACATGCGCCCATCGCCTATGCATCACGCTACAACCGGGATAATGTGGTAGACAGAACGAGTTGAGCTGTGCGAGCCGAGAAAGGGGAACCATGCCATTATTCACCCGTGCCAGCAGCATATCCAGCCGGGCATCATCGGCCGCCGACCCGTCTGCGGATTACCGGAACAGCGCTCAGACGCAGCCAGCTCAGGGCCAAGCGCGTTCTAAAGAGCGTTCCGATTCCGATTCGTCGCGCTTCCATATATCCGCCACTGACGAGTCCCGCTCCGTGCCGTCTACTCCATCCACATCCGTACCCACGTCCACGCCCACGCCCACACCCACACCCACGCCCACGCCCAACCGGCTTATCACCTGGCTGCTCACGCTGCTCGTGGCGGCATTCGGCGGTCTGCTGCGCTTTGTGCGACTCGGCGACCCGCGCGAAATCGTGTTCGACGAGACCTACTACGTCAAGGACGCGTGGACAGCGCTGTTGACCGGCGAGCCGCGCGACTGGCCGAAAACCACGGTTATCGACGGCATCAAGCAGCCCATTGACACGGCGTTCGCCTCCGGGCATGTGGGCGGCTGGCTGGATACGGCCGAATACGTCGTCCATCCGCCAGTAGGCAAATGGCTGATTGCATTGGGCCTCAAGCTTTTCGGCGGGGCGACGAACATCTTTGCCTGGCGCGTCAGCGTCGCCGTGGCCGGCACCGTGGCAATTATATTGATGATTCGCGTGGCGCTGCGGCTCTTCCGCAACGTGCCGATTGCCCTGATTGCCGGGCTGCTGATGTCGCTCGACGGCGTCGGCATCGTCATGAGCCGCACCGGTCTGCTCGACAACTTCATCATGGTGTTCGCGCTCGGTGCCTTCAGTCTGCTGCCCATTCACCGCGACTGGGCGCGCGAGAAACTGCGCAAGCAATATGCGCTCGACTCGCGCTCCCGTTCCGCCACATGGATTCCCAGCACTTCGCGGCGCGGCAAGCCCTTCGTGCTCAACGCGCGCGGGCCGTTCATCGCATTGTCATGGTGGCGGGTGGGCGCTGCGATTCTGCTCGGCCTGGCAACCGGCGTGAAGTGGTCCGGCATCTACCTGTTCGCCGCATTCGCCGTCATCAGCGTGGCCTGGGATGCGTGGGAGCGTCATCAGGCCGGATATCGCGGCTGGCTGGCCACCGGACTGGTCAAAGACGCCCTGCCGAGCGCCGCGTATATGGTGCCGCTGTGGGCGGGGACGTACTTGGCCGGCTGGCTAGGCTGGTTCATCCACCGCGATTCGTACATGCGCGACTGGGCCGCCGCCAACCCCGGCGAAGGCGTCACATGGCTGCCGAGCGTACTGCGGTCCTTTGTGCAATACCATGTGCAGATGTGGCAGTTCCACACCACGCTGGACGCGCCGCACCCGTACAAGGCCAACCCGCTGACCTGGCCCCTGCAGATTCGCCCGACGAGCTTCTACTGGACCAAGCTGCACGGCCACCCGGGCCTATGCTCGCTGTCGCCGGATTCGCAATGCGTTTCAGCCGTGACCTCGCTAGGCAATCCGCTGATCTGGTGGCTGGGATCGCTCTGCGTCATCGTCGGCATCATCATTGCCGTGAGGCGGCGCGGCGACTGGAAGATATGGGCCGTTCTCGTCGGCTTCCTCGGCGGCTGGCTGCCTTGGGCGCAGTACCTGCACCGCACCACCTTCACCTTCTATTCCATCGTCATCCTGCCCTGGATCGTGCTCGCGATCTGCTACGTGGCCGACTGGTATCGGCAGCGCGTCTCGGTGCGCGTCTGGCGGCTCACCGTAGGCATCGTGCTGGGGCTAATCGCGCTGGTATCGCTGTTCTTCTACCCAATCTGGACCGCGATGCCCGTGCCCTACGAGTTCTGGCTGAGTCATATGTGGCTGAAATCTTGGATTTAAGCCACATATGACTCCTTCGCAGCCTTAGCGGCTGCTCACTTCGCCTACGGACAGTCCACAGGACTGTCCGTTTAACGGCTCAGCATATGTGGTTCAGATCGTGGATCTGATTACTTCGGCCCCTTAGTGGGGCCTCAGCCTCGCCTACGGATAGCACACCGTGCTATCCGCTTAACGGCTCGGCCTAGCAACTGCCCATCGCAGGGCCGCGGTGGGTCGTGGTGTAAGGTGGACACGCATTGAGACCGTATACGACAGGATTTTCATGGGCTTCGTTCATTTCCTCATCGAGCTGCTGAAGGACCCCCGCACCATCATCGCGGGCTGGATCACGATGGGCGTGGCGCCGACGCTGGGATTCATCTTCCTCATCGTGTTCATCGAGACCGGCGTTGTCTTCTTCCCGTTCCTGCCGGGCGACTCGCTGCTCTTCGCAGCCGGATTCTTCGCGGCACCCGACGCAGCCACCGGCAAGCCGGGCGCGCTACCAATCGTGGCGCTGCTGCCAGTCGTATGGATCGCGCCAATCGTCGGCGACCAGTGCAACTACTTCATCGGCCACTTCTTCGGCAGGCGCATCATCGCATCAGGCAAAGTCAAGGCGCTCACGCCCGAGCGGATGGACAAAACCGAAGCCATGATCGAAAAATGGGGGCCGCTCGCAGTCTTCATCGGCCGCTTCTTCCCCTTCATCAGGACGTTCATGCCTTTCATCTCGGGCATTTCGGGTATGCGGTGGGCGCGATTCACGCCGTTCTCGATGCTCGGCGGACTGACCTGGGCCACCCTGTTCACCCTGCTCGGCTACTTCTTCGGCGGCATCAAAGCCGTGCAGGACCACTTCGAGCTGGTCATCGTCGCCATCCTGCTCATCTCCATCCTCCCCACCGTCATCGGCTTGCTCAAAGCCAAGTTCGGCACAAAAAAGCAGCCCGCGCGGCATGGCAAATAATGGTAAATAGCCTACTCGGCCAATAGGGCCAGCGCCGTCCGAAGCCAGCACCTGTATGACTGCCTCTCAGCGTACGTTTTCCGTCACCTTCCCCAACCTCGTATTGGAAAACGTACACTGAGTAGGAGTTATCGTACGTTTTCCAATACGGACCCGATGAACGTGCTAGAAAACGTACGCTACGGTGCGAGTGGCAGTGCGGGTCTGCCTAGGGTCAGCATCAACGCCAGCACAAACGCTAGCACCGGCACCCGGCACCCCCGGCACCCGCGCCAAACTCCTTCTCACCACGCCCTTTGAGTGATGCGCGGAATCCCTGCATTCTGCAGCTTGCGCACAAGATCTAAACCTTGCGCAACCTCTGAATAGTTCACTCGGATGATCGTGGTCACCCCCGCGCGTCTCAACGCGTCTTCGCGGCGACGCTCTTCGAATACAACCCTTTCAACACCTCGCCCACGGGTCATTTGCGGGTCGGCGTACTTCGCGGCCCCGTCGAACTCAAGAACGATTACACGGCCATCAGCCAGTCGCCATAGAAAATCGACCCTATAACAGCCTCCGTCATATGGGTCAACGAGTGTCTCCTGCAATAGCGGTATCGCAAAACCATATTCGATGATGATGGCCCGGCATAACGATTCGCCGCCATTCTCGCTCAGCGCGTTGGCATAATGCAAAAGTCGCAGCACGCTGCCGACATCGATATGCATGGCATCGCATATCTCCAATATCTCCAGCTTCGTCGTCATTCTTTTTCGCAACGCAGAGTCGAATATGGGCAGCACATAGATAAACGGATATGCTATCGCGCAAGTGACAAGGGTCTGCGCCGGAGTCGTCACACGCAATCCTGCGTACGCGCGGACTTTCAGATCATGCACATGAAAATACTGCAATCGTGACTCACGGCGCGTCGGCCCGGACGTCGCTATGTGCACAAGTCCATACCTATCATCGTGCAAGGCCCACGGATGATCGAATCCCAAGGCAGCAGCGGCGCTCAGCCCAGCAAACACCCATCGCGGATGCAATTGCGATAGGCCCACGACGAGATGGCAGGTGCGCTCTTCCGGATTCAGCCCTTCCCAATATCCGCTTCGCGCATACATGTTGGGATATGGGCTGGCTAGCTCGTTCGAAAGCACACGTCTGTGCAGCGCCCTGCGCTGGGCATCACTGCTGCCATAGCAGCAACGCCTCTCGGCTTCGGCCTGCGATATCAAAGCATTGACTTCCTTGTGAATCTTCATGCTTTCACGCTAAAGGCGCGAGCACACGCCAGGCAAGCGGAAACGACCTATGTGGTCGAAGGCTTGATGGTTCGGCGTGTCGCGTTGTGGGACAAGGGTTTGCTGCCGGCGCATACTATGTGGCGACGCTGAGAATCTGCTCCGACACCGAGCCCTGAGGCCTCAGGGCTCGGTGTCGGAGCTGCGGCAGACACAGGCCTCCTCACCGTACGTTTTCCGTCACCTTCCTTAACCTCGTATTGGAAAACGTACGCTGAGTCGGAGTTATCGTACGTTTTCCAATACGGACCTGCTGAACGTGCTAGAAAACGTACGCCGACACGCAAAAGCAGGCCGCGGACACGCTTTACCGGTTTTGCTGGTCCGAGTTACGTCAATACGTAATGCTGCCACAAGGCTCAGCAACATGGTGACACCATGAATTGCGCTTGGGCAGAGGTTGTACTACAGTATCGAGAGTTGCCCGCGAGGGCAATGGGGCTGTAGCTCAGTTGGTAGAGCGCTTCGTTCGCATCGAAGAGGTCGTGGTTTCGATTACCATCAGCTCCACGGACAGGGTTTTCGGAGCACTCCGAAAACCCTTTTTTCATGCTGAAAACGGCGGAATAGTGCCGTTCTCGAACGCTTCGACCCAATGTCGATAACACGCACAATACAGCAGTTTCATGTGGCTATAGGGGTTTAAATAGGGGTACTCCCCACAGTACATTAAGAAGTATGACACGCACAGCAGGAGTCTTTGGGTCTATTCGAAAGCTCAAGACTGGACGATGGAGGGTTCAATATCCCAATCCCCTCAAACCGGGAGGCGTCCCGCGCGTGGAGCGCACATTCAGATACAAGGCCGACGCATCAACTTGGCTCGACGCCGAAGAAGTGCTCGTCCGAGACCACTGGGCCGGACGCAGCACATGGAAGCCTTGGCAAGAGCGAGAAAAAGAGCGCAAAGCCAAGCTCTTAGCTGCATCAACCACACTTGAAAAATACGCCGAGCAAAAGTACCAGCACTTCCGCAAGCAAGACGGCAGCGAACCCACTGAAAGCTATAAACGAAAGCTGCGGGAGTATCTCAGCCATCTCAGCGAGGCCCCGTTCTGGACTGAGCCACTGGGGAACATTACGCCCGAAAAAGTGACCGACTGGAAGAACAATAACAATCTGGCTCCAACTCCACGGCTCCGCGCATGGCAAGAACTCAAAAAGCTTATGAAGCAAGCGGAAGACGAGGGCCTAATTACGAAAAGTCCTGTTGTAGGGCACGCCCCCAAAATACCGCCCAGTCAGCAGGCGAAAATACCACCCGCGACAGCGGAGGAATTGCAGGCCATCTATACTGCGTTGCCTGAATACGATCGAATTGCTGTATACATCGCGAGCATCTTTGATCTACGCATCAGCGAGGTGCTGGCGCTGCAAGTTCAAGACATCGACTTGAATCGCGGCATTCTGCACGTCCGGCATGGGCTGGGCCGCGGAGCGGGTGACAAGGGATACCTGCGTCTGAAAAGAACCAAGACAGCAAGCAGCACCGCCGACCAGCCGATTCCAGAAGCGATGATTTCCCTTCTCAAGGCTCAGATAGCAGGCAAGCCCCCAGACTCACCACTTATCGTGTCTCCTCGAACTGGGGGCATACTCTCGGACAAGGCCTTGCGCGCTCAATTCGAGAAGGCGCGGATACACGCAAGACGACCAGACTTACACTTCCATACTCTCCGAAAGACCGCCATCACGGCCGCAGCAGCTAGCGGTGCAACGCTATCGGAGACCATGCGCTACGGGCGGCACAGCGATGCAAAAACAAGCATCATCCGATATCAAGATGCAGGTGGCGAGGCGAGGCAGCGGGCAATCGCCGAAAATGTAGCCTCACAGCTCCTGCCCCAGAAACGCACACGCGAAGTCGTGGAACAGGAGCTTGCAGAGACAAAGAAGCGGCTTCTTCAACTTGAAAAGGAGCTGAAGGCGTTTAGTTAAGAACCCGCATGAGATTTTCCAAACTCTCGGCTAGTATCCTCGTGCTACGCGGAGTCGGTCGGCTATACTTCAGTCTCCCCTGCCTGCAAAGTCTCATTATGGTATCTCGGCTCAACCCGGTTATTTCAGTCGCCTCGCGCACACTGAACCAGCGGCGAGTCATCGGTACGCCGCTCATCGCGCACCGCCCAACAGCTTGGCGGTTGAGGACTTATCTAGCGTCTCCTCTGCTGTAGTTTCGAACACCTCAGCGACCTCGCTGACATCCAGAAGGCAGTTGCCATCGGCAATCAGTTTGCGCATCAGTGTCGTACGAGCATCGGGGGGAATAGATACCCTTCGCGATATCAGCGGTTCCATGGACTGCGCCGGCAGGGCGGAAGAAACCACCACGACCTTATCCCACATGGCCCAAAAGCCGTGACCCCGACCCTGAGGAACCTGCATCGGTGAACCCGACATGAGGCGGTACACCATACCGACAGTGGTCGAGTCGCATCGAGGAGCTACCACCAGAACTGTCGCAGTGTCCGGAGTGATGTGTGGCTGAGTGATTAGAGAGGGATCCCATTCACCCCAAGAAGCCTCGCACTCATCAAGCCAATCACGTACCGCTGATTCCACAACCTCAACCGGAATCGCACCGCCAGAGGGAGAGGGAGCAGGCATGACCCAAGCCACCGTTACTTCCCGCTTATGTGGGCGACGGGCTGCACGTGCCGCCAGCAGATGCCCCAGCTGCCACTCGAAGTCCTTCGCATACAGCGAGAGCACCGGGTCGTTCCAGATGTCGTCCCATGTCTTGCCCTCGTCTACGGCTTTTTGCAGTTCGAGCCAGCGCAGATCGCGCTTGGATAGTTTGGACGGGTCGTCGTCCTTCTCGTCTTTGCCGCCTTGGCGCGGGTTCGTCACCAGCGGCTCGCCGCCATACACGGGTTCGACCACAGTCTCGCCTTTGCCTGCGAACCTGCCCCGCTTGTGCAAATAGTCCTCGATGTCTTCCATCGAGCCTTTTGCAACCTCGATATCCGCCTTCGGGAAGAGGCGGTACACTGTCTCGGTCTTGCCCCCGTTGCGGCCGGTGAATGAGAGCGCGAGGTGGATGTGGTCGGTGCCGTTCTCGCCGCGCTCGTAGCACGCGGCGACGCCGCGCGACTTGCCCAAGCAGTGATCGATGGCCCACTGCACAATCTCCTCCGGCGTTTTGCCCATGCACTCGGGAATGTTCTTGGCGGGGTTGTTTTGCGTGACGAACCACGTATGCACCCGTTGGCCGGGGCGCAGTCCCTGCTTGCGCTCGATGTCCTTCACTGCTGCTTCGGTCTTGTCAGCCATGTTCATGTCTGTCTTCCTGCAAGACGCGCACTCGGCGTCCATACGCCGGAGAGCTATGCGGTCTGCAGTGGGTTACATGCGTCAGCGGAGAGCGCGTCAAGGGCCTCGTGGATAGGCTTAGAATCGTTGGAATTCCGCCAGTTCTGAAGCATTCAGGGAGGAAATGGCCCAGCAAGCGGCTCCAGACTGCCGCGTGTAAGTCTTGTGAAGATTTCTTGTGAAGCAGATGCGTCACTTTTTAAGAATCACTTCTCAGGCAGGCTCAAAACGTTGGAATTCCGCCAATGCGGAGAGGTAAAGTGAAAAGTGACGAAAATGCGGGGTAATATCTCGCCTCCCGTGCCGGGAGCCGCCCCCGCATTTTCAAAACGCCAGAAGGCACGACCTGAAGGCAGTGCCCCGACCATATGCAACCCTTGCGGGGCAGATTTCAAGTCCAAGCAGAATCACGCACACGGGGATGCCGTTGGGTTTCCGTTGGAGGCTCCGAAAAAGAGAGCACCTTCCCAACGAGAACCCAACGGGCGCGGCTACGCCGCGAATCGGCTTCGCCGACTGTCGACGATTGCACCGCACGCGCAGAGTCCGAGCACGAAAAAAGGCCCTCGCACTATGTGCGAGGGCCTTCATCTCAAACGAGAAAGCGTGGGGGCGATTAAGCGGTCCCAACCAATGCTGTCAACGTCGCCATGCCCGTGGTCAGGGCTATCGTCACAAAACAATATTCCTGCAAAGCCGCTAAAATGCTTGCGCGCCTGTATATAGGCGCGCAAGCGGCTAACGTGCCCTCAAGTCGGGCCAAGGAGATGGCAGCAGGTCATCCAGCCCGACGCCGAGCACCTGCGCAATCGCCATGATGTTGCGAAGACTCGGGTTCGCCGGGGTGCCCGGCATCGACTCGCCCTTCTCGAACTTCTGGAACGTGTACCTCGACAGGTCGGCAGCATAGGCGACCTGCTCTTGACTCATGCTCTTCTCGATGCGCTTGCGCTGGATGTTCAGACCAAGCTGCTTCGCGTATTCCGTCCATGATCCTGAAGGTGTCTTGCGTGGCATGGCTTCAAGCTATGAAAATTGTTACTCGAATATGGCCTCCTATATATGGCAATCGGAGTATTGTTTTTGAGGGGACTTTAAGTTTTCCCTCAGCAAAATCAAAGAGAAAGAATAATCATGGGACTTATCAAAAGCTTCGCGACCGGATACGTGGTCGGCAGCGCACTGCTGGATCCGCGTCGCTTCAGCCGTCGCATTCTGTCGGCAATCGGATTTGTAATCTACACGGCCTTCCTTTTCGCAGCGTTCGCGAACAAGAGCATCGGGATGGGCGGCGTGCTATTCAGCGTGGTACTGTTCGGCTTCCTCGATCTGGTCTGCGTCTCCAAGTTCGCCACGCTCCAACCACTGTCGATATTCAAGTGGCCCTCCTATGCTATTGCCTCGTTCTCTCGCGACGCTGTAGCGAAGTACTGGATAATTGCGATGGCGGCGATAGGAGTCATAGCCATCGCAATGTCCGGAAAAAGTTCATGGTACGTATTCGCGGCGCTGTTCCTTGTGGCAGTCATCGGTACAGGAGTGCAGGTGACGAAGATGCCGAACAAGGACTTGCAGCAAGTATATGGGCTTCAGGCTGCCGTAGCGCAGATGTTCGGTGCAGCTCCCGACAGCGTGGACATAGCGAACACAGGCACGTTCGCAAAGCCCCAATATTCCTGCCGATTCCCTGTGGTCGTATCCGCTGAAGACCAAGCATCCTTCGCGCATAACTTCGAGCAACTAGTTCAAGGCTTCTCCGTGGCAAGCTGCACGAGCACCGGTGCCGTATTCGTACCGTCGATTCCACAGACAGCAGACGACGCAACGCAGCCGTCGACTCATTAGGCAGGAGGTGAAGAAGATGACGAAGAGAATTCTCACCTGCCTTGCTGCGTTGTCTGTCGTAATTGGATTGTCAGCATGCGGCGGGCAATCCTCGACAATGAATGCAGCGCCACAGCCAGTCGTAAAGCCAAGCCTTCAGGGCAATTTCGCTTTGAAAGGTGACCTGAGCGTATCAGTCTCGTTCTCGAACGGAGTTTGGACGAGTCAGTCGTCAGACGATTCGAGTGACGGAGACAGCAGCCCCCTACACGGTCTTTATGAATTCGCCAATAAGCCGGCGAGAGATGGCAACCCGATAATCACACTCAATCGACAAGTCGATTCCAAGACAATTCCAAGTGCAAAAACATGCAGCACATCGAACCAGAAGCAATGCATATTCAAGGAAAGGACAAACTGGCAGAAGAATGTGAAGTGCGGAACGATATTCAGACCGGACGCAACAGGGAAGCTGCAAAGAGTCCTGATTGGTCCGGACAACTATGATTGTAACCAAGAAAACTCGGATGACATCATGAAATACGATACATCCAAAACTACAGGACTGGTTATAGATCAGTTTGAAGTGAAATGGAATTCGGACAAGACGCAATTTCAGCTCATACCCATTATTCCCAAGGGAGCACAGGTCAATCTTGAGGAAGGGGGTTACTCTGCCTCGTGTCTGTGGGGGTCTGGTGACCAAGGTGGCTCTGAAAGCTGTCAAATAAACACGAAGACACATAATTTTGAAGACGTAGGTTATGCCACTTTCATCGCAAGATAAAACGACGCCATGACGAACAATAGAAGCGGCCTCGCCTTCATCGAACGATGTGGGAGAGGCCGCTTTCTTTGGGTTTACTCGCGTGACTTTGATGCGCGGGCTTCACTCAACAATCTTTCGATACTTGGCTCTGGCAAGTAGTCGAAACGCACATATTTGGTGCCGCCGGACTCAGTGTTGGTGACGGCCATGCCCTTGTCTTCGAGGGCGATGGCTGTGGGATCGGGGTCACCCTCGGGGATGACGCCGAGCGCGGCCTTGGCCATATCAGGCGTGGAGACGTTGAAAGCGCAGCGCTTCGCGCACACGTCCCGCAGACCCGTAGGGATGGCATCGCTCGTAGGTTTCTGGGTGGCGATGATGAGGAACACGCAGGCCGAGCGGCCCTTCTTCGCGATATCCGTAACCAGACCGATGAATTCGTCACGCTTGGTCTTCGTGTCCTTGTCGAGCACGGGCGAGGCCGTCCAGTTCTGAATCTCATCGATGAGTACGCACGTGGCGCGCGCGTCGCATTCGGGAGCGTCCAGAACATGCCAAAGATTCGGGTCGCCATACTTGCCGCGATTGGTCTTGAGCCGTTCGCGCATCTGGTCTTGCACTCCATGCAGGATGCGTAGCGCCTCGCCATAGCTATCGTCGTTCGTGTAATTGCTCGCGTAGGGTTTGCACCATTCCCAGTCTCCACCTCCCTTGCCGTCCAGCACACTCACGTCCACGAGGTCGGGGCGCGACAGGAGACCGGACACGATGGCATTGGCAGCCGCCGTCTTGCCAGCTCCGGGCAATCCGGCCAGCAGTACGCCGGAAACACCGGAGAAGTCCAGCCATGCGTCCCCTTGCAGGTTCCGGCCGATGCGTACGGCCAGATGGCCTTGCGAGGCTTGCACGGGCGGCAGGCAGTCAAGAACGCGGCTGGTCTTCAAAGCGTCAAGGCGGTCATGCTCAAACAGATCGACATGCCATGAAGAGTTTCCAGTTCGGGTGATCTCGCAGTCGGCCATTCGCCATGAGACCAGAGATGCGGACACGGCGTCGCGCACTTTCTCATCGGTCACGCCGACTACGGGCAGGTCGATGTCCAGCGAGTCCTTGCGCAGGTAGACCTTGTACGATTCCGAGGTCTGTCCTTTGCGCTCTTTGACCAGACCAGCTTCGCGCACCCACCGGTTGCCGAGCTTGCGGGCCTTGCGTTTGATATGCCGCTGCCAATCGCCCACTACGGGCAATGCGAAGAGGCATGCGAGCCGCACGCGCGGCCACGGGGCCAGAACGCTCGCAACGGCCAGCAGCGCCACGGGCACGCCCAGCAGCGCCAGCGGCGCCCACAGAGTACCGTGGAACCACCGGTAGAGCAGCACAAGCGCCAGCGCCCACAACGCCGTGCCCGCGACGGCGACCACAGCGACGCGCAGCAGATGCCACAGGCCGCGGGCCGCGGCTTCGAGCACGGTCGCAATGATGCCTTCCTTGGCAGCGGGAGCGCGATTCTTCTCATTCATGGGAAATCCTTCCGATATAGAAAAAGGGCCGGGAGGGATTCCCCACCCGGCCCTGCACTATGCGCGCTGCTCAGACTGCTTTAAACGAGTCGGCAAAGAAATCGACTCCGTTCTTGCCGGACTGCTTCTTGAACCAGTCGCGGGCGAGCAGGTTTACGGGCATGACTTTCGTACCGCGCGTGAACTCGGGTGCCGTGGCCGCGGCGACTCGGACATAGATGCGCCTGGCGAACCCACTTCGCGAGGTATACGTGCAGGCCACGTCCCACTGAGGAACGCCGTCTTTCTTCCACTGTTCCCCGTCCTTCGCCGTGCTGGGACGCACTCCTACGACTTCGAGAGCGCCGAAACGCGTTTCATCGATGGGCAGATACATATCAAAACCTCCTCAGGTTTCTAGGCCGAATGCGCGATGCATTCGGCGTTGAACCCGTCTATGCGCCCAAACAAAAACACGAATGGCGGGAGGCCGAAGAAGGGAAAAATAATAAGGAATTTATTTTTTAGGGGTATGTTCAGGGGTACAAATTAGGAATATGGTTATATTTCAGCTATATATCAATGATGATGTGCATTACCATCAGCTCCACAGGACTTATGGGAATCGAACCGCCGACATGGCAGGTTCGATTCCCATTTTTCATATTTTGGCGCTGTCGCAGCCCTCTCGCCGCAAGCCCAAACCCAAACCCAAGCAGCTCTCCCGGCGAATCACTCCACCGGCTTGCCGTCCGACCCAATGGAGGGCAGGACCGTTTTGCTGCCGGCTGCGGCATCGGGGAGACCTATGGCCGCAACGAAATCGTGAGGAAGGTCGCCTATCGAAGCGTCGTTCATCGCCCAGTAGTGGCCGTTGATGAGAATCGTGGGCGTCGCGAAGGTTCCCTGGCTCGAACGCTGCAGCTCCTTGCGCGATATCGTGTACGCAGTGACCTTCGCAACCCAGTCCTTGTACTGGCCTTTCACGGATTGGCTCGCAACCGCGCTGTCAACCCCAGCAGCGATGGCTTGCTGGGCGATTTTCGCGTCGCTGACCGGCTGGTAATTCGTCTCCGAGGGCTGGAACTTCTCGTCGTACAAGGCGCTCATGTATGCCAGCAGGTGCTCCGGATCGTGCTCGCCGACGTAGGCGAAGGAACTCGCCGCGCGCGTGGAATACTGATCGCTGGAACTGCGATCGAGGAAAGCAAGCGGATGCAGCTCGATGTTGACCTGGCCCGCGTTATACAGTTTCGTCAAGGTCGGGCTCAGCGCGCGGTCCACCATGCCGCATGAAGGACACATCGGATCGAAGAACACCGAAACCGTGGGAACCTTCTTCGGGTCGGCGCTTTTGGAAATCACGAAGCCACCGGAGGCATTGGCATTCTTCGGTTTGTCCGACACTTTCTGCAACTGTGCGTATTCACTACTCGCGGACACCACCGTGGGGTGATTCGCCCTATAGATCACGAATGCGATAACCGCCACCAGCACGACGGCCAGCACCGAAGCGATCACGCCGATAATCGTCTGTTGACGACGCTCCTTCCGCGAAAAGCCGTCTTTGCCTGATTCCATGCCCCATCTCCATTCGCGCTGCGCGTCGTTGTGTACCGTTGCGCGCACATAGTTTGTACACTTATGGTACCGCCTTGGGCTGGGCAATAGAGTCACGAGAAGCCCAAGTACGACACACCGAATTGCGGTCACAGGCAAGACGTAGTAAGTTAGCTATTTGTTTGCGAGTATGGCGGAATGGTAGACGCGCTATCTTCAGGTGGTAGTGAGCGAATGCTCGTGGGGGTTCAACTCCCCCTACTCGCACCAGATAAACCCCTGCAATCATTATGGTTGCAGGGGTTTTGCATACCTGCATCCGGTTCGACTTCTCAATCCAGCTGGGTTATCGGGGAGATAGGGATTATAGATCAAAAGCCCCATCAAACGTACATTCAGCGCGGCGACCTTGTTTCCTACCGCCGCGACAGGTATGGGTTCCCCGCTACGATGAAGCGCCGCTGGCGCTCAGTCGCCTTAGATATGCCGATGCGCGCCGTGACTTCGACGCGCTCTCCGGGACGCAGCCCAGCCTGTTCCAAACTCAGCGGCGACAGGCGCAGGTCGTGGACATACAGCGTCTTGTCGATGTCGAGAGCCTTGCACAGTTTTGCCGGGCCGTTGACGCAGTCGGCACCCTTGCGTCCGCGCCTGCGTTCGATGATCTCCATGCCTTCAACGGGTTCGACCGCGCGAATCAGCGCGCCCGCCCCGAAGCCTTCGGTCGCGGCCGTGACGTTGAGGCAGTAGTGCATACCGTAGGTGAAGTAGATGTAGGCGTGGCCCGCCGGCCCGAACATCGCCCGGTTGCGTTCGCTTTTGCCATGGAAGGTGTGGCTGGCTGGGTCAAGCTGGTCGTAAGCCTCGGTTTCCACGATGCGCACGACGATGCGTTCGGGGGTATACTTATCGGCGCGCCCGGTGACGCTCCCGGCATCATGCTCATCAATGGACTTATCAACGGGCTCATCGTCAAGAATTCGCACGATACGGCAGCCGAGCAGGGCACGAGCGACGCTATCGGCGTCCTGAGCAAGAAATTGCGGGAACATGCCTGCCATTCAAGTACTTCGCGTGGATAACCGCTAGCGTGCGTTCGCAATCTGAGGCATACGGCGCTCGTTGTACCTTTGTTTTCAAACGTCACATTTCCCGCATTATTACGAGGTTGGTGCGGGAATCGTGATGAATAATCGTGCGGAAACGACACAACTCCCGCAGTGCATTCACGTTAATGCGGGTTTTGCAACGTCGGCTGTGGGAATGGAGTCACACGAAGACAAAGGGCTGAGGTCAGAAGCCAGCAGCCAACAACTAACAACCAGCAACGGCCTAGCTAATCCGCGCATCAGCAGATTCCTCAGAATCACGCCGAGCGATGCGCCAGCGCTGCAGCGTCGACGCCCAGCAGTGTCGCCTGCTCAAGAGTCGTGCCGCCGAGCAGCAGATCGGTATGCTGCAAATCGGCGACAGTCGAAGCACCAAGCAGGGCCATCAGCGAGCGCAGCTGCTCGGCCCAGGCGTTGATCTCGTCAACCAGACCGGATTCGCCGCAATCCTCAAGCACGCGCAGGAAGTGGCCGGACACGCCCACGGCCTTCGCTCCCAAGGCGAGCGCCTTGACCACGTCGAGCGGATTGCGCACGCCGCCCGAGGCCAGGATGTCAACAGAGCCGAGAGAGCTTTCGCCAGAAGTGCCAAAACCGCAGCAATCCAGCAGGCACAGCACCGTGGACTGGCCCCATCCGTCGAGGTAGCCGTACTCGCGCGCCGAGCGACGGCTGTTCTCAATGGCCGCAAAATCGGTGCCACCGCGCCCGCTGACGTCGACGGTTCGCGCGCCGAGTGCGGCGAGTTGCTCGACACTGCGACGGCTCATGCCAAAGCCCACTTCCTTGACGACCACGGGCACGGGCGAGGCCGCGATAATCTCGCGGATGTGCTGCGGCCAGCCGGAGAAATCACGGTTGCCTTCGGGCATGACGATTTCCTGAGCGAGGTTGACATGAACCTGCAAGGCATTCGCGTTGAGCATCGTAACGGCCTGCACGGCCTGCTGCGGGGTGACGGTTGGCCCGACGTTCGCGAAAACGAAGCCTTGCGACTGCTCGCGGATGGCGGTGAAGGTCGCGGCGAGCTCCGGGTCGCGCAGCGCCGCATGTTGCGAACCGGAGGCGATGGCGATGCCTGTGGCCTGCGCGGCGCGCGCAAGAGCCGCATTGATGCTGCCCGTGCGCTGCGAGCCGCCGGTCATCGCATTGATATAGAACGGCAGCTCCCAGCGAGCGCCACACACCGTCGTCGCCGTGTCGACGCGGTTCACCGACATCCCGCACAGGGCGTGATGGATGAAACGTACGTCATCGAAAGCGTTGGCTGGCTCCTGCTCATGCTGCTGCAAAGCCAATCGCACATGGTCATCCTTGCGACTCGAACGCTTGGTTTGCCATTGCGGAGCTTTGGCAAGCGGCGCACAGACCGCCAAATCGAGCGGTTCGATGCCCGCCAATCGCCAATCCTGGAAGATTGCGGAAACTGCAGACTCGGCAGATTCTGCGTCCGATTCGTCAGCAGTCGCCCCGCCAACAGAGTCTATGAAACCAGCGGTTTCAGTAGCCGCCATATCGCTCTCAACACCGATAATCGCAATGCCGCAGTCCCCACCGCCTGCACCCGAGCTTTTCGCCGCAGCACCGTGGGCAATGGCCGTCTCGACCAGCGCTGTGAGCCGAGGGGTTTCAATCAATGTGCCGGTCAGCGATGACAAGCCGTGCAGCAGCTCCCGCGCCTGAGCGATATGCTCGCGAACCGCAGCCATATCCGACTGCGCAAGCGCTTCGCACAGCGCATCGACGCAGCGGTCGCTGTGCTCCAAGAATTCGCGATAGCGCCGCTCGCGCTCGTCAGTGCTGTGATGCTGCACGTTGGTGACCAGATCAGCAGTGGAAGCCGGCTTGCCGGTCCACCCGACCAAGAGTCGGAGCGCGGCAGGCGAAACTGTCACGGAATCACTGCCAAACACTGGCAGTCGCGTCACACTCAAATCAGGCCACGACATGCGAATGAGCTCAGGCAGCGCCGTATCGTCCAAGCGCTGGCCGACCCAGTCGCGGTCGGGCGAGCAGAAGCGGATGCAACCGCCGAACAGGCTTGCGGCCAAATCGCCGCCCGAACCGACGTTGCCCGCGCGGCAGGCGATGGCGAATGCCATCTTGTATTGCTCTAGCGGCTCAAACGCAGACTCAAGACCATAGAAACGAAGCAGCGCCCGCATCGCTGCCACGGTGACCGCAGCAGAGGATCCGAGGCCGTATTTGCGTCCGGAAACGTCGTCCAAATCGCTGGTCACATCGATATCGAAAACACGAAGCCCAATGCCGGCAGCGCGTGCAAGCTCTTCGACGCACTGAATCGCAGCGACAAGGTATGCTGCCCCCGGGCGCTCCTCGTCCGGTACGCACCGCCCGTGTGCATCCCTGTGCCACGTCGTTGCAGCTTCATCATGACCCTGCGAGCGGATGCTCCCGGCGGTACGCGGCTCAAGCGGCAACGATGCCGCAGCGGACGACTCGTCCGGCGTATTCCCCGGTACATCCCCACTCAGCGCACCCTCACCCGGATTTTCCCCATGCCCCGTAACCCGCACGGTAAGCATGCGATTCACCGCGACCAGAATGGCCGGATGCCCATGCTCGACGACCGCGTATTCGCCGGCGATATACAGCTTCCCCGGCGCCTGCGCCTCGGCGATTATGCGATGTTGTTCCCGCTCAGCCATCCCTGCCCCATTCGTGTCCGGCACCTGTCTCGTACCGTTCCATGCTAAGGGCACACATGCCCCGAATGCCGCCATCCACACGAATTTTCATGATGTCTGCAAAGCGGGTGCTGCATTGCGCAATACCAATACTAGGAACAATCGAATAAGTAACCGATTGACACAATCAATCAGCCCGCTCAGACGATTCGATCCGTACGGCCGCAGACGCACCGCACCGCGCTGCTCGCCCTTCCCGCTCACTCAACCACGCGCACACCAGAACCGATATGATGAACCTCAATCGTCTGGCCGGGAAGACGGTCACGCAGCTCGCTAGCGACTCGCTCGGCGTCGGCGGCAGCCGTCAGCACCTTGACGTTCGCGCCAGCGTCCATCGTGGACCACGCGCTGTAGCCATGTTTGCGCAGGTCGCGCACTGCGGACAGGGCGGTTATGGTCTGCGGAAGCCAATAGATCACGGCCGGGCGCGCGGCCATCATCGAAGCGTGCATGCCCAGCGCATTCGCCTCGACCACCTCGCCAAGCGCGTCCAAGTCGCTTGCCGCCACTGCCGCGAGCGCGAGAGTCATATCGTCGGCACTGGCACGCACCCAGGCCGGGTACAGCAGCGAAGTGCGCATCGTCAGACGCATGGCCTCCCTGCTCGACATCGGCTTCTCCTTCGCGGAGATCAGGATGACGATAATCGCCAGATCCATAGGGCATTCCACCGGCTGCGCGTATGACGTAGCGTCGTCGTGGCCCGCATTCCACTTGACCAGTCCGCCGTAAATCGACCGGCAGGCCGATCCCGAGCCGCGCCGGGCAAGCTTCGAAAGTTCACGACCCGACAGCTCAAGTCCGGCAGCGCGTGATGCTGCGGCGGCGAGCGCGGCGAAGGCCGAGGCAGAGCTGGCCAGCCCTGCGCCGAAAGGCACGGTGTTGCGCGATGTTACGCGGGCAGGCGCAGCTATTCCCGCACGCTCGCGGACCAAGTCAAGAAAGCGCGAGACGCGAGCCAGCGAAGTGCCATGCTGCAGGACTCCGTCGATGGTCAGTATGTCAAGAACGGTGTCGGGAGCGGTGTCCGATTTAGTAGCTGAGACATCGGAACCGGCAGCATCAGTCAGCTCGCCAGCTTCGCTGCGAGGTATGCCGCCATCGTCCCGCGCTTCATCGTCACCAGCCAGCGTCTCGTCACCATCCAGAAACTCCACCGTGGTCTGCGTGCTCAGCCCGTCAAGCGTCAGCGACAGGCTGGACGTAGTGGGGATGACAAGCCCCTCATCGGCCTTGCCCCAGTACTTGATCAACGCGATATTCGCATGCGCACAAGCCGTCGCCGAATTGCTGGCATTACGCCCAATCGCTCGCTCCGGCCCTTTAGCCGCTATGCCGCTCATAGCCTCGCCACGCCGTAAAGCTTCCCGCTCGCCCATTGCTCCCCCTTACGCCGTTATGAGACCTTGCGTGTATATTGCCATTCCTAATATATATTCCCGCCGCCCGCCACCCGGTTGTCCGCCCGCTCGGAAACGAAACGAATCCGCGCACCACGCAGCGTCAGTCGGCATCCTACATGCAGCAACCTTCAGCATCGTGCACAATCCATACCGCCCCAATCAGCCACTGATCGAGGTGTCAAACTCCCGGCTGGCATGCTGTGCGACTTCGACATCGAGCTGATTGAGCGGATGCACCCACACAGCCGGTGCCCCGGCTGCGAGTAGTGCCCGGCGCACGTGCTCCGCCGAACGGTCATCGGGAGCCAAGGCGATGATGCATCCGCCGAGACCGCCCCCAGTCATCTTGGCCCCCAGCGCGCCGCTCGCCCGCGCCGTACGCACCAAGGCATTGACCACTGGGTGACTCACGCGCAGCGTGTCAAGCAAACCGTGGGCCTCATCCATGCACCGGCCCAGTGAATCCAGCCCGCCCTGCTCAAGATCGTTGGCGGATTGCCGCGCTAAATCACCTAGGCTTTCAAGAATCGTGCGAACACGTCTGTGGTCGTTTTCGTACCTCCCATGCACGCCCTCGACGGCCTGCTTAGTGCTTCCCGCAATTCCTGAATCGGCAATCACCAGATATGCCGGCAGGTGCACATCCACCCGTCGCATGTCGCCGCGCGTGAACAGCACCGGATGGCTGCCGGAGGTGGTGACCGTGTCCAGTCCGGAAGGATTGCCGTGGGTGACGATTTCAGCCTCATTGGTCAGCGCTGCTAGCTGTTCGGCGCTCGCCGTGACACCACAGGCATCAAGCACCGCGCGGATGACGGCCCCAGAAGCCGCAGCCGAGGAGCCTAATCCCCGCCCAGCCGGAAAATCGGAGCGGGTGACGATGTCGAAACTGCGGTCTGCGTATCCGGCAAATTCGCTGGCGACCTGCGCCGCCCGAACCAACCCGTCGAATTGCGCGGGTGCCTGCGAGAGCGGGCCGTAATAGCCCAGCGCGCGCAAGGTGCCCTGCCCGTGATTCCCTCTGCCATCGAGGTTGTCCTGCCCGCTGCGGCCGGCCTTGCCGTTACCTTTGCTGACGCTATTGCTATTACGTGTGAACCCATCTGCGCCTACGCTCTCACCAGAAATATCGCCAGCAATCTCATCTGAAAGCTCACTGAAACCCCCACGAACCGGCGTAGCCCAGGCGCGCATTTTCAGCGTCTGGATGGGCACCGCCACCGCAGGATACCCGTAGACCACGGAGTGCTCGCCCATCAGGATGGCCTTGGCCCAGGTCTCGCCGAATCCGCGCCGCGGCTCACCGCCGCGTTCGCCCTGCATCTGCGTTGCAGTCAAAGATGTTGTTGTCAAATCCGACCTACTCTCCCGCTGTCCTCTATATAGGGATTCTAATGGAGCGTTGTTGTCGCAGTCGTGCAGACCCGTAGAGATAGTGCGGAGATTGCTGTAGGGTTCCCGCGCTATCGCCTCACGCTGAGCATCAGCATCGCAGCCGCGATCAGCACCATGGGCACGGCGATTGACAGCGATCCCGCGATATATCGGGTGAGCGTGACGAGCACGACTCCGCAGGCAAAGCAGGCGAGCACCACGATGGCATCGAATGACCGCCGCAGGCCAGCACGGTCGTGATAATGCACGCCGTCGTACAGGCCCTCGGTCAATGCACGCAACGTGCCCGTCATCATCAGCGGCGCGAACGGACGGCCTTTCATCCGTCGGAATTCCTGCAGTTCGGCGGCTCCAGCGGCGGACAGTATCGCCGTAGAGATGAAGTCGGGAACCAGCTGATCGGTGAGGGCGACGACCAGCAGCAGCACGAATTCGTAGCCGAGAATGAGCTGGGGCACGGGCACGCGAATCGGCTTGCGACCGAAATGCTTTTGCACGCCGTGTGCGATGACGGTGCCGAGCATGAACGCGACAAGCGAAATAAGATAGCGCGCGCATCCGGAGATATCGCCGTGGCCAAGATTGATGCCCAGCAGGATTATGTTGCCGGTCTGCAGCCCGGAGAACACCCCGCCATGGAACAGATAGGAGTAGGCATCGATACTGCCCGCGATCATGGTGAGCAGCCCGGCAAAGGCGAGGCTCTCGTATACGGGAATATCGCGCTGCGGCTCGTTCACGCTCTGCCTTTCTATGCTGGATGTACGGTGCGCCACGATACCATGCACGGTTTTCACGACACGTTTCGCGTCAGCATGGTCGATATCGGCGGCATCGCCAGCGAGCGCGGAACGACCAATATGCATTGTTGTCAAATTGTTGTCACCCCGTTGCCAGAGCGTCGCATTCCGGAGGCCTGAAGCCGTCGCGCCATTGCTATTACGCCATTCTTGGCATCATATGAAAAGAGCGGATGACGGGAGTCGAACCCTAACATACATATGCTAGCATGCCTTGTGTCGCAACGATTACGAGGCTTCGCCGACTTCGTTTGCCCACATTCTGCCCACATTCTCGCGCAGCAGCATCTGCGACATGCTGTCCGAGAGGGAGTCGAGGTCATCGTCGAACAGGTCAGCATATGTGTCCAATGTCATGGCGGCGCTCTTGTGCCCGAGCTGGCGCTGGACGGCTTTTACATTCGCTCCGGCCCTGACCATGAGCGATGCGGCGGTGTGCCGCAGATCATGCAGGGTGAGATGCTCCTTGACCCCGGCGCGCTTGAGCGCGGTCACCAGCCATCCGTCCCCGCTGCTGGCTGCTCCGAACTCCTTCATGTATTTGCCCGGCCTGCCCGGGGCCTCGAACAGCAGAGCCTTCTTCGCCCTCCCTTCGCATCTCGAGCGCATTACCGAATCAAGTGCTGCGGGAAACATTATCGACCGGGATTCATGCGTTTTCGTATCCCCCGGCGTGACCACGCCGTGTACCATCGGCGCGCTCACCCCGATCCATATGCGCCGCCGCTCCAGATCCACGTCGCCAACGCGCAATGGCACCAGCTCCCCCAGCCGCATGCCGCACAAGCCCAGTGCCAGCACCATATCCCGTCGCCATCCGGCCGCCTCCGCCACTGCGGCCAGCTGTCCTGCGGACAGGTACGCGTGCCTTTTCACCGCCTTGCGCGGCAGCTCCACCCCGCGGGCCGGGTTCGTGCCGATGCGCCGGTCGGACACCGCGTCATCCAGTATGCCGGCGAGGATCCCGTGCGCGCGCAGCACGACGCTCGCGCTTTTCGCCGGCACGCTCTTCGCCTCGTCCTTGGCCTTGGTCCCATTGGATATTCTCGTCACCCATCGTTGCACGTCGTCGCGGTCGACAGCGTCCACGGGCACCGTGCCCCAATCGTGGATGACGTAGTTCCTGCAGGCGGCCTCAAGATCGTCGTAATAGCTGGGTTTGACGCTTAGCTTCTTCTTGGCGAGCCATGCCGGCGCGAGGCTGCCGACCGTCGCGCGGCCCAGCGATGGGTCCACGAAAAGCCCTTTGGCCTTGGCTACGGTCACATGCTCCGCGGCCCAGTTCGTCGCATCGATCTTGCGTTTGAACCCGCGCTTGTCTGTCTGCGTGCCGTCCGGCTTGCGGTAACGCACACGATAGCGCACTCCGCCCGCGGTCTCGTACTTGGTGATGTTCGCCATATCTCCCGGCCTTATCTATCCCACTGTCATTCGCAGGCTATCCCATCGCCGTCCCGATCAAGCTTGCTGCTGTATCCGGGATCCCCACGATGCAATGGAGCCTTCCCCGCCGCCCTGACGGCCGCGCAGTTGGGATAATACGCGCTGCCGGAGTTCTGCTGCTGCGCCTGCTGCTGCGCCTGCTGTGAGGCTTGCTGGGCTGCGGCATCCGCCGCTGCCTTATCCGCTGCCACCTTCTGAGCGGCGGCTTCCTCGGCGGCCTTCTTTTCAGCTTCCGCCTGCTGGGCCGCTGCAGCATCATCCTGCTGCTTCTTCTCCACGCTGGCCGTCACCGCATCCATCGCCGTCTGGACATCAGACGCAGCTGTCGCATAGTCATCCGGCCTGGCGGAGTCGATGGCACTCGCCTTGCCGATCGCATCGCTCAATGCCTGCCGCGTATTCGGATCCGCGACGTTGTTGCCGGACGAGTCAAGCAACGCCTTGGCATCCACGACCTTGGACGACAACGAGTCCTGAGCCGTCCTGAGCGTCGCCGCCGCTTTCCGTTTAGCCTCGGCTGACTTCGAGGCCTTGGCGCTCGCCGACGAGCTGCTCGCCGTCGATTGCGGATGCGTTGCCGCGGCTGGCGGCACGTTGTTCGCCCCCGCAACGAGGGAAGCGCAGGCCAAGACAATTGCGAGGAATCCGGCCAGGGTGCCGCGCCTTTTCTTGCGCACCACTACCACGATCATCCCGATGACGCCCAGTATGAACGCCGCCAAAGCCAGCATGACGCCAAACGCGGCTGCCGACGTGAAGGCGAAAATCAGCGCGAGCACGCCAAGGATCAATGCTGCAATGATCAGACGGGACATAGGCAGCCGGTGGCTTCCACCGTTCACAGGCGGAATCGGGTTCGAGGGCGGCATGCTGGGCGGCAGCACGGCTGTCTGCTCCTGCATGGGTTCGGCGTTGACGATGGGCAGCTGCGCGGTATCGGCATGATGCGGCTTCGCTCCCCCGACCTTCTGCGTGTAGTAGATTCCGGTGCCGGGGATGCTCGAGCCGACGCGGGTGCCGTTCCTGCCCACAGTGACATGGGGAGCGCCTCGCTTGCCGAAAGTGGCGCTGGTGATGCCCTTCTTGCCTATGTTCACTCTGAAGTACTTGCCGCCAATGCTCTTCCTGAACCGCCAGCCCATGTTCTGACCCTTCTCGTTGAGTGCTCTTCAGCATCGTTGCTGAGAAGAATCATACCGCGCCATGAACATCCTCTGTTAACTCCCGGAACATAAGCGGCTCGGAGAGCGCATCGCCCGGCTCATCGAGCAGGATTGCGCCCATGAGAATCACCCAGCCACTATTAATGGTCCTGATGTAGACTGGGCTGCATCCGAACGGACAACGAGAAACAGGTGATGACGTTGCGCGCTGATCAGCTCCTTCACGAGAACGCAGCACTGGTCGCACTGCTGGACACCATAGACCGGAAACGCGATAGCTGGACTTCCATCGCCAACGCCGTGGAACGCAACGGCAGCGCCATCGCGGTCCTCAACCATGAGATCGACCCCATCAACAACAGGCTCTACGACGACGAAGACCCAGCAGACTACGAGAACAGCGAACCCACCCTCTTCGACGACGAGCAGATTCCCGCCAGCCCGCAACGCAAGGCTACGCTCGAAAAGGCGCTCGCGGACGCGCAGCGGCAGGTGGAGTCGTGGCAGGGGCAGGGGATGGATTTCATCTCGGTGCTTGACGAGCGCTATCCCAATCGTTTGCGGCAGGTGGTGGATATGCCGCCGTTCCTGTTCGCGGATGGGATGCTCGTGCAGGATGACATGGGCGTGAGCGTGGTCGGGTCCCGCGAGGCGACGCCCGATTCGGTGGCGTTCGCGCAGGAGACCGCGTCCATGCTCGTGGGCCATGATCTGACTGTAATCGCCGGTCTCGCTGCGGGCATCGATGCCGCCGCGCATCGTCGCGCGCTCGACGAGGGCGGGCGCACCGTCGCGTTCATCGGTACGGGCATCACCCGCCAGTACCCGGTCCAGAACCGCATGCTGCAGCGGGAGATCAGCGAACGTGGACTGGTGCTCTCCCAGTTCTGGCCCGATCAGGGGCCGACCCGCTACACGTTCCCCATGCGCAACGCCTCGATGAGCGGCTATGGCCTCGCCACGGTCGTCGTGCAGGCCGGCGAGCATTCCGGCACGCGCATCCAGGCCCGGCAGGCCCAGCAGCACGGCCGTCCGGTCATCCTGAGGGACACCGTGGCCCAAGGCACCCAATGGGGCCGCAAGCTGGTTGGAAAGCCCGGCGTGTATGTCGCGTCTTCCGTTCTCGAAGTGCAGCAGATCCTTCAGGATATCCTCCGCATGCCCGATGTCATCGAGGACGCCATGAGCCAGCTCATCGACATGACGCTCGTGCGATGATCACCGCCTACGGCCTGAGGCTCGACCATGCGATAGACCGGATGGCCGGAAGCTACCTTCGCACCGTGCGCTACACATCCGTCGGAGACTTCCTGTGCCCGAGGTGCGGAGGGTTCAAAAGCCCGGCATACCCGTGCTGCCGAAGCTGCCACGCGATAGAGCAGCAGGCCGACGCGAAGAACATGGGCGACAAGCTCGCAGACCGGACGGCAATCAGCATCTACGCCCAGGAGCACCCATCAAGCCAGGCGATGAAGATGATGTACGGGTACAAGGACGAGCACCCCGCATCGCCAGACTACCGCCGCAACGTCAAAGCCATCATCGCGCTCGCCTTGCAAGGGCACGGCGAATGCCTCAGAGAGGCAGCAGGGCCAATAGACGCATGGGCCATGATCCCCTCCACGAAATCATCCAGACGCTACGGCAAGCCACACCCACTGCACGACATCCTCAACGAAATACTCAAAGGAATACCGGAAATACCATTGCAAGCCACAGGAAACAGAGCACGCGGCTTCAACCCAGACCTGTTCGCGCTCGCCGACCCGTGGAATGCGGCGTTGCTGCGGGGGCATGTGCTGCTTGTTGATGATTCCTGGGTGACGGGCGGCAACGTCCAGTCCGCTGCGGCCAGACTCAAGCTCGAAGGGGCGTCTGGCATGCAGGTGTCCGCGTACTGCGTGGCCAGAGTCGTGGATATGGCTTTCCTGAACAGCCTCGACAAATCGGCCGCAGGAAAATTCAACAGGTCGGTACATTACACCGGCGGATACTGCCCTTGGCACCGCCGAGTCGAGCTGCCTGCAACGCAATGAACAGCAGTAACCCTTTTCCCATCGCAAAGACCATTGCAAGTGGCAGAATACAACCATGAATAGCAGCAAACAAGCTGAATCCACAACCTTCGAGGTATATTTCGACGGGCCGGCAGTCGAAAGCCACACCATAAAAGTCAGAGACCTATCGCGCTCACTGTTGGGGTTCGCCGATGCCATAGACGAATACAAGAACATCAATGATCCGATGATGGATCTCGATGTCAATATCAAAGCGCAGAAGGAAGGATCCTTCGATGTCATACTGCAGCTGGTCGGGATAGCGCCTGCGCTAGTTGATTCCTTCTCCGGTGGCCTCAGTATTGGCAATGTCTGCGCGATTGCGAAAGGCGTTCTGGAAACCGCGAAGATATTCAAGGAAAGGATTGCGACGACCGGACACGCATTACCGTCGGCGAATGAAAAGGTTAAGCAGTCCGATACACATGTGGATGTGGATTTCGGGAATGGTCGAACTTTCCATTACGGGAGACAGGCATATCAGGCATCCCAATCGAAGACTATGTCTGAAAGTCTTGGAGCTGCAGCGCGGCCGTCCGCGCTCGAGGGGTTCGATCCCGTTCGATTCTCGATTCCGGAGATCGGAGAGCATGTCGAGCTTGGCGGGCAGGAGACCGAGGCACTGATTGAGGCGAAGGTTCCCGACCAAATCGTCGAACCGGATGTGTCCGTGCACACTCTTCAGATCGAAGTCATTCAAAGGAACTCCAACAAGTGGCAGTTCCAGTACGGGAGCGATAAGTTCTACGCTGAGATTTTGGACGAGGACTTTCTCAGAAAATTCGCTAATCGAGAAGTAGCCTATTATGACGGCGACATGTTGAGGGTGGAGCTCAAAACCGAGCAGAAGGTCGTGCAGGGAATTTTAACGCCGGTGAAACGCTCCATTCTAAAAGTCATCGAGTACATCAGACTTGAGCAGCAGCCTACGTTCATAAATATGTGAAATACAACTTCTCAGCGGAGTCATAGAACTTAAACCACCACAAGCCGCGGCAACACCAGCTCACGGTAATCATCCAGCACCTGCACCGTAACATCCAACTCAGAAGCCATACACAGGCGCTCGCCTTCATAAATCTCCTCGGCGCTCGCATACTCAGCCGGAGACACCAGCAGCGACGCCGCGAGAAGCCTGGCACGGCGCTCGCTTTTCATCCCCGTCACTCCCCCGCACACGGCGTCCCGATATTCCCAGTGCACCAGCTCGTGGGCGAGAGCGCATCTTTTGACACGGTACGTCGTGTCGCGTTCTATCATGATGAGATTCAATGCGCGCACATACATTCCCTGTTTGTCGTCCGGCAGATTGTCGCTGCACACGTCCACGCCCAGAGATGCCGCGTAGCCGCGCATCCGACCATAGGTCATGCGCGGGGTTATTCCCAGCTCAGTCGCCGGCATCCAGTCTCTTCTCAGCCTCTTTATCATGATTCGTATTAGCAGCCATGCCAAACATATTGGCGAGAGCGAGCTTTTTCCTGACTTCTTCGGGCAGTGCAGATGGGTCTTGCATAGTGCGTTCCGCATTGCTCATGACATCGAAGGCATCGTGCAGTCCGATCATGGGAGCTATAGCGTCAAGTTCAGCGACTGAGTATGCGTATTTGCCGCTGACCCTTCCAGAGACGTAGCCCTTTGATCGTGCGCCGATTGTTTCGGTCAGCTTGTTTTGGATGTCTTTTTGTGTGAGGTCGAATTCGACCATTTTCAGTCGTATGTAGGCCGCTACTAAGTCTGCACTTGACGTAGATATATCGCTCATGAACATCAATTTATCATATATTTGAACTTTTCTCGGCGTGTCGCGTACCGCGGATTCATATATATGATAATTTCTAGTTACAAAGTTCAGATATATGAACAAGGAAGGAGATTTCGCATGGATGACAGCGATCGATTCGTGCGGCAGGCAGTCAACGTACAGCTGACCCGCAAAAAGATAACGCAACGAGAACTCGCAAAACAGGTAGGCGTCTCATACTCGTACATCAACGGCCTACTCCACCAAGGAACGTGGAGCATTTCAGTCATGGACAAAGTAGCCTCGGCTCTCGGACTATCAAACGCATTCGAGCTAATGGCGCTCGCGAAGAACGAGCGTGAGCTTTCAGCTCAGGAGGTGGCAGCGTGATGAGCGGCAGGCTCGATGCGGGCTTCTGGTCTGCGGCGCAGGTCTCGGAGTATTTCAACGGGCGTCCGACGGTCGGCACGCTCAACACATGGCGGACGCTCGGACGCGGCCCCCGATTCGTGAAGCTCGGGGTGAAGCCTGCGGGCTGTAAAAGGGATACGCGACCGGTCATGTACCCGGTCAGCGAGGTCATGGCGTGGGCCATAAGCAACAAGCTTCAGCACCAGACGGAGGCCGCATGATGGACTGGATCAAATACTTCTGGCTCGTTTTGGGCGACGCGATGGTGGTCGTGTTCATGATCAGCACCATGTGGGTGCTGGCGGGATTGCAACATGGCGTATTCGGCGTGCTGCAGTACGCGGCCATGGTCGGCTCGCTCGCCATCGGCATATTGTGCTTCCACCGGTGGGAGGCCTCCAATGCTCACGAGCAATGAAGTCAAAAAGCAGCGGTTCGCTACGTCGCGGTTCATGCATGAGGGGTACGACGCCGATCAGGTCGACGACTTTCTGGACGAGGTCGCCTCCACCATCGCGACCATGCACGTGGCCAACATCATGCTCGCCCGGGAGAACCAGCAGCTCAAAGAGTCACGCGGCGAGTAGCCGCGTCCGGGCGGGATGCATGGCTCGCCGCCGGAGACGCGGACGTGAGTATTCCCCGCTGTTCTGGCAGCCGGTTCGACCCCGGCCTCGCCCACGACATTTCAAGCCAACCAACGATAGGAGCAATTGATGGCATCTGATGATGATGGCCGCGAGGAGGGCACCAGCCTGTTCTCGTGGCCCTTGGACTCGGTGGGGATCCGGATGGGTGCGGGCGACCTGCTCGATAGCCTCCTGGACACAATCACCGAGCTGAACCATACGACGGCGTGGCCGCTGACCTTGTTGCCGCCGCGTCCACGCGACGTGATCGTGGATAGGGACAGGCGACAGGTGAGCGCCCTGTGCATGTGGAAGCGCAAGGAGGCCTCCAATGGCCGGTGAAACCGCGATGACCATAATCGGGAACCTCACGGCTGATCCGGAGATCCGCACCACCAATGGCGGGCAGATCGTGGCCAACTTCACGATCGCCTCCACTCCTCGCGCATTCAATAAAGGCTCGGATCAGTGGGATGACGGGCCGACCCTGTTCATGCGGTGCAACGCGTGGCGCGATCTCGCCGAGCACTGCGGCGCCACGCTGTCGAAGGGCGTGCGCGTGATCGCGCAGGGACGGCTCTCCCAACGTTCGTATCAGGCGCAGGACGGGACGAACCGGACGGTGTGGGAGCTGACCGTGGACGAGATCGGGCCGTCATTGCGCTATGCGACCGCGCAGGTGACGCGCACCAACCACGCGGGCCCGACCGCGTACGGCAATCCGACCGCGCCCGCCCCGGCCGTCAAACCGGCGGCGAACGAGGCGGCGGCCACGGATCCGTGGAACCTGCCCGACGGCACGGACGAATACTAAACGAAAGGACACATGATGTCGAAGAAGAAGATGGTGCAGGACGCCTTGGTGCCGGACGAGATCACGCCCGTCATGCTCCTGCAGCTATCCAAGGCCGCGTTCCGGGTGCGCCTGGCGAAGATGCTCGCCTCGCGCACGAAAGAGGACTACATCGCGAAATACAAGAACATCGACGCGATCACCGAGGCGTTGTACGACGCGGACGACCTGGCCCAATTGATCATCGACGCGGGCTTCGCGATCGAGACCATGCTCGTCAAGCCCAGCAAAAGCCGTGAGCTGATCATGTTCGGCGATCTGCGGCGCAGCCTGAATTCGTTTGAAGGCTGGCACCTGAGCGTCGGCCAGGAAGGCAAGGACGACGGCGCGGGCGGTGCCACGGATGATGCCGATGAGCCGGATGACGCGGACAACCCTGATGCATCCGGCGATGGGGACGAGAGCGTGGATCCGGAGACTGGCGAGATCAAGGGGGACGAGTGATGGCGGCGCACAAGCATGGCCGGCAGGCATTGGAGCACGAACGGCAGCGCAACCGTCGCAGGCGGCGACCGCACACCATAACAATCAACATCAAAACCTACAGGACCAAGGAGCAGTGACCCGCATCAAGTGAGCATACAAATCGTAGACATACCCCTCAGGCAGCTCGTCCCGAACCCCGACAACCCCCGCACCGACGTGGGCGACGTGAGCGAGCTGGCCGCGAGCATCCAGGCGCAGGGCCTCAAGCAGGAGCTGCTCGTCACCCCCGCCGGCGCGGACGGCAACGGGGCGCCCCTGTATCGCATCGTGATCGGCCACCGCAGATTCGCCGCAGCCCAGCTGACAGGGCTCGAATACCTGCCGTGCAAGGTCGAGGAGATGACGGCCCGTCAGGAGCGGGAGGTCATGCTGGTGGAGAACACGCAGCGCGCGGATCTGACGCCCATCGAGGAGGCCGACGGCTACCAAGGGCTTCTGGATCTCGGCGCCGGTGTCACGGAACTGGCAGGCAAGACGGGGCGGAGCGAATCGTTCGTTCGCCGCCGCCTGAAGATCGCCGCCATACCCAAGGAACTGCGCGGCAACTCCAAGACCTTCGCCCAGCTCTCATTGGCCGACCTGGACGCGATAGCCGAATTCTCTGACGACCCCGAAGCGCAGGAGCAGCTGCTCAAGGCCGCCGGCAGCCATAATTTCAACTACACGCTGCAGAACCTGACGAATGAACGGTTCAGCCGGCGGTGGGACGAGCAGGCATACCAGTACTGCAGGGAGCACCATATCGAGGTCGTCGAGCTAGGCGGCCAATCGGCATTCAATCTGCAGCCCGACGGCTACCAGTGGCTCAGTGACATCCGGCGCGGCGACCCGTTCGGAGAGCAGTGGGAGCGGCTCACGAAGGATGCGGAGGGCGAGCCGTGGCTGGCGCACAACACGTACGGGTGGAGCATGAGCACCCCCAAGACCCAAGAGCAGCTCGAACAGAACGCCAAAGACGAGGAGGAGCGCGAGCAGCGTCGCGCGCAGCGCAACGAGGCTGAGGAGCGCCGCGACCGGTATGCGGCCGACAGCCTGGAACTGAGAAGCGCGTGGATGCGAAAACACCTCACGAGCCTGAAGGCCATCCCCCTGCGCGCCGCGTGCGCCCGCCTCGCGTTCCAATCGCTCACCGGCGAGGACGGATTGCATGCCGTGAGCTTCTACGACACGGAGAGCCGCGACCTGTGGGAGGCATACAACATGCTCGCCCCCACTCCCCTGCCCGACAAGACCGAGGAAGCGGGCGATGAGTATTGGACGGCGGAGGTCCTGCGGCGCAGCGAGCAGCCAGGAGCGCTCTTCCGCGAGCTACTCGTGTTCCTGTGCGCGCACCTCGAGGCTCGCATCGAATGGGACGAACCGGCTGGCGTGGCCGTGGCCGACGAGTATTATGGCGTGCTCGAATCGCTGGGCTACCCGGTGAGCGACGCGGAGCGCGAGGCAGTGTACGGCGGCTTCCTGCCCCAGAAACCGGACGAGTCATGACGTGGTTCATGGTCGATGACGGGTTCTCCGACTCGGCGCAGGTTGACGACCTGTCCCTGGCCGCCGTCGGCCTCTGGGTCAAAGCGGGCAGCTGGGTCGGCCACCAGCGCCAGCGGTACGGCGACGAGTACGACGGCCTGTTCTCCATGCAGCGCGTCAAAGCGCTGGGCGGCTCGCCCAAGCTCGCCCAGGCGCTCGTGGACGCCAAGCTCTGGGAGCAGCGCAAGACCCACTACAAGGTCGTCGAATCGCCCACGACATGCAAGTTCGCTGGCGGCAAGGAGCTCTCCGAAGCCCGCTCCAAGAGCGGCAGCGCGGGCGGCAAGGCCACGGCCGCCAAACGCAAAGCGGCAAAGGCCAAAGCAAAACCGCAAGCAAAACGTCAAGCAAGCGCTACAGCAAAACCGCAAGCAAAAGCCGAAGCAAGTGCTCAAGCAAGTGCTACAGCAAACGGTCAAGCAAAACCCCTAGCAAAATCGAAGCAAACCGGCAAGCAAACTTCCAGCAAAGGGAATCCTATACCGATACCTACTACCCATACCGATACCACCCCCTTGCATCCCCCCGCCGAAAACCGCGAACCAAATGCCGTGACCATGGCCGATGCCGAGGCCGGCGTCCTCGCGGACCCGTTCACCGCGGCGTGGAACGCCTACCCACGCCATGCCGGCAGCCGAAAAGCCGCTCAAGACCGATGGCACCAAGCCTTGGACGGCGCCGAGGGCATGCGCCAAGCCACTCCCGAACAGCTCCTTGCCGCCGTGCTCCGGTACGCCAAAAGCCTCGAAGGCGACGCCCGCTACGCTCCCGGCATGGCCAAATGGCTCCAAACCGGCCAGTACACGGAATGGCTGCCCAAACAGGCCTCGAGGAGCTACGAGTGGGGCGGCATCACCCGAGTATGGATCCGCGAGCACATCACCCGCCATCTGCCGCCCGGCACCTTCACCGAAAGCCGGGAACAAGGCTTCTGGGCCGAGATCAAAACCGGCCGAGACCCGATCGAAACCGCCACGGAAATCATCGAAACCATCAACGGAAGGAACCCAGCATGAACGATAATCAACCCGCCAGCATCGAGGCCAGCCGGCACGTTCGAGCCAAGGCCAGCCGTGATCTGCTGCTGTGGATGGACGTGGAAACCAGCGGCCTGGACCCCGACAAGCACAGCCTGCTCGAGGTCGAGCTGCGCGTCACCAGCATGCAGGCAGACCTCTACGCGCAACAGTCATGGCTCCTGCCCCTCACGGACGACATGGTGTTCAGCCAGTGGGCGCTCGAAACCCACACGGCAAACGGGCTGCTCTCCGACATGGCCCGCGCCGACCGGGGCATCGAGCAGATCAGAACAAGCATGCGCCAGTTCCTCGCCGATTACGAGTCATGGAACCTGCACCCGGCAGGAAGCTCAGTGCACTTCGACATCATGTTCCTCGAAGCGAATCTACTGCAGGTCACCCGACTGCCCGGCATCCACCACCAGCGCATGGACCTCACCAGCCTCAGGCTCGCCATCGAAGCCAGCGAACCGGGAAACTTCCAACGCCTGGCCGATGGCCTGCCCGAAACCGACCACCGATCCGCGCACTGCCTGGACAGGGACATCACCCTCTACCAGCGCATCACCAAGCATTGGGCGAACGAACCCAACCACAAGGGCAAGAAAGAAGTGAAATGAGCCAACCGACAAGGGCGACCTGTGACCTAGTGGATGCGCGCGACGAGTCCTGCTGCGCACGCTGCGGCAGAAGCCTGTACAGCGTGCTCACGTTCAGCCGTCACCATCGCAGGATGCGCTCGCATCCGTTCTCTAGCCTGCATCTGCCGGGCAACGTGATCGACGTCTGTGGATCCGGCAGTACGGGATGCCATGGATACATCCACGCCCACCCGGCCGAGTCCTACGAAAAAGGATGGCTGGTGAGAGGCAACGCCAACCTGCTGCCGACCGACGTGCCCATCCTGACCGCCCGACACGGCTGGATCCTGCTCGACAATCAAGGCCACTGGACACCAACCCCGTCACAGGAAAACAACACAGAAGGCACGCAATGCGACTCACAAGAACCAATACCAAGAAAACCAATTCTGCGCTCGCAGACATGGAGGATGCCCAGTGACTAGTCAGAAGAAACGTGAGATAGTGCTGCACTGGCATGAGCGTGGCATCGAGAACGCTGCCATCGTGCGATTGCTGGGCATTCCGATAGACGAGGTGCGGGCCATTATCCATACGTCCGAGCACCCCGCCCTAGATGCGAGCGCGATGCCGTTGTTCATCCAGCCTCCTGTGTTCGGAGGTGGTGATGATTCTCTGGCGGCGTCATGAGTGTCGGGGATGAGCATGTGTCGATTGATTGGTCGGATCCGGATATTCAGGCTTATGTCAGGGCTTGCCGGCGCGGTGGGTCGCAGGAGCAAGAGCCTGTGAGCACTGAGGGCATGACAGATGCTCAGAGGCGCCATGAGTATTGGCGGCGCTGGTATGCCAAGCACCGGGCCGAACAGCTCGACAAGAAGAAGCGCGAGAGGGAAGAGGGAAAGCGATGAGCTACTGCCAGCGTTGCGGTGCCATATTGGGCGGCGTGGAGTATACGCTGTGCCTAGAATGCGAGCTTCGGTTCGGCCTGCTGCTCCTGCGGTTGGGCATGGATGTCGTACCGTTGCACGACAGCCTGGATGCGACATTGCATCCAGGCGGGCATTCGCCCACGCGCATTATCCTTTCCACACCGCAAACGCCAATCCGCCTCGACGTGCTCGATCTCATCGACATCCTCGACAGCACATCTACCGAGCTGCTGCGACGTCTGGACGGTGTGGACGCGCTCGAGGCCACGGCGACTCCGCCAATGGGATTGCGCGACGCCCTATGGCATTGTGCGGCGCACGTGCGGCTGGCTAGGCTGCCAGACTCCGGTATGTACATGGATACGCTTACCCGTCTGGCCGCTAAGATCGAGCGCGTGCTCGACCCGCCCGAGCAGCGACGGGCGATAGGCGTGTGCGAGCTGTGCGCCACGCCGCTGACCGCAGGAAAAGACGACCAGTGGGTGACATGCCCGGTCTGCAAGCGCGAGCAGCAGGTGCTCGTCGTCAAGCTCCACCGGCTCTCGCGCCTGTGCTTCGACGCCAGCAGATCCGCGAGCGCATCTTGGATTGCCAAGGCGTTCACCGACAGCGGGCTTCCGCTGCGGCGCAACACTATCAATCAATGGGCGGCGCGCGGCAAACTGCTCTCGACCGGCAGGAAGGACGGCAGTCCGCAGTACCTGTATTCCGATGTGTATCGGCTTGCGCTTGCCCCGAATTCCAGTGCGGCGCAGGCGACTTCGGCATTGCGTCAAACACTGCTGCAGCGAGTCGCGTCGCTCGTCGCACGACGCGCCTACATGCTATGCGGCGAGCGATCGGCTGAGAATCTTTAGACATCGGCTTGCGAAAATCCCAAGTGTCACCGATTATTGCAGTGGGAGAAGTGGCTGAAAAGCCAGATAATCCGTTGAAATGTCAATGGCTGGCACCTAGGCGTTTCAACGGATTGTTTCTTTGCAGCTGGTAATATTCACCGTATGCCAGCCAACAATAATGACGAGAATCTTCGCCAAGCAAAGGCACGTGCCTTTGAATATGTCTCCAAACAAATTCAACGTCTCGACGGATGTCCGGTTTGCCACGGCAACCAATGGCATATATCCGATTCCACGTTCACCATGAACGAGGTCGATGCCACTGGGCTGACAGGCAATGTGTTCCCTGTGGTACCAGCCATCTGCGCGACTTGCGGCAATGTACTATTCTTCAGCGCCCAAGAGGCCGGAGTAGTCGACGATTGGCATTTCCAAAGGGACGGCGGAAATGCCCGGTAGTCAAATGCTAATCCAGGGACACTTTTCAGTGCCATTGCCAACATCCGAGGAGGCGAGAATCGTGAGAGTCGTAGAGCTCGAACACGTCAAACGGGATGTCGGCGATATTCCCGACGGTCAGAGCAAGTTTGACAACGCATTCTGGGGATTCCTCGGATGCGGAGCGCCATTCCTCATCCAAGCACTAATCTCAATTCCCGAAGGCCTCGATGCTCTGCAGTTGATTCTTGGGATTGTCCTCATCGCAGTCGCTGTGCTTTTCCTCTATTTCGCTCAGAAACAGGAGGACGAAAAAACCAAAGCCATCGAGAAAATCCGACAGGACATAGACGACTTCTCGAATCGAGTTAGAGTAGAAAAAGAACCCGCCGGCCTTCACGACTCTTTCTCCTGATGGCCATAGAGACCGAAGCCCCGCACCGTCCTACCCAATGGATGGCACGGGGCTTCGCCATATCCGCAGGAGTCGCTGCCCGAAGCAGCATACGTTCGAATCACACCATCCCGTACATCGACGATTGGAATTATTATGGCCGATAACACATCAATGCAAGCCACCTTGGGCACAGGTGACGCGGATCCGACCCAAGCGACTGTCACCCTTGACATCGTGGACGAACAGGGCAAGCACGTCGACCTCGCCGCTGGCATGCCCGCAAGCCTGCCGGCAGGAACTCTCGAAGCTATCGCGGGCCTTACCAGCGAGAGCACGGCGGCTGACATCGTGGCCGCGCTCCAGCACCCGTGACCCATGTAACCAATGTCATACCGTCCAGGCCCAGACCGTGAGCCCACCGGCAGGGAACGACAGCGGCTCCTGCGCCTCGTATGCCCGACCGGCAGCGTCTGCGCCCTGTGCGGCAAGCCGATAGTGTTCGGCCTGAGGCCACGCCACCCGCTCGGCCCGAGCATCGACCACATCCTGCCAAGGTCACTGGGGGGCACGTGGGCCATGGGCAACCTGCAGCCAGCGCATTACGGATGCAACAGCGCGAAGCAGAACAGAATTCAACGAATCGAATCGCAAAACCACATTCGTTCCCGCAACTGGTAGCCCCACTGCCGTCTGTCGGCTGCGATTGCCACAGAATTTTTTAAGAAGCGCGCAATGCAAGACCCGCGCAGTTTCCATTTTTTCTCTCCCCGAGTAAACCCGCGAACCCGTGACACGGGCCATGTTGGAGGCGGCTATGACGATGCCTGAGCATGGCACGCGCGCACGCTACCGGCGCGGATGCAAGTGCGAGAGATGCAGGAGCGCGAACGCGTCCTACGCGAGAGGACGCAGGAAGAGACTGGCGCACGGCAGAGCCGAATCCGAACGATTGGATCGCCTCAAAGTCATCGAAGCGCATGCGCCGCAGCGCGCCATATGGGTGCCGGGCGGCTGCGTGGAGAAGATGGCGAAGCTCATCGAGCAGTATTGCTCGGACGGCAGGCTCGACCCGCGTGACCCGGTCACGGATCTGCGTCTCGCGGAGCTCATGACGGCGGCGACGATCATGGACGCCCCAAAGCGTTCGAATCTCTTCAAGGACGAGGTGAAGGTGGTGGCCGACCTGCTGCACGAGCTGGGAGTCGTGGAGGCTGCTGATGCTGGATCCAACGAAGCCGCTGCGCTTGTGGCAGCGATCCGGGGAACCAGCTGACGGCGAATGCGCGCCGCGCTGGATGACACCGCGCAACCCACACAGGGAGACGCGCGGCCCTGAGCTGGTGCGCATCTCCCGCCTGCTCGGCGTCGAGCCTTTGCCCTGGCAGCGCGACCTGTTCGACGTGGCCTACGAGATCGACCCGCGGACAGGCAGCCTATGGTACGGCGAGATCGTGGTGCTGGTGCCAAGGCAGTCAGGCAAGACCACGTCGACGCTTTCCATCAACACGCATCGCGCAGCCGTGTGGCCTCACGCCCAGCAGATCGTCTACATCGCGCAGGACGGCATCCGCACCGTCAAGAAATGGGAGGAGCAGGTGCTGCAATTGCAAGCCAGCCCGTTCCGCCAGCTCATCAAGCCGAACCGCATGCACGAACTGGAGCCGAACCGCACCAACGGACGCCAGCACCTGGACTTCGTGACAGGCTCCCAATGGTGGCCGGACGTTCCCAGCGAGGACGCCGGTCACGGCAGCACGAACGACCTCGGATTCATCGACGAATACTGGTCGCAGGTCGACGACCGAGTCGAGAAGGCGCCGCGCCCCACGATGATCACCGTCGACGACTCGCAGCTCTGGTACCTCTCCACGGTCGGCGAATCGAAGATCCGCTCAGCGCCCCTGTGGGCGAAGATGCAGGCAGGAAGGAACCGCGTCGAATCGAAGCTGGAATCGCACAGCCTGTACGTCGAATACAGCGCTCCCCCGGACGCCGACCCGATGGACCGACTCACCTGGTGGCACACGATGCCCGCGCTCGGCTACACGCAATCCATCCGCAAGATCACCGACGAGCTCGAACAGGACACCAGCAAGAACCATTCCCTGTTCAAACGCTCGTTCCTGAACATCTGGCCCGACGAGAGCACAGACGACTGGCCCATCCCGCGCGACGCGGTCGCCGCCTGCACGGATCCGCACTCCACGATCCCCGAGGACACGAACCTCGTGTGGTGCGTGGACATCGCGCCCGACCGCTCCGCAGCATCCATAGCAGTGGCGGCGGTGCGCGCGGACAACATCGTGCACTTGGAGATCGTCGACCACGGGCCGGGCACCGACTGGGTGATCGACGGCGACGACCGGCCATCATCCGACCCGCTGCACCTGCACGGCATCAAGCAGCTCACCGGCAAATGGGGCGGCAGAACATGGTTCGACTGGCAGACCGTCGGATCCCTCGCCCCGCAATTCGCCGCTCATGGCATCGACGCGCAGCCGCTGCCCGCATCCGAGATCAGAGTAGCCGCGCCCGGCCTATACGACGCGATCCTCAACAAGCAGGTCGCATTGCTTGGCCAATCCGAACTCGCCGACGCACTGTCCGTGGCTCAACGCCGCCCGATCGGCGACGGCTGGGGATGGGCACGAGGCAAAAGCCTCAAAGAGATCACGCCGCTCATGGCCATCACACTCGCGCACCGCGCGCTCGCCAAGGACATGCCCGACTGGGGATACGACCCGCTCTCCGGCATCTGGTAACCAATCGAAGGGACTCCCGCGATGGGCTTTTGGAAGAATCTGTTCGGCCCGCAGCAGCGGAGCATCGACGGACAATCAGTGTTCGGCGACAGCTGGAGCCCGGACTCGCCGTGGACTGATATCAGCGGCGACAACGTGCTGCGCGTCGCCAGCGTGTTCGGCGCCGTCAGGCTGATCGCCGACGGCGTGGCCACCCTGCCCTGGGGGCTGTGGCAGTCAGCCGGAACCGGCAGCGCCCCTTCGCGCCTGCCCGACCCGGAATGGTTCGAAACGCCGGACGACCGGTTCAGCACCTTCGACTGGATCCACCAAGGGCTGGTCGAACTGCTGCTGCACGGCAACGCGTACGGCATCGTATGGAGGCGCGACGACGGCAGCGTGCGCGAGATCGACTGGGTGCCACGCAGCGACGTGACAGTGCAGGACATCGACTCCTCCTCGCAACGCCACTGGCCACGATACTGGGTCAACGGCGTCGAGATCCCCGCAATACGCTCCCCCCTAGGCATAGCCCAGCCCGCAGGAACCCCATTGATGCTGCACGTTCCCGCGTTCGCGGTGACCGGAACCGTGCGCGGCATCAACCCGATCGCCCATTTTCGCAGCCAATTTGAAATGAGCAGGAACGCGACGGACACAGCCAACTCGTTCTTCGGCCAGCGCGCCCCGATCCCCGGCGGCATCCTGAAAAACGATCAGACACTCAACCAAAAGCAGGCCGACACCGCGAAGCAGCGCTTCCGCGATTCGGTCAAGCCCGGCGACGTGGCGACATTGGACAAACACTGGTCATTCGAGAAAGTCACGTTGGACGCCGGCGACCTGCAGTTCCTCGAGACCATCAAGGCATCGGCCACGCAGATCGCCGTGATCTTCGGCGTGGACCCCCGCGACATCGGCGGCAGCGAAGACTCGAGCCTGACCTACAGCACCGTGGAGGGCAACGAACGCAAGCTCGTGCTGCGCACCCTGCAGCCATGGGCCATCCGATTGCAGCAGGCACTCTCCCCGGTAGCGAACCTCGACAAGCCGTTCGGCGCTCCGCGACGGTTCGTAAGATTCGACCTCGACGCCCGTAGCAAGCCCGACGCCCTCACGTGGGCGAAGGTGCAGTCCGAACGTCTCGACAACGGCACCCTGACATTGGGAGAAGCACGCGTCGACAACGGCGACCCCGCGCTCAGCATGCAGGACGTCGACGACTGGCAGACCTGGTACCGCACCACCAAGAGCAGCAGCCAAGCCAAGTCCGAATCCACATCACAATCCGTGTCCGAAAGCACATCGAGCACACAGGAGGCATCATGACCATCACCATCCCGCATGAACTGCAGCGCGTCGCCAGCCCCCAGCCAGCGATCTTCCGGACAGCCGACGATTCGGAATCATCCCCCGGCGCGCTCGAAGGCATTGCCATCGCCTTCAACACCGAAAGCCGCGACCTCGGCGGCTACCACGAGATCATCGACCCCACCGCACTCATGCGGCTGGACGACGGCGCATTCGACCTAGAGAAGAACGGGCGGGTCATGGCCCGCCTGAACCACGACAGCAACCTCCTGCTCGCCACCACCAACGCCGGCACCCTCACCCTCACCGCCGACCAGGACGCCCTGCGCTACCGCATCGCCCTTCCCGACACCCAAGCCGGAAGAGACGCCGCCGCCCTCGCAGCACGCGGAGACCTGAGCTACAGCAGCTTCGCGTTCTACATCCTGCCCGACGGCATGAGCTGGGAGATGGACGAGCAAGACGACTACGTGGCACGCGTCACCAGCCTGCAACTAGTGGACGTTGCCCCTGTCTCAGACCCTGCCTACTGGACAAGCTCAGTCGAACTCGGCCGCGCATTCGAAGAATACCGCACCAAGAAAACTACTGGCACCAAACTTCCCACGCCACCCGGCGCGGGCGATAATGAGCGTTCGTTCCACCAATGGGCGTCGCTCCAGTCAATGATCTCAATGAAAGGATGATCATGGAATCAATCAACGAGGCGCTGGAGCGACTGCTCAACGAGCGCACCAAGTTCGTCGAAGAGAAAGTCAAACCCCTCTCAGAAATCGCCGCCAGCCGCAGCTTCACCCCCGAAGAGGAAACCACCTCCGACGAATGCAAGACACGGCTCAACGCGATGGACTCCACCATCAGCCTGCTGCGAGACGAAATCAGCATGCAATCCAAAATGCCCCAAACCACCAGCCGCACACAGGACAACGGAATCAGCGAACAGCTGCGCTCGCTGCTCGTGGAACGCAACTCCACGCAGCAGACCATCGACCTGAAGACGGATCTCACACGAGCGTTCAAACGCGCCCTGACCACCGACCCCAGTCAGACGGGCGCAGGCTCAGAACTGGTGCCGACGACATTCGCGCAATCCCTGATCACGCCACTGCGGCAGATGAGCGGCCTCCTGCAGGCCGGAGCGCAGCCCCTGTCCACCAGCACCGGCGAAGAGATCCTCTGGCCGAGGGTCAAAAGCTACGGCGAAGCCGCGAAGAACATCAAGCCGGGCGCGACCATCGGCGGCACCGACATGTCATTCGACCAGGTGAGCTCCAAGACATCGAAATACGGTCAGATCGTTATGACCCCGCGCGAGCTCATCGAGGATTCCGCGATCGACATCGAAGGGTTCGTCGGCCAAGCCATCGGCCAGAACGTCGGTCTGGGCATCGACTCGGACGCGCTCGACGCGCTCCTGCCCGGCGACGGCAAGGACAATGCGATCACGCTCACAGTCACTGGCGCCGCAGTCACGCCGACCTTCGACGAAATCATCGACCTAGAATCCTCGGTGATCGCGCCATACCGGGTCGGCGCCGCCTTCCTCGTCTCCCCAGGAGCGGTCAAAGCCCTTCGCAAGATCAAGGACACCACCGGCCGCTACCTCTGGCAGCCCTCCCTGCAAGCCGGAGAACCGGCAGTCCTCGACGGCTACCCTGTCATCGAAGACCCGTTCCTGCCCGACCCTGGCACAAGCAAGGCCACGATCCTGTTCGGCTCGTTCAACCGCGTCATCATGCGCGTGGTCAACTCGCTCGCACTCGAACGCAGCGACCAGTTCGCCTTCGACAAGGACTCCATCGCATGGCGCGGCATCCTGCGCGCCGGCGTCATCCTGACCGACGCGAACGCGCTCGCCGCATTCGTCGGCAAGGCTGCCTGAGAAGCGGCCCCACTCGGGCGCTGACAGCCATACGGTCAGCGCCCCGCTCTTTCCCCTCCAACCCCCATGGGAGGCATCATGGCAGATGCAACGCCATCGAACTGGCCGATCACTAAAAACGATCTGCGCAACGCGCTGTCGGTCGGCCCAGCTGAATACGAGGACACCGAACTCGAACTGTACGCGAAAGCCGCCTGCGAGCGCATTGATGTGTTTACCGGCCGTGATGTGGATCCGTCGAAGTGGGTGCTGGCGGATGGGTCGGTGTCGTCGTTGTTCGTGCTGGCCGCACGGGAGACGGCAAAGCTGTGGTGGCAGCAGTCGCATACGGTGCGTGGCAGTTTCCGTCAGGGCGATGTCGGGGAGTTGTCCGGCGTGCCTATGGGCGCTGAGCTGCCGCGCAAGGTCGAGGGCTGGCTTGCCGCCTATCTGCCTGAGCCGGGCATCGCATGAGCACGGGCATCAGCGCGCATACTGCGGCGCATGAGGCGAAGATGGCGTTGGCCGAGGCTTGCAGGACGGCGCTTTCGGGATTGCCTGTGGATGTGAATTTCGGGTTCCAGTGGCCGTTGGTGCATGACGATTGGGTGTCGGCGACGACCATTGATACGAGCGTGACTGATGTCACGGTGGGGCCGCGGCGCAATCAGGAGGAGATCATCACGCTGCACTTGTCGGTCGGCGCGTTCCGTCACGGGCAGGATGAGCAGGCGGAGATCACGGCCAGCGCGGCGGCGTTCGATTATCTGCAGCGGATCTCCGACTATGTCACTGATGTGGATCCCACGCTGGGCGGCACGGTGCTGTGGATCATCCCGTCTGATCTGCACACCGACGGGGCCACTACGCAGGATGATGCGGGGCAAGGCCGTCTCATCGAGATCGATGCGTCGTTCAAGGCGATGCACAGGATTAGGAGCATGTGATGAAACTGAGGAATATCAGCCCGTTGGGCGCATTGTACGTGCCTTGGCTCGGCAGAAGCGTGGGGCGCGGCGAAACGGTCGACATCGAGGATTCGGACGCGCAGTATTTCCTGCCTCAAAGCGAGGTATGGCAGCGGTCGGATGATGCACAGGATGGGGAGGCGAAACAATGAGCACGCAGATCGACAGCCAGTTCGGCATCGGCTTGGAGACCACGTACGGCACGCCCGTGGCTCCCACGCGCTTCTTCGAGTCCGAAGGCAAGATGGATACGAAGCCCAAGTACGTGGATTCCAGCGTCCTGCAGCCGTTCACCCGGGTGAAACGCCTCGACCAGCATATCCGTGTGCAGCAGGAGGTCTCCGGGGATCAGGAGCTTGACATTCCCACCAGCGGATTCGGGTTCCTGCTGCACGCCGCGTTCGGCAATAGCGCGATCAGCCAGCTCAAAGCGGCCGACAACATCACACCCGTGCAGGCATGGCAGCAGATCCACACGCTGTCGCTGAACGACTTCCTCCCCTCGTACACCATCCAGGAGCTGCTCCCCTTGCTCGGCGGCGCGCAGAAGCCGCACTCGTTCACCGGCTGCCAAGTGGACACGCTGGAGATCGACGCGAAAGCCGCAGCGGCGGTCACCGCGAAGATCAGCTGGTCCGGACGCGACATCGACACCACGCAGCAGCCAGCTGCAGCCAGCTACCCCGACGACCAGAGCATCTTCACCTTCATCTCCGGCAGCCTCGGCTATCAGGGCACGCTCACGCCACCGACCGCAACCGCATTGGCGAGCCTGGACAAGCCAGCGGCCACCAACGTAACCGCAGTGACCGTCACCGTGAAGAACGGATTGGACGGCAACGGGTTCACGCTCGGCGGCCAGGGATTGCGCCAGCGTCCGCAGGCATTGGGCATCGCCGAAGTCAGTGTCAAGCTCACCGTCGAATTCACCGACACGATCCTGCGCGACGCGTTCCTGGATGGCACCCCGCTGCCATTGCTGCTCACGTTCCGCGGCGAACAGGATATCGCGCCCGGCATCAAACCGGCATTGCAGATCATCCTGCCAGCCGTGGCCATCACCTCTGGACTGCCCCAGTCAAACGGCGGAGACGTGATCAGCGTCGACACCGAGCTGACCGCTTTGGACGACGGCTCGCATGATCCGCTCACCATCGCGCTGGTGAGCGGGGATTCGGCGTTCTGATGGCCGAACAGGAGGGGCTATGGGCGGAGATCCCCAACGAATCCGTCAAAAGCCTGCGCGAAAGCCTGCAATCGATGCCCAAATCGATCGCACGCGACGCTCGACGCGACCTGCGGCATGTGGGCGACGCGATCATCGCCGAGCAGAAAGGCATCCTCGACGGCTCCCTGCCGGGCAAGGTCGTCGCATCCGGCAAGGAATTCCACACCATCCACTACAAGTCCGGCACGACGCGCGTCGTCACACGCACCCGCTACGCGACCCTCGCCCGCGCCGGCGCAGGATCGTCGGGCGCGATGCGAGCCGGCATCGGCGCTGGGCTGCGCACACGGATCGTGGCAGGCAAGACACGAAGCGGCCTGAACATCCAGACCACGTCCTCGCGCATGCCGCCCGGCAAGGAGTGGATGCCGAAGACCTGGCAGAAGCAGCGATTCCGCCACCCCGTATTCAACGGCGGAGGCTGGGCCAGCCAGGCAGGGCAGCCATACTTCTTCGCTCCGGTCATCAAAGGCCGTAACGACATGGTCAGACGCATGAACACGATCATCGACGACGCAATGAAAGAAGCCTCGAAATGAGAATCATATGGGACGACGGCAACACCTACCCCGCCAGCCGCAACCCGCTGGGCGACAGCCCCATCAGCCTCGTCGCCGAATTCCAGATCGCCTCCGGCATGAAAATGGCCGACATCGACAGCATCGAACAGCAGGACGCGCTCGCATTGCCGCTGATCTTCTGGTTCGCGCTGCACAAGCATGGCATCGCGGTGAACTGGAAGAAGCTGTGCGACCACAGCCTGGAATGGTATCAGGAACGGCTGCAGGCGGACGAGCAGGATCTGCCCGCTGACGACACTACGGCTGGGCCAGTCCCAAAAGAACCAATCTCCGGCGCTCCGAAAGGGCGTCACGCGACGTTGGCTTCCAGCGGCTGATCGACGACGAGCCATGGATCCGCGACCAGGTGTGGTCGCGGATCCTCGTGATCTGCCAGGCGCAGCACTGGCCGGGCATCACCCACAGCAACGTGTGGAGCCTGCCATTGAACGTGTGGCTGACGCTGGCCGTGTCCTGCGACCGCGTCGTAGCGCAGGAAGCCGAGCAGATCCGCGACATGAAACGACAGGCAGGAAGGTGAGCTCATGGCTTCCAAGGATTTCATCATCAACATACTGGCCGACGCGTCCAAAGCCGAGAAGTCCATCGGATCGCTCACCGGCAAAGTGCAGGGCGAGCAGTCCAAATGGGGCATGCTCAAAGGCGCGGCGACCGCAGCCGCCGCCGGGGCCGCGACCGCCGTGGCCGGATTCGCCAAGAGCAGCATGAGCAGCTTCCAGTCCGCCGCAAGCGGCATCAAAGGCTACCAGCGCATCACCGGCGGGACAGTGGAGCAGGCCAGCGCATTGCGCGGCGCGTTCCAGCAGGTCGGCATCGGCGCGGCTACGTCGCAGAAAAGCCTGCAGACGTTCGCGAAAAACCTGAACACGGCGAACGACAACGGCAGGAAGGCCGCAGCCATGACCAAGCTGCTCGGCATCGGGTTCACCGACGCGCACGGGCAGATCCTCCCCATGAGCGAGCTGCTCCCGAAAGTCGCCGACACGTTCTCGAAAATGCCCGACGGGCCCAGCAAGAGCGCCGAAGCGATGAAACTGTTCGGCAAGCAGGGCGCCAGCATGATCCCCATGCTCAACCAAGGATCAGCCGGCGTGGAGCAGCTCATGAAAAAAAGCTCGGATCTGGGCCTAACCCTGAGCGGGCAGGGGGTGGACGCGGCCACGAAGAACGCCAAAGCCCAACGGGACATGAACCTCGCATGGCAGGGTGCGCAGATCCAGCTCGGCCAGTTCCTCATGCCCATCCTCACCCAAGTGTCCACGTGGGCCGCAGGAGCCACCGGGTGGATGACGCAGCACCGTACGCTCGTCTATGCGCTGGCCGGAGTGATAGGCACGCTCGCCGGCATATATGCGGCGTTCAACGTCGCGACCGGCGTGGCGAACGGCCTGAGCGCGATCCGCACGCTGATGATGGGCTCCGAGACGGCAGCGACCACAGCGGCCACAGGCGCGCAGACCGGGTTGAACATGGCAATGAGCCTGAACCCGGTCATGCTGGTCGTCATGGCCGTCGCCGCCCTCGTCGCGGCTTTGGTGCTGTTCTTCACGAAGACGAGCCTGGGACGCAAGCTGTGGGCTGATTTCACCGGCTTCCTCGGCTCCAGCATCGCGAACATCCGCCAGTGGTTCGGCAGCGCGGGCGACTGGATCGTGGGCAAATGGCATGGCCTGCTCGGCTTCTTCCACTCCATCCCCAGCGCGATAGGCGCGGCATTCAGCGTGGTATCCGATCTAATCACCGCGCCGTTCCGCTCCGCATTCGGAGCGATCAAATCATTCTGGAACAGCACGCTCGGCGGCAAGGGCTTCGACATACCCGACTGGGTGCCCGGCGTGGGAGGCAAGAGCTTCCGCATCCCCATGCTCGCCAAGGGCGGCACCATCACCTCGCCCGGCCTGGTCATGGTCGGCGAACGCGGACCGGAAGTGCTGTCCCTGCCGACGGGCGCTAGTGTGACGCCATTGAACCGGGCGCAGGAATCGCACTCCAGCACGACGAACAACTACCGCTATGAAATCAACAGCAATGATCCAGGCATCGTCATGGCCGCAATAGACGCGATGAATCGGCGCAGCACAGTGGCAATACCGATCCGATAGGGGGAATGCCATGACCAGCATCAGCATAAAGAGCGACGCGAAAACAATATCACTGACTGACGGCTCGGAACCCTATCATGACGGGCCGTTGCGAATCGTCACGGACGGGCTCAAAGGGCTCGGAGCAGTGCCGCCTCGCGAAAACGGAATCGACATCCCTCAACAGGACGGCACATGGTGGCCCTCGCGTCTCACCTCCGGAGGACGCACCATCAGCATCACCGGGGAAGCGGTCGGCCTATCCAGCATCGAAACCGCAAACCTGCAGGACAGAATCTGCGATCTGATGACTCGGACGCTCACAATCATCATCCAGGATGCGCACGGGCGAAGACACATGAGCGGGTGGATCGCCCAGGACCCCGAACCATTCATGCTTATGGGCGAGCAAATCTTCACGTTTACGCTCATCATCTACTGCCCCGACCCACTGAAATACGGTGATCCAGTCACATTCATCGCCGCAGGAGGAATGCTGCACGTCGAAAACGCAGGCCGCTCCCCATCATGGCCTCGTCTGCACGCCGACAACGTCACATCCCTGTCCCTCACATTGAAAGACAGAACCATACTCTGGACAGGGAGCAACACCAGCCTCGACCTCGACCTGCGCGATATGATCCCCAGTTCAGGCGCAGTATCCGGCCGCGCATTCAAAATCCCGCCAGGAAAGAGCATCATCTACGTTTCAGCAAACGCAAGCAAAGTATCAATGACCGTCTATCCGGCATGGAGATGACCAAATGACGTTGAACCCACTGATATGCTCCGTATTCGGACCCCTCGGAGAACCGATGTTCCAGCTCCCGTACACAACAGCGCAATGGTCGGACACCATCAACGAATCCGGCAGCCTCCAAATAGGCATACAATACTCGCAAAACACGCTCAAAATCCCCAAAGGACTCTACGACGCCCTGAAAATGTGGGGGGCAATCATCGCAGTGCACCGCACCGACCCCACATCCGGCGACGAAGAAGTGAAACATGCAGGCCCGCTCATCGACTACGACTATGACGCAATCCAACGAAAACTCAGCCTGACCTGCGGCGGTGGATGGAGCCTCATGACCATACGCCTCGCCCTCAGCCACGATCTCGACCCCACTTGGACCGACGGCACCCTGCTCATCGACGAAGACCACGGTGCAGGCGCCTGGACCATGCTGCTCAACGGGACCTACAGCGACATCTCACGAAAACTCGTCAACGAAGCCATGAAATGGGGAGCCCTGCCCATCACCCTGCCTGAACTTCAAGAAAACGGCAACCACCAACTCCAACTCAACGGCTTCGACCTAACCCCCGTATCCGACCGACTCGCCGACATCACCGCGCTCGCCGATGGGCCTGAAATCCGTTTCGACCCACGAATCACAGAGTCCGGATATCTCACGTTCGATTTGCGCGTGATGTCCGAGATCATCGATCATCAATGGCTTGAGGGCGGCACGCCAGGCGCATGGGATTCATCCGTCCCCGGCCAGAGGGTCAGACTCGTCAAAGTCACCGGCAAAGGGGAGAACATGGCCAATCAGGTATATGTGGCTGGAGGAAAATCAGGCGACAAGACCATCATCTGCAGGAAAAGCTCGGATCCCTCGCCCGTACTTCTGCAAGTTGCAGACAAAACCCGCACCACCGTCACAGATCTGAATATCCTCAGATCGGCGGCCGTATCAGACATCGCCTACGGCTCCCACCCCGACGAGACCATGAGCATCGAAGTCGGCGAGGAATACCACGTGATGCCCGGCGACATAGCAGATCTGCGCGTCGATGACGATTTCATGGGAGAAAAGCTCCTGCACCTGAAAATCACTGACGTGAGCGGAGACTCATCAAAGGATTTGCTCACCGTGCAGGCGAGATCAAGAGGATAATCCATGGACGAAGAAGCGATACCACGCAAATACGCGCCAGGACGTGGCGACGAGAACATGAACGCGCGACGCGCCGAACAGCGCCGCAACCGCGAGAAAAACGAGGCGAACAGCCCTACCGGCACGGAGATAAGCCAGCTGAGCGCGAAGCTTGATGCGCTGACCGCATCGCTGGCGCTGCTCACTTCGTATCTCACCGGGCAGCAGGGCTATGGGGAGAACAACTCATCGTACGATGACGGATCCTCGCAGTCGGGGAATATACACGATTTCATGTTCGTTCCCTACGACACGAAGTATGACGCATCGCTTGCGTTCGTCGCGCCCAAGACAGGCGTCGCGCAAGTGTCGCTCTCAGCATGGATATACCTGGGCGTGAACGCCTACGGCGACACTGCGTACGGCGTCAACGCGCGTGCCGGCGTGGCCTTCGACCTGCTCGACGTATCGGGGAGCCCAGTGGCCGGGTATCCCAGGCGAGAGGACGCCGTGCAGGCGACCGTTGAGACGTGGGGCACGAACACAGCGAATGTGATGGGAGCATCCTATGCGAACATCGCGCGCATCCGCGGGATGACGCCTGGGGCATCGTACACGCTGCGCACGCGGCGCTGCCGCTACGGGTACGCGCACGACGGCGATTCCAACGTCATACCGATGCCGGAGCACGGCTGGTGGAAGACCACCATCGCCTATCCGCGCGCATCAGTGGTGCTCGTGGCTGGCGGGGACGATGAGACGACCGATGCCGGGAACGGAGACGAGTCATGAACGGTGTGTACGAGGATATGGAAACGGTAAGGGCCGATCTGCTGGTACATGCCGGCACGAGCATGCGCTACGGGATACAGACGCTGGTGCAGAGCGAAACGGGCGGCGAATACATGCCGCTGGACATGTCGCAATGGACAGGCCAGTTCGTTCTGGCCACAGAAGATGGTGCGATCCTGTGGCAGCGCGCCCTGTGGTTCTCCAAGGACGGGTGGGCGGTCATCGACATCAACAAAAACGTGTTCAATGACGGGACGTTATCGTATACGGGCGGACTATGGCGCATGAAGGCCACCGCGCCCGACAACCACGTTGAGCGGCTGGGCGAGGGCTACTGGACGCTGAGCTGAGAAAGCTAGGAGGAAGACAATGGCTGAGCTGATTACCGTGGACCAGATCGTGGGAAAGCGCCGCCTGATGGCCGTGCCCGGCCCGCAGGGAGACGACGGGCCGCAGGGGCCGCGCGGTCTGCCTGGCGTGAATGCGGTTGACAACGACACCGCAGTTGGCGCATATATCGACGCGGAGGACTCCAAGACGCGCACGGCCATGGCCAGATGGTGGCCGTACGTGGACGTGAAGCGGTTCGGCGCGACCGGCGACGGCGCGACCGACGATTCGGATGCGTTCAACGCGGCGATTGCATGGGTGTCCTCGCACGGGCGCGGCTCGCTGTACGTATCCAACGGCGTATACCGGATCAGCAAAAACATAGCGTTCTCGGGCATGCGGCTGGTCGGCGAGTCGCACCAGGCCATCATCAACATCCAGGGCGACGTTGAATCGGGATTGATTCGACCCGGCAGTGACACCCGGATCGAGAACCTGGCGTTCCGCTGTGCCGACAGCCGCATGTTTGCCATATACCAAGATGGGAGAGTTGACAACATCGCCATCATCGACTGCGTGTCCATCAGAGGCTATCTCGTCAGGATCGGCACATGGCCGTCCCAGCCGTTCGCCGAGACCGAGGCGGGCACGTTCGTGAGCACGAACATCACGGTGCGCGGATGCCGAACGGACTACTGGGGATCGACCAAGGGGCCCGCGATGCTGGGCGCAGTCACGCTCTCGAACGTCTCAGGCGTGGACATTAGCGGCAACCGCTTGGTCAACGCAGCCGCGGGCGGGGAATGCGGGGTCACGGTGTGGGGCGGTGACGCCACTCCAAATTCGACCGTTTTTCAGGCATACAAGCCCAACCGCGACATCCGGATCGAGAACAACCACATCGACTGCGACGGGGCGAGCTGTCTGTTCATGGACAACGTCGTGGGCCTCGAGGCCATCGGCAACACGCTCCGGCACGGCAACGACTGCATCGTGGACCTCGAGGGCGTCGAGAGCGCGAACATCGTGGGCAACTACGTCGGGATGTGCCATGCCCCGCTCATCGCCATCGACTGGCATTCGAAGAACATCATGTTCGAGGCGAACACGTTCGAGCAGGGGCCGGGCTACGCATCCAGCTTCATCCAGTACTACGGCGGCCAGCCGTTCACCGACGTTGTCGAGGCGTCGTTCATCGCAAACACGTTTACTTACACGCAGACATCCATCGGCAGATTCTACATCCACGCCAATGACTGCACTATCAACGTGCGCGACAACGTGTTCAATAACGTTTTGATCACGAGTCTGGACCCGTCCGATCCGACGGCGATGGGATGCCGCCTGATCATGACGGGCAACACCATCAATATCACCAAGCCGCTGTCTATGATGGGCATAGCTCCCACGATGGCGGCCGTGAACCTCGCGGACACGCCCATGCTCGACTGCTCGGGCAACAACCTGCAGATACAACCCTCGTCAGGAGACTACAGCGTGTTCGGCGTCGTGGGCACGAACGCGAGCAACACGAACAAGCTCAAGCGCATCACCGGCAACATCATCACCGGGCACCAAAGGACGTTCCGCTATCTCGTATTCCAAGACAACGCGTTCCTGGGCCAGAACCGCGACAACCACGTCGACAACTCCGTTACCCTGGACAACTTCCTGTCGTTCACCGACCAGTCGGCCGACATCCCTGCCACCAAGAGCAGCTCGCTCGCCCTGGGCGAGAACGTCAAGGGGTCCGACTGCTCGAGCGTATACACGGCGACGCCCTCGCCCAGCCGCTCGCTCAACTCGAAGATCACCGTGATGAACGAATCCGCCGGCACCACGGGAATATGGATGAACATCAACAAAGTCTGGAGGAAAATCACGCCCCAGTGACGCCCGGGCGCAGCGGGCGTGGTGTACTCTTGTTCCTGTCAGGATAGGCGCGCCAGGGGGGAATCGGAGGATCTCATGGAGTGGGGGGGGGAGCATCGAATCCGCATGCCGGCCAGGGCCGGGTCGTCTGGGTCGATGCCGCGCGCTGCGTGGCGATGTTCCTCGTGTTCTTCGGTCATCTGGGGCCGGGCTGGTTCCCGGCGCTGGGCCCGCTGATCGCGGCGGTATACACGTTCCACATGCCCCTGTTCTTCCTGCTAAGCGGACTGTTCTTCTCGCCCGCGATCAGGTTCAGGGCATTGCTGGCCAAACGGGCGAAGACGCTGCTGGTCCCCTACTACGTGTTCTCGTCGTTCGCACTGGTCGTGCCTCTCGTCAAGCTGCTCAGGCCCAGCCTGTACGCCCAGGCGGGCAAGTCCACGGCCGTCGACCCGCTCCGGGACGTGACCGGCATCCTGCTCGCGCAGGGCGGCAGCGGCCTGTGGTTCCTGTGGTCGCTGTTCAGCGCCCTGCTGTTCCTATGGTGCCTGGCCAGGATCGCGAAAGGCAACCGGATCGCCCTGTTCGCCCTGTTCGCCGCATTCGTGGGACTGGGCTACGCCGTGGGGTCCAGCGCCGTCTTCCCGATGCTGCCATTCCAGCTGGGCAACCTCTTCAAGGCGACGGCATGGGTGGGCTTCGGATACCTGCTCGCCCGAAGCATCGACATCAAACGCCTCGACCGGCTGCCGCTGGCTGGACGGCTCGCGGCGGCAATCGCCCTATTCGCCCTGTTCGCCGCATCGTTCCTGATGGTCAGCGCCTACCAGCAGGCGCACGGCAGCACGCCCCTGTTCTACCTGTGCCGCTCGGCCGCGACAGTCCTCGGCATCGCCATGGCCATCGCCCTGAGCCTGCTGCTCCCCAGTCTCTCCTGGATATCGACCATCGGCAGATGCAGCCTCGTGTTCTACGCGCTCAACGACATTTCGCTCAAAACCACAAAATTCGCCCTGTTCTCCCTCGCCCGCATCCACGCACCCGCGATGGCACTGCCCGCGCAGCTCGCCATCGGCCTGCTCGCCGTCATCCTGGCGATGTCCGCATGCTACTGGGCCAACATACTCATCCAACGTCACGCCCGCTGGACGCTCGGCGACCTCTAGCCACAGCAGGATACAGGCTCTCAAGCCGGGACGCATCATTCCAGCCCCGCATCGTGCCCCATTCCGATCCGAGTCCATCGCATGGCCGGCCGTTTCGTGCACCGCCTCCCGGCCGCCCCGGCGGCATTCCTATGCCGTGCGCCGCTGCCCGCGCGCATCATTCTCCCCGCTCCTACGACAGACAAGGACATTCCATGATCCAATCGCTCATCGGCAGCCTACTCTCCGCACCCGCGCTGATCGCCCTGGCCGCGCTCGTCTCCAAACTGTGGCCGGGCATGCTCACATCGCTGGGCACATGGATGTACGCGCACGTCGACCCCGGCAAACTACCGTACGACAGCGCCATGAACCGACACTGGATGCAAACCAACAAGCTCGCCGACGACATCGATGAGCTCAAGAATCTGCAGCTCGAGGGCAGCAAGAACACGATCAAGAACACCCTGATCGCGCTCATGGGCCGCGACGGCAACCAGTCCGCACAGATCCGCTACGAGCTATCCAAGCTCGAAGCGCTACACGCTACCTGCTGGGTCATGCAGGAGGCCGAGAACTATCTGAGCGAACACCACAGGCCCTAGTCCGCAATCATCATCTCTTAAGCCGCTCCAATCCGGGGCGGCTTTTTCATACCCCGAACCAACTATCAAGGAGAATCAATCATGGCTACTGAACTCATCGACTACTCGTTCGCCCGACCCGACCTCGTCCAAGTCAAGGCAGCCGGCATCGCTGGAGTGATCCGCTACCTGACCGGCAGCGGCAAAGGACTGACCACGGGCGAGATCCAGCGGATCCGGGCGGCGGGCCTATCTCTCGCACTCGTGTACGAGACCACTGGACGGACCGTCAAGGGCGGGCGCAGCGCGGGCGTCGCGGACGGACAGGCGGCGCTCAGTGCGCTCAGGACGCTCGGCCTTCCCAGGAGCGTGGTGTATTTCGCCGTGGACTATGATCTGCAGCCGGGCGAATATGGGCTGCTCGACGCTTATCTGGATGGCATCGCCGGCGTGCTCGGCAAGCAGTGCACGGGACTGTATGCGGGCTACGGGCCATGCGCCCACGCGATGTCACGCGGCTACGTGGCGTGGCAGACCTACGCATGGAGCGGCGGCAAGATCGCTCCCGGCATCAGGATCTACCAGTATCGCAATGGCGTGACCATCGGCGGCGGCCAGGTCGACCGCAACCGCACGTCCCTAGCCGACTACGGACAGGTCAAATGGGATTCAGCTGCTGCCGCGCCCATGCCCGCATCCAACCCCTCTGCGGCTTCCGGATCCTTGGAGCAGCTAGCCAGCGCCGTGCAGCACGGCGACTACGGCAACGGCGATGCCCGCAAAGCCAAGCTCGGCGCGAAATACACGGCGGTCATGGCCATCGTCAACGAACGGGCCCGCGTCACCAGCGCCAAACAATCCCATGAAACGCTCGCAAACGAAGCCATCGCCGGGCGACTGGGCAACGGCAACGAGCGCGAGCGGCTGCTGGGCACCTACGCGAAAGCAGTGCAGGCGATCATCAACAGCAAACTCGGCGCACCCGCCAAAACCACGCCAGCGCCAGCGCCAGCGGCGACCTACACCGTCAAACCCGGCGACACTCTCTCCGGCATCGCCGCAGCCCACCACACCACATGGCAGGCCCTAGCCGCCAAAAACCGCATCAGCAACCCGAACCTGATCCATCCCGGACAAACTATCACACTCTGAAAGGAAGCATCATGAACGAACCCGAATCCCAATCCGAATACAACAGCGAGAGCCTAGCCGCACTCGCCCAAGAAACCACTACCAGCCAGACCCTCGCCCAATGGGCAAAAGCCGCAGCAGTGCGCGCCATCAAGACCGCCGCCCAAGCCGCCATCGCAATCATCCCCGTGAGCGCCGTCACCATCGGCAGCGTCGACTGGATCATGGTAGCCGGAGCCGCCGCGCTGGCCGGCGTCATCAGTCTGCTCACCAGCATCTCCGGCATCCCCGAAGTCAGCGACGGAGCCAGCATCAAACAAATCACCAGCAAATAAGCATGCACGTAAACCAAAATCCAATCGCCCCTCACTTCCCATGGGAAGTGAGGGGCGATTCTTTATACTGATAGTTCTATAATTCCTCTCGGCAGCATTATATGGCTTTGACAAAGAGTTTGGGGGGAAACGGTGAAAGATACTAAGCAGACGAAAAGCATCGGGGAATTCTGGGTTTGCGCCGAACTCGCGATGCGGGGCTGGGATCCGGCGCTTACCAGAGACGGTGTCGCCCGCACGGACATCCTTGCTATTAATGCCGAGGATTCCCGGCAGATCAGCATCCAGGTAAAGACTACGACCGCGGGCAACTGGCCGCTTAACATCCGTAGAATAGGTTTGGCCCAGCAGAATAGCGAATGGTTTGTCCTGGTCAAAGTAGACAAAGCAACGCACGATATTCGTGGATTTGTGGTGCCCAGGAATCACGTCATAGCAGGGACCTGGATTGGGCACCAAAGCTGGCTGACTGACCCTGAAGCAAAATCTGGAAAGCGTCACACCGACATCAGTGGTGCTCGTATTGATATCCCGACCTTCGCAGGTTACGAGGATAGATGGGATCTTCTTAAGGAGCCCGCCTCTTCCGCACCTGTTCTCTTGCCTCATTGGCAGCACGACAACGCCATGCTGGAACGAGTCGGCCTGCCTGAAGGGCACCCTTGGCAACAATACCTTCCGAACTGGTGACAGCCGACACTGCCGCACTAGTCTAATCGGTACCATCAGCAAATAAACCGCAAACCCAGTTGGATAATGCACAATGTGCTCCTCGCCTCCGCGTAGGAGGCGAGGAGCACTTTTCTGCGTTCAGTGAGCATTCCTGCAGCATCGGAAGAGCGTGGTCTCTGCCCACATTTTGCCCACATCTTTCATTAAATTCGGTTAAATTCCATTAAATTCGGTTAAAACCGAACATGTGATTACGCCTACTACCATAAGGAAAAACCGTTGATTTGCAAGGATCAGAAAGAGAGCGGATGACGGGAGTCGAACCCGCCTCTGAAGCTTGGGAAGCTTCCATTCTACCGATGAACTACATCCGCATGTGCGTGCGCACAAGCGACCAGTGTAACACATGCCCTGTCGTCTTTCCGGGACGTCGCGCCTCATGCACAAATCGGCCGATAGCATTTCGTAGCCGCGGAATTCCGCCATTCGAAATCGCTATTGGCCGACTTGTGCGTCTCAACCTGGGTGCATCGCGCCCGTTGCAAAGAACGCTCACCGCCGCTCAGCCGCAACTCACCGTGCAGATGGAACCGCTTGGCGCTCTCAGCTTTCGGCGGTGAGCGGCGCATCGCACAATGAAAACGTCAAGGAAAACGTCACGCGGATACGCGATACGCAAATGTTCGCGCAACAACGCAACAGTATGAGGGAGGAAGCGATGAGCACGGTGATGAGGGCACGCAATCTGTCCAAATGGTATGGGAAGCACGAGGCCGTCCGCGATGTGTCGCTGGACATCGAGCCGGGCGCACTAACAGCGGTGATCGGGCCGAACGGGGCCGGCAAGTCCACGACGATCAGCATGCTGACCGGACTGGCCAAGCCCGATGGCGGCGTGATCGAATATGGCGCTCAGTCCCAGTCGCACGCCCACGCGCCGCGCCTCGGCGTCGTGTTCCAAGGCAGCGTGCTCGATCCGACGCTGACGGTGCGCGAGAATCTTTCGATACGCGCACGGTTGTATCCCGGAACGCCGCGCGGCCGGGTGGACGAAGTCATTGCGCTGGTCGGTGCCGAATCCTTCGCGGGCCAGCAGTATGGCTCGCTTTCGGGCGGGCAGCGGCGCAGCATTGACATCGCCCGTGCGCTCATCAATCGGCCCGAGCTGCTGATACTCGATGAACCCACGACCGGCTTGGATATTGCGACGCGGCGCACGCTCTGGACGATGCTCGACGGGCTGCGCAAGCGCGAGAACCTCTCGATTCTGCTTACCACGCATTATCTTGAGGAGGCAAATTACGCGCAGCAGGTCTACCTTATCGATCACGGTGTCATCCACGCGCAGGGTTCGGCGCAGGAGCTGATCCAGCGCTACACGCAGTACACGTTGGACATCACCTTCAGCCCGGAGCGTCGGCAGGAAATCGAGCAGATTGCGCAGGATTATGTGGCTCGTGCGCAGCGATTCGATGATGCTGACGGAGCGTCTGCATCTGCGACTTCGACCGCGGCAAGCCAGCCAGACATGACAGCAGGCAACGCCACGCAAGCCACAACCGCTGTGGCCACAATCGACGGCAATCACCTGCATCTGAGCGTTTCCAGCGCTGACGAATGCATCGGCCTGCTGACTGCGATGCGGCCATACATACTCGATTTCCGCTGCCTGCGCGGCACGATGAACGACGTATTCCTCACGCTCACCGGCCACAACGAAAACGGCACCATCGATGCCGACCAAATCACCACCCCAAACCCCACATCCGCCACCACTTCCAAGGAGTCCCGCTCATGATCGCCCTCACCAAACGCAACCTGCTGCTGTTCACCCGCAACCGTACCAATATGCTGTTCTCGCTGCTCGGTGCGCTTATCGCCTTCGTGCTGTATATCGTCTTCCTCAAGCAGACTTTGGAAGGCAACTGGACCGGCGCCATGAACGCCGGCAACGCAGCCGCCAGCGCGGCCGCCGCACACAGCTCAACCGCAGCAAGCGCTGCAACCCCCGTCACCGTCAGCGACCTGCTCGACCCGTGGCTGATAGGCGGCATCCTGTCGATCACCGCCATCACCACACCCCTGACCGGCATGAGCCAGATGGTCTACGACCGCGAAAACGGCCTGACCGACGACTTCCGCCTCGCCTGCCACTCGCCGTGGCGGATACAGGCCTCCTATCTCGCCAGCTCCGCGATTATCGGCTTCGTCATGCAGCTCATCGTGCTGGCCGTCACCGGAGCGTATTTCACCGTGGTCGACCATGTGACGCTTCCCTGGCGCAACGCGGCCACCGACGCGAAGCTGCTCGGATTGATAGCGCTTGCCGCGATTTTCGGCGCGGCGCTGGCCTTCGCCCTCACCGTGTCGGTCTCGACACAGCGCGCGAATTCGAGTCTGGGCACCGTCATCGGCACGGCGGCCGGCTTCCTCAGCGGCGTCTACGTACCGCTCGGCGCAGTGCCCGCCGGCGCACAGCATGTCATGAAGCTCTGGCCGGGCGCGTACTCCGCCTCGCTCTTCCGCAGGTTGCTGCTAGACGACACCATATCGGACGCATTCAGCGCAGTCCCGGCATCCGTCGCACAGAATTTCCGCAAGGATATGGGTATCGGATACGAGATCGGCAGTTCGCTCACCACGCCCGCCCAGGACCTCGCGCTGCTCGCCGGCATCACCGTGATTATCGTATTGGCCGTTCTGCTCGTACGATTGGGGGCAAGACAATTGTCCGCAACGAATCAGAGGCGAGGGCGCGGTGAGCATTATCTTCAGGGCGAATCCCGAGCTCGCTGATGGCGAGGTGAACGTCATCGTCGAGGCGGCCAGCCCCACGCCCGCGGTTTCCGCGCTCATGCGCTCCGTGGAGGCCATCGGGCAGACCGCCTCGGCCACGATTCCCATCGAAACCGCGAATCGCCTGGAAATCGTGCGCAAATCAGCAATCGTCACCATCGCTGTTCACGGCGAGGACTTGCTAGTGCGCACCACATCGCAGACGCTGACCACCCGAAATCGGCTCGTCAAACTCATGGCGAAGCTCCCCGCGCGCAATTTCGTGCAGATATCGCGCCAGGCCGTCATCAACCTGCGCCATCTGGAATCGCTGGAGGCGAGCTATTCGGGCAATATGACCGCGCGGCTGTCCGGCGATATCCGCGAAACCGTAAGCCGCAGGTACGTGCCCGCGCTGCGCGAGGCTTTGGAGGCATGAGCATGGATGCGAATATTGACGCGAACACGAATACGGCTGCGGCAGAGAATGCGAATGGCGACGACATGAACGAGTTGAGCATGGACGAGACATCAGGGACACCAGCAAGGCTGGATGACATGGCAGGAATCGGCACAGCCGCAATTGATGCGGCGGAGACCGGCACTTTCGAAAGCAACGCGACGGAAAGTGCCACTCTGGTAAACAGCGCAGCGGAAAGTACCGCAGCGGGGACCGACTCTGTTCAATCTCGCGAGCAACTCCTGTCGCAGCTTTCCGGTCTGACGCCGGCCGTGGCGGAACAGCACATGTCATCGCCATCACGCAAGCCATCACGCATGGCGTCAACGTTGCGCGAGCTCATCATCAATGCCATGATTGGCGTCGGCGTCGGCTCCTTCGTTTTCCTGGTTGCGGAGATCCTCGATCAACCGCCAATCCCCATCACACCGCTGAGCGTGGTTTCCCTGTTCGTCATGTCCGCGCTGATCGGCGAGCTGACGCTGCTGTTCAAACTGCAAATCCCGTATTGGGCGATTCTGCTCATCCACTGCCCGCTCACCTTCGCCCTCGTGGTCGGCTGGCTGCTCACGAATCGCTGGTATGTCATGCTTTCGCCGCAGCGTTTCCCCGGGTTCGCCGCGTCATTCGTCGGCATCTATATCCTGATCTGGCTGGGCGTCATGTTGCACGGCTGGCTGCTCACCGAGCGCATGAACAGAACGTTGCGGCATCGCAATCAGCGCGATGATTTGGATGAGTAACCGATAATCGATACGCACCAATGAACTTGGCAGCGGTAGCTGACATATTAGTGCCCGGATAACTGGGGCTATGTCTTGAATGTGACATTATCGGCGCATAAAAGGCATGTTCAAGACAGAGTAACGGTCGCTCTGTCTTGTTTATGACATTAAGCCGACCCAAGTGTCATGTTCAAGACAGAGTTAGCGCGATGAGCTGGAAGCAGGGGAACACCGCTCACATTTTTTTGAGCGTGACTACGGTCAAAAGCACGAACCGCGCCTCAGTACCCCACCTGCGGGCCACCCGGGCCACCGGCTTCAACGCCACTTTCGCGCATCTCCTGCGCCATCTGCATCAGGCGCGAAATGCGCTCGTCGGTTGGCGGGTGCGTGGAGAAGAGGCGGCTGAAACCCTGCGAGGAGAAGGGGTTGGCAATCATCATGGCGGAAACGCTTTGCGTGCCGGCGGTCTGTGGCATCGGCTCGGTCTGCGCTCCGGTGGAGATCTTGTTCAGCGCGGAGGCAAGAGCTTCGGGGTCACCAGTCAGACGGCTGCCGTCTTCGTCGGCATCGAATTCGCGGGTGCGGGATATGGCCATCTGAATCAGTGAAGCGCCGATTGGAGCCAGAATCATGCTCACGAGCATGCCAATCGCACCAAGGCCGCCACCGCCTGAGCCATTGCGATTGTCCCGGCTGTTCCCGCCGCCGAAATACATAAGCGAATATCCCAGATAGGTGATGACCGTCGCCATCGCCGACGCGACGGCGGACGTGAGAATGTCATGATTGTAGACGTGCATGAGCTCGTGGCCGAGCACGCCGCGTAGCTCGCGCTCATTGAGCATCTGCAGGATGCCCTGCGTGCAGCACACCGCCGCATGGCGCTCGTTGCGGCCGGTGGCGAAAGCATTCGGACTCATGGTCGGGGCGATGGTGATACGCGGCATCGGCTTGCCCGCCTTGGCGGACAGCTCACGCACCACGCGGTAGAGCACCGGCGCCTCCTGCTCAGAGACCTCGCGCGCATGCATTGAGGCGATGGCCAGCTTGTCGGAGAACCAGTACGAGCCGAAGGTCGTCGCCAGGCCGATGACAATGTATATGCCGAGCGTGCCTTGGCTGCCGCCGGTGAGCCACCAAATCAGCATGATAACGGCCCACATCAGCGCAAACAGCAGCGTGGTTTTCAATCCGTTGAAATGCCCGTGCACCTTCACATTCCCAGTCATACTCAGCAGAATAAAGAATCCCTCTGGACTTTTGCTGAATGTTCGCTGCAGGCTGCTGCGTCGCATTCTGTACGCTAACTCGACCCTGACGTGCATAAGGTCACGAAACCGACTTGGGAAACGTTGCTTTTTGCACGTTAGGGTCGATTTACCGTATAAAAGGCAACGGCTATCGTCACAACTCCCGCATGATAACGAGCCCTATGCGGGGGTTGTGACGTCTGACGGCGCTGAAACATCACAAGCCCCGCATGAGGGTCGATATAGTGCGGGAATCGTGACGTATGACCGCAGGGAAACGTCACAACGCCCGCACTGGGTATCGGATAATGCGGGGGTTGTGACGGTCGGGCGGAACGTTTGAGTGGGGCGCGAACGAAAGACGGCAGGCGCCTGAACCGAGGGATGGGCAGCAGCCCCAAGGCTCAAACGCCTGCCGCGAATATCAGCGAGCGACCGATGCCATCGACCGCATCGCCCCCGTCAGCCTCACTTAGCAGCTATGCGCGGGAAGGCCTTCGCGCCCGCGTATTGCGCGTCATCGCCCAGCCGCTCCTCGATGCGCAGGAGCTGGTTGTACTTGGCGATGCGCTCGCCGCGCGCCGGAGCGCCCGACTTGAGCTGCATGGCGTTCATGCCGACGGTCAGATCGGCGATCGTCGCGTCCGGCGTCTCGCCCGAGCGGTGCGACACCATAGTGGTGAAACCGTTGCGATAGGCCAGATTCATCGCGTCGAGCGTCTCGCTCACGGTGCCGATCTGGTTGAGCTTGACCAGCAGCGAGTTCGCGGTCTTCTCTTCGATGGCGCGCTGCAGCCGCTTCGGATTGGTCACGAAAATGTCGTCGCCGACGATCTGCATCTTGTCACCAATCTTCGCGGTCAGCGCGGCGAAGTCGCCCCAAGCGTTCTCCTCGAAGGGATCCTCCATCGAGATGATCGGGTACTTGGCGAGCAGACTCTCGTAGTAGTCAGCCATCTCGGAGCCGGTGCGCTCATCGCCATCGAAGCGATAAACGCCCTTCTCCTTGTCGTAGAACTCGCTCGCCGCCGCGTCGAAGCACAGCGCGATCTGCTCGCCCGGGCGGTAGCCGGCCTTGTCGATGGCCTCGACCAGCAGATCCATCGCCTCGGCGTTGGACTTGAGATTCGGTGCGAAACCGCCCTCGTCACCCAGTCCGGTGCCCAAACCGCGACTCTTCAGGATCGACTTCAGCGTGTGATAGGTCTCCACATTCGCGCGCAGCGCCTCGTGATACGTGTCGAAACCGATGGGCGCGAGCATGAACTCCTGAATGTCGACGTTCGAATCCGCGTGTGCGCCGCCGTTGAGCACGTTCATGCAGGTGACGGGCAGTGTGAAGCCGTTCGTGCCGCCCAAATAGCGGTACAGCGGCAGCCCAGCCGACTGCGCCGAAGCGTGCAGCGCGGCGAGCGAGACGCCCAGAATCGCGTTCGCTCCCAGCTTGCTCTTGTTGTCCGTGCCGTCCAGCTCGATGAGCGCACGGTCGAGGCCGCGCTGATCGGCGGCATCCAGCCCGCGCACCGCGTCCGCGATAATCGTGTTGACATTATCGACGACGGAAAGCACGCCCTTGCCGTCATAGCGCTGCTTGTCGCCGTCGCGCAGCTCCCATGCCTCGGCCTCGCCGGTGGACGCGCCCGAAGGCACGGAGCCAAGCCCAAACTGCCCGTCGGCCGTGGTCAGCTCGACTTCGAGCGTCGGATTGCCGCGCGAATCGAGGATCTCGCGTGCGTGAATATTGGTGATGTTGCTCATAGGATACTCCTTTGTAGTGGTTTGTTGCGTGTGCAACGAATGTTGTGGGTATTGAATATGGATAATTGCGGGGCCGCTGATTGCAGTTTCATGTGCAGCCAGCGGGTTTCAAACAGCCGGTTCCAAGCACAGTTGGTTCAGGCAGTCGCAGCCACGGACTCAGCCGTCTTCGCGCGTTCGAACGACGCCGCGACCTCGTCAAGCGCCTTGGCCAGCGGTTCCCAATGGATGTCGCCATCGACACGCTTATTCGGTTCGAGCACCTTGTACTGCGCGAAGAAGTGGACGATTTCGGCCTTGGTGAAGTCACCGATGTCGCCGATATCCCGAATCGCGTCATAGCGCACATCCGCAGGCACGCACAGGATTTTGGCGTCCGGGCCATGCTCGTCGGTCATCACCATCATGCCCACGGGCCGGCATTCCACGGCGCAGCCAGGGAACACCGATTCGGGCAACAGCACGAGGGCGTCAAGCGGGTCGCCATCCTGCCCGAGCGTGCCGTCGATGAAGCCGTAATCCGCCGGATAGCCCATCGATGTGAACAGCGTCCGGTCAAGATGCAGCCTGCCGGTTTCGTGGTCCACTTCGTATTTATTGCGGCAACCGCGCGGAATTTCAATGGTGACGGTGAACGTATCAGCCATTGCTCACTCCCTCCTTGGGAATCATTCCAGGGAGGAGAGGACATGACATGACTCTGCATCCCTGCAGAAGTCATCAGCCCGAAGGCGGTTCGGGCCGTGTGCCCAGGGTGAACCTCATACCCGCCTTTATGCTACCACTTTTTTAGAGTGCAAAGTTTGGAGCGCAGAGTTTGGAGTGCGGGGTTTTGAAACACACAGTTTTAGAGTGCACAGCGCGCTACTCACCACGTGCCAAGCGCCGCAACTCCTCGGGCTCCACGACCTTCTTGTGTTCGCGTCCTTCCTTGGCACCTTCGGAGCGTTCGAAGGCATCGATGCGTTTCCAGCCGGCGAAATCAATCGGCGCAACCCCACGTGAGGCGAGCAGCCGGTCGATGGATGCCGGGTCGCGGTCAGGCGCGACCCGTCCAGCAGCGCCGCCCTTCGAGAAATCGTCAAGCATATTGGTCACGATGAGCAGCGCATCGGACTTGGTCGAGCCGATAAGGCCAATCGGGCCGCGCTTCGCCCAGCCGGTCGCGTACAAGCGCGGCAGCACTTCCGGCGATTCCGCCTCGCCAAAAGCAGCAGCAAGAATCCGGCCGCCATCGTTCGCCAGCACTGTGCGGGCCTCGTCGTAGGCGACGTCCGGCACGCTGGCCGGCTTGTAGCCAATCGCATGATAGACGGCCTGTACGGGGATGTCTTCGAACTCGCCGGTGCGATGCATCGTGCCATCGGCCCCGGTTTCGGTGCGCTCAACGCGAATGGCCGCGACCTTGCCGTCAGCGCCGACGATCTCCACCGGATCGGCATTGAAATGGAGATAGTACTTACGCTTCGCCGGATTCCCTTCGAAATCAGCGCCGCCGTCATCCTCCATATCCTCGGCCATCTCGCGAATCGCGAACAGCTCCTCGACCATCTGGCGGGTCAGCTTGTTCGCACTCGCCCGTTCGACGGTTTCATCATCCAAGTCGAAATCGTCCTCGTTGATGACGAGCTGCACACCGGGCAGCTTCTCCATCTCGCGCAGCTCCTGTACCGAGAATTTCGCCTGCGCCACGCCGCGACGCACAAACAGGTGCAGCTCCTTGGCCTTGTTGGCTTTGATGCCCTCGTACACATTGTCGGGGATATCGGTGCGGGACTTGAGATCCTCAGCGTTGCGCATAAGCTCGCGGGCCACGTCCATCGCCACATTGCCGCCGCCGATGACCGCGACCTGCTCGGCGTCGAGCGGCCATTCGCGCGCGCCTGTGGGATAGCCGTCATACCACTCGACGAAGCGCGCGGCTCCGAACACGCCCTGCAAATCAGCACCCGGAATCAGCAGCGGCTTGTCCGCGACGGCTCCGGTTGCGAACAGTACCGCGTCATAACGAGCCAGCAGGTCATCGAGCGTGATGTCCTTGCCGAATTCCACATCGCAATACAAGTGAATGTCCGGATTGTCGAGGGTCTTCTCGAGCGCATCGGCAATGAATTTGATGCTCGGGTGATCGGGGGCCACCCCGTAACGCACGAGGCCGAAGGGCACCGGCAGCTTCTCGAACAGGTCGATGCGCGCCTTGGTTCCCAGTCCGAGCTCCTCGCCGGTTTTCCTCAGCTGGCGCAGAAAGATGTCGGAGGAGTAGACGCCGGCGGGGCCAGCGCCGACGACGGCGATGCGCAATTCGTTATTCTCGTTCACATTCTCAGTCACGCGCTCTAGGTTATCGCAAACCCTGCGCCGACGACAGGGGTTCTTTGCCGTCAGCGCTGTCAGCGACTTTTTTTCGCACGCATCACCCACCGTTTCGCCACACGTCGGGACGCAATTTCTGCACATATTGCGTCTCAGGCACGTCTCCTTGAAGCCGAGTCCTCTCGTTTGCGCATTTACTAAGCACTTCATGGACGATTCCGCTGCTCGAAGCTTCTTTTGGTCATCAGGGACATCGAAAGAACGCTGATATTCCGCCATTCCTCTATACGACGTATTCCGGTCATACTTTGCGGAGTGCTTAATAGACGAAAAAACTGCTTAATAAACGCTTTAAGAAGCAACAGTGCGAAAATTCTCGTGACTCGGGGTGCTTTGGAGCCTCATCGCACGATTATGACGTCGCTTCGAGCATTCTGCGCAAATTACCGTATGTTCCTTGGCTAATTCGAGTGGCTAATTCGAGTCATCGCCATCTTTTAAGCAGTTTTTTCATCTATTAAGCACCTGCCGAAGTAGACACCTCATTTAGCCCACAGCGTTTTGGCGGAATACCGCCGTTTTCAAGTTCGCTGTCTTGGGCATCGGGACATGAAAACCTGCAAAATTCCCACAATGTGCTTAATAAATCCCAATAAGGAACCGCTACCGAATCACCATGAGGACGGCTACTGCGACGAACAGCAGCGAGACGATACCTGAGACGGCTGAGATGACGGCGTATTGACTGTGGGCCACGGACGAGTCAGAGCCTACGTTGGCTGCGATAGCCGAGCCGTCCAAGTCGCCTGGGCGCGAGACGTCCGAGCCGAACGTTGTGGCAGTAGGAGCTTTGCGCTCCTCAATCGCCTTGGCGGCAGCGTTCATCTGCGGCACGACGACGGCGAGCGTGAGCGCGAGGGCAATCAGCGTCAGCACAACCGACCACACGAGCCAAGCCGTGCCGAGCTTATCGCGGTATGCCGGATTCATCACGTAGAAGCCGACCACACCGAACGCGCTGACCAGCACGGTCAGCCAGCCGAGCACCATCACCGTGCGCGACAGGCCGCGCACCTGCGCCGAGCTGCCCTCGCGGATGGCACGCAGCCCGGTCATGGGCAGCACGGCCAGCGGGCCGATAATGAACACGGAACCGATGACATGCAGCGCAATAATCCAACTCATGCCTGCCACTATACGCTTGCAACGGCATCGAAATGGTTCTTCATAGTAAAGGCGTCAAGCGGTGAGCCAACGTCATTCTCGCGCTCAGTCGCGCTCGAGCAGCGCGGTAAGCGCCCACAGAATCGAAACGACGTCGATGGCCTCTTGCAGGAAGGCGCCGACGACCACTGGTATGAGATTGAAGGCGGCGGCGATCATGCCGAGGAATGCCAGCGCAAGCCCGGCGATGACGGCCTGCAGCATGACCTGCTTGGTGCGCCGCGCGATGGCGATGGCGCGCGGCACGGCGGCGATGTCGTCATTCATGATCACCGCCTGTGCCGACTGGGATGCGGCGGTCGATGTGCCATCGGTTATGGCCATGCCGATGTCGGCGGTAGCCAGCACCGGGGCGTCGTTCACCCCGTCACCAACCATCATGGTGATGGGTCGGGCGGTCGACTCGCCGCGCAGCCGCGCACGAATCGACGGCGCAAAGCCAAGGCTCCTGTCTCCATCACGGCTGCGTTCGCTGGTTCCTACGCGACCTTGTCCGTGCCCGCTGGTTTCGGCTTGATTCGCCCGCGCAACGGGCTGTTCGCGTGTGGCGACTGCTCTGAGCTTGTCTTCTGGCAGCAGGTCGGCGTGCACGTCGGCGATGCCTACGCTGTCGGCAACGATGTGGGCCGAAGCCGCGTGGTCGCCCGTGAGCATGGTCAGGCGCTCAACGCCGAGTGAGCGCAACTGGTCCAAGGCTTCTCGGGCGTTGGCGCGCGGCACGTCCTTGAGTACGATGCGCGCGGCGAGTCGCCCGTTCACCGCTACATAGGTGACCATCTCGTCGGGCGCACGCTGCCCGAATCGTGCCACCGGAAATGCAGCAGCGGGGCTGCTGACGTTGCCTGCGCCGCCACCCTGCGCGGAATCCTGGGTCGCGATCACATAATCGAAGCGACCGACGCGCACCGGCACGCCGTCGACCTCGCCGCAGACCCCGTTGCCGGCATCCTCGCTGACATGGTTGACGACCGGATAGCCGCGGGGCGAATCATACTGGCCCCCGGTCTGCTCCGCGAGGCGATGCCGGGCCTGCTCCCCCGCCGCAGCGATGCCTTGGGCAAGGATATGCACCGAATACGTCTCAATCGCGCCCGCGAGCGCGAGGATGTGATCTTGGTCGAAATCGCCATAATCGTTGTAATTGCTGCCATCGCCACCGATGCCGGCGCTGCCGACTTGACCGCCACCGAACCCACCCACCAGATCGACGCGCGCGACCTGCGGAGTCTTGACGGTCAGCGTGCCGGTCTTATCAAAGAACACATGCGAAACCTGACCGAGATTTTCCAGCACATCCTGCGTTTTGATCAGGATGCCGGATTTCGCCAAGCGCCCGGTTCCGGCCATATAGGCCACCGGAGCCGCGATGAGCAGCGGACAGGGCGTCGCCAAGACCAAAACCTGCGCGAATCGCGTGGCATCGCCGGAAACGAGCCACGCCACGCCTGCGATCAGCAACGCGAGCACGGTAAAGGGCACAGCCAGCCGGTCGGCGGTTCTGACCACGGCCGCACGGGACTCTTTGGCCGAGGTGACCAGATCGAGTATCCGCTGATACTGCGAGTCCTGGGCCAGCTGCGTCGTACGCATAGTGAGCGTGTTCGAGCCGTTGACCGCGCCGGACATCACGCGCGCCCCTGCGTACATTTCGCGCGGCACCGGCTCGCCATTGATGGTGCTCAAGTCCAGCGTGGCCGAGGCGCTGAGCAGTTCGCCGTCAACCGGCACCGTCTCCCCGGGCAGCACCACGAGCACATCGCCAAGCCGGACCTCTTCGACAGGCAGCGTGTGGAAATGCGATGATGCTTCGGATTCTGGCTCGGCATTGGCCTTCTCGACGGGCGCATCTGCCACGCCAGCGTCCGCAACTGCCCGGAACGCGGCCCGCCCTTCGCCAGCCTTATCTGCATCCGAACGCACCCCGATGCCTGGCAAGTCGACCACATGGGCGTTGCGCGGCGCGGCGCTGGCCAACGCGCTCAGGCTGCTTTCCGCTTTGGCCTGCGCGTATTCCTCGATCGCCTCGCCCGACCAGACCATGAGCACGACGGCCCAGCTGGCCCAGTATTCCTGCACGGCGAGAGTCGATAATATGGCGAGCACGGCGAGCACATCCACGCCGACGCGGCCACTGCGTAAGTCCCGAATCATGCCGGCGAGCGCGTCCACAACGGTGTAGGTTACCAAAGCAATGACGAATACCTGGCCCAGCGAAGGGTTCACGACGCCGAACCATGGCTGCCACGGATGTACGTCGCTCAGCACAGCGAGGGGTATCGCGCAGAGCACGGTGAGAGGAAGTAGTGGGACTCGTTGAATAAGAGCGATGGCGTTACGCATCGTTTCTCCTTACACTCGCATACGGGCTGCGCGGCAAAGCACAGCACTGCAATCACGCCTTGTTAACCCACCGGGAGGCTTTCGAAAGAATGCATCGCGATACACGGCGTAAAGATAGACATATTCAGTTGTATTGCACATCATCAACCGTTCGTACGGCTGGAAATCAGCTTACCAGCAAATCGCCGCCGACAAGCCGCAGACGGGTCTCCGACAACCCCGTTGCCGAACTAAGCGTACGTTTTACGCCATGATCACGAGGCGCATATCGGAAAACGTACGATAACGACCGCTCAGCGTACGTTTTCCGTTATGGACTCGTGCAAAGTGCCATAAAACGTACGCTGACAAGCCGCGAGTAGGCAGGCTGAGACGCAACCACCGTCCACCCCGCGATTGGCTGGTGCGCAAAGTGGCCGATTGGCCCTATCGAAGTGCCACGCTGCGACCGTACACTGTCGCTCGAACGGGACAAGTGCGCCCGATTCCGCCCGCACCCAAGCTAGACCCAAGCGCTAGCCACAGGCGCGAGCGCGACATCGACATGAAAGGAGCGGCCTTATGGATGGCGACCGCGTATCACTGAACAGGAACCTCGCCCAGATGCTCAAGGGAGGCGTCATCATGGACGTGACGACACCGGAGCAGGCGCGCATCGCCCAGGATTCCGGCGCCTGCGCAGTGATGGCTCTGGAACGCATTCCTGCGGATATCCGCGCTGCGGGCGGTGTCTCGCGCATGAGCGACCCCGGCATGGTGCGCGGCATCCAAGAGGCCGTCTCGATACCCGTCATGGCCAAGGTACGCATTGGGCACACCGCCGAAGCCCGCATTCTGCAAGCCATTGAAATCGACTACATCGATGAGTCCGAAGTGCTCACGCCCGCCGATGACGTCCATCACATCGACAAAACCGGCTTCGACGTGCCCTTCGTGTGCGGCGCGAAGGATCTTGGCGAGGCGCTGCGCCGCATCGGCGAGGGTGCGGCCATGATTCGTACCAAGGGAGAGCCGGGGACGGGCGACGTGGTGCAGGCCGTACGCCATATGCGCACTATGAACCGCCAGATTCGCGCACTGGCTTCGCTGCGCGACGACGAGGTCTTCGAGGAAGCCAAGCGTCTCGCCGCGCCTTACGATCTGGTGCGGTACGTGCATGATCACAGCCGCCTGCCCGTAGTCAACTTCGCGGCCGGCGGTGTCGCCACGCCCGCCGATGCGGCGCTGATGATGGAGCTGGGCGCCGAAGGCGTGTTCGTCGGTTCGGGCATTTTCAAGTCGGGCGACCCGGCGAAGCGCGCGGCTGCCATAGTTCAGGCGACTGCGAACTGGCAGGACGCCGCACTGCTGGCGCGGCTCTCGGAGAATCTCGGCGAGGCGATGGTGGGCATCAACGAGAACGAGATCACCACGCTTATGGCCGCAAGGGGCGAGTGATGGTCGTCGCGGCGCAATACATCGGCAAACGCAGTTCGGGCGACCAGTCGCGCTCGGTGACGGGCATTCTCGCGGTGCAGGGCGCATTCGCGGAGCACGCCGAGATGCTGGACCGCCTTGGCGCTCCATGGCGGCTGCTGCATTCGGCGAAAGACTGGGACGACTCCATCGCTCGGGTGATTCTTCCGGGCGGGGAAAGTACGGTACAGGGCCGGCTGCTACGCCTGACCGGACTGTTCGCGCCGATCGCGGAGCATATCGCGCAAGGCCGGCCCGTGCTCGGCACCTGCGCGGGGATGATTCTGCTCGCTCGAAAAATCGAGAACGAAGGCGCGGCAGACACGGCGCCGCAAGACGCTGCGCTTGGCGCCGATGTGAACACCGACACTACGCACAGCGATACCGCGCGCAACGACACTGGATGTAATGACACAGCGTCTAGCGGCAGCGCACATAGGCATGCCGTGCATGAAAGCACCACATATTTCGGTGCGCTTGACGCCGTGGTGCGCCGCAACGCCTACGGCCGTCAGCTGGGCAGCTTCGAAACCATCGGCTCGTTCGGCGATATTCATGATCTGCCCCTGGTGTTCATCCGAGGGCCGTATGTCACCGAGGTCGGCCCGAACGCCACGGTCGAATCGCAGGTGGACGGGCATGTGGTCGGTCTGCGGCAGGGTTCGCTGCTCGCCACCGCCTTCCACCCCGAGCTGACGGACGACACCAGAGTGCACGAACTGCTACTTTCGCTGTGAAAGCGGGGAACATTGGGCGCTAGGAAGCCGGACTTCGTGTTCGCGCCCGCGTGTTTTCCCATTTCGTGAGCGTATATGCGTGTATTTGCGTTATATGAGGCGTTATTGGGGTGCTGCGGAGGTCTATCTACGTTATGTGAGGCGCTATTCTGCGAAGAGTCGAGTATCGCTGGCCAGAAACCGCCATTTTCGACCAGCGTTACCTGGAGTGCCCTAGGATTAGCGCCGCATATAACGCCGATAGACCTCCGCGAAGCCCGAATAGCACTACACATAAGCGAGATAGCCGGCATTCGGGACATGGCCACGAGCTGCAGAGCCCCCAAGCCGCTCGGATGAAACGTTTGCGCCTCGCCGAAACACCGCGGCGCACGCTCACCCGTAGAATCGTCACAGCCCCGATGCGAAGGAACCGAAAGGAGAACGACGCCATGCAGGTTTCACTCGACCGGCGCAGCGATGTGCCCCTCTACCGCCAGCTTGTCAATGAGTTGCGCGAGCAGATCGTCGCAGGGCGCTTGGCCGCCGGATATCGGCTGCCTTCGGAGCGCGAGATGGCCGAGCTGCTTGCCGTCAACCGCACCACCGTCTTGCAGGCGTACAGCGAGCTCAAGGATGAAGGCCTCATTGCCTCGCATGTCGGCAAAGGCACCTTCGTGCAGCGCCGCGCCAACGAACACACCATCGCAGCAGCCCCGCGCCTCGTGCCGTCTGCGCCATCGCCGCATGCTTCGCCGATGCTTGGATCGCCGACACCCAGCGCGCAAACATTCAGTCCGCAGACACACGTTCCGCCAACACACGCTTCATCAACTCCTAGCCCACTAACGCTCAGCCCTCCGTGGCCGGTGCTCTTCAGCGATTATTCCAACCGCTTCACCTACCACGACATCGCCTCAGCGGACCGAGCGCAGAGCATGGACGGCGTCATCGACTTCGCCACCGGTTCGCCGAATCCGCACGACATCCCGGACGATTTGCTGCGCGACGTGAGCCTGCATGCCTTCTCCTCGCACGATTTCGACGGCCAGCCGGAATCGCCCATCGAAGGCTTCCCCGAGCTGCGCACATTGCTCGCCGACCACATGCGCGAGGACCGGATGATCCATTGCTCGCCCCGCAATGTGATGGTGCTTTCCGGCTCGGAGCAGGGCCTCGATCTGTGTGTCAGGGCGTTCGTTAATCCCGGCGACTGCGTGCTCGTCGAAAGCTCGACCTTCTTTCCGGCGCTGCAGGCCTTCCGCTCGGCTGACGCACGTATCATCGGCGTGCCGACGGATGAATCGGGCATGCGCACGGAGCTGCTTGAGGGGTTCTGCGCACGCTTCCACCCGAAACTGATCTACACCATCCCCACCTTCCACAACCCCACCGGTTCCACGATGCCGGCCCAGCGCCGCCGCGAGCTCATCGAGACCGCGATGAAATACCAGTGTCTCGTCATCGAGGACGACCCCTACGGAGAGCTGCATTACGGGACTTCGGCACCGCCGACTCCGCTCAAAGGCATGGAGAATGCCGGGTACGTGATCTACCTGTCGACCTTTTCGAAAACGGTGACGCCCGGTCTGCGCACGGGCTGGCTCATCGCCGACACGCATGTGGTCGCGCGGCTCGCGGCGCTGCGCCGGATGGTCGATCAACACACGAGCTCGTCCTCGCAGCGCATCTGCATCGAGCTGCTGCGCGGCGGCCGCATCCGCCGGCATATCGAGGAAATCACCGGCACGTACCGACTGCGGCGCGACGCGATGTGCGATGCCCTGCAACGCTATGCGCCGCCAACCGCCCAGTGGAACGTCCCCGAAGGCGGCTACTACGTATGGCTCAGCCTGCCCGAAGGCCAGCGTTCGCAAGCGCTGCTGGAAGCCGCACGGCCATTGGGCGTCACCTTCATGCCGGGCGGGGTGTTCGACGTGGATGGCACGGACACCCGCCACATCCGCCTCAATTTCGTGCGCCCGCGCATGGACCAGATTGACGACGGTATCCGGCTGCTGTGTGCCGCTATGGACAGCAGCAAGCGAGCATAAGCATGAGTGAGGGGCGGCAAGCATAGCCTGCCGCCCCTCACTCGCCACCGGTATGCAGCCGTATCATACTGCTGTCATAACCGGTCGGGAACTGGTCTGTTTACCACAGGCCGAACGGATCATTGAAGCCGCCACCGTTGCCGCTGTCGCCGTTGCCGTTGCCGCTGCCATTCCCACTTCCATCATTACCGCTGCCGTTCCCACTGCCGCCGTTGCTGCCATTGCCATTCTGGCTGCCACTGCCGGACTGGGTGCTGGCGGAGGTGGATTCCTGCTGGTCCAGCGTCACTTCGACGTCGATGGCCTTGGAATCGCGCACGACCGTGAGCTTCACCTTGCTGCCCAACGCCGATGCGCGGACAAAGCCCAGCAGCGAGTAAGTGTTGTTCACCGCGTTATCGTTGAACGCGACGACGGTGTCACCGACCTTCAAACCCGCTTTGTCGGCCGGACTGCCAGAGACCACCTTGGCGATCTTCGAGCCGCCACGGGTCACGCCATCGGCTTGGGCGGTCGCATCCCCGATGGTCACGCCGAGCTGCACATGCTTGACCGAGCCATTGTCGATGATCTCCTGCGCGACGCGCTTGACGAGATTCGACGGAATCGCGAAACCGATGCCGATGGACCCTGCCTGCGAACCGGACGTGGCCGTGGAGGCGATCGAGGAGTTGACGCCAATCACATTGCCTGCCGCATCGAAGGTCGGGCCACCCGAGTTGCCAGGGTTGATGGCCGCATCGATCTGGACGGCATTCGTCACGATCTGAGCCTTGCCGCTGTCATCGAGAACCGAAACGGGGCGGTTGAGCGCCGAGACGATGCCGGTTGTGGCCGTATCGTCGTAGCCGAGCGGATTGCCGATGGCCATGACGCCCTGCCCGACGGCAAGAGAGTCGGAATCGGCGAACTGCACCGGCTTGAGATCGCTCGGCGGGTTATCGAGCTTGATGACCGCCAGATCGGTGGTGGCGTCGGTTCCCACGACCTTGGCCGTGTACATCTGGCCATTCGCCAGAGTGACCTGAATCTGCTGAGCGCCTGAGATCACATGGTTGTTGGTGACGATATGCCCGCTGGTGTCGAAGATCGCGCCCGACCCCTTGGCTGACCCATTAGCGAGCTGAACCTGGATGGAGACGACCGAGCCGGAGACCGAGCCGGCCACCGCGGTCCAATCGGCCGCCTTGCCCGCTTTCAAGGGCGCGCTTCCGGCGCTGGCCTGGCTGGAACCGACCTCGCTCATCGAGCTGGCGCTGGGTACGCTCACCCAGCCGTTGGTAATCGCAGCATAACCAACGCCGAGGCACAGAGCCGCGGCGACCAGCGCGGCGACGACCGCGACCACAATCGCATTCGCAGGCCGATTCGGCGCTGCGCCCGCAGGCGTTTGATTGCCGGCAAAAGATCCCTGCGGCGGATAGCCAGGAGTCTGCGATCGTTGCGGGCCTTGCGGACTTTGCGGCTGGTTGCCTGCACCATAAGGCCTCGGCGTCCCCTGGCTTGCGTTGCCGGACTGGTCGTTCGGACGCTGGCCACCAGGGTTGAAGAAGGGATTGGAGCCGAAGTACGGGTTGCGATTCCCCTGATCTCCTGGCTGCGTTCCCGGCTGCGTTGCTCCCGGCTGCCCGCCATTGGGCTGCCCACCGGGCTGACCCGTCTGCTGGGCGTCGGAAGCAGCTGCGCTGCCGTCGCCGTTCTGCGTTTGCCCAGGAACCGGGCCGTATGCGCCGTATTCCGGGGCGGGGCGGTAGAGGGGCATCGTCGGCTGCTCTACGCCAAGGCCTGCGGTGGGAATGGGCGCGGTCTCCTGCGCGGCGAAACTCGTGGTCGCAGGAACCGGTTCGCTCGTGGCAGTTTGGTCCGCGCCGTTGGAGCCATTGGGATCTTCAGAGTTCTTAGAACCATCAGAGCCGGCATCGGCATTGTCGCCATCCACATTGATCGCGCCATCGCCGGGCGTGTTGGACGTATCGGACTCGCCCGCATTATCGCCATACACGCTGGAGCCCTGCGCGGATTCCTGCCCTTGCCCGTTCTGCCCGTCCGAAGACCTTGCAAAATCCACCGTCTCCTCAGGATTCAAGCCGAGCGGCTGCAAAGAAACTGTCGGCTGCTCGCTCTGAGCCTCTCCCAAGCCCTCGGCTCCCCCTTCTGGGTGATTGTGCTCTTCGGCGTCGTGCGCGGCGTTCTGGATGTTCCAGTCGCCGTCGTGTTCTTCAGCCATAGCTACTCCTTTGCATAAGATGCGACTCCAACGGCCTTTCGGACGTATCGTCGCTGTTCATCGCTATCCATAAGTAAAGATAGCCGCTCTGGGCGTTTCCTGAATGTTTGTTGGAAGAAATACACCAATCCTCGGCATGTTGGCAAAACCGGGCTTGCTTGGCATTGTTTCTCGTGCGATTGCACCCGATATTGCGCTTACAATTACGGCCAATGCTGCATTCGCACAGGCGCTGCGGCATGGCTTCGCCTACAGTGAACGATATGACCAGTCTTCTTGAACGCCCTCGTACAGCGCGGCCCGAGCACCCCGATCAACCGGACCAGCCTACCCAGCTGCCCCAGCCCGAGCACCCCGATCAACCCGGTGACCGCAGCGCTTTCAGCTTCGAAACGACCACGCGGCTGCCTGATTCGGCACAAGGCAAAGGGCGCGGCGGGGCCCGCTATGGCCGTACCGGCGTCATTCACACCCCGCACGGCGACATCACAACCCCCGCCTTCGTCCCCGTCGCCACGCAGGCCGCCATGAAGGCCGTGCTGCCCGAGCAGATGCGCGAGTTGGGCGCGCAATGCCTGCTATCGAACGCCTTTCATCTCTTCGAGCGCCCCGGCGAGGACGTGCTTGACGAAGCTGGCGGCTTGAGCCGGTTCATGAACTGGGACGGCCCGACCTTCACCGATTCCGGCGGATTCCAAGTACTTTCGCTGGGCGCGGGGTTCAAGAAGACGCTCGCGATGGACGTCAAGGGCATGAAGTCGGATGACGTAATCGCCAAAGGCAAGGAGCGGCTGGCCTTCGTGGACGAGGACGGCGTGACCTTCAAATCGCCGCTCAACGGCTCCGAACACCGCTTCAGCGCCGAGATTTCCATGGGCATCCAGCATAAGATCGGCGCGGATATCATGTTCGCCTTCGACGAGCTGACCACGCTGATGAACACGCGCGGCTATCAGGAGCGTTCGGTCGAGCGCACCTTCCGATGGGCGCGACGCTGCGTCGCCGAGCATCAACGGCTGACGCAGACGCGCGTCGGCAAGCCCTATCAGGCACTCTACGGCGTGGTGCAAGGCGCGAATTACGAAGACTTGCGTCGTCACGCTGCGCAGCAGATCGCCTCGCTTGACTTCGATGGCGTCGGCATCGGCGGGGCCATCGAGAAGCGCGTGATCGGCGACACCTGCGCCTGGATCTGCGACGAGATACCGGAAAGTCGGCCCCGACATGTGCTCGGTATCGCAGCCGTGGACGATATCTTCGCCTGCGTAGAGAACGGCGGCGACACCTTCGACTGCGTCGCGCCCGCGCGCACCGGCCGCAACGGCGCGATCTACACGCGCGACGGCCGCTACAACATCAAGCGCGCCACCTTCAAGCACGACTTCGGACCGTTCGAAGAGGGTTGCGACTGCTACGCCTGCACGCATTATTCGCGGGCATACATCGATCATATGCTGCGCGCGCATGAGCTGAACGGCTTCACCCTGGCCACGATTCATAATGAGCGGTTCTTCGTGAAGCTGCTCGACGACATCCGCGCCTCGATTGACGGCGGATACTTCGACGAATTCCGCGACGAGTCGCTCGCGCGGTTCTACGCCAACGGCAGCCGGGGGTAACGTCGGCTCATTTTAGGAACCGTCGCGCAATCTCGGTCGAATAGAATCGAAGCATAAGGGATATGGTTACAGCCCATACGCGGGAGGGGAATCATGGTTCTGCGTGATTTGGTTGGCGACAGCGACTTGCGCGGTGCGATAGCCGAGCGCCACTCCGTGCGCATGTACACTGATGAGCCGGTAGCCGATGAAGCGCTGGCAGTGCTTCGTGCAGAAATCACGGCCTGCAATGCGGCATCGGGCCTGCATATCCAGCTGGCTAGCGGACTGGATGATGCATTCGGCTATCCGACCCATTACGGCAGATTCCGCGGAGTCCATAACGCCATCGCCCTGATTGGCGCAGGCAGCGGCATCCCTGATCTGAGCGCGTCTGCGAATATGACTTCCCAGGAGAGTGGCAGTCAAACTCACGGCAACCAGGCAGTAACCAACGCAGAGGAAATCGCCTTGCAGACCAAGGTCGGCTACTACGGCGAACTGCTCTCCTTGCGCATTGTTCAGCTCGGGCTGGGAATCTCATGGGCGGTGCTTGACAACGCGAGAGAAGGCTGGTGGAGCCTAGGCGATGGCGAGCACATGATCTGGGCGCTGGCCTTCGGCCACCCCGCACGCCCCGGCGCGAAGCATCATACCAAGCCAATGGAGCAGTTATGCGCGTTGCCCGAAGGCATGGAGATCGCAGACGCGCCGGAATGGTTTACACAGGGCATGGGTGCGGCGATGCTCGCGCCGACCTCGCTCAGCCAGCAGTCCTTCATCATCGAGCTGCACCGCGACACTACCGTCAGCACCCGCGCCACCAAAGGTCTTTTCGCCCATGTCGGCCTCGGCTGCGCGATGTGCAACTTCGCAATCGGCGCCGCCCCGCACCACGTCGTCTGGCGCTAGCATTCGTACGCCTTATTGCAACTCCCCTTGGAAGAGTGCATGAAATTTACTTTCATGCACTCTTATTGCTACAATAAGAGCATCGACGTAAATAATGCCGACATGGACGAGAGGCGATTCACATGTCCGAATCGAGCATGGTGCTTGCCTTGGCGCAGAACAACAAAGGCATGGTAACGTCAGCTATGGTTCAGGACGCTGGCATCGCCCGGCAATACCTCAAGATACTTGTTGCAAGGGGCTTGTTGGAGCGCATAGACCGTGGAGTGTATGTGCTTCCTGACGCATGGGCAGATGAGTTCGTCGTCTTGCAGTCACGCTTCAAAAAGGGTGTTTTCTCCTTGGAAACCGCTTTGTTTCTGCACGATCTTACTGACAGAACGCCCGTGTCCTATGCCATGACGTTCCCCGAAAACTACAATGTCACCAACACTCGCAGAGACGGGGTGCTTGCCCATCGGGCAACGAGAAAAATATACAGCTCTGGAGTGGTGAAGGTCACCACCCCGGCTGGCAACCAAGTCGCTGCCTACAGCGCCGAGAAAACGCTATGCGATATCTTGAGGCCGAAAAACGGCATCGAGTCGGGCGTAGCCGCCGAGGCATTCACGCGATACATGTCGCGAAAGAACCGCGACATCCCGCAGCTTTCCGCGTATGCGAAGCTGCTGAAAGTTGAGCAGAAAGTCAGGTCATACTTGGAGGTATTGCAGTGAAAAACGCGATGCAACTGAAATCCATCGTCAGGAACATGTCCAAGGAAACCAACGTTTCGGCGCAACTGATCCTGCAGAACTATATGTTGGAGCACTTGCTGGCGCGAATCTCAGCATCACAGTACCGCGGCAACTGCATTCTCAAGGGCGGCTTTCTCATCGCCTCGATAGTCGGGCTGGACACCCGAGCCACGATGGATATGGATGTTTCGATCACCGGAAGGCCCGTCACCGAAGATGCTATTGCAACGATGTTCGGCGAAATCATTTCAATTCCCATCGATGACGATATCTCTTTTGCATTCAATGGCATTAATGAAATCCGCGAAGGCGATGATTACAACGGTTTCCGCGTGCATCTGTCCGGAAACTTCCCGCCGCTTTCTGTTCCGATGAAACTGGACATCACGACAGGCGACGCGATAACTCCGAAGGAAATCCGCTATGAACACATCACGATGCTCGAGCATCGGAGCATCCCCGTCCTGGCATACAACATCGAAACGATCTTGTCTGAAAAAATCGAGACCATACTCTCTCGCGGCGATCAGACGACTCGCCCTCGCGACTATTACGATGTGTATATCCTCTGGAAACTACGTCGTGCTAACATCAACCTTGCCCAGCTCAGGATGGCTCTGGCCGCAACTGCGAAACATCGTGGCTCGTCAACAATCATTAGAGACTATCGACGCACAATCGACGTGGTTCGCAGCAGCGACTTCATGCGCGAGCAATGGCGCAGATACCAACGCGCATTCGCCTATGCGCAGGGAATCAGTTTCGATGAGACCTGCAATGCCGTGATGGACATGATGGAGAGCCTTTCGCCGTAGCGCGGCCTCACCGAACTTAGTGCCTAACCTAGTGCTTTAGCGCAAACGGGTTTACTGCAGCCTTTGCCTATCCTTCAGCAAACCAAATCAGCAAGCCGACCCACACAATGACTCGCAACGGCTCGGCAATGCCTCACAGCGCTCCGAGCACTGCTTCCACGCTGGCTTTGGCGTCGCCGAAGAGCATCGAGGTGTTATCGCGGAAGAACAGCGGGTTCTGCACGCCGGCGTAGCCAGTCGCCATCGAGCGCTTGAGCACGACGACGTGCTTCGCCTTCCACACTTCGAGCACGGGCATGCCTGCAATCGGGGAATTGGGGTCTTCGGCGGCCGAGGGGTTGACGGTGTCGTTGGCGCCGATGACGAGTACTACGTCAGTATCGGGGAAGTCGCCGTTGATCTCGTCCATTTCCAGGACGATGTCGTACGGCACCTTCGCCTCGGCGAGCAGCACGTTCATATGCCCCGGCAAGCGGCCCGCCACCGGGTGGACAGCAAAGCGCACTTCGATGTCCTGCGCACGCAGGCGCTCGACGAGTGTGGCCACGGCGGTCTGCGCCTTGGCGACGGCCATGCCGTAACCCGGCGCGATGATGACCGAATGGGCTTCCTTGAGTTCTTCGGCCACTTCGGCGGCCTGCACTTCGTGGTATTCGCCCTCGACCTTCGCCGCAGCCGCCTTGGGAGCGTCGCCGAATCCGCCGAAGATGACAGCCATGAACTTGCGGTTCATTGCCTTGCACATCAGGTACGACAGGATCGCGCCGGAGGAGCCAACGAGCGAGCCGGTGATGATGAGCAGATTGTTGTCGAGCATGAAGCCGGCAGCCGCAGCCGCCCAGCCGGAGTAGGAGTTGAGCATCGAAATGACGACCGGCATATCGCCGCCGCCGATCGAAGCGACCAAATGCAGGCCGAGCAGCAGGGCAAGCACTGTCATCAGCGCCAAGGCCCACAGCGAGTCGGTCATCAGGAACCATACGAGCATGGCGGCCATGACGACCAGCAGTCCAACGTTGATGGCGTTGCGCCCGGGCAGCGCGAGCGGCTTGGATTTGATGCGCCCAGCCAGCTTGAGATAGGCGATGATCGAGCCGGTGAAGGTCACCGCGCCGATAAGCACGCCCAGATAGATCTCGGACAGATGCGCGACATCATGCTCGGTGAGGAAGGAGTTGTAGCCGATGAGTACGGCCGCAGCGCCGACGAAGCTGTGCAGCATGGCGATCAGCTCCGGCATCTGCGTCATTTCGACGGTGCGGGCGCGCCATGTGCCGACAGCAGCGCCGATGATGAACACAAGCGCGATAAGCAGCGCGGTCACCCATACGGGTCGCGCCGAATCGACAAGCGCGAGCACGATGGTGGCGATAATAGCCACGGCCATGCCGATCATGCCGAGGATATTGCCGCGTCGGGCGGTCTCCTGCTTGGAAAGTCCGGCCAGCGAAAGAATGAACAGCACGGCGGCGACGAGATACGCGGCCTGCGAAGCGATTGTGATGCTCATGGCACTCACGCGTCCTTCCTGAACATGCTGAGCATGCGATAGGTGACGAGGAACCCGCCGAAGACGTTAATCGACGCGATGGCGGCGGAAAGCACGGCCAGCGTGGTCACGACCGGGTTCTCGGAGCCGATCTGCAGCAGCGAGCCGACGAGGATGATGCCGGAAATCGCGTTCGTCTACGACATCAACGGCGTGTGCAGCGAGTGGCTGACGTTGGAAACGACATAGTAGCCCACGAATATGGCCAGCACGAAGATCGAGAAGGTCGCGAGGAACGCCGCGTCGGTGAATGCGAGCGCCACGGCGAGGATGATGCCGGAGATGGCCATAAGCACCGTATTGCGCTTGCGCTTGGCGGCTTGCTCGGCTTCCTGCGCGACGGCTTTGCGCTGCGCCTCCTCCTTGAGCTCTTCCGGGCTGAGGGCGGTGGCTGCAGCTCCTGTCGCCGCACTGCCCGCTGCGGCCGAAGCCGGAGCCGCGGATACCGCCACGGCTGGCGGCGGCCAGAGAATCTGGCTCTCGTTGGTCACGGTCATGCCGCGCTGCACTGGATCGTCCAGATTGAGCGCGGGCTTGCCGTCCTTGGCCGGGGTGAGCAGCTTCATAAGATTGACGACATTGGTGCCGAAGAGCTGCGAGGTGTGCCGCGGCATGCGGCTGGCCAGGTCGGTGTAGCCGATGATGGTCACGCCGTTGTCGCTGACGGTTTTGCTGCCCGGCACGGTCAGCTCGCAGTTGCCGCCGCCGGTGGCCGCCACGTCGACGATAACCGAGCCGGAGCGCATGCCAGCCACGGCCTCCTTGGTTATCGTGCGCACGGCCGAGCCGCGCACCAGCGCGGTCGTGATGATGATATCGGCTTTCGCGGCTTCCTCGGCATAGAGCGCCAGAGTCGCCCGCTCCTGCTCATCGCTCAGCGCCTTGGCGTACCCGGTGCTCGAGCGTTCCTGTTGGGCGGCTTTCGCCTGCACGAAGGTCGCGCCGAGCGATTCGATCTGCTCGCCGGCCTCCGGTCGCACGTCGAAGGCCCGCACTTCCGCGCCCAGCGACACGGCCGCGCCGATAGCTGCAAGGCCTGCCACACCGCCGCCGATCACGAAAACCTTGGCTGGCTGGGTTTTACCCGCCGCAGTGACCTGCCCGGTGAACATGCCGCCGAATTCCTCGGCTGCCTCGATTACCGCGCGATAGCCGGAGACGTTCGACATGGTCGAAAGCACATCGATCGATTGCGCGCGAGAGATGCGAGGCACCGCATCCAGCGCGAGTGCGGTCACGCCACGCCTGGCGAGCGCATCCAGCAGCTCATTGTTGGTATGCGGCGCCAGCCGGGAAATCAGCATCGCTGTGTTGCGCAGCTGCGCAACCTGCTGCTCGCTCGGCGCGTTCACCGTGGTCACGATATCGCAGCCCCATGCCGCAGCGGCGTCGACGATGGACGCCCCGGCGTCGCTGTATGCCTTGTCGCTGTATGACGCCTCGACCCCTGCGCCTCGTTCCACCGCGACTTCATAGCCCAGCGCACGCAATTGCGTGACGGTTTTGGGCGTGGCCGCCACCAGCCGCTCACCTGTGAGCGTCTCCTTCGGTATTCCTATCATCATCGTCGTTGACTCCTTCCTGCCACAGCTCGCTGCAGCGTGCCACGGCGCGCCTCCGCCCTACCGGCTGAGAGGCAGCCAGCGAGCTGAAACCCGCCGTATGGCTGATGCCGCAGCGCTTCGCCATAACTGCATCACAGTATAGTTGCATGCTTGTCGCTTCGACGCGGACATGCCAGCTCGCGCGTTCTCCCAAGTCAGACTCGCCCAAATGCACATTACATGTATTGCCTATAGCTATCTGTAATCGTTCAACGCCCAACGCCGGGCTGACAACGCCTAGCCGCTAAGGTTTTCAGCTGATAACCGGCTCAATCTCGAACGCGCCCAGTTACGCGCGCGCTCAATCGTTAACGCCCAGCCTCTAACACTCAGCCTTTAACGCTCAGCGTCGAGTTCACCCAACCTCAGCCGCACGTAATGCTCGAGCTCAGCCACGCCCAGCCCTTCATACCCGTTGATCGAAGCGAACTGCGGACCGTCCGAGACGTCCGTGCCGTTAAACCCGACCTGTGCCAACGTTGTGGCCCCAGAAGCAGCGGCCGAGGTAAGCCCAGAGATGGAGTCCTCGATCGCGATGCAGCTGGCCATATCCTGCGGTCCTACGCCTACCAGCCGCCTGGCAGCCAAGTACGGTGCCGGATCGGGCTTCTTCGGCAGATCGTCCGAGCCGCACACGAAGCCCACAAACGCTCCTTCGGGGGCATGATCGACCACATTCTGCGCCATCTTACGCGGCGAAGCGGTAACCAGCACCGAGGGTATGCCCGCCTCGGCCAACCGCCTGAGCACATCCTCGACGCCCGCAATCCACGGCATATGCTCTTTTTCATGCTGGAACACATAGTCGACCATGCCATTCGCTATCTCATCCACCGTGAGCTGCGTGCCCATATCAACCAGATGCTGCGCCACCACCTGCACCGGCTTGCCGGAATCGCCCCAGGCGAGGTCCTCGTTCCATTTCCCGCCATGCTCGCGGGCGAGCTGCACCTCGGACTCGTGCCAGACCGGCTCCGAGTCGATAAGCGTGCCATCCATATCCCAAAGGACCGCCTTGAGTAGCGTCATGCCGAATCCCGCCTTCCATTGCCTGCGTCTGCGCCTGCCTACGTCGCACCGAATTGCGCCGAGTCGTTTTGGCCCCCTCCATGACAGCAAAACAGGCCGACAAGGGCGCAGATGAGTGGCACGTGGGCCCAAAAGCTCATCAACGTTGCGTTTTGTACGCTAATTCAGCCCTACCGTATAAAAGGCTACGCAAAACTGCCAGTAAACGTTACATTTTGCACGGTAGAGATTGGATACCGTGCAAAATGCGACACGAGCCCCCCCGCTGAAACGCTGAAACACTGGAATGTCACGATTCCCGCACTATCGCCAGACCATTGCGGGAGTTGTGACGTATAACCGGCTCGAAACATCACAAGGCCCGCACTACCTTTGCGATAGTGCGGGCTTTGTGACATAAGATCCTAGAGTTATGCGCGTTCGCTGGAGTCCATGCCGGTTGTGGGCCTAGCAGACGCTCCGAGGCTCAAGCTCCACGAGCCACTTAGTCGAGGTACTCGCTCCATAGCACCACGGACTTCTCGTCCTCCGGGTATTGCGGCATATCGTCACCGGAGCGGCCGGAAGTCAGCTCGCGGCGATGCACCTGAATCTCGTGCCGCCACAGCCGTGCCTGATTCGAGCGCTGCACCTCGATGATGTCGCCATCCGCGTCGGCCGCGAATATGCTCGAACCATTAGGCCGGCTCAGCCGTTTGATCTCGCGGCGCAACTGGCGATTCTCCTCCTGCAGATCGAGAATCCGCGCGATGCCCGCAAGATTGACGCTTTCCTCCTGACTCAGCCGCTGCGCCTGCACCAGCCGGTCGATGTCACGCAGCGAATAGCGCCGCGCCCCGCCGCCGGTCCGCTGCGGCTCGATAAGCCCCAGCCGGTCGTACTGCCGCAAGGTCTGCGGGTGGATGTTCGCCAGCTCGGCGGTGCGGCCGACGCTGAAAATCGGCAGATCGATGTCGAAGCCGACCTCATCTGCCCCGTCGAGATTCGCGCGGGACTCGACCAGCGCGAGCGCGCACATCTCATAGAGCGCCCGCGCCTCGCGATCCATCCGTGCCATCGCGATCAGCGCTCCTGCGCCAGTTCATCAAGGAACTCGCCGGACTCCTCGTCGAATTCCTTGGCCTTGCGCTTGAGCGCCGCACTGGGCTTGGACGGCACGCGAATCTCGATGCGGCCCACCAAGTCGCCACCGCGCCCCGGCACGCCCTTGCCGGAAATGCGCACCTCACTGCCGCTGGACGAACCGGCGTGCACCTTGAACGTCACCGGTTCCCCATCGATGTCCTTGGCCTCGATCTTCGCGCCGGCCACGGCCTGCCCGATGCTGACCGGCAGCGCCATGACGATATCGTGCCCGCGCAGCGAGAACTTCGGGTCCTCCCGGACGGTAAGCTCCAGGAACATATCGCCGTTCTTACCGCCATTGACGCCCGGCTTGCCCTTGCCTGCGAGCCGAATCTTCTGCCCGTCCTTGACCCCGGCGGGAATATGCGTCTTGAACTTGCCGCCGTCCACGCTCAGCGACACGGTCGCGCCCTTGACCGCCTGCCGGAAGGTCAGCGTGATCTTCGACTTGCGATCCTCGCCCCGCTGCGGCGGCTGCGGCTCGCGGTACGCCGTGTGGCTGCGCGCTCCCTGACCTGGCATGGCACCGCCGAACATGGAGAAGATGTCATCCATGCCGGGCTGGCCGCCGCCCGACGTCGAGAAGCGAATGCGCGAGCCATCGCCCGCACCGTCGCCGAACATCGAGCCGAAGACATCAGAGAAGCCCGCGTTGCTGAAGCCGCCTTGGCCCGAGCCGCCCGCAAAGCGCGCGCCGCCCATGCCGAACTGCCGAATCGCGTCATACTTCTGGCGCTGCTCCTTGCTGTTGAGCACGTCATACGCCTCAGAAATATCCTTGAACTTCTCCTCGGCCTCCTTGGACTTGTTCAGATCGGGATGATACTGGCGCGCCAGCTTGCGGTACGCCTTGGTAATATCGGCTGCGCTGGCGTCTTTGGAGACACCGAGGACCTTGTAGAAGTCCTTGTTCAGCCATTCGTTCTCAGCCACGATGTGCCTCCTTTCCTGGGCTCAATATGTAATGCTTTATTTAGTTCTTGACTGCTAGAGGGGTTGCCGTGGGTGGAATGGGATATGTGTTGCCCGACATGCTGAGCCGTTAAGCGGACAGCCCTGTGGGCTGTCCGTAGGCGAAGTGAGCAGCCGCTAAGGCTGCGAAGCCGCGAAGCGGGGCCGCTCGGCCGGCCATACGGTCTGGCAACACACACCCCTCCACCTCCTTATGTACAAAGAGTCCAACTCCTCAAGCATTTTTTCTTTTTGCGCTCTAAGGATTCGCATCGAAGACCGTTGATTGATTAAACCGGGAGAGGACTTCTACAAAACCTTTTTAGTTAGCGGATAAAAACAAATACTGACGAGGGAATTGGAGGGATATGTGTGTCGTCCGACCGTATGACCGGCCGAGCGGCCTTGGAGCGTGTCGGATGACATACATATCCCTCCAATTCCCGGATACCAGATAAACCTAGGTATTCCGCAAACGAGCTATGCCTTGGGAGAAGCGACGACCACGCGGGCGGCTCGGACTACTCGGTCGCCGATGCGGTATCCGGCTTCTACTACGGTGTCGACGGTTTCGGTGGTGGCGGTTTCGTCGGGCTTGTGCAGGATGGCTTCGTGCTTGGTCGGGTCGAAGGGCTCTCCGGCCTTGCCGAATTTCTCGACGCCGAAGCGTTCGAAAGCCTTGTCGATCTTCGTGGCGACCGCGCTGAAGGAGTCGTCGATATCGCTGTGCTCCTTGATGCGATCGATATCGTCGAGCGCGGGCAGCAGCGCCGTGAGCACGTCGATGATGCCGTGCTCGCGGAAACGGTCCTGCTCCTTCTTCGAGCGGTTGCGGAAGTTGACGAATTCGGCCCGCTCGCGCTGCAAAGCGTCGAGGTATTCTGCGGCTTCCTTTTTCGCCTGGCCGAGCGGGGTCAGCGAATCCTGCGCATCGGAATCCTTGTTGTCAGAATCCTTCTTGCCATCGCTCGCCTGCTCGCTGTCGCTGTTACCGCTGTCGCCAGCAGCCTTCGCATCGCTGGACGGCTCATTCGGCTCGGCACCCTGCGCTGCGGGGCCCGAGGCCGACTGAGCTGTGCTATCAGCCGCGCCGGCCGCGTCAGCCGCGGCCTGATCGGCATCCGGCAGATCGTTGAGGTAATCGTCCTTATTGAACCCAGACATGATTACTTGTTGTCCTTGTCGTCATCATCCACGACTTCGGCATCCACCACGTCGTCGTCAGACGAAGCGGCAGAACCTGCGCCAGCACCGGCAGCACCGGCACCTGCGTCTGCGGCACCAGCAGCGCCCGTGCCAGCCGCATCAGCCGCGCCCTGCTGCGCGTAGAGCGCCTGGCCGATCTTCTGCGCCGAGGTCATGAGTGCTTCCTGCGCGGACTTGATCTTCTCGATGTCCTCGCCCTTGAGCGCTTCCTTCAGCTCGTTGACCTTGTCGGTGACTTCCTTGGACACGTCGTCGGAGAGCTTGTCCTTGTTGTCGTTGACGAGCTTTTCGGTCTGGTAGGCGAAGGATTCGGCCTGATTGCGGGTTTCGGCATCCTCCTTGCGCTGCTTGTCCTCGGCCTCATGGGCTTCGGCCTCCTTGACCATCTTGTCGATCTCGTCCTTGCCCAGGCCCGAGCCGCCGGTGATGGTCATCGACTGCTCCTTGCCGGTGCCCTTGTCCTTGGCGCCGACGTGCACGATGCCGTTGGCGTCGATGTCGAAGGTGACCTCGATCTGCGGAACGCCACGCGGCGCCGGCGCGATGCCGGTCAGCTCGAAGGTGCCCAGCGGCTTGTTGTCGCGCGCGAATTCACGCTCGCCCTGGTAGACCTGGATGAGCACGGAGGGCTGGTTGTCCTCGGCAGTCGAGAAGACCTCGGAGCGCTTGGTCGGGATGGCGGTGTTGCGGTCGATGAGCTTGGTCATGATGCCGCCCTTGGTCTCGATGCCCAGCGAAAGCGGGGTCACGTCGATGAGCAGCACGTCCTTGCGGTCGCCCTTGATGACGCCCGACTGCACGGCAGCGCCGACAGCCACGACCTCGTCCGGGTTCACGGACTGGTTCGCTTCCTTGCCTCCGGTGAGCTCCTTGACCAGCTCCTTGACGGCCGGCATACGGGTCGAGCCGCCGACGAGCACCACATGGTCGATGTCGCTCACGGAGATGTTCGCATCGCTCAGCACGTTGTTGAACGGCGTGCGGCAGCGGCCGAGCAGGTCCGAGCTCATATCCTCGAAGTGGGCGCGGGTAAGCGTCTCATCGAGATGCACAGGCGTGCCGTCGGGGGTCATGGCCAGGTACTGCATGGAGATGGAGGTCGAAGACGAGCTCGACAGCTCCTTCTTGGCCTGCTCCGCAGCTTCCTTGAGGCGCTGCAGCGCGATCTTGTCCTTGGACAGGTCGACGCCGTACTTGTTCTTGACCTCGCCCACGAGCCAGTCGATGACCTTCTGATCCCAGTCGTCGCCGCCCAAGCGGTTATCGCCGTTGGTGGCCTGCACCTGGATGGTGGAGAAGCCGTCCTCGTCCTTGCCGATTTCGAGCAGGGACACATCGAAGGTGCCGCCGCCGAGATCGAAGACGAGAATGCGCTCATCCTCCTTGCCCTTTTCCAGGCCGTACGCGAGCGCTGCCGCGGTCGGCTCGTTGATGATGCGCAGCACGTTCAGGCCTGCGATCTTGCCGGCGTCCTTGGTCGCCTGGCGCTGTGCGTCGTTGAAGTACGCAGGGCAGGTGATGACCGCATCGGTCACCGGCTCGCCCAGGTACGCCTCGGCGTCGCGCTTGAGCTTCATGAGCACCTGCGCGGAGATCTCCTGCGGGGTCCACTTCTTGCCGTCGATGTCGACGTTCCAATCGGTGCCCATGTGGCGCTTCACCGAGCTGATCGTGCGATCGACGTTGGTAACGGCCTGGCGCTTAGCCACTTCGCCGACGAGGATCTCGCCGGACTTGCTGAATGCCACGACGGATGGCGTGGTGCGCGCGCCCTCCGCGTTCACGATGACGGTGGGTTCGCCGCCTTCCAGCGTCGCGATGCAGGAATTGGTGGTACCCAGATCGATGCCTACTGCACGTCCCATAACGGTTGTCTCCTTGTTCGTTCGTTATCAGTGGTCACTTGCCAGCTGACGTTGCCTGCTCAAGCCCGCCGAGTCCGCCGGTTTCGATGCTGTTCAGCTATTCAGCCATTCGGCACCTTGCGGACCCACGTTGCGAGGTTTCCCTCGCCTGCTTACAAACTTGAGCCTACATCACTCAACTTTATGAAGTCAACTTATATTCCCAATTCCTCCAAAAAACTTGAGTTTTGCGCTATCAAGTTTTGGAATACATCATTGCGAAGCGCCTGCGCCAAACCCTATCGCTGCATTTCTTGTACATCCGATGTACAAAAATTTATACATTGAATGTACAAAAAATACTTGTCGCCGACTGTTGCTGGTTCTTGAACTAGACCGGTCACCCGGCAAGCCATCATCACAGCACCACTACCTCGTCCAAGCTCACAGCGAATATAGGCATACAGATATGCGAACGCTATTCTGACGGGATGATGCAGCCGATCGCCTCCAAATGCCCATGGACGGGCTTTTACCACCCGGCGACCACCACAGCGGCCAGTTGCGCCCGCACAGCCGTTCGCACAGAAGGTAACGAGGCATAAGGAGATACGATGCAGGCCAATATCGGCGATGTGGCACAGCGGGCGCAGGTCTCCGCATCCACGGTGTCCAGGGCCTTCAAGCACCCCGAACTTGTGGCCGAGGCGACGCGCGAACGCATCGCCCGGGCGGCGGATGAGCTTGACTTCGCAGTATCTCGATCGGCCTCGGTCTTTCAAACCGGCCAGACCTTCCGCATCGCGCTGCTGCTCAACGACCCCTCCTCAACCTGGTTCAACGCACATATCTACGAAGGCCTCGATTCGGTATTTCACCCGGCTGGCTACGATATCGCCATCTACCCAATCGGCACTAGCGGGGACCGGCACGCTTTCTTCGAAGACCTCCCGATACGCCGCAACGCGGACGCGGTCATAATCGCCTCGTTCGACGTCGACTCCAAGGAGATCGCGCGGCTGCACAGTATGAACGTTCCAATCATCGGCATCAACGCCCTGCCTGAAGATGTATTCGACTATTCGATTGCGACCGACGACGACTATGCGATGCGTCTGGTCACCCGTCATCTGCTCACACTAGGGCACAAAGATATCGCCTACATCGACCTCGACCCACCCGAGAATGCGGACGGAGCACTGCATTACAGCGCGAATCGCAGATCCAATGGCTTCCTTGCGGAGTGCGCCGAAGCGCATATTGAACCGGCGATGCTGCATGTGTCCAACACCGGTCAGCGCGTCGACCATGCGCTCACGCAGCTGTTCGCGCTCAATCACATGCCCACGGCAATCTGCTGCGAGCAGGACCGGATTGCGGTGCCTCTGCTCAGCCGGCTGCAGCGCCTCGGGTATGCGATTCCCGACGCTCTCTCGATTACAGGTTTCGACGACAGCACCTATGCGAGAGAGGTCGGTCTGACCACCATTCGGCAGGATCCGCATGATATGGGCGCGCAGGCCGCCCGCCACGCGCTTGACCTCATCGCCAAAGCTGATAATGACTTCGAGTCCAGCGCCGAGCGCGCCAGCAAGATCAACGAGACCACCGAGGCCACCGATGAAACCGCCAGCAAGACCGGCGTCAGAACGCCCCCCTATTCACGAATCCACTCAAATCCGCATGATGTTCCGGCTGTCCACCGGACCCGCAACAAGCGCCGCCTAAGGCCGCCCCGGACCGCCCCGCGCTCCAGCTCCAGCTTCCGCGCACGCCCAAGTCTTGCCCTCGCTCGCCCATCCCGCTCGCGAATCATGGTAACGTTGCCCTAGCAGTCGATGAAGGTGGCGCCACTGGCGGCATGCCGCCCGCAGGCTAATGGGACATACATGGGACATAGGGTTTTCAGGGATAGAGAGGAGGCACCCGTGAAGGCGAGCATCCAAGATGTGGCTTCCGAGGCCGGGGTCTCGGTTTCCACGGTCTCCCGCACGCTTTCCAAGCCTGATCTGGTGCTGCCCAGCACACGCGACAAGGTGCTTGAGGCCGCGCGAAAACTGGAATACCATGCTTCGCGTTCGGCCGCCGCGCTTAAATCGGGGCAGTCCTTCCGCATCGCCCTGCTCTCCTCACTGAACGTCGCTACTTGGTTCAATGCGACATCTTTCGCCGGGCTTGACTCCATATTCCACCCCAACGGGTACGACATCTCGATCTTCCAGATGGTCGATGCCAACAAACGGCACGAGTTCTTCGCCGATTTGCCCGTGCGGCGCAATGCGGATGCGGTCGTCGTCAACTCCTTCAACATCGAACCGGAGGAGACACGTCAGCTAAGGACGATGAACGTTCCAATCATCGGCATCAACATCCCCTCGACCAGTGGCTTTGATGCCGCAGTAAGCATCGACGACCAACGGGCAATGAGCGTGGCCGTCGAACATCTTATTTCACTGGGCCACCAACATATCGCCTACGTTTATAAGATGCCCAACAGTAGCTCGCGACTACGATTCAGCGCCGACTCGCGTCTCAGCGGATTTCTGTCGGCGTGCCAATCGCACCCCGGAGTCACACCCGAGACCATAGCCATCTCGGAAGACGGCGACGCGACGAACACGGTGCTGAACCGCATCATCACAATGCCAATCACACCGACGGCCATATGCTTCCAGAGCGACGACATCGCGCTGCCGACGCTGTTCAGATTGCGGCAGTATGGTCACCGGGTGCCACAGGACATCTCGATCATCGGATTCGACGACATCCCCTTTGCGCAGCCCATCGGCCTGACCACGCTACGCCAGGATCCCTTCGAGCTCGGCAGAAAGGCCGCGATGCAGACGCTGGACGCCATAGCAGGACGCGCCCCCGAGCCGCAGTTCGAAATCCAGCAGGCCAAGCTGATTCTGCGGGAGACCACAGCCGCCGTAGCGTAGTAGCTACGGCGGCTGTGAACCTCACACGTCGAGCAGCACCCACACGCTCGTGTCCTGCGGCAGTTTGCCCGTAGGAACAGGAGCGGAGGCCAGTACGATGTCGCCACGCGGGATGTCGACTTCCTCAGTGCCGAAGTTCGTCAGGCTCACGAAGCGCCGTCCGTCGACGCTCGGCCGCGAGTAGGCGATGACATCGTCGCCGGAGTCCAGCATCTGGCATGAGGTATCGGCCGTTGCGGTCAGCAGCGATGCGCGTTCTTTGAGTGCCTCGCGATACAGCGTGAGCATCGAATCGGGGTTGCCGGATTCGACGTCGACCGCGTAGTCCTTGAACCACAAGGGCTGCGGCAGATGCGGTTCGGCCGGGGCCTTGCCGTCGTCCAGCGTCGCTGGCGAGAACCCAAAGGAGCGCTTCTCGCCGAAGTTCGCGTCCCATCCGGCTGGTTCGGGCGCGTCGGCGGAATCCCATGGCAGCGGCACGCGGCAGCCGTCACGACCTTTTTCAGTGAAGTTTCGGCGCGTGAAGAAGGGCGTAGGATCCTCAAGCTTGTCCCAAGGGATGTCTGCCACCTCGAACAGGCCCAGCTCCTCGCCTTGGTACACGTAGAGCGACCCAGGCAAGCCAGCTTCCATGAGGATCGCCGCCCGGGCACGGCGCGTACCCAGCTCACGGTCTTCGAAGTAGCTTTTGCCGTCGCGCAGGATCCAGTCGTGCACGAACTGGTGGTAAGCGGTCGCGTCAACCTGCGGCAGGCCGTACCGCGAGGCACCGCGCGGCACGTCGTGGTTGTTCATCACCCACGTCGTGGTCGAGCCTTTTGTCTGCTCGGCGGAATTCAGCCCGTCGAGGATGGCCTCGCGGAATTGAGCAACCGTCCAGTTCGCCTTGGCGAACTCAAAATTGAACACCTGCCCCAGCTCATCAGGCGACGCATACAGATGCTGGTGCTCGGGCACGACCCACGCCTCGCCAACGGCAAAACGCGGCGGATCGTACTCGTTGAACACCTCGCGCCACTCGTGATAGATCTCGTGCACCTCCGTGCGATCCCATAGCGGATGCTTGCCGTCATGGTTGAACGTCGCGTGCACCGGATAGCGCTTGCCGAGCTCCTCCAGCGGAGCGCTTTCCAGATCTTTGGCCAGGCCGTGGGCCACGTCGACACGGAAGCCATCAGTGCCGTGGTCGCTCCAGAATCGCAACGTCTTCTTGAACTCCTCGTGCACATCCGGATGCTGCCAGTTGAGGTCCGGCTGCTCCTTGGCGAAGATGTGCAGATACCACTGACCGTCCTCGACCTGCTCCCAGGCCGACCCGCCGAAGAGCGACACCCAATCATTCGGCGGCAGCTCACCGTGCTCGCCCCGGCCTTCGCGGAAGATATACCGGTCGCGCGCAGCGGAGCCACGCCCAGCCTGCAGTGCCTCCTGGAAGAGTACATGCTTGTCGGCGGTATGATTCGGCACGATGTCGACCATGATCTTCATGCCGGCCTCGTGCGCGGCCGCAGCCATCGCGTCGAAGTCATCCATGGTGCCTAGGCGCGGATCAACGTCGCGGTAGTCGATGACGTCGTAGCCGCCATCCGCCAAGTCGGAAGGGTAGAAGGGCGAAAGCCAGAGCGCGTCGACTCCGAGGTCTTTGAGATAGTCGATTTTCGACGTGACGCCGGGGATATCCCCCAAGCCGTCACCGTCAGCGTCTTTGAAGCTGCGTGGGTAGATCTGGTAGACGACCGCCTGCTTCCACCAGTCGTCGCGTTCGTTGTTCAGTGTCATGATTCCTTCCCGGCATTGCGTATATGCCTGTTTATGGTATCGAAGAGATGTGTCTGCGCAGCACTTACCTGCGCAGCACTATTTGGAGAATGGCTCGACCTGCGGCAGCATGCCAAGCACCTTCTGGTTGTTCTGCCATTCCTTCTGCCAGCCGTCGACATAGGCCGATTCAAACTTCGACCATGTGCCAGTCCCCTGAGCATATTCCGTCAAGGCATTGGCCAGATTATCCTGCCACTGCTGACTAGGCACAGTAAAGCTCTGAGCCGAAGGCTTGCCCTCTTTGGCGTAGGCGCGAGCAGCCGTTGTCAACGGGTTGGCGGGCTGGTACTTGTTGTTGTCGAAGGTGGTGAACGGCACGGAGAAGCCCATCTCCTTGGACAGGGCCTCCTTGCCTTCATCGCTCGTCACCAGCCATTTGATGAAGTCAAGCGTGGCCTTCTGATCCTGCTTGGAGGCCTTCTGGTTCACCGCCCATGAGGCGTCGTAGATTGAGAACGGTCCGTACTTGTCTTCGCCAGGGATGCCGAGCCAGTACGGCAGCATACCCAAATCACTGTCGCTCACATTGTTGTCTTTGATCTGACCATAGGCCCAGACTCCGTTGGGATAGAACGCCACATCCCCCAGCGCGAATTCCGAAGTCACGTCGTCATAGCTCTTCGAAGTGAGCATCGTGCTTGGCGTCGGGTTGTTCTTGAGCTGCAGATCGAACATATCCTTGTAGTTTTTGAGATATGTGCCTTTGAGCTCGGGAGCGAAGGTCACGTTGGCGTCGCGATATTCGTAAAACAGCGGAATACGCCCCATATGAGTTGTGTAGCGGTAAGACGCCGACGAGTCGAGCGCAGGTGTGGCAAAAGCAGCTTTAATGCCAAGATCGTCCTTGTGCTTCTGCATGTCCTGGGCCACGGACTTCAGCGTGTCGTAGTCCTTGATGTCCTTGTCGCTCTTGATGACCGCGTACGGCTTCTTGGCGTACTCGTTCACGATCTTCTTGTTGTAGATGATGCCGTACCACTCGCCGGCGTACGGCAAGGTGTATGCGCCGTCGGCATCCTTATGCGAGTTGGCTTGGCCCTCCTTGTTGAGCAGCTTGTAGACATCAGTGTCCTTGAGATTCGTGAGGTACTTCTTGTACTTCGCGAACTGGTCATAGCCGCCAATGGTGAACATCGTGGGCGCTTCGCTCTTCGAGAGTTCAGAGGTAAGCGTGGAATCGTAGCTGCCGGCCGCAGCAGTGTTCACCTGCACCTCGACGCCGGTCTGCTTGGTGTAATCATCGGCCAGTTTCTGCAGCTGGTCGCCAATCTCCTGCTTGCCATTCACTAGGTAGACATGTCCTTTGCTGGGATCGGCGCTGCTCCCGCCGCAGGCCGCCAGCGTGATGCCCATGCCTAGGCTGAGCGCCGCTGCAATGAACTTTTTCGTACCGCTTCGCATTGTGTTCGTTCCTTTCGCTTATTGCCGGGGCTTCTTCGCCGCCGGATGCCGTGTCATGTCGTATGGTCATTCATCGATATGACGCAATGGCCTCGCATCGTTGCTAGTTCGCGGTCTCAAGACCACGTAATGACAACGATAACACGACGCAATCGATGCCACGCGGAGTGTTTAGGAGAACCTAGTTCGCCCCCACGCCAGCGGTGTCCGAAATTGCTGAGGATTGTCTAGAATAGAATGGTCGCCGAGCCCCTGAGGAGTGTCATGAAGTTCCTATCACCAGATTCACGATTCATGCAGGGGGTGTCCGACGCCGCCGACGCCGTGTGGATCAACATCCTGATGCTGCTCACCAGCATCCCGATCATCACCATCGGAGCGGCGCTTGTCGCCGGGAATTCCGCCGCTCGACGCACCATAGAGGGCGAAGGCCACGCAACCGCGAATTATTTCGCGGCCTTCCGCTCGAACTTTATGCGCTCGACCCTACTCTGGCTAGTGTTCGGCCCAACGCTGGCATTGCTTGCATACGCTTGGGTGGTGCTGCAGATCACGCCGTTGCTGATACCCAAATTCGCGCTGAGCATTCTGTGGATCATCGGCTTCGAATGGGTATGGGCGCTGCAAGCCCGTTTCGATAACTCATTTGGCCGAACTCTTGCAAACGCTTTCATTCTCGGCATATCGCATATCGTGCTGACTGCAACGGTGATTGCGATTGATGCAGTATTCCTCGCTTTGCTCGTGGCTTCCTGGTTCTACATGCCCCAAGGACTGTTTCTGCTGCTGGTATTCGGATACGGCACGCTCATCATGCTCCACATCCCCATCCTCGACCGCTGTCTGAATCGCTACGTCGCCTCGCAGGGCAGCGAGGCGAACTAAGCGAACATTCACGCGCCTCGACCGTTTCAGCGCTGCATAGCGATCAACGATGTGTACTCCACAACCATCGAGCGCAGATTCGCATTCTCGATGGTCTGGGCGTAAGTCGCCAGATTGATTGGCGAGGTCAGGGCATCATCGATCTTCTTGAGCACTGCGCGCTTGTCCTCGTACGGAATCTCGGCACCCTGCAACTGCTGAAGCAGCTGCTCTCGAGCGCGGGCATTCTGCTGGCCGTCACTCTGCGGCGTGCCTGCGAAGCTCTGGCCGGCCGTCAGCGTGAACTCCGAGTTGCCGTCCAGCGTGAACGCATGCAGCGTGAAGTGCAGCTGCCGGCCTTCAGGAATAATGCCGTTCGGATCGTCAACTGCGACGCTGACCACACCGCCGCGCACGGTTATCGTCGTGGCAGCGATGCTGCGATTCAAGTGCTCGCGCATCACGTACTCGTTGTCCTTGTTGCCGTACACCTGCACGTCAAGCTCCTCGGGCAGCACATCCGCCCGCTGCATCGCATCCGTGGCCATCGGCACGATCGCACCGAGCTTGGCCAGCACCGGGATGTTCTCCAAGGTGCGGCCGAGCCGAATGGTCGTCTCGCCGGTCTTGAACTGGCCGTCCAGGCTGCAGCTCGACACCATCGGGCGCTCGATGTCTTCCTGGTCGCCCTGGTAGACCAGATCGGTGAAAATGTCCATCCACTGGCCTTCGGGAAGCCACGCATCCACGAAGCCGACGTTGAGCGTCGGGTCCTGCGGCGTGGTGATCGGCGCGACCATAAGCTCGCTGCCGAAGAAGTACTGGTTCTTGACCAGATAGCTTTCCTCGTTATCTGGGTAGCGATAGTACAGCGGTTCGATAAGCGCCACGTTCTCGTCATGCGTCCCGATATTGGCGCTGTCGAGGTAGGGCACCAGCCGATTGCGCAAGCGCAGGTAGACATCCATGTATTCGCGCACATCACGACGGTACTTCCATGGCTCCTTGCCCGAGAAGGGATTCTCGGAGCTGTGCAGGCGGTTGATTGGGCTGAACACGCCCAGTTGCAGCCAGCGCAGCGAGAGCGCCGGGTCGAAGCTGCCCCAGATATGCCCGCCGATGTCGTGGCTCCACCAGGTGTAGCCGATATTCGTGGCGGTCGCGGTGAAGTACGGCTGGAAATTCAGCGAGGCCCAGGTGATAACGGTATCGCCTGAGAACCCGATGGGGTAGCGGTGCGAGCCGGGACCGGCGAAGCGGGAGAGAATCAGCCCTTCGCCGTCGTTGCGCCGCATGCTGTCGAGGAAATGGTAGTGGTTGAGATTCCACAGCGGCTCGACCTTGTCCTTGCTCCGGCTCGTTCCCTGCTGCCAGTCCAGCCACCAGAAATCGACACCCTCGTCCTCCATCGGGTGATGCACGTCGTCGAAATAGGACTCGCGGAATTTCGGGTCGTCCAGGTCGAAGATCGCCGGCTCCTCCTTCTCGATGTCCAGCCCCAGATGCTTGGCGACCGCCGGATAGGCGTCCTCGAAGGCCCGGATGCCACCGGCCGGATGTGTGTTCAGCGAAATATGCTTATGGCGCTTCTTGAGCTCTTTCAAGAATCGCTGTGGGTCGGGGAAGAGCGTGCGATTCCACGAATACCCGGTCCAGGTGCTGCCGAAGCGCGCCGGCACGTCGTCGGTGCGATGCCAGTCCATATCAATGATGGAGACGCTGATAGGCACCTGCTCGCTCTCGAACTGGTCCATCAAATCGAGATATTCCTGCTGCGTGTAGCGGTAGTAGCGGCTCCACCAGTTGCCCAGCGCATAGCGCGGAATGAGCGGGGTCGTGCCGCTGAGTCGATAGAAGTCGCTGAGCTCCTCGCGATAGTTGCGGCCGTAGGCGAAGAAGTAGCCGTCGGATTCCTCGGCTGCACGAGCCACGAAATGGCCGTCCTCGATGGCGAAGGAGTCCGTGTCATCCAGATAGGCATAGCCGTCGCGGCTCATGATGCCGTCGTCGATCGGCGTCGAACCGTCTACCAAGTCCAGCGTCGGATTGGTGCCGCCGAGATTCCCGCTGGTCTTCTCGCCGTAGTACCAGCAGGAATCGTGCAGCGTGTACTGGTATTTGGCGTCGACGTGCAGATTGCTTGCGGCGAACGGGCCGCCGTCGTAATACAGATGGAAGAATTCGGTCTCGATCTCCACCGCGTGGCCGTTATGGTCTTTCAGCACGGAATACGTGACCGGCCCGAAGTCACGATTGGCAACCAGCTGCGTATTGCGATCCTCGAACTCGCCCGACGACGAGTACTCCAAGCGAATCAGCCGCTCCGTCAGCAGCGTGAACCGGTAGTCGCTTCCTTGCACGATGGTGCTCATGATAGATCCCCCTTAGCATCTGTCGGTATGTCTTCTGTTGCTATCCGTTAATTGATACAGCTTGTTAATTGGCATGGCTTGTTGGTTGACATAGTATGTTGATTGGCACAGTCTGTTGGTTGACACGGTGCTGCAATTGCCGCTGCGGAGCCAAGAAACCAGATTCGGCTCCGCTCAAGATGCATGCGACAGCAGTCACACACGCAGCAACTGTTCTGCAACGGCGCGAATCACCGATTCGGGCATATGCGAGACGAACAAATCATGACGATGCTCGCCGTTGGCGGGCCGCTCCAAAGTGTGCAGGGCGTTGAGTGCGGCAGCGCCGTCGGCACGCACGAGCCGATCGGCCTTGTCCTTGGCCAAGCAGTCAATCTGCGCGTTGTAGAGCACGCGGAAGGCGTCGTCGGCGCTGGTGTCGTGCGCAAGCGCCAGCTCGCCGTCGAAGAGGATTTCCACGGCGGCATTGCTCGCAACCTCGGGAATCTCAACGTTCAGGCTTAATGTGCGCTCGTCGTACGCGGTCATGACCTCGATGGCCTTGCCGCCGGCGCGGGCCGACACCTTGGCTGGCTCCACGCCGCGTATCACGATGGTCCACGAGCGGCGCTCGGGGACGATGGAACCCGCAACGGCAGCGCCATCAGCGCCACCGCCCTGCACCGCGCCAATCGTAAACGTGGCGGAGCTGCCAGCGACCCAGTGCAGCGCCAGTTCGGTCGTTGCCACCGCGGATTCAACGCCTCGACTTCCGTCGTCTTCGACAAGCGTGAATGCCCCATCGGCTCCGGCGAACGCAACTACGCGCACATGCTTCGGATTGTCAATCGAGTTGATCGGTCCATTAGCCTCATCAAGCGGCTGCATAGGCACGATGCCACCGGCTTTTGCGAAGACCGGTATGGCCTCAAGCGGCCGCCAAACTTCAAGTTTGCGGCCCTCCATAGCTGGCGCTTCATAGCGTCGCCCAGTGAAGAAGTCGAACCATATGCCCTGCGGCAGCCATGCGTCCGTCTTGGCGAGCTGCGCCTCCCGGTCGATCGGCTCGACAATCGGCGCCACCACCAGCTCGGTGCCGAAGCGGAACTCATTCGGCACATCATAAGTATCGGGATTGTCTGCGGCCTGCCAGTACATCGGCTCGACAATCGGGCGTCCTTCGCTCGCCGCGCGCCAGTTCATCGTGTACAGATACGGAATCAGCTCGTGCCGCAAACGCAGCGAGGCAGTCATCGAATCGCGCACCTCGGTACGGAAGTTCCATGGCTCTTTGCCATTAAAGGCCGAATCGGTGGAATGCAGGCGATTGATGGGACTAAATACGCCGAACTGATACCAACGGGCTTCCAGTTCTTCATCACGACGGCCGAACATATGGCCGCCGATATCGTGGCTCCACCATCCGTAGCCGATATTGCTTGCTGTAGCAGTGAAATAAGGCTGGAAACGCAACGATTCCCAGCTCACCACGGTATCGCCCGAGAATCCAACTGGGTAGCGGTGCGAGCCGGGACCGGCGTAGCGCGAGAAGGTCAGCGGCCAGCGTCCGTCACGGCCGGAGTCCAGATAATGCAGATGATTGAGCATCCACAGCGGGTCCAGGCCCTTCTGCCGCGTCACGCCACCCTGCTGCCAGTCGAGCCACCAGAAGTCGATGCCTTCGCTTTCAAGCTTGTGATGCAGATCGAAGTAGGCCTTCATGAACTTCGGGCTGGTCAGGTCGAATTCGATCGGCTCCTCGCTTGCCGGATCGATGCCCATCTGCTGTGCGGCTTCGGCGTATCCATCCTCAAAAGCGCGGATGCCGTCACGCGGGTGCACATTGGGCGTGACTTTCAGCCCGTGCTGGTGCAGCGTGTCGAGGAAGCGCTTCGGGTCGGGGAAGAAGGAGCGGTTCCATGTGTAGCCGGTCCAGCCTGAGCCATATTTCGGGTCGACGGCGTCGACCAAATGCCAGTCCATATCGACCACGGCCGTGGTGAATGGCAGCCCTTCGCGCTCGAAGCGCTCGACCAGCTGCAGGTACTCGCGCTCGGTGTAGCGATGATAGCGGCTCCACCAGTTGCCCAGCGCAAATCTGGGCAGCAGCGGCGTGGGGCCGGTCAGCCGGTAGAAGTCACGTATCGCCTCGATATAGCGGTGCGCATAGCCGAACACGTACAGATCGTGGCCCGTGCCGGGGCGCGGCACGACCCAGGTGCCAAAGGTATTGTCCTCGCCGTTCACCGAGTCAGCTTCGGTCAAAATATTGGAGGCCGAATCATCCAAGACCGCCCAGCCGTCGCGCGAAACCACACCCAGACCGAGCGGCGTCGAGCCATTCGTTTCGTCGAGCGTGCGCGCCGTACCGCACAGGTTGCCCTCCTGCTCCTCGCCGTAATTCCATGTGTTGCGATTGGAGTTCACGCCTTTGATGACGACGCTCAGGCCCTCCTTGCTGAAGGGTTTCATGTCGTAGGTCAGCCGCAGCGCAGGCGTATCGAGCACCAGCCGCCCGTCGCGCACGGTGTGGGTGAACTTCGGCGTTGTACCCCAGTCGCGATTCACCACCATCTGCGTGGCATGGTCTTCGAAAACCCCGTCATCCTGCCACTCCAGGCGGAGCAGCGACTCGGTGAGCACTCCGATGCGCCAATGGTCGCCTTGGATTACGGCTTCGGGATTCATGATTGGATGGGTGTCGAGCTGCGGGAAGCGCGGCATTGCAGTACTCCTTGTAACGGTAATAGCTGTACTAACGATAATTATTGCGATACTAGCGGCAATCACGAGCCATCAACGGTACGCAACTGCCTCATGACAGCCGAATCGCCGGGGGTCTCTCATACGCATCATATGTGAACAAGATTGCCTCGGCGATTGGTCTATGGTATTCCCGCGCCCCACAACGGCTTGGGAATGCGAGTCACATTAGCTGTTGCTCTTCGAGGTCGCGACTTCCTTCGCCCAGCCGTCCACGAAGGAGCTCTTGACGCCGTCCCAATTGCCGGTGCCCTGCGCATATCCGAGGATTGAGTTAGCCAGGTTGTCCTTCCACTGCTGGCTCGGATCATACAGGAAGGCCCACGGCAGATTCTTCTTGCCTGCGGCGGTGTACTGGTCGGCAGCCTTCATGATCGGGTTGTCGGTGACGTATTTGCCGGTGAAGGTCTTAAACGGCGCGCTGAAGCCCATCGTGTGCGACCAGGCTTCGCGCCCCTCATCCGAGGTGATAAGCCACTTGAGGAAGTCCTTGGTGGCCTTCTGCGACTTGGCGGACGCCTTCTTATTGACACACCAGAAGGTCTCCGAACCAGTCGACATGCCGTAGTTCTCTTCGCCGGGAATGCCAGCATAGATCGGCAGCACGCCAATCTGATCAGCGTTCAAGCCGCCATCCACGAGGTCAGGCCATGCCCACGAGCCGTTCTGGAAGAAGACCGCGTCGCCGGTGGTGATGTCTGCCAAGGCGTCATCCATCGTCTTGCTGCTCAGCGCACTGGTCGGCGTAGTGGAATCCTTGAGGTACAGGTCGATGATGTTCTTGAACTCAGGCAGGTACGTGCCCTTGATCGTGGCCGGCTGCTTGGTGACATGATCCTGCTCGAACTCATAGGCCAGCGGAACGCTGGCGAGATGCGTGTGGTAGCGCCAGTTGGTCGAAGGGTCGAAGCCCATCGACGTAAACGCGCCCTTGACACCGAGCTCGTCCTTGTGCTTCTGAATCTCGTCGGAGACCGTCTTCAGCGTCTCGAAGTTCTTGATGCCTTTGACGCTCTTGATGCTTGCACCGGGCATCTCGAAGTACTTCTTCAAAATATCCTTGCGATAGATGATGCCGAAGGTCTCTTGGACGACCGGCACTGCAAGCACCTGGCTGCCGTCATCAGACTTGAGCGCCATAGCAGGATCCTTGAGCTGCTTATAGACCTCTGAGTCGGTCATATCGGCGGCATAGTCCTTCCACGTATTCAAGTCCACCTGCCCAAGCACATCAAAAAGCGTCGGCGGCTGGTTCTTGGCCATCTCCGATTTCAGCGTCTGCGGGTAGGTCTGCGAGGCTGCGGTCTGCACTGTGAACGGCACACCGGTCTGCTTGGTGTAGCTGGCAGCGAGATCCTTCATAGCTTGCGCCATCTCAGGTTTATTATTCAGGAAATAGATGCCATCCGCCTGCGCGGTATCGCTCGACGAGCTCCCGCCGCACGCTGCCATCCCTGCCAGCATCGCTCGCTGAGCGAAGCCGCCAGCGCCTTGGTTATTCGTTTCATGCCATACTCCTTTGTGTGTCATTGTTGTTATTTTGTGCACTCAGCGTCTGTGCCGCTCAGTGCCACTGTCACGTATTTAGTTACGGGTCTGGCAGCTTTCACGACTGCCGTATGCTGCCGCACGAGTCCTTTGCATCTGGCACGCTCAGCCAGCAATCCGGAACCATACGACGGTATCGGCTCCCGGGCTGTCAGCCGCCATGCCACATGCGACTCTGCAGCGAGCGATCTAGCCCTTGACTGCCCCGGCCATGACGCCGGAGATGATGTACTTCTGGCAGATCAGGTAGAAGATGATGATTGGCACAATCGCCAGCACCAGGCAGCCCATCATCGCGCCCATATCTACCGAGCCGTAGCCGCCCTTGAGGTACTGGATGGCGATTGACATCGTCTTGTACTTGCGCATATCCAAGGTCAGGTACGGCAGAAGGAAGTCGTTCCAAATCCACATCGTCTCAAGAATCGCGACGGAGACGACCGCTGGCTTCATGATTGGCAGCACAATGCGGAAGAAGATGCGCGGCACGCTTGCACCGTCAATCATCGCGGATTCCTCAAGCTCCTGCGGAATGCCTTTGATCACGCCGGTGAAGATGAATACCGCCAAGCCCGCGCCAAAGCCGAGATACACGAACCATAGACCCCACGGGGTATTGAGGCTGAGCATGTCGGCAAGTTTGGAAAGCGTGAACATGACCATCTGGAACGGCACAATCATATTGAACAGGAAGAGCACGTAAAGCGTTCTCGCCACCCAATTGTCGACGCGCACAATCCACCAGGCGCACATCGAAGTGCACAGCAGAATCAGGATGACTGCGCCGACAGTGACGACCACGGTCCAGCCGAAGCTGGCTATAAGATTCGTGCGCTCGATGCCGCGCGCGTAGTTCTCGAACCCGACGAACTGCTTGCCTGTCGGAATCGAGAAGGCGTTGCGCGAGATGTATGCCTTCTGCTTGAACGAGTTGATGACCACCAGCACAATCGGGAATATCCACGCCAGAGACACGACCGTAAAGAACACTCCCCACAGGCCCGGGTGCTTGATTTTGTCACTCATGCTGTCACCTCCCTGCTTGTGGACAGACGGTTCTGGACGATGGCAATCACGGCCACAATCAGGAAGAATATGACCGCCTTCGCCTGACCCACGCCTTCAAAGCCTGCGCGCCCGTAGAAGGTGCGGTAGATGTTCAGGGCCAGCAGCTCGGAGGTGTTCGACGGAGCACCGTTGGTCAGCGCCAGGTTCTGATCGAACATCTTGAAGCCGTTGGTCATGGTCAGGAAGGTGCACACGGTAATCGAGGGCATCATGAGCGGAATCGTAATGCGGAACATGGTCTGACGCGAACTTGCGCCGTCCACCGCAGCAGCCTCGATGACGTCGCCGGGCAGCGCTTGCAGCCCTGCGATGTAGATGATCATCATGTAGCCGATTTGCTGCCAGCAATAGAGCATGACCATGCCCCAGAAGCCGTAAGTGCCCGAATAGGTAATCGAGCGGCTCCAGTGCGCCAGCACGCCGTTGAGCAGCAGCAGCCAGATATAGCCCAGGATGATGCCGCCGATCAGATTCGGCATGAAGAACACGGAGCGGAAGATATTCGCTCCCTTGACGGCCTTCGTCAGCATATAGGCGATGGCGAACGCGACGATGTTCACCACAACCACCGTTACCAAGGTGAAGGCCACCGTATACACCAGCGAGCGCCAGAACTCTCTGTCGGCAATTGCCGCCGTATAGTTTTGCAACCCTACGAACTTCGCGTCCGTCACTGTGCTGAACCTGCAGAAGCTCAGATATATACCCATGACGAACGGTGCGATGAAACCAATCAGGAAGGACGCGAACGTAGGCAGGGCGAATAATGCCCACCACTTACGTATCGTTTTGCCAGCCATAGTAATCACGACAGAACCTCCTCTCTTCTTTGAGATAGGCTGCACAGCCATGTGCGACGCCTATTGTCGTGTTGTATTGACTCATTGTTGATTTGTATGCGTCAGTTCCGGAACATCACTGTTCTTTGATTGACTGAGATGACACTATCATCTTTGCCTTCCAGAGTCAAAACGTTGTCATTCTAAGTCGTTTCTTTCTGTATTTCTTTTCAGCAGTTAGTAAGAATCGTTGATATTACTGGATTTTCACTCTACATAAAGTAATGAAAACGTTTGTCGCATAGGACGCTATTCATGTCATTGCTTCATAGATTTGTTGCCTCAGGACGCACCTTAGCTCCTTGCATCCAATCCATACCACTGCCCCATACCGCTTTCCCATATTGCTGCCTCTAGCGCAAAGGCGGTGAGCGACACAATAGACAGGCCGGCCTCCGCGCAGCGACATCAATCGCAGCAGTCGAAGGCCGGCCCAACGCATAGCTGACAGATAGCGCATCAGCCCGCGTGCGCGGCCTGGTACTCCTTGGCCCAGCCGTCGACGTATGCAGACTTGACCGCATCCCACGAGCCGGTTCCCTGCGCGTATTCAAGCATCGCATTGCCCAAAGCGTTCTTCCACTGCTCAGACGGCATCAGCGTGAAGTTCCAGCTGACCGGGGTCTTGCCGGACTTCTGGTCGTCAACGGCAGCCTGAACCAACGGGTTGTCCGCCTTGATGTCCGCGAAGGTCTTGAATGGCGTCGTGAAGCCCATATCCTTGCTCAGCGCGTTCTTGCCTGCGTCCGACGTGATGACCCACTTGAGGAAGTCCTTGGTGGCCTGCTGGTCTTCCTTGGAGGCCTTGGCGTTGACGCACCAGTAGTTCTCGGACCCCGTGGCCAAGCCCTGGTCCTTCTCGCCCGGAGCGCCGATGTAAATCGGCAGCATGCTCACCTGACTGGCATCCATGCCGGCCTTCTGCAAATCGCTCCAGGCCCATGTGCCGTTCTGATAGAAGGCCGCCTCCCCGAGAGCGAATTCGGAGTTTGCATCATCGCCGGTCTTCGAGCTCAACTGGGTCGGCTCGGTCGTGGAATCCTTGAGGTAGAGATCAAAGATATCCTTGAACTGGGGCATGTACGTGCCCTTGATGGTCGCGGGCTGTGTGGTGATATTGTCCTTCTTCAGCTCGTAGTAGAGCGGGATGTTCGCCAGATGGGTCTTGAAGCGCCAATCCGAGCTGGAATCGAATCCGGCCGAGGTGAAGGCGCCCTTGATGCCAAGGTCGCCCTTGCGCGCCTGCATGTCGTCAGTCACTGCCTTGAGCTTTGCGAAGGAGTCGATGTCCTTGACCGACTTCGCCTTGGCCCCAGGCATCGCGAAGTACTTCTTGAGGATGTCCTTGTTGTAAATCAGACCGTAGGTCTCCATCGCGTAAGGTATGCCGACGACCTTGTCGCCATCCTTGAGCGCCACATCCGGATTCTGCAGCTGCTTGTACAACTCGGTGTCCTTGAGATCGGCCGTGTACGACTTCCAGTTCGCATAGCCGACCGGCCCGTTGACCTGGAAAAGCGTCGGGGCCTCGCTTTTGGCCATCTCGCTCTTCAACTGCTGCTCGTAAGTGCCGGAGGCCGCCGTTTGCACGGTCATCGGCACGCCAGTTTCCTTGGTGTACGTCGCCGCGAGATCCTTCCACTGGTCGGCCGCCTCCGGCTTGAAGTTGAGGAAGTACACCTTGCCTTTGCCGCTGTCGGACGCACCCGACCCGCCGCATCCGGCGAGCGCCCCCAACGACATGGCGGTGACGGCGACAATCGCCATCGCTGACTTCATTATGCGATTCATCTTCGAATCCTTTCATTTCCTATACTCGGCGCATCAGAGCGCTACATCGCGTTATGACCGCCAGAACACAGCCTTGTGTTCAGTTTCATTATACCGTATTTCCCCCTGCCCTGCAAACGCTGACCTAGGAGCAAAACTGCCGAGATGCCAGCGGCGAAATCCGTTGGCATCAGCCAAAAATTGCCAGCCGCCGAAGGCGAGTCACACACGATATATTGGGCCAATCACCTCAGCCTGTGGGGCAACTCACACTCGCTGAGGTAAAGGCTCATTACAGATTCCAGTGCTCGATCACCGGATCGCCCTTGTACACGCCCAACGCCGAATAGTGCGCGGTGTCGAGGCGCAGCAGCCTGGCGAGATGCGGGTCGACGCCGAGCCACTGGGTCGTCAAGATGCGCAGGATATGCGCGTGGGCGACGAGCAGCACGTCCTGACCGGCCAGAATGATCGGCAGCATCTCCCGCGCGACCTCGGCGGCGCGGGCCGCGACCTGCGCGATGGTCTCGCCCGGCCCGTTATGCACGCTCACCTGCTGGCCGGACGGCAGGGTCTCAACGCGATCCCCCTCCAGCTCGGCTCCCAGCGCTTCGGTGCCGTCGCGCCACAGATTCCAGCTGCGGCCCAAGGCGTCGCTGAGCTGAGCGCGCGTGCGGCCCTCGGCGCGGCCGTAATCCCATTCGGCGATGCCAGGGCATACGCGCGCATCGCCGAATCCGGCATCGTGCGCTGTCTGACTGGCTCTGCGCAAGGGACTGGAAAATACTTGCGAACCAAAGCCCTCCGGGTATGCCTGCCGAATTCGCGCGCCAGCTTCGACGGCCTGTCGCTCGCCGGCATCGGTCAGCGGGAGATCAGTGCGCCCTGTATGCTGCCCGGACACGCTCCACACGGTCTCACCATGGCGCAGCAGCACCAGATGACCGGTCTGAGAGGCGCCGTTGCCTGAAATGTGAAAATCGTTCATAGCCCTACTGTAGTACATGCTGTACCGGCCACATATCTGATGGTCGCATATCTGGGCTGCGCGTCGTCCCTTATACCAGCCACGCGCCGTCCTCGCGCTCGGCCTGCGCAACTGCACACCGGAGCTGGAACATAATTGCGCAACCCGGCCCGCTCTGCGCTCATCGCAACGCGTACCCTGTTTTTGTCGCACGCCAGGTGAATTACTATAGGACTATGAGCGACACAAGCAAGGACTCCGAAGTGCGTCTGGGGAAATCGGCCAATAGCATCGTCGATGGCCTGGGCGCCGTCGACAGCAAGGTGGATGCGATGACACACGCGCTAAAGAACGACCCCGACACCCTCGGCGACAAGATCTTCAAGGCCGCCGTACCTGCGCTGACCGGGCTGGTTGCCGGCAAGATATTTCAGACCTTGTGGAATAAGGGAGCCGCGCGCCGGCACTCCGGCAGTTCCGAGGACGATGCCCAGCAAGGGCTGCTGATGACCCTGCTGTTCGCCGGACTGTCAGCGGCATTCGGCGCGATTCTCTCCCAGCTATCGGTTACGGGCTCGCGAGCCTTCGTCTCGCATCGACAGGTCAAGCGCCAGAACAAGTAGGGCGGGTAAAGCGGCCGACGCTGGCGAGTCGATTATTCGGCCAAGCCAGCCCCCGCTCTTTCCCCACAGCTAAACCCTCGCCCGAATGGGACGGCCGCTTGCGAGAATAACGGTATGTCTGATACTTCCAATACTTCCGCTGAGACCGCCGCTGCCGCTGAGACCGCCGCCGCCGACAGCCTGGCCACCAGCACCGTCACCAATCCCGTTATCGAAACGCTGCTGCAACGCCGTTCCATCCGCAAGTTCAAGCCGAACCCGATTTCCGAAGAGGTCATCGCGACGCTGGAAACCGTGGCGCAGCATGCCGCTTCCAGCGAATACCTCAGCGACTGGTCCGCCATCCGCATCACCGACGAATCGCTGCGCCAGCGCATGGCGCAAATCGGCAACCAGCACTACATCGGCGAGGCGCCGCTGCTCTACGTGTTCGTCCTCGACGAGCATCGCAACGCGGCCATTGCGGCACGCGGCGGCGTCGACGTGCACAGCGACGCATTCACACTCAATACGAGCTATCGCTTCTCCCAGGCGCAGAACGATGCCGTGCTCGCCCTGCACGCGATGGAGACGGCGGCGAATTCGCTGGGTCTCGGCTGCGTGTACCTCGGCTCGCTGCTCAACGATGCGCAGGCCATCATCGACGCGCTGCAGCTGCCCGAATACACCTACCCGGTTCTGGGACTGGCAATCGGCGAGCCCGATCAGACTCCGGCACTCAAGCCGCGCATGCCCCGCTCGATGCAGTTCTTCGAGAACGTCTACCCCGATGATGACAGCAGCGTGCTCGAACCGCTGCCCGACTACGACGCGATCGTGCACCAGTACTACGATCTGCGCCACACCGAACGCCCCGTGGACGCCTTCAGCACTCAGACGACCGCCAAGGCGACCGACCCCGCCAATCTGACGAAATCAGTCGGCCCTGTCGCGCAAGGCCAGGGCTTCACGCTCGAACGCTGAGAGGCGAACCTGCGGTGCCAAGCATGCCGCCGAGGAGATATGCCATGAGCCGATAGGCGAGCAATATGCGGCCGATAGGCGAGCAACGAACAGGGGCCTCGACGCATTATGCGCCAAGGCCTCTGTTCGTGAACCCATGATCGATGGTTCACTCGATGATTGATAGCTGATTGATAGCGGACAACCCGAAGCACACCGGCCCGGGCAGGGACGCGCTACTACTTCAGAATGCTTCCCGCATTGTTGCCCTTGGCCAGCTCGTCGCGAATCTCCTGCAACAGGGCCACAGTCTGCTCTTCGGGGCTGAGCGGCTCCTCTTCCTCGTCTTCCACGCCGTGCCGGGCTGCGGCCATATCGCGGAATTTGTTGATCGGCAGCACGATGCAGAAGTACACGGCTGCAGCGACGACCAGGAAGTTGATGAGCGCGCCGAGAACCGCGCCGAAGGACACCGTGGAGCCGTTGGCAGTGAACGCCAGCAATCCGCTCATATCCTCTTTGCCGAAGATCATCGCGATCAGCGGGTTGATGACCTTTTCGACGATTGCGGTGACCACGGAAGTCACAGCGGCGCCCATAACCACGCCGACTGCCATATCCACCATATTGCCCCGGGCGATAAACTTCTTGAATCCGTCGAGCATTTCTTCTCCTTGTACATACATTGGATTGTTGTTTCACCCATCAGCGTAGCGCGAAGGGTGGCTACGGCGCTGTAACGCACCGCTTTGCCGGTACAGCTGCGCCCTCGCAAGGCCGTCGACGCACTCCATGCGGCTCATCCGAACATCGATGCCAAAGGCGAAACCAACATAGAACCGACCCGGAACCGACCCAAAACATGCCGCGAAATCGACAGATTGCGGTCGCAGCCACGCCCGTGGGCGCAACGCCATGCCGTTTGCCCGCATCCGCGCTACCGTAGTACTGAATCGATGGTACGTCGATACGGGGCACGGTGTGGCACTGGCACCGACACTGGCACTGAGGCACAATGCGGTACTGAGATACGCTGTGGTACTGATGTAAGGATGCCATGCGACACTGCGGCCCCGAACGGCACGTAGATTGTCATAAGTAGATTGTCATAACTACCGCGGAGGCGAAATGCGCGATATTCGAGTCGGCGTGGCCGAAGACGACCCGGCCGCCTGCCAGACGATACTTGACTATCTCAACCGCTATCAGCGCGAGGAAGGCGAGCGTTTCATCGTCTCGGCATTCGGCGACGGCTCCGAGCTCGTCAGCAGCTACACGCCGATCTACGACATCCTGCTGCTGGACATCGAAATGCCCGGTATGAACGGCTTGGACGCCGCGCGCGCCATTCGCCAGCAAGACAGCAATGTCGTGATAGTCTTCATCACCGCTGCCCCGCAGTACGCCATCAGCGGCTACGAGGTGCAGGCGCTGTCGTACCTGCTCAAACCCGTGCCGTGGTTCGCATTCAGTCAGGAGCTCAAGCGCTCGATCGCCACAGTGCGCAGCCACGGGAGCGGCTCGATGCTGGTCGAGGCCGGAGCCGACCGGATCAGGCTGGAACTCGCCGACATCCTGTACTGCGAATCCATCCGCCACACCATCATCATCCATACTGCGAGCCGTAAAATCTCGATATCCGGGACGCTCACGCAGCTTGAGGAGCGCCTGTCCGGCCAGCACTTCTTCCGCTCCAACTCCTGCTATCTGGTCAATCTGCGGCATGTGAGCGCGGTGGAGGGGCAGGATTGCGTCATGACCAATGGCGAGCGCCTGCGCGTAAGCCGGCCGCGCAAGAAGGCGTTCCTAACGACACTGACGGAGTATCTGGGCGGCGGACTGCGATGAGCGACACGATTACGAACGCCCTGCCCGATATTCCGCGGCTCTACACCGCCGTCTGCGAGTGGCTGGCCTGTGTGGTGTACCTTTCGATCATCTACCGGCGCGCCTCGCCGCCGCGCACCGCACTCGTGCCTGCGCTGGGGCTCCCTGCGATGGTGGCCGTGCAGTATCTGGCGGGCATACTGCCGCGGCTGCTGTGGGTGTTTGGCATGCTGCTGGCCTTCGCCGGCATGTACCTGATCATCGTGCTCGGCGGGCGAACCGGCAAGCGCGAGGGGCTCTACATCAATGCCCGGGCCTTCGTGCTGGCTGAGCTGGTCGCTTCGCTGCACTGGCAGCTGGCCACCTTCCTGCACATCGATATGCATGATGAGGACCGTCCGTGGATTTCGATCGGCATGCTGTTGGCGGTGTACGCGGTGTGCTTCGGCTTGGCGTGGGGGCTGGAACGCGGCAATTTCAGCCGCAGCAAGCCCACGGTTCCCGCCGCCTCCTCGACGGTGGCTACCGTAGCCATCACCATCGTCACCTTTGCGATGAGCAACCTGAGCTTCGTCTCCACGAACACGCCGTTCTCGGGCAGCGTGGGGCAGGAGGTCTTCTATATCCGCACGCTGGTGGACCTGTGCGGTTTCGCGATTCTCTACGCCCAGCAGGTGCAGTCGCGCCGGCTGACGACCAATGCCGAGCTGGCGTCCATCGACGCGCGGCTGGAAAGCCAGCATCAGGAGTATCTCAAGTCCAAGGAGAATCTGGAATCGATGGGGCGTCTGACTCACGATCTCAAGCACCAGATCGCCGTGCTGCGCGCGGAGGCTTCGCATAGTGCCGACCCGAGCAGCCTCAACGAGGGCTTCGCACAGCTTGAGGCCTCAGTGCAGGAATACAGCGCACAGCAGCATTCCGGCAACCCAGTGCTCGACGTGATTCTGACCTCGAAGTCGCGCACCTGCGTGCAGCGCGGCATCACCTTCACCGCAGTGGCCGACGGCAAATTGCTGGATTCCATGTCCTCGATGGACATCGCAACGCTGTTCGGCAACGCCATCGACAATGCGATCGAAGCCACGTCGCGACTCGATGACCTGCAGCAGCGGCTGATCAGGCTCGCGCTCTACGCGCAGAACCGCTTCACTGTGCTTCGCATCGAGAACTACTACGATTCCGCGCTGCGCAAGGATGCCGACGGCAACCTGCGCACGACCAAAGGCGAGCACCGCGGTCACGGGTTCGGCGTGAAATCCATCCAGCACGTTGCGCGCCAGTACGGCGGCGAGGTGTCGATACAAGCCAAGGACCACTGGTTTACGCTCACGGTGCTGCTGCCGCAGTAATCGACTCACACTTTTTCAAGCGTGGTCAAAAAGTGTGAGCCAATCGCACATGGAAGATGTTAACTTCTTGCCATACATATGACAGAATTTCAACATTGCTTATGCATTGCCTATGATGCGGAGCCGAACACGAATTGTGCGTTTGGCTCACACTTTTTCTGGCAGCGCCAAAAAGTGTGAACTGGGCCCGCCTTACTTCTTCGGCATAATCCAGAATTTGAGCAGCGGATAGCTCACAATCACCGCCAGCAGCGTGTTGACCACCGAGGCAACGGTCGCGGCGACGCCCGAATTCATGCCCCAGCCGATGCACAGCGAGGTCACGTAACCCGGCAGCACCAGATTCACCACGACGATGAGCACCGCGAGCATGGCGTATTTCCAAGCGGCATCGGCGAAGCTGGAATCGGATTTGAACACCCATTTCATCTGCACGATGAAGTTCACGATCTGCGCGAGCACCTCGGCAAGCAGGAAGGTCAGGAATCCGCCTAGGCCGTGCGAGCCCGCGGAGGTGTAGTTGAAGATGAGGAAGCCGAAGGGCGCGGTCAGTCCCATCGCGGAGACGAAGACTGCCGTGCCGACCCATGCCACCACGAAGCGCGTGATCGTTGAAATGTTCGAGAGGACATTGAACAGAATGAACTCCCAGATATTCGGATGAGCGTCAATCCACGCGCGAATCGCGCCGCCGCGCTTCGGGGTGGCACGCTTCGGAGTGGAGTCAGTCTGCGTTTCGCTCGCCACACTGCTGTTGCCTTCATCGGCGAGGACTGCGGATGGTGCTTGCTCCGCTTCCTTGCTTGTCGTGTCCCTCATGATCTCAGCTCCTTCGCTAGACGGTTGTTGGCGCGGCGGTTGCGGAAGAATCCCGCGATGAAGGCGCCGGCTCCTCGCAACGTGTGCCCGTTGGCTATGCGCACGACGGCGTCGACCATCGCGGAGTCGACCATGCCTTGCGTCATCTTGCTCATCGCGCGCGGCGGCATGTTGAGGATGAAAAGCACGTTGAGATCGGGTGCGCCCGTTTTCTCGCGAATCTTCGCCTCGCGTTTGATCAGCGTCCGCGCTATGGTGCGAGCCGCAAAGCCTTTGGAATCCTTCCATGAGGAGATCGGGTCATTGACGCCGAACACGCTCGGAGCGCCTGAGAGGATCATCTCATGCCCGAAGAGCGCAGCCACTTCGGCATCGGTAACATGCTTGACGTCGCCGGTCAGGTAATGGCCGAGGGCGCGGTCGGAGGGCACTGTATCAGTTGGCACGGTTTGCTTGTCGTCACCGGTCACGGTGAATGGGGCCGTGAGCGGCAGATCTTCGACATTCGTGCCGACCATCAGCATCCACTGCCCGGATTGCGTGCGCCAGGCTCCGGCGGCAACATCGTAATGCCGGAAGGTATAGCGGTCGAAGGCGATGTGCACGACCTTGCTTTCGTGAGCGCCAAGGCGGATTTTCCTAAAGCCTTTGAGTTCACGGGCGGGCCGCAGCACGCCGCCTTCGGGCCCAGCAGGACCGGCAACGTAGAGCTGCGCGACGGTCGCACCGGGGATGTCGGAATCGTTGGTCACCACGAAGCTCACGCCGCGCCCGTCCGCACCGTACCCATCAACGCTGTGCTCGTCAATGCTGTGCCCATCAAAACTCAGGCCGGAGTAAGTGAAATCGCTGTAGCTCAGTCCGTAGCCGAAGGGGAAGCGGACCGGGACGTGCGCGGTTTCGTAATAGCGATAGCCGACGAAGGGGCCCTCGCGGTAAATCACGTCGCGGCCAGTCTCGGGGTACCACCCAGCGCTCGGGCAGTCGTTGTAGCGCAGCGGCCACGTCTCCGCCAGATGCCCGGACGGATTGACCGCGCCGGTGAGCACTCGCACAGCGGCCGAGGCCCCGGCCTGGCCAGAAAGCCCGACATACAGCACCGCGTTGATGCCGTCGTCAAGCCACGGCAGCTCAACCGGCGAACCGGCGACGAGCACGACGATAATCGGCTTGCCTGCGGTTTTCAGCGCAGCGATAAGCTCGTTCTGCGCCTGCGGCATGTCCATGGTGGCGCGGTCCAACCCCTCCGATTCGCTGCGTTCATCGAGCCCGACGACCGCAATGACGGCATCCACATCGACCCGGCCAGCCAGCGCAACGGCATCGTTGACAAGCGCAGGATTGTGCGCTCCCTGCCGCTCGTAGCCTTGCCGATAACCGGCCACGGTGACGCCTGCGCACGCCTTGAGCTCGTCGAGCAGATTCTCCTCGCGCGTGGCGTTGACCTTGGACGAGCCGGAACCCTGAAACCTCGGCGTGCAAGCCATGTCGCCGATAACAGCCAAACGGACTCCGGGCTGCAGCGGCAGCACGGCGTCGTTCTTGAGCAGCACCAAGGAGTTCTCGGCGACAGTGCGGGCCACGTCGTGGTGTGCAGCGGCGATATCATCGCGCAGCAGATCGTCGCGCCCGACACCCTCAAAATGGGTCAGCTGCGCAATCTTGGCGACCTCGGCCGCACGCGCGTTGAGATCGGTTTCAGGCAGCTCGCCGGCTTTCACAGCGGCAATCAGCTCGCGTACAGAGGTATAGCCGGGCGATGGCATTTCCAGCGAACCGCCCGCTTTCGCTGCGGCAACAGCCGAATTGGAGCCGCCCCAATCCGAAACCACCATGCCGTCGAAGCCCCACTCATCGCGCAGAATATCCTGCAGCAGGTGCCTGTTCTCATGCGCGTACACGCCGTTGATCTGATTGTAGGAAGTCATGATGGCGTGCGGCGCGGCCTCGCGCACCGCGATTTCGAAGGCCGTCAGATACAGCTCACGCATCGTGCGCTCGTCAATCACCGAATTGGACGCCTGTCTGCGCAGCTCCTGGCTGTTGACCGCGAAATGCTTCGGACAGGCCGAGATGCCATTGCTCTGGATGCCCTTGATCAGCCCGGACGCCATGCGCCCAGCCACCTGCGGATCCTCGGAATAGTATTCGAAATTGCGGCCGCACAAGGGGTTGCGCTTGATGTTCATGCCCGGACCAAGTAGCACATTCACATCGAGGTCATGCGCTTCGCGCCCCAAGGCACGGCCCATCTCCTCGGCTAGATCAGGATCCCAGGAATTGGCCACGGTCCCGGCCGTGGGGAAGCAGGTCGCCGGCTTCGAAGCCCCAAGCCCGAGGTGATCGCCCTCGCCGAGCTGACGCCGCACCCCATGCGGCCCGTCGCTCATAACAAAACTCGGCACCCCAGCCCGCTCATTGCCGCGCGAATCCCACTCCGAGCCGCCCGACAGCAGCGTCGCCCGCTCCTCAACTGAAAGCTTCTCGAGATTCATTGCTCCTCCTTCGCGTTCCTGTCTGCAATCGTCCAGCAGCGCCGCCGATACGACCGCACTCCCGCACAACCTGTCCGTTCGCCCGCACAATCGGTCGCGCAATCGGTTATTGGTTCCGTTCGCAGCCTGTGTACAATTTCGACTGCGCAATTTTCCGGGCTACGCAATTCCGGGCTACGCAATTCTGAACTCTGCAATTTTTGAACTCTGCAATTTTGAACAGATTGGCCATTTTGAACTCTGCAATTTTGAACAAAATCGCTATTTTGAACTCTGTCATTTTTGACATTATGGACTGTCAGGTGTTGAACTGCTTGGCTTCCCGCCTCCCTAGGCAGAAGTTAGGAAACCAAGCAGTTCAAGTGCTGGACGATACCGGTGAATAGCGCATCCATCCAGTGCGTTAGCGGATATCAGACCTCGGCAGAAGCAGAGGTTTCAGCAGGCACACCAGTCTCAGCCGACTCGGCGGTCTTCCGACGCTTGAGGAATCGAGAAATCGCCAAGTACTCGAATCCAAGCACCAGCAGCGCAGTGATGCCCCACAGCACGTAGAGCGCGGTGCGCCATACCGGCGTGGCCACCTTCGGCTCGCCGTTGGCGTACTGCCAGCCGTTCACTGTCGTGTACAGGATGTTCTTCGAGGCTTGACGCATCGCAAGCAGCGAGGTCGCAGACTTGTCCTTCACATGATTGGTGATATCGGTGGTGGCAAGCATCGAATCATTGCCGTTGCGAATCTCCTGATCGCCGTTCTGGTAGCCGTAGCCGGCGAAATAATCGGTGAGCACGAAACCACGGAAGCCCCACTCATTACGCAGCACGTTCTTGAGCAACGCTGGATTGGCTCCAGAGTAGACCGGCCCGATGTAGTTGAAGGAGCTCATGACGGCACTCGCGCCGCCTTCCTTCACACTCATCTCGAAGGGCTTGAGGTAGGTTTCGCGGATGGCCTGCTCATTGGACCAGGTCAGCAGCATCTCGGTTCGGTTCGTTTCCTGATCGTTCATTGCGAAATGCTTCATGAACGAGTAGACGCCCTTCTCCTTGGCTCCCGCTATCTGACTCGACGCCATTACGCCCGAAAGCAGCGGATCTTCGGAGAAGTATTCGAAGGTGCGACCTGAGAAGGCGTTGCGGTGGATGTTCTGCGCTGGGGCATACCAGCCGGCCACATGCATATCGTGAGCCATCTGCCCAATCATCTCGCCGAACTGCTTGGCCAGATCCCGGTTCCACGTGCAAGCAAACGCCGTGGAGGCAGGGAAGCCAATCGAGCCAACGCCGGTGAAGTTGTTGTTCAGCGAGGCGGGGCCGTCTGCATCGGTGAGCTGCACCTTGCCGATGGACTTGACGGCTTGAGTGCCGTAGCCGCCCATAGCGATCAGCGTATCCATATCCTTGAAGGTCAGCTGGTCGAGCAGCTTGCTCCACTGCGGGTCGTCATAGCTTTTGCCATGCATGTCGGCGAGCCTGATGCCATTCTTAGCTCCGGTCGTCGGCATCGCATCCGAGGACTTGTTGTGATCGGCGACCTTGTAGTTGCCGTTGTTCGTGAACTCTGCCTTGGCCTTGTCGCTCATGTTGAAGTTGGTCGGAGCAGCCGTCGCAGTTGCTTAGTTGGCGAAATGCCCGGCACGGGACAGATAATCAACGTCTCCTTGTGCATTGTCGAACTCGTTGGTCGCAGGTATCTTGTCACCGTTGTGCGTGTTGTCTTTGGTGTTGTACGTGATGGTGTCGGCAACCGTCACCGTCTTGGAATCAAGTACCGTGTGCGAATCGGACTGGATGGAAACGCCGTAATCGCCCTTTTCAAGCACCCATGCCTTCGCGCCCTTCTGGTCGTAGGATGCCATGTCGCTGTCCTTGAAAGCGACGGATAGGCTCTGCGACTCGCCGGGTTTGAGCTCTTTAGTCTTCTCGAAGGTCACGAGGTTGGTCGCAGCCTTCTCAATGCCGCCATCGGTATACGGCGGGTCATAGTAGACTTCGACGACGTCCTTGCCAGCAGACTTGCCGGTGTTGGTAACGGTCACATCGAAGGAGACCTTGCCATTGCCATGGGTGATATCGCCCATTTTCTGCTCGAAACTGGTGTAGCTCAACCCGTAGCCGAAGGGATAGAGGACGGTGTCCGCATAGTTGATCAACCCCTCTTTTGCTGCGGTCTCATAGAACTTGTACCCCACGTAGATGCCTTCGGAGTAGTTCACGAAGGTAGGCGTGACGTTGGTGGTCTTGCCGGTGAAGCCGGTGACGGATTGCGCGAACTCGTCCGCGTTCTTGTAGGCGAAGTATCCGAAGTTGTTGTAGCTGACCGACTTCTTGAGATTCTTGATGAAGGTGTCTGAGGTCTTTCCCGAAGGATTGACGCTGCCAGCGAGCACGCCGCCCAGCGAGGTGAAGCCGGTCTGGCCGGCCGGAGGGCACCACAGCACGGAGCGAATCTGCGGATAGGAATTGACGAAGTCGAGCTGGAAGGTGTTCGCGCCGTTGTACACCAGCGTTACCTTGTTGAAGTTCTTCGTGACCAGGTTGAGCATGTCCTTCTCGGTCTGGCTGAGCTGCAGGAAGTGCTCACCATCCTGGAAATCGGGGTAATCCTTGGAATTGTCGTGGTAGGTGATGCCCTTGGCCCTCATATTCTCGGGCAGATCGGCACCCTCGCCGCCCACGCGGGTGATGACGACGACCGCCTCATTCGAATAGTCCTTGGCGGACTGCATCAGAGAGTCGCTGTACTGTGCGGCAGGAACCTCGGGCAAAGTCCAGTCCTGAGCGAACATGCCCACCACCGGGCGGTCCTTGCGATAGTCGGTGTAGAGCTTAGTCAGGCTTGGATTGGCTTGGAAACCGCTCTCCTTGAGGCCATCGAGCAGCGAAGTCGTCTTGTACTGCTCCGACATCGAGCCTGAGCCGGTGCCACCATACACGGGGTTCGTGGAACCCCAGCCGAAGACGTTGACCTTCTTGTTTGCCAGCGGAAGATTGGCGTCGTCGTTCTTCAGCATCGTGACCGCTTCGGTCTGCACGTCCTTGGCCAGCGTGTTCGCCTTGGCAACCGTGCTTTGCGAGAGCTGGTATTTAGTAATCGTCGCATTATTGAGCAGCGTCGACATCGGGCCAGTCAGCATCATGGAAAATGCCGCGACGATGCCGATAAGCGCCACGATCCACGACTGGGCATGAATCATCTTGCGAGCACCGACGGATTGCACCGTCTTCTTGTTGACCGCGATGGTGATGATGATTGCCAACAGCAGCAATACCCCGGCAGCCACCAGATACGGTATCAACGACCGCAGCACTGCCACGACGTCAGCCATATTGATCGACAGCATAGTTGAGCCTCCTTGTTCTTCTATGACCAGCGGCACCTCATTATGCCGTTGTGTTCATGTACCTACCTATTGTGGCTGGACCCGTGCAGGCAGATGTCGTCTCATTCACAAACTGCTCAATTGCTCACATAATCTGTTGTGAGGTTTGCGGCATTGGTTTTGGACGGTATTGGGCTGGGTGTTGAGCCGGGATATAGGCCTGAGGTATCGGTCGCTAGCCAGCATCAAGCCTAGGCACGCGGGCTATGGCATCATTCACGACAAATGCTGCTAGTAATTTGGCACAAATGATGCAGTCAACGCGCCCGGCACAAGCCAGCCCGCACGCGCTGCCGCTTAGTTGAAGCCGACGATGCGCTCGGCCACGCGGTAGCCTTGACGGACGATGAAGCGACCGGTTTTGCCGGGCAGGTTGATGGCGCGGGAGACGACTTTGTGGCGCACGTCGTGGCCGATGGCTGGCGACATCGTGTCGATGCGCTGCCAGAGCCGAGTCTTGGCCGCATAGTTGCGCGAGTCCCGCGAAAGAATCAGGAAAGCGCTGGTGACGACGCTGTTGATCGACAAGAAGTGAATCATGTAGCGATACAGGCCCTCGGGCACCATATCCGGCTCGGGCGTGGCTTCGGCCATCGCACGGTTGACCAGCTGCAGCTGATCGACGCGGCGAATCATCACGTCGGTCTGCACGGACTGACCGCTGCGGCCGATGAAATAATGGTAGAACGGCACATCGAGGTACATCAGCGTCCGCACCTGCGGGAAAGGCTGATAGGAGTAAATGAAATCGACGTAGAACGTGTGCTCCGGAAGCCGCAGCCCCGAGCGGCGCAAGACGTCCGTGCGGTAGGTGATCGAGTGCATGATCAAGTATTGCGAGACGCCGAAACGGCCCAAGTCGTCCCACGTAAGCCTTGCGTTGGGCTGCATCACATTGTCGAAGCGCACGACGTGCTTGTGCCGCTTGCCGACCTTGTCGTACACGTAGTCGGTGATGAGCAGATCGACGGGATCCTCGCTGCCCTGCTGCCCGCGCAGCACCTCAAGCACGCGTTCCAAGGCGTCCGCCCCCACCCAGTCGTCCGCGTCCACGACTTTGACGTATGCTCCGCGAGCATGCGTAACGCCGGTGTTGACTGCGCCGCCGTGGCCCTTGTTGGGTTGGTGTATCGCGCATACGATGCCAGGCATCTTCGCGGCCCAGGCATCTGCGAGCTGGGCCGTGGCGTCACTCGAGCCATCGTCGACGATGATGACCTCGATGTCGTCAACCGACTGCGCGGCGACCAGCGAGCCGACGCAGCGGTCCAGATATTCGTCCATATTGAACGCCGGCACAATGAAGCTGATTGTCTTGCGCGTGCTCTGCCGCATACTCTCCCCGGTCGCTATGCCATCCTGAACGTTCTCGGACCGTCTCGCCGCGCTGGGCGCCGACGTGTTGCCCGAGGTCTGTCTAGATCCGGCGGATGCAAAGCCCGGCTGAAACCCCCGTCCTCTGCGTCGCCCCGTTTCCGGGACTCGGTATGAGACGTGTTGCTGCAACACTCGGCCCGGCTCTGTCTGCCTGTCCGCTTGCTAAGATAGCACTCCCACCTTGGCTAGCGACCCTGAACATCCCTGATTTGCACCCTGAGGCACATGACCTGCACAAAACGGCGGGTGCGCGTGCTGCCGACGGCCAGCACCTAAACCGCCGAAACCGCTTACTTGCCGCTGAACACGGGGAATGCGGCGTCCTCGCCGTAGTCCTTGGCATCGAGGGCTTTGAGCGCGTCCATGTCGTCGCCGCTGATCGCGAAGTCGACCTGGGCATTGGCGCGCATGTGCTCCGGATTCGCAGTCTTGGGCAGCGATTGGGTGCCGAGCTGCAGCGTATAGCGGATGCACAGCTGCGGGACGCTCACGCCGTACCGTTCGGCCATTGCGGCGAGCTGCGGATTGTGCAGAATCGCGCCATGCGCAATCGGCGAGTATGCCTGCACGAGAATATTGCGCGACTGGCAGTGGCCAATCAGATCCAATGGCGTGTTGCCCGCGTGGGCCAGCACTTGATTGACCTGCGGAGTGATAGTGGCGGTTGCGAAGATGCTTTCCAAGTCCGCCTCGGTGAAGTTCGCGACGCCGATTGCTCGCAGCTTGCCGGCCGTATAGGCGTCTTCGAGAGCTCGCCAAGCCGCGCGGTTGCCTTCGGCGTAGTCGCCGCCGCGGAAGTCATTCCACGGCTGCGGCGCATGGATGAGCATGAGGTCGAAGTAGTCCAGTCCGGCCTTGCGCAGCGACTCGTCGATGGCCGCAGCAGCACCGTTGTAGTCCTTGATTTCCGCCGCAAGCTTCGTGGAGACGAAGATGTCCTTGCGATCCACGCCGCAAGTGCGGATGCCCTCGCCCACGCCGCGCTCGTTGCCATAGGCCTCGGCGGTGTCGATGTTGCGATAGCCGATCGCAACCGCGTCGCGCACCGCCTGCGCCGCCTTGTCGTCATCGATAAGCCATGTTCCCAGGCCAAGCTTGGGGATGGTGACACCGTTGGACAGCGTGTAGCTTTCGTTCAGCATGTTCGACATTATGTTTGCTCCTTGTAATTGATAGGTGTTCTGATGAACTGGTTGAATGGATTGGTTGAATGCGCTCAATGCACGCTCAATACGATGCAGTCGGTCGATTTGATGTGAGTCATTCCACCTGGGTCGTTGCGCTACCCCGCTGCCGCAATGCGCCGATTTTCGCCGACGCCTCGCTGCCGATGCGTGCTGCCTGATCGGCGTCACCTGCCTTGACCGCCTGCCAGTAGCGGATTTTGAGGGCAACGTACTCTGAACGAACCGCAAGAAATCGCCGTTCCTCGTCAAGCTTTTTCTGCTGCCCACGAAGCAGCTCAATTTCACGTTCCGCGCCCTCGTCGCCGTTTGACCGGTTCGCCATGTAATCGCGCATCTGCGTCAACGACATGCCTGTGGCGCTCAGGCACGCGATAGTCGACAACGCTTGCAGATTATCGTCAGTGTAGGCACGATGCCCAGAGCTCGGGTCGCGTGCGATGAGCGGAATGAGGCCGATTTGCTCGTAATAGCGCAGCGTGCTTTCCGGCAGCCCGGAATACGCCGAGGCCTCGCGGATGGAGTGCCAGCGCGTGAAGCGGGCATCTCCTGATGCCTGCGTCGTAGGGCAATGTGCGTCTGCCGGGCAAATCGCATCGGCAGGCTTGCCGCCCGCGCTGCTCTTAGCTGTTTTCTCAGCGGCGTGCGCGTCAGTGCCCTCATCAGTCATGGTCATACCGTGAAGCGTATTGACTTCAAGTACTTGAAGTCAATCGGAGGTCAGCCGACAGAGGAGGCGCAGCACCAAGTAAGGCCGAACGAAACAGCTTTCATGCGGCTTCCTCCTACCAACTCTTCTTTTCTGATGCGCTGTCGTGGTTGCGCTTGCGCTCCTCGACCATGCGTGCGAACCATTCGACCATCGCCGGGTCACGGTGGTCGAAGAACTGGCTCGTCTTGGTGTCGAGCGCGGCAATCGCCGCCATGTCCTCGTCATTGAGCGCAAAATCAAACACGTCGATGTTCTCCTGCATGCGTTCGCGGTGCGTGGACTTGGGGAGCACGACCACGCCGCGCTGTATGTTCCAGCGCAGCATCACCTGCGCCGGGCTTTTGCCATACTTGGCACCGATTTTCGTGAGCGTCTCATTTTCGAACAGTCCGCCGCGCCCCTCGCCGAACGGCGCCCACGCCTCAAGCCGGATGCCGTACTTGCCGGCCCACTCAAGCAGCTCGCTCTGCTGGTTGAGCGGATTGGTCTCCATCTGGTTGACCATCGGGACGATGCGATTGAAGTTCGCGAACTCCACCATACGATCTGCATAGAAGTTCGAGATGCCGATCGCGCGAATCCGGCCTGCGTCATACAGGTCCTCCAGCGCACGCCACGCCCCGTAGGCATCGGAAAACGGCTGGTGCAGCAGCATCAAATCGAGGTAGTCCGTGCCCAGTTTGCGCATGGACTCCTCCACCGACGCTTTCGCGGCATCGTAGCCATAATGCTCAAGCCAGACCTTGCTCGTCAGGAAGATGTCCTCGCGCCGCACGCCCGACTTGGCAATCGCCGCGCCGACCTGCTCCTCGTTGAAATAGCTTTGCGCCGTATCGATCAGCCGATAGCCGCAATCCAGCGCATCCAGCACGCAGCGCTCGCACTCCTCCTGCGTCACCTGATACACGCCGTAGCCCAGCACCGGCATCTCCACGCCATTGCGTAGCGTTACCGTTTCCATAGTTGCTCCTTTATTTCGTGCCCTTTTATCTGTAATCCCGTATCTGCAATCCTGCGTGATTGTGTGCGTTTGCCCTTGCCGATCGCTGCGGCGAGGCGACACGATGCGGCCCAACTGGTCTCAGCTTGCCCCGCAGCAGTTCCTACCGAAGCTCGGCGTATGCCTTGGCGTCGACCGGTTCGAGCCATTCGTTCCACGCGCCTTCCTGCGGGGCCATGATGGCGATATGCGCGAAGGGCTCGTCAGCGCATGCACCATGCCAATGCTTTGTTTCCGGCGGGATGTAGGCCGTTTCGCCGGGTTTGAGCTCGCGTGCCGGCTGGCCCTCGAGCTGGTACCAGCCGCGGCCGCCCACTGCCAGCAGAATCTGGCAGGATTTGTGGTGAATGTGCCAATGATTGGTGCAGCCCGGTTCGAAGGTCACGTTGCTCACCTGCACGGTGCTGTCGGATGCGAGCGGCGCCAGATAGCTCTGCCCGTCAAAATACTGGGCGTATGCGTTGTTCGGCTCGCCGATGGGGAATACGCTGGGATTGTTCATAATGGTTCCTTTGTGTGGGTTGTCGTCTGGTTGCGTCTGGTTGCCGTGTTGGTTGAGCTCTGCGCATGCGTTGCGGAAAACTCAGCCCTATTCAGCCCCGCTGGTCTCACCGCCCGGCTCTTCCGGCTCGCCCCAGACCTCTTTGGCCCGGTTGAACGCCGACCAGGCCTTGGGCCAGCCGGTGTAGAACGCCAGCTGCGTGATCTCCTCCACGATTTCCTCGCGCGTGATGCCGTTGCCTTTGCCGATGCGTAAGTGGTCGCCAAGCTGCTCGGTGTTGCCTGTGCTGATAAGCGCGGCAATCGTGATCAGCGAGCGGTCGTGCGCCGACATTTCATTCTCGCGGCTCCACACTTCGCCGAAGAGCACATCATCATTGAACGTCGCGAATTGCGGTGCGAATGCGCCCAATCGCTCACGCCCTGCCGTCTGTTTCTTAGCCATGTCAACATCCTTCCGCCGCGAAGCCGGCCTATCCGGCCCGATAGCCCCGAGACTACGACTTCAAGCCCGCTCGAAGTCAAATGCAGCAGGTCCGGCCGCTGATGCAGCCATTCGCGCATCGACACCAAGCCTCGGCACGCCCGCCTGCTCAAGTTTGGCGATTAGCCCGACTCGCTTGCTTACCTCGTCGAAATCCGTCCTGATAATCGTGTGCACACCTGCGCGCCGCAATGCTGCCTCCCGCTCGCGCTCATCGTGTACAACCCACCGTATGCTGCGCCCTTGCGTCATTTGCGTATCGGAATATTTGCCCGCGCCGTCGTATTCCAGCACGATGATGCGGCCGTCGGGCAGATACCACACGAAATCGACGCGGTATATGACTGACGGATTACGCGGGTCAACGAACTCCTGCTGCAGCTGCGGTGCCGGGAACCCCTCCTCGATAGTCACCGCTCGGCAAAATGACTCGCCGCCGTTCTCACTCAAGGGATCGGCATAGCGCAGCAGCATGTCCATCTCAGCCGCATCCACGATTTTCCTGTTCATAACCTGACCGCACGCCGCCGCAACCGCGTCCTTCTTCGTCAGTCCTTGCCGCAGCGCGGAATCGACCATGGGCATCGCATGCACGAACGGATAGCGAGCCGCACAATGCACCAGCGTCTGCGCAGGAGAGGTGACCAGCACATTCTCACACCGATACGGTCTGACGACGGGGTCATGGATACATCTCAATTTCGGATGACGGTTTGTGTTGACTGAGTGCGGTGCAGCAATATAGACAAACCCGGCGCGATGGAGCGACCACGAGTGCTCAAGTCCAAGGACGGCTGCAGCGCTTATGCCAGCGAATACCCAGTCAGGATGCAGGAGAGCCAAGGCTCGTACAAGATGCACAGAACGCTGTGTGGGGTTAAGCGTGCGCGCATGCTCCGTCCGCGCATATACATTGCGATATATGCAGAGCAATTCCCCTGCATGCACGCGGCGCATCATGGCCCTGCGCTCTGCCGGGGTAGCCCCTGAGAAGAATCGGCCCTGCGACTCCGCCCGAGCAATAATCTTTTCAACCACATCATGACGTCTCATACCATGACGCTATCCAAAACCGCCATCGCAGCATATGAAATCACGGCAATGTGGTCGAAGGGTTGGTCTCTCGGCGTGTTGTGGATAAGTACCGGTGCGTTATGCCCCTTTTGTGACGCTAGACCGGGGGTTTGCGTCACGAAAGGGGCATTATCTTTGACGCAGTGCCCCATTTGTGACGCTTAACTCAAATTAGCGTCACGAAAGGGGCAGTCGGTATGGAGCAGTGCCCCTTTTGTGACGCTAAGGGCAGGAGTGAGCGAGCTCAGATGGGGCACGCAACCCTAGGAGGCGTTGCGAGTGCAGCCCGAGCGCGAGATCGTTGAGCGCGACCTCTGGCTAGGATGGGAGGCATGAGCGATCTGAACGCGATGAATCTGGAGCCTGGCGAGGTTGTGGGCGGCTACGAGCTGGTCTCGCGGCTGGGCGGCGGTGCCATGGGGTCTGTCTGGCGGGTGAGCGACGGGGGCGGGCAGACCTATGCGATGAAGATACTGCGCGACTCGTTTGCCGAGGAGGGTCCGGACGACGGGATGGGAGTCGGGCCGGGCGATGATGGAATAGGCAACGGCGGCAATCAGACAGCCAATGGCAACGGCTATGGCTCCGACGACGGCAGGCAAGGGCGCGAGCGCGACCAGCTCACGGCCCGCGAGCGCCTGCGCCGCGAGGCGATGGCGCTGCAGAAGGTGCGGCATCCGGGTGTGTGCAGCATCGTGGATATGGAGCTTGACGATTCGCTGGCCTTCATCGTCACCGAGTTGATCGAGGGCAAGAATCTGCGTCAGGATGTCGACGCGAACGGCCGGTATACCGGCGACGATCTGGAACGATTGGCGCGCAAGCTCATTGACGCGGTCAAGGCAGTGCATGCCGCAGGCATCGTGCACCGCGACATCAAGCCGACCAATGTGATGATCTCGGCGAGCGGGCCGGTGCTGGTGGATTTCGGCATCGCGATGGGGGAGGGCGAAAGCCATGTGACCCGCACCGGGCTGGTGATGGGCACGCCCGGATTCATCGCTCCGGAAATCATCGACGGCGCGGAATCCGACGAGGCCACCGACTGGTGGTCGCTTGCCTCGGTGCTGGCGTTCTCGGCTACCGGTCACCCGGTGTTCGGCACGAAGCCGATGATGGCCGTGCTGGAACGCGAGGCCTCCGGCAATGCCAATCTCACCGGGCTGCCAGCGGGCACGATGGCCGCCCTGCGCACGGCGCTGAACCCGAATCCGCGCAGACGCAATTCGCCGGATGAGCTGCTGCGCGCAATCTCGCTTGATGCACTCAATCCCTTCGCGTGGGAGGATGCGCAGGCTGGCTCGGCTGGCTTGAACGGGCAGAACGGCTTGAACAGCCAGACCGCCGACTCGACCAATCAGCTCGCCCCGAACGGCGGCAATTCACAGGGGCAGCAAGGACTGCAAGGGCACGAGCCACAGGGAAACGGGGCGATGCGCCCTTTTGAGTCCGGCGATTTCGGCCCGGAGGCCGAAACTCGCGCCATGCCGTCGCTGACCGTCAATCCGGACAATCCACGCTCGCTGTGGCCCCGTGACGACGCCGGGACGCAACTGCTGCCGCATACTGACACGCCAACTGCAAGCCGCAGCAATGCAGCGCCGACGATGCTGGTGCCTGCGAATCAGGACGGCGAAACACGTACCGTGCCGACGTCGCTGCAGCAATCTGCAGCAGCGCCCACAGTCTCTCTGCGGCAAGACGGCACGACACCTTTCGCACGCATACCCAATCCGCAGGGCGAGGAAACCGTCAATCTGCGCGCTGCAAGCCGCAGCAATCCGGATAACGCCGATGCCGCTATGCCTACGACGGCAATCGACCCTGCTACACGTCCGGCGTTGCAACGCCTGGCGGGTCGCTCGACCGCCTTCGCAGCACCTGATGAAGCAGCCACGCAGTTCGTGTCATCAGATACCACGTTCATCAATTCGCAGACCGCAGCGCCATCAATCGCTACATCATCGGCCACTATGCCGTTGACGGTCCCGCTGACACCGTCTGCCGCAACATATCCGAACGATGCGGATGCACAGGCATTCGCCCCAACTTCAGTCCTCCCTACATCAACACCAGCTCCCACGCCAGAGTTCGCGCCCCGATTTGTCCCCGCATCGACAGCACCGGCGACTGCAGTGCCAGCCGCAGCGCAGGCATCCACGCCAGACCCGGCAGGCACTCAGCAGCCAGTCGTTACGGCTCCGGAAGCCATGCCTCCCAACCCTGCGGATATCAGGCGCGCCCAAACGCTTGCACGCGGCCGCATCGCACTGTGGATGCTCACGATCCCCGTGGGGCTGCTCATGGCCGGAATGCCCGTCATAGCGCTAATCACCGTTACCGTGCTGCTGTGGATGCTGTTCGCCGCCGGCTTCAACGAGTCCGCACAGCTGGATCGCGAGGCCAGGCGCGGGGGAGTGCGCAAAGGCAGCGACACCGCGCTGCGCCTGGCCACGCTGCCCTGGCATATCGTCAAAGCCCTGCCAGCAGCCCTCGGCCACGCGGCGCTGCTGCTGGTATCGTCGGCGCTGATTACGGCTGTGGCCGCACTCGTTGTGCCGCTGCCGGTCGCCAAAGTGTACGTGCAATTGCATAATTGGGCGGTGCCCCTCCTGTTGCCGCCCGGAGGCACCTGGTCGGCAAGCGCCGCAGCGCTGGGCGCGGCCGGCGGCTTTGGCTGGCTGTTTGCAGTGCTCGTCATCCGCTCGGCGAATCTTACGCTCGGAGCCGGCTCGCTGCTCACCGCACCGCCGAAACCGCGCGCAGACAAGGCAGCCGCAACAGGCGCAGACCAGGCGCATGCGGGCAGTGGATACGCAGGCGAAGCGCGGCAGCAGCTCCCAGCGAACAGCACCGAAACCGGCACCGAACCGCCACGCGCAAACACAGGCACAAGCCTGCTCAGGAAACGCGTGCTCATGCCAGCGCTCTGGGTACTCGTAACGCTGGCGGCGCTGGCCGTGCTGGCAGCCAACCAGCCGATATCCTGGGAGCCGCTGATGGCCCTGGCCTCGTACGCGTAGGCCGTACACATAGGCAACACATAGACGTGCCCAGCCTCCGCCAACTCACGCCGCCGAATCTCAGCACAAAGCACTAAGCCACAAACGCCAAGCCCCTGCCCCACCAAACACCAGCAAACTTTTACGCCCCATTGCCCGAACATACAGGGTCATCCGTTATGATGGGCGGCGGTAATTGTGTGAAAGGTCGTGGAGAGTCCGCGTTGGACACGCGGCACGGCCTCCACCAGTATGAATAGCATGAACATTCATCACAGCATGAAGGACAGGCATGGCAGGCACGAACAGTCAGGACAACAAGAACAAGGCGGCCAAGCGCCAGGCGCGCGCCGATCGCCAGGCCGCGACCGCGGCGGCGCAGCAGGCGCAGGCCGAGCAGGCGGCCAAGGAGCGCCGGCAGCAGACGATCATCGGCGCAGTGGTCGTTGCCATCGTCGTGGTGCTTATCGCGGTCATCGGCATCGTGGTCTACCACAACGTCCACAAAAGCAACGCCACGAAGAATCTCACCGTCCAAGACGCTTACTCGCAGCTGCAAAACGTAAAGAGCACGCCGAAGGGTGCCAACGACAAGGGCGGCTTCCTGATCTCGAAGGACGGCTACGGCAAGAAGGTGGCGGGCGTGCCGACGGTGGGCGAGTACTTCGACCCGCTGTGCCCCGGCTGCGCGAACTTCAACCGCGAGGTCGACCCCACCCTCAAGTCCCTGATGGATGCCGGGCAGATCAATCTTGAGCTGTATCCGATGTCCTTCCTGGACGGGTCGTCCACCGACCAATATTCCAGCCGCGCATCCGGCGCAATCGCCTATATCGCCGGCCACGACGACAATCCGGACCACCTGGTGAGCTTCATCGCCAGCATCTACGCCGCGAACTTCCAGCCCGAGGAGGGCCAGAATTACAAGCCCGTCAGCGACGACGCCCTCAAGGAGCAAGCGCTGAAGGCCGGCGTGCCCGAGTCGGTGGCGAGCAAGGCCTTCGGCCGCGAGTACCAGGACTGGCTCAGCGCGATCAACACCTACACGCCGAAGCGCCCCGAGCTGTGGAACACGGAGGGCCAGAACAAGGGCGCCATGACCACGCCGACCGTGACCTTCAACGGCACAACGCTGGACATGACCAAGGTTTCCAGCCTTGGCATGGACTTGAAGACGGCCGTGCTGAACTCGATCGGACTCACATCGAGCCAGGTCGGCAAGGAAGGCCAGCTGCCGTCGATCGGCGCAAGCGGCAAGCCTGTCAGCCTGGGCTAGCCCGGCTGACACGCGCGAGCGGCATCCGGCTATATGCCAGTCGCATAAAGGAGTAACGTAAGCTCCGAGTTGTGGGGCAGCAACACGCGACATACGCTATCGTACTTTGTGTGCGGCTGCTATGCTTGTCATTCGTTCCCGTAAATCGCCACCGCCGGTTGTGCGGCGACCTGCGCAGGAGCGAGGCAGGCCTCCTTAGCTCAGATGGCCAGAGCGGCCGCCTTGTAAGCGGCAGGTCGTCGGTTCGATCCCGACAGGAGGCTCGAAATCGTGAGGGATGGCGTAGAGTGGTAGCTACGTATTCCATACGATTGAAAGAAACTTACCCTCGAGTAAGGTGTCAGAAGTCTTAACCCCCCAACTGGAGACTTCTGACCGTCGAGATGGCACCACCCCAACCGGTGTCATCTCAAGGGGGGCGGAAAAATCCCCTTCTCTTCCGCCCCCCACTACTTCTCCGGGGAACTGCGATGATGCACTTCCCCGGGAAATTCGGACAATGCCTGCGGCACACTGCCTCGCGCTACCGACAGCGCAACCCTGTCACAGCTCAGCACAGCCAACTCACAGTCCTGCTACAGCACCGCTACAGCACCGGCGCAGCTCCAACGCAGCCATGCCACAGTTTCCTCGCAGCTTCGGCGCAAATGTAAGGAAATAGCTGACGCTTGGTGCTCCTTGCTGACCGCGAGGCCAGAAAACGGTAGAATGCAAGCCGTAGCATCCGTGCGGGGCGCAGCCGTGCCTCGCATCGGCAAAGCAGGAATGAGGACGATATGGCATATCGGTGGACACCGCAGCGGTTTGTGACGCTCCGGCGCATCCGCATCATCTGCTGCGTGGTATCCCTTGTGCTGGCCTCCGGCCTCACCTTTGGGCTCACGGCACGCAAAACCGTCGCGCTGAGCGTCAACGGCGATACCCGGACAGTCAGCACCTATGCGACGAGCGTGGCAAGGCTGCTGCAGGAGCAGCATGTGGACATCAAAACACACGATTTCGTGCAATCCACGTCGGGCAGGAGCCTCACCGACCATGCCGTGGTCACGGTGCGCAGCGCCTATCAGACCACGATTACGATCAACGGCAAGGAAGTTCCTTTCTGGACGGTGGCCACCAGCGCCAATCAGCTGCTGGGCTTCTTCGCTGAGAACGAACATCAGGCTTCCAAAATCACCGTCAACATCGGCAATATCTACAACAAGCTAACCGGCGGTCTGGTCATCAACACCAACGGCCCAGTCACCGTCATCGCGGACGGCAAGACCTCCCAGGCACCGGATGGACGCCTCCCCGCCGCCTCGATCCTGGATTCCAAAGGCATCGTGCCCGGCAAGAACGACCGCATCAGCGTTGAGAAGGACGGCACCGAAACCATACTGCGCGTACAGCGCGTCACCCACGGCGAGCAGACGCGCACTGTTGCCATCCCCTTCAGCACCCAGACCATCATCGACCCCTCGCTTGAGCCGGGACAGACGGTGATCCAACGCCAGGGCGTGGACGGCGAGCGCCAGGACGTGATCGACGTCACCTACGTCGACGGCAAGGCGGAAAGCGAAAGCGTGCAGTCGCAGACGACCACGAAGGTCGCAATCGATCGCATCGTCGCCGTAGGGCCGGATAAGCCCAGCACATCGACGGACGACAGCAAGGCAAAAGTGGACAGCAAGTCGGATTCCAGCACAAGCAGCCCCAGCAGCAGTGCCAGTGGCGATGCCACAGCGACGCCAAGCCAGCAGCCGAGCTCCACGCCGAGCCCGAGCGACACGCCATCGACGTCTCCCGCACCTGCACAGCCGGTCACTCCTACGACTGCGCCTACGTCTGCCGCGCCTGCACCTGCACCAAAGCCCGCACCCGCTCCGGCACCAGCCCCTGCACCCGCACCGGCGCCTGCTCCCCAGCCCACCGGGCTATGGCATCCCTCTGCGGCCCAGGCTCAGGCCTACGCGGCCGGAGCAGCCGCACAATATGGCTGGACCGGCCAGAATTGGAGCGACCTCGTCAGCCTGTGGAACCGGGAATCGAGCTGGCAATGGTACGCGGAGAACAGCTCCTCTGGCGCCTACGGCATCCCGCAGTCGCTGCCCGGCAACAAGATGGCTGTGTTTGGCGCCAATTGGCGCGATGACGCCGCCATCCAGATTGACTGGGGGCTGAACTACATCTCAGGTGTCTACGGCAGCCCGTCTGCAGCATGGGCGCATTCCAACAAGTATGGATGGTACTGATGGCGTCCACGCCGCCCCATGCGGGGCAGCACGCGCCGCTACCGGTCGATGAACCGAGCGGAGCCGCAAACGCAGCTGACGCAAGCGGGCATCTGCTCGGCGCGGCCGACATCCGCCGCATCGCGGCCGAAGCCGGCATCAGCCCGACGAAAAAATACGGGCAGAACTTCGTCATCGACCCGGGAACCGTGCGGCGCATCGTGCGCGAAGCCGGTGTGCAGCCCGGCGACCATGTGCTTGAGATCGGCCCGGGGCTTGGCTCGCTGACCTTGGCGCTGCTCGAAGCCGGCGCCGTAGTCGACGCCGTGGAGATCGACCCGGAGTTGGCCGCACGGCTGCCGCGAACCGTGGCGCAGTTCATGCCGCAGGCGCAAGGCAGCTTCGCCGTGCTGCAACGCGACGCGCTGACCCTGCAGCCGAGCGATCTGCCAAGACTCGAATCGTGCGAACGTTTCACCCTCGTCGCCAACCTGCCCTACAACGTGGCCACGCCGATTGTGTTGACGCTGCTGGAGCGATTCGACAATCTCGACCACTTTCTCGTCATGGTGCAAAAGGAAGTCGCCGACCGGTTGGCGGCGACGCCCGGCGGCAAGGTCTACGGCACGCCGAGTGTGAAGCTCGCGTGGTACGGCACCGCCGAACGGGTGGGACTCGTAGGGCGCAACGTATTCTGGCCAGCGCCCAACGTCGATTCGGCGCTGGTGGCCTTCTCGCGCAGCAGTGACCGCCATCCCGACGGTGGCGCTGCTGACAACAGCGACAGTGCCGACAGTACCGATGGCATCAACAACACCGCTGATTCCAACACCCACACCATCCACACCACCCACACCGAAGAACCGCATGAGCCCGGCGAGCGCGAACGGGTGTTCCGCTTGATCGATGCTGCGTTCGGCCAGCGTCGCAAGACGCTGCACGCCGCGTTGCGCCGCCTGGTGCCCGACGAGGCCTACGCCCGAGCCGGCATCGATCCGACCCGGCGGGGCGAGACGCTGACCATCGAGGAATTCACGACGCTGAGCCGGGCCATGGGGTCCTGCGAGGCGTCAGCCAGTGACGGTACTGTGAATCCAGACATGGTGCATGCAACCGTGCATGCAACCACTGTGCATTCAGATACTGGCTTGGAGCAAAGAGGATCAGGGATATGACCGGAGCATTCGATGAGCGCGAGGCGCGCAAGGAGTACGTTCGCCACCGTCAGACCATCGTATTCAGCATTGTTGCCACAGTGCTGGTCGTCGCGCTGATCATCGCCACGCTCTTCTACACGCACATTCTGGGCCGGGCGGCCAGCACGTCGCCCGCGGCACAGCCGAATTACGGCGTCCAGGTGCCATGTGCGCCGAAGGATCAGGACGGCAACGCCAGCAAGTACGCGGACAATGCGAGCGTGAGCGTGCGGCTGCTGAACGGCACTAAATTCACCGGATTCGCCAAAGCCGTCGGTGACGCCTTGGCGAATCGCAACTTCAAAGTGACCGCCATCCAGACCTACAATCGGCAGAATGTGGAGCGCACCACCATCTACTTCGGCAAGGGCGCCATCCCGCAGGCGTATACGGTCGGCGCGAACTTCACTGATGCCATCCTGAAAATGGACGACCGCCAGGACAATCTTATCGACGTGGTGCTGGGCGCGACCTTCAACGATCTCAAGACGCAGAAGAAGGTTCCTGTCGCCGGTGGCAACATCACCAGCATCGCAGGCTGCGTGCCGGCCGACAAAATGACCAAGCTGCCCCAGGCCATCCAGCACGACCCTGCACAGTAGGTTTCCGGCAAGGACCGCGGCGGCTTTTTCGATCCACTAGTCAGTCTGTGAGCGAACGGTGCTGCGCACCGTCCTTCGGCCCCTTAGCGGGGCCTCACTTCACCTACCCGCAGCCCACTGGGCTGCGTGCTTAACGGTTCAGCACTGCGTTGTCCGCCTAACGACTCAGCAGCTTGTTCACTAAACCACCGATGCAGTTCCGCAACAGCCGTCTCATGCTCGACCGGGCCGTTATCCAGGCGATATTCGAGCATGTGCTTGTAGGCCTTGCCGACCAGCGGGCCGGGCTTGATGCCCAGAATCTCGATGATCTCGTTGCCATTCACATCCGGCCGGATCGCCTCGAAGTCCTCGCGCTCCTTGAGCTCGCGCACGCGCTGCTCCATCTCGTCCATCGCCGCGGAGAACTGCATGGCCTTGCGCTTGTTCTGCGTGGTCGCGTCGGCGCGGGTCAGGCGGTTCAGCCGCTCGTACAGATGCCCGGAGTCCTTCACATAGCGCCGCACAGCGGAGTCGGTCCATGGTTCGTCCACATAGCCGTGGAAGCGCAGATGCATATTGACCAGCTCGCTCACATCGTCGATGGTGTGCCGGTCGAAATGCAGCGCCTTGAGCCGTTTGCGCGTCATCTTCGCGCCTACTGCGTCATGATGATGGAAGCTGACCTTGCCGCCCGGCTCATAGCGCCTGGTGCGCGGCTTGCCGATATCGTGCAGCAGCGCAGCCAGCCGCAGCACCGTATCGGGCGCGGGCACCGGGCCGTCGGGGCCGGTTTCCAGCTTCACCGCGCGGTCGAGCACTTCCAGGGAATGCTCGAACACGTCCTTGTGACGGTGATGCTCGTCGATTTCGAGGCGCAGCGCCGGGACTTCCGGCAGCACGATATCGGCCAGCCCCGAGTCCACCAGCGCCTCGACGCCTTCGCGCGGGCGGTCGGAGAGCATGAGCTTGACCAGCTCGTCGCGCACGCGCTCAGCCGAAACGATGCCGATGCGCTCCACCATGTCGCTGATGGCCTCGGCGGTGCCGGCCTCGATGCGGAAGCCGAGCTGCGCCACGAAGCGCACGGCCCGCATCATGCGCAGCGGATCGTCTTCAAAGGACTGGTACGGGTCCACCGGCGTGCGCAGCAGCCCTTTGGCCAAGTCGGCCGCGCCGCCGAAGGGGTCCACGAATTCCAGCTCGGGCACGCGCAGCGCCATCGCGTTCACCGTGAAATCACGACGCGACAGGTCGCCGTCGAGCGAATCGCCGTAATCGACTTCGGGCTTGCGCGAATCCGAATCGTACGTATCGCTGCGATATGTCGTTATCTCGGCCTGCACCTCGGTGCCGTCTTCGCGCCGACGCATCGCTCCCAGCGTGCCGAATTTGCGGCCCATGTCCCAAAAGCCGTCACGGCCCCAATGCCGCAGAATCGGCTCGAACTGCTCAGGACGTGCCGAAGTGCAGAAATCCAGGTCATGCGAGCGCCGATGCAGCAGCATATCGCGAACCGGGCCGCCCACCAACGACAGCTCATAGCCCTGAGCCGCGAACAGCCGCCCCAATTCAACGGCCTCAGGCCATACTTCGAACTCCACGCTCATCCTTCTCCTCATTCCTACATGTGCTGTTCCCAGCATACCGTTACCCCACCTGCACATAGCGTTGAGTATGGTGGAGAACATGATTACACCCGCGGATCTGATACGCATGCTCAGCCATGCCGCGGATGACCATGCCCAAAACGCGAATCCCGCCGATCAACTGCGTTATACCTCGCAGTCCGCCGAGCCTGCTGCGCCGCTTGACACTGCGGATTTCGACCACGCGAATTCCAATCACGCGAACGCTGACGCAGCCGTGGACGCGGCAGCCGCAGCGCCGTCGATACCCATATCGTCAATCACAATGCCGCCAATCACAGCGAACGACGCGCAGTCTGATGCTCCAGCACCCGCGATGACGCCCGCGATGATGCCCGCGCACCGCAGCGCCGAAGGGCCTACGACCTTCGCTTCGCTGGACGCGCAGGAGCTCCCGGTGGTGCGCGAATACTCGGCCGGCGGGCTGGTGTTCGACGAACTCGACCGCGTGGCGATCATCGCGCGCCATTCGCGCAGCGGACATCTCGAATGGTGCCTGCCCAAGGGCCATATCGAGAAGGGTGAGACGCCGCGCCAGACGGCCGTGCGCGAGGTGTGCGAGGAAACTGGGATCCTAGGCGAGGTCGTGGATTCCATCGCCACGATCGATTATTGGTTCACCGGCACCAACCAGCGCGTGCACAAGCTCGTCCACCACTTTGCGCTCAGGCGTGTCAGCGGCGAGCTGAGCGTGGAGGGCGACCCCGATCATGAGGCCGAGGAGGCCATCTGGGTGCGATTCGATGATTTGGACAATGTGCTGAGCTATCCTAATGAGCGTAAAATCGCGTGGCTGTATGCCCGAAAACTGAACAGGCAGGCCTGATTTGACCAAACATGCATGTGGCGCAGCACGCCCGCATCCCCATGCGCACCGATTTGCGAGCCGGTTTGCAGTGCTCGTCGTCGCCATGATGACATTGCTGACATTGCTGACGGCTTGCCTTGTGACGCCGTCCGCATTCGCCGACACCGGCAACGGCAGCGATCAAGGGCAGGGGCAGGCTGCGGCGAGCGTGTCGATAGTCATCGCATCGGCAACGGCGGTGGTGACCGCCAGCTCCGGATATCATCTCAAGGCCACGCTCAAGAACGGCACGTCTCACGCGCTGCCGGAAGGCACCGTCGCCTTATCGACCAATATCTTCTACGGCTTCGTCTCACGCACCGACATCCAGCAATGGGCGCAGGGCGAGGCACCCATCCCTACGCCCGACCAGCTCGGGCAGGCGCACGTCGCGGCGCTGAATCCGGGCGCAAGCGCCACGGTGAGCATCGATGTGCCCGCGAATCAGGACCGGCTCAAGGCCATGGTGAACTGGGGGCCCAAGCCGCTGCTGCTGAGCTACAGCAGCACGGACGGCACAAAGACGCAGACCACATCGTTTCTCACCCGTTCGCAGGACGGCCTGAACACGGCCGACACGCCTGCCATAGGGCTCACGGTCACCATGCCGCTGACCGGCGACAGTTGGCAGCTTGACGACAACGCCGCCGGCACGCTGCTGACCGGCACAGGCGATGCGGCCGCCAAGGTCACGCCGAACGATGCCGTAACGCTGCGCAATGGCACAAGGCTGCCCCATGACACCGAGCAACTGCTCACCCAGCACCCGATGCTGCAGGCCGTGGCCGACCCGGCATATCTCAAGGCGCTGTCGCTGCCGCCGCGCAGTGTCGGCATCATGCAGCCCGGATATTTCGACATCACCGGATACACGGCCAAGGGAAACCCGCAGGCCTATGCGGATGCCGGCGTAGACACCGATGCCTGGAATGCGAGCACCGCCACCGTGCAGCTGCGCGACGCGCTGGGCGACCAGTCGGCGAGCCAGCCCGCATATGCGTGGCAGGGTTCGGGGCAATGGAGTGTGCAGGCGCTTGACCAGGCCAAACGCCAGGGCTTCTCGACCGTTATCGCCAGCAGCGGCTTCGACGACCAGGACGCCGCCACCGTGCATACAGGCAAATACATCGTGCCGACCGGGGATGGCGATGTGACAGTGCTCTCCGCCCAGCGCGAGCTGAGCAGCCTGGCGAACGGTCATATGTCGAATGCGAGCGCGAACGGCGAATCCAGTCCCGCCGGCCGCATCGCCCGCTTCATGGCGCAGAGCGCCTTCTACCAGATGGAGCAGCCCTATACGGCACGCAACCTGCTGGTGTGCCTGTCTGCCAACGCCTCGGCCGCCGATGCCAACGCGCTTATGGGCGCGATCGAACAGGCACCTTGGCTTGGCCTCACCTCGCTGGACGCGCTGTCCGCATCCGAACCATACGCCTCCGGCAGCGACGCTGCATCGCTGGCACCCAGCGACAGCGGCATCGCGCAGCAGGGGATGAAAGCGCTCGATGACACGCTGCGCACACTGCGCAGCACCCGAGGCGACATTTCGCGCTTCGCCGCCTCGATTCTCGCCTCCGCAACCCCCCAGCCCACCGCCAGCGGCTCCCCTTCGGCAAGCGATGCAGGCAGTCCGCAGGCCCTGGCCCAGCAGAACGCCAACACCAGCGGCAAGCAGGACAGTACCGGCTGGATATCACAGGTCATGGCCGTGCACGACCGCCTCGCGCTGCGCGCCCTAGGCGGCAACGCCCCCGTGCGTGAGCGCATGACCGCAGGGGCGCGAGACCTGGCTTCCAAGCTCATGGGAGGCGTCGCCATCACCCCGACGGAACGGGTGACCGTGGTGAGCGAAACTGCCAGCATGCCCGTCACCGTCAGCAACAACCACCCTTATCCGGTCCGCGTGCGCATCTCGTCATTAACCGATTCGATGGAAATCGTCACCACACGCTTCTCCGATGTCGACGTGCCGGCGCACGGCAGCACACAGACGACCTTCACCATCCGCGTCTCGACCACCGGCAGCGCCACCGCCCGGCTGACCCTGCTCGACCGCGACGGCAAGCAGTTCTCCGCCCCCAAGTACACGCCGATCATCAGCACCCTGCAAATCAGCGACACCAGCGGCTTCGTATTCGTCGCCGTCGCCGTCGCGCTCGGCCTGCTGGGCCTGTGGCGCCAGTTCCACCGCAAGAAAGATCCCGACGAATGAGCTCATCAGTTGGCCGCAACTCCCTGATCATGGCGACCGGAACCGCAGCCTCACGCCTCACCGGCCAGATCCGCACGATCCTGCTCGCAGCCGCCATCGGCACGACGGGTCTGGCGGCGAACGCCTACCAGGCCGGTTCGATGATTCCCCAGGTGGTGTTCACGCTGGTCTCCGGCGGCATCTTCAACGCGGTGCTCGTGCCGCAGATCGTGCGCACGCTGCAGCAGAAGGACGCCGAGGACAGGCTCAACAAGCTCATCACCTTCGCGGTCGTGCTGCTGCTCGCCGTCACGCTGCTCATGACCGCCGGCACGCCGCTGCTCACGCGGCTCTATGTCGGCGGCGGCTCCGACATGCTCGCCCTGACCAACGCCTTCACGCTGTGGTGCATGCCGCAGATCTTCTTCTACGGCCTGTACACCGTCGTCGGGCAGATTCTGGCCGCCAAGGACCACTTCGGCACCTATGCGTGGAGCTCCGTAGGCGCGAATGTCATCAGCAGCGTCGGCTTCGTGGCGTTCATCGCGCTGTTCGGCCGGGCCGACCGCCAGCCGCTCGGTTTCTGGACCACCGGCAAGATCGGACTGACAGCAGGTATGTGGACGCTGGGCGTCGCCTTCCAGGCACTGGTGCTGTTCCTGCCGCTGCGCAAGGCCGGCATCCGATACCGCCCGAGCTGGGGACTCAAGGGAATCGGGCTGCGCGCGATGGGGCCTGTCGCCGCCTGGAGCGTGGGCATCGTGGCCGTCGAGCAGCTCGCCACGATTATCAACACCAACGTCACCACCAGCGCGCCCGACAGGGCTGCGCGGCTGCTGGGGCTGAGCCAGTTCGATGTCGCCGGCAACGCCAGCTACCAGAACGCCTACACGATTTACATACTGCCGTATTCGCTTATCGCCGTTTCGGTGGCTACGGCCATGTTCCCGCGCATCTCACGCGCCGTCGCCGGGGCCGATATCGCGTCGGCCCGCGCGAGCCTGAGCCAGTCGCTGCGCAATGTCGGGCTGATGATGTGCTTCTTCACCGCGGTGTTTCTCGTGATGCCCACGCCGATCACGCTGGCGCTGCTGCCTTCCATAAGCGTGCATGAGGCGGCGCTGATGGCAGGACCTCTGGTGGCGCTGGCCGTCAACCTGCCCATGGCGAGCGCCTATCTCATCATCCAGCGCACCTTCTACGCCTTCGAAGACGGCAAGCATCCCTTCCTCTTCATCGCGCTGCAGTCCGGTCTGCAGCTTGTCGTGCTGCTTGCCGGCGTGCTGCTGCTCTCGCCAGTGCATTGGGCGATGCTGCTGGGCGCATCGATTTCCATCGCCTACCTGCTGGCCTTCCCGCTGCTGGCCCGCATGCTGCGCAAGCGCTTCGGCGGCTTCATGGACGGCCGGCGCATCCTGCGCACCTACGCCAAGGCGCTCGTAGCCGCTGCCGTGGCGGTGCTGATCGGATGGCGGATGAGCCGACCGGTCTACGCGCTGGTCGGCGCGCATATGAGCGGCATGGGCCTGGGCAAGGCAGGCGGGGCGATCGGCGCTGATGGCAGCATGAGCTGGCTGCAGGCCGTCGCGGCATGCTTCCTGCTTGGTGTGCTGGTGAGCGTGCTGTATGCGCTCGTGCTGTGGCTGGCGCGCACGGAGGAGTTCACGGCGATGGTCGGGGCGATGGTCGCTCGCCTTGCCCGCCGCGTACGCACGGCTCCGTCCAGTTCGGCCGGCTCGGCTGGCTCTCCCAGCCCTCGTGCACATGGCACTGAGCAGCCGCACGCCGCACGCCGGTCGAATGCTGACGAACCAGCCGGCCGCACTCGCGTCGTCAGCGCTACCGCGCCAGCCGCCGCAACGTCTTCCACAACGTCTTCCGCAGTGGTGCCGCCGCCGATGTTCGACCCCAAAACCCATGAGCTGGTCAGCCGCGATTCAGGCCCGTCCAAGGCCCAGATTTCGGCCATCCCCACCGGTAGAATATCCACAGCGCCGCAAATGCCAGCGCTGCAGCCGCGCCACGGAGTTGAAGGAATTATGAAGCCTGAACTGGGAGATGTTGTCATCAACCGCTATACCTTGGTGTCGCTGCTGCGTGACGAGCCGGGGCTGCATGCCTGGAAGGCGAACGACCGCGCGCTGGCTCGCGATTGCCAGTTGTTCATCGTCAATGACGCCGAAGCCATCGACCAGGTCAACGACATCGCCTCCTCGCTGGTGCTGTCGAAGAATCCGCATGTCACCCCCGTGCTGCAATTGCAGCAACGCGAAGGCGTGGCCATCGTCGTCACGCAGCTGGACGCCGGATCGGCGTTGCGCGAATACTGCCAAGGACGCGCGGATCGCATGCTCGGCTTCGCCGCGATGCGTTCGATTCTGGGCGAGGCGGCGCAGACCGCCCAGCAGCTGCTTGCCGGGGGCACGGAACGTCTCGTGCTGGATACCGACACCATCCGCATCACCTCCCGGGGCATTCAGCTCGCCGATGTGCCTTTCGGCCCGATTATGGCCGACACCGTCAAACCGCCGCAGGGCATTCATGGGGAGCAGCTCGCCACCTGGCAGCTCGCAGCAGTGCTGTACGCAATGCTCACCGAAACCCCTTCGGGCCAGATTGCCGGATTCGACCCCGCCCGCATTCCGCAGGACACCCCCGACGAATTCATGCTTATCTGCAAGCGCGCCCTTCACCTGCACGGCGAGGGCGAGAGCTATGCCGTGCCGATGGTGACGCTGGGCGAGTTCTCCGCGCTGCTGGGCGATTGGAAGCCAGTGAATCAGCTGACGCCGTTGGACCTCACGAAGCCTGCGTCGGACGGCCCGGCCTCCATCACGCTTGTGCCGCTGCTCACCGATAACGGAAGGCGTCTACTGGAGCTTCCTGACGCGATCTTCACCAGCGCCCGCCCATCGTATGACACTGCATCCAGCGCAGCCGCCGGTACTGCAGATACGTCTGCCGCACCGGGCGCATCGGCTTCGGCTGCCGGGGCCGCAGGCGGAATCGCCGCCTTGGGCACCGGCTTCAGATCCCTTTGGGGCAAGGGCAAATCCGCGCTCGGCCAAACCGAGCAGGCAGCCGATGCACAGCTCGGCGACGTGCCCGATTTCCGCGACGTGGCGGCCAGCGAGATGGCCGAAATCATCGCCCCGGACGAACCGGATTATGGCACGCTGTTCTCGAACTTCGATTTCAACGCGGAGCAGGGCGACAGCACCGGCACCGGGCCCATGCAGTTCGACTTCTCCACGCAGATGGTGAACCCCGTGGGCTTCGAGGAAAGCCCGGCAACCGGTTCCTTCGAGGCGACCGGACGCATTCCCGTCATCGACAGCGACGGCCACGCGCTCGCCCCGGGAGCCGAGTCCCAGCGCGCGCTTGCAGCCGAGCAGGCCCAGCGGGAGGCGGCCGCGCTGCCGCCGAGCTTCACGCCTGCCGCTCATGCTCATGGCACTCACTCTTATGGCACCGAGCAATCGGCCAATCCTGCGGCTGGCGTGGCAGGAGCTGCGAACCCGACGGTTCAGCCGAATTCGCCGAAACCCTCCGCAGGCGATGACGAAGACATCGCCGACGCACCGTTGTTCGGCAAGATTACGACCAAGGTCGTCGCCATCGTGGCTGTGGCCGTCATCGTCATTACCGCGCTCGGCCTAGCGATGCACGGACTGCTCAATCACGGCTCCTCCGCCGTCGGCGGCTCCCAGACGAACCAATGGCCCACCACCAATCTCAACGATGTGCCCTTCGGCGGCAACACCGGCAGCCCTGATAACAAGGCCAGCGCCGGTGCCGGCAAGGACGCGGCCAGCCCCAAGACCACACCCAAAGCCACCACGAACGCCCCTGAAGCCGCGAAGAAGCCGGCCCAGCCCAGCATCATCACCGCTGACAGGAACGTTGGGCAGGTACCCGCACCCAAGGTGCCGCTAAACAGCACGCCCTTCGACATCGACAAGCAGGAGTTCCTCACCAACCCCGGCGGGCAGCGCGGATACGCTTACTACATGCATCTGAGCCAGCCGCAGAACGCCTACCGTTTTGTCATCAAGATCCGCTCCTCGGGCGGCACCGCGTACCTGCGTGCCAACACCGCCAACAATCCCACGCAGGGCCAGCAGGTCGCCCAGTTCTCCTTCGACGCCAGCGGCACCACGAACGTGAAGTTCACCAAGCCAGTCAACGCGCAGGACTTCCTGCTCTGGGTCCCTGCCGACAGCCTACCCGGCAATCAGCTCTACATCGATTCCGTGCAGCTCTTCTAACCGTTGGACGCTGCTTGGACGGGGGCTAGCACTACAAAACTGACGCTAAGCCTCGTTATACGCGCAAATCACCCAGATCTTTGATGGCCCAGCGGTTCATGGCACCGTGCTCGCCGCCGGGCAGCGGACCGTCCAGGAACGCAAAGCCGTAACTGCGATATAGTTCTCCAGCGACCCCAAGCACGCTATGCGTCTCAAGGTAGCAGCGGTCAAAATACTGTGCAGCGAAGGGCAGCGCCGTGTCGATCAGCGCCTTGGAATAGCCGCGGCCCCGGTACGCGGCATCGACATACAGCTTCTGCAGCTCGCAGACGCCTTCTGCCCCCGCAACGGGCGCAATACCCACGCCGCCGACGACCCGGCTGTCTTCCTCGGCCACCCAGTAATGCCGGTTCTCCTGCGCGCCATAGTATTCGGCGAGCCGGTCGAGCTGCGGGTCGAAATACGCGGTCCCCGGAATGTCGAGTCCTGCCGCATGCAGACTGGTCCGGACGATCGCGGCGACGGCCGCATCATCGGCGGCCTCGATGGAGCGAATTCTCATATCACGGCATCCTACCCGATGCCCGGCATGGCTAAGCTGCACCGCCACCCAGCACCGCCACCGCACGCCCGCTCGCGTGTCGAAGTCGTGACATTTCTCACGCGACTGGTGACAGTTACACCCGGTCGACTAGAGTTTCTCTATACGTTGAATTCCGCGAGATAGCTGGCCATGCCTAGCACGCACGGCCAGCATGCCTTCTCGCGGATCACGACTTCGACACGTCGTGCGCGCATCGTGAAGAAAGGCTCTAGCATGTCCGAAACCGACACTCCTCCATCCTCGAAGGTCATCAGGAACGACCCTTGGTACGGCTCGTATGCCGCCCGCGCGGAGGCCATGCGAGCCTCCGAGATCCGAGCGTTGTTCGCCGTGGCATCGAGGCCGGAAGTGGTTTCGCTCGCCGGTGGCATGCCCTACCTCGAATACATGCCGTTCAAGGAGCTCTCCGAGCTCATCGCCAAGATGATGGTCGAGAAGGGCGATGTGGCCTGGCAGTATGGCTCCGCCCAAGGCGACCCGCACCTGCGCGAGGATGTGCTGCAGATCATGGAGCTTGAGGGCATCACTGACGCGCAGCCCGACGACGTGGTCATCACCAACGGCTCGCAGAACGCGCTTGACCTCATCACGCGCATCATGTGCGACCCGGGCGACGTCGTGCTTTCCGAGGCGCCGAATTACGTTGGCGCGCTCGGCGCGTTCCAGTCCTTCCAGGTCGAGGTCGTCAACGTCATGCTTGACGAAAACGGGCTCATCCCCGAGTCCCTCGAACAGACCATCGTCGAGCAGCGCAAGCTGGGCAAGAAGGTCAAGTTCCTCTACACCGTGCCGAACTTCCACAATCCGGCTGGCGTGACGCTGAGCGTCGAGCGGCGCCCGCGCGTCCTCGAAATCGCCCGCAAATACCATGTGCTCATCGTCGAGGACAATCCCTACGGTCTGCTCGGCTTCGACGGGCAGACCTACCCTGCGATGCGTTCGATGGACAATCAGAACGTCGTGTACCTCTCAAGCTTCTCGAAGATCATCGCCCCGGGCATGCGCATCGCCTGGATGGTCGCGCCCCCCGGCATTCGCCAGAAGCTCGTGCTGGCCAACGAGGCCTCGGTGCTGTGCCCGCCGAATATGAGCCAGTTCACCATCGCCACGTATCTGGACAACTTCGATTGGAAGAAGCAGATCAACGACTACCGCGGCATGTACAAGAAGCGCTGCGATACGATGGACGCCGCGCTGCACGAGTATCTGCCCTACTGTTCGTGGAACAAGCCCAAGGGCGGCTTCTACATCTGGCTCAAGATCCCCGAAGGCCTCGATTCGCGCGCGATGCTGCCACGCGCCGTCACCGCCAAGGTCGCCTACGTGGCCGGAACCGGCTTCTACAATAACGGCGAAGGCCGCGACCATATGCGGCTGTCCTTCTGCTACCCCACGCCTGACCGCATTCACGAGGGCATCCGCCGCCTCGCCAGCGTCATCGACGCCGAGCGCGAGACGACCGAGCTCTTCGGCACCGGCGGCGTGCCCGATGCCGACCCGCGCGACCCCGAATACCCCGGCCCGCAGGTGCAGTAGACCGTAGCAGCGCGATTGCGTGCGGCTTTGGCGGTGCGATACTCGACTCGCCTCGCACGCAATCCTTTCAGACTCATAACGAAAACAGGCAGCAACGAATACATTGCACCATTGCAAGAAAGGCGAATGTCATGGCAACGATCAAGGACAATCCCCCCAGCGAAGCGACAGCGGATTCTGATTCCCTCGGCGACGAGGGCGAGGCACATGCCGGGCAGGTTGCGGCAGGCAAAACCGGCACCAGCACAGGCAAGGCTGCCGGCAAGGCTTCGGTCACCCTGCGGCCGCGCAACGAAACCTCGGTGCTGATCATCTGCGGAGGCCTGAGCCACGAGCGCGATATCTCGATCAGCTCCGGCCATCGCGTCGGCGGCTTCCTGGAGGACGCCGGCTGGCAGGTGCGCTACCACGACATGGACAGCGAGCTGCTGCAGTATCTCTCTGACCCCGCCACACGCCCTGATATCGTCTGGCCGTTGCTGCATGGAGCCAACGGCGAGGACGGCTCGATTCGCGACATCCTCGAAATGGAAGGGCTGCCCTACATCGGCTCGCGGGCCAAGGCCTCACGCACCGCGTGGAGCAAGCCCATCGCGAAGAACGTCGTGCGCAAGCTCGCGGGATTGAGCACTTCGCACTCCGTTACGCTGCCCGAATCGATGTTCCGCGAGCTGGGCGTGGGCAAGGTCATCGATCTGCTGGTCGATTCGCTCGGCCTGCCGCTGTTCATCAAGCCTACGATGGGCGGCTCCGCGCTCGGCTGCACGCTCGTGACCGATGCGAAGCAGCTGCCGCAGGCTATGGTCAGCTGCTTCGCCTACGGCGAGGTCGCGCTGGTCGAGCGGGCCATCAGCGGCACCGAAGTATCCGTCTCAGTGCTGGATATCGATGGCGAGCCGCTGGTGCTGCCGCCGCTGGAAATCGTGACGCCGAACGGCACGTACGACTACGACGCCCGCTACACCCCTGGCCCCACGGACTTCTATGTGCCCGCGCGCCTTCCCGCCGCAGTGCTCAAAGCCACGCAGGATGCCGCCTTGGCCGCGCACAGGACGCTAAGCCTGCGTGACCTCTCGCGCACTGACTTCATTGTGGACGCCGATGGCATCCCGCAGTTCCTCGAGTCGAATGTCACCCCGGGCATGACCGACACCTCGCTGCTGCCGCAGGCTGCGGTCGCCGCCGGCTACGACCTGGCCGACCTGTATTCGCAGCTTGTAGAGTCGGTGTTGCGCCAGGATCGCGCTCAGCCGCATCGCTGAGGGCTGTGAGGGTCGCTGAGCCAAGCCTTAGGCATTACCATTCCATTGCGCTCAAGGCTCAGTTGCAAGCACCGGTGATGGTACCGTGGTGCCCATGACTGAAAACATACGCGACGCAGTGATTATCGGTTCCGGCCCTGCCGGCTATACGGCTGCGATTTACCTCGCCCGCGCCGGCTACCAGCCCTTGGTTATCGCCGGAGCCATAACCCCCGGCGGCCAGCTGGTGAACACGACCGAAGTGGAGAACTATCCGGGCTTCCCGGACGGCATTCTCGGGCCGGATCTCATGGATGCGATGCAGCATCAGGCCGAGAAATTCGGTGCGGAGATCGTCTTTGATGACGTCGTATCCGTCGATCTGACGGCGGGCGTGAAAAGCGTCACCTGCGACGGCGGCGACACCTATCAGGCCCGCGCGGTGCTCGTCACCACCGGCTCCGATTTCAGGAAGCTGGGGGTGCCCGGCGAGGTCGAGTATTCAGGCCGCGGCGTCTCCTATTGTGCCACGTGCGACGGCTTCTTCTTCCGTGATAAGCCCATCGTCGTGGTTGGCGGCGGCGACAGCGCCTTCCAGGACGCCGACTTCCTCACTCGTTTTGGCTCCTCGGTCACGCTGATTCATCGCCGTGGCGAGTTCCGTGCCTCCAAGATCATGGTCGACCGCGCCAAGGCCAATAGCAAGATCTCCTTCGTGCTTGATTCCGTCGTCGAGCAGGTCAACGGCAACGACAAGGAAGCCGAATCGGTCACGGTGAAGAACGTCACCACCGGCGAAACTACGACGATCCCCGCTAACGGCGTCTTTGTTGCCATCGGGCATAATCCCACCACCGCGTTCCTCAACGGCGCTCTGGCGCTCGATGAGCATGGCTACATCACCACTGATGGTGACTCCACGCGCACTTCGCTGCCCGGAGTCTTTGCAGCAGGCGATTGCGTCGACAGCGTGTACCGTCAGGCCATCTCCGCCGCTGGCATGGGCTGCCGCGCCGCGCTCGATGCGCAGGCGTACCTGACCGAACTCAGCGCGTGATGCCGGAATAACGGTCATTGCTGGTTGTGCTGCCGGTTGAGTACCGATACGATGCTAGGCGCCTACGACGCAGGATTCAGTAGGCATGTGCGATAAAGAATGGGGCTGCGAACGAAAACATTCGTTCGCAGCCCCATTCTTTATCATTGCTGCATATAGTCGTATCGCCATAGCGTAAATACGTTTATGTAGAACATAGTTGGAACTACACGCTACTCTCTACGCACCACGATCAGCGTTGGCTTCGCCTTACACCCAGCCCGATTCGTTGGTGGTGGAGATGGATGAGGCATTGCCCGGCATCAGCAGACTGACGATACGATCCATGTCCTCAGGCGAAGAGAACACGATTTCGATTCTGCCATGTTTCTGATTGCCTTTGATGGCGACTTTGGTATCAAAATGATTCTCCAAATTGTGCTGAATCGGCGAATCAGCCCATGGGTTGTTACGCATTTGCTTTGTCTTCTTAGGCTGCTCTTCGCCTAAGGTTTTCAGCGCTACGATTTCTTCGGTGCTGCGCACGGACAAGCCTTCTGCGATGATTCGCGTCGCGAGCTTATCCATATCCTCAGTAGTCGAAAGCCCCAGCAGCGCACGCGCATGGCCTGCGGAAAGCACGCCGGCGGCTACTCGCTTCTGCACTGACCCCGGAAGATTCAGCAACCGAAGCGTATTGGCTATCTGCGGTCGCGATTTTGAAATCGAATGCGACAACTCAGCCTGAGTCAACCCAAATTCCTTGATCATCTGCTGGTATGCCGCAGCCTCTTCCAAAGGATTGAGGTTGACGCGGTGCAGATTCTCCAACAGCGCATCACGGAGCATGTCGTCATCCGCCGTGGTTTTCACAATAGCCGGTATCGTATCGAGTCCGGCCATTTGCGAGGCGCGCCACCGGCGCTCACCCATAATCAGCTCGTATTCGCTGTCCAAACGGTCCTGCGCCGGCGTGCCGATAATGGACGATAGCGAATCCTGAACCCGACGATGGGCCACTGCCGTGGATTCAGCATTGCCATTGCGCTCATTAGCTGATGCTGAGCTTTGTGATTGCGACTGTGCTTTCGCCTTCTGAGAGGCGTGGAAAGCGGCAATCTGGTCCTCGGGGCGCTTGCGCACGACAATAGGCTGCAGCACACCGACCTCTGTGATGGAATCGGCAAGTTCCTTCAGCTCATCCTCATCGAACACCGTACGCGGCTGATGGATATTGGGTCCTACATCAGACAGCCTCAATTCGGCAAGATATCCGCCATGAACAGGGGCAAGTTCAACGGAGCTTTCATGCAGTTTCTTGCCAGCGCCAGTGCTTTCGACAGCAGACGATGTTTTTGGCGCGCTCGTAGTGGAAGCAGCTGGTTTGGAAGTCGCGGCCGTTCCTGCATGATTCTGCTCGTGATTGTCAGATACAGCTGGAATGTATGGCTTGCCAGAGTCGGTCCCAAAGAACATATCGCTCGGATGAGTCATCTCATGAAGCGTAGGTATGCTCGCTCTCTTTTTTTTCTTCGTTCTCGATGTTTCACGTGAAACATTCGTTGCTGAAGCAAGTGTCTGCTGCACTTCCTCATTCTTGCCTATTAATGGAGACAAAGGCTTTTTAGTCTCACGATGGGCTTTAGCAGAATCACTATTAGCTGTCGATTTTTTAGCAGCTTCCTTTGCCGTAATATCCTGTTTGCTCTTTTTCGTCGTGGAAGGAGTAGGGACCGCTGATTCGTCTCCCGACGTTGCCGAATCCTTCGGCGTGGTCATTACCGTGTTGTTTCGCGATTCTGCTGTTGCAGCAGTCGGAGTTTCACCGGGAAGATCAGGGAACAGCGCGCCCAGCCCTTTGCCCAACCGTGATTTCCGTGCCATAATCAGTGTTCTCCTTGCTTCGACTCAATTGCGGCCAGAACCGACGGCGACCGCCGCGCGATTTCAAGAGCCGCCTCCACGTAGGCCACAGCCCCGATTCCCCGTGGATCATATCCGATAACCGTTTGCCCAAAACTTGGTGCTTCGGATATCTTCACTGTTCTCGGGATGGTTGTCTCCAAAACAATATTGGGATAATGCTTTTTGACTTCCTCGAATACTTCACGACTCAGCAAGGTTCTTCGGTCAAACATGGTAACGAGCATCGTTGAAACCAGCAGATCGGGATTATAGTGCTCCTGCACGAGGCCGATAGTATTGATTAATTGTCCCAAGCCTTCCAATGCATAATATTCCGCTTGGATGGGAATCAGCATCTCGTTCACCGCGCACATGGCGTTGATGACCAGCAATCCAAGGCTCGGTGGACAGTCTACAAAAACATAATCGAAATGCTCGTCACTCCGTGCAAGAAAACGCTCCAAAGCATGTTTCAGCAGGTAGGTTCTCTCCTCCATGCTGGCCACTTCAAGTTCCGCTCCGCTGAGATCAATGGATGACGGCACGACTTCCAAACCATCAAAGGCTTCGCAGGGTTGCTTCACCTCAGATATATCAAGTCGACCTTCCAAAACGTCGTAGACTGAAGAATCTCCGGAACTGTGTCGTATTCCGAACGCTGTCGATGCATTGCCCTGAGGATCCATGTCGATGACGAGCACGTGTGAACCGGCTTGTGCCAAGGCCGCTGCTATATTGACTGTCGTTGAGGTCTTGCCTACGCCGCCTTTTTGATTGGCAACCGCGATGAACCGAGTCGACGCAGGCTGAGGGAAACTCGCATTACGAAGTCGTTCGTAGCGCGACGTCGTTTCAGACATCTCCGCGCCAAGAGAACGTTGTGAATCGCCAAAAATGCGCTTGATCGTATCTGCGGCAGATTCCATGGCAACGTTTCTCCTTCTCGATGCTGTTCAGTCATTTATCATCCGTTGATGCACCTATCTACAATATGACAGTTGTTCCAGTTTCGTCATGCGGGTGGACAGATTGACGTGTTCGCGACATGTTAACAAATGTGGATAACTGTGGATAAATAATCCCTATGCTGTGCATAACACTATCATTCGGAGCTCAATGCTCAATAATTACAACGTTTCTCTGAATTCTTTGGTTGTCCACATTCATTGTGGACAACTTTTACGTTAGTGTTTGAATGTGGATAACTATTTTTATACACCGCTATATCAATGTTTCACGTGAAACATTTCCGTGGACTCATTGTTAGTGCATCTGTTTGAACTCTGTGCGTTTACACGCGCAATGTCTGACGACAATCCCTACGATGGTCTGACAATATAGCCTTACATATTCGCCGTCGAACTAGACTTTGAAAGAAATACGCGCATACATTGCTGTTTTGAAGTCTTGTTTTGCCTATGGCTAGAACCAACTAATACACGTATGCCTGCAACCTTGATGACTCAGAAAAATCTAAAGCATGCCAATGACACCTATAACTATGCCTCAAGAAAGCATAATTCATAACTGTGAGCAAACCACTGACTCCGGCAACAATTACACCAACCGCATTGTGCCATTAGCATTTCGATGACATATAAAGACAAGAAGACGGCAATACCATTTCGATTCGCCTTAAAAACCTAGATGATGCTGCATTACATCAGAGCACTGTCTCATATTTGCATACCGTATCGATAAGGCATGCATTCACCAGCACACACGTTGTACCATCATGTTTTAAAATTTTGAATCAACACGGTAGGAAATCAGCACAGTAGAGAAAGGCTGCGGGTTCAACTGTAACCGCAAACACATCACAACCGCATGAAATATGTGCAATGTACTATCAGCGGTAACGCACAGTGTCAATCATCGTTGAGCACTGCAAAGCACACAATATCATGTACAGCGATTAGCCAAACGCACTATCGCTTATCGACTATCACAACGTGTGTGGGTTCTAAGCCAGGAGCCACTGCTGCCTCCACAACATAAGGGTGCAATCCATGTGCTTTTGCTATCGATGCAGCACCCCTTTCGATTTCTTCCTGCGCCGATTTGCCCTTAAGGGCAATGAGCTGACCTTGCGGTTTCAGCAACGGCAAAGTCCAGGCGCTGAGCTTACGCATGGGTGCCACAGCTCGACAGGTGACTACTGCAAAGGGATGAATCGTGCGATCCTTCTTCATTTGCACGATGATGTCCTCAGAACGAGAACGCAGTACATGAACATTGTGAAGCCCCATGAGCGCTACGCATTCATTCAACCATTCGCACCGCCGCTCCATAGGCTCAATAAGAGTAAATTCGTGATCAGGAAGGCACGCAGCAGTAACCAGCCCTGGAAAACCACCGCCACTCCCGACATCAGCAACCGTCTTGTACCGCTGCCCTGCTGTCGCCTGTGTGATAAACGGCACGATAGCCGCAGAATTCAGGATATGTCGCTCCCAAATGATGTCGACATCACGAGGACCTATCAGTCCGCGGAGCTCTCCCTCCTCAGAAAGTTTCACGTGAAACATTTGGCAAGGGGCGAAGGCATCACCCAAAACCTGCTGCGCGATACCCGATTCCTCTATTTCAGAATCCGTTTTCACCTCATACTCCATATGCATTGCTCCTCTATCACAACAAACTCTGTCATCTATCAAACCACAGCCACACTACTCACATCCTACTTATCAGCAGGTGCAATACTCGAGTCCCATGTCACGCAGCAACACAACAACATCGCTATATCGTGGCATCACAATAATGTGGCATCACGATACCGTGGTGCAGCAACACAACGATACGTAAACAATATAAGTTTCAGCAAAACATGATAATCATACTTCACAGTATTCAACGAAATCAGACTGAGCACCAAAATCAAGCTAAGTATCATAAGCAATTCCATCACAATAATTTCAGCAAACCTTACTGACCAATCACCATGCCTCGTAGCGCGAAGAGAATACACATACATATAGATATTGTGTTTGTGTAAAACACTACCAATCTTCGAAGGAATGAAAACCAAGTGGGTGCAAACACAGGCAGTAAAAGACCGAGGAAGTAACAGCACAGTCGCCATCACTGTCGTGACCTTACGACTGTCTTGTTCGAGTAGCTAGCTAAATACATCTCGAATCATAATTTTGCCAGGAAAACCGAAAGTCGCCAGACTGCCATTCCATGCATAAGCCTCACCGCACAACCTGCAGTCACCACAACAACCCGAACAAATAGAGGCCAAAACGACAGGAACCACGGCACCGCAAGGCCTAGTTGTCAGAAGCCAAACACAACATGACAGACCTTGAGACGCCGCAACCACGCATCAGCCAACCACACACCGTACTATCAGACGTGCATCACCACACATGCACCAGCAGATGAGCAACAGCCCGAATCAGTACAACAGCCCCGCCTGATTCTGCGCGATTACAGCCCGACCAATTGCAGCCCAACCGATTCAACCATGCAAGTGCAGTCTTACTTACGCTTCAGCTTCCGTATCGGCACTATCCTCAGTCACAGCTTCAGCCTCGTCGATATCGTCAGCCTCATCGGCCTCGACAATCTCATCCGTTTCCTCATCCGCAACAACATTCAGATCGGTCGTTTCAGCCTCGTCAGTCGTCCCAGCTACTCCATCAACAACCGCTCCATCAACGACTTCATCATCCGCATCTTCATCATCCGCAAGATCCTGATCCGAGGCACGCAGATAGATGCTGACATAGCGATGCGGTTCCTCGCCATGCGAACGCGATTTGAATCCCTCCTCGCGCACGAGGTCATGCACGACCTTGCGCTCGAAGGAGTTCATAGGCCTGAGGTCGACGGCGTCGCCGGTCTCCCTCGCCTCGTCAATGGCATCAAGCGCGAGATCGCGCAGATGCTGGCGCTTACGCTTGAGATAGCCATCGACATCAAGAATCAGATGCGAGCGATCACCGGTCTTCTGCTGGACAGCAAGTCGGGCGAGCTGCTGCAGCGCGTCCACGACTTCGCCGTTGTGCCCAATCAGATGCTTGATGTCATCGCTGTCATCGGCCACGATTTGCACCGTAGGACGGTTGTTGCGCACGCCCAATTCGATGTCCCCATCGTAATCGGCGATGTCAAGCAGACCCTCGAGGTAGTCGGCGGCGATATCGGCCTCTTGGCTGAGCTGCTCGATCGTCTTCGATTCTTCCTGAGCCATATGAACTCCTTTATATGCCCTTATGTGTCCCGTTATGCGTTATGTATGCCATTGTGGCTGACAAGTTTCTGGTTGTCCAGTGTACTCGCGGAAGCTCTGCGATGCGCCTGCCGACTACCGATTGCGGGCGGTTTCACGTGAAACACCGAAACAAACGTACGTGCAACACCAGCACCACCAGCAAAACCAGTAGCCACACCAAGTTCTACCCGGCCGCGCTATGCCCGTCTCGCTGTGGCCCGGACCCGCCCCGCTATGCCCAATCAGGCAGTCAGCACAGTCTACTTCTTGCGCTTCTTGCGCTTGGGCTGCTGGCGCTGGAATCCCTGATCTTCGCGATGCTCGGCCTGCTCCTTGGCCTGGACCAGCTCCTGTTCCTCAAGCGAGATTTCGCCGGCACGCTTCCTGCGCGCGTTCTCACGCGCATGGTCACGTACCTTCTTCTCCTCGGCCGCAGGAGACCCAGGAGTCGGGAAGGTGTAGACCTGCCACAGCGAGCGAAGCATGTTGGCTATGTTGTTGGTCAGCCAGTAAATCAGCACGGCAAAGGGCATGGTGAAGCCTGAGAAGATGTACATGATCGGGAAGACCCAAGTCATGGCCTGCTGCATCTTGTACTGCTGGCCCTCCATCTGCTCACGCGGCAGGTTCTTGCGCATGTTGTTGAACTGCATGAACCACATCGCCGCGCACATCAGGGCGACGAAGATGCCGATGACGATCTTGCCGGAGGTCGCGGCCATGCCGAAGTTGTTCGTGATCTTGACGCCGAGGAAGCTCGTGTGGGCAAAGTCTGCCGCGGTGGCCTTATCGAAGGCGCCGAGCGGCTTACGCACGCCGTTGGCGATATACTGAATCGCCGACAGCATATAGAACATGCACATGAACACCGGGCCCTGAATGAGCATCGGCAGGCACGATCCGGCCGGATTCGCGCCATTGTCCTGGTAGAGCTTGGACATCTCGCGGCTCAGCGCCTCGCGGCTCGCCGGATCCTTCTTGCCCTTGTACTTGTTCTGGATGTGCTTCATCTGGGGCTGCAGCGCCTGCATCTTGCGCATCGACTTGATCTGCCGAACGAAAATCGGCAGTATGCAGGCATGGACCACCAGCACCAGAAACACGATGGACAGAATCCACGAGGCACCCTCGGATGGCATGCCGAGCAGCACGAGGAACCTGTGGAACAGGACCATGATCTGTGACATAAGCCATTCGATCGGGGTCAGAATCTTGTACACCCAGCCGAAGAAACCGCTGTCCAAGAGGAATTTATCTGGATTCATGGTACTAAACATGGTGTGGCCGTCTCCTTATGACTCGTTGGCCAGTGGCGTCAAACGCGGTTCTTCATGGGCCTTGGACCATGAAAATCGATAGAATACGGAGTAGCGCTGCGGAACATCGTCGATTCCGCCTCGGCTCCAAGGGCGGCAGCGCAGCAAGCGCAGCGCAGCAAGCAATCCTCCACGCAGCACGCCATAGCGCTCAATCGCCTGATAAGCATACATGGAGCAAGTTGGATAGTACCGGCAATGCGGTGCCGTGTTCGCGGAGATCGTACGCTGATACCAGCGAATGGAGTTCAGACAGGCCTGAGCCAGGCGCGAGGTCATAAGCGATCTCCTGCCGAAGCGTTCCCGGTTTTCGCGCCGGTAGCCGAAGCCGTTCCAGACTTCGCCTTCACTTTCGCGCTGATGTCGTGAAACAGCCTCGACACCTGCGCATCAAGCGCCTGATAGGAAGCCGAAGCCGCACTGGGCTTCGCACGCATGACGATATCGCAATCAGGCGGCAGCTTGCTCTCGTGCGTACGCGCCAGGACGCGGAATCGCCGCTTCACGGCATTGCGCATCACGGCATTGCCCACCGCTTTTGAGACGGCAAGCCCAAGCCGCCGGCTCGACGCGACACCATCACCTGAATTGTCCGCAAGCCCTACGCTTTTCGCATGCTCCACATGGTTCAAAGATGCAGTATCGCCGCGCATCAGATAATGCACGACGATATCGTTTGCGACGACTTTTCGGCGACGTTTGAGCACGGTGACGAAGTCACTGTGGCTTTTCAGTCGCTCCACGTCCTGTACGCCGTCAGGGTTCAGGCGGAAAGGGACTTGCGGCCCTTGCCACGGCGACGGTTGATCAGCGCGCGGCCGGAGCGTGTGCGCATGCGGGCACGGAATCCGTGCTTCATGTGGCGACGACGGTTGTTCGGTTGGAATGTCCTCTTCATAAATAAGCTCCCGGTTTTCAGCCATGCAAAAGTATGGCTCCTCATGAGTCAAGCTCTACCAAGGTACTCTCACCCCCGACCTTTCGTCAAAATATAGCGAGATTTTTCACATTTGCGTCGATTGGCAAGGCTTGCGAATGAACATGAAGTGAACGTGAGGTAACCATAAAACGGCGTAATTCAGCCTATCCGCACCGGCACATCACGGCCGCACTTATCCACAAATAACATCGATGTTATTCACATTCGAGCGTTTGCAACACGCAAGGCTGTGGATAACTTCCGACATTCGGAGTAAACATAACGCTTGTATTTATTATTTAGGGTTAGCGCAAAATCTTAAGGGTTAACGCCAATCGACGGACAGCAGCGCACGGTAACACGGTAAGGAGGGTCGCTATGGCGGACGAGCAGAACGACCCGGCCTCCCAGGCCGCGCGCATATGGGCTGACGCCCTAGCTGTGCTGGGTCACAATGCTTCGCTCACGCCTCGTGACAGAGGTTGGCTTGAAGGCGTGATTCCCGAGGCCGTCTTCGGCACCACCATCGTGCTATGCGTGGCCAACAGCTCCACGCAGCAGGCATTGCAAAACGATCTGAATGAACCGTTGCTCGCCGCCCTGCATATGGTTTCCGGGCAGCACATGTTCCCGGCGTTCAAAATCGTCCCGCCCAGCGAGCCTGCGCCAGCATCGGCTGCCACGGCATCGCCCAACGAAGGGCAGCCTGCACCGACGCAGCCTTCCCAGGCCACGACTTCCGAGCACCGCAGCGCTGACCACTCTGCTGGCCACGTCTCTGCAATTCCGGACGATACGCATACCGGCATCCGGCATGACTACGATTCCTATGCCAGCCACTCGCCAGCGGCAGCGGCAGCAGCGTCATCGCAGCCGACATTCGACACTTCGGCAGCCGCCGACTACCCCATACCGACGCCAGGCGAGCAAGGCGGCAGACCGACCTCACCCACGCCGGACGCCAACACTGTCAATTCCGTCAACACTGTCAACACTGTCAACGATAGGCACGGCATGCGCGACATACGCACGCACGACCACACCGGACAGCAGCTGCCCGGCAACCCGTCGTATCACGTCGATCAGCATCGTGCGGCGCTTGACCCGCAGACCCATCTGAACAAGAACGCCACCTTCGACACATTCGTGCCGGGTGATTCGAACCGGTTTGCGCGCACTGTCGCGCTGGCGGTCGCGGAAGGCTCGGGGCGCGACTTCAACCCCTTATGTATCTATGGCGGCTCCGGGCTGGGCAAAACGCATTTGCTCAACGCCATCGGGAACTACGCGCTGGTCAAGGACGAATCGGTTAAAGTTCGCTACGTCACCAGCGAGGAATTCACCAACGAATTCATCGAGGCGCTGCAGACCCCCAACCAGAGCCAGGGGCAGATCGCCGACTTCAACCGCCGGTACCGCGAGGTCGACGTGCTGCTCATCGACGACATCCAGTTCCTCGGCGGCAAAGAGGCCACGCTCGAACAGTTCTTCCATACCTTCAACGCGCTGTATCAGGCGAACAAACGCATCGTCATCGCCTCCGATGTGGCACCCAAGAACCTCAAGGGCTTCGAGGCCCGGCTCATTTCCCGCTTCGAATCCGGCCTGACAGTCGACATCAAGCCGCCGGACTTGGAGACGCGCATCGCGATTCTGCGCATGATGGCCTCAATGAGCCATTCCAACATTCCCAACGACGTCCTTGATCTCATCGCGGAGCGCTTCACCGAGAACATCCGCGAACTCGAAGGCGCGCTCACCCGCGTCACCGCGGTCGCCTCCTTGAGCAATCAGCCGGTGTCGCGAGCCTTGGCCGAGCAGACGCTGCAGGACTTCTTCACGTCGAATGTGGAAATCAAGCCCACCGACATCATCAGCCAGGTGGCCAAGTACTTCCACCTGACCTTCGATGACCTTGTCGGCCGCGCCCGCACCAAGAATGTGGCGCTGGCGCGTCAGGTCGCCATGTATCTCGCGCGCGAGATGACGAGCATGAGCCTGGTCGACATCGGCGAGGTCTTCGGCGGCCGCGACCACACGACCGTCATGCACGCCTACACCCGTGTCTCCGGCGAAATGCAGGAGAAGCAGGAGATCTACAACTACGTTATGGAGCTCACGGTGCGCCTCAAGCAGCACTCCAACGACTGAACGTTCCAGTTTCCGCTGTCTTTACTAGGTTTTCTTTCGCAACATCATATTCACCATAGAGCGAATGCATTCGTTATTTTTGTAGTACAATATTTGTATGTTGATAGTCGAATCGGCGCTGAAGCACGGCATCGACCCGGAGGATTCTCTCTGGGTGGTGCATCATCCGATTCGCGTGCTGCTGATGCGTGATGAGCCGCTCAAGGAGATGTATTTGGGGTTCACCGCCGCGGGAATACCGCTCGAAGTCATCGTCGTGCAAACCCGTCAGGGATCAGCCTTGATTCACGCGATGCGCATGCGCACACAGTATGCCAAGCTGCTGTCACAAAGGAGGCAGATATGAGCTACACCATAGCGAAACTTGATGCATTCACACCTGAGGAGTCGAAGCTGCTTCAAGCTGACGCAGCCGAAGCCGAACGTGGCTACGACCCTGATGAGCTGGTCGCGCAGGATGCGAAAATCCGCCGAAAGGCTGGCCGACCAGCAACCGTACACGCCTCAAAGACCATTCAAGTTCGAATCGACCAGGAAAGCGACCTCAAACTTGAGCAGTATCGCAAAGTACGGCACATGAAGCGATCAGAGGCGATACGAGATTTGCTCAACCGCGCACTGGCAGAGGTCTCAACCAAGTCCTAATCCACATAAAACACATCTCTTGATCACTCGTAATTTCCCGTGTAGCTGCGATTATCAGTTCGCTTACAGATTTTAAATCGCTGGTTTCACGGGAAATTTCATATACTGCAATGCAGGGCGCCATGAATATGTCACCACACGGTTTCTTTTCGGCACTTTTTGGGAAATGACAGCAATATCCGTGTCTGCGTACACGACAATCATACGAATTGCTGGCGTGCATTCGAGAGAATGGCGTACACGAAGCGTTTTCGGCATTTTGGTTTGCAGCCTTGCGACACACCGAAAACCAGCCCATATCGAAAGAAAGTTATCCACACCCTTATTCACAAATGTGCGTAAAGCCTGCGAGTAAGTCGTGGACGACACCCTATTTTGCTGTGGATAACTCGTGGACGATTGCTTTTCGATTGTGGATAACCCAAATGCAACGAGATACCTGTGGATAACTCGGGCATTTATCCACAATAAACTCATAAGTTATCCACACCAGCACAAAGGCTTGAAAAGCATGCCGCAGTTGAGCTCAACGCACTTATCCACTCTATCCACCGTGCTTATTATGACGACTACTTCCCTCTCTTACGTTCATCGCCACCGTGATAACGCCTGCCGCCTCACAAACGACAACCGCCGTATCGAAACCCGCTAGAATAGCCACAGACCTGTTATGAATCCATCGCTTGATGAACCGAGGAGCGTATGAAAGTAGAAATCGATTCCGCTGCACTGGCGGACGCCGTAGCCTGGACGACTCGTATCATCGATGCTCGCCCAGCCCAACCCATTCTCAGCGGCGTACGTCTCGAAGCCGTTGAGGGAACCTTGCAGTTTTCAGCATTCAACTATGAGATCTCCGCACGCCACCATATCGAGGCTGGCATCGAGGAGCCCGGCAGTGCGCTCGTCGTCGGCAAACTGCTCGCTGACATCACCAAATCGCTTCCAGCGGAAAAGACGCAGCTGGAAACTTCGGATTCTTCGCTGACCATCACCTCCGGCAAGTCCACCTTTACGCTGCAGCTCATGCCGCTGAGCGAATACCCGGACCTGCCTTCGGTGCCTCCAACGCTGGGCCAGGTGGACGCGCCGACCTTCGTGCAGGCCGTTGCGCAGGCCACCGTCGCCGTTTCGCGCGAGGAGAACCGCCCGGTGCTCACCGGCGTACGCATCCAGTTCGACGGCGACAAGGTCGTTATGACGTCGACCGATCGTTTCCGCCTCTCGCGTTCCAGCTTCTCCTGGACCCCGCAGAGCGTCGATATGCAGACCGTCACGCTGGTGCGTGGTTCGCTGCTGCGCGATGTCTCCCGCGCTTTGGATGAGCATCAGAACGTCGTCATCGATTTTGATGCTGAAAGCCCGTCGTTGCTTGGTTTCGAGAACGCCGGTCGTGTCTCGACCTCGCAGCTTATCGACGGCGAATTCCCGGCCATCGACCGACTGTTCGCCGATGAGTACCCCACGCAGGCTGTTATCGACAAGCAGGCGCTGATCGGTGCCATCAAGCGCGTTGCGCTGGTAGCCGAGCGCAACGCCCCAATCCGCATGGAGTTCAACGGCCAGGAGCTGCTGCTGAGCGCCGGTTCCGCCGACGAATCGCAGGCCCGGGAAATCCTCGATGTCGATCTTGATGGCGAAGAGATCACGGTGGCCTTCAACCCGGCCTACCTGATCGAAGGCCTGAGCGCGATAACCGAGCCCTTCGTGCGCATGAAAATGATGACAGCGGTCAAGCCGGTCGAGTTCAACGGCCAGCAGGAGGCGGATTCCGACGAATCGATGGATTACCGCTATCTCCTGGTCCCCATGCGCTACAACAACTGAAACCTGTAGCGCTTTAGCAGCAGAAAGAACGCCGTGTACATCAGTCGCCTTGCTTTGGACCATTTCCGGTCGTGGGAGCATTGCGTTGTCGATTTCGCCCCGGGCGTTAACATCCTGCACGGCGCGAATGGCTTGGGCAAGACGAATATCGTTGAGGCCATCGAGGTGCTGTCGACCGGATCGAGCCATCGGACGTCAAGTGCGCTGCCGTTGGTCGAGCGCGGATTCACCTCGGCGACGATCAGGGCCAATGTCGGCGAATCAGCCGTCATCGAGGCGCCAGCCGGAGCGGGTGCTGACAATGACGCTGCCAGGGCAGATGGCAAGGCGAATGACCATCTCCATACGACGACCTACGAGGCGACCATCGCCGCCCGTGGAGCAAATCGGGCCAGAATCAACGGCGGTTCGTCGTTGTATATGCGCGATATCGTCGGCCGGATTCCCAGCGTCTCCTTCACTCCGGAGGATCAGCGGCTGGTCACCAGCGATCCGGCCATGCGGCGGCGCTTCCTGGATCAGGCTGGGGCATTGCTGATTCCAGGCTATATGAACCGGCTGCAGACCTGCACCCGCATCGCCAAGCAGCGTGCGGCTCTGCTCAAGCAGCTCGAACGCGCCGAAGGCGACACGAATGCCGCGCTGAGCGGGCTGGAAATCTGGACCGGGCAGTTCATCGAGGCGGGCATTGCGCTCACTGCCGATCGCAACAGCATTATTGATTCGCTGAGCGAGCCCTTTGCTGCTATCTATGACAGGCTTGCGGGTGACGAATCTGCTGTAGTCAAATCTGCTATCGACAGCGAACACCAGACTGCGCATAAAGCCCGGCTTGTCTACGAGCCGTCCTTCGCCGAGGTGCTTGGCGACTCCACTGGAGACGCCCCTGCTGCCATCAGCAGGCATTTCCAGCGCATCTACCCGGGTGAAGTCGCGCGAGGGCTTAATCTCATCGGCCCGCATCGCGACGATATGGCCTTGGAGCTTGAGGGCATGCCTGCGCGCGAATTCGCGTCGAACGGCGAGATGTGGACGATGGCCCTGGCGCTCAAAATGGCGCTGTTCGAGGTCGTCGTGCGCACGAGCGGCGTGACGCCTATCGTGATTCTCGACGATGTCTTCGCACAGCTTGATGAGACGAGACGTGGGCAGATTCTCGCTTTCGCCGCCGCGCAGCAGCAAGTGTTCATCACCGTCGCTGCACGCAGCGATATCCCGGATTTGAACGACTTTGGTATGGGCTTGGGCAGTGTCGGTCTGAATAGGAATGAGGCCTTCAACGGCACTACAACCGCCAATATCATCGACGTGGCGCAGCTCAAGGCAGATTCGCATGACGGCAACGACCAGCTCATCGCACAGCTGCAGGCCATGCGCGGCGGAGGCGAGGCATGAAGCCGCCAGTCGTGGTGACCCTGCATCTCGATCAGCGCAAACTGCCCGCTGAGATCTTCGACCGCTTCGCCGCCAGAGCCGGGGTGTTCCGCGACAGACGGCAGCGCGAGGAAGACGCCTGGGAGAGCTTTGGCAAGCCCGGCCGCGACCCGGACAAGCTCGGCGGCGTGCTCAGCGCTTTGGCCAATCGCGGCGGCTGGGTGCCGAATCTTAAAATCGCACAGTTGCGCAATCACTGGGACCAGGTGGTAGGCCAAGGGGTTGCGCAGCATTCGCAGGTCGTCGGCTTCGCTGAGGGCATTTTGACGATACGCGCGGAATCGACGGTCTGGGCTACGCAGCTGACCTATCTCATGCCGCAGCTGAGCGCGACTATTCGTACGCGGCTCAAGGGTTTGGACATCAGCGAAATACGGGTCACCGGGCCGCATGCGCAGTCGTTTGGCAGGGGCCGTATGGGCGGCGGTAGGCGTTATTCGCGCTAGCATAGCCATACGCCGCAAAGTCCCTAGAGACAAGTAGAATCACATGCAGTATGTGTAAACGCCTAGAAGGCCCCATTATTTGCGTTCTAGAGCGTATCGCCCGCGTCTGAGCCTCTCACGCAAGCGAAAATGCAGGAAGGAACCGTTGTGGCAGACAATACCACCGACCAGGGTGATATCGACGATAACGACATCGAACACAGTGATATCAAAGACAGTGACAGCGCGCGCATTAATGGTGTGGTGAACGACAATGCGGCAGGTGACGGTGTGCTAGGCGATGCTGACGCAGCAGCCGATGCGGCTGGCGAAGGCGGCACGCTCGACGATCACGGGCAGCTTGACGACTCGCTCTCCCCTGCGCATTACGACGCGAGCGATTTGCGCGTGCTCGAAGGCCTGGAGGCCGTGCGTATCCGGCCTGGCATGTACATCGGCTCGACCGGTCCGCGCGGCTTGCACCACTTGGTTTATGAGATTGTCGACAACTCCGTTGACGAGGCTCTGGCCGGGTACGCCTCGCATATCGAGGTGACGATTCTGCCGGATAACGGCGTGCGCGTCGCCGACGACGGCCGTGGCATTCCAGTCGACGAGGTGCCTGGCGAGGGCGTTTCCGGCGTGGAAACCGTGCTGACCAAGCTGCACGCGGGCGGCAAATTCGGCGGTGGCGGCTACGCGGTCTCCGGCGGCCTGCACGGCGTGGGCATCTCCGTGGTCAACGCGCTGTCCACCCGCATCAACGTCGAAGTGCGCCAGCAGGGCTTCCACTGGCGTCAGGACTTCGCGGACCAGCATGCCATCGCGCCGCTGGCCAAAGGCGAGCCGATGACCGAGGACGAAAGCACCGGCACCACGGTCACCTTCTGGGCTGATTCGGATATTTTCGAAACGACGGTCTACGACTTCGAAACGCTGCGTTCGCGCTTCCAGCAGATGGCGTTCCTCAACAAAGGCCTGAAAATCTCGCTGACCGACTTGCGTCATGCGGATTCCGACGAAATCACTGGCGATGGCGACAACGCCCTCGAAGAGCTGCACCAGACCATCACGTACCAGTACATGAACGGCATCAAGGACTACGTCGATTATCTGGTCAAGTCGCGCAAGGCCACACCGATCGAGGAGGACGTGATCGATCTGGAGTCCGAGGATCTGAAGCTCGGCATCTCGGCGGAGATCGCGCTGCAGTGGACCACCGCGTATTCCGAGGCTGTGCACACCTTCGCTAACACCATCTCCACAACCGAGGGCGGCACGCACGAGGAGGGCTTCCGCGCGGCGCTTACCTCGCTGGTGAACCGCTATGCGCGTGACAAGGGCCTGCTCAAGGAGAAGGACGAGAACCTCTCCGGCGACGATGTGCGCGAAGGCCTGACCGCCGTCGTCTCCGTCAAACTCACGAATCCGCAGTTCGAGGGCCAGACCAAGACCAAGCTGGGCAATTCCGAGGCGAAGACCTTCGTGCAGCGCGTCATGACCGAGCGGCTCGGCGACTGGTTCGACGCCCATCCGGGCGAGGCCAGGAACATCATACAGAAGTCGATGGAAGCCTCCCGCGCCCGTCTCGCCGCCAAGAAGGCGCGTGAGAACACCCGGCGCAAGTCCATCTTCGAGACCGCCGGCATGCCGGACAAGCTCAAGGACTGCCAGTCGAGCAACCCCGAGGAATGCGAGCTGTTCATCGTCGAGGGTGATTCGGCAGGCGGCTCTGCAATCCAGGGCCGCAACCCGATCACGCAGGCGATTCTGCCCTTGCGCGGCAAGATCCTCAACACCGAGCGTGCGACCTTCGATCGCATGCTCAAGTCGGAGACCATCGAATCGCTTATCACGGCGGTCGGCGGCGGCTACGGCGAGGAATTCGACCTGAGCAAAGTGCGCTACCACAAGGTCATCATCATGGCTGACGCCGATGTGGACGGCGCGCATATCGCGACGCTGAACCTGACGCTCTTCTTCCGCTACATGCGCCCGATGATTACGGCCGGTTATGTGTACGTCGCCATGCCGCCGCTCTACCGGCTCAAGTGGACCAAAGGCGCGCACGACTTTGTCTATACCGACAAGGAGCGCGACCGCGTGCTTGAGGAGGGCAAGGCCTCTGGCCGCCAGCTGCCCAAGGGCGAGGGCATCCAGCGATACAAGGGCTTGGGCGAGATGAGCTACCAGGAGCTATGGGAGACCACCATGGATCCCGAGCACCGGGTCTTGAAACAGATTCTCATCGAGGACGCGGCGCAGGCCGACGAGACCTTCTCGATGCTGATGGGCGACGAGGTCGAGCCAAGGCGGCTGTTCATTCAGCGCAACGCAAGGGACGCAAGGTTCATCGATGCGTAGCATCGCTGAACCTTGCGTAGACAGCGGGAGAAGTCCGGCGTGCTGTGCACGGCGGACCCGCTGTCCCGAGCGGCTCTTAAGAACCGCGAGGCATATAAATAAATGGTCGCCTAAGCGTCGATGAACCGAGCGTAGGCGGCGGATTGAGGCACGTCCATTCTGCCGCCCGAGCAGTTCTTACGAGCTGCAAGGTACGACGCATCATAACCACATCAAGGCATTGGCAGTGGTCGCTGGAAATACATGCAGATACCCGACTTGGCATTGCACCACCGCAGCAATCACCGCACACATACACGTTAAACAGCATTGAAGTTAAACAAAGGGAAATATCGTGGCAGACGAAACCGATAACACGGATGGCATGAACGGGCAGGCGAATCCCGACGGCTCGATGGAGCCGCTCAGCCCGCAGGAGAGCGACGACACCGACTACGGCCTGCTGCAGGGTGAACGCATCAAGCACACGGACGTGCAGCAGGAAATGCGCGATTCCTATTTGGCCTATGCGCTGTCCGTCATCGTCGAGCGCGCGCTGCCCGACGTGCGCGACGGCATGAAGCCGGTGCACCGGCGCGTGATCTACGCGATGTATGACGGTGGCTATCGTCCCGATCGCGGCTACAACAAATGCTCGCGCGTCGTGGGCGACGTGATGGGCAAGTACCATCCGCACGGCGATTCGGCGATCTACGACACCCTCGTGCGCATGGCCCAGTCGTGGTCGATGCGCTACATGCTGGTTGACGGGCAGGGCAATTTCGGCTCTCCGGGCGATGACGGCGCTGCCGCCATGCGTTACACCGAATGCCGCATGGCCCCGCTCGCCATGGAAATGGTGCGCGACATCGACAAAGATACGGTCGATTTCGTGCCGAACTACGATGGCAAGACGCAGGAGCCGACGGTGCTGCCGGCCCGTTTTCCGAACCTGCTGGTCAACGGCTCATCCGGCATCGCCGTGGGCATGGCCACCAACATCCCGCCGCATAACATGCATGAGGTCGCTGCAGGCGTGCACTGGGCGCTTGACCACCCCGACGCCAGCCGCGAGGAGCTGCTCGAAGCGCTTATCCAGCGCATCAAAGGCCCTGATTTCCCTACTGGCGCCACGATTCTAGGCCATAAGGGCATCGAGCAGGCCTATCGCACCGGCCGCGGGCTTATCACCATGCGTGCCGTCGTCAACACCGAGGAGATCAAGGGCCGCATGTGCCTGGTCGTCACGGAGCTGCCCTACCAGGTCAACCCCGATCGACTCGTCGTCTCCATCCGTGAAGCGGTGCGCGATGGCAAGATTCAGGGCATCGCCGATATGCGTGACGAGACCTCGGGCCGCACCGGCCAGCGACTCGTGCTCGTGCTCAAGCGCGACGCCGTGCCCAAGGTCGTGCTCAACAATCTGTACAAGCACTCCCAGCTGCAGCAGACCTTCGGCGCGAATATGCTCGCGCTGGTCGACGGCGTGCCGCGCACGCTGAGCCTCGACGCCTTCATCCGCCATTGGGTGAACCACCAGATGGACGTCATCGAACGCCGGACGAGGTATCTCAAGCGCGAGGCCGAGGAACGCGACCATATCCTGCAGGGCTATCTGAAGGCCCTTGACATGATCGAAGAGGTCATTGCGCTTATTCGCGCCTCGCGCGATGTGGACACCGCGCGCACCGGGCTGATGGAGCTGCTCGATGTCGATCAGGTGCAGGCCGACGCCATTCTGGCCATGCAGCTGCGCCGTCTGGCAGCGCTGGAACGCCAGAAGATCCTCGACGAGCATGAGGATCTCATGCGCAAGATCGCCGATTACGACGATATTCTCGCGCATCCGGATCGTCAGCGCCGGATCGTCGGCGACGAGCTGGATGACATCGTGGAGCGCTACGGCGATGAGCGCCGCACGAAGATCCTGCCGTACTCCGGCGAGATGAACGTCGAGGACCTGATTGCCGAGGAGAACGTGGTCGTCACGGTCACGCATTCCGGCTTCGTCAAGCGCACCAAGGCCGACGAATACCGCGCCCAGCATCGCGGCGGCAAGGGCATCAAGGGCGCCAAGCTGCGCGAGGATGATGTGGTCGACCACTTCTTCCTCACCTCGACGCATAACTGGCTGCTGTTCTTCACCAACCGCGGCCGTGTCTACCGCATCAAGGCCTACGAGCTGCCCGAAGGCTCGCGCGACTCGAAGGGCCAGCATGTGGCGAATCTGCTGCAGCTCGGCCCCGACGAGAGCATCCAAACCGTGCTCTCCATCTCGAACTACGATGTCGCCAAGTATCTCGTGCTCGCCACGCGCTCGGGCAAGGTCAAGAAGACTGCGCTTTCCGAGTACGACTCCCCGCGCCAGGGCGGCCTGATCGCCGTGCGCCTGATGGCCGACGAGGCGACTGGCGAACCTGTTGATGAGCTGGTCGGCGCCGCGCTGTGCAACGCCGAAGACGATATCATTCTGGTGTCTAGGCTCGGCATGAGCCTCAAGTTCCGCGCCGACGACCAGCAGCTTCGTCCGATGGGCCGGCAGACCGCCGGCGTGCAGGGCATGCGCTTCCGCGAGGGCGACGAGCTACTTGCCATGGATGTGGTGTCGGACGCCAGCGAGCAGGATCTGCTCGTGGTCACGAACGAAGGTTTCGCCAAGCGCACCGCAATCAGCGAATACCGCCTGCAGGGCCGCAACGGCTACGGCGTCAAGGCGCTGAATCTGGCCGAAGGGCGCGGCTCGCTTGTCGGCGCGCTGATTGTTTCGGATACTGATCAGGTCATGGCCATCATGAAGTCCGGCAAGGTCATTCGTTCGGATGTCAATGAGGTGAATCGCACCGGGCGCAACACCCAGGGCGTGACGCTCGCCAAGCCTGACAAGGGCGATGAGATTCTGTCCATCGCCCGCAACGAGGAGCAGGACGAGGACGAGGCGGTTGATGCCCAGGCTGAGGGTTCGGCGGCCGAAGCTGCTGCATCTCAGACCGGTGACCATGATGATTCGGATGCTGCCCCGGTGACGCCGGAGGCTTCGGATTTGGCGGATTCTCAAGGCTCGGCGGATTCGCAGGACGACTGAGACCCGCGGTAGCAACGCAACACAAACAACGGTGGCGAGAAACTGTGCAGACTGCGTAGGATGAGCGGTAATCGTCCCAGAACGCTGGTAGCCTCAGCCTAGGATTACGGTTGAGGCCATCAGTGACAAGGAGAAACGATGAGCGAGAATCTTGAAGGCAACGAGCCGGATGTCATCAAGCCGGCAGGCACTCTCCCGCCGCTGATTCAGCCCCACGCCGAGGAATCGAGCGAGTCCGGCGATCAGCGTGAGGCAGCGGCGCAGTCGTCGGCAGATTCATCTCACGCCGGACATGAGCACGCGCCCCGCGTGGCCCGCTCCGCCTCCAACCAGCCGGCGTATACACCGGCAGGGTCCGGCTCTGCTGCTGCGTCATCGTCTTATGCAGCGTCTCCTGCTGCTGTATCTCCCAAGGCGGCTGCATCATCCAGCGCGTCGCCGTCCGCAAAGAAACCTGCTGCTGGTGCCGGTCGTCGCCCGCCGCGCGCCCGGCGCATGAGCCTGTCGCTGACCCACGTCGATGCGTGGTCCGTGGCCAAAGTCACCTTCCTGCTAAGCGTGGCCGGCGCAATCATTCAGATTGTCGCGGCGGCGCTGGTTTGGCTGTTGCTCAATGTGGTGGGCGTATTCGATCAGGTGACGCAGATCGTGTCGTCGACCGGTCTGGATGCTGGCGGCTTCAATCTTGGCGACGTGTTCTCGCTGGGCACGGTGCTGAGCGTCGTCACGATTTTCTCGATTATCGGCGTGGTGCTATTCACATTGCTCGCCACGATTATCGCCTGGCTGTACAACGTGGTCAGCGCCTTGGTCGGCGGCGTCCACATGACGCTTGGCGACGACTGAGCCCTACTGACTGGCCGTTTTACTCACGGATAATAGCAACTGAGCGTCGCCGCGGGCTCACCTGCAGCGACGCCGCCATCTTGGCCTGTCGAATTGGCCTGTCGAATTGGCCTGTCGAAGACAATACATTTAGTATCCAGGACAGAAAAGAGAGCATGCTCGCCTATCTGGGATATTTCAGCACATCGTTCATTATTGCGGTTATCGCATGGCCTTTCGTTTCGGCGGCGCTGACGCTGCCGATTCTCGCCGGCATGTATCACCGCCACCACCGGCTGCGTTTCGGCGCGGTGCTGGCGGCCTATCTCGTTGTGCTGTATCTGCTCGGGCTGGTGGCGTTCACGCTGTACCCGATGCCGGATAATCCCGAAAGCTATTGCGCGGTGCATCATGTTGCCCCGCAGCTCAACCCGCTGCGCTTCATTGCTGATATCCGCACCGACGGACTGTATGGCTTGCTGCAGCTGGTGATGAACGTCGTGCTGTTTGTGCCGCTCGGTTTTGCGCTGGCCCGTTGGGCGCGCTGGAAGGCCTGGGCCGTGGTTGCGGCAGGTTTCCTCGTGTCATTGGCCATCGAGCTCTCGCAGCTGACCGGCTTCTGGCACCTGTACCCCTGCGCCTACCGGCAGTTCGACGTCAATGATCTGATGACGAATACGCTCGGCGCGGTCCTCGGCCTGGTTGTGGCGCGGCTGTTCAGTCGCGTCGCGCCGCTTGAGCAGATCGACCGAGGCACAATCAACACCTCGCCCAAACTGCTGCACCGTGCGGTGACCTTGGCCATTGACATGTTCCTCATCGCCATGGCATATTTCTCGCTCGGCGCTGGTGCGGTCCTCCTGCTGCACGCGGCTGCCGTGCCGCTGCCCAACGGCGATTACCGGCTGCTGGGGCTGACCTTCGGCGTCGATGCATTTACCATCATCACGCGGGTTATCGCAGGTCTCGCGTTCCTCGTGTTCGAGCTATGGATTCCCGCCACGCATCGCGGCCAGACGCTCGGTGGCATGTTCACCCACATGACGGTCGAGACGCGCGGGCGCAGCGGCAACGCCAGGATTGCCTTCTACGCCCTGCGCAGCGTGGTGCTCTACGCGCTTATCCAACCTGGGTTCAGCAGCTCGTTCAGCGAGGCGAACCGCGTCTCCTTCGCCGTAGCATTCGTGCTTATCGTGTTCTGGCTTATCAAACGCCAAATGCCCTACGATCTGATTCCCGGCGAAGCTGGGGTCGAGCTCGAGTCCGAAGCCGAGCAGCGCCTATAGCATGCCTTGGGCGACCATCGCGTCGGCGACTTTGACGAATCCGGCGATGTTCGCGCCGATCATCAGGTCGTGCTCGTGTCCGTAGCGTTCTGCGGCTGCCAATGAGCTGGCGACGATGGATTCCATGATGGACTTCAGCCGTACGTCGGTTTCCTCGAAGCTCCAACTCAAACGGTAGGAGTTCTGGCTCATTTCCAGTCCGGAGACCGCCACACCGCCGGCATTCGCCGCTTTGCCTGGGCCATAGAGCACTTTCGACTGCTTGAAGACCTCAATCGCGCCAGGCGTGCAGGGCATATTCGCGCCCTCGCACACGACTGTGCAGCCGTTGCCGACCAAGGTGCGGGCCGCATCTTCGTCAAGCTCGTTCTGGGTTGCGCACGGCAGCGCGATATCGCACGGGACGTTCCATACTCCAACGAAGCCTTCATGATATTCAGCGCTCGGCACGCGATCGGCATACTCCTTGATGCGCCCGCGATGGTCGAGCTTGATATCCTTGAGCACATCGAGCTGAATGCCGTTCGGGTCGTGGATGTAGCCGCTGGAATCCGATGCCGTGACCACGGTGGCACCGAGTCTCTGCGACTTGTCGATGGCGAAAATCGCCACATTGCCCGAGCCGGAGACCGCAACCGTCTTGCCGGAGAAGCCGTCGCCGCGCAGCACGCGCATGGCCTCGGCGGTGTAATAGCACAGTCCGTATCCGGTGGCTTCGGTGCGTGCCAGCGAGCCGCCAAATTCCAAGCCCTTGCCGGTGAGCACGCCGGAATACTCGTCGCGGATGCGTTTGTACTGGCCGAAAAGGTAGCCGATCTCGCGTGCTCCCACGTTGATGTCGCCTGCGGGCACATCGGTGAACTGGCCGATATGGCGCTGCAATTCGGTCATGAAGGCTTGGCAGAAGCGCATGACTTCAGCATCGGAGCGGCCTTTGGGGTCGAAGTCGGAGCCGCCTTTGCCGCCGCCCATCGGCAGGCTGGTCAGCGAGTTCTTGATGACCTGCTCGAAGCCGAGGAACTTCACGACGGATTCGGTCACGGTCGGATGGAAGCGCAAGCCGCCTTTGTACGGGCCGATGGCGGAGTTGAATTGCACGCGGTAGCCGCGATTGACCTGGCACCTGCCGGCATCATCGGTCCACGCCACGCGGAACTTCACGAGTCGTTCCGGCTCCACAAGGCGTTCGAGGACACCGTTGGCCTCGTATTCGGGATGGTCGGCGAGAGCTGGTTCGATGCTTTCGAGCACCTCGTACACTGCTTGCAGGAATTCCGGCTGATCGCCGTCGCGCCGCGTGACCTGATCGTAGACGCGCTTGGCATATTCGTTGGTGAGCATGATTCTCCATTGCTATATTCAAATACAACGCGCTCATTGTATGGTCGCGCATTCGCGTTGTCACGAAAATGTTCAGAATGCGATTGAACAATTCTGATGTGGGGTGGAGGGCGAACGCCTTAGAAGCGTCGCCAGCGTACGTTTTCATGCATGCTCGTGACATCCGTATCGGAAAACGTACAGTGACTGAGCGGTATCGTACGTTTTCCGATACGGCTTTCGTCATGGTGCATAGAAAAGTACGCTGAAGCTGGGGGAAGCTGGGGACGGTCAGGCGCAGACGGGTGGTTGAGGGCGATAGACAGGGCAGCGCGCGCATTGCACGATGGTAGCGGCCATGAGGGTATTTCGCGCCGGCGCAACAGGGGGTAGTATCGCCAGTATGGCAACATCCCGCCGGATGCGCCGCGCTATATGGCATATGCCTTATGACGTACAGCGTGCCCATCCGGCGAATCGCCATGTCCCGAGCCTGACGGCACTCGCTCGCCCATGGCGCAGGAACAAGGCTGGCGGCCGCGCGAACGGCTGCGTGAGGAAGGAATCATATGAGCCATCAACCAGTATCCATCGGCATCATCGGCATCGGGCACGTCGGCCCGCACGCGGCGAACAGCCTCATTTTGCAAGGTATCGCGGACGAGCTGCTGCTATGCGACGTCAACGAGAGCAAGCTCGCCGCCGAGGTGCAGGATCTCAACGATTCCGTCGTTTTCGCGCCACACCGGGTCGTGGTGCGCAACTGCCATGCCGATTACGAGCAGCTGGCGGGCTGTGATGTCATCATCAACGCTGCCGGCAATGTGAAGCTTGCTGCGGTGAGCCGTGACGGGGAGCTGTTCGCCACCGTCGATTCGGCCCGCACCTTCGTTGGGCGGCTTGCGGCGGCTGGATTCGAAGGATTCTGGGTCAATGTGGCCAACCCCTGCGATGTGGTGTCCGCCGAAGTGCACCGGCTTTCGGGGCTGCCCACGAACCATATCATCGGCACCGGCACATGCCTCGACTCCGCCAGGCTGCGCGAGGTCATCTCGCTGACCACGAAACTCGCGCCCGAATCGATTCAGGCCTATATGATCGGCGAGCACGGCAATACACAGATCGCCGCCTGGTCGGCCATCAGCTTCGCTGGCGTGCCGATGAAGAATGTCATCAGCAAGCCCGGATTCAGCGACCTCAAACCCGATGAGGTGCAGGCGAAGGCACGTGACGGCGGCTATGTCGCCTATCGCGGCAAAGAGTGCACCGAATACGCCATCGCCAACGCGGCGGTGCGCATCACGCGGGCCATCCTGCACGACGAGCATGCGGTGATGCCCGGCTCGGTGTGGCTTGATGGGCAATATGGTCAGCGCGGATTGTACATTTCAGTGCCGTGCATCATCGGCGCAAATGGCGTCGAAGACATCGTCGAGCTGGATCTGAACGACGAGGAGCAGGCCGGATTCGCCGCCTCCTGCGACGCCGTACGCGCCAACACGGCCCGCCTCGCCCCCTTCAGCATCGAGGAGTCGCACAAGAACCCGGTCACACTGCCGAAGCACGAGTAACGCTAGCGAGTGTTACTGGCACGAAAAGGCCGCTGACGAGTCGTCAGCGGCCTTTTCGTGCCATATATCCCTTCGGGAGCGGCGCAGGGCACATACCCTGCGCCACGCTGAACTCGCGCGGACTCAGGGAGGTCTGCGAGCGGTGTATAGTGGATTTTGGCTCAACGAAGAGAATCTTCCAAAGCCGGTAAAAGATAAAAAACAAATGCTGACGTATAGAGTTTCCGAAGTTGGGAACGACAGACCGATGCATGGCCCTTCACTACGGATCGTTCGGCACGTACCTGCCGATGAAAGGACGACCATCATGGCAGAAGTAGTATTCGAGCATGTGACTCGCGTCTACCCGGGCAACGATAAGCCCTCGGTGGATGATTTGAATTTGGACATCAAGGATGGCGAGTTCCTCGTGCTCGTCGGCCCTTCAGGCTGCGGAAAGTCTACGACTCTGCGCATGCTGGCCGGCTTGGAAGAGGTCAACAAAGGCCGCATCCTTATTGGTGGCAAGGACGTCACCACGATGCAGCCCAAGGATCGCGATATCGCGATGGTGTTCCAGAATTACGCCCTGTACCCGCATATGACGGTGGCCGACAACATGGGCTTCGCCCTGAAGATCGCCGGCACCCCCAAGGCAGAGATTCGCAAGCGCGTCGAAAAGGCCGCCGAGATTCTCGATCTGACTGAATTCCTCGACCGCAAGCCGAAGGCCCTGTCCGGCGGTCAGCGTCAGCGCGTGGCTATGGGCCGTGCCATCGTTCGCGAGCCGAAGGTCTTCCTCATGGATGAGCCGCTTTCGAACCTCGATGCGAAGCTGCGCGTGCAGACCCGCACCCAGATTGCCGCTTTGCAGCGCCAGCTGGGCGTCACCACTCTGTACGTGACCCACGATCAGACCGAGGCCCTGACGATGGGCGACCGCATCGCCGTCATCAAGCTCGGCATCCTGCAGCAGGTCGGCGCGCCGACCGAGCTGTACGATACCCCGGCGAACGTCTTCGTCGCAGGCTTCATCGGCTCGCCGTCGATGAACCTCAACACCCATCCAGTGGTCGATGGCAAGGCGAAGATCGGCAGCGACACCATCGATCTGCCGACCGATATCGTTGCCAAGCTCACCCCTGAGGACAACGGCCAGATTGTGATCGGCTTCCGCCCGGAGGACGCCGGACTGGCGACCGCCGACGATGCCAACGCCTTCTCGCTCAAGGTCGCAAACGTCGAGGATCTGGGTTCCGATGGCTACATCTACGGCACCATCATCACCGACGACTCGGCGCTCGAGTCTTCGGCGACGATGTCCGACCAGAACAAGCTCACCACGATTCGTGTGAACCCGCGTGCGCTGCCGAAGGTCGGCGAGACCGTCAAAATCAAGATCGACCCGGCCAAGATGCACCTGTTCTCGCCTTCGTCCGAGCTGCGTCTCAACTAATCTTGGTGCGGTCGACAGATCGCACCAACCAGTAAGCGAGGTCATCTCTTCCTCTCTTGGATCTCGCTCGGGAAAGCCCTGCATAGCTGCGGGGCTTTCTTGTATGCTTACGCATTTTTCCTGCATTTTGCTGCATCTTCTCGTAGCTTCTCGTATCCGAACGCTAGATTGGTCGATATGGAATTCACAAAAGTGCCCGCCGGCATATCGGGTATGTCCGCGCGTACGAACCCGCAGATTACGGCGATAGTGCAAGGCTCCGGCGATGATGGCGGAAAGTCTGACGAAGAGCCGCGCAGCCTGACGATTACGGCCGCCAGCTCGAACCCGAAGATGTTCACGCTGCCGTGGGAGCAGCCGCTGTCTCAGTGGCCGCAGGAGCTGCTGGCTAATCTGCCGCGCGGTATTTCCCGGCATGTCGTGCGCTTCGTGCATGTCGGCGATGAAGTCTACGCGATGAAGGAAATCACGCGTGGCGTGGCCGAGCGGGAGTACGAGCTGCTGCGGCGGCTGCAGAAGCTCGACCTGCCGACGGTCACGCCGATTGCCGTGGTCACCGGGCGGCACAGCAAGTCCGGCGAGCCGCTCGAATCGATTCTCGTGACGCGGCATTTGAAGTTCTCGCTGCCGTATCGCGCTCTGTTCGCGCGCAATCTGCGCCCGGACACCGCGCAGCGGCTCATTGATGCACTGGCCGTGCTCATGGTGCGACTGCACTTGGCGGGCTTCTACTGGGGCGATGTGTCGCTGTCGAACGTGCTGTTCCTGCGTGACGCGGACGAGTTCTCCGCGTTTCTGGTTGATGCGGAGACCGGCGATCTGCACGCGGCGCTCACCGACGGCCAGCGCGAATACGATATGGACCTGGCGCGCACCAATATCATCGGCGAGCTGATGGACTTAAGCTCCGGCAAGCTGCTGCCTGGCGACGTGGACGAGGTCGAGGTGGGCAACGGCCTGGTCGATCGCTACCATTCGCTGTGGAGCACGCTGACCGATACCGAGAAGTTCGGGCCGGACGAGATGTGGAAGATCGAGCGGCGCGTCAACAAGCTTAACGAACTCGGATTCGACGTGGACGAGCTTGAGATGAAAACCACCGAGGACGGCAACCGCATCCTGGTGCGCCCGCGCGTGGTTGATGCCGGGTATGCCTCGCGCAAGCTGCTGCGGCTCACCGGACTCGACGTGCAGGAGAATCAGGCCCGGCGCCTGCTCAACGATCTCGACGCCTACCGCGCCTCAACCTGGCAGGATGACGAGGATCTTGAAATCGTCGCCACCGACTGGATGCGCGTGGTCTTCGAGCCGACTGTGCGCATGATTCCGCATGAGTACCGTTCGCAGATCGAGCCGGCGCAGTTCTTCCACGAGATTCTGGAGCATCGCTGGTTCCTGGCCGAGAAGGCCGGGCATGACATCCCGATGCGCGAGGCGGTCAAGAGCTACATCGACACGGTGCTGCCGAAGTACAAGCTCAACACCGAGGATGTCGACAAGCTCAACGCAGAAGCCGATTCCGGCGTGGTCGACGACGAGTCAACGTACGGATTTGACGGCTATGGTTCCGATGCGGATGATACTGACGATTCCGAAGGCTCCGACGCCATCGACAGCGATCCCGACGCGGCCGTGTGGGCGAGCTGACGCGTTATATTGCCTTGAGTCGCTGTTGTAGCGAGTAGCGCCAGCGCTAAGGTTAGCAGCACCATAAAGTATGGGGTCGAGGCCATATCCTCAAGGACTGGCCCCGACCCCTTACGTTGTGACGGTCAATGTGCTGGTAACGCTGAGTGGTTTTATTCCGTAGCAGTACCTGCAGCCGCTTCGCGGCGTGCGCGAGCCACCGCGTACAGGCTGATGCCTGCGGCGACGGAGGCGTTGAGCGATTCGACCATATTCGTGATCGGGATGCCGGCGATGGAGTCGCAGGCCTCGCGCACGAGGCGGCTCAGACCCTTGCCTTCGGAGCCGAGAACGACCACGAGCGGATCGGATTCGAAGCCGGTCTCGCCTACGAGCGCATCGCCGCCGCCGTCGAGGCCGACGGTGTAGTAGCCGTGCTCCTTGAGACTTTCCAGCGCCTTGGTCAGGTTGACGACCCGTGCTACGGGCATATGCGCGGCGGCTCCGGCAGACACCTTCCACGCGGCTGCGGTCACCGAAGCCGAACGGCGCTCGGGCAGAATGACGCCGTTGGCTCCGAATGCGGCTGCCGAACGAATCACTGCACCGAGATTCTGCGGGTCGGTGACGCCGTCAAGCGCGATGAACAGCGGACGCGCGGCGATGCGAGCCTCTGCGGAATCCGCAGACTGCATCGCGCGTGCCTTCTTCTCGGCGCGTTCGGCCAGCTCCTGCAACGAGGAATACTGGTACGGCTCGGCCTTGAGAATCACGCCCTGATGATTGCCGGTGCGCGCGATGCGGTCCATCTCAAGCCGGTCAGCTTCAAGCAGATTGAGGCCCTGCTGTCCAGCGAGCCGCACGATGTCGCGCGTGCGGTCGTCATGCTCGATGCGCGAGGCGATGTACAGCTGCGAGCTGGGTACGCCCACGCGCAGCGCTTCGAGCACGGCGTTGCGGCCGATGACCAGATCGTCGGAATCCGACGTGAATTTTGCGACGCGACGGCGTGCGGCGATGCGCGGATCGGCGACCTTGCGGCGGTCTGCGGTTCTCTTGGCGCGATACGCCTTGTGATAGACGCGATCCTCGGCCTTCGGCGTGGGGCCTTTGCCCTTGAGCGCATTGCGGTGTTTTCCGCCCGACCCCTTGGTCGGGCCCTTCTTCGTAACCATAGCCGCCATTCTCCCAGAACCCCACGGCAAACGGGTTTTTTGATGAGAAGGGCTGGCATCTTATGAAAGATGCCAGCCCTAGGCCTCAATAAAAGGTGGAGCCGAACCACCTGTCTGATATGGCCCATCTAAAGCTTTGTTTCGTCGCCGCTGGTGTAGATGGTTCGCACGCCTTACCAGACACTGTGATTCTAGCATGTTTTCTTTTCTCTTCGCATACCATTGAACTTGTCGCTTGGTATCTCGTCGCACGGATGCCGGCGTCTCATCCTGTTTTATGGCGGGGTGAGCCATCTCGCCGCGTCAGCGGCTGTTGGCGCGGCCTCAATAAAGGAGCACTGTAATGTGCCAGCCGAATGAGGAACCGCCGCGAGGAAACTTGCGGTTATTCATGACGGTGGTCTTGGTCATCGTCGCTGCCAAGATCGATACGATCACGGCAGATGTCATGTGCGTGATCTTCATGGTCTACGTGATGACAATGGACTATAGGCATCGCCTGTAGATGGTTGGTGCTCGGCTGATTTACCAGGTCGGGCACCGGCCCCTCATTTTGCGTTGCCATACGATTGCGGCACAGCATCAAGCGACGTTGCACAGCCTCATCGCTACCTGACATTTCGACGTGTGCAAATCCTGTTGATGCCTGAGGATGTCTGCGAACGGCGAAATGCGATTGTGTACTATGGATTAGGTAATCGTTGGCGGCACAAGCCGCAGCGACCACTAACCGCGCAGTTTCGTTTTTGCACATGTGCGTTGCAAAACGGGCTGACTACTCCGCGGCCAATTCTCAGGAGAACACCATGATTGGTCGATCCGATGATCAATCCGTAGCAGCAGGCGTTTCGTCAGTAGATATGACGCCAATCGATGTGGCGCAGCCCGCAAATCCAAGCAATCGTGAGGTTCCGCCCGACCAGGGCGACCCTTCGCTGACCGACGCCGAAGCCGTCGCCAAGGCGCTGAACGTCAACCCGGCCACTGGCCTCAGTGACGACGAGGCGTGGCGACGCTTGGAGCAATTCGGCCGCAACGAGCTGGCCAGCGGTCCTACAACGCCCAAATGGAAGAAGTTCCTGCAGCAGTTCCAAGACCCGCTGGTGTATCTGCTGCTTGCCGCCACGCTGATTTCGCTGGTCGCGTGGTTCATCGAGCGGGCGAATGCGCGGCCGGGCACCGAAGGCGGCGAGGCGCTGCCCTTTGATGCCATCGTGATCGTGCTTATTCTGATGGTGAACGCGGTACTGGGTTACTTGCAGGAGGCGAAGGCCGAGCAGGCCGTTGACGCGCTGGCGAAAATGACCGCACCGCAGACCTCCGTGCTGCGCGGCGGCAAGGTCAGCCGCATCGATACTGCCGAAGTCGTTCCCGGCGACATTCTCGTGCTGGGCGAAGGCGACTCGGTGTCGGCCGATGGACGCTTGTTTGCCGCGGCATCACTGCGCATCGCCGAGGCCAGCCTGACCGGCGAATCCGTGCCGGTGGGCAAGAAGCCCGCCACGCTTGAGCAGGCCAAGGCGCTGGGCGACCGCACCAATATGGTCTTCAACGGCACCGCCGTCACGCAGGGCACGGGCCGCGCCATCATCACCGGCACCGGCATGGACACGCAGGTCGGCAAGATCGCCGAGATGCTTTCGCACACCAACGACGAGGCGACGCCGTTGCAAAAAGAGATGAACCGCGTCTCCAAGATCCTCGGCATCGCGGTGGTCATCATCGCCGTAGTCGTGCTGATTGCGCTCGCCACGGTGGAGGGCTTCCACGATATTCATGACGTCATCGACTCGCTGCTGCTCGCCGTGTCGCTGGCCGTCGCAGCCGTGCCGGAGGGCCTGGCCACGATTCTCACCGTGGTGCTCGCGCTCGGCGTGCAACGTATGGCCCAGCACCACGCCATCGTCAAAAAGCTGTCCTCCGTGGAGACGCTCGGCTCCGCTTCGGTGATCTGCTCCGACAAGACCGGCACGCTCACGCGCAATGAGATGACCGTCGAGCGCGTGGTGACGCCGAGCGGTGAAGTGCAGATAACCGGCACGGGCTACGCGCCACAGGGTCGCATGGTCGCGCAGGATGGCAGCGATGATATCGATGCCGAACTCGCGCACGAAGTGTTCACCACGCTGGCCGCCGGTTCCCTTGCGAACGATGGCGACTTGCGGCAGAGCGGTTCGGGCGGTTCGGGTGGCTCCTCTCACGGCGGCTCGCACGGTACCTGGGAAGCCGTGGGCGACCCTACCGAAGTGTCGCTTATCGTCGCGGCTCGCAAGGTTAAAGCCATGTCGCGCTTCTCGAATTTCGAGCGCGTCGCCGAGATCCCCTTCACCTCCGAACGCAAGCGCATGGCGGTCATTGCCAAGGACAACGCTGATTCCGGCAAGCTCACGGTCTTCGCCAAAGGAGCGCCCGACGTGCTGTTGGGCTACTGCACGCATATCGCCGTGGGCAATGCGGTGCGACGGCTGACCGACGGCGACCGCGAGACCATCCTCGATACGGTCGAACGCCTCTCCTCGCAGGCCTATCGCACACTGGGACAGGCATACCGACCGCTGGAAACGCAGTCGCTGGCCGACGTGCCGGGCGTGCGCTCGAACGCCGCCGGGCAGGTGACGGACATCGCGGAGCAGAGCGAGACGATTGAGACCGGGCTGGTCTGGGCCGGCATGGTGGGCATCATCGACCCGCCGCGCACCGAGGTTCGTGCCAGCGTGACCGAGGCGCATCGCGCCGGGATTCGCACGGTGATGATCACCGGCGACCATCCGCTGACCGCTTCGCGCATCGCGTCTGATTTGAGCATCATTGAGGCCGGCGAAACGGGAGACACAGCGGGTAAAGCGCTGACCGGCGATCAGCTTGACGAGTTCCCCGATGACACGGCGCTGGACAAGGCCACTTCCGAGGTCTCGGTCTACGCCCGCGTGGCACCTGAACACAAGTTGAAGATCGTTGAATCATTGCAGCGCCAAGGCAATATCGTGGCGATGACTGGCGACGGCGTCAACGACGCCCCTGCCGTCAAATCCGCGGATATCGGCGTGGCCATGGGCATCACCGGCACCGAGGTGACGAAGGAATCCGCGAATATGATCCTCGCGGACGACAACTTCTCCACCATCGTCTCGGCGGTGCGCGAAGGCCGCGGCATCTTCGACAACATCAGGAAATTCCTGCGCTACCTGCTCAGCTCCAACGTGGGCGAGGTCTTCACGGTATTCGGCGGCGTGATGTTCGCCGGATTCCTCGGCATCACCCAGCCGGGAACCGCTGGTGTCACCGTGCCGCTGCTCGCGACCCAGCTGCTGTGGATCAACCTGCTCACCGATGCCGCGCCAGCGCTCGCAATGGGCGTCGACAAATCGTCGGAGGATATGATGGCCCGGCCGCCGCGCAAGGTCACCGATCGCGTGATCGACGCGCCGATGTGGGGCGATATCATCTTCATCGGCATCATCATGGCCGCCGTCACGCTGATCGGCATGGATATGCATCTGGCCGGCGGGTTGTTCACCGACCGCAGTGTTTCGGCGCTGGGCCACGAGGCGCAGATGGTCGAGGCGCGCACGATGGGCTTCACGATCCTCGTGTTCGCCCAGATGTTCAACGCCCTCGCCTCGCGCTCGCACTCGCAAAGCGCATTCAAGGGCCTGTTCGCCAACAAGTGGCTGTGGGGTGCCATCGCGATTTCCGCACTGCTGCAGCTCGTGGTGATCTATGTGCCATTCCTCAACGCCGCCTTTGGCACGACGCCGTTGGAACCCCTGGACTGGCTGGAATGCATCGGCTTGGCCCTGTTCGTGCTCGTTGCCTCTGAATTGCGCAAGGTGGTGCTTCGCTTGCGTGACCGGAGCCTGGCTCGATAAGGGTCATACACAAGTCGGCCGATAGCGATTTCAACCCGCGGAATTCCGCCACTCGAAATCGCTATCGGCCGACTTGCCCTTGCTCATGCAATCTCAGCCGACGGCCTCAATCCTCGATATCAGCCTTGTAGAAGTGCTCATAGGAGCGCGAAGGGGTCGGGCCACGCTGGCCCTGGTAGTGCGAGCCGGTGCCGGCCGACCCATACGGGTGCGCGGCGGGAGAGCTGAGCTCGAAGAAGCACATCTGGCCGATTTTCATGCCAGGCCACAGCTTGACCGGCAGCGTGCTCACATTCGACAGCTCCAAGGTGATATGCCCCTTGAAGCCAGGGTCGATGAATCCGGCGGTCGAATGGGTGACGATGCCGAGGCGACCGAGCGAGCTTTTGCCTTCGAGCCGCGCAGCGACGGTCGCGTCTAGCTTTATGCGCTCCCATGTGGAGGCAAGCGCGAACTCGCCCGGATGCAGGATCCACGGCTCGCCGGATGGCACTTCGAACTGCTCGGTGAGCGCGCCTTGGTTCTCGGCCGGATCCACGTAGGTATAGGCATGGTTGTTGAACAGGCGGAAGAAGCGGTCGAGGCGTACATCGATGGACGCGGGCTGCACCATCTCAGGCGTCCAAGGTTCCAGCGAGATATGGCCGGCGGCTTGGAACGCGAGGATGTCGCGATCGGACAGAAGCATGATTCCCCCTCACGGGTGCGTGCGCTTGGTCGCGGCGGTGCGCCGCAAAGCCAAGGCATGATTGACGACGATTCTTAGCCCAGTCTAGTTCTTCCCAGCGTCACCGTTTTCCTAGCGCCAAGTCGGACGGATAAAATTTCATAGCGAATGCGCGGCGGTGCAGGCGTTTCGACAGTGTCCGCAGACGCAATACAGCGCAATACAGTGAGATGTGCAGTGAAATACACAGTGGGGTGCATAGACAAATCCCTCTAGATTTTCAGGAATTTACCAGAAAATACCAGCGGTATGCCAAGCATCGGGTGGTTAAGTAATTCATGTCAGCAAGAGTTGGCCGGGAGCGCAAGTTCTTGATAATTGAACCCTTTCTTCTTCTCTCCTTTCTCCCCGGCGACTTTCCCCTTCGCCGGGGTTTTCTTTTGCCGCGACGACCCTGCAGCGGGTTAACGGATTGAGCCGAGTTAGCCGAGTTAAGCGGGGTTGGGCAAAATCGGGTTAGTCATAGCCCCTATAATCGTGCTTGGCGTACGACTCGTCGAGGGCCGTATCAGGGAGGCAGCATGGATGACAATTTCGACTTCTTCGACAACGAAAACAACGAGAATAACGGCTCAGAGGATTCTCGTGCTGCACGGGTGACTCAATCTGGCAGCGAACAACCCATCAACCCCGATGCCGCATTGAATGCTGGATATGCTGGATATGCTGGACCTGCTGAATCTACTGGACGTAGGCAAAGCCACGGGCATAAGCGCGCGTCGCGCCCGGCGAATCGCTGGCTGCGAGGTTTGGCCGGCCTGTGCGGCTTGCTGTCGGTGGTTGCAGGGCTGGTGGGCGTGGTGCATGCCGTGGCGCCGGCATCATTGCCGTCCGTGCCGCGTTCGCTTCCCGTGCCGCTGGCCATCGGACTGGCCGTTATCGCGTTCGTGTTGGTCATTATTGCGCGGGTCGGTCTGCCGAAAGGCGTGAGTCGGCGCGGCGTGGGAACGATCGCCGTGGTCACTGGCGTGCTCGGTCTGATGCTCGCTGGCGGCGGTTTGCTCGTGACGAATATGGTGCCCGAAGGCATTATCAAGGCGCCGGTGCGCGATGACGCGCCGACTACAAGCACCACGCAGATGGAGCACGATCTTGAGCAGGCGGCAGGCCCGTGCAGCAGCGGCTGGCGTGAACTCGGCGCTGGCTCTTATCCTGGGGTTTCGCAGGCTGCGGCCTGCATCGACACGCGAGTGGCGTTCGTGACCTTCGACAGCAAGGCCGCGGCATCGATGGAGCGGTCTGCAGCACAATCGATGATCGCCCAGCAGCTACGCAAGCGTGCGAACGACGCCCAGGCCCAAGGCGATTGGTACACGCTCAATGGCCCCCTGTGGATGGCGGTCGGCCAGAAAAGCGACATGACCACGCTGCACAAAACCTGGGGCGGCACGCTGGAAGCGCTCGGCAGCGCGACGGAGCAATAGCGGGAGCGGGAGCGCGGAGGCTATAGGCAGGCGTCGGCGCGGCATCTGAGGTATCTTTGGCCTCTTTGACCCAGAATCCCTTTCCCGTACACTGGTATGCAACAATGCAAAGAGGCAGGTGCCGGAGTCGCTGGTTGGCGTGATGCCGACTGATAGAATGCAGACAGAAAGGAGGTGTGCCATGAGTGATGGAGATTTCAAATTCAAACTGGATTGTGCGCAGGATGCTGTGACCCCGAAAGCCCTGAATCAGGCTGTATCAGCGTTCACCAAGATGCTGGCTGAGGCTGACGCGTCTGATTGGCGCATCTCCCGTTTGGAATTACATAGTATTGAGCTTGCTGCCAAACCTGTGGTGGTAGACGAGGCGGTACAGCGCTCGTTCGACGCATTAGACACCTTTGCGCGCCTCGCTGCGCGCCTCGCTGCGCGTGGCGACGTGAGGCGGGAGGAAGTGTCCCGTTTTTCCGGCTCTTTTTCGGCTCTGAGTGATTTGGCCAAGGAGACCGGCGCAGATATCATCGTCTCGTCGCAAAAGGCCGAGGGGACGTTCACGCCCGCTGTGCTCACTAATATCAATCGGCTGTTGATTCGTAGCGCTCGCAGGTCGTTCGGTCATGTTCGCGGCATTGTTGATAAGGTTATCCTGCAGCCGACCCACAGAACACTGGGCCTTGTCGATCGCATCACGCAAAGTCGGGTTGACGTGAGGTTCGGCCCATCCTTGGACTCGGTCGTCAAGCGGATTCAGATAGGCATGGAGGTTGATGCGAAGGGATTCGTACGAGCTGACGACGGTGAATTGCTGTCTGTAGAGGCACAGGAGCTGGAAATTGTTAATGCCGAGCGCCGCCCATTGACTACGGCTGAAGATCTGGAGGGACTGATTGGCCTCGATTTTACCGGTGGCCTGAACTCTGTCGATTTCATATCGGCCTTGCGTGATTCCCATGATAGTAACGGCGCAACGGCAGGAGGCAGGCGATGACTGCTACCGGAAATGAGTCATCGCAGCATTATCCTAAGCGTGCCGTGGTGGACACAAACGTTATCGTCAACGTGGCGCTTGGTGCTGAGGACACAACGGATCCGGCGTACTTACCGCGTTCCAAGCGACTGCTCAACGATGGCATAGCAGGTGACTTGGAGCTGTTGCTGCCATCGATGGTGATGATTGAATTATCCTGCAATCATATCGTTCGTTCCGGCAAATCCGGACAATTCCAAAGCCAGGAACGCCGGCATAAGAAGATGCTGCTGGAATGGTGCCGAAATAGTAACCTGACAATGGTTGATCTGACGGCCGACGCTGCAGGATGGTTCAGCGAGACTATTGCGGTGCAGAATCTGCGTCCAGGTGATGCTGCGGTTCTTGCCAGCGCGAAATACGCTCATGCTACGCACGTCTACACATGGGACAAGGGATTCATTGATACGGTGGAGCATGCGCGCGGGCAGGGGCATACCGATATCGCCGCCTGCAATCCGCCCGAACTTCCGCCTACGCAGGGCGAACTAGAACTCGCGAAAGGCTAGCAGTTGATTCGGATGCTGTGAGGAGTGTCGGTATCGGCCTTATCCGTAGTTGAATTGTCGGAATTCATCGCTTTGCCGCGATGCTGACGTATATTGTGGGTATGGCAGCTCAAGAGCGTAAATCGGTTGGTCGCGAATCCAGCGTGGTGCCCGGAAGGTTCGGTGACCCGGTGCGGGTGACGCAGGCGCGGTTCTCGCGCGGCGGGGGCAATACCGCGCCGAATCGGCCGCTGTTCCTGTGCCTGCATGGCTGGGGCTCCAACGAGGAAGACCTCGCCGACATGATGCGCTATGTCGCGCCATACAACGATTATGCGTCGCTTCGTGCGCCTCTGGAACTTGAGGCGGCGGGCAACGGGCGCTACGGATTTTCGGCGGGGGCTTACAGCTGGTTCCATGACTGCGTGCCGACTGGCGAGGACCTTGACCTTGATGCCTTTGCTGCGGCAACGGCAATCGACGAGTGGGTTGCGGCCAACATTCCCGACGGGCGCGACGTGGTGCCTATCGGCTTTTCGCAGGGCGGCGTGCTGGCAGTGCAGGTGCTGCGCGTGCATCCCGAACGTTACCGCGCAGCGATTACGCTATCCGGCTTTCTGGCCCCCGGCGCGCTTCCAGATGATGAGCGTCTCGCCGAGCACGAGACTCCGGTGTTCTACGGCTTCGGTGCCAACGACACGGTGATTCCCAAATACGAGTCCCATGCGTTCGCGGCATGGCTGGAAGAGCACACTTGGCTCACCTCCAAAAGCTATCACGGCCTCGATCACTCCGTAGGCCTTGAGGAGTTCAGCGACATCCGCCAATGGCTCCTCCTCAACAACATCTCCTCCGGCGTGCTGTAAGCCACGCGGCTGTGAGCTACAGCTCACTATCCGCGTCAACCTGCCGAGCCGTAAAACACGCAGCCCAGTGGGCTGCGTGTAGGCGAGGCCGAGCGGCCACTAAGGCCGTGAGGAGCGAAGCCGAAGGCTGAGCTACGACTGGGCAGCTACCAGACCGGGCCTCCGGATTGAAGTTAAGAGGACTGTGCCGAGCCGTTAAGCAGACAGCGCAGTGCTGAACCGTAAAGCGCGCAGCCCGGTGGGCTGCGCGTAGGTGAAGTGAGGCCCCGCCAAGGGGCCGAAGGACGATGCCGCAGGCATCGTCGGTCTGTAGGTGAGGCCGAGCGGCCGCTAAGGCTGTGAGGAGTGAAGCCGAAGGCTGAGCTACGACTAAGCAGCTATCAGGCCGGGCCTCCGGATTGAAGTTAAGAAAACTGTGCCGAACCCGTTAAACAGATATGAGCTACAGCTCGCTGTCAGCGTCGACTTGCTGAACCGTTAAGCAGACAGCCCAGTGGGCTGTCTGTAGGTGAAGTGAGGCCCCGCCAAGGGGCCGAAGGATGCAGGTCGATGCTGACAGCGAACTTAAAGTTCGCTGTCAGCATCGACCTGCATCACATACACATTTCTGCGCAAATGCTTGGCTTGGGCGCGGGACACTTCGCCGGATTCGACCATGTCGCGGATGATGCCGAGTTCGATGGCGTAGCTTTCGTGCTTGGCTTCGTCAATCTGAGTTAGCAATTTCGTGCTGACGGCGACGCTGGGGCGGGCACGCAGGGCGGTCTCCGCACGGCGGTAATCAAGGATGAGCGCCGAGCAGTATTCGGTGTCGTCTGGGTTCTGGCCCATTTCGTCATACAGATGGTCGATCACGTATTCGAGGGCGTTGAGCTGCAGGTCGCGCATATGGACGTGCACTTCGTTCTCGCTCACCAGCGGGGTGGTGCGGCGGATCTTGGCGTTGACGCGGCGTGTGAGAATCAGCGCGCGGCGCTGCATGGCGCGGATTCTGCCGCGAATCTGCGAGACGGTTCTGCCCGAAGGGTGGTCTGTGGAGACGTGACGCAGCGAGTTCATGATCTGGTCGAGCATGCGCTCGCAGGCTTCGATGCGCAGCTCCCGCTCGTGCGGATCGCCTTGAGTGCCGGCTTTCGCCTTGTCGAGCTGCTCTACGATATAGTCCTTCTCCCAGTGCAGCGCGGCGACCTGCAACTGCTCCATCTTGCGCGGGTCGCCCTGCCCGATGCGCTGCTTCAAACGGCTGATGCGCTTGGTATAGGAATCAATGACCTGCAGCACAGCACGCCGATTCTCCGGGGTGACGCGTTTGGTGAGCTCTTCGACGGTGCGCCGGACAGCTTCGATGGTGATTTCCATCATTTCGGTCGACTCGTCGTCGCTGCGATTCGGCGCGAGCAGCGGCAGCATGAAATTCGCCAGCACCAGCGTGGTGATAATGGCCCCGGAGGAGACGAAAATCAGTTCGTCGCGCAGCGGGAAGGCCGCGCCGGAGCTGATGACGTAGGGGATCGTGAACATCAATGACAGCGTGATCGTGCCTTTGGGGCCACCGAAGGTCATCACTGCGGCGGAGCGCCAGCGGTTCGCGGTCATCGTGCGGCGCAGCCCGGTCTCCTGGTTTTTGCTGAGCCAAGCCACGAGGCTCACCCACGCGAATCGCAGTCCGATGACCACCAGGCAGACCAGCACAATGATTTCGATGAGCATGGCGTGGCTGACCGCGTGATGCGTCCAACTGGTGCTCAGCGCTTTGGGCAGCTGGAAGCCGAGCAGGATGAACACCGCGCCGTTGAGACTGAAGGAGAGCACGGACCATACGCTGCCCGAGACGATGTTGGTTCTGGCCACGTTCGGCCCCACGCCGGTGCGGTCGAAGTGGATGACCAGCCCGGCTGCGACGACGGCGAGCACGCCCGAGACGTGCGCTATATCGTCGGCACCGAGGTAGATCAGGAAGGGCAGGAAGATCTCCATGAGGATTCTCGTGGTCGTGGTCTCCCAGCCGACCGATCGCAGGGTTTCGAACAGCCAATTGGCGAGCACGCCGAGCAGGAGGCCGAAGAAGGTGCCGCCGATGAAGGAGATCAGGAACTCTCCGGTGGCGTGCGCCAGCGAGAACGACCCGGTCACTGCGGCGAGGATCGAGAACTGGAAGCCGACGACGCCTGATGCGTCGTTGAACAGCGATTCGCCTTCGAGCACGCTGCGCTGGCGGTCGGTGAGCGAGGCTTCGCTGCTGATTGAGGAGACGGCCACCGCGTCGGTCGGCCCAAGCGCCGCGCCGAGCGCGAACGCCGCCGCCAGTGGGATGACCGGCCACATCGTGTGCAGCACGAAACCGATGGTCACCATCGTCATGAGTGCCAGCCCGATGGCGAGCGAGAGCGAAAGATTCAGCGTTTTCAGCAGCGCGGACTTATCGATTTCGTGGGCTTCCAAGTACAGCAGCGGTGCGATGAACAGCACCATGAACAAGTCCGGATCCAGCGTGATATTCGGGAAGAACGGCAGTTGCGCCATAAGCGCGCCCAGCGCTATCTGCACCAGCGGAGTGGAGATGCGCGGGATGAATCGGCTGAGGAAAGATGAGAGCACGACAGCGCCGACGACGTACAGAATCAGCGTGAATGCGTCCATATCTTCTCTCCCTGTGGGCCCGTTCCCTGGGCCATTATAGGGTGCGTATGTATCGGCGTTCCATCGCAGGGCGTAACCGTTGGGTGTTGGTGGTGCTGATGGCGGGCTGGGGCGAGTTGTCGGCGGGCTGGCTTGGTGAGTTGCGAGAACCAAGATGCCAGAATATCGGCCGGCGTTTAGACTGACCGTATGGGACACGACGGCATGAGGCGCAGCTACGAGCAGGCGATGCATGAGGCGCTGCAATTGGCGCGTCAGGCCGCAGATGAGGGGGAGGTGCCGGTCGGCGCGCTCGTATTGGATGCCGATGGGCAGATTCTTGGACAGGGGCGCAATCGACGCGAGAATGCTGGCGATCCGCTGGCGCATGCCGAAGTAGAGGCGATGAGAGCCGCAGCGCAGGCGTTGCGCAAGCAGCAGAGTGCTGATGGGTCCCTGACGTCCGTGGCATCCCGTGAGCCGGTACTGGCTGAGCCAGTGTCGAAGGGCCCGGTAGCGAATGAGTCAGCACCGAATGCACGCCACGCGCCGTGGAATCTTGCCGAATGCACGCTGGTGGTCACGCTTGAGCCGTGTCCCATGTGCGCTGGGGCGGCATTGCAGGCGCATGTGGGTCGTATCGTTTTTGGCGCATGGGACGCGAAGCTCGGAGCCTGTGGGTCGGTGTGGGACATCCCGCGCGACCCACACGTCGGCTCTCACCCAGAGGTCATCGGCGGCGTGGAAGAGGAAGCGTGCATGGCGCTGCTGCGCGATTTCTTCCGCACGCGCAGGCTCTAGAGCTAATTTCTTGTTCTTGGCAGGTAACACGCTGAAGGTGGAAAGAAAGCATTGGCCATTTAGCATGGAGGCCATAACAGCTCCGTGCTCGCGCACATGTTCAGCGATGAAGGGAAGCCCGATGACCTTAACCTCCATGATCCCAACCCCAGCCTCAACGCCAACGCCAACGCCAACAAACGATTCCGCGTTGCAGGTGATTACCGGTGTTGCGGCCGATGGGCGAGTGGTGAAGGCCATATATATGGCCCAGCCGAAAGCAGGCGTTGCCTTCGCGGTGGCGCTGATTGATCATGAGCTGCCACGCATCGTGCATTGGGGGCGGCCGCTGGCGAATCCGCGAGCCGTGCTGAGCATGGTCGATGCATTGCAGCCGCAGCGCATTTCCGGTGCGTTGGACGAAACGCAGTGGCCGAGTGTGTTGCCGACGCAGGCCGAAAGCTGGACCGGGGCCACGCGGTTCGTCGTGCGGCGCGGGGGCGTGGAGCTGTTCTGCAAGTTCGCGGTCACCGATGTGCGCATTGAGGATGGCGGCACGGCGGCACTCACGGTGGACGCTGCCGACGAGGAGCAGGGGGTCGCGCTGACCTGGACTTGCGAGCTGACGGCCAGCGGTTTGGTGCGGCAGCGGGCCGAAGTGCGCAACACCGGCGTGGGCGAGTTGGCCGTCGACAAGGTGGAGCTCGGCTTCGGCGTGCCTGCGGGTGCGCTTGAGCTGCTAACCACGAGCGGACATCATCTGCGCGAACGCCATCCGCAGCGCCAGATGCTGCAGCAGGAGCGCATCGAGCGCGTCTCCATGACCGGTCGACCTGATTTTGACGCGTCACTGCTGCTGACCATCGGCGTTCCCGGCTTCGGTTTCGAGCGCGGCGAGGCATACGCGGTGCATACGGCGTGGAGCGGCAACAGCGTGCTGGCTGCCGAGCGCAACGCCTATACGCAAGGCCAGATCAGCGGCGGCGAAGTGCTGCTCGGCGGGGAAATCGTATTACAAGGTCGGTCTGAGAACGGTGTACAGGATGGCGGCATTGTCAATAGTGCCGGTACCGATGCCGACGCAGCCGATTCCTCCAATCGTGCAGATTCCGACGTGTCAGGTGGCACCGGCGCAGAGCCCGACTCCTACATCACTCCGTGGCTCTACGGTGCGTACGGCGACGGACTCAACGAGATCGCCCAGCGCTTCCACGCACAGCTCCGCTCGCAGCATCCGGAACTGGCGGCCAAGCCGCGCCCGGTGATACTGAACACTTGGGAAGCCGTGTATTTCAACCATGACTTCGATACCTTGAAGGCGCTCGCGGACAAGGCCAAACAATCCGGTGTGGAGCGCTTCGTGGTTGATGACGGCTGGTTCGGCAGCCGCCGTGACGACACCACGGCTTTGGGCGATTGGCAGATCTCCCCGCAGGTCTGGCCCGAAGGGAGCAAGAGCCTCAAGGCGCTCGCGGACTATGTGCATGGTCTGGGCATGGAGTTCGGCCTGTGGTTCGAGCCTGAGATGATAAGCCCCGATTCCGAGGTGGCCCGCGCCCACCCTGATTGGATCGCGAAGCCCACGCCGAACCGTCTGCCGATGCAGGGGCGCTCGCAGCAGGTCATCGATCTGAGCAATCCGGAGGCGCACGGCTACATCCTCGGCTGCATGGACGCGCTGGTTGGCGAGCTGGGCATCGACTACATCAAATGGGACCATAACAAGCTCGTTACCGAGGCGGTGTCGCCGCGCAGCGGTCGGCCGATGGTACATGCGCAGACTCTGGCCGTGTACGAGATATTCCGCGCGCTTCGGCAAAAGCATCCGGGGCTGGAAATCGAAAGCTGCGCGTCCGGCGGTGGGCGCATCGACCTCGGCATCCTCGAATTCGCCAGCCGGGTGTGGGTTTCCGACTGCGTCGACCCGGTGGAGCGCGCCACGATTCAGCGCTACACCTCGTTGCTCGTGCCGCCCGAGATGATGGGCGAGCATGTGGGAGCCAGCCCAGCGCATTCCACGATGCGCGCCACCAGCCAGGAGTTGCGCATGGCGATGGCGTTCTTCGGGCATATGGGCATCGAGTGGAATCTGCTGAAACAATCAGCGCAATCGCTTGCCGAACTCGCGGCGTGGGTGAAGGCCTTCAAGGAGCACCGCGCCGATTTCGCCTCCGGCTTGGTCGTTCACGGCGATTGCCTTGACCCAGCCACGCAACTGGACGGCGTGGTGAGCACTGACGGGTCGAAAGTGATCTATCGCTTCACACAGCGTACGACTTCAGACACGTACCCCGCCGCGCCGGTACGCCTGCCTGGCTTGGACCCGGACGCCGTGTACCGCGTGCGGCCGCTGGCCGTGAACCAAGACCTCGGCAGCGATATCACGAACGCGCAAAGCCCAAGCGGCTGGTGGAACGCCGAAGGCATCGTGCTCGACGGTCGGGCCTTGCAGACCTACGGCCTGCGCGTGCCCTCGCTGCATCCGGCGCAGGCTGTGCTGTTCGAAGCTAAGGTGCTCAACAGTCCACTGGGCTGATGTGCCGCACGATGACCTGGGACGCGGCGGCCTTCGCCCAGAGCTGCCAGTCGTGGTCCATGATGTCGAAACGCACGGGCGCGCATTGGCTGTGGCGGTAGTGGTTGATGCCGTCGCGCACCGAGTCGGTGCCGAGCTGGGCGATGAACGCCGTCTCCCCGGCGACCATGATGGTGCTGGGCATGGCAAGATTCGCAACGATGGCGATAAGCGTGCCCAGCCGGAAACAGGTGCGGTTGATCAGGCGTGTGGCAAGGGAAGTCCCGGCGCGAGCGTCGCGTGCGAAGTCGTCGAAGCGCGCTTCATGGCCGACCATCAACGAGTACTCCTGCGCAATCGAGTCAGTCGTCAGGCACTGCGCGCACCCCACATGCCCGGCGCTGCACCGAGGCCCATCCGGGTCGATCGGAATGTGTCCGGCCAGCCCGTAGTCTTTGTCTGGATAGTCCACCGGGCTGCCATGCACCGCCAACGAATAGCCCACGCCTACGCCCATGGTGATGATGGCGAAGACGTTCAGGCCCACGCCCGAACCGAACCAGCTGGCGTCCACGAGCAGCGAGTCGATGTCGTTGAATACGCCGGCCGGCAGCCCGGTTGCTGCGGTGACCATGGCCGCGAGGTCGACAGGCTTCTCCCAATGCAGGAATGGCGAGAATGTCACGGTAGCATCGCCCTGCACATGGCCAGCCAGAGCGATGCCTACTGCGGTCGGCGCGGCAAGCCCTTGCGCCGCAAGATCCTGTGAGCATTCGTCCACCAGCTCGGCCAGACAGTCGACCACGGATGCCGGGTTTTGATCAGTGAAGCTGCGTTCATGACGTTCGATAATGACGCGGCTGTGCGCGTTCACCGCCGTGGCAATCGCCGAATTCGTATGCACTTTGATGCCGATGAAGGTTTTGGCATCGGTGCGTACCACCAGTGCCGTCTGCGGCCTTCCGCGTCGACGCTCCGTGCCGCGATCCAGCGTGAGGCTTGCGGCAGAGTTTTCGCCAAGCGTTGTCGCAGACGGCAGCTCCGCAATGACGCCCTCATGAATCAGGTCGCTGGTGATGCGCGAGAGCGCCCCTTGCGAAAGCCCGAGCCGCTCGGCCAGCGTGGTGCGCGCCACGGGCCCGTATTTCAGGATGCTCGCGGCCACGCGGTAGGTGTATTGCGAACCGGTGAACCATTGCGGTATCGGATGCGTTGCGACCATGCTATTCCCTTCACCATGTATTTTCTTTACTTAGGCAATAAAATAGTCGAAACCTTGGATTTCCGCCATCAAAGCGTCATGGCTGCGTCATATATCGCATGATGCAACGCATGATATTCGGCCGGCTGCGCGGCCCAAGAGCTCGCTTTATTTGCCGGTTTTGCGAGGCTCGCGGAGACTGGGAATGAAAACGCGCGGCGGCTACGGTTAAGAGCTACTTAGGGCCACGGCGAGGAAGCGGTGGCCGAAAGAGCAAAGGAGTCTATGTATGGACACGGATTCTCACCGGACGCACAAGCAACCGCACAAGCAACAAGGAACCCGAGAAACTCGAAGGGTCCGCGGCCCGCTGCACCGGATACTGACCAAGGCTGCGTCCTGCGTGCTCGCCATCGGCGTCTGCGCGGCAGGACTGGCGGCATGCGGGACTTCGAGTGCGTCAGAGGTCACGCTGGATTTCTTCCAGTATAAATTCGAGGCAAGTGACTGGTTCACCAAAGCCGCTCGCGATTTCGAGCAAACGCACCCCGGCATCCGGGTCAACGTGAACAATTCGCCGAATGCCGTGACCGATCTGCGCACGCGTCTGGTGAAGAACCGGACGCCGGACGTCATCACCATCAACGGCGACATCAACTACGGCATGCTCGCCGAGGCTGGCGTGTTCCACGATTTTACCGACGACCCAGTTGTTGGCACGCTTAACCCCGGCATGGTGAAAATCGCCAAGAATCTGGTCCAGACGGACGACCCGTCTCATAAGCGCCTGTATGGCTTGCCCTTCGCCGGCAACGCCAGCGGCTACATCATCAATGCGCAGCTGTGGCGCAAGGCAGGTCTCGATCCAGACAACCCGCCGACCACATATGACGGGTTCATCAATGCCCTCAAGACTTTCAAACAAAAGGGCATCACGCCGGTCGCGGCCAGCTACGGCGACCCGTGGACGCTGCAGGCCCCGCTGGCCTCGCTAAGTTCGACGCTGGTGCCGGAAAGCGAATACGCGAGGCTCAAAGCGGGCAAGACTACTTTCTCCGAGCTGTGGACACCGACAGCCCAAAAACTGGTCGAAATCTACCAGAACTATGTGCAGGCGAATCCGGGCATCACCTATCAGCAGGCCACGCAGGACTTCGCCAACGGCAAGGCCGCAGTGCTTCCGCTAGGCACCTACGCCATCCCGCAGGTTCGCCTGATCAATAAGAATATAGATATCCGTTTTGCGCAGATGCCCGCCACCAACAACACCAAGGAGCAGAAGCTCACGGCCGGCGATGACGTGATGCTGACTATGGGGGCCAACACCAAGCATCCCAAGGAGGCCCGCGAATTCATCGACTTCCTGATGTCGCGCGAGCGATTGGAAGACTATGCCAGGGCCCAGTCGGCGTTCACTCCGCTTAAGGAGACTTACGTCGGCGATAAGGCGCTGCAAGGTGTGGTGCCGTTCTTCGAGGAATCGAGACTGACTGACTTCTGTGACCATTACGTGCCGCCGAGCATCAACATCGCAGGCTTCATGACGACACTGGTGCAGACCGGCAATGTCGATCAGTTCACCAAGAGCATGCAGGCCGAGTACGACAAGGCGCAAGCGCGGAACTTCCGCTGAGACGGGAAGAAGGACAAAGACATCATGCAGCACACAACACAAGCGGCTAGTGCGCAAGCAACCAGCGTGCAATCAGCCCAACCGCACGGCAAACCCAAAAAGGTCAGCCAATTCTCCAAACGCAAGGTTGACAAGGCCTATTACTGGATGACGGTTCCGGCCGCGCTACTGGTGGTGGCCTTCCTGTACTGGCCGTTCATCCAAGGCGCCGCCTACTCCTTCACCAATTCGCAAGGCTACGGCGAATACAAGTGGATCGGCTTCAAGAACTATGGTGCCATGTTCTCGGACAGCCGCGTGATCAACGCTTACCTGTTCACGATCGTCGTCGCCATCCTCATTACCGTCGGCACGAATCTGCTTGCGCTGCTGCTTTCGGTGTTGCTCAACGGCAAGATCGCCTTCAAGAACGGCTTCCGCGCCATCTTCTTCATACCCTTCACGCTGGCGATGCTGGTCATTGGCTACGTGTTCAAATACCTCTTCATGGTGCCGATTCCCACGCTCGGGCAGGCGCTGCACATCTCGTGGCTGTCCACATCGATGCTGACGAACCCGCAGCTGGCGTGGTTCCCGATTGTGTTCCTGTCGATCTGGCAGGGCGTCGCCTACACCACGCTGATCTACTTGGCCGGACTGCAGACTATCGACGCCGAGCTGTACGAAGCAGCATCCATCGACGGCGTGAACACCTGGCAGCGCTTCTGGAAGATCACCTTCCCGCTAATCGGGCCGTTCGTGACGATCAATATGGTGCTGAGCCTCAAGAATTCGCTCGGCATCTTCGATCAGATCGTTGCATTAACGGGCGGCGGGCCGGATTCCAAGACCGAATCCGTCTCCTACCTCATCTTCACCAACGGCCTGGGCAATGGCGAGTACTCGTATCAGATGGCGAACGCAGTCATCTTCTTCATCGTGTTGGCCGTCCTCGCCTTCGTGCAGCTGCACTTCTTCGGCAGCAAGGAAAAGGTCTGACGTGATTGGCCGGTCGGATACCGAGACAGCCGATAAGACATTAAGGAGCATGAACAAATGAGCAATGCAGCAAGTTTGAATATTTCGCAATCGCAGGGTGCGTCGTCGCCCGTTGCGACGGCACCGACTGCAACGCCGCAGGGCACGACGGGGCAATTCAGGAAGGACCACAAGGTCAACTGGTGGCTCACCGCCGTGGTCGCGGTGCTGTCGCTGACGATTCTGGTGCCGCTGTATTTCACCGTCGTCACCGCGCTGAAGACCCCGGCCGAAGCCGGCACCTTCAGCTTGCCCACGAGCTGGCAATGGCATAACTTCGCCGACGCGTGGACGCAGGTCAACTACCCCAAGGCCGCGCTGAACTCCGCGATCATCACCGTGGTGTCGGTGGTGCTGACCTTGCTGACCAACACCTTCGTGGCGTACGCGGTCGCGCGGAACATGGACAAGCGCTTCTTCCGCTTCCTGTACTACTTCTTCCTAGCCATGATGTTCGTGCCATTCACGGTGATTATGCTGCCGATCGCCAAGCAGATGGGCGCACTTCATCTGGATAACTTGGTTGGGCTGTTCCTGCTGTACATGATTCTGGGCGTTGGCTCGAACCTGTTCATCGCCATCGGCTTCATCCGCTCGATTCCCGAGTCGCTTGAGGAGGCCGCGCGCATCGACGGCGCCAGCACATGGAGCATCTTCTGGAAGATCATCTTCCCGCTGATGGGCCCGATCAACGCCACCATCGCGATTCTGACCGCACTGTGGGCCTGGAACGACTTCCTGCTGCCCCTGATCATCCTCACCGACCGCAGCGCCCAGACGCTGCCCCTGGCCCAGTACGGCTTCCAGAACCAGTTCACCTCGAACTACCCAATGGCCTTCGCCAGCTACCTCATGGCCATGGCTCCGGTATTGATCGTCTACGTCTTCGCCCAAAAGTGGGTCATCAGCGGGGTAATGAGTGGCGCAGTGAAATAAGAAGAACAGCGATGTACGCTGTTCATTTCACTGCGCCGAGCGGCCCACTAAGGGCCGCTCGGTAATATTGAGCCCGGCCGTAGGCCGGTCAATAATTGCAGGACGCGGTGAAGTAAAGGGCAGCCCAACCTTAGGCCGTGCCGCATAACGGGCTATGCATCATCTGCGACAGTTATGCGCGCTAAATGCCGCAAATGATGCGCATTACATGCAAAGTGCGGTTTGCGGCATACGGCGTCACCGAATTGCAGGACGCGGTGAAGTAAAAGACTGCATCGCATCACATCGGCTCACCTTATAAACGTCACAACCCCCGCAGTATCACGAGTGCGCTGCGGGGCTTGTGACGTTTTTTGGCGTTCAATCATCACAACCCCCGCATGATTACGAGGCTTGTGCGGGAATTGCGTCGTTTGAACGCCCTGAAACGTCACAAGTCCCGCACAAGGCCCAAGAAACTGCGGGGGTTGTGACGTCTGGGGGATCTAGACGTGAACGAGCGGGGCGACAGAGCACAGGCTCCCCAGCCGAGCCAGCCGGTCAAGCCACATAGGCCGCCCTGCCCGTCAAACCGCTCCGCCACGCCACACCTACCGCCGCAGCGCGCCGCGTTCGAGCTCGTCGAGCTGCGCGAAGCCGCGGTTGATGCGCTCGATTCGTCCTTCGGCAGCCGCAGCGTCGCCAGTTTCCCCAGCCTGCTCGGTACTCTCGGCCGGCAGCCCATCGCCAAGCCCCTCAATCTCATCAAGTCCCGCAATCCTTCCAACTTCGCCATGCCCCGCCAGCTGCGCGCGCGTCGCAACCGCATCGGCGAGCAGCGCGACGAGGCTGAATGCTGCGGTGAAGCTGGTAAGAATATGGACGCTGACATCGGCTTCCAGGAATGTCGCATCGCATGACTGCGCGGTGCGGCGCAGTGTGGAGTCGCCCACCATGATTATCGGCACGCCCTGCCTGTGCAGCTCCTGCGCAATCGTGGCGAAAATCGGGGTGCGCCGCCGCACGCCGAAGAGAATCGCCAGGTCCCGCCCGTCCAGGTCCACGATTTCCTCGGCCAGGCTCTGCCCGGGCTGCGGCAGCATCATCACGTTCGAACGTGATTGGATGAGCTGTTCGCGCAGATGCAGCGCCATGGGATAGTTGTTGCGCAGGCCGAGAATCGCCACCGTTCGGGCATCCAGAATACGCGCGGCAAGCGTGGCGATCTGGCCGTCCGATATGCGGTTATAGGTACGGCTGAGGCTTGTGGTGTCGCGTTCGAGCAGATCGTGCGCGAAGTTGCCCGACGTCGAGTCGGGCGAGGCGACTTCAGGCGCGCCGGGCTGGTGGTAGCGGCGCACGTCGCGCCGGAATTCCCGGGCGTTCTTGTAGCCTAGTTTGCGAAAAAGCCTGCTGAGTGTCGGCTGCGAGACGCCGCTGAGCTGCGAAAGCTCGGCCGAATTGGATATCAGCGCATCGGTGAGGTGCCCCAGAATGAAGTCCGCGGCCTCTTGCTCCGTGGTGGTGAGCGAATCGTGAGACTGTCGGATGCGTTCGACGACATTCATAATGGACTCCCGCTGTTCTGACTGGCTTTTGACTCGGCTTTCACCATAGTAGCGGGAGAAATTGGGGAAGCGCGGCGCGACGGCAAAGACACAGCCAAATGTACGACGAAACATGCCGTTCATCGTTTGGTAGCGAAAAAGTAATTTCAACATAGCACTTCTGAAACAAACATTTCACATTATGAGGCCGTCATGAAGTCGTCAGCAAGACGATATTCCGATGCGTCGCAATGGTGTGCATTCCGGGCGGCAGCTCGGCAAGCGTCATGTCGCATCGGTTCGGGCAATCGACAAGGAGAGCGACATGACAGCAAGCACAGCAGAGGGAATAGAGTCGGTGTCAGGAGGCGGCAAAACGCCCGCACCGAAGGAGAACGACAACGCGGTAATCATCAAGGACTCCTATGACGAGCGGCTGGCGAACGCCGACCTCGCCCCGCTGAAGAAGCAGAGCTGGTCGTGGTACAACATCTTCGCGTTCTGGATGTCCGATGTGCACTCCGTGGGCGGCTATGTGACCGCAGGAAGCCTGTTCGCGCTCGGCATCGCGAGCTGGCAGGTGCTCATCTCCCTAATCGTCGGCATCGTGATCGTGCAGCTGCTCGTGAACCTGGTCGCCAAGCCGAGCCAGCGCCTGGGCGTCCCCTTCCCGGTCACCACGCGCTTCGTCTTCGGCGTCAAGGGCGCCAACATCCCGGCGGTCATCCGCGGCATCATCGCCGTGGCCTGGTACGGCGTGCAGACCTTCCTGGCCTCCGAATCACTGGACATCATCTTCCTGAAGTTCATCCCGGCCTCGCATGCGCTGGCCACTGACTACTCCTTCCTCGGCCTTTCGGCGCTGGGCTGGATCTCCTACGGGATACTCTGGGTCGCGCAAGCCGCCGTCTTCTGGCGCGGCATGGACACGATTCGCAGCTTCATCGACTGGGCGGGTCCGCTCGTCTATGCCGTAATGTTCATCCTCGCGATCTACCTCGTCGTCAAGGCCGGCGGCCCGAGCCACATCAACCTCAACCTCTCGTCCGGCGCGCCGCTGAGCTTCGGCAAGTCCATCCCGGTCATGATTACCGCTGTAGCGCTCGTCGTGTCGTACTTCGCCGGCCCGATGCTCAACTTCGGTGATTTCTCGCGCTATGCGACCACCTACAAAAGCGTCAAGAAGGGCAACTTCTGGGGCCTGCCGGTGAACTTCCTCGTCTTCTCGCTGCTCACCGTCGTCTGCGCCTCCGCCACCGTCCCGGTGTTCGGCGAGCTCATAACCGACCCGATCAAGACGGTCGAGCATATCGGCACGCCCTTCGCGGTGCTGCTGGGCGGCCTGACCTTCGTGACCGCGACGGTCGGCATCAACATCGTGGCGAACTTCGTCTCGCCGGCCTTCGACTTCTCGCACGTCAACCCGCAGAAGATCAGCTGGCGCATGGGCGGCATGATCGCCGCCGTCGGCTCGGTCATCATCACGCCGTGGAACTGGTACGCCAACGACCAGGCGATCCACTACACGCTGGATCTGCTCGGTTCGCTGATCGGCCCGCTCTTCGGCATCCTCATCGCCGGCTACTTCGTGGTCTCCAAGCAGCGCGTGCTGCTTGACGACATGTTCACGCTGAACCCGACCGGTCACTACTGGTACCGCAACGGCTTCAATCCGAATGCCTGGCTGGCCCTGGTCCTGGCAGGCATCCCCGGCATCGCCAGCGCCATCCTGCCGACACCGCTCAAGCAGCTGGGCATAGTCGACATCACGCAGCTGTCGAACTACAGCTGGTTCATCGGCGCGGGCCTGGGCTATCTGGCCTTCGTGCTGCTGGAACGCTACCGTCCGCAGATGCCGCATCTTGAGGCCAGCGAGCCGGGCGTGTACGACGGCGCCATCGCGGACTAGGTAGTAAAGTCTGCACGAGCATAAGCTGTTTGCGGTGCGTATGGCGTGGCAATCACGCTGCACGCACCGCACGGCGATATGTAAATATTTAAGCAGCGGCATGCAAACGTCGCCGTTTAAGCAGTGCTGTTTAAATAGTGCCGTCCAGACAGTGCCATTCAAGCAGTGCCGTTCAGACAGCAGCGTTCACAAGGAGACGAATCGTGAAGATCAAGGTCATCAACCCCAACACCACGCTTTCGATGACGCGTTCCATCGGCGAGGCGGCCCGCGCCGCCGTGAGCGAAGGGACCGTCATCGAGGCCGTGAGCCCGAGCATGGGCCCGGTGTCGATCGAAGGCCATTATGACGAGGCGCTGGCCTCTGTCGGCGTGATCGACGAGGTGCGCAAAGGGGAGGCTGACGGTGTCGACGCCTATGTGCTTGCATGCTTCGGCGACCCGGGGCTGATGGCGGCGCGCGAGCTGGCGACCGGTCCGGTGATCGGCATCGCGCAGGCGGCATTCCACGCCGCGAGCTTCGCCGGGCGCTCCTTCGCCATCGTCACCACGCTGGGCCGCACGCTCGGCCGCGCACGAGACTTGGTGTTGGAATACGGCTTTGAGCGCCAATGCGTGGCCTATCGCGCCTGCGAGGTGCCGGTGCTCGGCCTCGAAAGCGACGAGGAAGGCTCCTACCGCGCGCTGGAAGCCGAATGCCTTGACGTGCTGGAGAGCACGCATGCCGACGCGATTGTGCTTGGCTGCGCGGGCATGGCCAAGATGTGCGCGCGGCTCAGCGACCGCTTGGGCGTGCCGGTTGTGGACGGCGTGGCGGCAGGCGCGGCTTTCGCCGAAAGCCTTGTACGCATAGGCGTCGGCACCTGCAAAACCGGCGAATTCGCCGCTCCGCTTCCCAAGCAGGTTGATGGTCTATTGGAAAGCTTCTCGGTATCGTAGTGAAATTTTAATTTCTATGAGGTAACTTTAGAAAGAAAGATTTCATAACGAAGCAATACGCCGGGTCTGGCGCAGGCAGTATCAGTCTGCGTGCGCCGCCCGAGCCGAAAAGGAGTATTCCATGTCGCACACCATAGCGCCGCTGAACCCGCCGCACCGCCTGCTGATGGCACCGGGGCCGGTGAATGTCGACCCGCGCGTGCTGCAGGCCATGTCCAAGCCGACGGTCGGGCAGTTCGATCCCTACATGTTCAAGGTCATGGGCGAGGTGCAGGAAATGCTGCGCACGATTTTCAAGACCGAGAACAAGCAGACGATGGTGGTTGACGGCACATCGCGCTCGGCCATCGAAGCGGCCTTCGTCTCCGTGCTGGCACCGGGCGACCCGGTGCTGGTGTGCTGTGCGGGGCGTTTCGGCCTGCTGCTCAAGGAGATCGCGGAGCGGTGCGGCGCGGATGTACACGCTATCGAGAAGCCCTGGGGCGAGGTGTTCTCCATCGAGGAGATCACACAGGCCATCGAAAGCGTCAAGCCGAAGCTCGTGGCGACCGTCCACGGCGACACCTCCACGACGATGCGCCAGCCGCTCGAAGGGCTGGGCGAGATATGCCACCGCAACGGTGCGCTGCTGTACACCGACTCCACGGCCGCTCTGCTCGGCAACGACCTGCGCGCCGACGAATGGGGCATCGATATCGTGACCACCGGCATGCAGAAGTGCTTCGGCGGCCCCTCCGGCATGGCCCCGATAACCGTGTCCGAGCGCGCAGTGGCCGTGATGGAGCAGCGCAAAAGCATCGAGGCGGGTGTTGCTGACTCTGAAGAAGAAATCAGCGGCTCGCGCATCCACAGCAACTACTTCGATCTGCCGCAGATCTTCGATTACTGGGGTCCGCGTCACCTCAACCACCACACCGAAGCCACGCATATGCTCTACGCCGTGCACGAGGCCTGCCGCCTCGTGGTCGAAGAGGGCGTTGACGCCGTCATCGAGCGGCATCGGCTCAACGGCGCGGCCATGGCTGCGGCGGTGCAGGGTATGGGACTGTCGCTGTACGGCGACCAGGCCAACCGCATGAATGACGTCATCGGCGTGAAGATTCCCGCTGGCGCGGACGATGTGGCAGTGCGTGGGCAACTGTTGGGCGACTTCGGCGTGGAGATCGCGTCGTCCTTCGGCCCGCTCAAGGGCACCATCTGGCGCATCGGCGTGATGGGGGCCAATGCCCGCAAGGACGCGGTGCTCACTGCGGCGGCGGCGCTCGGCTCCGTGCTGGAACGCCAAGGCGTGGCGGTGAACACGGAGAAGGGCATCGAAGCGGCGCTGGCGGTTTACGGAGCATGAAACGCAGCTCGGTAGACTGTGCAGCTTGGTGAACAAGGCGGGGACAAGGCATTTGGCAAACAGGCAACGGGCATGAAAGAAAGCCAGGAATGAATATGAATGAAGCAACATCGCAAGACGCTGTAGCGCCGGACGCACAGCCGGTCTTCGCGCCGTGGGCGCTTGACGCCGCGCAGGAGATTATGGATCGCTGCGACAAGCTGGCGGAATTCAGCGATATGGAAGGCGGCATCGAGCGCACCTATCTCTCGCCCGAGATGGACCAGGTCTACACGCTGGTCGGCGAGTGGATGCGCAGCGCGGGCCTGACCGTGCACCGCGATCCAGCCGGCAATCTCATCGGCCACGTCGAGGGCCGCACGCCCGGCCTGCCCGCGCTGATTCTGGGCTCGCATTTGGATACCGTGCCGGACGCCGGCAAATACGATGGCATCCTCGGCGTGATCACCGGGCTTGCCGTCGTCAAGCAGCTCATCGCCAGCGGCGAGGTTGCCAAGCTGCCGTTTTCTTTGGACGTCGTCGCCTTCGGCGATGAGGAAGGCGTGCGTTACGGTGCCACGCTGCTGGGCTCCTATGCGCTCGCTGGAAAGTGGAAGGACGAATGGCTGCAGCTGCGCGACAAGAACGGCATGAGCATGAGCGAGGCCTTCACCTCGTTCGGGCTCGACCCGAGCAAGGTGCGCGACGCGGCGTATACGCGCGAGCAGGCCGTAGGCTATCTCGAATTCCATATCGAGCAGGGGCCGATTCTCGAGCAGCGCGACCGTGCGCTCTCCTCGGTGAGCTCCATCGCCGCCGCCTCGCGCTATGTGGTCAGTGTCGACGGTGAATCGCGGCATATCGCCACGCCTTACGACCTGCGCAAGGACGCGCTCACTGCCGCCGCCGAAATGATCGAAGCCATCGACCGCATCAGCCAGGCGGCTGGGACGCGGGCCAACGTGGGCGGTCTGTCCACGCTGCCGGGCGGGGTCAACGTGATCGCGTCCAATGCCACCTTCACTCTGGATCTGCGCGCGGGCACCAACGAGCTGCGCGACGAGGTCTACGGGCGCATATGGCAGGCCTTCGACGAGGTCGCGGCCAAGCGCGGCGTGAGCTACAGCAAGCGGTGCATCCACACCGCCGATGCGATGATCTGCGATGAATTCCTGCGCGGCTGCATCGAGCAGGGCATCGTAGAGGCGGAGCAGAAGGAGGCGTTCGGGCTGATCAGCTACCCGGGGCATGACGGCATGGCCGTCGGCGAGCTGCTGCCCATCGCTATGCTCTACGTGCGCTGCAAGGGCGGCATCAGCCATAATCCGGGCGAATCGGTGCGCCTCGATGATGTCGCGTACGGCACCGATGCCTTCTCCCGTGCGGTGCTGGCTGTGGCCCGCGCGCAGGATGCCAAGGAATAAAGGAATAACCGCTAGCCGTTTCCAGTCTCAACAGCCGCTCAATAACCGCATAGCCGCATAACTGCCCAACATCCCTGCCGACACACGCCGACACCACGTAATCAGCATCAAGCACAATCAGTGTCAAGCACATCAGTGTCTAGCAATGGAGGAATACGATGAATTCATCACAGAGTTTTTCACCACAGAGTACCTCAGGTTCCGGCAGTGCAACGGCTTCAAGCACGGCTTCAAGCAGCACATCGCCGGAAAGCTACGATCTGATCATCCGTGGTCGCGTGCTCGCGCAGGGCTCGATAGCGCCTCGCGCAGTGGCAGTACAAGACGGCATCATCGCCAAGGTCTGGGACGATCCGCAGGAGGCTGCTGCCGTTTCTGCTGCTGCGTCCGCTGCGCAGACCATCAACCTGGCTGACAAAGCGGTGCTGATTCCCGGCATCGTGGATACGCATGTGCATATCAACGAGCCGGGCCGTACCGAATGGGAGGGCTTCGACTATGCCACGCGGGCGGCTGCGGCTGGCGGCGTGACGACGGTTATCGATATGCCGCTCAACAGCAACCCGCCTACGATGACCGTCGAGGCGCTGAACATCAAGCTCGATGCCGCACGCAACAAGGCCTACACCGAGCTGGGTTTCTGGGGCGGCGTGGATTCCAGCAATATCGGCCACTTGAAGCCGCTCTGGGATGCAGGCGTGTTCGGTTTCAAATGCTTCCTCTCGCCCAGCGGCGTCGACGAGTACGGCTCGCTGCGCTACGACCAGGTGCGCACCGTGATGGAGGAGATCAAATCCTTCGGCGGCACGCTGATCATTCATTCCGAAGACCCCGACGAGCTGACGGCCCACGCCGGCCATATCGACCAGACCTACCGCAGTTTCGTAGATTCACGGCCTGGGTCGAGCGAGGCCGATGCCGTCGCGCAGATTGCGAAGCTCGTGGCCGAAACCGGTTGCCGCACGCATATCCTGCACGTATCCAGCGGCCAGACGGTCGGCGTTATCGCGGATGCCAAGAAGAGCGGTTTGCCGCTGAGCGCCGAAACCTGCCCGCATTACCTGACCTTGGACTGCGACCATATCCCCGACGGTGACACGGCGTTCAAATGCTGCCCGCCGATTCGCGACAAGCACGAGCAGGATCAGCTGTGGCAAGGGCTCGCGGACGGCGTGCTCGACATCGTGGTGACCGACCATTCCCCGACGACCGCGCAGATGAAGGCCGGCCCGCTGGCTACGGCGTGGGGCGGTGTTTCGAGCCTGCAGGTCGGCTTCCGCGCGGTGCTGACCGAGGCGAAGCGGCGCGGCTTCACGCTGCCGGATGTGGTGCGGTGGATGAGCACCAGCAGCGCGCAATTTGTTGGTCTGAACGACCGTGGCGAAATCGCGCCGGGCAAGCGCGCCGACTTGGTGATGCTGCGCCCCGACGAGAGCTTCACCGTGCACGCGAGCGAGTTGCTCAGCCGCAATCCGATAAGCGCCTTCGACGGGGCGACGCTCGACGGTATAGTGGAGCGCGTGCTGATCGGCGGGGTCGAACCTGCCGCCAGGCCGACCAATCTCATTACTCGGCCGTAACTTGGCCGCCGCATGTGGGCAGAATCGTGCCGATGGCGAGCTGAAACAACGTCACACGGCACATGGATAGGAAGCAAGGCATGACGCGGATACTGCAACCCTCGACAGACGTACCGCAAGGCGCGAACTACATCAGCTCCGTGCCGGAGCATGTGCTATGGGGGCGGCTGCCTGCGCGGCATGATGCCTTCATCGGCAGCGTTGCGCCGGGCGGCGATATCGTCATCGACACCGTGAGTCACGAGGGGCTGTTGCCCGATCAGGGCAGTGACCCGGCGCGCTATTTCGGCGGCTGCGGTGTGCCGCGCGATGAGGTCCTCGATGACGCGGTGGCGATTGTCGCGGCGAATCAGCGCGATGCGGTCCACGACGGCCCGCATGTGGTGACCGGTCCGATCGAAGTGCCTGGCGCCCACCCGGGCGATTTGCTTGCCGTAAGCGTCTCCCGGCTGGACAGGCGCGTGCCCTATGGCGTGATTTCCACACGTCATGCGCGCGGCGTGCTCGCCAACGTGGAGGGCTTTGACGGCAATTACGGGCAGTTCTGCCGGGCGAACGGCGACCGCGCCGAATTCGCGCTCGACAACGGCGGGAAGACTTCATTCCCGATGCGGCCATTCCTCGGCATCATGGGCGTGACGGTCGATTCGGATGAGCGGCCCAATTCGATTCCACCGGCCGAATACGGCGGCAACATCGATCTCAACGAGCTGACTGAAGGCGCGACGCTCTTCCTGCCCGTGCAGATCGAAGGCGCAGGACTATATGTCGGCGACCCGCATTTCGCCCAAGGCAACGGCGAAGTCGCCCTGACCGCCTTGGAAGCCTCGCTGCGTGCGCAGCTGCATATCGACGTGGTGCCGGCGGCGGAGCGGCGTGAGCTGTTCGGCGATAACGAGAAGCCCTTTGCTTATGCACATGGCCGGATCATTCCGATGGGCATGGATGCGGATATCGACGTGGCGCTGCGTGAAAGCGTGCGCAATGCGATTGAAATTATCTCCCACTTGTTCGCGGTCCCGGAGCATCAGGCCTATCTGCTGCTGTCTGCGGCAGTGGACTTCGACGTGACCCAGGCGGTGGACCTCGTCGCCGGAGCGCACGGGCTTATCGACACCTCGCTGTTCAAACGCAGTACCGGCTACGAGAAAGCCATGGCCTTTCTCGCGAAATTCGCGGACCATTCGCTGCAGGACGCGCTGGAAGCGTACGAATCGGCGCTGATGAGCGACGATGTGGCGACCATGAGCGAACTCTTCGCGCGGGACCCTGATGGCGTCCCAGTGGTACGTACCGATTCCTCAGGCATGCTCGCCGGGCATGACGCCATCACGGCGTTCCGCTCCAAACGCGGTGGCGCTCCCTCGCGCACGCTGACCCGGCGCGTCTCGCGCATGCTGGGCAAGGATGCGGCAGGCGTGGTGTCCGAATTCCGCAAGGACGCGGGCGGAACCGTCAACCAGACCCAGCTATGGCAGCGCATCAGCGGCCGTTGGCGCATCGTGGACGCGCACCTGACTTACCCGGCGCCGGCGATTGACGCACGCATCTGGCGTGTGGTCGGCGCACCGCTTGTGCCGCCTGCAGTTTCCAAGGATGATGCGGCTTCCAGCCCCGTAGCCGCCAGCCCCTTGCAAGGCATGCGCGTCGCGGTCAAGGACCTCTTCGCCGTGCACGGCTTCGCCATCGGTGCGGGCAATCCGGACTATCTGGCCGAAGCGCCAATCGAATCGGCCAATGCGCCGGCGTTGCAAAGGCTGCTCGAAGCCGGCGCTGCGGTGCAGGGCATCGCGCAAAGCGACGAATTCGCGTATTCCTTGGCCGGCGCGAACGTCCACTACGGCACGCCGCCCAACCCCCGGGCGCAGGGCCGCATCAGCGGCGGGTCGACCTCCGGCCCCGCGTCGGCAGTCGCCTGCGGGCAGGTCGAGATTGGCCTAGGGACCGACACGGCCGGCTCGATTCGCATTCCGGCCTCGTATCAAGGACTGTGGGGCATCCGCACTACGCATGACCGCGTCACGCGCGAAGGCGTCTACCCGCTTTCCGAGTCCTTCGACACCGTAGGCGTGCTCACCCGCGACGGGCAGACCCTGGCGCTCGCAGCCCACGCGCTGATGCCGGATGCCGACACGGCGGCGCTGGATGGCAGCCTTGCCGTATGCACTGCGCTGGACGACTGCGTGCAGCCGGATGTGCAGTCGGCGTTTGCCGCATTCCGTACGGCGGCTAGCGAGGCGCTGCCCACTTCGCCGATTGCGTTCACCCCGCAGCTGCTCGATGACTGGCTTGATATCTTCGCGACCGTGCGCGGCTTCGAGGCGTGGCGCATCGATGGCGCATGGGTGTCGAAGCATTGGGATTCGCTCGCACCCGAGGTCGCGGCTCGCTTCGAGCACGACTCTCATATCACCGTCGAGCAGTATGACGCGGCGTGCCAGCGGCTGCAGGAGGCTCGGGCGTCCATCCGCGCCGAACTCGGCACTCGCGCGCTGCTCATCCCCTCATCCTCCTCGGTCGCGCCGCTATCCAACCCCGGCGCGGACGGCCTCGCCGCCATCGAACAGGCCCGTGCGCAGACGCTGCGACTGACCGGCATCGCCGGAGTTGGCGGTCTGCCAGCAGTCAGCGTGCCCTGCGAAACCGCCGACGGCCTGCCTTGCGGAGCATGCGTGGTCGGCCCCGCAGGCACCGACCACGCCCTGATCGCCCTCGCCGCCCAGCTCACCGAGGCCCGCTAGGCCAGCCGTCGCCGGTCGCGACCGGCGACGCTGGGTGCTAACTGGAGCAGAAGAGCCACTGACAACTCGTCAGCGTCCCTTCTGCTCCAGTGCCTTGGTCATGGCTACCAAGCTCATCCGGCCACCTATCGCGGAGCACTCACTAGGCTCGTGTCGTCTCGCCGAGCCTCAGCTGCACGGGCACCAGCTCGCCTTGCGGGTGTAAATCAGGCTGGTATCCCTGCCCTTCGGTGCCGCCTTCACCCGTGAAGGCGAAAGCGGGGCTGGTCGGGTCTCGTTGCACAGCACCGGATGACTGGCTTGAAGCCAAACCGCGTGCGCCCTTCTCGCCTTTCCCTATCTCCTCGATGATGCGCTCGCTGGTGAGCTTGGCAATCGTCGCGAAGTCCTGCCGGATGGCCGTGATTCGCATCCCTGCGGCTTCGGTCAGGTAGGAGCCGTCGTAGGCGATGATTTGCAGCTCGTCGGGGATGTGCGCCCCTCGTCGCAGCGCTTCCTGGACGCAGTAGGCGGCGCTGATATCCGAACCCACGATGGCATCGACGTCCGGGAAGCGTTCGAAGATCTCGTGCGCGATGCGCGGATAGCCCTGCACGTCATACACCTCGCCGACCTCGACGTAGTCGTAGCGAATCGCGGCTTGGCCCAGCTCATGCTCCAAAGTCAGGTAGTAGCGCACCGTGGGGAAGGTGGTATTGGCGCCGTCGGAGCCAAGGCTGGCATCAGAACGCGCACCCTGCGAAGGAAGATGCCCAGGAAGATGCGCAGGAAGGTCATGGAACTGGCTACGCGGCCCGCCGATGCTCACCACATGCCGTGCGCCGGTGCGGATGAGCTGCTGCGCAATCAGCTGCCCACCGTGGACATGGTCCGAGCAGATCGAAGGGATGCCTGCCCCGAGGTAGCGGTCGAAGGCCACGACCGGCCGGTCGATCAACGTCCAGTAATCCGTGGCGTGCGAAGTGTGCGCGGCCATGATGATGCCGTCCATCATGTGGCGCTGCAGCATGTCGACGTACTCGGCCTCGCCGCCCTCCGCGTCCGCCTGCGAGCACAGCAGCGTGCGGTACCCCCGCCCTGCCAGTTCGTGCTGCAGCGCGGCGGCCAGCGTGGAGAAGAAGGAGTGGCTGATGGTCGGCACGATAACGCCGATTATATCGGTGCGGTCGCGATAGAAGTTGCGGGCGAGTTCGTTGGGAATGTAATCGAGCTTCTTCATGGCAGCGGCCACGCGCTCACGCATGTCGTCGGACACGTAGCCGGTGTCGTTCACGACCAGTGAGACCGTGCTGAGCGAGACCCCTGCCTCTTTGGCAACATCGCGCATTCCAACCATATCGAGTCCATTCTCCTAAGATCCGTCATGCGCCAGTTGCGTGACGGACCGCCTACCCAAGAGTCTAGTCGTGAAAAACGTCGGTTGGGCACCGTGTTAACTTCGCAGTCAGCGAACTCCCAGACTTCAGTCCACGCAGCGCAGCGGCGGCGCAAATCGAAGGCCACATGACCGCGCAGGATGCCAATGCGAATGCCGCATAATTATTGTCATATCAGTCCACGCGCCTATCACGCCGCACTCGGCGGCAACGCCATATCACAGGGCCGCGTGGTTGCCTCACATGCGATGCCGCGATGCGGAAGGAAAGAAGACTCCAAGCTTTGTACAGGTTCCATGTGATATAGCTGAGAAGGACAGCACGTGCGGGAGATTCCCACTCATTGAGCCGGTTGAAAAGCAGTGTCGTTTCGCCGGCGGAAACGGAGATACCATGTCACGTTTAATTATCGTCTCCAATCGATTGCCGGTTTCGCTGGATGCGCAGCCCGACGGGTCCTATGCGCTCAGGCAGAATGTCGGCGGCCTCGCCACCGCGATCGGGCCATATCACAGCTCACATCACGACTGCCTATGGGTCGGGTGGAGCGGAGAGGACCCTGCGGAGCACACGCCTGAGGAGATCGAAGCGATCCGGTCCACCTACGAGGAGAACCGCTGCGTGCCGCTCTTCCTGAGCGCCGAGCAGGTCGCCGGCTTCTACGCCGGTTTCTCCAACAACACCCTGTGGCCGCTGATGCACGACTTCTCGCACGAGGCCGTGTTCGATCCCGGCACCTGGGAGACTTACAGCCACGTCAATCAGCTGTTCGCTGACGCCCTCGCCCCGCTGATTCGCAAGGGCGACACGGTGTGGGTGCAGGACTATCACCTCATGCTGCTGCCCAATATCCTGCGGCAGCGCTTCAACGACATTTCCATCGGCTGGTTCCTGCATGTGCCCTTCCCCAGCCCCGAGATCTTCCGCTCGCTGCCGCAGAGCCGCGAAATCCTCAAAGGCGTGCTCGGCGCGGATCTGCTCGGCTTCCATACCGTCGATTTCGTGGAGAACTTCAAGTCCTGCGTACAGCAATTGCTGGATATCGAGACGGATGACGCCGGGCATATCGCGGTGGACGGCGGCCACACGGCAACCGTCGACGCGTTCCCGATCGGCATCGACTACAACCTCTACCGCCGCACGACCAGATCGAGCCTGGCGCGGGCCATGCGCCGCGGCATCGAGGAGCAGAGCGGCAAGAGGCCGGGGCGCCACCATGACACCTCGCTGAGCGCGGAAAGCTCGGCTGCCGCGGAAGCCGCGACGAAAAGCGGCTCCTGGTGGAGCCATCATGTGCACGAGGAGCTGCCCGAGCTCACGCTGGCGCAGTCGGCGATGTTCGGCAAGGACAGCAAGCCGAACAAGGTCGTCGTCTCCGTCGATCGGCTCGACTACACCAAGGGTCTGCCTGAGCGGCTGCGAGCTTTCGAGCGTCTGCTTGAGAAGTACCCCGAATGGATCGGGCATGTGACCTATTATCTGCTGGCCACGCCCTCGCGCGGCGACGTCGAAACCTACCAGCGGCTCAAGCAGCAGGTCGATCAGCTGGTCGGGAAGATCAACGGACGTTTCTCGATGCTTGCGTGGACGCCGATTCATTACATCACGCGCTCGCTGCCGATCAAGCCGGTGTGCGGCATCTATGCCGCAGGCGATGTGGCGCTCGTGACACCGCTGCGCGACGGCATGAATCTGGTGGCCAAGGAGTACTTGGCCTGTCACGATGGGCGCGACGGCGCGCTGGTGCTTTCCGATATGTGCGGCGCGGCCGAGGAGCTTGGTGAGGCCTTCATCGTGAACCCCTACGATATCGAGATGACCTGCGAGGCGCTGCATGACGCCTTGGAAATCAGCCCGGAGGAGTCCACCCGCCGCAATCGCGCGATGCAGGCCCGCATCAAGGCCCGCACGGCCGGCACGTGGTGCGCCGGGTTCCTCGACGCGCTGCTGCAGGTCTCCAATCCCGGTCTTGACGACAAGCGTCTGCGCATGGATCAGCGCAATACCTTGCTCGAACAGTGGGCCAAGGCCGACCGCAAGCTGTTGCTGTGCGATTACGATGGCACGCTCACTCCCTTGGTGCGCGACCCGGACCACGCCCGACCGACCTTGGAATTGCGTGCGCTGCTCAGCCGCATCGGCACCGAGCCCGGCGTGGATCTGGCGATTGTCTCAGGCCGCAGCCATGCGATCATGGACCAGTGGTTCGGCGAACTGCCGGTGAACCTCGTGGCCGAGCACGGTGCCTGGCGCAACGACTACAACCCGAAGGGGCGCACATGGGTCCGCGCCGAGAACATGCCTGATCCTCAGGACTGGCAGCCCAAGATCGAGGCGATGATGCAGGAGTCGGTCAATCGTGTGCCGAGGTCCTTCATCGAGCACAAGGCCGATGCGCTCGCCTGGCATTACCGCGCCAGCAGCCAGCGTTCGGCGCAGCGCGAACATGACCGCCTGATACGCGATTTGCGCGAGACGTGCGGCGGCATGGGACTGATGGTTATGGAGAACTCCAAGATCATCGAGGTCTGCCCGCTCACGACGAGCAAGGGCCACGCCGTAAGCCCCTGGGTGTCCAGCGGCGACTACGACTTCATGCTCGCCGTCGGCGATGACACCACCGACGAGACGATGTTCGCCGCGATGCCCGAGGATGCCTGGACGCTCAAGGTCGGCGCCGGCATGACCAAGGCTCGCTCGCGCATCGCCAGCGCGACCGCCCTGCACCGCTTGTTCGGCTATATGATTGCCGAATCCGAGGCCGGGAAGGCCGAGAAAGGCAAGTGAGTCGGCAGGTTTGGCTCACACTTTTTGACCCGCGTCGAAAAAGTGTGAGCCTTGCGCGATAATACCCATATGAACAATGATGAAGTCCAGCAATTTTTGGCGCGCGACCACGCGGCCGAGTTGAGAAAAGCCGCCGAACGGCTCGATGGCACCGCAAAGCACACGGCTATTATCGAGTCTCCGGTGCTGTCGGCCATGACCGGGCATCGCGTGCTCCTCAAGCCCGAGAACCTTCAGGTCACCGGGTCCTTCAAGATTCGCGGAGCCTACAACAAGATTGCCTCGCTCTCGCAGGCCGAGCTCGATCACGGCATCGTGACCGCATCTGCAGGCAACCACGCGCAGGGCGTGGCCTACGCGGCCCGCGAGCGTAAGGCCAAGGCCACCATTGTGATGCCGCGCATCACGCCGCCGCTCAAGGTCGACGCGACGAAGGCGTACGGGGCCGAAGTAGTGCTGCACGGCGATGTCTTCGACGATGCCGCGGCCTATGCGGCCCAGCTGAGCCGGGATGACGGCATGGTGTTCGTGCCGCCTTTCGACGACTATGAAGTGCTGTGCGGCCAGGGCACCATCGGCATGGAGATTCTGCAGGACGTGCCCGACGTCACCGATGTCGTGGTCCCGCTGGGCGGCGGCGGTCTGGGCGCTGGCGTGGCGCTGGCGATCAAGACCTTCCGCCCGCAGGTGCGCGTCATCGGCGCGATTCCGGAGGGTTCTCCCGCGTTCAAGGACTCGTTTGCGGCCGGCTACGTCGTGCCGGCCAGCCAGGTCGTCACCTCGGCCGAAGGTGTCGCGGTCAAGCGCCCCGGCGATCTGACCTTCGCGCTGCTCAATGAGCTTATGGACGATTTGGTGACGGTCAGCGAGCGGGACATCAACGAGATGATCCTGCTCATGCTCGAAAAGCACAAGCTCGTCATCGAAGCCGCTGGTGCAGTGTCCCTCGCCGCGCTCGAACACCTCAACCTGCATTCGCGCGCGTTCGCCTCGGCGCAGGAACCGCATGTCATCGTGCCGATTCTGTCGGGCGGCAACATCGACACCGTCACCATGGGTGCTGTCATCCAGAAGGGCATGATTGCGCGCGGGCGCATCATGAACTTCGAAGTCGAGCTGCCCGATACCCCCGGCCAGCTGGTCAAGGTGGCCACGGTGCTATCCGACGCGCGCGCGAACGTCATCGCCCTCGACCATGACCAGTTCAAGGCCTCGGGCCATTACACGAATGCCGTGTCCTTGGGCGTCACTGTAGAGACGAACGGCCCCGACCACATCGACGCGGTCCTCAAGGCCCTGCGCACCGCCGGCTTCCAGCCCAAGCGCATCTACTAGCCGGCATATCCGCCTCGGGTCAGCGGCCGGCTACCGAATACTCGGTGATACTCGTAGTTTCGTCACGCAAATTGGTGGTTTTGCGTGACGAAACTACGAGGACTGGCACTTTCTCGTACATTCGTCACGCAAACGACCCTGTATGCGTGACGAATGTACGAGGACCACTGCAGACAGCGTCTCAGGCGTCCTTATTACTTAATTACCTACCGCGCTGTTCGCCGCATCTCCATACCGCGCGATGGTCTCATCCACGAGCGCGGGCAGCGCCTGCGCGATATCGTCGTGAATCAGGCGGGTTGCCAGACGGTCGTACTGCGTGCGCCCCATATTCATAATGGTGATGGGCACCCCGGCCTGCGCGGCCACCGGCACAAGCGATGCGGCGGGGAACACTTCGAGCGTGGAGCCGATGACCCAGAACTCGTCGGCGCGTGAGACCTTGCGCATGGAGCGTTCCATGGCGCCGTCCGGCAGCGCCTCGCCGAAGTACACGACATCGGTTTTGATGATGCCGTTGCAAGGCATGTTCCCCCGGTACGGCAGCTGACGGCGGCAATGCGGGTCGGGCTCTTCATCGAGTTTGTCCATAATCGGCGCGGTGTCGTAGCGGGCATGGCACTTCATGCAGTGTGATGTGGCGATGGTGCCATGCAGGTTGACGATCGTCTCGTCACTGTTGCCCGCCTTCTCATGCAGACCGTCGAAGTTCTGCGTCGCCAAGAGATCCAGCATCCCTGCCTGTTCAAGCTTGGCCAGCGCCTTATGCGCCGTGCCTGGCTGCGCGCCCCAGACGGGCGACTCCTTCTGCCAGCGCCAGGAATACTCGCGCTGCTCCTTATCACTCAGGAACGCATCGATGTCATAGACGTTCATCTGCTCCGGATGCTTGGTCCAGACTCCGTCCGGTCCCCGGAAGTCAGGGATGCCTGCCGACGTGGAAATGCCGGCGCCTGTCAAAACCGCAATATGCATAGCCATGACACAGGCTTATCACGAAGCGCGCACCGCCGCCATCGCCGTTCGCTGCGCACGTCATCGTGCGCTATAGCTATATGCATCTCTATATGTCTCTATATGTCTCTATATGTCATATGCCGTCTCTGAAGTTCCAGTTATACCTATATTTGCCTATATTCCTATGCCGCAATACCTAAGGCACCTCGTATTGGCGATATAGCGATATATATAGCGTTATATATAGAGCGTATTCGTCGACTGAGCGGGTCTGTCGTGCCTCGGATCGTCCCGACACGCCCGCAGCCGTGATTTCCAGGAAATATATTCGTGCTTTTAGATGGGCTAAGCTTAAGAGAGAGTGAAAATACAGCATTTTCGACACGCCGATAGAACCTTGTTGTTGCAACGGTTATCGGCTCTTTTAGGAACCCCGATTTGCACAGATGCCGCACCTCGTGTAAGTTTATCTCTTGCTGCCTGACAGCGACAAGAAATCTTCGGATTGCTTCGGTTTGTTGGTGTGGTGGTGGTTTGAGAACTCAAGAGCGTGTTTTGTACTACTTTTTATAGTCAGATTATTT
>NZ_JALCUA010000002.1:0-428428 GCF_022655035.1 Bifidobacterium tibiigranuli | reverse complement strand
GGCTTTCCTTGGGACCCGCATATAGGCCATCCACGCCTATATGCGCCTTCGCAGCCAAATCAAGCGCCTCGGCGAGCGTATAGGTGGGCTTGCTGGATACCACGTTATCGGTGGCCAGCACGATGGAAGAGGCGCGGGTGCGTGCGGACCCGCCCGTTGGTGCGTTGCCATACGTGAAACCGGGAAGCATCGCGGCGCAGCTCACGACGCCGTCGCCGATCAGCGAGGTCTCGTCGGTGCGGTTCTGCGTGCCCTCAAGCCAATCTGCGATTTTCTGATAGTCGGCATCGCTCATGTGATCGATATCGCTTTGCGTCTCGACTCCTTTGAGAATCGTGCTCGCCGTCTGAAGCTGCTTGGTGACCAAAGCGTAGTCATCGGTCAGCGGGAAGACTGTGCGGGAGGTCGAATTGAAGATGCTCAGGCCGATGCGTTCGCCGCGGAAGCTGGAAACCAGCGACAGGTAGGTTTCGATTACCTCGCGGGCGTAGGGCAGCGTCGAACCCGAGACATCGAGGCACAGCACGATGTCCCGGTTGCCGGCGCGTTCCTCGCCCTGATCGACCTGCGAAGGGCGCGCCACCAGCGCGACCGATACGGCCAGCGCCGCAACCAGCGCCGCGCAGGCCAATCGCCCCAGCGTGCGCCATAGACGCAGCTGCTGCGAGGCATGCTCCCCGCTCAGCGCGTCGTCAAGATCGAAGACCTGGGGCCCGTCGGCATCATGAGGCCGGTGCGACGCGCCGAAGACGATGGCGATGATGATAACGGCCAGCGCCAGAAGCGCCGCGACCAGTGCGGCCAGCGGCCATTGCCAAGACAGCATCAGCGCCACCTTTCCACAAGCCGGGACACCCATTCGCAGGCCTGCTCCACCGACGTGTCGCGCGCCTGCGCATTGATCGCGTCGTCGGCGAACTGGGGCGGGTAGAGCGCGGCTATGGTCTGCCGCAGCAGCTCCAAACCGCGGCGCTGCGTACCGGGCAAGGTGCGCCGATTGAGCTCAAGCAGGGTCTGCGTGCTCAGATCCGAGCCGCTGGCCGTGGAAGCATAGTCCCGTGCGATTCTGGCCAGTTCATCGAAGGATTCGTCGCGGGTGAGCTCGCCACGCTGATGACGTGCAAGCACCTCGTTGATTTTGGCTCGCCACGCGTTCTTGCCGTTGGCTCCGTTATGTGCGCCAGCGGCTTTGAGCTGCTTGTCGGCGCGGCGAGGACGCGAAAGCATCACTACCAGTGCGATGGCGACAATCGCAAGCGCAAGGCTGGCGACCAATACGATCAGCAGAGGCTCGTAGGCCGACAGCTGCTGCGCGGGATGCAGATCCTGAGGATTCAAGGCAGCAAGCGTCATTGTTTTCGCACCCCCTGAGCCTGCACCGGCCTGCGTGCGCCGGTCGCAAGATAGCTGCCCGCCGAGCGCGTCAGCGCAAACGAGATCATGGAGACGAAGCGCGCGAACATCGCCTCGCTGGAACCGGCGCGTATAAGCGTCGAGCCGCAGACCGCCAGCTCGTGCTCCAATGCGGCGGCCAGAAAATCGCGATGCGTTGTCACCTCCTGCGCACCCTGCACATCGCGCAGGAACGCCGGTACGCGACGGCGCGAAACCCCGTCGATGACGCGGTCACATGCTTCTGCGTCGAGTGGATTGAGCGTCGCCACGTCGATGAGCACCACCGGATGCGTGCGCGCGATGGAACGAATCGTGCGCAGATGGCGTTCGCGCAGCGCATGCTCGTCGGTGGCCAGCACGATCAGCGCCTCACGGTCCCGGATACGCCGGGCGTAGCTCAGCAGCGCGTCGATATTGCGCGGCTGTCGCCAGTCGCGCTCGAGCGCGGCGTCAAGCGTGCGTTCGAACTGCGCGAAGCCTCCATGGAAGGGCACCCGGGTGATCGACGCCGCGTCGGCGAACACCAGAGAGACGTCGTCCGAGCGTTTCAGGCTCAGCCCGGCGAACATGCACAGGGCGTTGGCGGCGACCTGATAGGCCGTTTCCCCCGAAGGGCAAGCGCCGCACATCTCTCGCCCGACATCGAGCAGCAGCCACGCCCGCGAGGTGACCAGCCGCTCGCGCTGCACGACCATGGGCTGGCCTGCGCGAGCGCTCGTCTTCCAGTCGATGAGCCGCGCCTCGTCCTCAATCGTGTAGGAGCGAATATCCATCACATCGTCGCTGCCGAAGCGTCGGTGCGACGTGTGCTCTCCCTCCACGACGCCGAGCGCTCTGCGCACCGTAGGCAGCGTGAGCGAGCCCGCGAGCGCCTCGATGCGTCGGCGGGTCGAAGCGCTCGCAAGCTGTGGCCCGCCAAGCTGCGCTGAACCCTTGCTCATCTCGCCCCTGCCAGTGCGTGCTGTGCCGAATCGTGTCCCAAAACTCATGGAACCGGCACCGCTTCCAGCACCGAATCGACGACCTGATCGGCCGACACGCCGTCGGCCATCGCCTCGAAGGTCAGCACGATGCGGTGGCGCAGCACCTCATGCACGAAGGACTTGACGTCCTCGGGGATAACATAGTCGCGCCCTGCCAACAGCGCGTTCGCCTGACCGATACGCACCAGGGCGATCGAGGCGCGAGGGCTGGCACCCAGCCGCACCAATGCAGCCAGGTCGCGCAGCGGGTTCGTGCCAGCGCCGCGCGAAGTCGCCGCGAGATCGACTGCATAGCGCATGATCGAGTCCGAAACATGCACCCGGCGAGCGCAGGAGCGCAGGAACTCCACATCTTGGATGGAAAGCGCATCGCGATTCAGGGTCGAAGGGTCGATGGTGTCCGAGCCGCGGCGCGTGAGCATATCCAGCATGCGCTCCTCCTCGTCGGCCGTGGGGTAGGTCATGACCGCCTTCATCATGAAGCGGTCCATCTGCGCCTCAGGCAGGGTGAAGGTGCCCTCCTCCTCGATCGGGTTCTGCGTGGCGATCACCATGAACGGCTTCGGCAGCGCGATGCGTTCGCCGCCGATGGTCGTAGCGCCCTCGGCCATGGCTTCGAGCATGGCCGACTGCGTTTTCGCATTCGAGCGGTTGATCTCGTCCAGCAGCACGAAGTTGGCGTGGATCGGGCCGATCTGTGTGCTGAAACGCTGCTTGGAGAAGTCGAAGACCTGCGTGCCGACCAGATCGGAAGGCATGAGATCCGGCGTGCACTGGACGCGCTTGAACGTGCCCGACACCGAAGTGGCCAGGGTCTGGGCGGCCGTCGTCTTGGCCAGACCGGGCACGGACTCGATCAGGATATGGCCGCCGGCGGCCAGCGTGACGATCAGGGATTCGCGCAGGGTCTCCTGGCCGACGAGGGTCTGGGCGAAGCGTGTGCGAAGCCGGTCCGCCAGCACTCGTGCACGATTCAGATCCTCGGCGGCGAGCGGGCGGGGCAGCCCTGGTTGCGCTGGCGCAAGGCCGGGCTGCGCAAGGCCGGGCTGTTCGGGCATATGTGGTGGGGAGGGGATTAACGGCATGATTTCACTCTATCCGACGGTTGGTTGCAATGGTATTGGTTGCATCAGTTTTGGTTGCAATCAGTTTTGGTTGCACTGAAGTTGCAATGAATTATTGAGGAATACAGGTTATGGAAATGCAGTGTGCAGGCATGGCAGTCCTCATGGGTACGGTTTCTCGCAGTACGGCATTCCACGCATTGTAGCGGTTACGGGCGAGAGGGAGCCGAAGGCAGCGCCCAGTCGACGGCCGTGGCTCCCATCGAGACCAACGCCTGATTGGCCTTGGAGAAGGGACGCGAGCCGAAGAATCCGCGCGAGGCGGACAGCGGGCTGGGATGTGGAGATTTGATGACGACTGCGTTGGTGAGCAGCGGTTCCAGACTTTGCGCATTGCGTCCCCACAGAATCGCCACAAGCGGCTGCGGACGTCCCTGATCGTCCGTTCTGGCGTTCAGCGCCCGGATGGCCTGATCGGTGACGCTCTCCCAGCCTTTGCCCTGATGGCTGTTGGGGCGTCCCGCCTGCACGGTCAGGCATCGGTTGAGCAGCATCACCCCCTGGCGGGTCCACGGCGTCAGATCCCCGTTATCGGGCATCGGCAGGCCCAGATCGTCGCCAAGCTCCTTGTATATATTGATAAGGCTCTTGGGCAGCGGCCGCACGTCCGGTGCCACGCTAAAGCTCAGGCCTACCGGATTTCCGGGGGTGGGGTAGGGGTCCTGCCCCACGATCAGCACTTTGATGCTGTCGAATGGGATGGTGAAGGCGCGCAGGATGTTTTTGCTCGCCGGGAGATAGCGCCGTCCCTGGGCGAGTTCGCCGCGCAGAAAATCCCCCATGCGGTGGACTTCGGGCTCGACGTCGGCGAGGGCCGTCGCCCATCCCGGGTCGATGAGCGCGGACAGCGGCTTGACATTCGTATGGGTCATGACCACCACTGTAGTAGCTGCCTGCCGAGCTGCGTGCCCGGCACCGCGGTGGCCGTGAGTCGCCTTGGCGGGTTACGCCGGGTTTATTCGGCCTTCGGGTCGCGTTACACTCGGTGAGTACTAGCAGACCCGGCATGGTGCATGGCCGGCGCAATGGTTCAGGAAGCAATGGCTTAGGAAAGGGACGTGGCATGGCGCGCAGGAAAGAGAATGCAGTGGACTCCTACGAGAAGGATGCGTTCGACACGCCTCCCGCCGGCCCAGTCGGCGTGCATCGCGGCAAGCGGTCGTTCTCGCGCAGGGCGATGCCATTCGTAGCAGTCGTTATTCTGGCCGCGCTGGCCGGGCTGCTCGTGTGGGGAATCTACTCCGGCGAGATCGCCAAGATTCATATGCCTCGGCAGTCTTCGGCCACATCGTCGCAGTCGGCAAGCACGCCGGCCAAGTCGTCGTCATCGGCGGCCCCATCCACGTCCGCGCCGGCCACGGCATCGCAAAGCCCCAGCGTCTCGCCTTCGCAGCCAGCGCAGACCTCGCAGCCGGCTCCGCAGCAAACTGTCAACAAGTCCGCTGCCGTGCAGGTGCTTAATGGCACCGGCATCACAGGCTATGCCGGTCGGCAGGCCGCCACGCTCAGGCAGAGCGGCTACGCCAGCGTGACCGCCAGCACGTACTCCATGGGGCAGCCTCCCGCCGCCTCGGTGGTGTGGTATCAGAACGAAACCGATAAGGCCACTGCGCAGGACGTGGCCAGCACGCTGGGCATCGCCAACGTCGAGCAGTCCGCGCAGATCGGCACGCCGGTTGTCGTCGTGCTGATGAGCTAGACGGGCGCAGGGCCGCGCGGCATCGAACGGGAGCCGGCGTTAGTCCCTCGGCGAGCCGTTCGGCGTTTCTCTCGGGGCCTACCGTTACAATGTCTTTCAGCGGCGAGGTGGAAAGTCCGGAATCAATCGGGTTTTCTGTATGTATTCGCGGCTACTCGAACGAGAGATGATAATTATGGCACAAGGCACTGTTAAGTTCTTCAATGCAGGCAAGGGATACGGCTTCATCAGCCCTGACGATGGGAGCGAGGACGTGTTCGTGCACTATTCCGCTATCCAGAGCAACGGCTTCAAGAAGCTCGATGACGGAGACAAGGTTGAATTCGAATCCGAGCAGGGCCCCAAGGGTCTGCAGGCCACGAGCGTGGTGAAGCTCTGATTTGACGATTGCGTCTGTGCCGTCTGGCAATACTGTCGTTCAGTAGCGCTGAGGTGTAACGGAATCGATACCAAATATCTGTGAGGACCCCGACCGATGTGGTCGGGGTCCTTTGCGTTGTGCTGCGGGCTGTGGGGTTATGAGGGTTAGAGGAACTTTTGAGCCGGGTTATCGGGCAGCAGGGCACTGATGCCCGGGCGGCGCCGTGCGCGGGAGGCGTGCGATTTTCTTGCCAACAGCGCAATCGGCAGACTCGTGTTGGCACTCGACGGGGCTGAGTGCTAATCTCCCAATTAGCACTCGGAGCCTGAGAGTGATAATCGGCAGCTGACGGCTGGTCATTGCTTCTGGGTTCGGTGTGGAAATGTCCCATGTAGCCATATGTGGAGGAACAATGGCAAAAATTATTGCATATGACGAGGAAGCTCGTCAGGGTATGCTCGCGGGCCTCGATAAGCTCGCCGATACCGTCAAGGTGACTCTTGGACCTAAGGGCCGCAATGTGGTGCTCGACAAGAGCTACGGCGCGCCGACCATCACGAATGATGGCGTGTCGATCGCCAAGGAGATCGAGCTTGAGGATCCGTACGAGCGCATCGGTGCCGAACTGGTCAAGGAAGTCGCCAAGAAGACCGACGACGTGGCTGGCGACGGCACGACGACCGCAACTGTGCTCGCGCAGTCTCTCGTGCATGAGGGCCTGAAGAACGTGGTTGCCGGCTCGAACCCGATCGCACTGCGCCGGGGCATCGAAAAGGCGTCCGACACCATCGTCAAGGAGCTGATTGCTTCCGCGAAGGAAGTCGAGACCAAGGAGCAGATTGCCGCCACCGCAACGATCTCCGCCTCTGATCCGGAAGTCGGCGAGCAGATCGCCGAAGCGCTCGACAAGGTCGGCGAGGATGGCGTGGTCACCGTCGAAGACAACAACCGCTTCGGCCTGGACCTCGAGTTCACCGAGGGCATGCGTTTCGACAAGGGCTACATCGCCCCCTACTTCGTCACGAACGCCGACGAGCAGACCGCCGTGCTTGAGGAGCCTTATATTCTGCTCACCTCTGGCAAGCTTTCGAGCCAGCAGGATGTCGTGCACATCGCCGAGCTGGTCATGAAGACCGGCAAGCCGCTGCTGATCATCGCCGAGGATGTCGACGGCGAAGCGCTGCCGACCCTGATTCTCAACAAGATCCGTGGCACCTTCAACTCCTGCGCCGTCAAGGCCCCGGGCTTCGGCGACCGCCGCAAGGCGATGCTGCAGGATATGGCCATCCTGACCGGCGCGCAGGTCGTGTCCGATGAGCTGGGCCTGAAGCTCGAGTCCATCGACGTCTCCGTGCTCGGCACCGCCAAGAAGGTCATCGTCTCCAAGGACGAGACCACCATCGTCTCCGGCGGCGGCTCCAAGGACGAGGTCGATGCTCGCGTCTCCCAGATTCGCGGCGAGATCGAGAACACCGATTCCGACTACGACCGTGAGAAGCTGCAGGAGCGTCTGGCCAAGCTGGCCGGCGGCGTGGCAGTCATCAAGGTCGGCGCGGCCACCGAGGTCGAGGCCAAGGAGCGCAAGCACCGCATCGAGGATGCTGTGCGTAACGCCAAGGCCGCCATCGAAGAGGGCCTGCTGCCAGGAGGCGGCGTGGCGCTGGTTCAGGCTGCCAAGAAGGCTGAGGAATCCGCTGATATCACCTCGCTGACCGACGAGGAGGCCACGGGCGCTGCCATCGTGTTCCGCGCCGTCGAGGCCCCGATCAAGCAGATCGCCGAGAACTCCGGCGTCTCCGGCGACGTGGTACTTAACAAGGTGCGCGAGCTGCCCGAAGGCGAAGGCTTCAATGCCGCAACGAACGACTACGAGAACCTGCTTGCCGCAGGCGTCGCCGACCCGGTGAAGGTGACTCGCTCCGCGCTGCAGAACGCGGCGTCCATCGCCGGCCTGTTCCTGACGACTGAAGCCGTGGTTGCCAACAAGCCGGAGCCGCCGGCTGCGGCACCGGCTCCGGGTGCTGACATGGGCTACTAAAGCCCAGGCTAGCGAGCCGAGCCGACTCAGGCGCAATCCATAGGCCTGAGCCGATGAATGGCAAGCCGTTGCAACAAACGGCGCATGCGAGGTCCCGATCCGAAAGGGTCGGGACCTCGTCATATGCGGTCATATGCTGTTATGCGCGGTCACATGCGCAGGATCATATTCATCAGTAGGCGAACAGATGCGATGCCTGGGCTTCGGCGTCCGCGTACACTCCCGAAGCCTGCGTCAGCGCGTTCTGGATGGATTCGAGCGAGGCCTCCATCTGCTGCTGGGATGCGCGCCACTGCTCGGCCACGGCGGAGAACTGCGTTGACGCCGCGCCTTTCCACACGCCCTGCAGCGCGGCGAGATTGGCATACATGCCCGCCACTGCCTCCCTGATCGATGCGACGGATGCGGACACCGCCGCGCTTGAGGATTGGATCTCTTCCGAGTCGACTTGATACTGTGCCATGATGGCTCCTTTGCTTGGGTTGATATATTGTCTGGCGGTCGGGCTGGTGGAACCCGGCCGCTACTCTAGAAGCTATGCGAATGACGAAGAACAGGTACGGAAAAACGGGTGATGTGGTCGAACGCTTGCCGATTTTGGCATGCTTCGGCGTGTCGCGGCCATTCGACGCCAAAAGCCGTGCGGTTCGGCAACGAATCGCTGGGTTGCGAATCATTGGGTTGCGGATTGCTGGGCGGCAGATGGCCGGACGTCTTAAGAAACCGTCCACATTCAGTGCTGCGGCGTTGCTCCTGCTTGCCGTGCTGCTGCTATGCGTCATGCCGGTCGGAACTGCCTTCGCCGATAGCGGCCAGGGCACGCCGCCTCAGATAACCGCCACCGACAACATCACCGATACGCAGAATCTGCTCGGAGACAATGTCGCCGCAGTCACCGACGCCATCAACAAGACGAAGAGCGTGTCGGGCGTCACTGTCAAATTGCTGTACATCGAGTCTTTCGGCAACAACGCGAAGCCGGATAAATGGGCTTCGGACGTACTGGAATCGACCAAGCCTGCGCCCAATACGGTTATGCTTGCCGTTGCATCGGGAGACGGCAATCTCGTGGTTGTGGTCTCGCCGAAATCCGACGAATGGCTCAGCAGCAAGAAGACGGCAGATGCGCTTTCGCAGGCGGCTCTTGAACCGCTGACTGCCAAGGACACGCCGGATTGGTCCGGCTCTGCCATCGCGATGATGAACGAGCTCGATACGCTCAGCAAAACCTCGACGTCCAGCGGGGCGTCCCGCATCGGCGTGGGCTTGATGGTCGCCATTCCCGTAGTGCTGCTGGCAGTGGTCGTCGCAGCGATTGTGCTGCGTCGTCGGCGTGCTGCGGCGGCCGGCGAATCGGCGTCAGCGGACGCGGCGGGCGACACTGCGGTGCCTGACACCGCTGTGCCTGATGAGGCCGAGCCAGACGTTACGATACCTAGCGATGCAGGGGACACCGCTGCGGAGCCCGCTACGCAATCAGATGCACCGAAGCGGCGGAGCGGACGGCATCGGCGGTGATGACCAGCTGCACGGTGTCTCTATAACTGCGCGGCATCTCTTAACTGCACAACATCCCCTAACTCACGGTGTCTTCTAACCACGCAGCATCTCCTAGCTGTCCAGCATCTCCCAACGGTGTTGTGCCGCAAGATTCAGCGGGCATTCAGGAAACCCCCAGCACTACGAGCAAAGCTGAACGGTATGAGCAATTCCATAGAAGCATCGATCGTTGTCGTGGACGATGAGCCCTCCATCAGGGAGCTGCTTGTCGCCTCTTTGCATTTCTCAGGTTTCGAGGTCGAGACGGCCGCATCCGGTTCGGCTGCCATCGAGGTCATCGAGAAAACCATGCCTGACCTGATCGTTCTGGATGTCATGCTGCCTGATATCGACGGCTTTACCGTGACCCGTCGCATCCGGCAGGAGGGCATCACCGCCCCGGTGCTGTTCCTCACGGCCCGTGACGATACGCAGGACAAGGTCATGGGGCTGACAGTGGGCGGCGACGACTACGTTACCAAGCCTTTCAGTCTTGAGGAGGTCGTGGCGCGCATCCGCGCCATACTGCGCCGCACCCGTGACGAAATCGAAGACGACCTCATCATCCGGGTCGCCGATCTTGAGATCAACGAGGACTCACACGATGTGTCGCGCGCCGGACAGAGTATCGACTTGAGCCCGACCGAATACAAGCTGCTGCGCTATCTCATGGACAATGAGGGGCGCGTGCTGTCCAAGGCGCAGATCCTCGATCACGTCTGGCAATACGACTGGGGCGGCGACGCGGCCATTGTGGAGTCCTACATCTCCTATCTGCGCAAGAAGGTCGACGGGCTCGAGGTCGATGACGGCCAGGGCGGCAAACGCAAGGTGGTGCCGCTTATCGAAACCAAGCGCGGCATCGGCTACATGATTCGTGAGCCGAAGACGAGTCAGGCCGCCTGATGACGGCCGAGGGCGGCGCGCCGGTCGATTCTCATATGTTCGACTGGTTTCGTTCGACGGCTCGTCGGCGTCTCGACGCTGTGCCGCTGAGCACCAAGCTGCTGGCCTGCATGCTGGTGCTGCTGCTCGTCGGCACAGTGGGCATCTCCCTGTCGATTCGGCAGCTGGTGAGCAAATACCTGCTGGACAAAACCGATACGCAGCTGAGCCAGCAGGCCGAACTGGTCTACAACAACGTCGATCTGCTGCGTCACAAGGACACGAATCAGGTAGCAGCCGGGCCGACCGATTACTTCCTGCAGATACGCGACACCCATAACGCGGTGGTCGGCGACGCGCTGGTGCCCACGCTCAAGGAAGGCGTCGTCTCGGTGCCCACGCTGCCGCCTGACGGCTCGATGGGCAGCGTGGAGCTCAACAAGCCCTTCACCGCGCCGGCGGTGGTGAGAATGGGCGGTCCGCAGACCTCGCGCAGCACCATGGTGGCGGCGCAGGCCCCGTGGCGCGTGCTGGCGCTGCGTTGGGTCGCCAAAGTGGACGACAACACCACCAATGTGGGCGGCGTCGTCTACATCGGGCTGTCCTTAAGCGATCAGATCGATACGGTCAACCGACTGACGCGCTACTGCATGCTGGTGAGCATCATCATCGTGCTGCTTGGCGGTGTGATTGCCTCCCTGCTGATTCAGCAGACGCTCAATCCTTTGAAGCGCATCGAGAAGACCGCTGCGAAAATCGCCGCCGGGGACTTGAGCCAGCGCGTCCCCTCGGCACCGGAGAACACCGAGGTCGGTTCGCTCGCCGCGTCGCTGAACATCATGCTGGCGCGCATCGAGCGCAGCTTCCGTGAGCAGGAGGAGACCACGGAGAAGATGAAGCGCTTCGTCTCCGATGCCAGTCATGAGCTGCGCACGCCGCTGGCGACGATACACGGCTACTCCGAGCTGTACTCGATGCAGCGCGACACGCCGGGGGCGTTGGAGCGCGCCGACGAATCCATAGCCCATATCGAAGCCTCAAGCTCGCGGATGACCCTGCTCGTCGAGGATCTGCTCTCGCTGGCGAGGCTTGACGAGGGGCGCGGCATCGACATCACCCAGCGGGTGCAGCTGACCAGCCTGCTGGCCGACGCAGCTGACGACCTGCATGCGCTGGATCCCGATCGCGGCATCACCCGCGGCATCGTGCGGCTGGACAGCGGGCCGGGTGGGGCCTACCTGCGCTTCGAGCAGGACGACATGCCGCAGGTGACGCTGAAAGGCGACGGTTCGCGGCTGCGTCAGGTGATCACCAATATCGTCGGCAATATTCATCGCTACACCCCTGCCGATTCGCCGGTCGAAGTGGCCTTGGGCGTGCTCCCGGCCTCCATCGAGCTTGGCCGGCTCTCCTCCATGACATCCGATGCGACGTCCCTGCGGCGCTTCATCGAGGCCGCAGAAGTGGGGCAGTCGCTGCGCAATGGCATGGATTATGCCGTGGTGCGTTTCATCGATCACGGGCCGGGCGTCCCTGAATCCTCGCAATCCCAGATATTCGAGCGCTTCTACACCGCCGACCCGTCGCGTGCCCGGCAGAAGGGCGGCACGGGACTGGGCATGTCGATTGCGCAGTCCGTCGTCAAGGCGCATCACGGCTTCATCTGCGCCTCCACGTCTCAAGGCGGCGGCCTGACGCTCACCGTCGTGCTCCCCACTGGCGCCAATCATGTCAACCCTGAGCAGGCTGCTGGGCGGGAAGACGCAGGGGCCAAGACGAAGGGAAAGCCGAAGCCGGAGAAACGCTCAAGAAGAAGCAAGGAGCCGAAAGCCACCAAGTAGCGGCAGTGCGCCTGCAGCGCAGGAGCCGCGAGGCATGGCCGGGGTTGCGCTAAACTGGTATGTTGATTCGCGGGATGCGCAGAAGATCCCGCAAGAGCGATGAGACGAGTGAGGTGTTGATATGCCCAGCGGACGGGTGCGTTGGTTTGACGCGAACAAAGGGTACGGGTTCATCACGGGTGACGACGGCAAGGACGTGTTCCTGCCGTCAGCGGCGCTGCCTGCCGATGCGGCGGCACCGCGCAAGGGCACCAAGGTCGAATTCTCGGTCGCCGATGGGCGCAAGGGGCCGCAGGCCATGAATGTCACCTTTGCCGCGCCGGCGCCTTCACTGGTCAGGGCGACCCGGCCCAAGGCCGATGATATGGCCGCCATCGTCGAGGACCTGATCAAGCTGCTTGATTCCGCAGGCAACGGCCTGCGCCGCCACCGCTATCCGTCGGCGACTGATAGCAGGAAACTGGCTACGCTGCTGCGCGCTGTGGCCGACGACTTCGATGTGCAGGACTGAGAACGCATGACTGAAACAACACAAGACCCCCGCAGCATCGCCCGCGAAGCCGCAATTGACGCCGCCCAGGACGCGCAGCTGGTCGGCGACTTCGTCGAGGCCGTCGAGGTGGATGGCGACGTCACCGATTTCCGCTTCGTGGCGCTCAACCGCGGCTACGAGGGATGGCAGTGGTCGGTCGCGCTCTACCACGACGCTGAACTCGACCGGTGGACGGTCAACGAGGCCACAATGATTCCCACGGACGCGGCGCTGCGCCCGCCGGCATGGGTGCCGTGGAAAGACCGGCTGACGGCCGCCGATCTTTCGGTCACCGACTCGATTGGCACCGATCCGGATGATGAGCGCTTGGAAGACGGATTCCGCAAGACCAAGGCTGCCGAAGATTTCGAGACCGCGTCAGATTCAGATACTGTTTCCAGCGGCGAGCCGGGCGAATCAGGTGAGTCGGATAAATCAGACGAGCCGGGCGAATCGGTCACCGCGCAGTCGGATGCGGATGAGATAGTCGAGGAATTCGACCTGTCCCGCCGCCATGTGCTGAGCCTGCTGGGGCGTTCGCAGACCGCGAAGCGCTGGTATGAAGGCCCGCGTGGTCCGAAGTCGCTGTCGACCAAAACCGCCGATGGCAAGGTCTGCTCGACCTGCGGCTTCTTCATCCCGCTCAAGGGTGATCTCAACGTGCTGTTCGGCGTGTGTGCGAACAAGTGGAGTCCTGACGATGGCCGTGTCGTCTCAATCGACCACGGCTGCGGGGAGCATTCGGAGATCGAGCCGCCGCAGACCGCTCACCTCTGGGTGCAGTCCGATCCGGCGTTCGACGATCTGCATATCGATGTGGTCGCGCAAGCGCCGCGCGAGGAGCGCAGCGAGGTCGAGCTGATGGAACAGCTCGCCGATACCGATGACATGGAGCCTGCGGCAGATGACGCCCAGAATGCAGCGAATGGCACGGAGAGTCACGCTGCTGCGGATACCACGGCTGCGGATAATGCAGATAAAGCTGTCACTGATACTGATGCGCGAGCCGGGGAAACGTCTGCCGTTGAGTCCCAGGAACCGGCGCAAACTACGGTGGTAGAGAGCACTGCGGTAGAGAATACAGCGGTTGCAGATGCCGCAGATGCGCAGCAGGAACCGCAGCCGGAATCAGCCTCGTCTGACAACGCAGATACGGCTGAGACCACTGCTGAGGCTACTACTGAGACCGATGCCTCCCAAGAAACGACTTCGCCTGTCCAGACCCCCGAAGAGGCCTGAACAGGCGAAGTCTCGCGCCGGTGAGTTCGGCGCAGCGTGCCCGACTCAGTGCACCACGGTGACGGGGCATTGGGCCAGATTCACGACCTGACGGGACACCGACCCGAGGAAGCGCGCGTCCAGGCCGTTGAGACCTCTGGATCCCATGATGAGATGCCCGGCATAGCGCGAGATGTCGATCAGTCCCTTGGCCGCAGGAATATGGAAGGCGTGCGTCTGGATTTCGATTGCATCGGGGACGCTTGTCGCCTCGACCATGCGCCTGATGAGGTCTTCGGCATACGCCTGGCCGGCCGAGATTGGCGCGACTGCATTCTCGTAGCCTGGGATTGGACTCAGCTCCTTGAGCTGCCAGCAGAATACGGCATGCAAAGGCGCGTGATGTAGTTTCGCGGTGTGCGCAGCAAAACGCAATGCCCGCTCAGAGACGGGGGAGCCGTCCACTGCGACCACGAAAGGACCATCCGCCGATGTCTCCGCCTCCTGCGCGAGAGGCGATTTCGCTGAACCCAAAGCGCTTGCGATGCTGCTCTGCACATCGTCCGCGTCAGCGTCCACATTCGGCACGATGGTGACGGGCGCATGCGATTCCTCGGCTAGAGCCGCGGACGTGGAGGGGGAGAGCCAGCGCATCACGCGACCCAGGGAACGCCGACCGACGACGATCTGCTGTGCCTTGGAACCGATATGCAGCAGCGCCGCCATGCCAGAGGCCCTGACGGGCGTCAGCGTGATATCGCTAGGCTCGACATCGATGCCGTGGCAGGCCTTATCGACCCATTCGCGCAGCGTGTCGGTGATCCGATCGCGCATGGCGTTCCAGTCCGCATCGGTTTGCGGCTCGCCGCCCATACCCCACGAGGTCGTCCATCCGAAGACCGCATTGATATGCTGTCCGCTGAGTTCGGCCTCGTGCAGCGCCCAGCGCAGCGCGGCGAACGATTCGGGCGAGCCGTCCACGCCGACGACGATATCCGTTTCTGCGGTGCTTCCGAGAGCGATGTCGCCTTGGCTTGTAACTTGTGATTGTTGCCTATCATCCATAGTGTCCTCCTTGATACCGGTTGATGCCTCAATCTTAACGCGCCGTTGCGTTCTCAGCGCAATTCGCAAACGCCCGGAAATAAACGTCACCGCGAATCGGTAGAGTGAAGTGGATTATCAAGAAGTGGAAGGACAAGCATGTTCGAACGGTTTACCGACCGTGCCAGGCGTGTGATCGTTTTGGCGCAGGAAGAGGCCAGAGCGCTTCAGCACAACTACATCGGCACCGAGCACCTGTTGCTCGGCCTGATACGCGAAGGCGAAGGCGTCGCCGCCAAAGCGCTCGCCGCTAAGGGCGTGAACCTCGAAGACACCCGCAAGCAGGTCGAGGAGATGATTGGCAAGGGCAATGCCGCGCCGAACGGGCATATCCCGTTTACGCCGCATGCCAAGCAGGTGCTGGAATTAAGCCTGCGCGAGGCGTTGCAGCTTGGGCACAGCTATATCGGCACCGAGCATATCCTGCTTGGCCTGATACGCGAAGGCGAAGGCGTGGGCACCCAGGTGCTCATCAAGATGGATGTGGATCTAGGCGAACTGCGCAGCTCCACCATCGATATGATTCGCGGCAACTCCTCTTCCTCGGACGCCAACGGCAAGGCTGATCTCGCCAATGCCGGCGGCGTGCAGGACAAGGGCCGGCAGACCGGCTCCGCGATTCTCGACCAGTTCGGCCGCAATCTCACGGCCGAGGCCGCCGCAGGCAAGCTGGACCCGGTCATCGGGCGGTCCAGCGAGATCGAGCGCGTCATGGTCGTGCTCTCGCGCCGCACGAAGAACAACCCCGTGCTGATAGGCGAACCGGGCGTCGGCAAAACCGCCGTCGTCGAAGGCCTCGCGCAGAAGATAAGCGCAGGAGACGTGCCTGAGACCCTGAAGGACAAGCAGGTGTACTCGCTTGATTTGGGTTCGATGGTGGCCGGTTCGCGCTATCGCGGCGATTTCGAGGAGCGCCTGAAAAAGGTGCTCAAGGAGATCAAGACGCGCGGCGATATCGTGCTCTTCATCGATGAGATCCACACCATCGTGGGCGCAGGCAGCGCGGACGGCGCACTGGGTGCCTCCGACATGCTCAAGCCCTTGCTGGCGCGTGGCGAGCTGCAGACCATCGGCGCTACGACAACCGACGAGTACCGCAAGTACATCGAGAAGGATGCCGCTTTGGAACGCCGTTTCCAGCCCATTCAGGTGCATGAGCCGACGATTGCCGAGACCATCGAGATTCTTAAAGGCCTGCGCGAACGCTACGAGAATCATCACCATGTGACGATAACCGACGGTGCGCTGCAGTCTGCAGCCGAGCTTTCCTCGCGCTACATCCAGGATCGTAACTTGCCTGACAAGGCCATCGATCTGATCGATGAGGCCGGTGCGCGGCTGCGCATCAAGCGTCTCACCGCTCCGCCCGAGCTCAAGGAGCTCGATGCGAAGATTGCGACGATCTCCGGGCAGAAGGATCAGGCAATCAAGGATCAGGACTTCGAGAAGGCCGCCGAATTGCGCGACAGCCAGGAGAAGCTGGAAGCCCAGCGCAAGGAGAAGGAATCCTCCTGGCGCGAAGGCGGCTCCGACGTCAAGATGGTCGTGGACGAGGACGTGATCGCCGAGGTGATTTCGAGCAGCACGGGCATCCCGGTGTTCAAGCTTACGCAGGCTGAGTCCAAGAAGCTGCTGGGCATGGAGTCCGAGCTGCACAAGCGCATCATCGGGCAGGACGAAGCCGTTTCGGCGCTGTCCCGTTCGATTCGGCGCACGCGCGTGGGGCTCAAGGACCCCAAGCGGCCCGCAGGCTCGTTCATCTTCGCCGGCCCTACCGGCGTGGGCAAGACCGAGCTGGCCAAGACGCTCGCGCAGTTCCTGTTCGACGATGAGGACGCGCTGATTCGCGTCGACATGTCCGAGTTCTCCGAGAAGTACGCGGCCTCGCGGCTCTTCGGCGCGCCTCCGGGGTATGTCGGCTACGAGGAGGGCGGCGAGCTCACTGAGAAGGTGCGCCGCAAGCCGTTCTCCGTCGTGCTGTTCGATGAGATCGAGAAGGCTCACCCTGACATCTTCAACACGCTGCTGCAGGTGTTGGACGACGGCCATTTGACCGACGGTCAGGGGCGCAAGGTCGATTTCAAGAACACGATCATCATCCTGACCACCAACCTCGGCACGCGCGACATTGCCAAGGCGGCCAACACTGGCTTCAATTTGGGATCGGACGCCGAAACGAGCTATCAGCGCATGAAGGACCAGGTCACGAGCGAGCTCAAGCAGCAGTTCCGCCCCGAGTTCCTCAACCGCCTGGACGACATCATCGTCTTCCAGCAGCTCACCGAGCCGCAGGTGCGTCAGATTGTCGACCTCGACATCAGCCAGCTCAACGACCGTCTCTTCGAACGTCATATGTCGCTCGAACTGACCGACAGCGCCAAGGACCTGCTCGCGCAGAAGGGCTTCGACCCGCTGCTGGGCGCGCGTCCGCTGCGCCGCGTCATCCAGCGCGACATCGAGGATGCCATCTCCGAGCAGATCCTCATGGGCGAGCTCGAAGACGGTCAGCGTGTGCTGGTCGATTCGGAGGGCGAGGGCATTCTGGGCGAGTTCACCTTCAAGGGTGAGGCCTTCGAAGAGCCCCAGCCACAAGGCGAGCTGGTCGGTGCATCCGTGGGCGTGTCCGATGCGGATGAATCAGGCGAGAACCCCAGCGACGGCACTGCCGAGGGCGGCACTGAGTAAGTTAGCCGCTGAGTAGTACCAGCCCGGAAGACATACAGTAATGGCCCGGTTGCAACCTGTTGATGCAGGTTGTAACCGGGCCATTCTCGTTGCGTACTGGCGGCAAACGGCCGCTTGGCACAAGTCAGTGGCTCTTTCCCGTCAGTACCAAAAACAACTGGCGGCAAACGGCCACTGACATGTACTCAGTGGCCGTTTGCCGCCAGTTGCCGAAGAATCTGCAGGGGCTACCTTACTTCACGGCGTTGAGCCACTGCTCCTTGGTGGCCTTTTCGGCTTCGAGCTTGGCTTTCTTCTTGGGATCGCTTGCGGCGGCAATCTGGGCATCCAGCTCGGCGAGCTGAGCGGTCAGCTGCTCCTCGAAGCTCGATTTGCGGGCGTCGGCCTCGGGGTCGCGGCTCTTCCACTCGGCGTCCTCGACGGACTTGATCTGCTTGTCGACGGCGTCAAGACGACCCTCGATGCGGCGCATGTCCTCGCGCGGCACATAGCCGATCTCATCCCACTGCTCCTGGATGGCGGCAAGCGCCTGGCGAGCCTGCTTGGCTGCCTTGGCGTCCTTGACCGGGACCAGCGCCTCGGCCTTCTTCAGCAGCTCCTCCTTCTTGACCAGGTTATCCCGTTCGGAGGAGTCCGTCTGCTCACGGTCGGCCTGACGCGCGTTGAAGAAGGTGTCAGCGGCCTCGCGGAAGCGCGTCCACAGCGCATCGTCCTCATTGCGCCCGGCGCGGCCAGCCTGCTTCCAACGGTCCATGAGCTCGTTGAACTTGCGCGAGGTGTCGCCCCAGGCCGTCGAATCCTTGAGTTCGTTGGCCTCGGCGATGATTTCCTCTTTGAGACGCTTGGTTTCGTTGCGCTCGTTGTCGCGATTCTGCGCCCACTTGCGGCGCGCCTGGTTGAAGGTGGTGCGTGCCGAGGAGAAGCGCTTCCATAGCGCGTCGGCATCGGTTTTGTCGATGCGCACCGACGTGCGCTGATGCTGCTGCCACTGGTCGAACAGGGAGCGGAACTTGTCAGCGGTGGAACGCCAGTTCGTCGTGTCGCCAAGGGATGCGGTCAGCGCCTCGGCCTTCTCGACGATTGCAGTGCGTTCGGCCACGGCCTTTGCCACGGCTTCCTGATGGGCCTTGGCCAGCGTTTCCTTCTTGGCCTCGCCGGCGCTCTTCAGTTCCTCGTAGCGTGCCTGCAGCGACGCGATATCGCCGACGACGGCCGGCTGCGCGACTTCTTCGCCAAGGGATTTGAGCGAATCGTTAATCTCCTTGGGCTTGATGTTCGCGGCCTCCAGACGGGCGGCGAATACTTCGAGCTTCGCCTTCAAATCAAGGAAGCGGTGCGCATACAGGCTCAGCGCCTCCTCGTTGGTAGCGCCCGGGAACTGCCCGACTTCGCGTTCCGATTCGCCTTCGCGCACGAAAACATTGCCTTGCTCATCCACGCGCCCGAAGGATTCGGATGCCTTGATATCGGCCTGGGAGTAAATGCTCGCAGCGGCCGGGACCTTGTGCTGGGCCGGTTTCTTCGCCAGCGCGGCGGGGGAGGGAACATGAGGCTTGGGTACCGGAGCCTTGGCAGGAGCTTTGGGCGTAGGGGCTGCGGCCGGCTGCGCGGCGCCAGACTGCTCTGGAGCCGCTGGTGTCGGAGCCTGTTCGGGGGTCTGTGGGGTGTGTTCGGATTCGGTGACGGTTTCGTCGGCCATGGCCAGCTCCTTACGGCTTGTGGTGCACAGGGTACGCAGGCGCGGGAGTTGTTCCCGTGTTTTTTCCGCGACTTCACCTATTATAGGGAATCGTGTCAAAAGGTGCATCAATATCAGGATTTCCGGAGTGGCTTCCCTCCGAGCGGGTTGTGGAGCAGCGCGTCATCGATACGCTACGTAGGGTTTTCGAGCTGAATGGTTTCATCGGCATCGAGACACGCGCGGTGGAGCAGGGCTCGAGTTTGCTCAAAAAAGGCGAGACCAGCAAGGAGATTTACTTGCTCTCCCGGCTGCAGGAGGTCGGCCATGAATCCGACACGCCGATCGAGGACCGGCTCGGCCTGCATTTCGACCTGACTGTGCCGCTGAGCCGGTACGTCGTCGAGCATTCGGGCGCGCTTGCCTTCCCCTTCAAGCGCTGGCAGATTCAAAAAGTGTGGCGCGGCGAGCGCCCGCAGGAGGGCCGCTTCCGCGAATTCGTGCAGGCCGATATCGATGTGGTGGGCAATGGCGATCTGCCGTTGCACTATGAGGTCGAATTGCCGCTCGTGATGGTCAGCGCCTTGGAGGAGCTGCGTGCGTTCGGTCTGCCCAAGGCCACGGTGCATGCCAATAACCGCAAGCTTTCCGAAGGGTTCTATCGCGGGTTGGGCTTAAGCGACATCGAAGGCGTGCTGCGCGAGATCGACAAGCTCGACAAGGTCGGTGCGGACGAAGTGGCGCGTTTGCTGGTCGAGTCCTGTGGAGCGAACGAGACTCAGGCGAAAGCCTGCCTTGCACTTGCCGAGCTGACTGCCGCCAATGGCACCGAGCTGGCCGAGCGCTTCGACGCGTTATGCGAAAGCCAAGCCATCAGCCATGACAGCGATGCCTATGCCTTGGCTCGCGAAGGGCTCGACACCTTGGCGATGATTGTGGATGAGGCGGCGAAGATACGCCCCGGCTCGGTAATTGCGGATTTGAAGATCGCCCGCGGGCTGGACTACTACACCGGTTCGGTCTACGAGACCTTCCTCGACGGCGCGGATTCCCTGGGGTCGATTTGCTCGGGCGGGCGCTACGACAATCTGGCTACGCAAGGCTCCAAGCGCTATCCGGGAGTGGGCCTGTCCATCGGATTGTCGCGGTTGGTGTCGTATATGCTGCATACCGCAGGCGCGCAGGCTTCGCGTGTCTCTCCCGCCGTGGTGCTGGTGGCGGTGTGGAACGAGGTGGACCGGGCGCAGTCGAACGCCATCGCCAATGTGCTGCGCGCCCGCGGCATCGCTGCTGATGTCGCGCCGAAGGCCGTAAAGCTCGGCAAGCAGATCAAGTATGCGGACAAGCTTGGCATACCGTACGTCTGGTTCCCGGCGCAGGTGGCGCAGGCGGCACAAGGCAGCGAGCAGAACGGCGAAACGACCACGGCAGCAAACGGCGAAACGCCCGGCGACGAGGTGCGCGACATCATGTCCGGCGAGCAGCAGCCGGCCGATATCAAGTCGTGGGAGCCGGATACTGTGTACGCTCGGCAAACCGTCAGTCTCAAGGCCTGATTTCCAAGGCTTTGCAAGGCGGTCGCGCTTCAGGCGCGGCATGGAAAATGTTACGGATTGACAAGGATTCAAGGAATAGAGGCAGTATGGGCCGCACGGCTTACAGAACACATCATGCCATCGAGGTGACCGAGGCACTTATCGGCAGCACGGTGACGCTCGCCGGATGGGTCGATCGGCGTCGCGATCACGGCGGCGTGGCCTTCATCGATCTGCGCGACAGCACCGGCTTGGTGCAGGTCGTCATCAATGATGAGGAGATCGCGCGCCCGCTGCGCAGCGAATTCGTCGTGCAGGTGGTCGGCGATGTGCGCGAACGCCCCGAAGGCAATGAGAACGTGCATCTGGCGACTGGCAAGATCGAGGTCGTGGTGCGCGAGCTCACCGTGCTCGCCAAGTCCGACGCGCTGCCCTTCCAGGTCTCGACCGCGCTTGAGAACGAGTCGGAGAACAAGCTTCCCGGCGAGGACGTGCGCCTCAAGTACCGTTACCTTGATTTGCGCCGCCCGCAGATGCAAAGCAACTTGAAGCTGCGCTCGGATATGACCCGCGCTGCCCGCCATGCCTTGGAGGATATGGACTTCACCGAGGTGGAGACCCCGACCTTCATCAAGTCCACGCCGGAGGGCGCACGCGATTTCGTGGTGCCGGCCCGCTTGGTGCCAGGTTCGTGGTACGCGCTGCCGCAGTCGCCGCAGCTCTTGAAGCAGCTGCTTATGGTCGGTGGCGTCGAGCGCTACTACCAGCTGGCGCGCTGCTACAGGGACGAGGACTTCCGCGCCGACCGCCAGCCCGAGTTCACCCAGCTCGACATCGAGATGAGCTATGTGAGCCAGGAGGATGTCATCGGCATGGCCGAGCAGGTCATTGCATCAATCTGGAAGTCGCGCGGCTATGAGGTCACGCTGCCGCTGCCGCGCATCTCCTGGCAGGACGCCATGGACAAGTACGGCTCCGACAAGCCCGATCTGCGCTTCGGCAACCCGCTTGTCGAACTCACCGAATACTTCAAGGACACCCCGTTCCGCGTGTTCAAGGCCCCGTACGTCGGCGCGATCGTGTTCAAGGGCGGTGCATCCACTCCGCGTCGCCAGTTCGACGCCTGGCAGGAATGGGCCAAGCAGCGCGGCGCCAAAGGTCTGGCGTACGTGCAGTTCACGGCAGACGGCGAGCTCAAGGGCCCCGTCGCCAAGAACCTCTCCGATGACGAGCGCAACGGCTTGAAGGCCGCAGTCGGCGCCGAGGACGGCGACGCGGTGTTCTTCGCCGCAGGTTCGCGCGAATCCTCGCAGCTGCTGCTCGGTGCCGCTCGTGTCGAGCTGGCCCGCCGCGCCGGGCTGCTGCATCCGGACGAATTCGCGTTCACCTGGGTTGTCGACTTCCCGCTGTTCAAGCGCACCGACGACCCCGATGACGACGATGTGGCTGTCGGCCACTCCAAGTGGACCTCGATGCATCACCCGTTCACCATGCCTTCGGCAGACTGGATTGATACCTTCGACAAGGACCCCGAGCATGCGATGAGCGACTCCTACGACATCGTGTGCAACGGCGAGGAGATGGGCGGCGGCTCTGTGCGTATCCACCGCGACGACATCCAAGACCGCGTGCTGAACGTGCTCGGCATCGAGCCCGAAGAAGCCCAGGAGAAGTTCGGCTTCCTGCTTGAGGCGTTCAAGTACGGCGCCCCGCCTCACGCGGGCATCGCGCTGGGCTGGGACCGCACCGTGTCGCTGTTCGCCGGGGCCGATTCCATCCGTGACGTCATCGCCTTCCCGAAGGCCGGCGGCGGCCGCGACCCGCTCACCGGCTCTCCGGCCCCGATCTCGGATGCGCAGCGCGCCGAAACCGGCGTTGACTACGACCCGGACGAGGACAAGGACTGACTTCCTTTACCTCCTGGTGTTGATGCTGTTCTGACACTGACGAATGCAATCGCCGGTCATGATGCTTTTCGCTCCTACGGGAGCGGTGAGGCATCATGGCCGGCGATTGATAATATTGGACGCAATGACGCGGATTGCGATGGCGGCGTTGGCACAGCGCCCAGCAGCGCTCGGCATCGACACAGCGCCCGGCGAAAAGCGATTCCTGCGATGGCAGCTATTCGCATGGCGGACACTGTATCGCATAGTGAGATGGCCAAATAGCTTGACACAGCATGCAGTATTTCCTGACGCGCTATGCCACAAGACCAACTGACAGTACGATTGCGCTGCCGCTAACCGGCTTCGGGCGCTACGCGAAGGGGCGTCGAATGTGCAGAAGACGTGTAGACAGTCGTAACACAACGCCATTATACTGGCGAACCATGTCAGAAACCACAGCAACAATATCGGCTCCGACTGCGCAGAAGAGTTCGCAGACGGGGCAGGCCCGCAGTCCACTTGTAGAGCTTTCCCATGTCGAGAAGCATTTTGGCAAGCTCCATGTGCTCAAGGACATCAACATCAGCGTGGACAAGGGCGAGGTGCTCGTCGTGGTGGGGCCGTCCGGCTCCGGAAAATCGACGATGTGCCGCACCATCAACCGGCTTGAGGGCATTGATTCGGGAGTCATCCGCATCGACGGGCATGAGCTCCCCCAAGAGGGCAGGGACCTTGCCACATTGCGCGCCGAGGTCGGAATGGTGTTCCAGTCCTTCAACCTGTTCGCCAACAAGACCATCCTCGACAATGTGACGCTTGCGCCTGTCAAGGTTCGCCATATGAATCGCAAAGAGGCTGAGGACCTCGCGATGGATATGCTCGCCCGGGTGGGTGTGGAATCGCAGGCCGAGAAGATGCCATCCCAGCTTTCCGGCGGTCAGCAGCAGCGTGTCGCCATCGCCCGCGCGCTGGCGATGAAACCCAAGGTGATGCTTTTCGATGAGCCGACCTCGGCGCTTGACCCTGAGATGGTCAACGAAGTCCTTGATGTTATGATCGAGCTGGCGCATGAAGGCATGACGATGATCTGCGTCACGCATGAGATGGGATTCGCGCGCAAGGCCGCCGATCGCATCGTATTTATGGCCGATGGGCGAATTCTTGAAGAAGGCACTCCCGAGGAGTTCTTCGACCATCCCAAGACGGATCGCGCCAAGGACTTCCTCTCGAAGATTCTCACGCACTGAATCGGACCTAGGGCCACTCAAGGCTATTCGGCTGTCCTGACTGAGCTAAGTAGTTGCAGCATGCGATGCGACGATACGGGAACGCCGCACAGCATGCCGCAGTCGGCCGTTTGGACACAGAGCGTATCCGGCTGAAACTGGTGGCCTGTGCGGCGTCCAATGTACGCCGTCACGAAGACCCTACGAAGCCCTTATGAAGCCGTTATGAAGAAGAAGGCAAGCATATGCAAGTATTATCCTCAAGTGCGAGGCGAATGTGGCGCAGAATCATCGCCGGTCTGTGCGCCATCGCATGCGTGTTCGCAGTGGCCGCATGCGGGTCGGCCGGTGATGCCGGCAAGATTCGCATCGGCATCAAATTCGACCAGCCCGGACTCGGCTTCAAGAAGTCGGGCACGTACGTGGGCTTCGACGTCGATGTGGCGAAGTACATCGCCAAGAAGCTCGGGTATTCCGAAGACCAGATCGTATGGAAGGAAGCGCCTTCCAAGCAGCGTGAAGCTATGCTGCAGAATGGCGACGTCGACATGATCCTCGCCACCTATTCGATAACCGACGAGCGCAAGAACGCGGTTTCCTTCGCCGGGCCCTATTTCGTGGCCGGCCAGGATCTCATGGTGCGCAAGGACGACACGTCGATCAAGGGGCCGAATGATCTCAACGGCAAGCGGCTATGCTCGGTCACTGGCTCGACCTCCGCAGCGACTGTCAAGGAGAAGTTCGCCTCCGAGGTCCAGCTCATGGAGCAGCCCGGTTACGCGGAATGCGCCACTGCGCTGTTCTCGGGAATCGTGGATGCAGTGACCACCGATGACATCATTCTGGCCGGCCTCGCTGCGGCATCGCGCGGCAGGCTGCGGGTCGTCGGCAAGCCGTTCACCCAGGAACGATACGGGGTCGGCATCAAAAAGGGCGACACGAAGCTCGCCACGAAAATCAACAAGGCCATCGCTGACATGATTCGCGACGGCTCATGGGAGCGCGCCGTGCAAGACAACACCCAGGGTGCGCACTACACGCCCAATCCCAAATTCAACCCGCCGGATCCTACAGAAGGGGAGAAGTGATATGCATTCGTTCATCCAGCTTTTCAGCCAGTACGATGTTCCGCATGCGTTCCTCGTCAATATCGAACTGACCCTGTGGTCGACGCTTTTCTCGCTGATTCTCGGCGTGCTGCTCGTCATGATGCGCATCTGCCCGATTTCCTCGTTGCGCAAGGTCGCCTCCGGCTATGTGGAGCTTTTCAAGAACATGCCGTTGACCATCATCATGGTATTCATGGTGCTGGGCGCCTATGCGCAGCTCAAGATCAGCTTCTCCGACAACTTCGATGTCAACTTCTTCTGGCTGGCCGTCACCGGTCTGTCGCTGTATACCGCGGCCTTCGTATGCGAATCGCTGCGCTCGGGCATCAACACCGTGCCTCTCGGCCAAGCCGAGGCCTCACGTGCGCTGGGACTGAACTTCATGCAATCCGCCACGCAGATCATCCTTCCGCAGGCTTTCCGAGGGTCGGTGGCGCCGCTGGGCAACACCTTCATCGCACTGCTGAAGAACTCGACGGTCGCTGCAGCCGCCTCGGTGGCGAGCGAGACCTCGTCGCTGATGAGCCAGATGATTGAGTTCCATGCCGATGTCATCGTGTCGATCTTCCTCATCTTCGCCATGGGCTACGTGATTCTCATCATTCCAATTGGCATGCTGACCACGTATCTGTCCAACAGACTTGCAGTTCGGAGGTAAGGGCATGAACGCAAACAACGAAAGCTCGATTCTGTTCGACCAGCCCGGCCCCAAGGGCCGGCGCACCATACGGATTCTCAATGGCGTGGCCGCCATCGTCATGATTGCAGTGCTGGTGCTCATCCTCCTGCGTCTGCACAATCCGCCGGATGGCGAGAACCAGTTGAGCTGGGAGCTGTGGAAGCCAGCCGTGGAAGGCGAGGCATGGACTGATTTCTACCTGCCTGGCCTATGGATGACCCTCAAGGCCGCCGTGTTCGCCGTTGTGGGAGCCGTGCTGTTCGGACTGGTGTTCGGCATCGGACGGCTGCTGCCCAACGTCGCCATCCGCAGCATCTCGGCCGTCATCGTCGAGTTCTGCCGTGCAGTGCCGGTGCTGCTGCTGATGATTTTCTTCTGGCGCTGGTTCGCCTTCGCGGGGATGCAAGACGCCTCGTACTGGGCGGTCGTGCTTGCGCTGATCATGTACAACGGTTCGGTGGTCGCCGAACTGGTGCGTTCGGGCGTGGGCAATCTGCCGAACGGTCAGCGGGAGGCTTCGCTGGCATTGGGGCTTACGCGCACCCAATCGCTGATGCAGGTTGAGGTGCCGCAGGCAGTGTATGCGATGCTGCCCGCAGCCGTCACCCAGCTGGTCGTCGTGCTCAAGGACACCGCGCTCGGGTCGATTATCATGTACACCGATCTGCTGCAGGAATCCCGACGCCTCGGTTCGATGTACTTCAACATCCTGCAGACGCTCGTCGTCGCTGCAGTGATCTACTTCATCGTCTGCTGGCTGCTGTCCCGGCTCGCCGAATGGCTGCCCAAGCGCATGCAGCGGCGCACCACGGGAGCTGCGGAGACCGAGCCGCTCGCCCCGATTGCGATTCTGGATGCGTCGAACCGCAGCCAGGTCGCAGTCGCCAAGGAAAGCGAGGAGCTGCCATACGGCGGAGCCCCGTTGCAGCACCATGTGCGTCTGCATGGTTCGAATGCCGCCATTCAGGATTGGCGACGCATCGACTACATTCAGGGATACGATTTCACCCACCCCGAGTCGCAGCCGAATTCGCGCTCCCTGCAGATTCCCGACTTCCTCAAGCCCATCATCCCCGGACTTGATGGGGATGACCACAAGGGAGACCAAGCCAGCACTCGGTAAATGACACTCGGTAAATGACACTGAGTAGATGGCGCTGTGTAGACAAGCTCTGAGTAGACGGCGCTGAACTCCGCGAGGGGGGCGCAACATGAGTGATTATGTTGTGCCTCTCTTTTTGTGTTTTGCGCGGAGCGCGTCTACGGTGAGCGGCGTCAATGGGGTATGCTGGGCGTATGAATGAATCAATGAAGAATCATGGCATACAGGCCTGGCTCACTGATATGGATGGGGTGCTCGTTCATGAGGACGAGGCGCTTCCTGGCGCTGTCGAGTTCATTGAAACGCTGAAAGAGGCCGGCACGCCGTTCCTGGTGCTGACCAACAATTCGATCTTCTCGCGGCGCGATCTGAACTGGCGGCTTCATGCCAGCGGCATCGACATTCCCGAGGAGAACATCTGGACGAGCGCATTGGCTACGGCGGAATTCGTCAGCCAGCAGATGCCGGGAGGCAAGGCGTATGTTGTCGGCGAGGCGGGGCTGACCACGGCGCTGCACGATGTCGGCTACGTGCTCACCGACAAGAACCCGGACTATGTCATCATCGGCGAGACGCGCAACTACTCCTTCGAGCAGCTGACTCGTGCGCTCCAGCTTATTCAGGGCGGCGCGCGCTTCATCTGCACGAATCCTGATTACACCGGCCCGTCGTCCAGCGGTGATCTGCTCGCTGCCGGAGCGGTGGCCGAGATGATTCACAAGGCGTCGGGCTTTGAGCCGTACTTCATCGGCAAGCCCAACCCGATTTTCTTCAGGACGGCGCTCAACAAGCTCGCCGCCCACAGCAAGACCACGGCGATGATCGGCGACCGGCTGGACACCGATATCCGTGCAGGCCTTGAGGCTGGCGTCGAGACCTTCCTTGTACTCACCGGCATCTCCTCGGCCGAATCGATTGATAAATTCCCCTTCAAGCCCTCGCATGTCGTCAACAGCATCAAGGACTTGATCCCATTGGCCGAAGGCGCGCATCCCGATACGCTCGAACAGACCAAGGAACCCAAGGGGCCGGCGAAGTTGGTTCAGCCGACGTCGGCTGTTGTGGCAAAGCGCAAGTAGCAGCAGGCGTCGGATTCCCTATCACGTGGCAGGGGCATGTACTCTGTCTCGTTTGTGACACTTATTCAGCATAACTGTCACAAACGAGACAGAGTTTTTTTTACTTCGCTTTGAATCCGTGCAATTTTGATAGATGATTCGCTTTGAATCCGTGATATATTCATTGTACTTTCATCTTGAAACCGTATGCGACGGCTTCGCTTGATAAGTTCAAGGCCTGCTTTGCTGGCCGTATTGGCACCCAGATAGTCCTGCACACCGCTAATATCAAACGGGGGAACGGTCGCGACTACCTGCCCATCTATCTCGCTACATTCCTGTGAGGGATATATGGGCGCGGATGCCTGCTCGGTAACGACTGAACGATAGACTTGGCGTATTATGGCGGATTCACAGGAAAACAACGATAAACAGACACCGAGTAAACGAACACTGGGCGAGCTTGCGCCGCGCTGGGGCGACGAAGGCGGCGCAATCGACGTTGACGAGATATACGAGCGCTTCTTCGATTGGGTGGACGAGGTCAAGGGCATCGAGCCGTGGCCGCATCAGGAGGAGGCCATCACTGATCTGCTGGCCGGCGACCATGTGGTGCTCAACACGCCCACCGGCTCGGGCAAGTCGCTGGTGGCGCTGGGCATGCATTACGCCGCGCTGTGCACGGGCAGGCGGTCGTATTACACCGCGCCGATCAAGGCGCTGGTCTCCGAGAAGTTCTTTGACTTGGTCGAGGCTTTCGGACGCGAGAACGTTGGCATGATTACGGGGGACACGCGCATCAACGCCGATGCGCCGATCATCTGCTGCACGGCGGAGATTCTGGCCAACCAGGCGCTGCGCGAAGGCAGCCACGCCGATGTGGGCTGCGTGGCGATGGACGAATTCCATTACTATGGCGACCGCGAGCGCGGATGGGCGTGGCAGGTGCCGCTGCTGACGCTGCCGCATACGCAGTTCTTGCTGATGAGCGCCACGCTGGGCAATGTCGACGCGATAGCCGACAAGCTTGAAACGATGACCGGCACGGATGTCGATGTCATCGCGGACGCGCCCAGGCCGGTGCCGCTGAACTACGAGTACACCGACAGGCAGCTCGCGGGGACCGTGGAGCTGCTGTTCAACCGGCAGGACACACCGATTTATGTCGTGCATTTCTCGCAGGATGCCGCGCTGGAAACCGCGCAGGCGTTGGCCGGAACCGGCGTATCGAGCAAGGAGCAGCGCAAGGCGATTGCGGAGGCGATGAAGGGCACGAAGTTCACGACGGCCTTCGGCAAGATTCTGCAACGACTGCTGCGCACCGGCGTGGGCATCCATCATGCCGGCATGCTGCCGCGCTACCGGCGCCTTGTCGAGCAGCTGGCGCAGCAGGGCCTGCTGCCGGTCATCTGCGGCACCGACACCCTCGGCGTCGGCATCAACGTGCCGATTCACTCCGTGGTGCTGACCGCGCTGACCAAATTCGATGGTACGAAGATGCGTCGCCTGCGCGCCCGCGAATTCCATCAGATCGCCGGCCGCGCGGGCCGCATGGGATTCGACACCGAAGGTTTGGTGGTGGCCGAAGCGCCCGAATTCGAGATCGAGAACGCGCGGGCGATCGCCAAGGCGGGCGACGACCCGAAGAAGCTCAAGAAGATCAAGCGCAAGAAGGCTCCCGAGGGCTTCGTGACCTGGAACAAGGGCACCTTCGAGAAGCTGGTCGATGCCGAGCCGGAGACCCTGGTGCCGCATATGGTCATCACGCACGCCATGATCTTGAACGAAGTCGCCCAGGGCGGCGATGCGCGGGCACGGCTCGACCAGCTCGTTGACGACTCGGCGCAGACGCCGGATCAGAAGGAGCATCTGCATAATCGTGTTGGCGAGATATTCCAGACGATGTTCGATTCCGAATTCATCGAGGTGGAAGACAACGGCCGTGGTGGCAAGGACTACTATCTCGCCATCGACCTGCCGGACAACTTCGCGCTCGATCAGCCGCTGTCGCCATTCCTGCTGGCCGCGCTGGAACTGCTCGACTCCGAGTCGGACAGCTATGCGCTCGACGTGATCTCGATGGTCGAAGCCACGCTGGACGACCCGCGCCAGGTGCTCAAGGCACAGCAACGCCAAGCCAGAGACGAGGCGATGGCGACGATGAAGGCGGACGGCCTCGACTACGAGGAGCGCATGGAGCGCCTGCAGGAAGTCACCTATCCCAAGCCTTTGGAGGAGCTGCTTGACGCGGCCTTCGAGCAGTATCGCAAGGATGTGCCGTGGGCGAATGACTACTGGCTGAGCCCCAAATCCGTGGTGCGCGACATGGTCGAGACGGCGAGCGATTTCACGGGATATATCTCCCGTTACGGCATCGCGCGCTCTGAGGGCACGTTGCTGCGCTACCTGTCGGATGCCTACCGGTCGCTAGCTCGCACCGTGCCGGTCGAGAAGCGCAACGAGCAGCTTGAGGATGTGATCTCCTGGCTGCGCGTCGTCGTGCGCTCGGTCGATTCGAGCCTCATCGACGAATGGGAGCATGCCGGCGATGCCTCGCAGAGCGAACTCGACGCGCTGTCCGCAGCCGCCCCGGGCGCTGCCCATCAGGTGGTTGAGGACCGGCGCGGGCTCATCGTGCTCATCCGCAACGCCGTGTTCCGCCGCGTCCAGCTCATGGACCTCGACAAGCCCGCCGAGCTTGGCGCGCTCGACAAGGACTGGGGCTACAACGTGCACGAGTGGGAGGACACGCTCGACGACTACTACGACCAGCATGAGTACGTCGGCATCGACGCGAAGGCCCGCAGCGGCGAGCTGTTCATCCTGGACGACGCCCATGAGCGCGATGAGCACACGTGGAAGGTCCGCCAGATCATCGACGACTCCGACGGCGACCACGACTGGGCCATCACCGGAACCGTCGACCTCGACGCTACACAGGAAGGCGGCGAAGTCGTCTTCGTCGACTACCACGTCGGCCCAGTCGCGACGGTGTGAGATAGGTTTGCCGCCGCATCGACTGCATGTGTAGTTCTGCACTGTGTAGTCTTACACTGTGCAGTCTTACACTGTGCAGTCTTACACTGTGCAGTCTTACACTGTGCAGTCTTACACTGTGCAGTCTTACACTGTGCAGACTTACACAAGCAGTCTCGCGCAGCGCGAAGGCTGCGGGGCGCTGTTGATGCGGCCTGACTACACTGGCAGTATGACTGAGGATTTGTTTGGCGCGGCCGATGCGCCCGAGGATATGACGCGGCCGCTTGCGGTGCGGATGCGGCCCTCGACGCTTGCTGAGGTGGTGGGGCAGGACCGCGTGCTGGGGGAGGGTTCGCCGTTGCGTCGGCTGGCGAATCCCGCGTCGAAGGGCTCGCTGACTGCGCCGAGTTCGATTATTTTGTTTGGCCCTCCTGGGGTCGGCAAGACGACGCTGGCCTATATCGTCGCCAAGCAGTCCGGGCGTGTGTTCGAGGAGCTTTCGGCGGTCACCTCCGGAGTCAAGGATGTGCGTGCGGTGCTGCAGCGGGCGCATGAGCGGCTGGTGGCGCAGGGGCGTGAAACCGTGCTGTTCATCGATGAGGTACACCGCTTCTCGAAGTCGCAGCAGGACGCGTTGCTGCCCAGCGTGGAGAACCGTGATGTGACCTTCATTGGAGCCACGACCGAAAACCCAAGTTTCTCCGTGATTTCGCCGCTGCTGAGTCGTTCCGTGGTGGTCAAGCTCGAAGCTTTGGAGCCTGAGGACTTGCAGGTGCTGCTTACGCGCGCGCTTGACGACCAGCGCGGGCTCAAAGGCGAGGTGAAGGCCAGCGACGAGGCCATCGATGAGATTATCCGCATGGCTTCGGGCGATGCGCGCAAGTCGCTGACGATTCTCGAGGCTGCAGCAGGCGCGGTCACCGGTGACAAGGAGCGCAGAAAGGGCGCTCGCAAGCCGATCATCACGCCGGAAGTGGTCGGCAAAATCATGGACGCGGCCACCGTGCGCTATGACAAGAAGGGCGATGACCACTACGATGTCATCTCCGCCTTCATCAAATCGATGCGCGGCTCCGACCCTGACGCCGCGCTGCACTATCTGGCGCGCATGCTCAGGGCGGGGGAGGACCCGCGGTTCATCGCCCGGCGCATCATGATCGCCTCGGCCGAGGAAGTCGGCATGGCCGCGCCGCAAATATTGCAGGTGACGGTGGCTGCAGCGCAGGCCGTCGCGATGATCGGCATGCCCGAAGCCCGCATTATTCTGTCCGAGGCGACTATCGCCGTGGCCACCGCGCCCAAGTCGAATGCCAGCTACAACGCGATCAACGCGGCGCTCGCCGACGTGGACGCCGGGCTGATCGGCCAGGTGCCGTTGCATCTGCGCAATGCGCCGACCAAGCTCATGAAATCATGGGGCAACCACGAAGGCTATCAATACGCCCACGACGCGCCCGGCGCGGTCGCCGCGCAGCAGTACATGCCTGATGAGCTGGTCGGCCACGAGTACTACCACCCCAACGAGCGCGGCTACGAGTACGAGCTCGGCCCGCGTTTGGAACGCATTCGCTCGATTCTGCACGGCAAACCCGATTCGCGTGAAGCGTAGGAGCCGGAAGACCGTCACAATGGCCTAGATTAGAGCTATGAGCATAATGCAGCATGATTCCAGCACTCCGCGCCTTATTGTCAACACCTTGCCGCTGAACGCCGAACAGCGCGAGCGATTCGCCCAGGCCGCAAACGGCATCCGACAGGAATTCGTCAACGACTCCGCCGACCTTTCGAGCATGATATGGCATGCCGAGCTTCCTGCCGCCTTGCGTCCCGGAACGACGGCGATCATCGGCAATGTGCCGACCGCCGACGCCGCGCAATGCCCGCGCTTGGAATGGCTGCAGACCACGAGCGCAGGCGTCGACCGCTACGTGGCACCCGGCGTGCTGGCCGAGCGCGTAGCTGTCACCAATGCCACCGGAGCCTACGGGCGCACCGTGTCAGAACATATGTTCGCGTTGATGTGGGCGCTGATGAAGCAGCTTCCGGAGTATGCGCGCAACCAGGCGGTACATCGCTGGACAGACGAAGGCGAGGTGCTGAGCCCGCAGGGCGGAGCAGCCGTGGTGATTGGCACCGGCGATATCGGCTCATGCTTTGCCAAACTGGCGAAATCAGTGGGCATGCGCACCTATGGCGTGCGCAGGAATGCCAATCAGAGTGCCGACGGCATCGATGAGATGCATGGCTTCGAAGATCTTGATGAGCTGCTCCGGCTCGCTGACGTTGTGGCGATGGCGGTTCCTTCCACGCCCCAGACCCATCATCTGCTGGATGCGCGTCGGCTTGGCCTGCTGAAGCCTAGCGCCGTGGTGATTAATGCCGGACGCGGCGACGCCATTGACCCCAAAGTATTGCTGCATGTGCTGCGCGATGGCGGCATTCGCGGCGCGGGACTCGATGTGACCGAGCCAGAGCCGTTGCCTGCGGATGATCCGCTGTGGGACGAGCCGCACTGCCTGATCACGCCGCATGTCGCCGGCGGTAATCATCTCGCGCAGACGAGCGAGGCTATTATCGCAATCGCACTCGAAAATGTGCGGCGGTATGCGTCCGGGGAACCGTTCATTAACCGTCGCCGCTGAGCTGGCAACGGTTAATGAACGGCAGCAGAGCAACCGTCTCTAGAGACGCTCGTCAAGCATCGTGTCGATGTCGTCGAAGCGCTTGACCTTCGGCCGCCACACCGGGCGTCCTGCGGCGACCACGAGCTTTGGCGCGGTGAGCGTGCGCAGATCATGCGTCGGGTCGGCATCGAGCACCAGCAGATCGGCGGCCTTGCCGACTTCGATGGATCCGGTCTCGTCGCCGATGTCCAGAATCTGGGCGTTGACCTGCGTCGCGGCGTGCAGCGCCTCGGCCGCAGTGAAGCCGGCGTAATGGGCGAGCAGATACAGTTCGCGCCATGTGGCGTACTGGGTGACGAAGGTCATGCCAGTGTCGGTGCCGACGCCGACGCGAATGCCGTTCATATGTGCCTGCCGTGCAGCGGCGAGCATGCCTTCGGACACAGGCTTGGAATTCTCGTACTGGATTTCGGTGATGCCTGAGACATCGCGCGGAAAAGCGTTGATTGACATGCCGGCGGACAGTGTGGGAATGAGCGAGGAGTAGCCGTGAAGCGAGTTGGGGTTCTCGTGGAACAGGGCGATCAGCTCGTCGTCGAGGGCGCTGCCGTGTTCAATGGTGTCCACACCGGCCGTCAGCGCGTTCTTGACGCCTTCGGGGCTTTGGGCGTGCGCGGCGACCAGAAGTCCGCAGGCGTGCGCGGCGTCGCAGATCGTGCGCATGCTTTCGACATCCATCTGCGGGCTTCCCGCCTCGCCAAGCACCTGCGAATCGGTGATGCCGCCGGTGGCCGCGATTTTGATGGCGTTGACGCCGTGATCGATGTTCTTTTCCACATTCGTGCGGGCGGACTCTTCGTCCTCGCATTCCAAGGCCACCAGCGGGGCCCCGTGACCACCAGGCGAGGCGAGCATCGGTCCGGAGGCGAAGATACGAGGGCCGAGCATCTTTCCGGCCGCAATCTTGTCGCGCAGCCCGACCGCCACATATCCCACGTCGCCGACGGTGCGAATCGTGGTGACGCCGGAATTAAGCAGCGTGTCAAGGCCTGATACGGCTTTCCTGCGGATATAGGAACGGCCTACGGGAGTGCGAGTCAGTGCAGAGAGCAGGGCCTGACCTTTCGGCGTGGCCTGCTTGGGATTGATGGGCTTGCCATCGGCGAAGAGATGCACATGCATGTTGATAAGCCCTGAGGCTACGAATTTCTCGGAGGCGTCGATACGATGGTAGCCCTGCGGCACGCCGATCTGCGCGCTGGGCATGACCTGCGAAATGCGCCCGCCCTCGTCAATGACAATCGTCATATCCGTGAGCGTGCGGCCATCCTCATCGCCGGTGACGATGTTCGTATGCTCAAGGGCGAACGGTTCGACAGTGGTTGTTCGCTTGCGTATCGCCATAGTCAATCTCCTTCGAAAGTCGCGAGGTTTTCGTTCACTGTATCACCTGCATATGGCGTTGCTGCGCCTGCGGCGACACGCAGGCGCAGCGTGCAAGCGGCGTGCGGAAAGCTTCGAAAAATGGTGGAAACTAACGGAAAACTGCGCAGAACGATACCGATCGCAGCAGTTACATCAGCCCCAGTACGACGAGGGCCACGATGTAGACCGCCGCAAGGATGCCGAACGCGATATCGCGAGCTTTGACGCGCATCAGCCGCCAATGGGTCCGGCGCGCGCCCTCCTCGTAGCAGCGGGCATCGAGGGCGAGGCTCAGATTGTCGGCGTGACGCAGCGTGCCTGCGAATACGGGGACGATGATTGCGCTCATCGCCTTGATTCTCCGGGCGGGGGAGCCGGTTTCGATGCTGCCGCCGCGCGCCGACTGCGCGTCCATGATGGCGCGCGTCTCACGCCCTAGAATCGGCAGGAAGCGCAGCGCCAGACTCATCACCAGCGCCAGCTCCTGCGTGTGCATGACGCGATGCAGCGGGGAGAGCAGCGAGCCGAAGCCGTCGGCCAGCGCGGTGGGAGTCGTGGTTTCGAGCAGTACCGCGCCGAGGATGACCACTAGCGCGAAACGGCATATGTACAGCATCGCGACGCTCAAGCCATCCGTGGTGATAGGCACGGACGCGATGGTGAACAGCGTGGCTCCCGTGCGTACGAAGAACACGTTGAGCAGTCCCATCATCACGAACAGAGCCAGGAACATATGAATCGAGGCGAGCAGACGCAGCGGGCTGATGCGTGCCGCTGCGACGATGCCGGCCACCAATATCGCGCTCAGCGCCAACTGCACGGGAGTGTGGATCATGAACGCCGTGAACATGAGGGCCAGAAAAGCCACCATCTTCACCCTCGGGTCGAGACTGGCCACGAACGATGCCGGTCGGGCCTCGCCTTGCTCGCCTTCTTCGACGATCGAAAGCGGTGTGGCCGCATGCTCCGGAAGCGTGATGATGCGGCTCGCCAGGGTCTGCGCCTCCTCAAGTGAATGGGTAATCATGACGATCGTTACGCCGCGATCATGCAGCGCGTGCACCAGCTCGTGAATGCGCGCGCTGGCTGCGGTGTCAAGGCTGGCTGTCGGCTCGTCCATGATGAGGATGCCGGGCTGGCATGCGATGACCCCGGCGATGGCGGCCAGGCGCTGCTGACCTCCGGAGAGGCTGGCAGGGGAGCGCTGCGCGAGATGGCTGATGTGCAGCAGCATCATGGCATCCTGCACGCGGCTGGCGACCTCGGCTGGCGCAAGATGCTGGTTCGAGGGTCCGTAGGCGATGTCCTCGGCCACGGTTTCGGCGAACAGCTGTCGTTCGGGCCGCTGCATCACCAGCCCCACCTGACGGCGCAGCTCCTTGCGGGCGCGTCTTGACCGTGTGGCCGGGTCGATACCGGCGATGCGGATTGTGCCGGCGCTCGGCTTCTCCAGAGCGGCTAGCAGCCGGGCGAGCATCGTCTTGCCTGAGCCGTTACGGCCCATGATGGCTACCGTTTCGCCGGGTTCGATGGTCAGCGACAAGTCGTCGAGAGCTGCATTGCTGGCATTCGCATAGCGCATCGAGACATGGCTCACCTCGATGGCAGGGCGGTCGACGTGGGCCTGCCAATCGGCCGTCATGCCGTGCCATGCGGTGCTGTGCGAGTCGTTGGATTCAGGGTCGCGGTCGGCGGCTGTGGTGGCTGTGACATGGGTGACATCGGGTTTGGTGTCGGCGTCGAGCGGCGCAGCGGCGGGCTGCGTAATGGTCGTATCAGTAGCCTTCGCATCAGCAACCGTTGTATCAGCAACGATGCGGCCATGCTCCATGCGAATGACGCGGTCGGCGTGCGCGGTTTCGCCGTTGCGATGCGTAACATGCACGATGGTGGTGCCGCGCGCCTGCAAAGCATCGAGTATGCTCATGACCTCGGCTTGCGCCAGGGAATCGAGCATCGCGGTGGGTTCGTCAAGCACGATCATGGACGGAGCCATTGCCAGCGTTCCAGCGATGGCAATGCGCTGCTGCTGGCCGCCGCTCATATGCGCGGGATCGCCGTGGCGGTATGCGGCCATATCCACGGCCTCCAGCGCCGCGTCGAGACGCTGGGCGATGACAGGGCGCGGCAGGCCGAGGTTCTCCGGACCGAACGCGATATCGTCTTCGACCACGGTGGTGACGATCTGATCCTCGGGATTCTGGAACACCGCGCCGATGCCGTGGCGGGCTTGTCGGTACGCTTGCGGGTCGGGCTGCGCTCCGTCGAACACCTGATGCCCCAGCAGCTGCACGGTGCCGCAGTCAGGTGCGACCAGCCCGGCGATGATGCGAGACAGGGTCGATTTGCCCGAGCCATTCGGCCCGGTCAGGCAGATGCGCTCGCCGGGCCGAATCGTCAGATCGATGCCGTCCAGCGCCCAGGCCTTGCCACGGTCGTAGCTGAAGCGCACACCGTTCAGCTGCACGGCGTGCAATGTCGGGTTCGGCAGCGAGTCAGTGGATATCAGCGGTTTTGTAGATATCAACGACTCCCCGAGTATCAATGACTCGGCGGGTGCCAACGGCTTAGTGGATATCGCAGACTCGGCGCGTCCGGACAATCCAGCATCGCATGCTGCTACTGCCGCTGATGATAGCGCAGCATCCGATAACGCCGTGGCAGCCCGCATGGGCCGCGGCTGTGCAATCACATTCGTCATGCGGCGCTCAGCGATGCAGTAGGTTCGAGACGGGCTTGTAGATCAGATATGTGACAACGCCATCGATTGCGAACTTGATGAGATTGAACGGCAGCAGCACCGGCACGATCAGCGCGGCGACTTGCGCGATGCTCATATGCGCGTAGATCGGCGTGACGACCAGATTGCCCAGAATCGCAACGGCCAACGCGCACAGCGCTCCGAGCAGAATGCCTGCGATAGCACCGCCTTGGCTGCGGCGGTACTTGTAGACCAGCGCGGCCGGTACACTCAGCGCCAGGGAGACCAGCACCGCCATAAGCGTGCCCCACGGGTCCATCAGCAGATGCGGGGTGAAGCCCAGCACACTGACGATGGCTGCGGCCGAGGGGCCGAAGGCAAAGCCGGCGATGAGGCAGACGATGCCCGAAGGGTCGTATTTGAGCCACGGAACCCCGGGAATGATCGGGAATTCGACGAAACTCGTGGCCATGGCCAGCGCGACGAACAGCGCATAGATCGCGATGCGCCTGGTCGACCAGCGGCCGGAGTCGGCGACTCCGGTGTCATGCGCATTGCGCGCGGCCGTCGACTGCGCTGCAGGGTCAGCACCTGAAGGGTCCGTCGAAGTTGAAATCGGTGATGACGCCGGGGTATTTCCGGCATGCGAAAGGTCGCTCATATGAGCCTCGTTTCTTCCATCCGGACTGTAACCGTTGGCCCCGGATTCTCACCGGATCAGCCGCTTGACGCGGGTCGCGGGCTTCTTCTTCACCGTTATGGCCGCCATGATGACGCCGGAATGGAAGTTACCGCCAGTAAGGATTTTCACCTTCCCTGAAACTTGCGAGTCCCTTTATACCCCTCGCCGGGGCGTCATGCAAGAGGTATCTCTTCAGGCGGATGAGAGCGGGTGAGATGAGTGGGGATGGAGACAAATGAAATAAATGAGACAGGTGAGGCGGCGGGTGGACGCAGTGCGGCAGGTTTCAGGCCTACTGCCGTGTGAACAGGCCGCCGTCGCCCCAGGTCCAGCTGCCGGAGCCGGCTCCGATCTGGAAATGGAGCTTGGCTATCCCTAGGTCGTTGAAGGCGTGGTTGTCCTGCGCCTGATAATCGATATGCGCGGCGGCCGTGTCGTCTTCGGCGTTGTAGGAGAACCATGCCGGCTGCAGATTCCTGGCGCTCGGGGCCTTCATCGCGGCTTCGACGCCTGCGGTGAACCACGCGGGCGCAAGGCGGCGATCCTCGTCGTTCATCGAGCGGGTGAATTCCTCGAAGGATTTGCTTGTGCGATGCGTGCTCTGCACCTGCACAAGGTCCTCGTAGCTGCGCTGCGCATAGTCCTCGTGATGCTCGGGATATCCGATGGCCGCCACGAGGTAGAGCTCTTCGCCGCCATTGATGCTGCAATGGCGCTCCACCTGCTCGCGGTCTATGCTGGCGGCCACCCAGCAGGCGCCCAACGAGCGTTGTACGGCGGTGAGTATGATGCGCTCGCCGTAGAATCCGGCCTTCTCTCTGGATTCGTTGTCGCCGCGCGGCCCCACGATGGCCAGATAGTTCGCGACATTCGCGAAGCGCCCGGAATCGACGGCTGGGCCGAAGGCCTGTCGCTCGTTGCGGATGAGCTGTAGATGCAGGCCTGACAACGTGTTCACGGCATCAAGGGCCATGTCGAGCTGGCGGGCCATGTCTTCGTCGATGGGGGCGGGGTCATAGCGACGGACGGCTGAACGGATGTTGATGGCGTCAATGAGCTGGGTGTACGACATACTTTGATTATGGCGCAGATCGGCATGCATGGCATCTAGGAAACGCCGCCGAAGAGCGAACGAAGCCTCCTGCGTGTCAGTTTTCGCGCTGTTCTGCGGTCCTGTGCGAGCATGGATGCAAACGTTAGCTTGTTTTCAGATATCGGCAGCGTGTCGGGTGCAGCGTGTCGGGTGCAGTGCGCGCTAGAATCACGGATATCAGCAATGAATTTGCCATCCTACAGAGAGGTAAGAGATGATAGAAACAGCACAGGCGTTTGGCGTCGATATCGGAGGCTCGGGCATCAAGGCCGCGCCGGTCGATCTGGAACAGGGCCAGTTCGCCGAACCGCGTCTGAAGATTCTTACGCCCGAGGTCTCCACGCCGGATTCGGTGGCGCAGATCGTGCGCCAGCAGCTTGATCATTTCGAGGTACCCGAAGATGTCCCGGTGGGCATCGCCTTCCCCGCGCCGATCAAGCCCGGTCACAAGCTCGATTTCATGGCCAACCTCGACCAGTCGTGGATTGGCGTGGATGTGACCGAAGTGTTCTCTCAGGCGTGCGGTCGCCCGGTCACCGTGGTCAACGACGCTGATGCCGCAGGCCTGGCCGAGCAGCATTTCGGCGCGGCGAAGGGCCAGAACGGCTTTGTGATCGGCACCACGCTGGGTACGGGCATCGGCACCGCGCTGATCTACAACGGCGTGCTCATCCCCAATAGCGAGCTGGGCCATATCGAGCTGCCCAAGGGCAAGGGCGACGCCGAGAAGTGGGCGTCCTCCGCTGTGCGCGAGCGGGAGGACCTGGGCTATAAGAAGTGGGCGAAGCGGCTGACCAAATACTACGGTCTGCTGGAAACATATCTGAGCCCGGATCTCTTCGTCGTCGGCGGCGGCGTGAGCCGCGTGAGCGAGAAGTTCCTGCCCTATGTCGATATCAAGACCCCTATCGTTCCGGCCAAGCTGCGCAACGCGGCTGGCATCGTCGGCGCTGCATACTATGCGACGACGAAATGGAACGGGCAGTAGTCGGTAGTACTTCTGCATGCTTGTGAACGCAAGGCCGCTGACTGTTGTCGGCGGCCTTGCTGCATTGCGGACATCCGTAACGCCCACGAATTCGCGGCGCACAGCTAGGCTGGGCGTGTGCGTTTTTCTTCACGAGTGGATATCAGCGATCCCAACCCCATAGCCCGGGCCGAGGCACAGGCTGCTGCCCAAGGTGTGGCGCTGGACAAGCTCAACGATTCGAATCCCACACGTCACGGGCTTGGCCCCGCCGCGATTCCCGGCGTCTACGCAGCGCAGCCGCGCGGACCTCGCCAGGCACGCGAGGCGCTGGCGGACTTCCTTGGCTTACGCGATACCAGTGCTGGTGCCAGTGCGGGCGCTGCTGCTGGCGCTATCGATCCCGACCGGCTCTATCTGCTCAGCTCGACCTCGCAAGCCTACTCCTGGCTGTTTAAACTCTTGTGCAATCCCGGCGATATCGTGCTTGCGCCCAAGCCGGGGTACCCGCTTATCGAATCGATTGCGCGCCTGGAATGCGTGCGGACGCGCGAATACCAGCTATGCTTCGATGGCTCATGGTTCATCGATGCGGCGGAGCTGAAAACACTGCTCGACGGTCCGGAAGGCCCGCGCATTCGCGCCCTAGTGCTTATCAACCCGAACAATCCCACCGGGTCGTATATCAAGCCGGAGGAACGCGGCGCGGTGCTGGAACTGTGCCGCGAGCACGATATCGCGCTCATCGCCGACGAAGTGTTCTTCGATTATGCGCTTGAGCCCTTCGCGGGCAATGCACGCTTGGCTGGCGAGCGCGGCGTGCTGACCTTCGCCTTGGATGGCTTCTCCAAGATGTTGGCCGCGCCGCACGCCAAAGTGGGGTGGATTCAGGTCTCCGGGCCGCAGCCTGATGTGGATGAGGCCCTGCGCCGGCTCGATGTGATCGCCGACGACTACCTGCCGATGAGCGATATCATCGTCAACCGTATCCCGGAGCTGCTGGCCGCCGTGCCTGCGCAGACCAAGCGCGTCCTGCACAGGACATCGGCCAATCTAGCGGCCCTGCACACGCTGCTGGATGATGACGCCAATGGCTTGGTGTCCGTGCTGCGCGCGGAAGGCGGGTGGAACGTGCTGCTGCGGCTGCCGGCCGTGCTGGACGAGAACGATGTGGTGCTGGCGCTGATTCGAGATCAGCGGCTTTCCGGCCAGCCCGGCTATTTCTTCGATATGGCGTCGAACGGCTACCTGGCGCTGTCGCTGCTGCCTGAGCCGGGGGAATTTGCGCGGAATGTGCGGGCAGTGCTCGCCACCGTTGCGAAGCTGCTGGGCTGAGCCGCACGGGATGATGCAATCGGCGTGTAATCCTAGTACTGTCGTCACGCTAGCAGGGTGGTTTGCGTGACGACAGTACTAGGAATCGGATGTTCTAGTATTAACGTCACGCTAACGGGGTGATTTGCGTGACGAGAATACTAGAATTCGATCGATCAGAGTCAGCGAGACGTGGGAGCCATCGTCACAACGCCATGAACCAGGAGCGCACGCTGTAGTAGAGCGTCGGATACGTGTGAATCAGCGCGTCGTCGCGGCCGGGGACGAAGAAGGACAGCAGCGTTATCGTGATGCTCGCGAGCATCAGCGCCAGCAGTGCGAGGCGTACGAACCAGAGCGCGGAGCATGGTCGGCAGCGGCGTGGCTGGTAGCTGGCTGCGTTGCGATTCGCAAGCGTCACTGTCTCGTGCGCGTTCGGAACATCAGGAATGCTAGAAACACTAGGAATACCCGACGCGCCAGAAATGCCCGGAAAAACGAGAACCGCAGCATCTGTCTCCCGCAGCACCACCAGCATGACGGCGATGGCCGCAAGGGCGAACAGCCAGCCGAAATCGGTCATATAGCGCCAGCCGAGTCCGCCTCGCGCGGCATCCACCAGCATCAGCACCACAGCCAGCGACAGGCAGCCCATCAAGGTGCCCCACAGCCCTGACGCGTGCAGTCGGCGCCGTAGGAACGGCAGCGCCCAAGCCAGCAGCAAGACCGGGCACAGCATGAACAGCCCGCCGACCAGCGGCTCCGTGTACGCCCATCGGGCCAGTGGAGTCGGGGAGAGCGCCAGGAAGGGGAAACTGCCCGTCGCGCGTAACGGCAGCAGCAGATAGTAGCCGGCGATGGACAGGATATTCGCCGCTGACGGGGCATAGTGCGTCATGTCGGCGACCGTGAGCTGATAGGCGTCGCCGAATATGAACGGGGAGCCGAAACGCACGGCGTTATACGCGCCGATTGGCACCACCATGAGCAGCGCTGGCACCAGCACCGCACAAGTCGCGCGCAGTGTGCCGGTTTTCGCGCCCGGGCGAGCATAGCGCCACACGGCCGCGAGCTGCTGGCGAAACAGCGGGAAGCCCAGCAGCGCAATCAGCGCGAAGGTCGGCCGGCACCCGATGTTGGCGGCTATGCACAGGCTACCTGCGGCCAGATGCGGCAGCGATATCGCCGGCGCATCACCGATGCGCCACACGAATCGCCCGTGGTGCTTCGCATCGCTCGCCCCGATCCAGAACCACAGGCCGAGCGCGCTGAGCAGCAGCGAAGCGGCGAAAGGCACTGAATAGAAATTCATCCGCAGCCCCAGATACGCGACATTCGACCCGATCAGCACGAGCAGCAGCGCCATCGATGTGGCCGCAATCGAGGCGTGCGGGGCGAGCCGGCGCACCAAACGGACAATGAGCAGGCTGCCGGCGATGATAAAGCCTGCTACCAGCACCAGCACCGCAGCCGAGGTCGGCAGCATCGCCCCTCCCGGCACCCACAGCGAGGAAATCGCGCGGTAAGGCATGAATAGCAGCACGGCAGGCAGCACGCCGAAATAGGAGAACCAATGACCCTGATAGAACACGTAATCCCAGTAGATCGGGCTCACGCCCTGCGCCAGCAACTGCTCGCGCGTCGTCGTGTCATAGGGGTTGGCGGCGGCCGCCAACTGCTTGGGCACCGGCAGATCGAGCCAAGTACGGCCATGCAGCAGCGCATCGGCCATATGCCCATACTGGTCGAAATCATAGGTATACTCGCCCGGCAGATGAAAGCTCAGCGGGGCGGCGGCCCGCAGCCGAGCGACCACGCCCACTGCGGCAACAGCCGTCACCGCCAGCAGCGGCAGCGCGAAGGCGAGCCGCTGACGCACGCTATGCGGATTCAGCGTGATACGCCACAGCGCCGATCCCGGCCTCCACGCAGCGATAAGCAGCATGATTGTCGCCATAATGGCGACTCTGAGCCAGTCGAACTGGAATGGCACGTGCGCGTTGGCGCGGACTGCGCGAATCGCGATCAGCGAGCCGGCAGGCTCCTGCAGCCACAGCCGTATGCTCGCTTTGGCATCGGTGCGCAGATACAGGGATTGCGGCACGCTCAGATCCACCGACTGCGAACGACCGGCGCGCCCATCCGAATCCAAGCGGACACGCGCTGCAAACAGCACGGCGTTTCGCCCGTTCGCGTTGTGCGATTCGCTCGGCACGGACGCCGGATCGATGCGCGCGTAGGATGACGAACCGTCCGCGGCGAGCTCAAGATAAGCCCCCGTAGGGTCGGTCACCTTGAGCAGCCCGTCAGCGGTGCGAGACACCCCTGGGCCCATCGCGTTGTACACGCCATCGGAATCGGTACTGGCGGCGATGGTGGTCCAGAACGGAAGGTTGAAGGCCACGCATTCCATCATCACAATCAACGCCGCCGCCAACAGGGCGCGCAGCCATGTCCGGCGGTGCCTTCGTAAGAGTCTTATGCGTGCGATCACCCCATTATTCTATAAGCATCATGTCTGAGTGGATTGGAACAATGAGGCACATGCCTGAATTCATCCACGATACGAACGAGCGTGCCCGCTCATGGCGCGGATCCGCCATATTCGCGAAGCTGCGAGGCGCGGTCCATGCTCTCGGCGTGGCGGATGACGGCGGGCGGCGTACGGGCGACAATCAGGGCGCTGGCCCCTCGACCTCCTCGCATGACGGAGTCGGTGGTCTGCTGGACGATTTGCGACAAGGCGCGTTGCTGCTTCCCGCACTGACCAAGCATCGTATGTTCACGCAATTCGAAGGCATCCCCAGTGCCTTGGCATTGGGCTGGGCGCAGCTGCCGCAGAGCAACGGCCAGGCTTTCTCGCTCGGCGTGTTCATGGGCGAACGGCATTTCGCGCAGATCGCGCTCGCCGATGCCAAGGGACGGGTGTTCGTCGGCATCGATCCGGCTATGGACACGCACGGCATGGAGCCCTGCCTGCTGTTCGGCAAGGAAGGGCTTTCCCACCTGCCCGAGGGTGCCCGGCTGGGCAACGACGGCATGGCGCATGGCTTGTCGCTCGCATCGACCTTGCGGCGATTGAAGGCGTCGACGACGCGTAACGAGAACCAGCGTGCCGTCGACGTCGTGCGCGGCGGCATCGTAGGACGCGACGCGAGCGGGCAGATGACGTGGCTCGCCTCATGGCTCAAGCATGACAACCGTTACACGCTTGAGCAGTTGCGCATGAAGCTGCCTGAATCGATGCGCTTTGATCTGGAATATCGCGATGCCATCGCTATCGCTTTCTTCGCTGCCTATCTGCTGGTGCAGCTTGGTGGTCAGCTGATCGGCTTCGGCTCGGGTAACATCTTCCGCCGGCTCAATCGGGAAGCTCCTATGGGTGCCATCAGGCGCTGCGTGCGCGATATGAACGATGCGCGCTCGCGCGGTCTGCGCGTCTCGGGATTGGAAGAATATTTCTCCGATCTGATGGAGCAGGCTGGCGCATTGGAGCCTACCCCAGGGCTTGAAGCGGTGCATGGGGCTGAGCCGCTGCATCTGTATACGTCGAGCTATTCGGGAAGCTACTTCTTCGCGTGGGATTCCTCGATGGAATTCGCCCCTGCGCTCAAATCGCTGCGCATCGAAGGTAATCTCAACCGCTTCTCCTCGGTCAGCGGATGGCTGGAACGCAACGCGCGCATCGGTGCCACGCCGATTGAAGATACGGTGACCCGTATTCAGGCCGCGCAGATCGATCTGGCGCTGCTCGAAGACCCTGCCTTGGGCGCGTTGGGTTTTGACGACCAGCAGGCGGCTGATTTGGCTGGCGACGATGGCATACGAGCCATCGAGCATATGGTCGATGCGGCGCGTGAGAGCGCGCAGACGATTGCCCGGGAGTCGCCCGACCCTGCTGGCGGCACGGACGCTAGCGGTACGGATTCTGCTGGTACGGATGCCGGTCTGGGCTCGGAATGGGTGGTACGCCAGACCTTGGCGACGCTGCTGCGCCAGTTGAAGCTGCCATATCGCTTTGATGTGGAATTCCGTTCGAATCTGAGCGCGGGCAACGCCGCCTTCGCTTTTACGACCGCAGGCGCATCGATGATGCCTTCGCAGCGATATGACAGTAAGACGCGCACATGGGCGCAGACCAGCCCGGAGGAACGTGCGGCGATGAGCGCCGACTACAATCTGCGCGTCGGCCTGATCATGGCGGCCCTCGGCTTTGGGGCCAATCCCCATATCCGCCAGATTTCGCTGCATATCGATTCCATCGGCTTGGAGGAAGCCGTCGCCGAGCAGGATAGCGCGATTACGCAGATGATGAATCAGGCGCTGAATGCCTTCGAGCGCATGCGTGCGCCCGATCTGCGCTTCGACTCGTCCAAGGCCGACCCCAAAGACGGCGACGTGCACGGGGATCCCACGCGGGCGAATACAACGCCCGCCGATGAGGAACTGCGGCATCGCGGAGAGAACCCGACGAACCAGGGTGACACGGAATCGGGCATTCCTCCGGTGGCTGGCGACGGTGCGAATGCCGCTGCTGCGGGTGGTTTGGCGGACGACAACGCGGGCAATGCCGCGGGCATCGATGGGATTGCTGCCGGGCATGACTACGAAACTGGCCACGCGGCTGATCACACAACTGGCCACGCGGCTGGCAGCGAAACACCGTCTGAGAGCGGACAGCAGCGCAGCGGTCAGTCACAGGAGCCACAGGCGGGTGATGACAAGGCACAGCAGGAGCAGGGCACGCAGCCTTCGATCGATCGGCAATTCGAGGATCTGATGCAGGGTGTGGCCTTCCCCGATATCGACGAGATGACCTTCGACACGATGGGCGGCGATACGGCCCATGACATTGCAGCCGCAGGCGATGGCGGCCAGACCGGTGGCGGCGATCCACTTGAGGCGTTGCGTCGCAACCCCAGCGTGCGCACCCTGGCTACAGTCACTTTCACGCGCGAGGAGCTGCTTGCCCGGCTGCATCAGGATGGGCTGCGCCACCCCGTGGAGACGTATCGCCGCTTCGGCGCGGTCATGGACGCGGACGAGCGCGGCGGGCTGCGGGCCGTCAATGCGGAGTTCAATCTGCGCGACGCGCGATTCTCGCCGCTCGGCTCCCAAGAGGAGCCCGAGCTTTCGGACGTGGATTTCAAGCCAGGCGTGGCGCGGGTGCTGGGCGCCAGCAATACGATATGGCTTTCGATTCAGCGCGAGGATTTGCTGCAGCGTGCGGTCGATGATTTCCATCGCATTGCCGCCGACGACGCGCAGCCATCCGTCGCCAAAGCCCAGCAGGCCATGCGCATCGTTGAAGAGCTTGGTGACCCGGAGCTCGCCGAGCTGGCCCCGCAGGTTGGCAGCGCGCTGATTGATGATCACGACACGCCTGACTTCGAGTTCTCCCTGTCGTCGCGGCTTGATCAGGAGCGAGTCAAAATTCGCGACATGCTGTTCTCCGGGCAGGCGGAGCAGGCTTTGCAGCACTTGGGCGAGCAGGTCGATCAGCTCGACGAGATGTTCGCCGCAGGTGATGGCGTGCCGCGCTATTTCAATTCCTATGCGGAGCGCGTGGTCTACAACCGTCTCTTCGCCACGCCCGGCGAGCGCACGGTGCTCATCCCCGACAACCTGTTCTACGCGCATATGGAGCTGGCCGACGTGCTCGCGCAGCTCAAAGGGGCGAAGGAATCGCTGCCGCAGCTCAATGCGATGGTGTCCTATGCGCCGACCTATCCGCTTTCGCATATGAAGCTGGCCGTGCAGCTGGCGCGCAATGAGGACTGGGATTCCGCCCGGGCCGCGTGTCTGAACGCGCTGCGTGTCGCGCTGGATCGCAACGACGCCGCATTCGCGTATTATCGCTTTGCTTACGCCGAGTGGATGCGCGACGAGTTGGATGTCGCAACGGCCGCTTACATCATGAGCGATCATATCGCCTCGGGAAGCATTGGCTCACTGGATGCGGAGTTACACGAGCTGCTTGCCCGTGCGCAGTCGCAATGCGTCATAGTGCCGCATGACGTGGAGCAGGCGCAGCAACTGCTCGCCGCGCACGGCCTGCCGGTCTGGCCGCATACCGAGGCTGCCGAAATCGTACGCGATGCGGCGCGGGTATGCGTCGACAACGCCATGTTCGTTCCGGCGCGCACGCTGTCGGTCGCTGCGGCGCGGATGAATGATTCGGACGACGACGGGATCGACATGGCGCAGGCGCAGTTCCTGCGTTCGCTCAACACCTGACTGTGCGCACTACTCTCGTCGCCCGTTGCGTAGTGCGCACGAAACAAACATACTCGGCGTTAATGGCTATGGCATGAACCTTGCTATTTTGCCATTGTGATGGAAAATTACCTTGGTTCTGATGTTCACTTCGCACGCACTACGCGAATCGCGGCATGCGTAGTGCGCATATACAATCGTGAGAGACAATCCATATCCACGTAAGACACACAGGTGAGACGACTATGAGCGACACGACACGACAGCGGGCGCAGGCTACGTTGGATTTCGACGGAGCCGCTGCCTCGGACCGGCCCGAACCCGGCTCGGCGGCATGGATCGCCGCGCTGCAGCCGAGTGATGCCGATGCGCTGCAGCTTGATGATCTTGACGTAAGTGCGATGAGCGCCGAGGATGCCGCCCGATTGTGGGCGCGACTGGCTTCATGGGTGGAATCCGACCAGATCGCCTATTACGTGAATGACGCTCCGGCCTCCTCGGATGCTGCCTATGACGCGCGCATGCGCTGCCTGCAGGCCCTCGAAGCCGCGTTCCCAACGCTGGATTCGCTGCAATCGCCGACGCATCGCGTGGGCGGCTCGTTCTCGAATGATTTCGCCTCGGTGCGCCATCCTTCGCAGATGATGAGCCTGGACGACGTGTTCTCCATTGAGGAGCTGCGCGACTGGTACGATTCGGTCCGCCGCGATCTCGACTGGCCGGAGGGCAAGCCGCTGCCGATGACCTGCGAGGTCAAGATCGACGGGCTGGCATTAAATCTCATATACCGTAACGGTGTGCTCGAACAGGGCCTGACGCGCGGCGACGGCGTGACCGGCGAGGACATCACGATGAATGTGCGCACCATCGCCACGATTCCCGCCAACCTGGCTGGCGAGGCCAAGGATATTCCCGAATTCGTGGAGATACGCGGTGAGGTGTTCATGCGCTGGGATGATTTCCGCACGCTCAACGAGCGCAACGAGGATGAGGGCAAGGCGCCATTCGCCAATCCGCGCAACGCCGCAGCCGGCTCCTTGCGCCAGAAGGACCCGCGCGTCACCGCCACACGGCGGCTGAGCTTCTATGCTCATGGTTTGGGGCAGCTGCGCTGGCCGGGCGGCCGGGTGCCGCAGGGCGCAGACCACGTCGAGGACCAGTCGCAGGCGTATGAGTTGTATCAGACCTGGGGGATTCCGGTCTCCCCGCATAATCGCGAGGTCACCGATTTCGACCAGACTCTGACGATGATCGACTATTACGAGGAGCATCGCGGCGACATCGAGCACGCGCTTGACGGCATCGTGGTCAAGGTCGACGATCTGGCGCTGCAGCGCACGCTGGGTGCCACGTCGCGCGCCCCGCGCTGGGCGATTGCGTACAAGTACCCGCCCGAGGAGGTCAACACCGAGCTGCTCGACATCCAGGTGCAGGTTGGGCGCACGGGCCGCGTCACGCCGGTCGCGATCTTGAAGCCGGTGCTGGTCGCTGGTTCGACCGTGTCGCGCACGACGCTGCACAACGCCTTCGAAGTCAAGCGCAAGGCTGTGCTCATCGGCGACACGGTGGTGGTGCGCAAGGCCGGCGATGTGATTCCCGAACTGGTAGGGCCGGTATTGAGCCGACGCGAAGGGCGCGAAGATCAGCTGCGCGAATTCGTGATGCCCAAGTATTGCCCATCCTGCGGCGCAGTGCTGGCACCCACCAAGGAGGGTGACAAGGACATCCGCTGCCCGAATGTGGAGGCCTGCCCGGCCCAGCTCACCGAACGCATCATCAGCCTGGCCTCGCGCAAGGCCTTCGACATCGAGCACTTGGGCGAGCAGAGCGCTGTGGCGCTGACTAATCCGGAGGAGAACCGGCCGAGTTCGGCGGACACGTATGCGCCGAATCTGCGCGAGATAACCGTTGCTCCGGGCGAATCGCCGAAATCGTATGAGCCGGTCGAAGGGCTGGAATTGCCGCCTGCGCAGACGCCGGTGCTCACCAGCGAAGCGGGTCTGTTCGCGATCACAGCCGAGGACTTGCGCAATGTGTACGTCTGGCGCGAGGCACCCATCATCGAAGTGAACGAACGAACCGACGAGGCTGGGCGCAAGCACAAGCAGCGCCGACGGGTCGGCAGCTCGGGCCTGTGGCATCGGGTGCCGGCGTTCTACAACCAGAGCAAATCGGGCGAAATCGCCGCCAAGCCCTCACGCACCACGCTCGCCATGCTTGACGAGATTCAAAAGGCCAAAGACGCCGACCTGTGGCGCGTGCTGGTAGCACTGTCGATCAGACGGCTCGGCCCTCCCACCGCGCGGCTGGTGGCTACGAGGCTCGGCTCGCTTGAAGCCATCGAGCAGGCCAGCGCCGAGGAACTGTGCGACATCGACGGCATCGGGCCGGAGATCGCCCAATCCATCGTGGACTGGTTCGCTGCCGCGCATACGCCCGGCGACTGGCGTGGCGCGATTCTCGCCGCATGGAAGGCCGCAGGGGTCGGACGTGGCGTCGAGACGAACAATGCGCCGCAGACGCTGGCCGGCAAAACGGTCGTCGTCACCGGTTCGCTTGAGGATTTCAGCCGTGATTCGGCGAAAGAGGCCATCATTGAGCACGGTGGCAAGGCGGCCGGTTCGGTGAGCAAGAAAACGGATTATGTCGTCATCGGCGCGAACGCTGGCTCCAAGGCGGGCAAAGCCGAGGAACTGGGCCTGCCGATGCTTGACGAGGCGCAGTTCAAACGGCTGCTAGAGACCGGCGAGCCGGGGGAGGCAGATAGGGCGGCTGGTGAGTCGGCGGGTGATTCGGCAAGCGATTCGGCGGAGAAATCTGGTGAGTCGGCGGGTGAGCAGTAAGGCTTGCGAACGGCTGGGAATCCGGCTTGGCGAATCGCTCTGGCATGCCGCGCGTCGAGGCGCTAGGGTGGTTGGGGCGAATGACACGAGGAGGCTTGGATGACGCACACGCAGCCTGAATCACTGGCAACGCGCAATATCGAGGCGGAGCTGTACGAGCGCCTGAGCAAGGTGATCGACCCGGAGCTGGGTCGTTCCATCACCGATATCGGCATGATTGCCTCCATCAAGGCGACACTCGCGGCTGCGCCCGGCGCAACCGGCCTGACAGCGGTTGCTGATGTCACTGACGTTAGTGGTAATGCTGCCTCCGGCCTTGCTGACGCTGGCGACACCTATGACGTGACGGTGAAAGTCGAGCTGACCGTCGAGGACTGCCCACTCTCGCAGACCATCACCAACCAGATCAACGGCGCAGTGGCCTCGTACCCTTACGCGACGCTCATCCCGCATATCGAAGTGTCGTCGATGAGCCGCGACAAGCTCGCCGATCTCGTGGCCGGGCTCAAGGCCGAGCGGCGGCAGAATCCGTTCAACAAGCCGGGCATCAAGACGCGCATCTTTGCCATCGCCTCGGGCAAGGGCGGCGTCGGCAAGTCCTCGGTCGCGGCGAATCTGTCCGCCACCTTCGCGGCCCTCGGCTACGACACGGCCGCCATCGACGCCGATATCTACGGCTTCTCACTGCCGAAGCTGTTCGGTGTGCACACCCAGCCCACGAACCTCAACGGCATGCTTATGCCCGTCACTGCGTGGGGCGTCAAGATGATTTCCATCGGCATGTTCGCCGGCTCCGAGCGCGCGATTCTGTGGCGGGGCCCACGGCTGCAGCGCTCCTTGGAGCAGTTCCTCGCCGACGTGTGGTGGGGCAGCCCCGACGTGCTGTTGCTCGATCTGGCCCCCGGCACCGGGGACATGGCGATTTCCGTGGCGCAGGCGCTGCCCAACGCCGAGCTGGTCGTAGTCACCACGCCCCAGCCCAGCGCCTCCGACGTGGCCGTGCGCTCCGGGCTCGTGGCGTTGCAGGTACCGATGAAGGTGCGTGGAGTCGTGGAAAACATGAGCTACTTCGACCATAACGGCGAGCGGCTGCGGCTTTTCGGAGAGGGCGGGGGAGCGCGCGTCAGCCAGCAACTGACCGAGGCGCTCGGCACCGACGTGCCGCTGCTCACCCAGCTGCCGCTGCAGCCCGAGATACGGGAAATTGGCGAAACCGGACGCCCAGCGGTTCTGACGCCCGAAGGCGCGCTGGACTCAAGCCCGCTGGCCCAATCCTTCGAGGCCCTAGCGAAGCGACTTATGAGTTGAGCTTTCCAATGATGAAATTTGACAAGACTCGATCATGCCATACACTAAGTGAGTACTCACTCACCTAGTGATTGGAAGTGACATGGCGAACATGACCGCGACTACGACCACGATGATTACGACCACAACTGGCCACGAACGGCGGCAACGCTGATGACGCAATCAGATACCAACAGGCCGGGCGGCGACAACGCCGATGATGCCGCCGTAGTGACCGTCTCGCATGTCTGCCAGAACTACAGCAAAACCGAAGTGCTGCACGACGTGAGCCTAGAGATCAGGCGTGGGGAGATAGTCGCGCTTATCGGGCCGAGCGGTTCGGGCAAGACCACGCTGGTGAGCGCCATCATGGGGATGCTCGCCCCGCAGTCAGGAACGGTGCATGTGTTCGGCGTGCACATGCCCAACCGCATGCTGCTCGGCAGCATCGGCTACATGGCGCAGAATGATGCCCTATACACTGACTTGACAGCCTTGGAGAATCTGCGATTCTTCGGCACTGTGCTCTCGATGAGCAAACAGCAGCTGCGTGCGGCGATTCCGCAGGTAGCAGGCGTCGTCGGGCTAGCGAAAGACCTGCATACCCGAGTCGGCAACTTCTCCGGAGGAATGAAGCGAAGGCTGTCCCTCGCCATCTCGATGATAAGCAATCCGCCCATCCTGATACTCGATGAGCCTACCGTCGGCATCGATCCCGAACTGCGCAGGCAAATTTGGACCGAGCTGCGCCGATTGGCAGGCGGGGGAAAGACGATTCTGCTGACGACGCACGTCATGGAGGACGCGCAGCAATCGGACCGTCTCATCATGATTCGTGACGGCATGAACATCGCCGAAGGCACGCCTGACGAAGTCGTCGAACAGTTCAGCGCGCCAACGCTTGAGGATGCGTTCATCGCGGCGGGAAAGGGACAAGATGCGCACCATAGCAATCATTAAACGAGTCATGCTGGAAATGGTGCGCGACAAGCGCACACTGGCGCTCATGCTCGTCGCGCCGCTGCTCATTCTCACGTTGCTGTATTACCTGTTCCAAGGTGTGGGAACCACCAGTGCCGACCTTGGCGTGCGGGCGGTGGATTCCCGGCTCGTCGTCGCGCTCAAATCCGACGATCTCGCCGTGTATACGGTGCCTGCCAGCGGCAACGATGCGAGCATAAGTGCCGAGCGCATCATCAGGGACAACGATTACGCAGGATTGCTCGAGCAGCATGGCAGCACGTTGACACTCACGTTGGCGGGCGATGACATCAGCAAGAACACGCTTATCGAGCAGCGCTTGCATGCCTCGCAGGTAACGCTGCAGGCCAAAGCCGCTGAGACGGCCATCGCCGCGCAGGCCCAGGCATTGACAGCGCTGCAGCAGCAACTTGAGAGCCTTACGTCGATGCTTAAGACGGCGAATATCCCGCTGGCGACTCCTATGCCAGTAGCGTCTGCACGGTCTTCGGCTCCCGCTATTTCTTCGACTTCCTCAGCTCCTGCAAAGACAGCGCCCGCCACGGTTTCGGTTCACTACCTGTACGGCACCAAAGACTCGACCTTCTTTACGAATCTGCTGCCGGTGCTGATGGCATTCGTCGTGTTCTTCTTCGTGTTCATCATCTCCGGTATGGCGCTGCTGCACGAACGTACCACCGGTACGCTGTACCGGCTGCTCGCCACGCCAATCACATTCCGCGAGATCCTTGGAGGCTATCTTGCGGGCTACGGATTGTTCGCCGTCATCCAGACCTGCCTGATTATGCTGTTCGCCATCCAGGTGTTCAAGATCCAGATTCTAGGCGGCCTATGGCTGGTCATGCTTATCAGCATCCTCATCGCGCTGACGGCGCTCGCTCTCGGGCTGCTGATTTCGGCCTTTGCGAAAACCGAATTCCAGATGATGCAGTTCATCCCTATCATTATCATCCCGCAGATATTCTTCTCCGGTCTCATATCCGTTGATTCCATGCCGCGCTGGCTGCAGGTGATTGCCCATATCATGCCTCTGTATTGGGGTGCCACGAGCATGAGCGACGTCATAGAACGAGGGAGCGGCTTCAGCGACGTCGCGTCGCATCTTATGGTGCTTGTGGGATTCCTGATCGTGTTCTTCGCGCTCAATATGCTGACCATGCGCACGCTTCGGCGCTCTGGAACGCGGGGAAAGCTGCTGCGGCGGCTCCGTGGGCCGCATGCGTCACATAGCTCTCGCACGCGGGCGGGAAGGTAGGTGGCGCTGTGGCGCAGTCACGTCAACTGGTCGAGGATGCATTTGCTGCCAGCCTGCAAACGGACGACTTGACCGACAAGCAGCGGGCCGTGCTCACGGCCTGCCTCACGCTGTTCTCACAAAAAGGATTTGACGCCACCAGCACCAAGGACATCGCACAGCTTGCGCACGTTTCCGAGGGAACCGTGTACAAGAAATACCGCAGCAAGCAAGGCCTGCTGGACGCGCTGCTCGCACCGCTGGCCACTGTGGTGGTGCCTCGCCTCGCCAAGGAGTTCATGGGGGAGGTCGTACGGAACGATTCTGCGGACTTTCGGGCATTCCTGGATTTTATTGTGCGCGATCGCATGGCTTTCGCCATATCCAACCGTCAGCTCATTCGCATCATGATCGGCAGAGTGCTCAACGACTCCCAGACGCTCACAGTGGTTCTGGGGCAGTTCTCCGACGCCATCACCGAGACGATCGAGCCGATCCTGAAGCGCTACCAGCAGGCGGGCCAGCTCGTTGATTGGCCCGCCACAACAATCATGCGCACCATCGCCTCCACCGTCATCGGCACCACGATGCCATACATCTTGTTGGGTACGGCGGACCTCGACATCGATTCCGCCACCGTCAAAGTCGTCGATTTCCTCGCGAAGGGGTTGTCGCCGGAGGAAGAACGTCGTCGGAGATGACTCTTAAGCCGTTCGTTCCATGCTGTTTCGCCAATATTCAAGTACACACATCTTGTCTCATATTCATTAGGTGGATTTTCGACGGAATAACTCGAATTGGAGGTTTCGGATCGATACATGACCTTGAGGAATGGCGGAATACCAGTGATCAAGTAAAGCCTCTGAAGGCTTGTACTTCGGCAAGAGCCTAATGAACGAAAAAAGGACCTAATGAACGTTCTGCAGCTATGTTATCGTTCGACGTTCGTCATATGCCTATGCGCGCCGCAGACAAAAGCCGTTCATTAGGTCCTTTTTTCGTTCATTAGGCCTTCGACAAAGTAGTCGCTCTTCTCAGTAGATGGTGCTTTGGCGGAATGAAGCCGTTTTTGGGAATTGATTTGAGGTCACTTCAATGTGGATTGCGATACGATTCGCATAAAAGAGCCTAATGAATATGATGTAGCCATTTGCATTACATGCAGTAGCCGACGATATCCAATATGCACTTAAAAAATAAGTCAGGCACACTTTTTCGACTAGGCCAAAAAGTGTGAGTCGAGCCGTGGTATCGTAAGGTTTGGGATAGAGATTCCTGATATGCCAAGGGGTCTGAATTTTTGGCGAAAGGGTTGCTGACCTTGCTTCTGTGATGAATGACGGATGCGCGAGACGGTTGTGCTGCATACACGACGTTGTCTCGTAGTGCGTGCGCGTTGAGGCGCATTGCCGCGCTCGTCCCATCACATCGCTTCGCAGGCCAAGCCGCATCACGCTGGAATATAAGGGCTGCGAGCCTCAGTTGGGTTCCACCGCATACCGTCAGTATCGTTGAAGTTTCTTGCAATGCGCTATATTCCATGATTGGAGTGACCAACTATGGTGCACCCGCAAGTATTGACATTGAATGACATCAGCTACGAATATCCCAGCTCTTCGACGCCGCTGTTCGAGCATATCAACGTGACCTTTCCCTCCGGATGGACTGCGGTGCTGGGCGATAACGGCATCGGCAAGACCACGCTGATGCAGATTGTAATCGGGCATGTGAAACCTGACAGTGGCAGCATCGCACCGAAACCGGGCAGCCTCATCAGCGCCTACTGCCCGCAGCGCACCGACGAAGCTCCAGAAAACCTTGAGGATTTCGCTATCGACTGGTCGCCGGAAACCTTGCGGATACGCGAGTCATTAGGCATCGGCGATGATTGGGCGTATCGCTACGACAGTCTGTCAGGCGGTGAGGCGAAGCGGCTTCAGCTCGCCTGCGCGCTTTCGCTACGCCCTGACCTGCTGATTCTTGATGAGCCGACTAATCACGTCGATGAACCCACACGTTTGGCCATTGCCGAGGCGCTGCGCTCTTTTAGCGACATAGGCATCGTGGTGTCGCATGATGTGGACCTGATCGAAGCTGTATGCTCGCGTTGCGTGGTGTTCGAGCGGCGGCATATCAAGGGCCGCAATGTCACTGCGATTCTGGAATTCGCCGGCGGGTATTCCGATATGACAGCTCAGGTCGAGCGCCGCGACCGCGCAGCAAGCGATGCAGCAATGAGTGCGAACAAGGAAGCGAATCGCCTGCGGCGCATACGTGCCGAGCGTTTTCAGCAGGTGCAGAAGGCCGACGCGATCAAGCGGCATGGAGAGCGAATCGACCCCAGGGATCATGACGCGCGAAACCGCCGAATCGGAGCGAAAGCGCTGAGTCTGGACGCCAACCCTGCGCGGCAGTATGCACAGTTGGGCGGGCGATTGGCGGCTGCTGACGAGCGTGCGGCGAGCATTGCGACTGCGGCGAAGCGCTATGACGGCCAGATCTGGTTCGATATCGAGCCAAGCCACCGCCGAGAGCTGGTGCATCTGCCTGCAGGGGTTATTTACTATGGTTCTGACATGGTGATAACCGAGCCGAACTCCGAGCAGCATGCGGAGCTGGCTCGATTGCATGTCGTTTCGCAGGGGACTGGCTCGATGTCGGCTGGCGGGGCGACTGATTCGGCTGCAATTAATTCGGCAGCGACAGCAACGCAATCAACGCTGTCGCAAGAGGTAGTAGATATGTCAGGCGCAACGGATTTCCCCCGAGTCGGCGTGGCGATTCCCGTGCTGAGCGTCGGTCCGCGAGATCACATCGGCATCGCTGGCCCGAACGGTGGAGGGAAAACCACGATTGTGAATGCTGTGCTGAAAGGCCTGGGTGATTGGAACGACAAGAGCGTTGAGCAGATTGACCAGAATGATCAGGCCAACTCAGGCGGCGAGGTGCCCTACCTCATGATTGCGCAGAACACCACCGACGATGATGCGAAGCGCGCGTTGGCGCAGTTGCGCGAGTTGCCGAGTGAAGTCAAATCACGGGTCCTGAGCTCCTATGCCCAGCTCAACGCCGATCCGGACCGGCTGACTGCCGGTACCTCGCCTTCACCGGGGGAGTTGCGCAAACTGCTGCTGTGCCTAGGAATCGCACAGCATCCGCAGCTCATCATCATGGATGAGCCGACCAATCACCTCGATCTGCATTCCAAGCAGGCGCTGGCCGCTGCGCTGCAAGCCTACCCGGGCGCACTGATCGTGGTCTCCCACGAACGCTGGTTCCTGCGCCAAGTCGCTTCGACGCTATGGGAAGTCGGCTGACCGAGAGCTGAACAGCAGACATGTGACCGTGCCAGCTGCACGGCACGGTTGGGAGGCAGCACAGACGAAAGGCAGCCCAGTCGGAACACAGCACAACGAAAGACAGCACAAACGATGCCCGGATATAGTGAAGCCCCGGTAGCAAGTAACTACCGAGGCTTCACCATATATCTGCTACGACTGCCTTTGGCTACCTAGGAAACAGAAAACGCACAATTTTCGAAGATAGCCAAAGGCACCAACTCAGATGTGGAAGTACAACTCGTATTCCAGCGGGGTCGGGGCAAGGCGAGCCTGATCAATTTCGCCGCGCTTGAGGTCGAGCCAGGTCTCGATGAGATCGTCGGTGAACACGTCACCAGCGGTCAGGAAGTCGTGATCCTCTTCGAGGGCATTCAGCGCCTCGTCGAGCGAACCCGGAACCTGCTTGATGCCGGCATGCTCCTCGGGCGGAAGCTCGTAGAGATCCTTGTCGACCGGAGCCGGAGGCTCGATGTGGTTGAGGATGCCGTCCAGGCCGGACATCAGCTGCGCCGAGAAGGCGAGGAAGGGGTTCGACGAGGGGTCAGGCGCGCGGAACTCGATGCGCTTGGCAGCGGGGGAAGTGCCGGCCAGCGGGATACGAATGGCGGCCGAACGGTTCCTTGCGGAGTACACCAGGTTGACCGGCGCCTCGAAGCCGGGAACCAGGCGGTGGTAGGAGTTGAGCGAGGGGTTGGTGAAGGCCAGCACCGACGAAGCGTGCTTGATCAGACCGCCAACGTACCAACGCGCGATGTCGGAAAGACCGCCGTAGCCCTGCTCGTCGTAGAACAGCGGCTTGCCGTCCTTCCACAGGGACTGATGGCAGTGCATGCCGGTGCCGTTGTCGCCGTTGATGGGCTTAGGCATGAAGGTCGCAGCCTTGCCCGCCAGCGCAGCGGTCTCGTGCACGACGTACTTGTACTTCATCAGATCGTCGCCCGCATGCTGCAGCGTGTTGAAGCGGTAGTTGATCTCCTGCTGGCCTGCACCGGCGACCTCATGGTGAGAACGCTCGAGAATCAAGCCGACCTTCTGCAGGTTGGCGACCATGTCGTCGCGCAGATCCTGGTTGTGGTCCTGCGGCGGAACGGGGAAGTAGCCGCCCTTGATGCGGTTCTTGAAGCCGATGTTCGGCGTGCCGTCCTCTTCGTACTCGGAGCCGGAGTTCCACGGGGCTTCGATGGAGTCGACCTCATAGAAGGAACGCTGCATCGTGTTCTCGAAACGCACCTTGTCGAAGATGAAGAACTCAGCTTCGGGGGCGAAGGAGGCGGTGTCGGCGATGCCGGTGGACTTCAGGTAGGCTTCGGCCTTCGCAGCGACCTGACGCGGATCGCGCGAATAGGGCTCGCCGGTGATCGGGTCGACGATGGAGAAGGCCACGTCGAGTGTCTTGTGCTTGCGGAACGGATCGATGAACGCGGTGCTCACATCGGGGATCATGTTCATGTCGGATTCGTTAATCGCCTGGAATCCCTTGATCGATGAACCATCGAAGGGCATGCCGTCGGTGAATGCATCCTTCAGGAATTCGCTGGCCGGCACCGTGAAGTGCTGCTGTACGCCGATCAGATCGGTAAAGCGGATGGAGACATACTCCACGCCTTCCTGATTGATGAGGGCCTCGGCATCGGCCTTAGTTTCAAGTGCAGTCAATGGACCGCTCCTTTCATATGGACTTACAGGTTCCAAGTGTAAAACAGCGGGTTTCCCCGGCTCGCGCGTCAGGTTACGAACATGTTTCGTAATTCGGCAATACGGCTGTTCCGCAAGGAAGAATTTGCTGCGTCAGGTATCAGCGTCCGCGCATGGCGCGCCTGCTGACGTGCTGCGGCCGCGTGGGATCGACGCCCTTGGGGATGCCGAAGCCGGACTTCGTCTGCAGCGTGCGCAGGCGGTCGTTGAGCATCGCGAGCTCTTCCTTGGTCAGGATGAAGCGGCGGCGGGGATGGATTTTCGCGATGAGCGCGTTCGAGTGATTCGTCGGTTCGTAGCTTTTGCATTTGAGCACGGCCTTGCGCAGGTCCTTGAGCTGCACCTGCTTGTCGCCGGTGCCGACGGTGATGCGATAGACCGGGATGGAGGAACCCGCCGTCACGCCCTTGATGTTGTGCTCCTGGCGATCCATCGCGTGCATCACGCGGCCGTAGTCGCCTTCGCCCAGCAGATAGACGCCGCTGTATCCCGTGCCGCGCCAGATGGCGTCCTTGGTCTTGGGATCCATCCACACCGGCTCCTCAGGGAAGCTGTAGCCGGCCTTGTTGATGTTGCTCAGCACGCTGACGGCTGCGCCCGGACGGCCTTCGATTCGTTTGTAGCCGACTTTGTCGGCGCGGTTGGTCAGCAGAATCGTGAACAGCAGCACGCCAAGCATCGCGGCGGTGATCATGAGCAGGATCCAGAGGAACACGGACCAGTGCATGAACACGCCTACCACAGCGAACACCACCAGCGGCAGCAGGAAGGCTCCTGCCAACAGCCAGGGCAGCGGCTTGTCTTCCGGAGCCGTGTACCGATAGATCTGGATGATCTGCTTGACGATGTTCGGCTTCTTGCCCGCCTTCGAGTCCTTCTGAGCCATCTGCTTCCTCACTTGCTGTTGCATGCTGTTGAATTTTGCCGTTATACGTTGAATCTGCCCTTGCAATGGGCATACCGACCCCACAGTTTAGCAGCAGGCTCGCCGAACCTTGCCTAACGCGTGTGCAGCGGTCGGCCGTCCGCCTTGAGCAGTGCCTCGCCGAAGGTCTCGCTGAACGTGGGATGAGGATGGATAAGACGCGCCGCATCGCTCAGCGGCACGCGATTGCCGACCAGCTGCTCGGCTTCGGCGATGAGATCACTGGCGTTGGGTGCGACGATATGCGCGCCGAGCACGACGCGATGGCCCTGCTCTGTTGCGTGTTCACCGCTGATCAGGCTCATGGAGCCCGAGGAGCCGCTCATGAGCATGCGGGCGTTGGACATCATCGGGAATACCGTCTCCTCGACGTTTGCCAGATCGTCGCGGCTGCTGGCCTGATCGAGCGTGCAGCCGACCGATGCGGCCTCGGGGGAGGAGAAGACGACCCTGGCGACCGTATCGTCGTTCACTGGTTTGGGATTCAGCCCGGCGATGCTTTCCGCGATAACGATGCCTTGTTCGAAGGCGCGGTTGGCAAGCGCGTCGCCTTCGGTGATATCGCCGGCGGCCCAGATGCCTGGAACACCGGTGCGCCCGAGCTCATCGGTATGCACGAAGCCGGCGTCCGTCAGCTCGATATGGCTGCCCTCGAGCCAAGCGGCCTGCGTGTTGGGCTCACGGCCGATTGCGGCCAAGGCGACCTCGCCGAATGCGGTGGACTCGCCATCGTGCCCTTCCTGCGTGTAATGCACGGTCGCGCCGAGGTTCACGCCGACATCGACGGATGTGACTGCGCTATGCGTGACGATGTTGATGCCGCGGCGTTTGAGCTCGCGGGTCAGCGTCAGACCGGTGCGGCGGTTCCATGCGGAAAGTACCCGGTCCTTGCGGATCAGCAGCGTGACGGCGCATCCGCCCGCATTCCACAGCGAGGCGAACTCGACCGCAATTGCTCCGGAGCCGATGATCACGGCGCTGGCGGGCACGCGAATAAGCGACAGCGCGTGCGTGGAGTCGATCAGGGCTCCTGAGAAGTCATGCTGCGGCAGCGTCTTGGGCCGTGATCCGGTCGCAAGGACGATGTCTGCTGCCTGCACGTTCACCGACTGTCCTATGTCCTCACCGATGCCGGCTCGTACAAAGCGCCTGACCTGCGTCTCCGGTTCGCTCGGCGTGACTTGGATGATGCGCCCGGGCGCATCGGTTATCGCCGCGTCGCCGCGCAGGACGGTCACGCCGCGATGCGCGAGCAGCCCTGCCAGTCCGGAGGTCATGGTGTCGACCATGCGATTCTTATAGGCGAGCAGGGTGCCGAAGTCGACGCTGTTGATCGTCGCGTCGATGCCGACTTCATGGGCCTGGTGAATGGTGTCCATGGTGCGGGACGCGGTAATCAAGGCCTTTGAGGGTATGCATCCGCGGTTCAGGCAGGTGCCGCCCAGCGTTTCGTCACGCTCGATCAGGATGACGGACTTGCCCAGCTGCGCGGCGCGCAATGCGGTGGCGTAGCCTCCTGGGCCTGCGCCGATGATGGCGATGTCGACCTGCACGGTGGTGTCGATACCGGTGTCGGTGTCGGTGCTGACATCGGTGCTGCTGTCAGTATTGGTGGTGATAGTGTTTTCGGTCATGGAATTCGATCCTGTCCAGGATGCGGATGTCACTGTAATGTCACTGTAATGTCACTGTGGTGTCGCTGCGGTGTCACAGTGATTGTTACTTCGGCCAGTGCCCGCGCTTAGGGTAGCGCGGCTTCGGCAGTCGCCAGCGGCGTAACTGGATGGCGCGGCTCCACGCATACGATGCGGAGCGCGACCCCTTGCCGACGGCGGCTTCGCCGTACTTCTCGACCAGCAGCTTGCGCAGCTTGCGCCACATGAAGGCCACATCGATGACGGCTATGAGCAGATACACGTACATGAGCATCAGGAAGGGATTGGCTAGAGCGGGCCATTTGATGGACATGACCATGGTGACCAGCAGAATGACGAAGGTCGCGGGGATGAAGAACTCGCCGATATTGAAGCGGGCGTCCACATAGTCGCGGATGTACACGCGCCACGGCAGTCGCTCGGCCTTGGGCATATGCGCGACATCGCCGGAGCGCATCGCGTCGTATTCGGCATTTTCCTTGGCGCGCGTGCGCGTCTTGGCTTCCTTGGTCGCGGCCTTGCGATCCTTGGGAACCAATGGGCGTAGATTCTGCTGTTCGGCTTGCTTGCGTTTGGGGGTCGGCCGGCCTTTTCCTGTGCTTTGGAAAGGCTCCTGAACGGTCGTTTGCGCCGTTTCTTCGTCGACGTGTTTGCTGAAGGGGTTCCATGTCATGCTTGCAGATTACGGTGACGCCTAGACGCTTGCGGGGCGTGGAAAACAATGGGAAATCATGCGCCTGACTGTGCCTTGAACTATGCCTTGACTATGCCTTGACTGTGCGTTCTGGGCCTTTCGCAGCGGCGGTCGGCTTGGAGTGCAGACAAGCCATCGTCGCGCGACGACATGGTACCGCGACCTGACTATGACTTGGCTACGACCGTGGAATAATGGCAGTCGTATGCATATATAACGGTAATCAGCGAGCCAGGAATGGTATCGAATACAGTGCGGTGCCGAATAGATTGGTATTGAATAATTGGTACTGAGGCAACGGAGATAAGGAGCATCATGGCGGTTTTGGGTCTTGACGAGGTGCGTGCGCGGGCGGATGAGGACTTCGCGCGCGTCGTGGATGTGCTATCGAAGAAGATTGCGCTCAAGTCGGTGTCTGCGCAGGGCATCACCAGCGAGCATATGCACTGTTCCGCCGAGTTCGTGGCGCAGGAGCTGCGCAAGGTCGGCGTGGAGACCCGAGTGGTGCAATCGAGCAATCCCGATGGCACGCCTGGCGCCTATGAGGTCGTCGGCTCGAAAATCGTGAACGCCGATGCTCCGACTGTATTGCTCTATGCGCACCATGACGTGCAGCCGGTGCCCGACCCATCCGCATGGGATACGGAGCCGTTTGTGGCGACCGAGGCGGACGGGCGGCTCTACGGTCGTGGCTCGTGCGACGATGGCGGCGGCATCGCGATTCATTCCGGCGCGCTAGCCATCCTCGGCAGTGATCTCAACGTCAATATCAAGGTGTTCATCGAGGGCGAGGAGGAGATGGGTTCGCCCAGCTTCATCCCGTTCATCGAGGCGCATCGTGACGAATTCGATTCCGATGTGATTATCGTGGCCGATTCGGGCAACTGGTCGCCCGACATCCCCAGCCTGACGACCAGCCTGCGCGGCAACACGAGCGTGGACGTGACTCTGAGGGTCCTGCGGCATCCGGTGCATTCCGGGCAGTACGGCGGGCCTGTGCTTGATGCGAACACGCTTGGGGCGATGCTCGTGGCTTCGATGTATGACGAGCATGGCGAGCTGGCTATACCGGGTCTGCAATCCGGGGAGCCGATTGGCGGATTGCAGCGCGATCTCGATGAGGCCAGCTTGCGCGAGGACGCATCGGTTGTCTATTCCTATGAGTTTGCAGGCACCGGGTCGCTGGCATCGCGCATCTGGAGCAAGCCGAGCGTGACGGTTATCGGCTGGGACGCACAGCCGGTGGATACATCCTTCAATGTGATTGCCGATGCGACCCGCATCCGGCTTTCCCTGCGCACGGCGCCCGGTCAGCGGCCCGACGAGGCGCAGCACGCTCTGAGCGATTTTCTGCTCGCCCATGCGCCGCTTGGTGCCGAAGTGCGAGTCACGCCGCTGGATAGCGGCATGGGCTGGGCCATGGATCCGAACGCCGAAGCCACCAAGGACGCAATTGAGGCGATGAGGCAGGCCTTCGGCACCGACCCGATCAACAAGGGCGAAGGCGGCTCGATACCCTTCATCCCCGAACTGCAGAGGCTCTTCCCCAAGGCGCAGGTGTTGGTCACTGGCCCGGAGGACCCGAAATCGAATGCGCACAGCCCCAACGAATCGATCAGCCTCTCCATCCTGCGCAACGGCATCGTCGCTGAGGCGCTGCTGCTCGACAAGCTTGGGCAATGACGGGCGCCAGGGTTATAGGACTCAAGCAGCCTAAGAAAGTTGTGGATTGTAATCGACAATTTCATGATTACGACAATGAATGTGGATTGTAATCGACAATATTGATTGGCTTGTAGCCGGCACATGCTGGGTACAAGCAATATGTGACACCCCTAGCGGATGACGCTGGGAGGTTCTATACTGCTGAACTGACACGGGGGCTGTGGCCTGAACGAGTATGTGAAGGCCGTGGCTGAGATGAGGGCGACCTCGACCGATTGAACGTGAGTCCGGACAATGCCGGCGCACGGACGTCTCTCTTTACCCGTGCCTTGCAACCGCACGCCGAAAGCCGGCCGTGCGCGAGAGAAAGGCACATCATGAGTTCAACGCAATCAGCAGCCAAGTCACAGCCGAATCTGCAATGGCGCGTCGTCGATATCGCTGTCGCTTCGGCGATTGGCGTCGCCAGCGCCTTCATCTATTGGGTCGCGGCGCTGCTCTATACGCCGATCGGCGGTCCGCTTGAGGTGCTGCTGCCTGGGCTTTCCGGCCTGATGAACGGGCTGTGGCTGTTCGCAGGCCCACTGGCGGCCGTCATCGTGCGCAAGCCCGGTGCCGCCATCTACGCCGAAGTCGTCGCCGCGGTCCTGGAAGCCCTCGTGGGCAATCAATGGGGCGGCGCGGAGACATTCCTTATCGGCTTGGTGCAGGGCATCGGCGCCGAACTCGTGTTCCTGTTCGTCGCGTATCGCGTGTGGAACGTGCTTACGCTGACATTGTCAGGAATCGTTTCGGCGGTCGGATGCTGGGGATACACCTTCCTGACGCATCTGCAGGGCTTCGATATGACCGGCGCGTACGGGCTGTGGTACCTCGTCGCCACCGTCATCTCCGGCGCGTTCGTCGCCGGAGTGCTGATGTGGTACCTGTATGTCGGCATCGCGAAAACCGGTGCGCTCGACCGCTTCGCCTCAGGGCGCGAGGTGCGTGGCGCACGGGCCTGAAACATGTCTGAAACGCGGGTGTTCTGCTGAAAACCGCTGAATACCCAGCTATCATATTCAATTCGATATTCATACCCGTCAGTTTTGCCGCTTCTGGATTGTGTAAGGAACATACCGTGCCTGAAGAACGACCCGCTCAGCCAGCCCTAGCGCCGGGCGTCGCCTCCCCGTCTCTGTCGGACAGCGCCACGCTGCGCTTCGAGCATTGGGGGTACCAGCACTCCTCGCGCCGGCATTTCGCCGTGCGCGGCCTCGATATGACCATCGAGGCAGGGCAGCGGGTGCTGCTGCTGGGCGCGTCCGGCATCGGCAAATCCACGATTCTCGAAGGCGCGGCCGGGTTGCTCGGCGGTGACGAGGCGGATATGGAGGCCGGCGGCTCCGGGACCGGTGCTGACCCCGAGCCCAGTGCCGACGCTGACGCTGATATACAGGGCGGCGTGCCGACTTGGGTTGACGCCGAAGGCGGCACGAGCGAAGGGCGCGTGCTGGTGGATGGCGTGCCCATCCAGCGCTCGCGCGGGCGCGTCGGACTGGTGTTGCAAGATCCCGACGCTCAGGTGATTTTCGAGCGGCTCGGCGATAACGTCGCCTTCGGGCCCGAGAACATGGATGTCGAACGCGACGAGATCTGGCGGCGCGTAGAGCATAGCCTGGCGGCTGTGGGCTTGGAAGGTCTGCAATTGCATCGTCCTACGCTGCATTTGAGCGGCGGGCAGATGCAGCGGCTGGCGCTGGCCGGGGCCTTGGCGATGCAGCCGGGGGTGCTGCTGTTGGACGAGCCCACGGCCAATCTCGATCCGGATGGGGTGCAGCAGATCGTGGGGGCGGTAGGTGATGTGCTGCACGCGCAAGGGTGCACGATGATGCTTGTGGAGCATCGCGCCGAGCCGTGGATCGATTTGATCGACCGCGTGATTGTGCTCGGGCTGGAAGATGGCACGTCCGGTGGGGAAAATCGCGGGAATGCCACAAGGGAGGCGTCGAACGAACAGACGCACGCCTCGAACGAGGCGCAAGGGAGCGCCCATCCGGTCTTTCGCAGAACCGTGATCGTGGCCGACGGCTCGCCGGATGACGTGTTCGGCGATCCCTCCATTGATTTCGCAAGCCTCGGCATCTGGGTGCCTCAGCGTTACCGCCGCTCGCAGGATGCGATCACGCGGATGCACAGCGACGATGAACCCTCGTATGCTCCCGAAACCGGCAGCGGCGAAGCGCTACTGTCCACGCAAGACCTTGCGATTGGGCGCGGGGGCAGAGCTATTGCAAGCGATATCAAGCTGGATTTCCACCCCGGGCAGATCACCGCGCTCGTTGGCGCGAACGGGGCTGGCAAGTCCACGTTGTCATTGACTTTGGCAGGTCTGCTCGACCCTGTCGACGGCCGCGTGGTCGCCTCGCGTGCTTTGCAGGGCGCTGCAGCCCATGATTCGCCGCAGGACTGGCGTTCGACCGAGCTTGCCTCCCGCATCTCCTATGTGTTCCAGAATCCCGAGCACCAGTTCGCGCGGGGGAGCGTATTCGACGAGGTCATGCTCGGCCCGCTGCGCACCGGCGCGGATGAGGAGACCGCGAAGAAAATTGCTTTGGAGCTGTTGGAACGCTTTGCACTGCGCCAGTATGCCGCAGTGAACCCCTACACGCTTTCGGGCGGCGAGAAGCGCCGTCTCACCGTCGCCGCCTCGCTCGCGGCCGCGCCCCGCGTGCTGATACTCGACGAGCCGACTTTCGGGCAGGACCGGCGCACCTGGATGCAGATCGTCAGACTGATTCATGGGCTGCGCGGCGACGGGGTCAGCATCATCGTCGTGACGCACGACCGCGAGCTGGTCACCGCCCTCGGAGCGCGCATCGTGGAGCTGACGCCGCAGGGCGCGTCCGGCGAATGGCACCATGGGCCGAGCGCAGAGATAGCTGAACGTCGTACGTTGTCTGCTTCGCAGAATGACGGGCAACACAGCATTACGCAACACGGTGCCGTACAGCAAGACACAGTGCGACACAGCGTTACGAAACAACACAGTGCCGCGCAAGTTGACGCGAAACAGGCCAATGCCGCTCACATCACCGTCAGCCCCGTGAATACGCGCGACGAAGAGCCGCGGGCTGCAAGCCATTCGCCGTTGCTGGCCTCGCTGAACCCCTCCTTCCGTCTCTTTGGCGGCTTCCTGGCCTCGCTGCCGATGATGATTTCGCTTGACTGGGTGTCGGCCACGACCGCGCTGTGCCTCGAGTTGGTGGCGCTGATGGTCATCGGCTTCACGCCGTGGAGGGTCGTGCGCTCGACATGGCCGATTTTCATCGGCGCGCCGGGTTCGGCTATGGCGGTGCTGCTGTACGGCAAAAGCGGCGGCGAGGTGTGGTGGCAGTGGGGCATGATCAACATCACCGACCGTTCCGCTGAGCTGGCAATCGCCACCGGCATCCGTATTCTCGCCGTCGGCATCCCCGCAATCATTGCGGTGCTGGGCATCGATGCGACCGATCTGGCCGACTCCTTCAGCCAGAATCTGCATCTGCCCGACCGCTTCGTCTACGGCGGCTTGGCCGGCATGCGCCTCTTCTCGGTGCTGCGCGACGACTGGGCCGCACTCAGCGCCTCGCGCCGCTCACGAGGTCTCGGGGACGAAAACAGACTCAAGGCCTTCTTTCCGCAGGCCTTCGCATTGCTGGTGCTCTCAATCCGCCGTTCCACGATGCTCGCCACTGCGATGCAGGCCCGTGGCTTCGGCGGGACTGAGCCGCGCAGCCACGCCCGCACTGCACCGGTGCATGGCCGCGACTACGTGTTTCTCATCGCCTGCTTCGCTGTGCCGGTTATCGCGCTGAGCGTCGCGGGCGTCGCCGGCACCTTCGCGTTCTTCGGCGGCTGAGCCGTTAAGCGGAGAGCCCAGTGGGCTCTCCGTAGGCGAAGTGAGGCCCCGCCAAGGGGTCGAACGACAATGCCTCAAGTCGCTGTCGCGGGACTCTGTCTCGTTTATGACTCTGGCCGGAGCGAATTGTCGTAAACAAGACAGAGTGACCGCTGTTGATGTCCGACCTGCCAGTCCACTGCCCCTTTTGTGACTGTTTTCGCTGATAAGCGTCACGAATGGGGCATAACGCGATGGGTATTGCCCCTTTTGTGACGCTACAGGGTGGGTTTGCGTCACGAATGGGGCATTATGCCTCTGGTTATGCCCCATTCATGACGCTTTCCGCTGACCGGTACGGGGAACGGCTGATACGGCGTCGTGGCGGCGCTGTGTTGGCTGGCGCTGCACTGATTTGCGCTGTGCTGTTCCGCGCTGGGACGCGCGCCGCAACGGTGCCAGCGCGAACACTTCATCGCAGTCCGAAGCCACATCAGGGCTGTGCGTGACGATGATGACGCAGCGGCCCTGATCGTGTGCCAGCGAGCGGAAGATGTCCATGATGTCCGCCTGCGTGGCCAGATCGAGGTTGCCGGTGGGCTCGTCGGCGACGAGAATCTGGGGGTCATAACTGAACGCCCGTGCGATGGCCACGCGCTGCTGCTCGCCGCCGGACAGATGCAGCACCCGCTCATTGGCATACTCCTCGGGCAGATGCACCTGGGCCAGAAGTTCCAGCGCGCGCTGACGTTTCGGTGCGTCGAAGCGCTTGCCCGAGGCGTCCATCGACAGCATGATGTTCTCAGCGGCACTCAGCGCAGGCAGCAGATTGAAGCTCTGGAAGATGACGCCGATATCGTGGCTGCGGAACCGGTAGCGGTCGAGCTTCGCCAAGTCCTGCCCTTGGTAGAGCACCTGGCCCTGCGTGGGGTTGGCGAGTCCTGAGATAAGCGACAGCATCGTGGTCTTGCCAGCGCCCGACGGCCCGGTGATCGCGTAAGCCTTGCCTGCGGCAAAACGGTGACTGATATGGTCGAGCACATGCTTGCCGCCCTTGGTGTAGGCATAGCTCACGTCCTTCAATTCGAGAACAGGTTCGCTGTGCGCCTTGGAATTGCCGGGGGTTTCGATGTCTCCCTGCTTGGATGTGTTGTCAGTATTGTCGTTGGTATGCGTGCTGTTGATGTCGTTCGTGGTCATGATGCTCCTTCACATAAAACATAAAAACGGGTATGAAATGCGGTGATTGCCGGTCGGGGCGCGTTGCGGCTACGACCGGTCGGCCAGTATCTGCAGTGGCTCGTAGCGCATGATGACCACGACTGCGGCCAGCGAGGACACTACGGTCAGCGCCAGTCCGATCAGCACGAGTTCACCGACGACGGATATGCTGACTGTGGAATTGATCGAGGAGATATAGCTGGTGGTTTTGCCAAGCGCCGAGGCGCGCCCTGCCGCAAAGCCTCCGCCCATCGCCGGTGCCGGCGCGCTCTGGCTTTGGCTGCCGGACTGCATGCCGCCGCCTTGCATGCCGCGCCCGAACTGCGCCGCCTGACTGGCCTGCTGACTCTGCTGCGCGGCCACCTGACCGGCCAGCAGATGATTGGAAACCGGCACCGATGCGATCGAACCTGCCGCAGCGCCAATCGCGAGACCGATCATGGTGACGATGAGCAGCTCGAAGACGAATTGTGCCGCCACTTTGGCCTTGCGTATGCCGATGGCGGTGAGCACGCCCACCTCGTATTTGCGCTCGCGGATGTTGAACACATTGAGCGCGATCAGCACTGCGCCGCCGACGCCGAGCACGATAAGCAGCAGGGTCAGGGCGAATTTCGCGAGGTTGTCGAGCGGCACCAGACTGGCTTCGTATTGCGTGATGTCAGGGGACGACACCGTGTAGTCGCTGGACAGCCCCGCCGCCTTGACATCCTTGGCGAAGGTCTCGTACGCTGCCTTGCTATCCACGACATAGGTGAAGTCCAGTTGTGAGCCGCCGTTGGTGCTGCTGCCGCTCAGCCCTAGGGAGTCGAGCGTCGAGAACGACGTGTAGATGGCGTTGTCGGGGTCGGAGGCGTTGCCCATGCCTCCCGGAGCGCTGCTTGTGGAGCCGGTGTTCGCGTAGATGCCCACGATGGTCAGTTTGTAGGTTTTGGTGGAATCCGTCGTATTCGCAGCCGTTACAGTATCGCCGACCTTGAGGTTGTTGAATTGCGCAAGCGCCTTCGAAATGATGATCTGGCCGTTGGAGGTCTTGTCGTAGCCGAAGACCTTGCCCGAACTCATCGTGAACTTGCCGTTTGCCGCATTGGCTACAGCGGCGTCGGAGGAGAATCCGGTGAGCTTGAAGTCACCGGAATCCATGCCTCTGCCGCCCATCGGCCCGCTTGCGCCATACCCTTGCGAACTCTGGGACGAGCCCGAGGAGCCTTGCGAGCCGGACTGGCCTGAGGTAGTGGAATCCGACGTAGAGCCAGAAGTGGAACTCGAGCTGGTGGAGACCGGCTGGAATCCGGTGGTGGCGGACAATCCTGCCGACTGCGAGTAATACGTGGACTTCACCGCTGTTGAGGTTTTCGCATATTTCTGATAGTCCGTCAGACTCAGCTCCTTGCCTGCCAGACTTTGACGAAGTGCCTGGAAATCAGGCTGCGTGCCATTGGCGCTTTGCTTCTGGGCGGCGGCCATAAGCGTGCTGCGGTCCAGCGAGATCTGCGCCGTCACCGTCGTATTCGCCAGTCCCGTCGCCCGTGCGCTCTGCGCAGCCTGCCGGATCGAGAGTCCGATGGCGGCAGCGGCGGCGATAATTGCGACAATGACCATGACGAGCAGGTTGCGCCCTTTGTTGCGGATCACGTTTTTCCATGCGTTGGCAATCATGAACATATGTACCCTTTGGTTGTGGTGGGATGCGGCTGCAGCAGCTGCGGCAACCGTCATGATTCATACAAGACCGGTTTGTTGGCAAAACGCTTCGCTTTGTCTGGAACGTCGCGGCGGCAGCTCTGTGAAGAGGCTGTGAAGCTCTGTGAGAACGCTGTGAGTATGCAGGACGGCTTGATACCCGGAACCCGTGGCGGCTCTGTGCCGATAGGCTGTAGCGCTCGTCGCGTAAACTGGGCAGCATGCCGATGAATCCCGAACTGCTCGCCAACCCCAAGGCCGAGCGCGTCCGTCATGTCGCCGAGCTGGCGAACGCCAAGGCGCGCAGACGCACCGGACGCTTCCTTGTGGAGGGGCCGCAGTCCGTGCGCGAAGCCGTCGCCTGCTGCCCTGATGCCGTGCGTGACCTATATGTTCAGACCGGTGATGCTGCCAATGCCGCTGAATCGCCCAACGGTGCGCATACGGCCGTGCTGATACGCTCGCGCATCGTGGAAACGGCCTTGGATGCGGGGGTCTACGTTCATCAGGCGACGCCGGAAGTGCTCTCACGCATCAGCTCGAACGCGCAAGGCATAGCGGCTGTGGTTGATGTCGAGGAGTTGTCTGCGAATGGCGATGCTGTCTCTTGGCCGGACGACGTCGATGATACCGATGATGTCGCTGATACCGATGGCACCGATAGCGCTGACAATACGAATGCCACTATGATCGCCGCCTTCTGGCAGGTGCGCGATCCGGGCAACGCCGGAACGGTGATTCGTTCCGCCGACGCCGCCGGATGTGCTGCGGTGGTGTTCGTGGACGATTGCGTAGATGTCTTCAATCCCAAAGTCGTGCGCTCCACCGCTGGGTCCCTGTTCCATGTGCCAGTGCTGAGTATGGGCACCGAGGAGTTCTTCGCGTGGACGCTGCGCCACGACTGCCCGGTGATCGCCGCGGACGTCTATGGCACGGCTGAGAGCAGGCCGCAAAGCCTTCTCGATTTTCTGTGCGGCGGCTCGCGCGATGCCGCAGCCAAAGCGGTGCTCTTCGGCAATGAGGCGCGCGGGCTTCCTGAGGAGATACTGGCTCAGGCGCAGCATATCGTTTCGATACCAATCTATGGAAAGGCGGAGTCGTTGAACTTGGCGACCAGCGCTGCGGTGATGCTCTTCAGCATGGCTATGTCGAGTCATATTGGGACAATGTGAAGTCGGAAAAACGCTTCTTACATGCGCTTTGCTGCGTTTTTTGGCGCGTGTCGCGTGACTGCGTTTGGAGAGAACAGCGTGTGCAGGAAACTGCGTTCGTTGGAAACAGAAAGGGTACTCGTGGCAGAGAGTATGGCATTCGACGCCCAGGCGGTGAGCGATGCGGTCGCCGAAGGCATCGAGAAAATCGATAAAGCCTCTTCGTTGGACGAATTGAAGACGATCAAGACGCAGTTCGTCGGATCGGGGTCGGTGATGACCCAGGCGAGCAAGGCCATCGGCTCGCTGCCTGCGGACCAGAAGAAGGACGCCGGCAAGCTCATGGGCAAGCTGCGCGCCGATTTCGGACGCGCCTTCGGAACGAAGCAGGAGCAGGTGCGCGCCGAAGAAGAGGCTCGCGAGCTGGCTGCGCAGACCGTGGATATGACGCTGCCGCTCAGCCGCAAGCCATTGGGAGCCCGCCACCCCATCGCCAAGGTCATGGAGGACATCGAGGACCTGTTCGTCTCGATGGGCTGGCAGGTTTCGCAAGGCCCCGAAGTGGAAAGCGAATGGTACAACTTCGACGCGCTGAACTTCGGCCCTGACCATCCGGCGCGCCAGATGCAGGACACCTTCTACGTCAAAGGCAACCAGAGCAAGGACGCCGCCGGCTTCGTAGGCTCCAACATGGTAATGCGCACGCAGACCTCGTCCGACCAGGTGCGGGCGCTGATCTCGCGCGGCGTGCCGCTCTACATCGTCTCCCCGGGAAGGGTGTTCCGCACTGACGAGCTTGATGCGACGCACACCCCCGTATTCCACCAGTGCGAGGCGCTGGCGGTCGACAAGCATCTGACGATGGCTGATCTCAAGGGCGTACTCGACAAGTTCGCCGTCGCGATGTTCGGCCCGGAGGCCAAAAGCCGGCTGCGCCCGAGCTATTTCCCCTTTACCGAGCCGAGCGCCGAACTCGATCTGTGGTTCCCCGACAAGAAGGGCGGACCGGGCTGGATTGAATGGGGCGGCTGCGGCATGGTGAACCCGAATGTGCTGCGCTCCGCAGGCATCGATCCGGACATATACACCGGCTTCGCCTTCGGCATGGGCGTCGAGCGCACGCTGCTGCTGCGCCACGACATCAACGATATGCACGACCTGGTCGAAGGCGACGTGCGATTCAGCGAACAGTTTGTGATGGGGGAGTGAACGACTCATGCCAATGGTAGATATTGACTGGCTCAAGGACCATGTCGAGGTTCCGGACGATCTGACCTACGAACAGCTCGCCAAGGATCTGGTGCATGTCGGGCTTGAGGAGGAGGAGATTCACGCCTCGCAGGTGACCGGACCCATCGTCGTCGGCTATGTCGTCGACGCGACCCCCGAACCGCAGCATAACGGCAAAATCATCAACTGGTGCCATGTGGATGTCGGCGAAGCATACAACGCGACCGACGAGCAGGGCAACAAGGTGCCGCGCGGCATCGTGTGCGGCGCGCCAAATATGGCTGCCGGCGAGAAGGTCGTCGTCACGCTGCCCGGAGCAGTGCTGCCGGGCGACTTCCGCATCGAGCCGCGCAAGACCTACGGCCATGTCTCCGACGGCATGTGCGCCTCGGAGCGTGAGCTGGGCCTGGGAGACGACCACAACGGCATCATCCTGCTGCGCCACTACGGCTTCAGCCCCAAGGAATACGAGGCCCTGAAGCCCGGCGACGACGCGATGCACCTGCTGCATCTCGACCAGCCGCTGCTGGAAATCAACATCACGCCGGACCGTGGCTATGCGTTCTCGTATCGCGGCGTGGCACGCGAATACCATCACTCCACAGGAGCTGCCTACACCGATCCGGTCAAGGAGCTCGCCGCCAAGGCGCCGGTCACCGCAGGGCTTGATCCCCGCTCCGTCACCGACATCGAAGTGAGCATCGAGGATGACAACCCCATCCACGGCGTCGCCGGCTGCGACCGCTACCATGCGCGCGTCATCAAGGGCTTCGACCCCGAGGCGCATACGCCCAATTGGATGCGGCGACGCCTGATTCGCGCCGGCATGCGCTCGATCTCACTGGCCGTGGACGTCACGAACTATGTGATGCTCGATCTCGGCCAGCCGATGCACGCCTACGATCTCGACAAGATCGAGGCGCCGATCGTGGTGCGCCGTGCGCGCCAGGGCGAGCATCTGGTCACGCTGGACGGCAACGACCATGCGCTCAATCCGGAGGATCTGCTCATCACCGATTCGCCCGACGGCAAGCGCGGGTCACGCGTCCTCGGCTTGGCAGGCGTGATGGGCGGGCTGTATGGCGAAGTGACCGCTGAAACGAAGAACGTGCTGCTGGAAGCCGCGCACTTCGATCAGGTGTCCATCGCCAGAAGCGCACGCCGACACAAGATTCCTTCCGAGGCTTCTCGTCGCTTCGAACGCGGCGTGGACTGCAAGCTGCAGCCGGCGGCTTCGCAGCTGGCTTCCGAGCTGCTCGAACGCTACGGCAACGGCGAAGCCTCGCAGCACCCCACCGATGTGAATCGCACCGGACGCCCCAAGGCAATCGCCTTCAAGGCCAGTGAAGTGGCCCGCGTGGCCGGGTTGGACACCGAGACGAACACCATCAGCGACATTCTCACCGACATCGGCTGCAGCATGGCCGGCGGCGGCAACGGCGTGTTCTCGGTCACCCCTCCCACGTGGCGGCCGGATATCACCGAACCCTGCGATCTGGTCGAAGAGGTGGCTCGCCTCGTCGGCTATGACGAGATTCCGTCCATCGTCCCGCCAGCGCCGGTTGAAGGCGCAGTCGGCTTGGACGCCGACCAGCGGCATTCGAGGCAGGTCGCCGATGAGTTGGCCGAATACGGCTTAGTGGAGACGCTGAGCTACCCCTTCGTGGGCGATGAGGATTTCAGGAACTTCTCGTACGACCCCAGCGAAATCGCTAAGGTCAGCGTCGAGATCGCCAACCCGCTCGCTGCGGATCGGCCGTATCTGCGCCGTTCGCTGCTGCTGACGCTAGCGCAGACCGTGCAGCGCAACCTGCGCCGCGGTATCGAGAACATTGCGCTCTACGAGATCGGGCATGTCTACCTTTGGGACCCCAACGCCCCGGCCATACCGGCTTTCGAAGGCGGCAAGCTCCCCACCGACGACCAGCTCGCCGCGCTGGATGCCGGATTGCCCGATCAGCCGAAGCATGTCGCCGGGCTGCTGACCGGCATGGCCGAGCAGTCGGATTGGATGAACGCCGGCCGCGCCGTGGATTGGAGCGACGCAGTCGAAGCCGTGCAGCGCATCGCGAGCCGTCTCGGGGCGACTATCGTCCTTGAGCAGCTGGCGGCGCAGGACGCTCCGGACCAGTGGCATCCCGGCCGCGTGGCCACGGTTGCGTCCGCAGGCAAGGCCGTTGGCCTGGTGGGCGAGCTGCATCCGCATGTCGATGAGCAGCTGGGACTACCTGAGCACAGCGCCGCCTTCGAGCTGGATCTGGATGCGCTGTTCGCAACGCTGGATGCCAAGCCGGTGCAGGCCAGGCCGATTTCCGCCTTCCCGCCCGTGCGCCAGGATCTGGCCTTCACCGTGCCGGCGGCTTTGCCTGCCGCGCGTCTGCAGAACGCCATCGAGCAAGCTGTGGGCGACAAGCTGGAAGGCATCACGCTATTCGATGTGTTCACCGGCGATCAGCTCGGCGAAGGCATGAAGTCGTTGGCATTCGCGGTCATCTTCCGCGCGGCGGACAGGACTTTGGACTCCTCCGACAGCGAAGCGCTGCGCAAGGCTATCATCGAGAGCACCACCCCGTTGGGAGCGCAGCTGCGCGCCTGACGTGCAGGAGCCTAGCGCTGGGACTGCTGGGACTTCTATTGGTAGAAGTTTTATCGGTAAAAATCCCAGCGCACACGGAAAAGGAGCCACGCGCATATGAGCGAATCGGATCAGGAGCACTCGCAGAACGGCCGCGCTGCTGGGCAGAGCGAACACCAGCAGCCTGAGTACGGGCAGATCGCGCAACCGGAATACGGGGCGCTCCTGAGCCAGTTCCCGCCCAACTACGATCCGTATGCGTATGGTCGCCCTGAGGAGCCGAAGCCCGAGCAGACGGCTCAGGGCGCTCAGGCTCAACCCCCGCAGGCCGCAGGCTGGGCGGGAATGCCTGCGCCATATGGGAACGGCCAACAGCCCGGCAATGCTGCGGGTGGCCCTGCGACGCAGGGCGGCGCGGCTGGAAACGGGCATGGCGCGTACCCGTACAACACCAATGGCGGCAACGGCGGCAATCCTCAGGGCTTTGGAGGCAATGGCTTCGGTCCGAACGGCAGCAATCCCCATGGCATCGATCCGAACGACCCACAGCACAATCCTTTGTATGGTCGCTGGGATCCCTATGCCATCGTGGCGTTTGTGCTGGCGTTCTTCCTGCCCTTGCTGCCGGCGCTGCTGGGCGCGGCGGCGATGTGGCGCACCAGGACCTTCCATATGAAAGGCTTCGGGCTGGGGCTGGCTGCCGTGATCATCAACGTGCTCAGCGTACTGTTCTCGCTGTGGATGATGAGCCAGGGCATCACCGCCGATGAAATCCTGCAATGGTCGCAGGGGCAGATGGACAATGTTCCCGGCCAGCAGGCGATGGCGCTGCTGCCCATCTGAGGCGATGCCGGATGCACTGCATCATGATCGTCTTATATGGCCGCCAGGTGCCACCAATGAAGGCCACGACTCCCGATTGGAGCGTCCGCAACACGACACGAACTGCATAATTATGCAATATACCGCATAACATGTATACTGACCGTTGTCGTTGCAAAGACGTTCGGAAGGTGGCAGACATGTCCAGGTATTCGGTGGCTGTAGCAGGCGCTACGGGCTATGCCGGCGGGGAGGCGGTGCGCATACTCGCGCAGCACCCTGATTTCGAGGTGGCCTGCGTAACGGGCCATGCTTCGGCCGGTGAGCGCTTCGGCCGTCTTATGCCGCATATTCCGCAGCTTGCCGATCTCGTGATCGAAGAGACCACGCCCGAAGTGCTCAACCGTTATGATGTGGTCGTGCTTGCGCTGCCGCATGGTGCCTCCGGCCCTTTGGCGGATGGCCTCGACCCCTCGATTCATGTCGTCGACCTTGGCGCTGACCATCGCCTTGAGGAGCGAACGGCGTGGGACAGTTTCTATGGCGGTGACTTCCACGAGCATTGGACGTATGGCATGCCCGAGCTGGTCACGGGAACGCATGATGACAGTTCGTATCGTCGCCAGCGCGAGATACTTGCCGGGGCCACCCATATCGCGGGTCCTGGCTGCAACGTGACGGCAGTTACCTTGGCATTGCAGCCGGCCGTTGCGCAAGGCCTGATTGATCCGAAAGGCGTTGTGGCAGACCTGGCCGTGGGCTATTCGGGCGCAGGCAAAAGCTTGAAGCGCACGGACCTGCTCGCATCCGAGGCTTTCGGTTCCGCGCATGCCTATGGCGTCGGCGGAAGCCATCGGCATATTCCTGAGATCCTGCAGAACTTCGCTCATGCGGCGGGTCTTGAGGCGAGGGATGCCGAACGCTTCGCCATCGGGTTCACCCCGATACTCGTGCCGATGGCCCGGGGCATCCTCGCCTGCGTTTCCGCGCCCTTGAGCCCAAAGGCGCAAGGCATGGATGATGGCGCGATCCACAACGTATGGAGTGAGCTGTATCGCGACCAGCAGTTCATCACCGTGCTGCCGGATGGAGAGCTGCCTGCCACACAGAACGTCCTGGGCTCGAATGCCGCGCAGATTCAGGTTGCCGTGGACCATAACGCCAATCGGCTTCTGGCCATCGCGGCGATTGACAATCTCAATCGCGGCACCGCCGGGCAGGCGGTGCAATCCCTCAACATCGCCCTTGGACTGCCTGAGGACAAAGGACTCAACAAGATAGGAGTGGCGCCATGAGCGTGACGTATGCACAAGGATTCAAGGCGGCGGGCGTGGACGCGGGCATATCCGCGAAGCCGGGCAAGAAGGATTTGGCTTTTGTGGTCAACGAGGGGCCGCTCGATGCCGTAGCAGGCGTGTTCACTTCGAACCGTTTCTGTGCAGCACCGGTGCGCTGGTCCAGAGCTGCGGTAGCCGATGGCCATGCCAAGGCCGTAGTGCTCAATTCGGGCGGCGCGAACGCCTGCACCGGCAAGGCCGGCTATGAGCAGTCGCATGCCACCGCGCAGACGGCTGCTGAGTTGCTCGGCGTCGAAGCGGAGAGCGTCGCGGTGTGCTCCACCGGGCTGATCGGCGAGCTGCTGCCGTTGGAGCATGTCATCGCTGGCGTTCATGCCGCCTATGACGCGCTGGCAGCGGGTGAGCAGGCTGGCAGCGATGCCTCGCACGCGATCATGACGACTGACACGAAGCCGAAGACCTTCACTGCGCAAGGCACGGGCTATCGGCTCGGCGGCATGGTCAAAGGCTCAGGTATGATCGCGCCGCAGTTGGCGACGATGCTGTGCGTCATCACCACGGATGCCTTCGTCTCCGCAGGCCAGCTGCAGGCGGCGCTGGGCGTCGCTGCCGAGTATTCCTTCAATCGCATCAATGCCGACGGATGCATGTCGACCAACGACACCGTGCTGCTCATGGCTTCGGGGGCTTCGGGCGTGGAACCGGACCCGGACGAGTTCAATGATCTGGTGGCGCAGGCCTGTGCAAGCTTGGCCCGGCAGATTGTAGGCGACGCCGAAGGCGCGAGCCATGACGTGAAGATCACGGTGGTCGGCTCGCACAGCGAGGATGAGGCGCTGGTGTGCGCCCGTGCGGTCGCCGCGTCGAATCTGCTCAAATGCGCGATCTACGGCAATGATCCCAACTGGGGCCGAGTAGTCAGCTCCTTGGGCGCGATACCCGAGCAGGATGCGGTTTTCAACGCCGACGAGGTTGACGTATCGATCAACGGCGTGCAGGTATGCGACGGCGGCAAGCCGGGACGCGACCGCTCTGAAGTCGACATGACGCCGCGCGAGATTCTCATCGACATCGACCTGCATGCCGGCGAGCATCAGGCCACGGTGTGGAGCGACGATCTGACTCATGAGTACGTGAACATCAACGCCGCGTATGAGTAAGCCAACTGGGAACACGCGGGGAGCGCAGGGAACGGGATGGCTGTGGATACGGCACTGAACACGGCGGTGCTCGGTACTGCTGTGTGCAATTCGGTTATTCGCAATACGGTTATGTTCAATACATGGAAAGGACGCTGATGGCGGCGCAGGAATTACGGGGGCCTGGGTTTCATTTCGATGTGCACACCGATCTGAGGCCCGACCAGAAGGCCGAAGTGCTGATTGAGGCGCTGCCCTGGCTTGAGGAATTCTCCGGGCAGCTCGTCGTGGTCAAATACGGCGGCAATGCCATGGTCGACACGCATCTCAAGGAGTGCTTCGCGCAGGATATGGCCTTCCTGCGGCAGGTGGGCATGCATCCGGTGATCGTGCACGGGGGAGGACCCCAGATCTCACAGATGCTCAAGGCATTGGGCATCCGCTCGGAGTTCCGGGGCGGGCTGCGCGTCACCTCGCCCGAGGCGATGGAAGTGGTGCGCATGGTGCTCACCGGCAAGGTCTCACGCGAGCTGGTCGGGCTGATCAACATCCACGGGCCGCTTGCCGTGGGGCTTTCCGGCGAGGACGGCGGCCTGTTCTCAGCCATGAAGCGCAAGCCGATAATCGACGGCAAGCCGACTGATATCGGGCTGGTCGGAGATGTCGTGAGCGTCGACGCCTCAGCCGTTGAGGATCTGATTGCCGCCGGGCGCATACCGGTGGTCTCCTCGGTGGCTCCCGACGAGGACAATGCGACGCAGGTGCTTAACGTGAATGCTGACACGGCCGCTGCCGCGCTGGCCTCGGCGCTGGGGGCCCGCAAGCTGATTATCCTCACCGACATCGAAGGCATGTACGCGAACTGGCCCGACCGCGAGTCGCTGGTCGGACAGATCGGCGTCGAGAATCTGCGCGACATACTCGGCGATCTCGAGTCCGGCATGCGACCCAAGATGGAGGCGTGCGTGCGGGCGCTGGATGGTGGCGTAAAGCAGGCGCATATCATCGACGGGCGCAAGCCCCATTCCATACTGAACGAAATCTTCACCTCCGCGGGCATCGGCACGATGGTCGTTCCGGAGGACGGCATATTAATGAGGAACGCATATGAGCACTGAATCGCAGCAATCAACCACATCCAACTCCTATGTCGGCGGCACTGCCGGCGACGAAGCTCTCTGCAAGCCCGGAGCGCAAAGCCATGCGCTGCTCGACGAGTACGCGCAGGTGCATATGGGCGTGTTCGGCCCGCCGTTGCGCGTGATGGACCACGGCCAGGGCACGCGTATCTGGGACGTCGACGGCAATGAATACCTCGATTTCCTGGCGGGCATCGCCGTCAACGCACTTGGCTACGCGCATCCGCAGTGGGTGCAGGCCGTCAGCGAGCAGGCCGCCAAGGTAGCGCACACGAGCAACTACTTTGCCACCCGTCCGCAGATCGAGTTGGCCGCCAAGCTCATCGAACTGGCTGGCGCGCCCGCTGGATCGCATGTCTACTTCGGCAATTCCGGCACCGAAGGCAACGAGGCGGCGCTCAAGCTCGCCAAGCTGTACGGCAGGACGCTGCCGGGCACTGACCCGGAGCAGGGCGGCAGCCCTGCGCGCATTCTGGCGATGACGCAGGGATTCCATGGGCGCACACTTGGCGCGCTGAGCGCCACATGGAAGCCGTCCATCCGCGAACCCTACAATCCGCTGCTGCCCGATGTGCAATTCGTGCAGGCCGGCGACGAGGCGGCGTTGGAGCAGGCCTTCGCGCAAGGTGGTCAGAATGGCAGCGGTCAGGACGGCAAAGGACCGGTCGCCGCGGTTATCCTCGAACTCATTCAGGGCGAGGCTGGGGTGCGCCCGCTTGGCGCCGAGTACGTCAGCGCAGTCAGGCGGTTGTGCGACGCCAATCATGCGCTGATGATCGTCGACGAGGTGCAGACCGGCATCGGGCGCACAGGGGAGTGGTTCGCCTTCCAGCGGGCCGACCTCTCCGGCGGCGCGATTCCCGACGCCATCACCTTCGCCAAGGGCGTGGCCTCGGGCTTCCCGATGGGCGGCATGATCGCCTTCGGACAGCAGCTCAGCGACCTGCTTGGCCCAGGTCTGCACGGCTCCACCTTCGCTGGCAACCCGCTCGCCGCAAGCGCTGCACTCGCCACGCTGAAGGTAATCGAGGATGACGATCTGGTAGCCAACGCTGAGGCGCGCGGCCAGCAGCTCAGCGTTGGCATCATGGCGACGGGCAACCCGCTCTTCGAGCAGGTGCGCGGGCGCGGACTGCTGCGTGCCGTGCAGCTATCCCATCCCTGCGCGCATGCGGCGATGAACTGGGCGCTTGAGCATGGCCTGATCGTCAACGCCGTGGCACCGGACGCGCTGCGCATCGCTCCGCCGCTCATCGTCAGCGAGAGCGACGTGCGCGAGGCTGTCGCGATACTCGCGGCCATACCCAGCGATCTGCCCGATGACTGAGATGGCCGAACGCATGAATTGCAACTATTGAACATATGAACTACTGAACATATCAACAACTGAAGGTATTCACTGCATAGTGCTCGTTGCATGCAGCCGCGCGAAGCGGTCTCATGCGATAAACGGCTCATGATAGCCGATGCGACAATGCACATTGAAACGACAATGCGCATCGAAACGATGGGTATGATGAACAGCAATGCAGGGAAGCTACAAGGAGGACGCTTATGACCGGCCAACTACGCCACATGCTGCGCGATGACGACATATCGCACGACGAGCAGCGCGAGGTGCTTGAACTTGGAATGCGGTTCCGCGAGGACCGCTTCTACCACCGACCTTTTGACGGCCCGCAGGCGGTGGCTGTCCTCTTCGACAAGCCGAGCACGCGCACGCGCTCAAGCTTCTCGGTCGGCGTTGCCGAGCTCGGCGGGTATCCGCTCGTCATCGACAAGGCGGGCTCGCAACTCGGGCGCGGCGAGCCGGTCGCCGACACCGCTCGCGTGCTGACACGCATGACCTCGGCCATCGTGTGGCGCACCTTCGGGCAGGAGCGTGTCGAGGAGATGGCTAAATACGCCACCGTGCCGGTCGTCAATGCGCTGACCGACCAGTTCCATCCCTGCCAGGTCCTGGCCGACTTCCTCACGCTGGCGCAGTTGCGCGGCGGTGTCGATGCGCTTGAGGGCATGAGCATCGCGTACTTGGGAGACGCCGCCAACAACATGGCCAACTCCTACCTGCTCGGCGGTGCCACGGCAGGCATGCATGTGCGCATCAGCGGTCCGAACGGCTACCTGCCCGATGCCCAGATCGTTGCCGATGCCGAGCGTATCGCTGCGACCACCGGCGGCTCGGTACTCGTGACGACCGATCCGGCTGAAGCCGTGTCGGGCGTCGACTGCGTGTTCACCGACACCTGGGTGTCGATGGGCGAGGAAAGCGAATACGCGATTCGTTCGAAGCCCTTCCGGGCGTATCAGGTCAATGACGAGCTTATGGCGATGGCCAAGCCGAATGCGCTGTTCCAGCATTGCCTGCCGGCATATCGCGGCAAGGAAGTCACCACCTCGGTCATCGACGGGCCGCAGACCGCGGTATGGGACGAGGCGGAGAATCGTCTGCATGCGCAGAAGGCGCTGCTCACCTGGCTTATCGGCAAGCAGCGCGGCGATGAAAGCCTGCTGTCGTGAGCACTGCTGACGTAGGTGGCCGTGCTGCGAATGCCATGAATGCCATGAATAGCGTTGATGCAGACAACAGCGACATGGGCGCTGACGATGTGGATTGTGACGGCGTGAACCGTGATGATGTGAATCGGGCTGTCTCGAATCATGGCGACGTGGACGGTGCCGATTCAAACGGTGCTGACGTGGCTGGATTCATTGATAGTCTGCGCCCTGCGCTCCACCGCCCGGCGACTCGCGCGGCGCGCCTGAGCGCCATCGAGCAGGCGCTGCTGACGCATATCATCACCTCGCAGTCGCAGCTTTCCTCGGTGCTGGCGGACGAGGGCATCGAAGTGACGCAGGCCACGCTGAGTCGTGATCTCGACGAGATGAACGCAACCAAGGCCCGGCTGCGCGACGGCACGGTTGCGTACACGCTCGGCGATGAGCCTGCGGACGATGGCTCTGGAAGCGGCACCGAACGCATCGAGCAGCAGATATCACGGGTGCTTTCCGGACTGGTGGTTTCGGTTGCCGATGCTGGCAGACTTGTCGTGATTCACACGCCTTCCGGCGCTGCGCAGTATGTGGCGAGCGTGATCGATAGACAGCCGCTGGACGGCGTGCTCGGCACGATTGCCGGCGATGACACCGTGCTGATGATCTGCGCCGAGGAATCGATGGCCCACGAACGGGCCGCCTGGCTGCTGTCCGTGGCCTCACGCACGGCGTGAGATAATTACGGCGGCGTATTGCATGGTGAAATATGCACAGTGACATGCATGCGACTCACCGAATTGCATAAATATACAGCGTTTTGTATATACTCAACGTATATACTCATGGAGACGTTATAGAAAGGGTTGTTATGAGCGACAAGAACCGAATCGTCCTGGCATACTCCGGCGGGTTGGATACCTCCGTCGCGATCGCCTTCCTCAAGGAGCGCACCGGCAAGGATGTAGTGGCCGTGTCCCTTGATGTCGGTCAGGGTGGTGAAAGCCTGGACACCATCAAGCAGCGCGCAATCGACTGCGGGGCCGTCGAGGCGTATGTGGTCGACGCCCGCGAGGAGTTCGCCGAGGAATACTGCATGAAGGCCCTCAAGGCCAATGCCATGTACGAAGGCGTATACCCGCTGGTCTCCGCGATTTCGCGTCCGCTGATCACCAAGCATCTGGTCCGCGCCGCGCACCAGTTCGGTGCGGATACCATTTCGCACGGCTGCACCGGCAAGGGCAACGATCAGGTGCGTTTCGAGGTCTCGATCCAGTCCATCGACCCGACACTCAAGGCTATCAGCCCGATTCGCGATCTTTCGCTCACCCGTGACGTCGAGATTCGCTTCGCCAAGGAGCACGACCTGCCGATCGTGCAGACCGAGAAAAGCCCATACTCCATCGATCAGAACGTCTGGGGCAGGGCCATCGAAACCGGATTCCTCGAAGATCCGTGGAACGGACCGACCAAGGACTGCTACAGCTACACCGACGATCCCGCGTTCCCGCCAGTCGAGGATGAGGTCGTCGTCGAGTTCAAGCAGGGCATCCCCGTGGCGATTGACGGCCGCAAGGTCACACCGCTGCAGGCCATCGAGGAGATGAACCGTCGTGCGGGCGCACAGGGCATCGGCCGCATCGACATCATCGAAGACCGGCTCGTGGGCATCAAGTCGCGCGAGCTCTACGAAGCACCAGGCGCTGTGGCGCTTATCGCCGCGCATGAGGAGCTGGAGAACTGCTGTCTCGAACGCGAGCAGCACCGCATCAAGCGCGACATCGACAAGCGTTGGGGCGAGCTGGTCTACGACGCACAGTGGTTCTCGCCTGCGGTCCACTCGCTCAACGCCTTCATCGAAGATACACAGCAGTACGTCAGCGGTGAAATCCGCATGGTGCTGCACGGCGGGCGGGCCGTGGTGACGGGGCGTCGCTCCGAGACCTCGCTCTACGACTACAATCTGGCCACCTACGACTCCGGCGACAGCTTCGATCAGAATGCCTCGAACGGCTTCATTGAGATCTACGGCCTGCCGAGCAAGGTCGCCGCCGCGCGCGACGTCAAATTCGGCAACGGCATCGTCGTGCCGCAGGATGCGGTCGCCTGACGCGCAGACTGAATTAAGGGCTTTCGACGAGGCGCATGATGGGTATTTCGCACTCCGACTGAGTCCGGAACCGTTGGCGAGGGTACCGGCGCGGTAGGTCCGCACTGGTACCCTCGCTAGCTGTATGGCTGTATGCATGCCTGTTGAATAATGGCCTGTTGGATAACTGTTGATAAGGAGCATGGCGATGGCGGATACGACGCAAGCGCAGAGCAACAACGAGCACCTAGCGTTATGGGGAGGCCGCTTCGCCTCTGGGCCTTCGCCTCAGCTGGCGCGGCTCTCGAAGTCAACCCAGTTCGACTGGCGGCTTGCCGATGACGACATCGCCGGCTCCCGCGCCCATGCCCGCGCTTTGGGCCGGGCCGGGCTGCTGAGCGATGACGAGCTGGGGCGCATGGAGGCGGCGCTTGACGAATTACAGCGCCGCGTGGACTCGGGGTCGTTCGCGCCGATCGAAGACGACGAGGATGAGGCGACGGCGCTGGAACGCGGGCTGATCGACATCGCAGGCGACGAGCTCGGCGGCAAGCTGCGCGCCGGGCGCTCGCGCAACGACCAGATCGCCGCGCTGATTCGCATGTGGCTGCGCCGTCATGCCCGGATCGTAGCCAGCGATGTGCTCGAAGTCGTCTCTGCGATCATTGCCCAGGCGGTTGAGGCAGGTCATGCCGTGATGCCGGGGCGCACCCATATGCAGCACGCGCAGCCGGTCTTGCTGGCTCACCAGCTGCTGGCGCACGCTTGGCCGTTGCTGCGCGATGTGCAGCGACTGGCCGACTGGGACGCCCGCATTGATGCCAGCCCCTACGGTTCTGGCGCGCTGGCAGGCAATACGCTGGGGCTTGATCCCGTGTTGGTCGCCCGTGAGCTGGGCTTCTCCAAGGTCACCAGCAATTCAATCGATGGCACCGCAAGCCGTGACACGGTCGCTGAATTTTCCTTCATCGCCGCCATGATTGGCGTGGACATCAGCCGGCTGAGCGAAGAGATCATCATCTGGAACACGCAGGAATTCTCCTTCGTCAAGCTCGACGACGCCTATTCGACCGGCTCCTCGATCATGCCGCAGAAGAAGAATCCCGATATCGCGGAATTGGCGCGCGGCAAGGCCGGCCGCCTCATCGGCGATTTGACCGGCCTGCTGGCCACGCTCAAAGGTCTGCCCACCGCATACGCCCGGGACTTGCAGGAAGACAAAGAGGCGGTGTTCGATCAGGTCGACACCCTCGAAGTGCTGCTCCCGGCATTCGGCGGTATGATCGCGACGATGACCTTCGATCGCGACCGGCTGCGTGAGCAGGCGCCTACCGGTTTTGCTTTGGCCACCGATATCGCGGAATGGCTGGTGAAGAATGGCGTGCCCTTCCGCCATGCGCATGAACTCTCCGGTGCCTGCGTCAAGCGGGCCGAGGAGCGCGGTGGGGAGCTCTGGGATCTGAGCGATGGCGATTTCGTTGAGATATTCTCGCACTTCCTGCCTGCCGACAAGGCTCCCGCGGTGCGCGAGGTCCTTTCGGTCGAAGGCTCGGTCGCTGCCCGCAATGGCAAGGGCGGCACCTCGCCCGCCCGTGTGCGCGAGCAGCTCGCAGGGGCACGGGCGACGCTTGATACGCTCAGGTCGTTCGCTCATTCGATTAGTGACGGCTCGGCCTACAAGGCTCCCGAAACCCTGCGCTAATACGACGCGCAATCGCTTGGTTTCGTCCGCAGCGCTGCTGTCGCCATGTCCTGCAAAACTGAAAAGGTTTGCATGGCCTATGGCCGTGCGCGTCGGTATCCACAATTTGACAGGGGAGAGGCACCAGACATGGCTCACGTCGCCAATTTCAAGGAAGCGGGATTCGACTCCCTCTTCGAGGAGTTGAACTGGCGTGGACTGATCGCTCAGTCCACGGATCGCGATCAGCTCGCGCAGGCACTGGATGGAGAGCCGATCACCTATTACTGCGGTTTCGACCCTACTGCGGCATCATTGCACGTCGGCAACCTCGTGCCATTGATTATCATGCGCCACCTTCAGGCGGCGGGCCACCATCCGATTGCCCTGGTCGGCGGCGCGACCGGACTGATCGGCGATCCGCGGCAGAGCGGCGAACGCACGCTCAACCCCAAGGAGGTCGTGGCCGCCTGGTCCGAGCGCCTCAAATCGCAGATCAGCGGCATTCTCGAAGTCGACGGCGGCAATCCGGTGCGCTTCGTGAGCAACTACGACTGGACCGCGAGCATGTCCGTCATCGACTTCCTGCGCGATGTGGGCAAGAACTTCCGTCTCGGCACGATGCTGTCCAAGGACATCGTCGCGCGGCGGCTTGAATCGCAGGAGGGCATCTCTTTCACCGAGTTCAGCTACCAGGTGCTACAGGGCAATGATTTCCTGCACCTGTTCGACGAATACGGCTGCACCTTGGAGCTTGGCGGCTCCGACCAGTGGGGCAATCTTACCTCGGGCCTTGACCTGATTCACAAGGTGCGCGAGACGAATGTCAACGTGTTCACCAGCCCGATCATCTCCGACAGCCAGGGCAAGAAATTTGGCAAGTCCGAGGGCAACGCAGTCTGGCTCGACCCCGAGATGCTCAGTCCGTACAAGTTCTACCAGTTCTGGCTCAATCAGCCCGACGTCGAGGTGGCTAAGCTGCTCAAGGTCTTCACCTTCCTGCCCAAGGAGGAGATCGCGCGGCTCGAAGCATGCATCGCGACGAATCCTGGCGCGCGCGAGGCGCAGCGCACGTTGGCGTGGGAAGTGACGAGTCTCGTGCACGGTGACGAGGCGACGCAGCAGGCCATCGATGCCTCATCGGCGCTCTTCGGGCGTGGTGGCGATCTGCACGCCATCGATGCGCAGACGCTCGAATCCGCTTTGGACGGGCTGAAAGTCGAAGACAGCAGCCATTCGGCGGTTTTCGCGAAAGCGCAGCCGGGCGAGCGGGTGTCCGAGGCAGGAGCCGCGGCAGGGCTGTTCAAGTCGATTTCCGAAGCGCGCAAAACCATCGCTTCGGGTGGCGTCTACGTCAACAATGAGCGCGTCGCCGACACCGAGCAGACCTTGGCCGAGGACGACTTCCTGCACGGCAAATTCGCGCTGATTCGACGTGGCAAGAAGGCCCTCGGCGTGGTCGAGCGGCAGTGAGCCACGGCAGCACTGTGCATCACAACATCACCGTGCATCACTACAGCACTGTGTATTACGACAACACTGTGCGTTATGACAACATCGTGCATTACGACAATAATGTGCACCAAGACGGCAGCGTGCACCAAGACAAGCTTTCGGGCGGAATACATCAACGTTAAGGAATGACTATGGCAGAAGAACAGCGCGGATCGCGCGACGGCAAATCATACGAGTCGCATCGCTCGGACTCCCATTCAGGCCAGGGAGGCAGCCACGGCTCGGGCAATGGGCATTCGGGACGCTCCTACGGCGGCTCCAGGGGAGGGCATTCAGGCCATTCCTATGGTGGGGGACGCAGCGGCGGATTCCACCGTTCGAACAGCGGGCGTCCAGATCATGGATACCGCAATCATGATCACGATGGGGAGCATCGCGATGGCGAAGGCCAGGAACGGCGCTTCTCCGACCGCAGCCACGGCGAGCACCGCCGGTACGACAAGCCGCGCCGTGACGGCGAGCATGGCGGCTATCGCGGGCGGCGCGATGGCGAGAACCCGCGTTACGGGCACGGTGGACAGCGTGACTTCCACCGCGATGGCGAGCATCGTGACGGCGAGCAGCGCAGCAATGATGGGCAGCGCCGTGACTTCCATGATCGCGATTCCCGTAACCGTGATTTCCACAACCGCGATTCCCAGAACAGGGGATATCGCAAGGACTTCCACCGCGATGGGGATTCGGGGGAGCACCGTGGCGGCTATCGTCAGGATGGCGAACGCCGGGACTTCCATCGAAACGACCGCAATAACAACGACCATCGTGATTTCCATCGCTCTGATGGCGAGCGGCATGAGAACTCGCGTGGCGGCTACCGTCACGACAATGATCGGCGTGACGGCGGGCATCGTGATGGCGACAGGCGTGATTTCCACCGTAATGACCATCGTGACGATCGCAGGGGCGGCTATCGGAGCGACGGCGAGCATGGACGTCGTGATTTCCACCGTGACGATCATCGCGATGACCGCAGGGGCGGCGATCGCCGTGACTTCCACCGTGACGGGGAGCATGGCGGCGAACGCGGCAATTACCGTTCACATGATTCGCAGCGTCGTGACGGCGATCGCCGCGACAATCGCTATGACAACCGTGGCGGACGCTCATATGAGTCGCATCGCGACGGACAGGGCGGCGGCTACCGCAGGGACAACCAGGGCGGCCGTGGCGATGATCGCCGGGGCGGCTATCGTCATGATGATCGTCGTGACTTCCACCGCGAAGGCGCAGGCCGCCAATTCGACCGCAACGAGCGCGATGGGTACCGTGCGCAGCGCAGGGACGGCAGGGACGACTACCTCAACGCTCCGCGCCGCAATTCGGATGGCACGATATCCTTCCCCTCGCAGAACCCGTACACGCATCGCCGGCCCGACGAGCCGCGCATGCCGCGCGGCATGGAGTGGTCAATGCTCTCCAAGGACGAGAAGGAGCGCTTGCGCGGGCTAGCCAAGGAGCACGCCGAGAACACCGGGCTGCATATCCTGGCCGCGTACACGCTTGAGGAGAGCGACCCGCAGGCGGCTCTCGAGCATGCCAAATGGGTGGCGCGGCAGGCTTCGCGCATCGATTTCAGCCGCGAGACGCTAGCGTTCATCGCCTACCGCCAGGGCGACTACAAGCTGGCGCTGCGCGAATTCCAGACCGCGCACCGCATGAACGGCTTCCCGGACTATCTGCCGTTCATGGCCGACTGCGAACGCGGCTTGGGCAATCCGAAGAAGGCCGTCGAGCTGGCACTGTCCGACGAAGGCAAGGAATTGCAAGGCGAGTCGAAGGTCGAGATGTTCCTCGTCTACGCCGGCGCATTGGGCGACTTGCAGATGTGGGATCAGGCGATCGCCGTCGTGCACAAGCTCGGCCGTTCCAACGGGCTTCCGGGTGCCTACCGCATGCGTGCGTTGCAGGCGGAGCAGTACTTCCTTGAGGAATCCGGCCACGGCGATCAGGCGGCGGATCTTGACCCGCTGATCGAGCGTCTCGAATTGCAGTATGCCGACGAGGACGAAGACGAGGAATCGGACGATATCGTCATCGACTACGATCTTGAGGATCTTCCCGGCGAACTCATGGACAAGCTCGGCATCACGTGGGACGACGCGAAGTATGCGCCGGACGAGCGTTACGACGATCGTCGCGAGTCTGATGATTACGCAGCGTCCGATGACGCAGCGTCTGACAACGCAGTGCAAGCTGATGGCGACGACTCGAACGAAGCTGCGGATACGGACGATGATGCTGCGGGCTCCGTTGAACAAGGCGACGCCGCCTCACCAGCTGACGCTGTTTCCCCAACTGACGCTGCATCGGATGTCGATGCGACGGTGGATGTCGACAGCGTGCCATCCAGCGCTACTGCGGATGCGACGGAGGACAGCGTGCGCACCGAGGCTGAAACCGAAGCGGATGACGTCTACGATGCACAATCCGATGACGAGCAGGAGCTGCCCGCGCAAGAGGCTCTGGCCGGCGTGCAAGCCGATGCAGAGCCGGTGACGCTTGAAGCTTCCGAGGAATCTGTCGAATCTGAGAAATCTGTGGAATCCGAGGCCGCTGACGCCATCGCCGAGCCGGTGCAGGACGATGCTGCTGACCCGGAAGACAACCCGCAGGAGCCCGAAGGCGAAGCCGAACCCGCAGCCGAATCCGACAACAACGAATCCGACAACTAACAACCAGCGAGCATGGTTCGACGGTGAGAATGGTGAGAATCCAGCACGCGAGCCAGCGGCACCACATAGGCAGAACCGCGAAAACGAGCGGAACGACAGGGAAGAGAGCGAATATGACACGTTTTCTGCAGGGAACGAAACAAGCGCTGAGCCAGGCCTATCATTTGGCGCTGCTCGATTTGGACGGCGTGGTGTACTTGGGCAAGAATCCCATCGATCACGCGGCCGATTCGATTCGCGCGGCCGAGCATGCCGGGATGACGGTGGAATACACCACCAACAACTCCTCGCGCTTCCAGCGTGTCGTGGCCGAGCAGCTGCGTGGCTTCGGGCTTGACGTCGAGCCGTGGCAGATCATTACCTCCGCCGTCGTGGCAGCCCGCATGGTTGCCCGCCATGTGGATGCTGGCTCGTCAGTGCTTGTGCTGGGGGCCGAACATTTGCGCGAAGAGGTCAGCGGCCAGGGCTTGCGCGTCGTTGAGGGCGCACAGGACAATCCGCAGGCGGTGATTCAGGGCTGGTACCCGGATTTGGCGTGGCATGAGCTGGCCGAGGCGTCATTCGCCGTCGAGCGCGGCGCAGCCTATTTCGTCACGAATCGCGATCTGACGATACCCCGCGAGCTGGGCATCGCCCCGGGCTGCGGCTCGCTCATCCAAGCCGTCATCACCGCCACCGGCGTCGAACCGGTCGCCTCGGCAGGCAAGCCCGAATCGGCCATGTACGACGAGGCGCGGCTGCTGGCCGCACGTGACGGCGAAGAACCGGTGGAGAAGCAGGCATGCCTGGCTATCGGCGATCGGCTGGATACGGATATCGAAGCCGGCAACCGCGGCGGCTACGATTCACTGGCCGTGCTCACGGGCGTCACCAACCCGCATGAGCTGATGACTGCGCCGGCGCATCTGCGACCGACCTATATCGTCCCCGATCTGCGCGGGCTGAACGAAGCGCAGCCGGCGCCGGTGCGGGATGAAAGCGGCGCATGGTGCTGCGGCACTGCGCAAGGCGCTGCTGATGGCACTGAGACTGCTGCGAAGGCTTGGATTGAAGACGGCGAGCTGCACGTCAGCGACGGCAATGGCGACAGCGACAATGCCGTTTCCAGCGTCAATGCGCTGCGCGCCGCCTGCTGCCTGGCATGGGAGTACGCCGATAGCGGCAACGATATTGCGGCCATCGCGCTTCCTGATTTCGATCTGTGACGGACGGAGCATGATGGACAGCATCATGAAGCACGCGTCGGGCGGTGACGCTTTTGGCTCCAGTAGCAGCGCAGCCAATGCCACCCAGGCATCCCAAGCCGGACTCGCCTCCGAGTCGGTCGCTGAGTCGGTCGCTGAGCCCGCGAGCGACGTGCTGCAGCGTTATCCTCAGCTCACAGCGCTGGACGGGCCGGACGGGCTGAACGGCGAGGAGCGCATCGCCATCTATGCCGACGTGCTCGCCCAGTTGCAGCGTGAGCTGGACAGCAGCCGTGGCTAGCTTCAAACTGCTGCCAGCAGACAATGCTCGCGGACATAACGGGGCACGTTCCCAGATGCATCATCATGCCCAATCCGGCCAATTCGGCTTGGACTTCGGCGCGTATTCCAGCCCGAACGACGATAGCGGTGACAACGGTAGCAGCAACGGCGGTAACGGCGGCAACACAGCCAGCAGCGCGCAGACTTGTCGGCTGGATGTGGCGCTTGTCGAATGCGGCCTGGTCACGACCCGCTCCAAGGCCCAGACCCTGATTCGCTCCGGTCACGTGCTTGTCAACGGCGCGGCTGCGCGCAAGGCGTCAGAGCCGGTGCACAGCGGCGACAATCTGCGTGTCGACAAAGGCGAGGACTATGCCTCGCGCGGCGCGTACAAGCTGGTTGGTGCCTTCGAGGCCTTCGCTTCAGTCGGTCTGCCATCGCCGCAAGGCCTGCGCTGCCTCGATATCGGCGCGTCGACGGGTGGCTTCTGCGATGTGCTGCTGCGCCGGGGCGCTGACAAGGTCATTGCCCTCGATGTGGGCCACGGTCAGCTCGACCCGCGCATCGCCGCTGATCCGCGCATCATTGAGATGAGCGGCGTCAACATCCGCGAGGTCATGCCTGGTGATCTGCCATTCGCACCGCACATGGTCGTCACTGATGTCTCTTTCGTCTCCCTGACTTATGTCATCCCAGTTATCGCCCGGCTGGCAGCTCCCGGCGCCCATGCGGTGCTGCTGGTCAAGCCGCAGTTCGAAGTCGGCAAAGGGCGGCTGGGCAAGAACGGCGTGGTCGAAGACCCCGCGTTGCGCGAGCAGGCCTTGCGCACCGTGATAGGCTGCGCCCAGGAACACGGCTTCGAGGTATGCGGGCATTGCGTCAGCCCGATTGCGGGCGGGGCAGGCAACATCGAATATCTGCTTTACGCCTGCCTGCGCTCTGCTGCGGCTCCGGGCATACGCTGACTGCGGTCGTTGAGCATCGACACCGAAGACGAACGGTCGAGAACGAGATCGTCGCGAAATTCGGCGTATTCGATGCGGCAGCCGTCCAACAGCACTGCGGAGTCGACGCGGATATGCGAACAGACGAGCCAGCGAGCCTTCAATGTGTTGGCATGGATTGCCTGTACGTGACTCGGCGCATGATAGTTGCGCATGCGCAGACGCTTGAATATTTCGCTTTCCAACGGTTCGATCGCGGTGATCTTCGCATGCATTGCCGTTGCTTCGGCGATGCCGAATATCTCGATATGATTTGCTGTAACAGCATCCGCGGCATACAGCAGGCCGCGCAGATTCATGCTCTGGATGCAATGCAGCGCATGTGCGGTTTTGATTTCACCGGTGAAGTCAAGCAGTTCACAGCGCAAATGCCCCTTGACCAGCATCCGGCCATGACCCGATATCCGGCGCACGCGCACATCACCGTCGCTGATGAGCTCTCCGGAAGCGAAGACGATATGGTCGCCTGCATAGTGCGGGCCGCGCACCTGACCGTTGACAGTCAGTCGCTTGAATCGCACTCCGCTTTCGATGGTGTGCGTCCCATGCAGAATAAGATGTCCATAGACTCCCGGTCGGATATTGCCGCCGAACGACGTGAGATTGAGATTCATCCGTGTGCCCCTTCCACGCGGCGTTGTCGCCTCATTGCGACAAGCTACCATCTCTCTTTATACCGAGTTTATTCCCATGATGCAAAGTCATATGCACAACATCACCCTGGATTTGTCCCCGCAAGCCTCCTCAGCCGCGTATGAAACGGTCGATTTCATCCTGCGTACCCATGATGATGAGCTCGTCGTTGCGATGCATAATCAGCGCATCCGAGCCGTACTCAAATTCCCGGCCGGGGGCCTTGAGACCAACCAAAGTGATGCCGAAGCGCTCCTTGATACGCGCATCGGCGACCGATACCCCGACGACGTGGGCCGGAGTATGAACTTTGACGACCGAATACGGGCCTTCGATCTCGATGTAGTCAAGGTATTTGCCGGAGACGAGGTGCGCGACGCGCTTGCCGGCGTCGGTTTCCGCGTTGATGATGTGGCGCACGCCGATGCGTTCGAGTATGCGGGCGTGCTCTTCGGAGACGGATTTCGCCCACAGATCCGTGATGCCGACATCCAGCAGGTTGCCAGCAGTGATCACCGAGGACTCGACGCTGTCGCCGATAGCAACGACTGCGGTGTCGAAGTCCTTGGCGCCGAGCTGCTCAAGCGATACCGCGTCGGTCATATCCGCCTGCACGGTGGGCAGCTGCGAGGACCAGCGGTTGACGAGTTCGGGATCGCGGTCCACCGTCAGCACATCCTGGCCGAGCGCGTCAAGCGTGCGGGCCACAGACACCCCGAAGCGCCCCAGCCCTACGACTAGAACGCTTGTGTTTGTTTTCGCCATTGATTCCTCCTGCATGAAGTCAGCATGAATGTCTACAGAGCAGCCCGGCGACAGCTCAGCCAGCCGTCGCCGCCATTGCCATCACCAGCGTCGGCAGTCCAGCCAGCAGTCGTCACAAGGGCTATCCGACGACAATCGTCTCACAAGGATAGCGCACCACTTCGTCCGCGAGCGGCCGGTTGATCGCGTAGGCAATCGTCATCGGCCCCAGCCGCCCGATGATCATCGTCGCCGCCAGAAGCATCAATGCCGCCGGGTTGTCGGCGCGCGCCACGCCGACCGAGTAGCCGCCCAGCCCGAAGGCCGAGCAGGTGTCGAACAGGGCGTCGGTCAGCGACGCGCCGGTGACCATCATCAGCGCCATCGAAGTGACGACCACGACCATGAAGCAGGCGGTGACCACGCTCACTGCCGTCAGCCGGGTGCGCGTAGGCAGGCGGCGGTGGAAGGCATTGACGTCCTTGTGGCCGGTGAAGGCGGCGCGGCAGATCAGCAGCACCACTGCGAAGGTGGTGACGCGGATGCCGCCGGCGGTCGAGGTGCTGCCGCCGCCGATGAACATCATCGCGCTCATGAACACCTTGGTCGGCTCGCTCACCTGCGGCACCCATGAGGGGTCGAAACCGGAGGTGCGCGGCATCACTGCGGCGGACAGCGCCCCGCGCAGGCGCGATTCGAAATCGGCGTTGCGGAACAGATACGGATTGCGCCATTCGACCAGCAGAAACCAGACCAGTGACGTGGCGAGCAGGGAGAAGGTCATCACCAGAGTGATTTTGGTGTGCAGCGTCCATTTGCGCGGCGGGATGTGCCCGCGTATCGCCCGCATGAGATTCATCAGCACCGGGAAGCCCAGCGTGCCGCAGAACGCGCTGAGCATGATGGGCAGCCCCACCGCCCACGAATTGATGTGCAGCCCCGCGCCATCGGGCGTGAACCCGGCATTGTTGTACGACGAAACGGCGTAGAACAGCGCCTCCCACACCGTTTGGACAAGGTCGCCGTGGTTGATGTGCAACAAGCCGGGGAACAGGGCTATGAAAGTGATGAATTCGATGGTCAGTGCCGTGGCGACCACTACGCGCAGCACGCCGCGCACTTCGCCGAGCTTCGTCGTGCCCAGCTCGCTGGCGGTCAGCAGGCGCTGCGAGGCGCGCATATGGCGGTTGGCGGCCAGCGCGATGAGCGAGGCGAAGGTCATGACGCCAACGCCGCCGATCTGGACCGATAGGAGAATGATGGCCTGACCGAAGGTGGTCCAGTGCGTGGTCGTGTTGACCACCGGAATGCCGCAGGTCGACAACGCCGAAACCGCAGTGAAGAACGCAATCGAAATCGATGTCGGCTCTTTCTCATGCGAGGCGATGGGCGTCATCAACAGCGGTGTGACGACGACGATAAGCGCCGCGAAATACAGCATCGTCATTCGCCCGGGATGCGAGAACATGCGCGAAACGAGACGAGCCATGCGATGGCGCGCGATGGCGGTGAAGCCAGCGGAATCGGTGCCTTGGCGCTCGAAGATGGGATGCGACATCGCATGCTCCTTATCGCCCACTGCTTATTGCAGTCCTACTGTATGCTGTGCGTTCGATGTTTCCTATAGTATGGGATGTCGCCAGAGGTTTTCGAGCGAGAAAGAAGCGCAATCATGGCCGATACTCGGCATGCGGTGGTCGTCACCCACCCCAGTCTGCGGGAGCAGGGCGTGATATCCGACGCGATCGAGCAGCTCAACTACGCGGGATTCACTGTCACCATCGTGGACAACACCGAGGCGCCGGCGTTCGGCACGAGTACCAAATCCGTTGCTGCCGACACGGAGATCGTCGTGGTCTTGGGGGGCGACGGCACGATTCTGCGTGCAGCCGAACTGATCTACTGCACCGACGTGCCGATTCTGGGTGTGAATCTGGGTCATATCGGCTTTCTGGCCGAATTTGAAAGCTTCCAGATGAGCGAGGCTATTCAGCGTGTCGCCGATCACGACTACTCGATTGACGAGCGCATGGTCGCCCATGCCGATGTGTGGCTGCCGGGCGCGAGCGAGCCGATAAGCGACTGGGCGCTCAACGACATCACGCTTGGCACGGCGGATCGCGGCAAGATGATCTCCTTGGCCGTCCGCGTGGACGGTGTGGCGATGAACTCCTACAGCTGCGACGGCACGATCATTTCGACGCCGACCGGCTCGACCGCCTACGCCTTCTCCGCCGGAGGCCCGGTGATATGGCCGAATGTCAAGGCGCTGCAGCTGGTGCCCATAGCGGCGCACGCCTTGTTTGCGCGGCCGCTGATCATCGGCTCGGGATCCACATTCACATTGGACATATTAGAGAACTCGCCATCCACAGGCTGGATCTGCTGCGACGGACGCCGTCAGCGCGAGCTGCCGCGCGGCACCCGCATCGAGGTGCGCGAATCGCGCGATACGCTCCATCTGGCGCGGCTGTCGGGGGTTCCCTTCACCAACCGGCTGGTTTCCAAATTCAATCTGCCGGTGGTCGGCTGGCGCGATCAGGACCATCATGCGAATCGTGCGGCGGGCAAGGCTCACACTGACGGCAGCGCTCATAACGGCAGCATTCATAACGGCGGCGCTGGTGATGCGGCTTCCGGTTGTGCGGAAGCGGGCAAACGCTGATGCTGAACGAGCTTGAAATCAGTGCGCTCGGCCCCATCCGACACGCGAGGCTCGCCTTTTCGCCGGGCATGACCGCGATAACCGGCGAGACCGGCGCCGGCAAGTCGATGCTGCTCAACGCCGTCCGCTTGATTTCTGGGGCTTCAGCCGACAGCGGCCAGGTTTCCGCGCAGGCTGGCGAAGCCTGGGCGCAAGGTGTATTCGCCGCATCTCCCGATTCTGCGGCTGCAGCCGTGGCGCAGGATGCCGGAAGTTCGCTGTCGGAAGACGGCGAACTGTTCCTTTCGCGCACGGTGCCGAGTTCTGGGCGCTCGCGAGCCGTGCTGTGCGGGCACAGCGTGCCGCGCTCGGTGCTGGCCGATCTCGCGGCCCAGCTGGTCACGATTCACGGTCAGGCCGATCAGCTGCGCATCGCTTCGAGCGTGCGCCAGCGCGAGTTCCTTGACATGGTCGCCGGAGATGAGCAGGAACGTGGCGCATATCGCGCGGCGTGGGACGAGCTGCGCGCCTTGGACGAACGGCTGAGCGCTCTCAAGTCCCAGGAGGCCTCGGTGCGTCAGCGTGCCGACTATCTGCGCGAATCCATCGAGCGGATCAACGCGGTAGACCCGCATCCGAGCGAGGATGAGGAACTGAAGGCCAAGCGTTCGCACATCGAGAACGCGGCTGACATCACGCGCGGGGTGGGTCAGGCCTTGGCAGCCCTTGATTCCTCGCAGATCGATGTGGATGCAGAGGGTCCAGGCGCGGCAGGCCTGATTGAGCAGGCCCAGCAGTCGCTGCGGGCGATTCATGCCTCCGGGCCGTTCGAAGAGGCTGCTGACCGGCTGGCGTCGATTACCGCGGATATCGCAGACGTGGTTTTCACACTGTCCAGTCAGCTCGACGCCGACGAGGACGTGGACGATCTTGATTCGCTCAACGCGCGCATTCATGAATTGGGCGAGCTTACCCGCCGCTGGGGGCCGAGTGTGGAGGATGTTATCGCATGGCGCGATCAGGCCGTGCTCGATATGGAGGATATGGACGCTTCGCCAGAGAAGCTTGAAGAGCTTGAAGCGCGGCGTGGTACGGCCTATCGCAAGGCGTTGCAGGCCGCCGAGGCCTTGAGCCGGGCGCGGAGCGCCGCCGCCAAGCAGTTGTCGAAGACGGTGAGCGAGGAGCTGGGGTCGCTGGCGATGGCCGGTGCCCGGCTCGATATTCAGGTCACGCAGCGTGCGGCTGCAGCGCATGCCGGCGCGCCAGCAGCGAAGACGACAAAGGATTCAGCGGCGCAGCGCTCGGCAGCACATCGTTCGTTGGCGACTCGGCAGACGCAGCATGGGCAAGACTCTGATACCGGTCCGCTGGATGCCCACGGGCGCGACGACATCGAATTCCTATTCACGCCATTTCCCGGTTCGGCGCAGCTGCCGATGGGCAAAAGCGCTTCGGGCGGCGAGCTCAGCCGCTTGATGCTCGCCTTGGAGCTGGCTGCGGCAGACAAGCGCGGTGACCGCTCCGAGATGACCTTCATCTTCGACGAGGTGGATGCCGGTGTCGGCGGCAAAGCTGCGGTAGAACTTGGCCGCCGTTTGGCAAGGCTCGCCAGGCATGCTCAGGTCATCGTCGTGACCCATCTGGCGCAGGTCGCCTCGTGGGCCGACGCGCAATTTGTCGTAGCCAAGGAAATCGGCACTGCTGATACCGTCGAAGGCAGCGGGGACACAGGCGACGGGGGAGCGGTTCCCGTTGTCGCCACAGGCGTGAGTGCGGTGCATGGCGAGGCTCGGGTGCGCGAGATAGCGCGCATGCTCTCCGGCAGCGAATCGGCGGCATCGTTGAACCACGCCCGCGAACTCCTTGCCTCAAGCGGCCAATGACGTGGGGAGCATATAATTCGGGCAGCAAGTGCTGCGGAAATATGTACTTGCCGTGGCGATAATCGATGTGACAGCGCATCGAAGACAAACGCATCGAAGGCAGTTACATCAAAGAACGGGGAAATTATGGCTCAGCAACGCAGCAAAGCAGGTGCGAACAGCGTCAACGCAGGCAAAGGTGCCATCTTCGATTTGGACGGCACGCTGCTCGATTCGATGGGCGTCTGGGATCAGATTGATATCGATTTTCTGCATCGGCGCGGGTTCGAGGTGCCAGGTGACTATATGTCCAAGGTCAGCGCGATGCAGTTTCAGCAGATCGCCGAATACACCATCGCGCGATTCGGCCTGCGCGACAGCCCGCAGGAGCTGATGAACGAATGGAACGCGATGGCGCAGACCGCCTATTCCAGCGTCGTGGAGGCCAAGCCGCATGCGGCGGAATACCTGCAAGCGCTCAAAGACTCCGGTGCCAGGCTTGCGGTGGCGACTTCGCTGCCGCCTGAGCTTCGTGAGCCGGCGATGGAGCATGTCGGCATCGCCCAGTATTTCGACGTGCTGTGCAGCGTCGACGACGCAGGAGACGTGGGCAAGGACCGCCCTGATGTGTATTTGCTCGCGGCTCGCAGACTTGGCGTTCCACCCGCCGACTGCACGGTGTTCGAGGATTTGCTTGAAGGCATACGCTCGGCCAAATCGGCCGATATGAAGGTCTGGGCGATGCATGACGACTCGTCCAACATGGATTGGGACTCGATCTGCGGCATCGCGGATGGCGTGCTCTTCGATTTCTCCGATGCGCCGGCGGTGCTGTAAGGGCCTGATTTCGCCGTATCAGTTTAGCGAGATGGCCCGTGTTTCTAGGGACAGCTGATCGGCGTCGAGGATGTCCAGCGCCTCACCGATGCCCTCGGGTGAGAACAGCCCGGCGTCGTTGGCGTTGAGCAGGGCCGTCCTTTGCGCGACGATGATATCCAACGCATAATCGTAGGAGATCTCGGCGAGACGGCGGCGGTCCTGCATAGAACCGAGCGGAAGTTGGCCGGGTTCCGAATCCGCGTCATTATCGCCGTCGTCTGAATAATTCCGCATCGCTTCGAACTGCTGGCGTGCCAGCGCCATTGCTGCCCTGCGGATCTGGTCCCTATCGGCGTCCTTGTTCGTCACGTCGATGTTGAACTTGACCAGCAGATTACAGATGGACTCGGGCGGATGCACCGCGCGGGCGGCGTGGCGTATGAGCTGGCGAATCGCATCATGCTCGTCGCGGCTGACTCCGACGGTTCGCGCGGGTTTGACGAGCCGGACGACCTGGTTCAAGGTGGTTCCTTGGATGAGCAGCGATGCGGCGGCGACCAGGAAGGCGACGAAGATGAGGAATGACCTGTGCGCGGTGCCCAAGGGCAATGTCTGGGCTGCGGCTAACGTGATGCTTCCGCGCATTCCGGCCCAGACCATGACGCTTCCTTCGCGTGACCCCAAAGGGTGATCGGTGTGATAGTCCAAATCTGAGACCAGCCGCGTGAGTCGTCGCTGAAACCGTTCACGCCGCCCTTGGTGGGTCGCATTGGTCTGCTGCGATTCCTGCTGTGACAGCGCGCTTTCCAGATCGAGCGCTGCACCGACTTTTTCCGAGGCATGTTGCAGGCGAGACTTGAAACGCGCCCTGCGCTCAGACCAGCGCGCTAACACGCTGAGCAATGGCATAGTCACGGCGGCACGCAAGATGAGAGTAAGCACCAGTGTGATGGCAGCGACGCTGAGCGCCAAGCGCCAGCCGAAGGAATCCCCTTCGAGATCGCTGACGACCGAGGTGAGTTCCAGGCCCATAAGCAGAAAGACCGACGACTCCAGAATCATCATCAGGGAATCCCATGTCGTTTTGCTCGACATGCGCTGCGTCGGCGTGAGCAATCGCGGACCGCGATGACTGGCAACCAGTCCGGCTATGACTGCCGCCACCAAGCCTGAACTGTGCAGATACTCGGCTGGCAGAAAGGCGACGAAAGGCGTGGCCAGCGAAAGCACGGTGTCAGGCGTGGCGCTGTTGATCTTTGAGCGCAGCCAGATCATCACGCGGCCCACAAGCCAGCCAATCACGACGGCCCCCACCACGGCGATAACGAAGTCGAGCACGACATGCCCGGCACTGATTCGGCTGGTCATCGCGCCGACTGCGGAACTGAGAATCACCAGTGCCGTGGCGTCGTTGACCAGCCCTTCGCCTTCCAGAATCGTCACGACTCGTTGCGAGACGCCAGCCTTCTTCACGATGGCCGTAGCCACGGCGTCAGTAGGGCTGACGATGGCCCCGAGGGCGATGCAGGCGGCGATGCCGACGCCGGGGGCCAGCAGGTTGACAGCGAATCCTATAGCGGCGGAGGAGAGCGCCACAAGAACGATGGCGAGCACGCCGATGGGCAGGAGATTGCGGCGGAATTCGGAGACCGACATGTTGACGGCGGAGGAGTACAGCAGCGGCGGCAGAATCACCGTAAGCACAAACTCGGGCATGGCTTCGATGTGGGGCATGTTCGGAATCAGCGCGACACCGGCACCGAGCACGAGCAGCAAAATGGGCGCGGCAATCCTGATTTTGTCGGAGAGCAGATCGGCCGCTGCGGTGACGACAAGCACTGCGATGATGGCGAGCAGCAGTGTGGTCATGGTCTTGTTCGATTCTCGCTCTGTGGACTCGAGTCCATGCGTATATCTGCCTGATGCGTGCCAGCTTCAGGAGAGGACATTGTGTTGCCACCGTAATGTAGTCCGTGCTGGTATGCACGGATGAGCGGAAGAAAAATATCGTCGACGATGGACGTTATGGCGTCGTCATCGACGTGTCGTCCGGCAATGAGAATTTCGTCCCTCAGCAAGCGCAGGGGAAGATCGGCGACGCATTTGGGAATATCGACCGACAGCTCCCCGCGCTCGCGCTCTCTGCTGAGCAGGATGGTCATAACAGGAGTTCCGTGGGCGAGAACTTGGTCGCGTAACGTCGCGAAACGTGTAGGGTGCCGTTCAGGAAAAACTCCCATCGCTGCAACCAGCGAAGCCACACTGATTTTACTGTCGAGCGCCTCATGAAGAAGCGCGATGACATCGCCTCGCAACGAACCGGTATCGGGGAGAGATAGATTGTGCGCGGAGAGCTGACGGCGTAACGCTGCGGCCGCGAGTTCCTCGCGTGTCGGCCAACGTCGGTAGAGCACCGGGCGAGATGTGCGAGCGCGAGCAGCCACTGACTCGAATGTCAGACTGTCAAGCCCTTGTTCGAGAATTTGTCGCCACGCCGCATCGAGAATGTCTCCCTCCAAATCCGAACCATGGCGTCGCCGTGTCGTGGGTGCTCGGGTTTCCATGTCTGCCTCCTTCAAGACTCACTTGCGTATCTTACAGGAAGGGGTTACCATCTCGATTTGGAGATACATTCATGCATCTAAACAATTCGGGTGTCTCCATCGGAATGACGATGCAAGTCGCCATGCGAACCTTGAACAGGATGGCAAATCGTGTCGTATAAGGCACCACAGCAAAATGAGAACTGGCGACAAAGCGGCTCGCAATGGAAACGACGAGTCAACTCTGTGAAGCCGTTGATAACCGAAGCGTGGTACGGTGCCTCTTTTCGGCAAGCCGTGACTCGTTTCGTGCAGAAGGCGCTTCGCTTCCGGGGCTATGCTTCTCGATCAGAATTCTGGTGGGTCCAGTTGATGCTGCTCGTCGTCAACCTAGTGCTTACCGAGTTGTGGCAAGTGGTGGTGGGAAGCGGTGAAGAACCGTTCTTTTCGATGCCTGGGGCGGTGGTCTCAACCGTTGTATGGCTGATCCAACTCGTGTTGCTTGTTGCCCAACTGTCGTTGGTATGGCACCGTTTCCATGATATTGGAAGATCAGGATTCTTTTTCTTCATAGCATTCGTACCTTTTGTTGGCATGATCGCTGCCGCTTTCATGCTTGCGTTGCCGACGAACTCGTTTGGGCGCCGCGAAAAGTGGACGGATACCAATAGACGGACAATTATCCCATTCGGAAAATAATCTGGACATACGCATTGACGCACCATTCGAATGAATCATGATAAACGGTCTATGAGAAGCCTCTCGAAAAGGCCGAAGACGCTATCGTCGGTAAACAGTAGGGATGAATAAACCATCTCGCGCTGCTAACATTCGTCGATATCGATCTGATTGCGGAGTTTATGCCGGGGCTCGTGGGTTGTATGTGTGTCTATGACGTCATGTGTGTCAGGGAAGGCATGTGCGCTATCGCCGCTCATGCGGTGCGTCGGGGAAGAATCTGTAGCCTTGTTGCCATGGGCGGATTCGCCTTTGCGATAATGTCGCATCATTTCCTTCTGCAGGTTCTCCACGCTCGGAGGAGTCCATGAAAGCGCGTTGGCTCCTGCGTTCATGGTGGACCGGATTGATTCCGGTGAGCCTCCGGAGCTGGCAATCAACGGAATGCTGGGGTATAGCTCTTTGATGCGGGCGACCACTTCCGGGGTATCTTTGCCTGCAGCAACGTTGATGATGCGGGCTCCGGCGTCGATCTTCCGCCCCACCATACTATTCCACCCGGTTACCGTGGCCACGACGGGAACGTGCACGATGGCTGCGACCCTGCTGACAGTTTCCGCGTCAATTGGCGAGTTCAGAACCACGCCGGCCGCTCCTTGCATTTCGGCGAACATAGCCAGTTCAAGCACACGCGGCCCTGCGGTAGTTCCTCCGCCAACTCCAATGAATACTGGAGCCTGGGCCACCGACAAGATAGCCTGGTTGATGACCGGCTGGCCAGTGAACGGATATACCGCCAGAATCGCATCCGCGTTGGTATTGTGAATAACCGCAACATCGGTCGTGAAGGCGAATGATTTAAGCCATCTGCCTTGCAGCATGATGCCGGAAGCCTGCGCGATTTCTGCGGGCGCACGCACTTCGTCGGACCCGAGCGGATTCTCAATTGGCGTTGCCATGAATGGGTTCGTGAGTTCCTTGCCCATCATGCAACTCGTTTCAGGAATTGCTGTAAGGCAATATGTCTATTGATGTTCAGCTTATCATATTTCATATACAGTTCTTTCTGCAAGATACAATTATGTATCCTGCTGGTGGATAGCATATACCATCCCTATAAGATGCACAAATGTATCTATTAATAAATCAGTACGTGTCGATACGGCGTCTAGCTGTGCCAAAAAGATGGGGCAGGGCACGTATTCATGACCTTTTCAAAACTGTTATGTTCTCGACTTGCACAGTTGATGTAACTGTTATATTGTTATGCAAAGCAGCATAACAGTGCTGCCGAATGGTTGAATTCAGCAGACTACAAGAAAGGACATGATGAAACTGATCATCTCATCCGTGTCCGGCAAACCGATTTACGAGCAAATCAAGCAGCAGATACGCGCCGCCATCCTTTCGGGCGAACTGGCGCCGGGGGAGGCCCTGCCTTCCCTACGCAAGCTCGCCAAGGAGCTGCGCATCTCCGTGCTCACCGTCACCCGGGCATATAACGAGCTGGCGGACGAGGGCGTGGTGCGCAATATCCAAGGCAAAGGCACGTTTGTGCTGCAGCGCGGCAACGAGGTGATGCGCGAGCAATTATCGCGGCGCATCGCCGACAGCCTGCTGCAGGTCAGCATGGCCGCCAAGGCTGCCGACGTACCGCTGCTTGATCTGCTCGACATGCTTGAAGCGGCCTACCGCGATGCTCCCATGCCTACAGGCGATGGTGGGGCGGCATCGGTCGGCGCGGAGGCAGGCGAAGAAGAAAGGAACGCGCATGACGGTCGATAAGCTGCAAGGCGTAGTGCAAGGTTCAGTGCCGCTCGCGCTGAGCATCGATGGCGCTACGAAACGTTATGATTCGGGCTTTACGTTGAGGGATATAACCTTCGATCTGCCCGCTGGCTACATCATGGGGCTGATCGGGCCGAATGGCGCGGGCAAATCCACGCTCATCAAGCTCATCCTCAACATGATCCGACGTGACGCAGGCTCGATATCCGTGCTCGGCATGGACAATATCCGTGATGAGGAGGCAATCAAGAATGAGCTTGGCATCGTTTTCGACGCGCACTACTTCATCGAAGCGTGGACGGTGCGCCAAGTCGGGCGGGCAATGGCGCCAATGTATGCTGCATAGGAACAGTCGACGTTTGACAGCTATCTGCGTCGATTCGGCCTTAACGAACGCAAAAAGGTCAAAGAACTCTCACGCGGCATGCAGATGAAGCTCATGCTCGCCGTGGCGCTGAGCCACGACGCGAAACTGCTAATCCTCGACGAGCCGACGAGCGGCTTGGATGTGCTCGGCCGGGACGAGCTGATGGACATCCTGCACGAGTACACCGAAGACGGGGCGCACAGCGTGCTCTTCAGCACGCATATCACAGACGACCTCGAGCACGCTGCCGACTTCATTACCTACATTACCGGCGGGCGGTTGTATCACAGCGGCCCCAAGGACGAGTTCGAAGATTCCTTCCGACTGGTCAAAGGCGGTCCGGAGCAGTTCGAGTTGCTGCAAGGCCGGGCACTGGGGGCTCACCATTATGCTACGGGCTTCGATGCACTGGTGTCGGTGTCTGCTGCAGAGAAGCTGCGAGCCGGCAACGCGCATCTGGCAATTGAGCCAGTGTCGATTGACGACATCATCAGGCTTACCAACATAAAGGAGAATTCGCGATGAACGGTATCACTAAAACCATGCGTTTAGACGCTCTGCGGCTGATATCAGACGGTCTTCCGACCATAATTGCCTTGGCTGTGCTTCCTCTCTTCTTCGGTCTGCTGTTTAGACAATTGCTCGGACAGGGGGCTTTGGATTTGCTGATGGGCGTGATCATGGCTGAGATAGCAATGGTTACCGCATCTCTCACGATGACCATGTTCGTGCGGGAGGACCAGAATGACCATCGGCGAATTAACGCAATATTGCCAGTTTCGCGTGATACTCAAGTTGCGGGGCGCTATCTGCTGATATTCATTGTGGACATAATCGCGGTAACTGAATTTGCGCTCTGCGTGCTTTTACTCGCTATGTTTGGCACAGGAGCGATAACACAGGCTGCACTGATAGCTAAGGTAGGCCTCTTTGGTGCATGCATGGTCACGCAGGCCGTCCTGATGCCGTTGATGTATCAATTCTCCTCCGCGAAAATTGCGCAGATTATCGTCCTGATATTCATGCTACTGATATGCGTCGCGCTTGTCGGAGGCTTCATGCTCGAAAATCAGATAGCCGCCGTCATAGCGTGGCTGACGACGCGCATCTTCGTCTCAACGCTGCTAACCGTGTTTATCGCTGTGGCATTTGTCGCCGCTGTGGTCGCTGTCTCGTTGTCAATTTCGACTCGCATCAATCGCAACAAGGAACTATAAGAGCTCTATACCCCTGTGTTACATCGATGGCGCTGCTCGACGATTGGTCCGAACGGTCCTACTTGGATTTTACGTATTCTGCATGCGGCTGAAAGTGTGTTTTCATTGGATATATCCCCGATACAATGTAAGTAAGGAATTCCTTACTTATAAGGAGATTATTATGACTGCTGTAATTGATATGGCTAAGGTCACAGCCAAGGGCCAAATCACCATTCCTGCTGATGTGCGCGAGGCAGTGGGCATACATGCTGGTGACAAGGTGCTGTTCGTACGCATGGATGATGGCTCTGTAGCGCTGCGAAGCTCCAACCTCGATGCGCTGAGCCAGGCACAGAATGCCTTTGCCGGTGCCGCTGACGAGGCGGGCCTTAGCAACGAAGATGACCTCAACGCTCTCATCGGCTCCGTGAGAGCCGAGCGGGCACGACGGCAAGGCGCATAAGACTCACCCAGCTATTCATAGCTTGGCAGCAGCATCCTTGACGGCGTCGCGCATGGCGTCGATGTCGATGGCACCGTCGAAGCGGGGCTGGGCGTGCTCTAGGTCGCGCAGGGATTTCGGCGCGACTGTTCCGGTGGCGGCGGCAAGCGTGTCCATGCAGTCGAAGTCGCTGCCGGAGGCGTCGAGACCAAGCGATTCATCGACGACGCGGGGGAACTTATACGGGCTGGCGGTGCTCAGCAGCACGCGCGGCACTGCCGGGTCGCGCGGCATGCGCTGCATGACGAAGTAGCCGCAGGCGGTGTGCGGATCAATAACGTAGTTGTTGCTCTCCCAGCAGTCGTGAATTGCCTCGCGCACCTGGCTTTCGTCGGCCCAGCCGGTGCCGAAAAGCGTGCGGATCTTGGCCAGCAGCGGTTCGGGTACTTCGAACGCGCCCCACTCCTTGAGGTCGCTCATGAGCATTTGAATCAGTCGCGGATCCTTGTCGGCCATGTAATAGAGCATGCGTTCGAGATTCGAAGAGACGAGAATGTCCATCGAGGGCGAAATCGTCTGATAGAACGGCCGCTGACGGTTGTATGTTCCAGTTGTCAGGAAGTCGAAGAGGACGTTGTTCTTGTCGCTAGCGACGATGAGATGCTTGACCGGCAGGCCCAGCAGCTTGGCATAATATCCGGCGAGCACGTCGCCGAAGTTGCCGGTCGGCACGCAGAATTCCACGCCATCGCCCAGCGTTATCGCGCCGCGCTCGACCAGCTGCACGTAGGCCGAGAAGTAGTACACGACCTGCGGCACGAGCCTGCCGACGTTGATGGAATTCGCGGAGGAGAGCACCACATGATGCTCCTGCCCGAGTTCTTGAGACAGCTCCGTGTCGGAGAACAGCTCCTTGACGGCGCTCTGCGCATCATCGAAATTGCCGCGCACCGCGCAGACGTTCACATTGGAGCCGGCCTGCGTGGTCATCTGCAGCTGCTGGATCTCGCTGACCTTGCCTTCGGGGTAGAAGACCGTGATGCCGGTTCCCGGCGCGTCAGCGAACCCGGCGAGTGCCGCCTTGCCCGTGTCGCCCGAGGTGGCGGTCAGAATCATGATCTTCTCTTGGGCGTCGCCGCCGGCAGGAGTGGTCCGCGCCATGAAACGCGGCAGAATTTGCAGCGCCACATCCTTGAAGGCGCAGGTGGGGCCGTTGAACAGTTCCAGCACGTAATCGTCGCCCAAGGGCTTGAGCGGCGTGATTGCTGCATCGGACCACTGCGAGCCGTACGCCTCGGCGATGCACTGCGCGAGTTCGTCCTCGTCGAAGTCGTCAAGCAGCGCGCCGAGCACGGCGGCGGCGATCTCCTGATAGGACTTGCCGACCAGCGCTGCCACATCAACCGTTCGCTCGCCCAGCGCATCGGTGACGAACAGGCCGCCGTCCTCGGCCAAGCCGCGCCGGATGGCCTGCTTTGCGCTCAGCGCCGTTGAACGCAGTGCCTCTCCGTTGATGGCATCATTGACCCCGCGTGTGCTGTGGAAGGTGTTCACGTCTCGTCCTTGGTAACTGGGAAATCGGATTAACGTCTTCCCAGTTTAGCGGCATCACTGGTCCGGCGTTGGTCCAGTCGTTGGTTCGCCCTTGGTCCAGCCTGGCTCGGCTGATTGATGCGCAGTTCATCGAGACGTCGCTGCCGGAATGCTGCTGCAGAAACACCGCCGACAGAAGCATCGCATGATGTGCGCACTTCGTGATTGCAGTGTGATTGCAATGTGATTTCAGCGCCTCAAGGAAACGGCTCGAAACGCAGACCATCCTGAGGTACGCTGTGGGGTATGACTACAGGCGAGAGCACACAATCAGGCGGGCGTATAGCGACACAAGCCACAACGGCACAGGCTGCGGCACAGTCTGCACAGTTGGCACAGTCTACGGGCGCGAAGCGGGAACCGGATGAGCTGGATGCGCATGTCTTCGGGCAGGTCTGCGCGCTGGCGGATGCTGCCGCGCAAGCCCAAGCGACGCTCGGCCGGGCGAATGGCGAAGCGAGAAACGAACTGCTCGCAGCCCTTGCCGACGCTTTGGACGCGCATGCGGACGAGATAGCTGCCGCCAATGAGCTGGACATGCAGGCCGCATTCGATTCGGGCATGGATGCCGGCAAGCTCGACCGGCTGCGCTTCGACGTCGAACGTGTCGGCGCGGCAGCGCTGGGCGTGCGCCATGTGGCGACGTTGCCGGACCCTTTGGGCCAGACGGTGCGCGGCTACACGCTGCCCAACGGCCTGCGGCTCAACCAGATACGCGTGCCGATGGGCGTGATGGGCATGATCTACGAGGCCCGTCCGAACGTCACGGTTGATGTAGCCTCGCTGTGCCTCAAATCGGGCAATGCGGTGCTGTTGCGGGGCGGGCATGCCGCGCAGCGCACCAATGCCGCCACATTGCAGGTTGTCAGCGAGGTGCTGCAGGCGCATGGCTTCGAGGCGGCGCTGGTCGCCTCGGTCGATGAGTTCGGCAGAATGGGCGCCACGGCGATGATGCAGGCGCGCGGGCATATCGATGTGCTGGTGCCGCGCGGGGGAGCAGGGCTTATCCGCGCGGTGGTCGAGCAGTCCAAGGTTCCGGTCATCGAAACCGGAGCCGGCAACGTGCATATCTATGTCGATCGCGCGGCCGATTTGGACAAGGCCGTGCCCATTATCATCAACGCGAAAACCCAGCGTGTCGGCGTGTGCAATGCGGCGGAGAAGCTGCTCGTGCACCGCGATGTCGCCGAGGCTTTCCTGCCGGTTGCCGCGCAGGCGCTCGCCCAGGCCGGGGTGACGCTACGGGTCGATGAGCGCTCGTACGAGATTGTGTCGAAGAGCGACATTCAGGGGCTCAAGCTGGAACGCGCAACCGCCGAGGACTGGGACACGGAGTATCTCGCGCTCATCATGGGCGTCAAAGTCGTGGATTCGTTGGACGAGGCGATCGCGCATATCAATGCGCATTCGACTGGGCATACCGAATCCATACTCACCGAGGATTACGGCGCGGCGGGGGAGTTCACCGAGCGCATCGATTCGGCGGTGGTCATGGTCAACGCCTCCACAAGATTCACCGACGGCGGCGTGTTCGGCTTCGGTGCCGAACTGGGCATCTCCACGCAGAAGATGCATGCGCGCGGCCCCATGGGCTTGCAGGAGATGACGACCACCAAGTGGATCGGCTACGGCAACGGGCAGGTGCGTCAATGAGCGGGGAAGGCGAGGAAACCGGGGAAATCGCAAACGCGCAGGCAGATAAGGCCGATATGACAGGTATGTCAGATACGGGTACGGCGGAGCTGAGCGCTTCCGAGCAGCTGGCCGTCAAACGCGGCGTCGATTTGAACGATCAGCGGCTGTGGTTGAAAATCGCCTCCGAACGGCTCAGCATCGTGCGCTATGTGTTCCTGGTGCAAGTCGAGGACGGCATCGCCTCGGCCTCGCAGCGTGCCGCGCTCGAATATGCGGATGCAGTGCTCATCGGCTGGCCTGACAATGATTCGCCCGAAGTGCGCGATTTGGAAAGCCATGAATTCGACACGGTCAGAAAACTCATGGCGATTATGGAGCAGCATATCGCCGATTTCACCGCGCAGGAGGGCAAGGGCGAAGTTGATGCCATGAGCGACACGTTGGTGCAGATCACCGATTGCGTGGCTCAGGTGCGCCGCCTGTTCCAGCCGGACTTCCCGCTGCCGACCTTTGACGAGATCAGCAAGGTCGTGCAGGAGGAATGGAACGAGGACATGGGCAAGATCGACTCCCCGGACGTGGATGCCAGCGCCGAAGGCATCGAGCGGCAGACCGAGCATGCCGACGAGCAGCGTGAAACCAGGCAATCCAGCGATATGGACGGGCGCGCAGCATGACTCGTAGCGCAGGCGGCGGAGTATCCAGACCCAGACGGTATATGGTGGATTCCCCAGGCGGTGCCTCGGGCGGTGCTTCAGGCAGCGGCTCTGCCGGCCCGTCGGCTGGCGAAGAACGCCGCATGTCCGAGCTTTCGCTGCCGCAGTACAACGCCCGCCGCGCTCGGAGATCAACGCGCGGCAACCGGCATGACCGCCCGCGCATCGGCATCATGGGCGGCACCTTCGACCCGATTCACAACGGCCATTTGGTCGCCGCCTCCGAAGTCGCGTGGGTCTACGACCTGGACGAAGTCATTTTCGTGCCTACTGGCAGGCCTGTATTCAAGCTGGACAAGCAGGTCACGAACGCCGAGGACCGCTACCTGATGACGGTGATCGCGACTGCATCCAACCCCCAGTTCACCGTGTCGCGGGTCGACATCGACCGGCCCGGCATCACTTACACCATCGACACGCTGCGTGACCTGCACGCCGAATACCCCGATGCGGAGCTGTACTTCATCACCGGGGCCGACGCCGTTGCGGAGATCCTGCATTGGAAGGACGCCGGCGGCATGTGGGATCTGGCGCATTTCGTGGCCGTCACCCGGCCCGGATATTCCCAGCCGCAGACGGCTTCCATCCCGATCTCGAAGAAGGTCGACGCCTTGGAGATCCCCGCGCTGGCCATCTCTTCGACCGACGTGCGCGGCCGTGCCTCGCGTGGAGAACCGGTGTGGTATCTCGTGCCGGACGGCGTGGTGCAATACATCGGCAAACATGGCCTGTACCAAGGCTGAGCAGCCTTATGAAGGCCCCGCTGCGCGCCTGTCGACCGTGTCGAGCGGTCTGCGGACGCGGTTAGTATGGGTTGAGTCCACTTCAGCGAACAACGTTTGGAGATACGGTGAGCGCCATCCTCGCAGGCAAGCCCGATAAGAACCTCATACTCGTTACCGGCAGGGCGCACCCCAAGCTGGCTGCCGACGTCGCCAGTCAGCTTGGCATCGACGTCCTGGAGACCACGGCATACGACTTCGCCAACGGCGAGATGTATGTGCGCTACACCGAATCGGTGCGCGGTGCCGATGTGTTCGTGCTGCAGAGCCACGCCAATCCGGTCAACAAGTCGATCATGGAGCAGCTCATCATGATCGACGCGCTCAAGCGCGCCTCCGCTCGCTCCATAACCGCCGTATGCCCGCTGCTAGGCTATTCGCGCCAGGACAAAAAGCATCTGGGCCGCGAGCCCATCTCCTGCCGCCTGGTCTTCGATCTGCTCAAAACGGCCGGTGCCGACCGCATCATGAGCGTGGATTTGCATGCCGCGCAGTCGCAGGGCTTCTTCGACGGCCCGGTGGATCATCTCATTGCCATGCCCGTGCTGGTCGATTACATTCGCGACCGCTTCGCCGACAAGCTCGACAATGTCACCGTGGTCTCGCCCGATGCCGGGCGCATCCGCGTCGCCGAGCAGTGGGCGCAGCGCTTGGGTGGCGGCCCGCTCGCCTTCGTGCACAAGACGCGCGACATCACCCGACCCAACCAGGCTGTCGCCCATCGCATCGTCGGCGACGTTGAGGGCAAGGACTGCGTGCTCGTCGACGATCTGATCGACACCGCCGGCACGATAGCTGGCGCATGCAGCGTGCTCAAGGAGTCCGGCGCGCACTCGGTCACGGTCGTCGCCACGCACGGCGTCTTCTCCGGGCCGGCCATCGAACGGCTCAAGGAGTCCGGCGCGCGCGAAGTCGTGGTCACCGACACGGTGCCGATCGACGATTCCAAGCGCTGGGATGGGCTGACGGTGCTCTCCATCGCCCCGCTGCTGGCCAGCGCCATCCGCGCCGTGTTCGAGGACGGCTCGGTGGCCGAGCTCTTCGACACCTATCCCGAGCATCACGGGCAGGGCTTCCTGTTCGCATGACCCTGTGCGTTGCACTGCCGGTGTTGCGGCATGCGGCGCGTCATAGGTCGCGGGGTATGGCATAATAATCACTTGGCAAGTTAACCTTGCTGATCCCCCATGGTGTAATGGCAGCACACGGGTCTTTGGAACCCTTAGTCTTGGTTCGAATCCAGGTGGGGGAACGTTACGGTTCTCGAACTTGCAACGCGCGCGACAGCGCGGCGGTTCGGGGCCGGTGCTCTTACGGGTGCAAACCGAAGAATTGGAGATATGACCATATGGTGTTGTCCGCCGCAATCATTCTCGCCGCCGGAGAAGGCACGCGCATGCATTCAGCCAAGCCCAAGGTGCTGCACGAATTCGCTGGGCGCACATTCCTAGAACGCGTCATGTCCGCTGTCGCCGCGCAAAGCCCCGACACGCTCGCCGTCGTCGTGCATTACCAGGCGCAGCGCGTGTCGCAGGCGGCGCAGGACTACAACGCGGATGTCGAAATCGTCATGCAGGACGACGTGCCCGGCACCGGACGCGCCGTGCAATGCGCGATGGACCAGCTCAATGCCAACGGGCCGCTTTCGGGACCGGTGCTCATCGCCGCCTCGGATATGCCGCTGCTTGACGCCGAAACCCTGCGCAGCCTGCTTGACTTCCATGCGCAGAGCGGCAACGATGCCACGGTGCTCACCACGACGCTTGCGGACCCGACCGGCTACGGCCGCATCATCCGCGGCAACGACGGTGGCGTGCTGCGCGTAGTCGAGCAGAAGGACGCCAACCGCAGCGAGCTGGCGGTGCACGAGGTGAACACCTCGGTCTACGTCTTCGATGCCGCCGTGCTGACGCAAGCTGTCGCAGGCCTTGACGACAGCAACGCGCAGGGCGAGTTCTACCTGACCGACGCGCTGGAAGTCGCGCGCGGGCATGGCCGGGTTGGCGCCTACGAGGCCACGGATCCATTGAGCGTGGAAGGCGTCAACGACCGCGTGCAACTGGCTTCGCTCGCCCGGCAGCACAACGTCCGTATCTGCGAGGACTGGATGCGCCGGGGCGTGACGATACTCGATCCACAGACGACCTGGATTGAAGACGAGGTGACGCTGGACGCTGACGTGACCGTGCTGCCCGGCTGCTTCCTGCAGGGCCATACCGTCGTGCACGAAAACGCCGTCATTGGCCCGTATACGACGCTTATCGACGCGACCATTGACGAGGGCGCTACCGTGGAGCGTTCGCGAGTGCAGGAATCGCATATCGGCGCATCCGCGAACATCGGCCCGTGGACCTACCTGCGCCCGGGCAACGACCTCGGCGCAGACTCGAAGGCCGGCGCGTACGTCGAGATGAAGAAGGCGCATATCGGCGCAGGCACCAAGGTGCCGCACCTGAGCTATGTGGGCGACGCCGACCTGGGCGAGCATACGAATATCGGCGGCGGCACCATCACTGCCAATTACGACGGCGTGCACAAGCACCACACCCGCATCGGCTCGAACGTCCATGTGGGCGCGGGCAATCTCTTCGTCGCGCCGGTCGAAGTGGGCGACGATGTCACTACGGGCGCCGGCTCGGTCGTGCGCCATGAGACGCCGGACGGCGCGATGGTCTACTCGGAGAACACGCAGCATATCGTCGAAGGCTGGAAGCCAAGCTGGGAACGAGAATAATAGTGAAAACAGCACAAATCACAGGAACGACGCGACTTGCGGTAACGACGCAACTTGCGAAGATTAAGGAAATCAGTGGGAACGACACAATCAGTACAGTCAGTACAGGCAGCACAGACAACAGAAACGGTGGCGGCATGAGCGCACAATCCAATACCATCGCGGCCGTGCGCATCGCCGCAGCAGCTGCAGACCGCTTGAAGGCCACGGATATCGTCGCCTTCGACGTGAGCAATCTGCTCGGCATCACCGAGATCATGCTCATCGTCACCGCCTCGAACGAGCGGCAGGTGCTGGGCGTGGGACAGGAGATCGAAAAGGATCTCTATCTGCATGCCGAGAAGCTGCAGCCGCGTGAGCGCGAAGGACTCGCCGAGGCGCAATGGGTGCTGCTCGACTACGGAGATTTCGTCGTGCATATCATGCATGAGGAGGCCCGCGCCTACTATGGCCTTGAACGGCTATGGAAGGACTGCCCGCAGATTGATCTTGAGCTGCCTGCCACGCCGCAGGAAGCGAACGATACGAACGATGCGCCCGAAATGCGCGAGGCTCAAGACTAGGACTACCAGTCACTAGGGCTTTCGCCACACATGTCGCCGCGCCCGCTACGAGAAAGGGATGAAATGCCTGAGACACAGCATGTCCGCTCGATTACGCTGGTGCGCCATGGCCGCACTGCGTACAATGCCGCCAATCGCATCCAAGGCCAGATCGACATTCCGCTCGACGAGGTAGGCCAGTGGCAGGTGCGCCAAACGGCGCAGGCGCTGCAGCAGCTTTACGTCCAGCCTGAGACGGGTGCCGACAGCCGCTTCGTCGTCAGCTCCGACCTGGGCCGTGCCCGCCAGACGGCGCACGCCTTCGCCGATTCGCTCGGCCTTGAAGTGCACACCGATCAGCGCGTGCGGGAGCGCAACTTCGGCGAATGGGAAGGCATGTCCGCCAAGGAGCTGGCGCAGCAATTCCCCGAGGACTACCGCTCATGGGTGCAGATGACCGGCGGCGAGCTGAGGCACGGCGCGGAAAGCAAGCAGCATGTCGGCGCACGCGGCGCCGCTGCTCTGCTGGACTGGTCTGCCGAGGCCGGCGAGAACGCCGACCTATTCGTTTTCTCGCATGGGGCGTGGATCGCGCAGACTCTGCAGGTCATGCTTCGCTTGGACAAAGTCGATGCGGATTTCATCGGAGTCATCTCGATGCGCAATGCCCACTGGGCCAGACTGGTCCCTTGTGCGGCATCAGATGGCGAGCTGCGCTGGCGTCTGGTCGATTACAACCACGGGCCCGCGCTTGCCGACACCGGGCAATGGCAGCATCCTGACCTGGCGCAGCGCTAGTGAGAGGCCGGTAGGGGGCTGGTGAGGAGCTAGCGGAAGCTCAGTATCCTCAGTATCCACCTCGTTTATTCCCATCCGCACAAGGTCTTCACCACTGTACGCTGGCAGCACATAAGCATGGCTGAAGGCTGCGCGAACGTCGTTTGTTGGCTATCGTAATGCATATCGTGAAGGTCGGGAAATTCGACTGGTACGCCAGTTCCAGGCCACTGATGCACAAGGATGCGTAAGCGTTGCATGGTGGCAGGGAACGATTACTAGGAAACTGCTATCAACGAGGTTGTGACCAAAGGAGGAATCATGGGAATACTGGATGACGCAAAGGATTTCGCAAAGGACGCCGGCGACAAGATTGCCGATTCAACCAAGGATCTCAAGGACAAGGCCGCTGACGCATTCGACGAGGTGAAGGCGAATGTCAATGTCGCTGGGGCTGAAGCCGAGAAGAAGGCGACTGAAGCGAAGAACGACGTCAAAGAGGCCGTGCGCGAGGCAGGCGAGTAGTTCGTAAACGGCAGCGATATAAGCGTTGCATATGAGGCGCCCCGGGAAGTCACCCGGGGCGCCTCATGCGTGTGCACCGCATTCATACAGCCAGGATTCAGTGATCTCCGATGTCATTCCTATGTCGTGCAGGTCGGGGACAATCGTGCGGTATGTGCAATTTTCAGCGCCACCGCAACGAAGGTATCGGGCATACCGGTGATGATGACTATGACGACGATGACACGAATGGCAGCAATGGCGTGAGCACGGCTCGCGTCCAGCATGCATATGCGGGCGCACACGCTTGGAATACCACGCATTGGAATACCATGCATTGGAGTACACAGATGCACAGGAAGGAAACGGCAGCCGAATGAGTGATGTCGAGGGTCTGCAATCCGTTCAGAAGCACGGCAACGAGGAGCAGCATGCGCACGATGATGCCTTCGCGCAGGAGCCGCGCAACGATGCTGATACGCAGCACGACGCGGACAAGAATCCCCGTGTGAATGATGCTGTGGACGCTGCCGTGGACGGTAGCGAGGACGGCTTCGAGAACAGCGGCGAGCAGGACGGGCACGGCAGCGACAACACGAAAAAAGGCAGCGGCGCATCCGTGCCTGCTGGAGCGACGCGCTTCTCGTCGTGGACATACGCTGTGCTCTTCCTGCTCTTCAGCATCGTCGGTGTCGGCATGATGCAATGGGGAGTGTCCGTATCCACCACTGGTTCCGCGCTGCCTGAGCCGCTGGCCGGCCTATGGGATTTCATCGTGAAGATGTGGACGCAGCAGCGCTACGTCTTCGTCCTGAATCTGGCGCTGCTGGCTTTGGTATATCTGGCTGTCCTGTTTCTGATCAACCGTTTCTGGGTTGCTACGCCGGTCGTGATGACGGCATGGATGATTTTCTCGCTTGTCGAGCGCTTCAAAGTGCAGTCGCGCTACGAAGCTCTGCTGCCCACCGACTTTGACTTCCTGAATTCCAATGCCGGTGATATCGCCACCTTCCTGCCCTCCGGCTCAACAGGAATAATCATCAACGTCACGATTGGCATGCTCGTCTTCATTGCGCTGTGCGTGCTGGCCAATCATTTCGACTTGCGCAAGGGCAAGATCATCGAGCATCGCGGCAGCGGGAAGGCCGGTGCTGCAGCGCGGATCGTGGGCGTTCTGGTGCCCGGACTCGTCGTGGCGATGTTCGTTTCCGCAGTCGGCACGGTCGGCAGCTGGGCGAACTCCTTGGCTGAGCGCATGGGCGATATTCCTTCGATGTGGGATTCGGTCTATGACTCCCAGCGCAACGGCACGCTGCTTGCCTTCTCCCGGCAGCTCAATCCTAAGATTATGGACGAGCCTGCGGGGTACAGCGAGGCCACGATGCAGGGCGTGCTCAAACGCTATGAGGCGCAGGCGAAGACGATCAACGCCACGCGCACTGCGAATCTCACTGACAGCAGCGTGGTCTTCGTCCTATCCGAATCCTTCTCCGATCCGCTGCGCGTGCCGGGCCTGAATCTCAATGAGGATCCCATGCCCTTCATTCGCTCCCTCAAAGACACGACCACGAGCGGCCTCATGCTGTCCTCCGGCTACGGCGGCGGCACGGCGAATCTCGAGTTCCAGGCGCTTACGGGCTTAAGCATGGCTAACTTCGATTCTTCGCTCACCAGCCCGTATCAGCAGCTGATTCCCAAGCTGCAATGGACTCCGTCCGTCAACCAGCTATGGGACGGCGGCAAGGACTCCGTCGCCTTCCATCCGTATGAGGCATCGATGTACTCACGGTCCACGAACTATCAGAAATTCGGATTCCCACATTTCTACACGCGCAGCGGACCGGAATTCATCAAGAACTCCAAGCCGATCGACACAAGCCCGTACGCAGGCGACAACGCGGCCTACTCGGATGTCACCGACTGGATGCAGAACGCGCCGGGCAACCGTTTCGTGCAACTGGTCACCATGCAGAACCATATGCCGTACAGCAACTGGTACAACAACAATCAGTTCGTCGCGACACCTGGGCAGGGCGCGCCCGCTTTGGGCAGCGATGAGACCATGGCGATACAGACCTACGCCAAGGGCATGAGCCTCACGGATGCCTCCACAAGCGACTTCCTTTCGTCGCTGGACAGTGAGAACCGGCCCATCACGGTCATGTTCTACGGCGACCATCTGCCGGGCATCTACACGACGGCGGGGGCCAACTCCGCCAATTCCATAGCGTTGCATGAGACGGACTACTTCATCTGGTCGAATCAGGCCTCGGCCTCGTCCGGCACCAAGCTCAACGACAGCGCCTACTCCTCGCCGAACTTCTTCATGGCCCAGACCGCGGAGCATATGAATGCCAAGGTTTCGCCGTACATCGCCTTCCTGACGCTCCTGCATGGCAAGATCAGCGCTATGGAGCCTCCTGTGGTCAACAAGATCCAAGGCTGGTCGCGCATTCCCGCCGGGCAGACCATTTATCTGGATGCGCAGGGCAATCCCATGGACGCGCGCAGCTTCGACGCACCCACCAAGCAGATGCTCAACGACTACAAGCTCATCCAATACGACATCACCGCAGGCAAGCACTATCTGGAAAACACCGATTTCATGACTCTGCCCGGAGTGAAGAACGCAGCTGCCATTGCTGGCAGCAATGGCAAACAGGGCGATGCCAAGAGCTCGGCGTCGAACACCGCTGCCTCGGCTTCCGTGCCGTCAGCGGCGTCCGCACTCACCTCGCTGGATATCGTCAACGGTTCGGCGACAGCAGCGGCCCACCAGCGCGAAGGTCAGGTGGCTCGCTCTGGGCGCTAGCGAAGGGGTAATGGCACGAAACGGACGCTGAGCACTCGTCAGTGGTCTTTTCACGCCAATAGTCCCTCCGTTAGCTGCAAAACGGACGCTAATGGAGGCTGACGGTCATACGGCGACTGGTGCTAGCGGTAGAAGTAGCCGTTGGAGGTCTCATGTGCGGCATGAATGGACTGAGTCTTGAGAATAAGTCCGTTGTAGCCATGCGAAGCGGTTCCGATGCGGCCTCGGGCGAGTGTGCCGGTCACCTTCACCCAGGCATTGTCTTTTGGCATTGCCGCGGACGGCGACGCGGTGTCTGACGTTGAGGTGCTAATCGCCGAAGTGTCCACGACGAAGCCGAAGGGCGTCATATCAAGCACGCAGCAGGTCATGAGCATGCGCGAAAGCGAGAACTGCGACGAATTCACCGACGAATCGCGCGTGACGGAGCCTTCGACGATGATGGTGTAGCCGAGGTACTGGTCGGAGTTGCGATCGATGCGATCGAACCATGAACCGAAATCGTCATTGCGTATCGTGATGGTTTTCGTTGCGGCGTTCAGCCCCGGCAGCTTGGCCGATTGCGAGGAATTGATGGCGATGGCGCGATTCGTGCCCGTCATTGCGGAGCTGGCGGAGTCGATTGGCAGCGATAGCAGCAAGGTCGGCAGCACCACCACGATCAGAATGCGAATCAGCGAAGCCTTGGTGCAGTTGAAAACGCCGAACCAGGCTGCCAGTGCAAGTATCAGCAGCACGATTGCGGCGAATACGAGGTATGGCACGGTGCGCGGCGTCACGAAGGAGATATAGCGTCCAGACGCCACAAACGCTGCGATAGCCACAGCGAATGCAAACAAGGCCAATCCTTCGATGCGGTCGATGGCGTTGGGCTGGACGCGTTGATGCTGCGTGGCGTTATTCACGGGTGACGCTGCCACTTTCGTCGCCGTCATCAGCGAACCACCCCTGCGAACAGCATGGTCACCACGAAAACGACTACGGCCGCCGTCACGGCGAGGCGCACGACGAAGCGTCGGGAGAACATCGACGAGAGCATGAGCACGTTCTTGACGTCCATGATTGGGCCGAATACGAGGAAACCGAGCAGCGCAGGAACCGGGAATACGGTGGAGAAGCCACGCGCGATCACCGCGTCCGAAGTCGAGCACAGCGAGCTGAGGAACGCCAGGCCCATCATGAGCAGGATGGAGAGCGTCATGCCGTGGCTGGTGAGCCATGCGGGCGGATTCGCGCCCCACAGCACGCGGATGGATGAGGCGAGGGCGATGCCGACGAGCATGTAGGGCACGACGCGGAAGAGATCGTCATGCGCGTGCTGCAGCATGGCGACGATACGTGCCATAACGCTGATGCCTGTGCCGGTGTTGTTAATCGTTGTGCCGGTGTTGGTCGCTGTGTGATCGGTTGCGCAAGCGGCTGCACAGTCATCTGTGCAATCGGGGGAGCGGTGGCTATTGCCGTGCATGCAGGCGCTATCGATTCCTGAACGCAGCATGTCGGCGCGAGGAGGAAACAGCGCGTAGCTCATGCCAATCACCAACGACACCAGTATGCCCAGGCCGACGCGCTCGAAGGTCAGCGCAGGCCGGTCGGGGAAGGCGAACCAGGTGGACCAGATCACGACAGGGTTGATGATTGGTGCCGCGCACAGAAACACTACAGCGCTGGGCAGTGGAATGCCTTTGCGCACCATGCGGGCGAACACCGGCACCGTCGCACAATCGCACACCGGCATGGCGAATCCGGCGGCCAGCGATACGGCCATGCCTGCACCGAGGGATTTTGGGAAGCGGCGTTCGATGAAATCGCGCGTCAGGAAGGCGGCTATCGCGCCGGAGACGAGCACGCCGATGAGCAGGAACGGGAAGGCCTGGGCCAGCAGCCCCACGACGCCCCTGAGAATCGCGGTGAGCGGGAAGCCCGTGGCATCGATAAGCGGCGAAGCCGTGATGACGGCGGCCGTCAGCAGGGCCGCGACCAGGAAGCCCTGGAAGGTGAGCTGATGTCTTGCGCGAATCACAGGGACATTGTAGGCCATGACGCAGAAAGGTCACCGGTTTATGCTGCATGCGCAGTTCTCGCTGAGCCGAACTTCGCATGGCAACGTCATCAGCGACACAATGGAGGGAAGCGATGGCGTCGAACGCGCCCGATGGCACGCCTGCCCTACACGATAAGGCACTGGCGCACAACGAAAGGACTGTGACATGAGCACGCAACGAGTGAAGGTAGGCGACAGCGATCTTGAGGTCTTCCCGCTGGTTCTGGGCGGCAACACCTTTGGGTGGACGAGCGACGAAACCGCCAGCAGGGAGGTTCTGGATGACTACGTGGCGGCCGGAGGCAATTTCATCGACACCGCCGATGTGTATTCGGCATGGGTCGAGGGCAATGCCGGCGGCGAGTCCGAGACGATTCTGGGGCGCTGGTTGGCGGTGCGCGGCAATCGTGACAAGGTGGTCGTAGCCACCAAGGTTAGTCAGCATCCGCAGTATTCCGGGCTTTCGGCGGCGAATATCGCGGCTGCCGCCGATGCGTCGCTGCTGCGTTTAGGCACGGACTACATCGATTTGTATTACGCGCATTTCGACGATGAAGGCACGCCGCTTGAAGAGACCGTCGAAGCCTTCGACAAGCTGGTGCGGTCGGGCAAGGTTCGCGCGATCGGCCTGTCGAACTACACGGCCGCCCGCATCGAGGAATGGTTCCGCATCGCCCGCGAGGGCGGCTACACGCTGCCGGTCGCGCTTGAGCCCCATTACAATCTGGTGGTCCGCATCAACTACGAGACCAATCTGCTGCCGGTCGCCCGCCGCGAGAATCTTGCGGTATTCCCGTATTATTCGCTGGCTTCGGGCTTCCTGACCGGCAAATACCGCTCGTCCGCCGACGCCGAGGGCAGGGCCCGCCAAGGCGATGTCGCGCCGTATCTCAACGACAAGGGCTACGCGCTGATCGACGTGCTGGACGCCATAGCCAAGGCGCATCGCGTCTCCATCGCCACCGTGTCGCTCGCGTGGCTGCTCCGGCGCCCGCAGGTGGTCGCCCCGATCTCCTCGGCCCGCACCACTGAGCAGCTTCCGGCATTGATCGCCGCGACCAGGCTGAGCCTAAGCGACGAGGACATGAACGCTCTGGACACCGCCTCGGCCCCGCTGATGCGGTAACGATGGTGGTTCGCTCGATGCATCTGCGTTATGTGAGGCGTTAACTTGGCCTTGCGGAGGTCTATCTGCGTTACGTGAGGTGTTAAATCTGCAGCACCCCAAGTATCGCTGGCTGAAAATGGCGGCTTTGGAATGCCTGGTACTCGACGCTCCGCGAAATAGCACCTCACGTAACGCAGATAGACCTCCGCAGCCCTCTCATAACGCTACACATAACGCCGATGCACGGATTTAGGCACGGTTGCGAACCGATGCACGCTGCACGAGGAGCGGCAGACCAGCAAGATTCGGCAGTGCATAGGCCGGCTGAATACCCGGCAACGGCTGCAGACCATCGCGGTTAATCCAGATTCCCTGCCACCCCAAGGCATGGCAGGGAACGATATCCCACCAAAAGCCTTTGGCGACATGCAGATGGCGTTTGCCCTGCAAGACAATGAAATCTATTAAGCACATTTTGGGAAATATGCGTTCGAATGCGGTAGTACGGCTGTGCAATGGGCCGTAGAAACGGCGGTATTCTGCAAAAATGCTTTAGTCGGATTTACTGTCTACTTCGGCAAGTGCCTAATAGACGAAAAAAGTGCTGAATAGATGATGTCGAGCTCGCAGTTTTGCTCCTTGTATGCCTTGGCCAGCGACATTGTGCGACACAGATGCTGTTATGAACTATCTGGCGCAAGCGCTCCGCTGGGTGGGTGCGGATAGGACAGGCTCGCGACTACAGGCTGAAGGTATGGGCAGTAGCGCTGGTAGCCCGAACTATGCCAAAGACAACCAATAGTGCGGCAAGGATGGTCAGCAGCATTCCGCCAACGGTGACGGCGCATCGGAACTCCGTGGTTTGAGCCACCGACCATGAGCCGTCGGCAAGCTGACCGGTAAAGAGGATTGCGAGCACAGTGCCGCTCACGGCGGTGCCGACCGCTGCTGCGATCTCCCCGGCAGTATCGACCAGAGCGGCTCCGATTGTGGTGCGGTCGGCAGGCATGCCGCGCATGACGTTGGTTCCCGCAACGACTCCGACAACGCGCATCCCAGCGGCTACCAGCACGAGAGCAGCGGCAATCCAGCCGTATCCATACCGTCCGAGCAGCGAGTACATGCCCAGCCCGGCAACCACGGCGGATGCGCTGAACCATGCCGCTTTGCTCAATCCAAGCTTGCCTACGAGCACATCAATGATTGCGCCTCCGGCGATCAGGACGATTACCTGCGGCAGCATGCCGAGCGCTGCCTGCGCGGGAGACCAGCCCCAATCGAGCTGCAGTTGCAAGGTGACGAAATATCCCATTCCTGCCACTGCGAGATTGGATGCGGCTTTGAACGCAAGCCCGCTTGACACCAGCGGCTTCGCGACGAGGCGCAGATCCAGCAGCGGAGAGTACGTGCGCTCTCGCAGCAGGAATGCAGCCGCGAAGAACAGCGCCGATACCAGCGCAATCCAAGCCATTGCTGACCTTGCACCGGCCTGAACAAAGAGCGTCGGGGTGGTCAGCGCGGTTGCAATGGCTGCCGTGCCCAGCACTGCGCCCCAGGCATCTATCGGTTCGTGATGGAGTTCGCCAGGCGAGTCGGCGGGAATGCCGGTGCGAATGGCGATGAACGCAATGGCGGCTATGGGAACGTTGACGAGCAGCAGCGCCTGCCACGGCGCGAAGGCAAGCACGAAGCCTCCTGCGATCGGCCCGACCGCAAGGCCGACCAGACCTACGGTGGATACCACGGTCATGGCCCGGACCCGCAGCCTGTCATCAGCGAAAAGCCGAAAGACGAGCGCATTGGAGCCCGGCGTCGTCATGGCCGCCGCCACGCCCATCGCGGCGCGAACCGCAATGAGCTGCGCAGTCGTCGTGACGAATGCAGTTGCGAAGGAAGTTGTTCCCAGCAGAACGAGTCCGACCAGCATGACTTTGCGCCGGCCTACGCGGTCGGCCAGTGCGCCGAACACGAGCATCAGTGTGCCGAAAACGATGGAATATGTGCCGGTGACCCATTGCAAAGCCGCAGTCGAAGATTTCAGTTCCTGGCTGATGGTCGGCAATGCGACGTTGAGAACCGAGTTGTCCAGCATCTCGAACAGGAACACGGCTGACAAGCCGAGCAAAGCGACCCATGCGTCGCGTAAGTTCTGAGGCGGTCTTGCCCCAATTGGTGTCGGACGATGGCGAATGAAACGGGAATTCATCTCTTGCACTCCTTCTGGGCGAAGAAGTGGCGAACCGTCCGGCCCGCGTATACTCGCGCGTTCAAGAAGAAAGATGAATCTGTCTTCAAGACGTTACGCGTTTTTACCTCGATGAGGGCAATCTAATACCCATCGGCTGACAAGAAATCTGGCCCGTTATTCGTGGAGCGGTGATTCGAAACGCGATGCTTTGCGATGCGAACAACCGAGTCGAACATCCGTTCGAATGGTTGTTCCACTCAGTCGAACGGACTTCGTGGCATACAGGGCTGCGTACTTCTCGCCTATGTGAAACGTGGTCTGCGGAGGGGTATGATTATCGGTTAGCGTGAGTGGATTACAACGGATTACAGCACTTCGTCATGCTTACCGGTTCTCAGGAAAACCGCTATGGTGTTATTGCGTTCCCATAGCAGGAGCCAGTCGGCGGCATTGTCGATATGGCATTCGTACACGCCGCTCAAATCGCCCTGCAACGCATGCGCATTGTGGCGGTGGTGCAGTTGCGTCTTGGATTCAGCTGAATCCAAGAGTATAAGCTGCATGACGTGGATGAGCGGAGCGATGTCAGTGTGATTCTTGACGAGTTTCTTCATGTCTCGTGTGAATCTGGCAGTTCGTTCAGGCTTGAGCATGCTCGTTAACTTTCCATATCATGCAGCATGTCGTCAAGGTTGCTATAGCGTGAAACGCCGGATGCCAGAATCTCGTCCGCCTCTTTTTTTGCGGCCAGTGTTTCCTGAGGTGTTGGCATTTGCAGCGACAAGCTTACGGGGACGCGATGCTCACGGACGATTTGCCTGTAGAAGACTCGTGTGACTGACGAAAGATCGAGCCCTAGACTCTCGACGATTTGCTTCGCCTCGTTTTTCGTTCTGTCGTCCACTCGAATGGTGATGTTTGCCATAATGCTCTCCTTGTTGTGATGAGTCATATTCGCACTGTTGTAATGTGTAATTGTACATCTATCGCACGTAATATGCACTGGTATTGTATTACGATTTCTTTATGATCGATAATATGTCTGGTTCATCGCTATAGCTATTCCGCTCAGTCGAACAGGTTTTGTCCTTGATGCCAGTTGGGTACTGGTTCGATGAGTTGTGGGCCGTCGCCGCGCAGCGGGGCGACCTCGTGGAAGGCGAGGCGTTGGGAGAGTTTGCCTCCGGCGTCGTTTGCTGCGGCGAGCAGTGATGCGGTGGCGTCGTTCGCAGTGGCGGATAGTGAGGCTGCGTCGGCATGAGTGCCTGCATCGTCACCGGCGGTGCGCGGTGCGAACCAAGTGTCAAGCATATCGTCGGGAAGCAGGACGGGCATGCGGTTGTGGACGCTGGCCAGCGCCCCGACTGCATCGCGGGTGAGGATCGTGGCGGTCAAGCGCCACGGGGAGTGCGCGTTCGCACGCCACCAGGAGTACAGGCCTGCCATGAAAAGTGGAGCGTCGTCGGGGAAATGAAAGTAGAACGGATGTTCGCCTTTGAATTCGTAGTAGCCGCTAGACGGTATAGCCGCGCGCATCGAGACGGACGAAGGCGCGTAGGTCGGCTTGCTCGCTGCGGTTTCGATGCGCGCGTTGTAGGTCGGGTAGCGCAAATCGATGGTCTGCGCCGATCGTGGAATCAGCGACCAGTAGGCCGCACGCAGGTGGCGGCGACCGTGCGGGTCGCCTGCCACAATGGCGATATCGGTTTTGGGCGTGGCATGGAAGGTGGGCGAGGGGAGTGCTGCTGCGGAATGATGAATGGTGTTATCGGCGGCGACATTCTCATTGTCAATGGCAGAGACGCCGAAATGCGTGGCAACGTCGTCCCAGTCGAGATCGGCGGCGAACGCTCGGCACATGGCGATTCACCTCCCTTTCGCGGCGCGGCGCAGTGTGATGCAGTGCGGTGCATCACAGGACACTGCAGCTATCCATATTCCTGCGCGATGTGGGCCTGCATTTCGCGCATGCAGGCGAGTTGCGTAGTCTTTTGTACGCTAACTCGTGACTGCTGTACGTAATGATACGTTTCTAGGCCAATTTGCGTCGTCTTTTGAACGGTAGAGATTCGCTAGCGTACAAAAGGCTACGCATGGCACCGCTCATGGCATGAATAGGCTTTACAGATAAGCCTTACATAGCGGAAGGCCCCGTGAGCTTCGTATGCTTCACGGGGTCTTCCGCCATCTGTTACCGCTACCTGCTATCAATCATTCGCCAGCGCAGAGTCTCAAGGCGAATCGCCATTAACCGGCCGCAGAACAGCAGATTAATCAGTCCTTCGAGATCGTGGTGCCGGCCTTGGCTCCAGCGGAGAGATCCTGGATCTCGGTGATCTCAAGCACGGGGACGCACGCGGGCTTCTTGGTGCCTTCCTCTTCGGCGACCTTGACGCGGGCCTCGTAGATGTCGTCGTCGGTGTGCAGGGTCACGATGCCGCGGAAGCGGTAGCCCTTCTTCTCGGCGAAATTCACCGAGGCGATGACCAGCTTGCTGCCGTCCGTGAGGTTCTGGAAATGCTGGCCGGCGGTGCGCTCATGGTAGGCGAGGTGGTTGTCGTCGAGCACGAACATCGACATCTTCGGGCCGAGATCGGGCTCGCCGTCCTTGCTGACGGTGGCGATCCAGCACAGGTTGTTGGCGAGGAAATCCTTGATCTCAGGGGTCAGAGTAGCCATAATAAGCTTCCTTTCGGCTTAGGTTTTATCGTCACCCAGCATACCGCCGCAGACTTGAAACCGGCAAGGACGTTCGCCGCAAAAGGACGCAAAAGTAAGGAGAATAACACTTGCTCTCGGTCGGCGCTCTCGGTCGATGCTCTTGGTCGGTACGCGCTCGGTCAGTTCGGTCAGCATGCGCCCAACCGGCACGCGCTCGACCGGCACGTTCGTAGTCTCAGTACTCCGCGTTCTAGCCAGCATGCCAGGGCTTAAGCACGCCTGCCGGGATCTTCGAGGCGTCGAAGCGATAGTGCCCCGTGACCTGCATGTGCTTGCGGAACGCGAGATAGTCGTTCTCGCGATCATGCTGGCCCATGTTGTGCAACACCAGCGGAACGCCCTGCCCATCGCGCAGGTCCGAGATGATGCCGATGTGCTTGACGTTCTCGAAGATGACGATGTCGCCCTGCTGCCACGCGTCATGGTCGGCGATGTCGGTGGTCAGATGCTGTCCGTACTTCGAGAAGAAAACGTCCAGCACTCCGGTGCGCCGAAAGTCGATGTTCGGATCTGGGCGCGTGATGGCGTTCCCGTATGACGTTGGGTCTGCGGCGATATCCGCGTCGACCATGTCCTTGAGATCGTAGCCGGCGTTCTTGAACGCCCGCCACACCACATCGGTGCAGGCGCCGCGGTTGTCGGGTGGGTAGCCGCCTTGGTAGTAGCCAGCATCGTAAGCGGGGCGCGCCTTGGCGTCCATCCGGGCACCTTGGAGGATATCGCTGTAATCGTCGATGCCATCATGGTCATAGTCGACGCTGCTATGCAGCACCGAGGCCGGTGCAACGGCGTGAACGCCGCCGGTGACAGACTCTTCCGGCGAGGAATCGTGCCGCAGCCGTGGAATCAGCACGGCGATTGCGCCGAAGGCAACGGCTATGCACAGCAGCAAGGCCAGCGCAATGGTCAGCATCGTGCGGCGCCGGGTCCGTCGCTGCGAATGGCGTTGCTGCGGCCGGCGTTGATGGGAACCGTCTGTTCCGCGCTCGTCACTGGATGTCGGTGCCTCGCCCTGTGCCATATGCGTCCTCCCTGACGGTTGTGCAGCGTGTGGTTCCCAAGAGTATCTGTGGGGCGTGCCAAAGAGGGTGTGCCAAAAAGTGGCGTGCGCAAGTTGTGCCCACGATGTAAGGATTCGGCAGTTTTCACTCAACGCGGAGGATATGCACAGCGGCGGATATTACCCTCGTAAAGCGTGAGAAATTTTTTCAAGGGCATATCATTCACCCAAATCGGAGCGGGTGCGCTGGCAGCGGTGACGTCATTCCTGCTGTCGGCCAAAATCGGCGTCGCCGGATCGGTCATCGGCGTCGCCGTCGGCTCAGTGGTGGCGGCGGTGGCTTCGCAGATCTACCAGAACGTATTCAAGGCTTCATCCGAGAAGATTCAGAACGTCATACCGTTTAACGGGTCTGACGGGGATCAGGAGCATAGCCAGGGTAGCGGGCAATCAGCTGAGCCTGACTCCACTATGGTGATTGGCTCTGAGCGGCCGGACGGCGCGCATAGCGATGGCGAAGTCAGCCAAACTGCCACTCTGCCTGTTCAGGAAAGTGGGCAGCCAAGGGTTGTCTCCTCTCAAGGTTCGCACGCAGACGCCTCGCACGCAGGGATTGTGCATGCCGGTGAAGTGGGCACAGCCAAAGAACCAGGGCATGGCGCAGCGCTTTCCGAGGCTGATCAGCATCGTCGGCGCAAGGTCGCCATCATCGTGGCGGTGGTCAGCGCGCTGCTTGCCGTCGGCCTGACCTCGGCCATCATCATGCTGGCAACCAAAGGAAAGGGAACCGATGACTATGTGCGCAATGTAGTCAGCAATTCCAAGGTCGTGCGGACTCCGGCACCATCCACGAGCGGGGGAGCTGGGCAGACGCCGAGTCCTTCGCCCAGCAGCAGCGACGGCGCGGCAACCAGCGGCGGGGAATCGAGCCAGCACGGTTCGCAAGGCACCAGCACGCCGTCCGCAGGAGCCACGCCGAGCGGCAGCTCCACGGGCGGAAGCGGCTCCTCAAGCGGCTCGGCGTCGCCCGGGTCCGGAAGCTCCTCCGGCACGGGGACGCCCAGCTCCGGTTCCGGCTCTTCCACAGGGTCGCCCAGCTCCGGCACTGCTGGCGGTTCGAACAACGAATCGAACGGAGGAACGACTAGCGGCTCGACCACCGTAAACGGTACGAGTGGCGGTTCCTCCAACAGCACCGGCAAGGCGAACACATCGAGTTCCAAGGAATCTGGTTCCGCAACAGGCACCAGTGCAAAGGGACTCGGTTCGACCGCATCCGGAGCCGATTCGTCGGTTCAGCCGCAGGAGATCCTTTCGAACTCGGCAAAATAAATATATAGGTTAATAGGTAGGCGCATAGAATTTGCGCTGATTGATTGGGTTTGGGCCTGGCATTCGGCAGCACCACGCTGAATGCCAGGCCCAAACCGTATGCCTCGTGAGGCGGGATATCCAGCCCGTCTGCGCTGAAATGCTATGGCTGCTGATTGGGTCAAATGCGTCTGCCCGACACGCCGGTTTGCAGGAGAGGGCTACCTGTTGTAACCTATCAAAGGTTCAAAACGAATCACATAAGTGAAATTCGGGGCTATGGCGCAGCTGGTAGCGCATCTCCATGGCATGGAGAGGGTCGGGAGTTCGAATCTCCCTAGCTCCACAAACCGCTAGAAACCGCAGAATCTCAACGATTCTGCGGTTTTTTCGTATCTGATAGCTTCCTGCGAATCACAGCGGTGATCGGTCGGTCGGCGACGCGCGCACCGGTGACGACCAGATGTTGCTGTTCTCCGCCCGACAGCGAGAGTGGATGCCTACTTACGAGACGAGCAAGGTCGAGCTCGCGCAGGACCTGATCGGGGTCGGCGTTCGTGTGATGGCCGAGCTGCGCGAGCTTCATCTCTGCCTCCACCGTCTCGGTGAATAGTTGCCGTTACGCGTCTTGCATGACCAGCGTCGTGGCCCGCTGCCGAGCACGGCGTCCGAATGCTTTGCCTTGATAGCGGAATGTACCCTCAGCGGAGCGCAAGCCGGCGAATGTGGCTGGCAGCTGGATTATTGGCCGCAGCTCATCAGTCTGAAGAGTTGGTGTGGTCAATGGATAAGTGGCTCGACCAGCAAGGGACGACCACGCTTCCTTGGTTGGACCGGCACATCCGACGCGCACCATTGGCTGCCAAGTCCTTGAAACCTCGCGCAATAACAGTCATTGTCCAAGGAATCGGATTGCTGACGGTCGCCACTTTGGCATCCAGGTCAGAGAGATGGTCGAGGGTACTCACTTCAGCACTGACGCTTGGTTTCGCAGGCGCTTTCACGGGCCACCTCATCGTCGCCTGGAGAACAAAATCGCTGGCGCCGGGCACCATCACATCGATATTCCCTGGACTGCCAGGAGCGGCCTTGGCCTTCTGCTACATCAACCAGGACAGCATTTGTAGCAAATAACCCGGCGTGCGGGCGGAAGGACGTCTGGAGCTTTTGGGCTACTGCTGATTGTGGGTGGCGTTGAGTCCGGCGAGGAGTAGTTCGAGTCCGGCGGTGTACTGCTGGCGGTCGTCGTGGTGCAGGAAGTCGTCGGCGCTGCGGGCGATTTGCTGGTATCGGTGGTCGTGCTGGGACTCCGGTGAACATTGTCATGGAATCGTCTTGCGCGAAATAGCAGACAGGGCAACGGAGCCCAGACCCCCAATCTCATCTCCCTGTGGGGTGGATTCTGGGGAACGTCAGTGAGTCTGATAACTTATAGTTAAGGATCTTTCAATAAATTGGCGCTGTAACCGTTTTGGTATTGCCGTTTTGGTAGACGAAAACAGCACCTAAATTATTAGTGTCTTTCTCCCACCCTGGAATTGGTTGTCCAGCAAAAAATAATCGCTTCGCTTCTAATTCGCCCTGAAGGGAATCACGGGTGAATACTGTAACACCAGCCAATTGGGTTTGTAAAGGGTAGCCAGTTTGGGGATCTAATAGGTGATGATATTTTTTACCGTTTCTTATTAAAAATCGTTCGTAGATGCCACTTGTAACAGCTGCACATGCCGGTTTGATGACTGTTCCGATATTGATATTTCGTGCTTTATCGGGGTTCTGAATACCAACTGTCCATTGACCATCAGCTCGTCGTGGAGATTCTCCAACAAATAACAAATTACCGCCAAGGTCAATTATTCCAGCCATGACCCCATAGGCAGACCAAAGAGACTTAATTTGATCAGCAATGAATCCCTTTGCAATTCCTCCAAGATCTAGCTCCATACCAGCGTTGACCAATTTCACAGCATGTAAGGCATCATCCATAATGATGTTATCAGGATTGCATAAAGACAAACGGGACTTAATATCATAATCGGTTGGAACATTAGCGCCATTGAACCCTATTTTCCAAAGTTTGACGAGCGGTCCAATCAAGGCATTGAATCCAAAGTGCTGTTGGCTTGCCAGGACAGCCTTTTTAATAAGAGCGTACGTACCGCTCGAGACCTCGATTTTGTCATGACCAGCCAGTTGATTGATAGTCATTATTTCTGAATGAGGTTGATTTACAGTCAATCTAGCTTCTTGTTGCCTAATTAAAAATTCAGCAGCAATTAAAGCAGCATTATCCTGCTCGCCAAAAACCGACAGAACTATATTCGTTCCTAAAGCTCGTAATCTCTTAATTTGCCAAGTCAGCACTGAATAATCATCTCTACAAATACTATGTTTTGAATTACTTTTATCAAAATTTTGTCTCCCCTCCAATTGGCAACCCAAATACAAAACTTAGTAACTTATTCTCATCAGTGGTCTAGCTCATTCTGACGGTTCGTGGTAGGAGTCGGCGGGGCAAAGATGGCCGAGTGATTTGCGATGACGATGGTTGAGCACGTATCGGGTATGTTTGACCTCAACGGCAGTGACGTTGGCTATGGATTCGCCCTCGGGAGGAATGTGCGAGGCAGGCCATTGGCATGTTCGTTGGTACCACGATTCCAAGGTGAAGATGGGTGAGCACAGTAGATCTCAGTCCCAGCTACTTGGGCAAGTTGAGCGAGCTCGCCGCCATTATCAAAGGTGGTCGTCCCAAAAGCTCGCTCCCATAGTCCGTCAGGATACTCTGTAAGGCTTTACGGCAAATAAAGGCATGATGATTGGTGATTCTGACGACGATCTCGGCACGACTGCAACGCTCAGTCAGGGTCATCGATCATCATGCCGGTTCGTTTATCTCACGCTTGCCTTTAACTATTCCTTTGCGGAAGCACCCGTAACTGCGTCTGGCGTTACAGCACCTGTATCATTATTGTTATCCGTCACAGCAACGGATGAAGAGCTAACTGTTTGAGAAACGCTTTCAGAAGCTCCGGTGACGGCATCGGTCTTACTATCAGGAGCTTCTACGAGCTTTTGCCCAGTACGTTTTAGGTAATCAGAGACAATCGGCCAAATATCCAGGACCCACTCATTGACACCACGATAACGTCCGTCAGCATCACGCATAGCCTTGTAGAAATGCATAATGTACTTTTGATTAACCTTATTTCCAGGTATGGGCATTGCAATAAGCTCTTTCTGCCCTTTTCGCAAAGCCCAAATAACTTGTTGAACATGCTCAACAGCTCGTTTGGGGTGAATTAAATCAGCTGTATCGCCAACCTGTTTTGGATCTCGTGGTGCGAGCATAGCGTCATGATCAAGAAAATGGTTGTAGTAAATGAATTGATCATTATCGTCCATGAAGGTTAACTCCATGGGCATGGTGTTAAGAAACCAATTTAATTGATCAACTGTTAATATGCCTCGGTTAAGTTCGACATATTGCTTCCCACTGGCTGCCTCGACTAGTTTGGCAGCCTTCTCCACCCAATCATCGGAAATATCAATATCAATAGAAGTGTCGACAGGATGTTTCCCTGAAAGATCCTCCTGACGCCATGGCTCTTGTTTTTTCTTTTCCTGTAGTGCGCCTAGCACATCAATCCAACGTACAAACTTTTTAATTACGGTGTCGAGAAAGCCAACTGTCCCGGAATCCTTCAAGTTTCCTAATTCATCGAAAGCCTGCTTAGCATCAGCTAATAAAAACTCGTCACCGGGCATAACCAAAGCTCCAACACCGGGTGATTCCAGAATTTGACGTAAAGAAAGTTGTGCTCTTGAGGAACCCTGTGTATGCCAAGAAGCACCAACTATTAGGACTGGTTTTTGATTTAACGGATGTACTTTGTAAGATAGCCATTCAATGACATTCTTCATAGCAGGGCTGGTTGTATGATTATGCTCAGGAGTTGCCAGGATAACACCATCGGCTAATTCGATCTTATGCACCAGATACTGGATAGCTGCACTTTGAGTTTGATCTTTGTCTTCATTGAACATTGGGATATCCTTAATCTCCAATATTTCAATGTCAATTTGTGAAACATAGTGGCTAGCAATAAAAGTTAATAGTTGCCGGTTGTATGATGTTTCTGCAATGCTGCCTGCAATTGCAACGATTTTCATAATTATCCTCCTAGTTATTCAGCCAATTTACGTTTTTGGTTTGTTCTTTAGCTTGTCTTTGTGAATGAATCATTTGTTTGGTTAACTTAACAAAAACGTCAAAGTCTGAAAATAAGCCTTTAAGTTGGTCATCTAATCGTGAATTCTTTAGATTACCGTTTTCATCAAAGGCTTCTAGTGAATGTCCTACTAGGAACTCGGAGCTCGGCATAATACTAGCCTTCAACTCTGGAGAATCCAGAATCTGCCGTAGTTGAGCCTGAGCTCGCGAAGTGCCTAGTGAACCATAAGATGCACCAACAATCATCACTGGTTTGCCAGCAAATGGGTGTGTATGATAAGAAAGCCAGGCAAGTGCAGAACTCAGCACTGCAGGTACGGCATGGTCGTACTCAGGCGTGGCAATAACGACACCATCAGCCGCCTCAATTTTTGCCGCTAGGGTGTTGACTGTATCTGGTATATGATCCTCGTTGGCTTTATAGAAAACCGGCAAATTACTGATGTCAATGATCTCAATAACTGCCTCCTTGGAATAACGTCTCCTCATATATTGAAGTAGTTGGAGATTAGTTGAACGCTTTATATTTGTTCCAGCAATACCAACATAATGCAACATTAAAGCGCCTTCCTTTCTAGGATAAATAGCTAAAAGGGTACTATTACCTGCACAGTCATCATGCGAAGCCAAAAGCAGCACCGCCCGATACGCCCAAAGCTATCCCCCCCCCCCGACGCAAATGCCGCCCGGCAAACGCACACGCAAGGCCCAGCAAACCAACCATGAGCAGAGGAAGACCAGCTACGTTAAGCCGAGCGCAGGGCCCGCAGACTCTTCGCCTGGCCTTGCGGCTTATGCGTCACCGCGGATGCGCTGAATGCGCTCCGTCAATCCATCGACAGGCAGGTCTGGTCTGATTATCGGCGCGAATTCGGGCCCGTTCGTTTCGTTCGAACTGACCGATTGCAGCCAAAGCTACCAAGGTTCGCGGCTTTTTCGTATACCATGTCATAGCCGTTCGCGTGACTGATTGCGCGCTCGGGCCATGCAGTCAGATTGGCGGTCAGATTAGCGGCCAAGTTACATGGCGGAAACCAAACCGGACTGCTTGCCGTAACGCGTGAAACGTACCTTTACGTTATATTTTCGGACACCGGCATTGGACAAACCAAGCCCATGAAACACCCATGAACCCCGGATTTCCGAACGAATGAGGCACCGCCTGCAACTTCACAAAAGTCACCGGCGGCGCTCGTACCCCCATGACGCCCATGCGGTTTCGCCATCATCCATCATCCCAGCAGCGCCGAGGTTTCGGCGCATTCACGAAGGGCCAAGCAGATGAGCAGTTCCCAGACACACACGAACGGCGGCGCGGCGCTGAGCGGCGCACTTGGTTTCCTCGTCTTCAACGAGCTGGCCAGCGGCTTCACCCAGGGGTTCTATACGCCGCTGATTCCCGACATCGCCCATGCGCTGAATGTGAATGACGCGGCGATCACCTGGTTCCTCACCGCGCAATCGCTTGCCGCTGCGGTTTGCGTGCCATTGCTCTCAAGGCTCGGCGACATGTTCGGCCACCGCCGCATGCTGCGGATCGCGATACTTGTCGTGGTGGTCGGTTCGGTGATCGTCGCGCTCCTGCCGAGCTTTCCCGTGGTGCTCATCGCGCGCATCCTGCAAGGCCCGATCGCCGTATGGCTTCCGCTTGAAGTGGCGATCATCCACGGGCGGGCGTCCGGCCAGACCGCGCGTACGGGCATCGGGCTGCTGGTGGCCTGCCTGACCGGGGGAGCAATCGTCGGAACCGTCGCCGCTGGGCTGGTCAACGCGCATTCGCCTTCCCTGATAATCACCTTGGTCGTGCCGGTGCTGGTCCAGGCCATCGCCGTCTATGCGGTGTTCGTCAAGATTCCCGAGTCTCCCATCCGCACCCCCGGGAATATCGACGTGCCTGGTTTCGTCGGGCTTGCCGTCATCATGTTGGCGCTGCTGGGCGGGCTAACGCTCGTCGGCAAGGGCGGCGTACCGCCGGCAGAATCGATAGGCATACTGCTAGCCGCTCTTGCTGCGGGCGCGGTGTGGGTGCTGTGGGAGCTGCGGGCCTCCTCGCCTGCCATCGATGTTCGGCTGCTGGCATCGCGTCGGGCCGCGCCCATTCATATCACCGGATTCATGCTGGGGCTGGTGATGTTCGGATCCCAGTCGCCGCTGACCACGTTTCTGAGCGCCGACCCGCAGCGCACGGGGTATGGCTTCGCTGCCAGCTCGTCGAGGATTTCGCTGGTCGTCGCGGCGATCACTCTGCTCGCGACCCTGGGGTCCGCTCTGGTGGCTCGCATCGCCAAGCTGACGAGCATGCGCTGGACGCTGGTGCTGGGGACGCTGCTGGCGATGGCATCGTGCATCTTCGTCGTTGTTGCGCATACGAGCATGTGGCAGGTATGGGTCTATGCGGTGATTGCGGGGTTCGGCATGGGCCTGCTCATGGGCGGTCTGCCGGCGCTGCTCGCCGAGCGCACCCCCGAAGGCCAGACTGGAGCTTCGGTCGGCGTATACAACTCCCTGCGCTCGCTGGGCGGTTCGACGGGTGGCGCGCTGTTCGGCGCAGTGCTTGGCGCGCTGACCCCGGTTGGCAGCAAGACGGCCGGGCTCGATGGGTACCTGATCATGTGGGGGCTGTGCGCCATCGCATTCCTGATCGGTGCCGTCGGTCTGCTGACGCTGCGGCGGAGCGCGGCGACGACTGCCGCACGCTGAGGGCTGTGTGACTTCGAGGGCTGTGCGACTTCATCGGCCCGTTACAAAGCGGTTACATGGTGTTGCCGAACTGGTAATACCGAATTGCTTTCATGTTTTTGACTGAAATATTACATTCAGGACACCCAATCGAATATTTCAGACAAAGCAGAGGAGAAGCATAGTGGGCAAGAAAACCAAAGCATCAGAAGGGCTCTTTGTCGAAGGCAAAGACAAACCGCTTGAAATAAAAAAACCAATCTACAAGTCGTTGTTCTTCCAGATCATCCTGGCCATCGTCATCGGCATCACGATAGGCGCCGTCTGGCCTGATGCCGGATCCGCGCTCAAGCCGCTGGGCGACGGCTTCATCAAGCTCATCAAGATGGTCATCGCGCCGCTCATCTTCCTCGTCATCGTGACAGGCATATCCCATGTCGGCGATGCGAAGGCGGTCGGTCGCGTAGGCACCAAGGCGCTCGTCTACTTCCTGTCCGCTTCGGTGTTCGCGCTGCTCTTCGGTCTGCTCGTGGGCAATATCGTGAAGCCCGGCGCGGGATTGAACATCGACCCCTCGACGCTCGACCCGAATGCCATCGCCAAGAAAACGGCCGGTGGCGAGGCTCCGAGCGGAGCCGCAGGCTTCATCCTCGATATCATCCCCGACAGCGTGGTAGGAGCCTTCGCCAACAACACGCGGCTGCAGGTGCTGTTCTTCGCCATCTTCGTAGGCGTCGCCGTCGTTGCCATCGGGCAGGAGCGCTGCAAGCCCGTTCTGGACGTGTTCGATTCCTTCCTCGATATCGTCTTCAAGATCATGGGCTGGATCATGCGCGTCGCGCCGCTTGGGGCCTTGGGCGCCATGGCGTACATCATCGGGCAGTACGGTCTCAAGACGCTCGGTACCTATGCAGTGCTTATTGCTTCCTGCTACGGGGCGGCAGCCATATTCATCGTGCTGCTGTTCTTCATCGCGTGGCTCTTCGCCCGAGTCCCGCTGGGGCAGTTCATCAAGTACGCGCGTCCTGAATTCGCCCTTGCTCTCGGCACCGCGTCGACCGAGGCCGTTATGCCTCAGGTGATGGCCAAGCTCGAGAAATCCGGCAATCCGCGTTCGGTGACCGGCCTCGTCGTGCCGCTAGGCTATTCGTTCAACCTCGATGGCGCCGCGCTGTATCTCTCGATCTCGCTGCTGTTCCTGGCACAGGCCTTCGGCGTCAACCTCACGTTCAGCCAGCAGCTCGCCGCGATGGGCGTCCTGATGCTCACCTCGAAGGGCATGGCCGGCGTCCCCGGCTCGTCCTTCCTCGCGCTGTCGGCCACGGCTACGGCGCTTGGCATCTTCCCGGTGGCCGGCGTCGCGCTGCTGCTCGGCGCTGACCGCATCATGGATTCCATGCGCGTGTCCGTCAATCTGCTCGGCAACTGCGTCGCAACCTTCGTCGTGTCCAACTGGGAGAAGGTGCTCGACCATGATCAGATGCGGGCGACCTTCGCCTCGAAGAATGTCGATCTGGTTGAGATCGACGCCGAGGAAGACAAAGTGCCTGTGGCAGCTCAGCCGGCTGTGGCATGAGTTTGAGGTTCAGCTAGTAAACTAGACAGTTGGGGTGGCGAGTCGCGTGACTCGCCACCCCAAATGCATTGTGTGCGGGGGCTGCTACTGACTCAGCCGCATATAGCGGTGCACATGCCGCAGCCCCATCGCATCGGGTCGGTCGGCTGGCGTGCGCAGCAGCGCATCGAGCCGGCGTCGCGCCTCTTCGACATCCATGTGCATGCCAAGGGCGACGAGTTCGCCAGGGTCGGCGGGGCTTGCCATGGGCGCGATGTGAATCGAGCGCCCGACGAGATTGACCACATATCCGGCCTCGCCATTCGCCTTGCGCGGCTCGCGCACGGTCACGCGCCCTTTCATGCGGTACGCCCCGGCCGGAGGGTTTTCCAGCAGCTCGACAAGCGCCGAAGGGCTTATCGGTCCGGTCAGCTCCTGCGATATGGCATGCGCGTGATGGTGCTCGTGCGTTTCGGATTCAGGGGAGCTGTCGCGGATGAGCTGCGCGATGGGCAGCTCGTCGGCCGGATCTTCGCTCGAAGCTACCTCGAACACGAGATCGGGGTCGATGCGCCCGCGGTCTGCGATGACGAACTGGGCGTCGGGATTGCGCATGCGGACGCGCTGTTCGATGCGCGCGATGGTCGCTGTGCGCTGCGATTCGGCCAGCAGGTCGGTTTTGGTGATGACGATGAGATTCGTGGCGGCGTATCTGGCGGGCGGCTCGTCGGATGTATCGACCGAACGGAAATGCTCGACGGCGTCAATCAGCTCGACGATGCCGCCGGGGCGGATATGCGGGGCGCTGCTGAAATGGATGAGGCGGGCCAAGGCGATCGGATCGGCGATGCCGCTGGCCTCGATGATGATCGCGTCGAGCCGCAGCTTCGGCCGTGCAAGGCTTTTCAGCGCGTCATCCAGTCCGCCGCCATCAGGCATGCAGCACAGGCATCCGCCGGAGATCGAAGCGGCCTCATCCACCTGTCCGGTGACTAGGGCCGCGTCGACGTTGATTGCGCCGAAGTCATTGATGACGACGCCGACGCGCGCGCCCGGCCTGCGCAGCAGATGGTTGAGCAGCGTCGTCTTGCCGGCGCCCAAGTAGCCAGTCAGGGTGATAACGGGAACTTTCCATGTATTGATATGGGTCAATGAGTTTCCTCCTCACATATATGATAATCGTTCTCGATAGATATGTGCGGAATTCCGCTCTTCGCTGGGCGGCAACGACCGCGCCGCTACGCGCGTGTGATGCTTGACGACGCTTGGCAGTGCCTGCCGCTGCTGGCCGGTGCTTTCGCTACTATGAGGGCTGGCAATACTGATATAGGGCAATACTGATACGCAAAGCGAAGAGACAAGGACAGGCCTGTGATTGATGAAGTGGTGCTGGTGCGGCATGGACGCACATCGTTCAACCTGGCGCGTCGCATGCAGGGGCAGATCGATGTGCCGCTGGACATCATCGGCCAATGGCAGGTCGATCAGAGTGCTTTGGAGCTGGCCAGAAGCTATTACTGGGCCAAGATCTCCGGGGTCGCGCGCAATCCCGAAACGCTGCCGCAGCCGGGGCCGGACGCCATCGCGCACAGCGATATCGAGGAGTACCGCGAGGCTCCCGCAGCCCGGCGCACCATGCGCGTGGTGGCCTCCGACCTGTTCCGCGCTCGGCAGACGGCGCACGCCTTCGCCGATATTCTCGGGCTTCCGGTGACATACGACCAGCGGATGCGCGAGCGCAGCTTCGGGCGCTGGGAGGGGCTGACCCGCGAGGAGATCAGGCAGATGGATGCCGACGCCTACGATGAGTGGAAGGCGAACCAATCAGGGGGAGGGCGCTACGGCGTCGAATCGCTGGAAGCGCTTGGTCGTCGCGGCGCCGATGCCGTCAGCGACCTGATCGGTCAGGAAAGCGGGCAGCAGACTCCGAGCACCCTGATGATCGTGGGCCACGGATCCTGGATTCTCGCGACCATCCACACCCTGCTCGGCGAGGATCCGGAGTCCTCCACGAGCCTCGACTCCGTACGCAACGCCTTCTGGTCGCGTATGACGCCGCAATACGGCGATTATGGCGATTTCAGCGGGCATACCGGCCAGCCTGCGTGGAAGCTTGAGGAGTTCAACCACGGGCCTGCCATCGCCTCGCATATGGACTGGGAGAATGGCCCGGCTGAGCTGCACGGGCCGCATATGCCGATGTGGCAGGTGCTCTGAACAAACGTTGCGGGTATAAGCCAAGCGACTCGCCATGCTCCGGGAATGGGTCTATTCTTGATACGGTTTGTGCGGGGCGCTTCATGCGGCAGCCGGCGCGGCTCGCAGCCAGCAACATGTGACAAGAGCGGCATAGCAATGCCATAGCATGGTAGTGCCAGACCGAGTGCCATACCACGAATGGAAGGCGGGTGAAAGACATGTTGAGAATGTTCAACACCATCAACGGCAGAGTGGAGCAGGTCGGGGAAATCGAAGGCGGGGCCTGGCTGTGTCTTTCCGAGCCCACCGATGTGGAGCTGGCGACGGTCGCGCAGCAGACTGGCATCGATCTGGCCGATCTGCGGGCCCCGCTCGATGACGAGGAGCGCTCGCGCGTCGACGTCGAGGACGACTACACGATGATCATCGTGGACATCCCCACGGTCGAGGAGCGTGGCGGGCGCGACTGGTACGAGACCATCCCGTTGTCGATCATCATCACGCAGAACCTGATTCTCACCGTGTGCATGCAGGATACGCCGGTGCTGCACCCCTTCATGGAGGGGCGCATCCGCGGGTTCAACACGTATATGAAGTCCCGGTTCATCCTGCAGATCCTGTACCGCAACGCGACGATGTACCTGCGCTACCTGCGCATCATCGACCGCGAAAGCGACCGGCTTGAGCTGCGGCTGCGCCATTCCATGCAGAACCGCGAGATTCTCATGCTGCTCGAGCTGAGCAAGACCTTGGTCTATTTCACCACGAGCCTCAAATCGAACGAGATCGTGATGGAGAAGCTCAACTCGCTCGCGCGCTTCAAGCAGTACCCGGAGGACGAGGATCTGCTTGACGACGTCATCACCGAGAACAAGCAGGCCATCGAGATGGCCAACATCTACAGCGGGGTTCTGGCCAACATGACGGACGCCTTCGCCTCGATCGTCTCGAACAACCTGAACAACGTCATGCGCATCTTCACCATCATCTCGATCACGCTGTCCATCCCGACGCTGATCTTCTCGATGTACGGCATGAACTTTCAGGACGGCGGCATGCTTGGCATGCCACTGACGTCCAACCGGTGGGGCTTCGTGATCGTCATCGGGGTTTCGATAGCGCTCTCCATCGTGGTGACGTGGTTCCTGACACGGTCCAAATTGTTTAAATAGGCCCAAGTTGTTTACATGGGCACAGGTGTTTACATAAGCTACATAAGCACAGGCTGGTTGCACGAACAACAGGTTGAACGGCGGACAACGAATCGGGCACGAAAACCACGGAATTCAGTAAGGCGGTGAGCGGTATGGCATGCAGGCGTCGGCGGCTGCAATGGCATTTCAGGCGGATGCTCTGCGCGGCGCTCGCCGTGATGCTGACGGCGGCTGCGGCCGGCTGCGGGGCTGCCGCTGGGGCCGCAGGCGAGCCGGACGGTCCGACCATCTCGATTGGCGTGGCCCTCGACGAGCCCGGTGTCGGCTGGCTGCATGACGGCGAATACTCCGGATTCGACGTCACGGTGGCGCGTTATGTGGCCCAGGCGCTGGGCTATGCGCGCAAGCAGGTGAACTTCACGCAGATCAGGCCCGCCGACGCTTCCGCGGCGCTGCACAGCGGCGAGGCGCAGATGCTGGTCACCAGCATGCCAATGGACGGGACGCAGCCGAAGGATGTGCAGGGCAGCCACCCCTATCTGCTCACTCAGCAGGACTTGCTGGTGCGTACGGGGGATAGGCCTGCAATAGCCGCTCCTGCGGATCTCAACGGCAAGATCGTGTGCTCGGCGCAGGGCAGCGGCGCGGGGGCGCGGCTGAGGGAGAAAGCCCCCGGCGTCATCATCCGCGAACGGGAGAGCTACCAGCAGTGCGTGACCGCGCTGCTGGTCGGCGAGGCGGACGCCGTCAGCGCGGATGATGCGGTGCTTTCCGGACTGGCCTTCTCCACCGGCAAAGGCTATCTCACGCTTGTCGGGCAGCCCTTGGGAACCGTGCTGCGCAGCGTTCAGGTCAAGGCCGGAGAAGACGAATTGATGAGCAAAATCAACGCGGTGCTCGACACGATGCGCAAGGACGGCAGCCTTGCCCGCGCGCTTGACGCAATGCGGGATGCCACGGGGTATCGCGGGGGCAGCGTGCCCGAAATACAGCGATAGGGCACGCTTGCGCAGGTCGTGTCCAGTTGCGCCACAATAATCCTTGTTTATGAGTCTCAATACGAAGAATGAAGCGACCTTGGGCGAACCCGACGAGCCGGCGTATCGCTACAACGCGCAGCTGGCGCAAAACATCGAAGAGAAATGGCAGCAGATCTGGGATGAGCGCGGGACCTTCTGGGCCGCGAACGCCTCCGGAGACCTCAAGGACGCGCAAGGCCGGAATGCTGAGGGACGGCCTTCCTACTTCGCGATGGATATGTTCCCCTATCCTTCGGGCAAGGGCCTGCACGTCGGTCACCCGCTGGGTTATCTTGCCACCGATGTGGTCAGCCGCTATCACCGCATGAAGGGCGAGAACGTCCTGCACGCCATGGGCTATGACGCTTTCGGCCTGCCGGCCGAGCAGTATGCCGTGCAGACCGGGCAGCACCCGCGCGTCACCACCGAGGCGAATATCGCCAACATGCGCCGGCAGCTGCATCGCATGGGCCTGAGCTTCGACAATCGCCGCAGCTTCGCCACCATCGACCCGGGGTACATGCGCTGGACGCAGTGGATTTTCTCGCGCATCTACGACGCCTGGTATGACCCTGAATTCGTGCGTCCGGACGGCGGCACCGGCTCGGCGCGGCCGATTGCGACGCTGGTCGAGCAGTTCGAGTCTGGCACCCGCCCGGTTCCCGGGCATGAAGGTTCTTCGTGGGCTTCGCTGAGCGCGGTCGAGCAGGCCGAGGTGCTCAACGATTTCCGGCTCGCCTACATTTCCAAGTCGCCGGTCAACTGGTGCCCGGGACTCGGCACCGTGCTGGCCAACGAGGAGGTCACCGCCGAAGGTCGCTCCGAGCGCGGCAATTTCCCCGTGTTCCAGCGCGAGCTGCGCCAGTGGTCGATGCGCATCACCGCGTACGGCCACCGGCTCATTGCGGATCTTGACGTCATCGACTGGCCTGAGAAAGTCAGGCTCATGCAGCGCAACTGGATTGGCGAATCGCACGGCGCATCCGTGCACTTCGCGGTCGAGGCGCCAGACGGAACGCAGGACATGGAGGTCTACACGACCCGCCCTGACACCCTGTTTGGCACCACTTTCGCCGTGGTTTCGCCCGAGCATGAGCTGCTCCACCATGTGCCGAATGCCTGGCCCGAAGGCATTCCCGAGTCTTGGAAAGGCGGCTACGCCACGCCGGGCGAGGCCGTGGACGCCTACCGCACCGCAGCGCAGGGCAAAACCGCCAAGGACCGTGTGGATGAGGCCGGCGAGAAGACCGGTCTGTTCACCGGCCTGTATGCCATCAACCCGATCACCGGGGCCAAGCTGCCGCTGTTCACTGCGGATTACGTGCTTATGGACTACGGCACCGGCGCGATCATGGCCGTACCAGGCGGCGACCAGCGCGATTACGATTTCGCCACGGCATACGGCCTGCCGGTCATCTACACCGTGCGGCCGCTGGACGATTCCGGCGACAAGCTGGCGAATTACGAAGGCAAGGCACCATTCGTTTCGCACGATGGCATCGTCATCAATTCCTCCGTTGAAGCCACGCAGGCGCGCGGCGATGCGCTGAGCCTCGATGGCTTGCGCGTTGACGAGGCAATCGCCAAGGTCAACGAATGGCTGGAAGCGGCCGGGGCGGGCAAGGTCGAGACGAGCTATCGCCTGCGCGACTGGCTCTTCTCGCGCCAGCGCTACTGGGGCGAGCCCTTCCCAATCGTCTATGACGAGGACGGCACGGCGCACTTGGTGCCGGACGACCAGCTGCCGATCAACCTGCCCGAAGTGCCGGACTACAGCCCCAAGACCTTTGATCCCGAAGACGCGCAGTCCAACCCCGAGGCGCCGCTGAGCCGCAACGAGGAGTGGATCAAGGTCACGCTCGATCTGGGCGACGGGCCGAAGACCTACTACCGCGACACGAACACCATGCCGAACTGGGCCGGCTCCTGCTGGTACTACATGCGCTATCTCGACCCGAACGACACCGAGCATATGGTCGACAAGGGCGAATACGACTACTGGATCGGGCCGGACCACAATGGGTACTCCGGGCATTCCGGCGGCGTGGACCTCTACGTCGGCGGCGTCGAGCACGCGGTGCTGCATCTGCTCTACTCGCGTTTCTGGCACAAGGTGCTCTACGATCTGGGCTTCGTGGACTCGCCCGAACCCTTCCACAAGCTCTTCAACCAGGGCATGATTCAGGCCTACGCCTACACCGACGAGCGCGGGCAGTACGTGCCGGCCAACGAAGTCGAAGAGGGGCCGCTTGACGCGCAGGGCGAGGCCACCTACACCTGGCATGGGCAGCGGGTCAACCGCGAGTTCGGCAAGATGGGCAAGAGCCTGAAGAACATCACGACGCCCGACTTCATGTACGAGAACTACGGCGCCGACACCTTCCGACTCTACGAGATGAGCATGGGCCCGCTTGACGAGTCGCGCCCGTGGAACACGCGCAACGTCGTCGGCGGCATGCGCTTCCTGCAGCGCCTGTGGCGCAACGTCGTGGACGAGAGCACCGGCGAGCTGACGGTTTCGGACGATGCGCCCGACCTGCCCACGCTCAAGCTGCTCAACAACACCATCGCCGCAGTGAGCAAGGAGATGGAGGCGATGCGCCCGAACACCTCCATCGCCAAGCTCATCGTGCTCAACAACCACCTCACGTCGCTGGCTTCGGTGCCGCGCGCCGCCGTGGAGCCGCTGATCCTCATGCTCGCGCCCATCGCGCCGCATATCTGCGAGGAGCTGTGGAACCGTCTGGGGCACGCCGAGTCGCTGGCGCATGAGCCGTGGCCCAAGGCCGACGAACGCTATGTGGGCCAGGACACCGTCACTGCGGTTGTACAGATCAAGGGCAAAGTGCGCGCCAAGCTCGAAGTCAGCCCCGATATCGACCCGGCCGAACTCGAAGCGAAGGCGCTGGCTGCGATCGAATCTCGCCTGGGTGGCAAGAAGCCGCGCAAGGTGATCGTCAAGGCCCCGAAGATCGTTTCGGTGGTGCCTGCGGAGTAGCGGTCTGTTTGACGCTGGGATGACGTCAGGATGACGCTAGGATGACGCTAGGGAGGCCCGGGGGCAGCAATGCTTCCGGGCCTCCCTTTTTTGGTGGCTTAATGGTTTAGTAGCCTAGCGGCTTGGCGACTTAGTGGTTTAGACATCTTAGTGTCTTAGCGTCGTCCCAGCATGGGTGCGTCAGGCGAGAGTCGTAAGTATATCTAGCCGGGCTGTGCCTGTCTGATTTGTGTCTAGCCGAGCCGTGTCTAGCCGAGTATGGTGAGCGCCTTCGGCTGTATGACATAGCGCAGCGGTGACTTGAGTTTTGAAACTTCGCCATCATGCGAGACCGAGAGTGCAGCCCGGCCAGTTTTGATGGTGACTGCTGTGGGGAAGAACTCCTCGAACTCATCGAGTTGCTTGTATCGACCGATGAGCGCAAAAAGGGCGATTTTGAGAAGCGTGAGGCGGGACTGGGTTTTAGTGGCATAGACGGTCAGGACGCCTTCGTCGAGACGGGTGCGATTGGTGCCGACTGCGGTGTCCAGCTCGTAGCGATTATTGCCGACGAAGATGAACGGGGTCGCAAATGTCTCGTTGTCGATGGTGACGCGGTACGTCTTGAAGCTGACGAATGCCCGCCAGGATGCGACGATGGCCGCCGACCATTTGCCGAGAGCCGATTCGAGCTGCTCCCGGCTGCGCAATGAGGTGGGGTAGAGCCCGATGCTGGAATTATTGATGAAGGGCGTGTCATTGACCTTGGCGATGTCGATGGCGCGCGGGGAGAGCGTGGCGAGACGCGCGAGCGCCTCATCGATATCCTGGGGAATGTCGAGGTCCTTGGTGAAGTGATTGAGCGTGCCTCCCGGCAGGGGGATCAGGGTCGCCTTGGTGCCGGCGACGAGCCCGGCAACAGCGCTCACAGTGCCATCTCCTCCGATGGCGGCGATGGTTTTGCCTGCTGTGATGAAAGGGACGAGCTGGCTCTCAAAGCCGTCGCCGATCGCTACGAATTCATCGATGGTGATGTTGGCGTTCTCGCATTTCTCACGTAGTTCCTTTCGAGGGATTGCCGAGCCGGATTCGGGATTGTCTACAAGCACTATATGCATGTTCATGTCAGTGGCCTTAGAACGAAGATGACAATACAGAGTGCGACCGCACCGAGCAGCCAGCCCGCGATGACGTCGCTCGGGAAGTGTGCTCCGAGGTAGATGCGGGAGATGCCGATGAGGACGATGAGGAGCGCTAGCAGCACAACCGCTATGGTGCTGTAGGGTTGCGGGAGCAGATGCCAGGCGAGATAGGCGAGAAGGCCATAGGCGATGGTGGAACCGCTCGTATGCCCGCTCGGGAAGCTGTTGGTGTCAAAGAGCAGATGCGCCGCATAGGCAGTGTTGGGCCGCGCACGGGCGACAATGAGCTTGATGATGGACCCCACGCCAAGCGTCAGCCAGACGAAAGCGCCTGAGTACGCGAGGCGAAGGTTCGCGTGGAAATACCCCCAGCCGGCGATGACAGCGCCGACAGTCATCGTGGCGACAGGGGAGCCCAGCGCAGTTACAGCGAGGAAAAAGGGGTGGAGCGACGCAGGCAGCTCGACAACATGCCGCGTAACCGCGGTATCGAACTGCGTGACGAGGTGCCTCATAGCCTTTCATTATAATTGGCTTGCGCAATAAGCCGTAGCTTTGCTGCGTGATAACGCCGACAGCGTCATGGGGATATTACGATGCAAGGCTCGACGGGTTACGATTTAACACCATCCGTAGGCCTGATGTGATAGCCAACCAGCCGTAGCTCGGCCTTCGGCCTGACGGAGCCTTTGGCACCGTCCTTCGGCTCCTTGAGGGAGCCTCACTTCACCTACAAACCGACGGTGCCGTTGGCACCGTCCTTCGCAGCCTTGGCGGCTGCTCACTTCGCCTACGCATAGTCCACTGGACTATGCGCTTAACGGCTTAGCACTGGACTATTTGCTTAACGGTTCAGCCTCGCGGCCTTAGTGGCCGCTCAGTCTCGCCTACAGGCAGCCCACAGGGCTGCCTGTTTTACGGCTCGACACGCCGAAATGTGGATAACTCGAAGCGTTCGACCACAGTGGTCGTTTTCGCTGGAATGTGTGGGAGAAACGCTTTAGACATGGAGTATGAGCGTCTTGGCACCATCGACCGCAGCCGACTCAACTGTGGCTGCACTGCGTGGACCCGAAAGCGGCAAGCATCGGGGCCGCGCACTCACGCGCGACAATGTCAGTGGGCAGAGCGGGGCTTCGCAGGCCGTGAATCGTCTTGCTGGTTTGCAAACCAGTGGTTGTGCTGGCCCGCGGGAGGCATGGCTTACGCAAGCCAGCCAAACAGATCAGCAGCGTCATCAGCAGGAACATACACAGGAACATACAGATCTGTCACCGATTCGGGTGGCGAATCGCGCTGCGCACAAGCAGTATCCGCCGTCGCCGCCTAGTGATGATAGTTGGGGCAATGACGATCCGAGCGACGCTGATTGGAACGATGACGATTCGATCGATGCTGGTTGGGTCGGTGATGGTTCAGGCGGCGAGAAGCCAGAGCTGCCCGTAACGCATCGGGAATCCGAATCGGTGCAATCTGGGCGGGAGTCCTTTGGCGAAAGCCGCATCCTCGCTCGCCGGGAGCGACGGGATATGCCACGTTTGGTGGCCAAGCCGTGGTACGCGGTCGCGGTCATGCTTATTCTCGTCACGGCGCTTTGCGCCAGCATGACCATGCTGATTCGGCAATCGATGAACTATCATGCCGCCACAACACAGCAGGCAAATGCTACCGCATCTTCGCGCTATGGGAACGCCGCCGATAGAGACGCGATGCAGCCCAAGCATTCCGATGCCTCGCAAGGCGCTTCATCAGTGCAGCCGTCAGCGCCGCAATCTACTGGCGAACCGTCAGCCAGCGCAGCAGCGCCCTCCGCGCTGCCTTCCACAGTGCCCTCTGCCTCGCCAAGCACCAGTTCGAACGCAGGAGACGCTGGCCTCATCAATCTCAATACGGCCACTGTGCAGGAGCTTGATACGCTTGCCGGGGTCGGCCCGGTCACCGCGCAGCGCATCCTCGACCATCGCCAGCGCATCGGCCGCTTCACCAGCGTCGACCAGCTGCTCGATATCAGCGGCATTGGCCCCAAGACCTTGGAGAAGCTGCGCTCGCAGGTGACCGTATCATGACAGACGCAAGAATATATCGCAACGAGAGACGTTTGTTCAAGGAACAGGGCAGCCGCGACTGGCGCATGCTTCCGGCGGCGCTCGCGGTATGGATGTCATGCCTGCTCACGTGGTGGGTATTCGATGCGACGCTGGCGACAGACGGCTCAGTTGGTTCAGGCGGGCAAGCCGAGCAGGACACGGCATACGGACTGGGAGCGTTCGCCTATGGCATGGCCGATGACATGTCGCTGCCGCTGCGCATGGCGGGAGTCGGGGGAGTCATCGTTGCCATCGTGGCGATAGCGGCCGTGACCGTTATGCGACGGCCAATGATGCGCGGTGCATGGCGTATGACGGGTATGCTGCTGGCGTGTCTTGCGCTGCTGGGCGCGACATCGACGTGGTGCAGCGCGTATATCGCTTGGCGCGACCCCGCGATGGCGCAGGCCGGAGCGAGCCCAGGGCAGCGTATCGCGCGTATGCGCATCAATACCCCGGCTCGCACCGCTGATATTCGCCAAGCCGACTGCCAGGCCGATGCGACGCTGTCGATGATTGGCGATGGCCGTGTCATGCAGTCAAGCTCGCATGCCATTCGCGTGTTCGCGTCGGGTGCAGATTGCAGACATATCGTGCATGGCGCGACCGTGCAGGTTTCCGGCCGTCTGGAACCGTCCCGGTTCGGCAAGGTGAGTCTGTGGATGATGTGCCGCAGCGAAGCATCCGTGACGATGATTCGTGCGCCGAATCCCGCGCAGTCAGTCATCAACACGCTGCAGGAGCGATTCCTTGCCGTCACCGAAGGACTGTCCGATCAAGGGCGCGTTCTGGTCCCCGGGCTGACCATCGGATTGCTCGGGCAGGAGCATGTCGTTGCATCAGGGCACGAGGCGGTGGACGCGACCTATGCCGGATTGCTGGAAGATCGTTTTGCCCGTTCGGGCATCATGCATCTGATGGCCGTGTCGGGCGGGCATTTCGTGCTGGTCGGGGCGCTGGTTCGTCGCCTTGCGGCATACGTGCACGCTCCGCGCTGGGCCACCGCTGCACTGATGTCCGGAGCGTTCCTGCTGCTTGCCGCGCTGGTCTATCCATCCGATTCGGTGGTGCGGGCGCTTATCATGGGCTTGCTAGGCGCGGCGGCATTGCTCGTCGGCAGGCGGTCGCAGGCGTTGAACGCCTTGTGTTGGACGGCGGTGGCAGTGCTGATCGCCAGCCCCGCCATGGCGCGCAGTTACGGGTTCGCTCTGTCGTGCGCCTCCGTGCTGGGCATTGTGCTGTTCGCCAAAGGCTTGGCAGAGCGCTTGCGAGCGCTGCTGCCTGGAAGCATGGCCGAAGCTATGGCGGTGACGATTGCTGCCCAGTTGCTGACGCTGCCGATTCAAGTCATGATGGAGCCGCAGCTGCCGTTGCTCAGCGTGCCGGCGAATCTCATCGTCAGCCCGGTGGTCGGCATCGCCACCATGCTGGGGCTCGCCTCGCTTATCGTCGCAGCGTGCAGCGCTGAGCTGTCATTCGCGCTTGCCTGGGTGGCAGGCATCGCGACTGCGATCATGGAGCGTTGCGCGCAATGGCTGGGAGGCAGCTCATGGGCGGTGCTGCCGTGGGCCGAAGGCTGGCAGGGCGCGCTGCTCATCGCCGCAAGCGAGGCGATGATTGCTGCGGCTATCGTCGTGCTGCAGCGACGTCGGCGGCGGCGCAGCGTGAGCGCTGGCGAGCCGGGGACGCCGTATCAGCGGCGCTGGCTTGACCCTATTGCGTTGTGGGTGCAGCAGCTTCCCGAGGCTTTCGACGGCGGTGGGCATGGTACGTTTCGCGGCTCGTGACAGCGGTTCGCCTATTTCTTGTCCAGCGATGCAGCGAGATTGAAAGCATGGCAAGAACACCGGCGGCACCCGCGCCCTTCACCATCGTGATGGGCGGCGACTCCTATCTCAATGAGCAGACCGTGCGCGACTTGCGCGACCGCGCGCAGCGCCATGATCCCGCCGCGGAACTCATCGAGCTGGAAGCAGGGGAGAGCGACCAGTATGCGTTCGATGAGGCAGTGAGTCCCTCGCTGCTCAGCGATAGCGCGATTGTACTGATACGCGATCTGCAGAATGCTGACGACAGGCTTGGCGAGGCCATAGTCGCCTACTGCCGTGGCGCGAATGCGGATGAACCGTCTGCGGGCATCATCATCGCACAGCATGAAGGCGGCGTGAAAGCCAAACGCTTGGTCGATCAGCTGGTCAAGGCGGGCGCGAAGCAGGAGAAGGTCCCTGATCTCAAGCGTCCGGAGGCCAAGATCAACTTCGTCATGCAGCGTTTCGAGCGCGAGCATCGCAGAGTCGACCCTATGGCGGCCCAGCAGCTTGTGTCGGTTCTCGGCGACAAGACCGGGGAGCTGGCGGCGATGTGCTCGCAGCTGTGCTTCGATTTCGATGACGACCCGATAGGGCTGGACCGAGTCAACCAGTACCTGACCGCCAATCCGCAGGTCACGGGATTCGCCGTCGCCGATGCGGCCGTGGAAGGGCGTACTGCCGAGGCAATCATGTCGATGCGCGCCGCACTGCAGCAGGGCACCGATCCCATTGCGCTGATCGGCGCGCTCGCCATGAAGCTGCGCACCATCGCCAAGGCTTCGGCAGTGCGCTCGGGAGCAATATCGCGGGCAGAGACGAAAACGAATCCGTGGGTGCTGAACAACGCGATGCGCCAGCTTTCAGGCTGGACCTCGCCTGGGCTTGGCGCGTGCATACGGATGCTGGCCTGGGCCGATGAGCAGGGCAAAAGCAGCGGCGGGGACCCGGTGTATGCTCTCGAACGGTCGATTGAAGTCATCAGCAGCAAAGGACGTGACCTGTGAGCATCGACGAAACGAACGGCAACTCGAACAACAATACGAACGACAACGATACGAACAGCACGGATAGCACGAACAGCATGGGCTGCGGTGAATCCCAGCCGATTATGCTGCGCGCTCTCACGCCCGAAGGCATGCGGGCGCTGGGCCGATGCATCGCCGGCATGACGCGCGGCGGCGATGTCATATTGCTGTCAGGGCCATTGGGCGCTGGTAAAACCACTTTCGCACAAGGCTTTGGCGCCGGTTTGGGCATAGCCGGGCCCATCGTGTCGCCGACTTTCACCATCGCCCGCGAAATGGATGGCCATTTCGCCGATGGCAGCCCTGCTCACTGCGTGCATGTCGACGCCTATCGTCTCGGCGGCGAACGCTTCGCCCCTGGGCAGAACAGCATTAACGCTCTGCTGGATGAGTTGGAATCGCTAGGGCTTGACGAGGAGCTTGAAGACCCGGGCGAGCGCACGGTGGTGCTTATGGAATGGGGCGAGCAGATGGTTGCCGCGCTGGCCCCGGAACGCTTGGAAATCCGCATCGGACGTGGCAACGGTGCGGATTCGAACGCGGATTCAGGTCTTGACGATGCTGCGGATAGCCGGAATTTCACGAGTTCGCAGGAGCTGAGCGAGAATGGCGAGCGCATCGTCACGCTGACGCCGGTTGGCGAGCGGTGGAATAATGTACGGCTCGATGCTGAATGTTCCAACACAGTGCTTTCCAGTGCCGGTTGTACGCTCATCGATGGCAATGCACTGCTCATGAGAGCTCAGGGTGCTATGGAGGGACGGCTATGACGAATATTGTGGTGATCGACACCTCATACGGTTCGACGGTGGGCGTCGTCGGCCATGAGCCTGTTGCCGAACATGATTCACGCACGCATGTGGAGCGTCTTCAGGTCGATATCGCCACAGCAATCAAGGAAGCAGGTCTGCTTTCATCTGATATCGAACGCATCGTCGTGGGCATTGGCCCGGCTCCGTTCACCGGATTGCGCGCAGGCATCGTGACTGCCAAGGCGCTCGCCTTCGCCACGGGTGCTGAGCTGCTCGGGCAGGATGCGCTGAGCGTGCAGGCGGATATGATGGCAGCATACTATCGCGGCGAGTTCTCGTTCCCTGATTCCATTGAGGTTGCTGCGGCTCCTGTGGCCGAGCAAGACACGGCAACTGAGACGCTGGCAGTGCCGGCACCAGTTTCGCATGCGACGCTGGCCGTCAATGACGCCCGTCGCAAGCAGCTGTATTTCACGCTGATAGCCGATGATGACGATGTGCCATCCGACCAATCGCATGGCGACGGACATGGCAACCACAAAGTGCTGATTAACATGGATATCGACTATCCGCAGCGCATCGCCGAGCGGGTCAATGCGGCCATCGCGCAGCACGACGGACGTTCGGGCGTGCATACGGTGGTCGATGTCGTCGGCCACGGCGCTGCAAAATATGCCGAAAGTTGGTCGGCGTTGCCGCAGCTCGGCATGGTGCTTGACGCCTCCGTGCTGGACATGGGCGCGTCCGGCTTGGCTTGGTATGCCGAGCATGCTCATGCGAACAGGGGAGTGACGCGAGCCGGCAGCGATGGCAATGCCGATGGCGGCACAGTCGCAGATTCCTATACGAATCACCGTGCGATTTCCCCGACTGATGCAATCGAGCCGCTCTACCTGCGCCGCCCGGACGTATCGGTGCCCAGCCCGCTCAAGCATGTGCTTCACCATGCCGGTGCCGAGCGGGCCGAGTGATGATAACTGGTATCGATGCATTTGATCGCGATGTGCTAGTCGGGCGCATCGCGCAGCTGGAGCGCGAGCTGTTCGGGCGCGGCGCATGGAGCGAGGAGGCCGTCCGCGAGGAGCTGAGTGCCCCCGCTCGCACCTATGTCATCGATATTCCCGGTGATGCTGTGTCCTCGGCGGTGGCAGATGCTTCCAACGCAGCGTCGCGGAACGTCGCGGATACGGCTGAGGCTGCTGATATGACGGCTGCTGCTGCGGACGATGTGCAGGCCACGCCGACAGAACAGGCTATGGCGTCGACTTTGCAGCCGGCACCGGCACCGCCCATCCGCGGCTATGCAGGCTACTGGTACGACGGCGACGATGCCGAACTTATGACTATCGGAGTGGGCGAGGCATACCGTCGCCAAGGCATTGCGAATCGCATGCTTCGCTGGCTGATCGATGATGCCCGCGCACGCGGGGCGCAGCGCATGCTGCTCGAAGTCCGCGTCGACAATGAACCGGCGCTGTCGCTGTATCATCAGCTGGGATTCACGAGGCTGGGCTTGCGGCGGCGGTACTATCAGCCTGAAAATATCGATGCATATACGATGAGTTTGGAGCTGCGGCCGCATATCGTGGGATTCCAAACGATGCATGCAGCACGTTCGCATACGGACAGCATAGGGAACGCCATGTCCGAGAGCCGCGACAATCTTGACAGTCGCGGAACCACAGAGCAGGCGATGACAACAACCGCAATCAGCGCGCACATGATGAACCGCGAAACGAACCGTCTTGCAACAGGCCAGATGCAGAAAGAGGAAGAACGATGAGCGAACCCGTGGTGCTGGGCATCGAGTCCACATGCGACGAAACGGCTGCAGCCGTCGTGAGAGGCCGCACGCTGGTCTCGAACGTCGTGGCCTCCTCGATGGACGAGCACGCACGCTACGGCGGCGTGATTCCCGAAATCGCCTCGCGCGCGCACGCCGAGGCCTTCGTGCCGGTTGTCTCCAAGGCGCTGGCCGATGCCGATATGACGTTGTCGGATATTGATGCGATCGCCGTATCCGCAGGTCCTGGCCTCGCCGGGTGCCTCGCGGTGGGCGTGTCCGGTGCCAAGGCGCTGGCGTGGGCCGCAAACAAACCGATTTACGGCATCAACCATGTCATCGGCCATATCGCCGTGACGCAGCTGCAATTCGGTGGTTTCCCGCCTGACGTGCTCGCGCTGATTGTTTCAGGCGGGCATACTTCGCTGCTGCACGTCGCCGACGTGGCGCGGCATGTGGATGTGGTCGGCACCACGCTGGACGACGCGGCGGGGGAGTGCTTCGACAAGGTCGCCCGGCTGCTCGGCTTCCCCTACCCGGGCGGCCCGCATATCGACAAGCATGCGCAAAGCGGCGACCCTAAGGCCATTAAGGTGCCGCAAGGCCTGACGCAAGGCAGGGCCGGGCGCGAACATCCGTACGATTTCAGCTTCTCCGGCGTCAAAACCGCCGTGGCCCGCTGGATTGAGCAGCAGCAGGATGCAGGGCATGAGATTCCAGTAGACGACGTGTGCGCGTCCCTGGCCGATTCCGTCGCCACCGTGCTGGCGAACAAGGCCATTCGCGGCTGCGAGCAATACGATTCCGGCACGCTGATCGTAGGCGGCGGATTCTCCGCGAATTCACAGCTACGCGCCAAGCTGCTCGAAGTCGGGGCCGAACATGGCATCGAAGTGCGCATACCGCAGCTGAAGCTGTGCACCGACAACGGTGCGATGGTCGCCATGCTCGGCGTCAACCTCGTTGAGGCGGGAGCAGCCCCTTCCTCACCTGATTTCCCCATCGATTCGGCCATGCCCATGGATGTCATCAGCGTGTGAGGCACGTGCGCGGCGCAAGGCGTGGGCATGGCTTGTTTGGCCTATATGTCTGTATGTCTGTACGGTCTGTGGCTCGCTCCGGACGACAAGGGCGGCAGGGGCGACACGCCGTGCAGCCAACAAGTTGCATCATTGTGATTTATGTATAAAATGAATGTCTTGTGCGCGGCGCAAAAACCAAGCACGAGCGAGTATTCCCGCATAGCTCAGTTGGCAGAGCGTTCGACTGTTAATCGAAATGTCGCTGGTTCAAGCCCAGCTGCGGGAGCTTCACGGCCGCCGGTCTCCCGGCGGCCTTTTTCATATCTATGCCCATCTGATGTATACAGGGTAAAATAAGCATGGAAACCGGAAGGAGCTGATTATGCCAGCACAATTGACCAAAGAGCAGCTTGCAGAAAATGTGTATCAGTCCGTGCATTCCGTAGAGATGGAGGGCGGCAGTGTCAGCCCGGAGTTCATGGCTGAGGCCAGGGAATATGTGAACGGCCGAATTAATGTCAACCAGTGGAAAGACCAGATCAAGAACAGGCTGAAGGCGAAGTACGCACGATGAGCCCGTTCGATGCGCCGCTCGACCCGTATCTCATTCCTGGCACCCGGGTGCTGAAGAATCTTCTGGGCGCCAAGACCCATGAGGAGCTAGCTGATTACGAGAATGAGCTGTCCGCCGCAGGCGCTGTCCTCATTCGCGAAAACCCTCCACGCGCCGAGGGCACGGTGAGGCAGTTGCGTTGGATCCACCGCACGCTGTTCAAGGACATCTACCCGTGGGCTGGCGAGATTCGCACTATCAATATGTCGAAGGGCGGCGGTCAGCCGTTCCATTATGTCGAGCGCATGGATATGGGCATTACCTACTGCGAGGGCACGCTGCACGGCGACAAACTGTTCAAGGGCATGTCCCGTGATCAGCTGATTGAGCGGCTGAGCGTGAATTACGACAACTTCAACACCTTGCATCCTTTCCGTGAGGGCAACGGGCGCACGCAACGCCTGTTTTGGGAGCTTGTCCTGCGCGATGCGGGATGGCATGTCGACTGGGGGTTGGTGAACAAGCAGATCAATGATACGGCTTCCATAGCTGCAACGGAGAATCTGGACTTTTCCAAGCTGGAAAGCATGTTCGACCTTATTATCAGACCTTTGGATGAGCCGTTGCTCGCTGGCCCCGATTTGCGCATGCTGTCGGACGGCGAGTATCGGACGCAGCCGAATGTCAGTCGCAATCTCACTGCAGAAGAATACCAGCGACTCGACAAAAAATACTTACGAGAGTCGAGCAATCCAAAAAAGAAGAAGAGTGACAAGGAGCTCTTCAGTTCCGAGGCGACCGAGTAAGCCACGGCGCACATGATGGGGGTGCGGTGGAAAGCTACTCTGGAAACGGTTTCGTCGATGCAGACGAAAGTTGTCAGATACAGCCGAAAGTCCGTCACGCGCTCATCGCTAAAGGCTGCCAGCGCCTCGACAGTAAGCGTTTACAAAGAACGCGAAGAGCCATGCGTCACGGGCGAATTCAGTATTCGCAACTCAATTCACAACTCAGTATTCGCCCTTGATGACGAAATACGAGCCTCGGATGGTGCCTGCCAGTTTGGACTTCTGCCGGGCGAATTTGAAGGCACCGAGTTCTTCGGGCACGTCCATCCCTTCGGAGAGTTTGAAGCCGACCGCTCGTTTGCCGCCATCCTCAACCGCGTACATCACATTGACCGCCAGTCCATCCTGGTAGAACACGTACGCCATCTTGAGCCCGGCAACCTCGAAACGCGATGTTTCCAACGGTTTGGCTGACAGCTCGATGCCGCGCTCCTCCTTGAGGATATGGCTGACATAGGCAACGGTCTCTTGGCTTTCCACGGCTGATTCAACGGCGAAATGATGCTGATACTTATTCCAGTAGTAGCGCGCCTCGTTCGCCCGCAAGCCCGCGAGCGCCTGGGCGACGGGCGAGGAATCCAAGCCGTCGGTGGTCACATGTGCAAAATCGACTATGGTCGTCATAAGCGGTCTGATTCCTTTTGGTCGCGGCGATGCCTGGTATTTCACGTATCGTGTAGTTTTCACGTCACGTATTATGCTGCGGTCTGGTTGCCAAGCCAGCCGCAATGGCTCATGTACTCATATGATTACAGAAATAGTAAGCACAACAGACAGTATGAATTAATGAAGGTGATTGCGTCGACAGCGAATATTCTTGATGTTGACGCCGAGGCAGCCGCCAGCATCAAGCGCGTCCGCTGACATGATTAGGCTTGGGACCATCCGCCCGCCGTACCTTTAAGGAGCCCAGCATATGCCCGTCAACGAATATGGTCAGCAGATCGGGCAGGCGCTGCCCGGCTGGACGCCCCGTCCTCGGCCGGCGCGCGAGACGTTGGAGGGGTGCTACTGCCGGTTGGAGCCACTCGCGGCTGATCGGCATGCGGCGGGACTGTTCGCCGCCTATCAGCCTGCTGGCGGTGCCCTGTGGACTTACCTTGGGATCGGTCCGTTCGCCGACGAGGCCGAGTATGCGCGTTATGTGCGGTCGGTCGAGGATTCCACTGATCCGCTGTTCTTTGCCGTCATCGACCAAGCAGACGGCGCTCCGGTCGGCACGCTCTCCTTGCAGCGACAGGATCCGGAGAGCGGAGTCATCGAAATCGGATGGGTCGCTTTCTCGCCGCGAATGCAGCACACTCGGTTGTCCACCGAAGCGCACGCCTTGCTCCTCGCACTCGTCTTCGACCGGCTCGGATACCGGCGGTGCGAGTGGAAGTGCGACAGTCTGAACGGTCCCTCGCGGCATGCGGCCGAACGGCTCGGCTTCGTGTACGAAGGAACCTTCCGCAGCGCGCATGTGTACAAGCAGCGCAGCCGAGACACCGATTGGCTGGCGATAACTGACACCGATTGGCCTAGGTGCCGGGCCGCTCTGGATGCCTGGCTGTCGCCGGGCAATTTCGATGCTGAGGGACGGCAGCGCTTGGCGTTGGGCGAATGTCGAGCCTAGGGCAGAAGGTATTTAGCGAGACGAGGGTTGCCGAGCCGATTCAGCTCGGCAAGGCCCTGTACCCACGACTCCATATGAGAAACCCCGACGATGCTCAGCGGCGGCTGCTACCCTAGAAGGTAAGTTGCAGAACAAACCCAAAGACGTGCGATTGCTCAACATATCCAAGGAGTTGATGTGGGAGATTCCAAGCATCAAGAAAACCATGCGATGAAGCAGAAGCATAGGAGGGCGCTCCTGGTCTGCCATATTCTCGCATTGCTGATGATTCTGGCGGGACTCATGTGTGTGGGAAGGAGTTTTGTCTTGGAATATCTTCATCCGGAACAAATAACGAGTTTCCCGCAATATGTGTACTTCTTTCAGATTGTCCCATTCGCGCTCGGGGCAGCCGCTATCGAAATCATAGCCCTCGTGCTGCGGCGATGGTGCAAGACGTGAGTATGCGCTGAGTATGCGCATAGGAATGCGCCCACAGGGTAACAACTATCCTACGGGCACAGGACCAACACAAGAGGCGGCAGAGTACAAGTTGAATTTTGCATAAGGCATAACATCAGCGTTCATTCCCGCTTGTTACGATGGGGGACAGCATCAAACCGAACTGTCAGGTTCGGCTTCACGACTCGTAGAACGCTGACGCATATGACTGATCTTTCCGCTCAAACCATCGTGATCACCGGTGCCAGCGACGGCATCGGGGCGGCGGCGAGCCGTCAGCTCTCCACGAGCGGCGCACGGCTGATTCTGGTCGGGCGCTCGCCGCAGAAGACCAAAGCGGTCGCCTACAGCATCGGGGCCGAATACCACATCGCCGATTACACCCGGCTGGATGATGTGCGCAGACTCGCCTCCGAGCTGCAGTCGAGCTGCGAGCGCATCGACGTGCTGGCGAACAACGCGGGCGGCATGTTCTCCGGCCCCGTCACTACTGCGGACGGCTTCGAGAAGACCTTCCAAGTCAATCATCTCGCTTCATTCCTGCTCACGTTCCTGCTTAAGAATCTGCTGGTGAGCAGCCACGCCTCCGTCATCAACACGTCGAGCATCGCGGCCCGCATGTATGGCAACCTCGACATCGACGACCTGAACACCTGGCATGGTTTCACCGCCAACAGGGCGTACGGCAACGCCAAGCTCGCCAATATCCTGTTTACGAAGGGCCTGCACGAGCGCTTCCACGAATCAGGTCTGTCGGCGGTCGCCTTCCATCCGGGCGTGGTCGCCACGAATTTCGCAGCCAGCTCCGACAACTACATGCAACAGATTTACCATAGCGTGTTGCGCAGATTCCTGAGTACGCCCGACCAAGGCGGCGCACGTCTGCGGCATTTCATCGCAGGGCAGCCCGGTGAAACGTGGCAATCGGGCGAATACTACATCTCGCCCCGCAGAATCGGCCGCACGAATCCGATGGCCTCCGACTCGAACATTATCCGCGAGCATTGGCAGCGCAGCTGCGCCATGCTCGGCATCGAATGGTAAAGAATACGAGTGGCAAGAAACACCGAGCGATAAAAAACACGAGCGGTAGGTAGCCGCTCACTCGCCGAGATATGTCAGCAAGGAATCGCGCACGAATTTCGCTCCTTCGACGCCACCGTAGTTGGCGGCGAAGCGTTCGTCGCAGACATACATCTGCGCGAGTCCACGGACATAGTCGCGCATGGCACTGTCTTGCGCCGAGTCATGCGCCGGAGTACCGGGAATCGAACTCAGCCATGCGATATGCCGACGAGCCAGATTCTGCGCCTGCGCGGAGTCCGGAGCGATATTCGGGTCCTGCGCTGCGGCGATCCATCCCTGATTGAGTGATGCGAGCTGGCGCTTCCAGTCGTCTTTTTCGGCGTCCTTCATCGCATTCCACCATGCATCAGACCGTTGGTACGCATCCTTGCCCCAGCGCCGCTCTACCTCGTCCTTGTAATCGGCGTGCCGGTCAAAGCCGTCGAACATCGTATCCGTCATCAGTGTTCCTCCTTGTTGCACACTCGCCAGAGTCCGTTCGACTGCGGCGATCTGTTCGGTCAAGCGCTGCTGCTCGCGGCGCAGAAGCTGCACATGTGTTTTCATCGCGGACGCCACGTCGCTCTGATGATCAAGGATTGTCGCGATTTGACGCAGGCGGAATCCTAGTTCCCTGAGCAGCAGAATTCGCTGCAATCGAACCAGCGCCGCGTCATCGTAGAAGCGATAACCATTGGTTCCAACGCTGCTGGGCGGCAGTAGCCCGATAGCGTCATAGTGCCGCAGCGTGCGGGTGCTAATGCCCGCTAACTTCGCCACATCATGTGCTGAATGCTCCATGCTGCCCACCGTATGCGTTGACGCTGCGTCACAGTCAAATCGGCGTGTTGGCGATGAAACATCAGTCAGTCGAAAAACACATGATGTGGGTAAGCGCACGGAGATGCGGGTGCATGTTCGATGCTTCTATCCTTGCAAAATCAGTGATGGAAGCCGGAATGCTGCGATTCGGAGGGCATGGGGGCTTTCAACCCGTCCAGATAGTTGACGGCCGTGCGCAGATCTTCGAGGAACGCATCGGCCAGGTCATGGCTGAAACCGTCGCGCACCACGATGCGCTGAACGGTCACATTGGTCAGATCGGCAGGCAGGGGGTAGGCGGGGACCAGCCAGCCCTTCATACGCAGCCGGTCCTGCAGGTCGTACAGATCCCATTTGCGCTCGGGACGTTCGCTCAGCGTCCACGCAAAGACGGGAATATCCGACCCATCGTTCCACAGCGTGAAGTCGTCCATCTTGCCAATTTCCGCTGACACATAAGTGGCCACATCGTGCGAGGTCTGTTGGACGCGCCGGTAGCCGTCGAAGCCCAATCGCAGAAACATGTAGTACTGCAGCAGCACCTGCGTGCCGGGGCGGGAGAAGTTCAGCGCGAAGGTCGGCATGTCGCCGCCGAGATAACTTACGGTGAACACGAGGTCGCTGGGCAGCCATTCCTTGCTGCGCCACAGCGCCCACCCCAGCCCGGGATACACCAGACCATACTTATGGCCCGAAGTGTTGATCGAGACGACGCGCTCGATGCGGAAGTCCCATTCGAGTTCAGGCTGGATGAACGGGGCGATCATGCCGCCCGAAGCGGCGTCCACGTGGATTTTGATATCAAGCCCGGACGTGCGCTGGATCTCGTCAAGCGCCGCCGCGATGCGCTTGACCGGCTCGTACATGCCCGTGTAGGTCACGCCCATGATAGCCACCACGCCGATGGTGTTCTCATCGACATAGCGTTCCAGATCGCTGCCGTCGAAGACCTTGTGCTCCCTGCTGATCGGCACGTAGCGCGGCTCGACGTCGAAGTAGTTGCAGAACTTCTCCCAGCACACCTGCACGGCGCTGCTCATCACCAGATTCGGACGATCGGCAGGCTTTCCCGCCGCCTTGCGCTCATGCTGCCAACGGCGCTTCAGGGCCAGCCCGCCCAGCATGCAGGCCTCCGAGGAGCCGACCGTGGATGTGCCGATTGCCTTGCCCGGGTCCGGCGCATGCCATAGGTCGGCGAGCATGGTCCAGCAATGCGTCTCGATCTCGGCGGTTTTGGGGTACTCGTCCTTGTCGATCATGTTCTTGTCGGCGGACTCAAGATACAGCCGGTTGGCGCGCTCGTCCATCCACGTTCCCACGAAGGTGGCGAGATTCAGGCGCGCATTGCCGTCGAGCATCGCCTCGTCATGCACCACCTGGTATGCGGTTTCGGGAAGGCTTTCGCCTTGGGGCATATGCGATTTGGAGAATGCCGTGGCCTCTTCAGGGCGTGCGAAGATCGGATTGATCTCGGTGCTGCCGATGTCGTCACCAGCATCTTTGAAGCTCTTGAAATCTTTGAAACTCTTGGGATTTTTGAAATTGCCTGCGGGATGCCTTCTAGCCATCGTCCATCTCCTTAGCGGCACGATGTGCGCCCGGCCGGAAGCACGGCGAATCGTGATCGTATGATGCATTGTAGCCGATTCGCATGGGCGCTACGGGGACATGACGACGCCGAAAGCTGACCGCTCAGTGCCTGCTTGGCACTTGGTCAGCGCTCGCTCAGTCCCGCTGCAACGGCGGCGATTTTCGATAGGCGATGAACTGGATGAAGGTCACGGCGATGACCATGGCGATGCCGACGATGCCGTACCAGTTGAACGATGTGCCCAGGAACAGAAATCCGAGAATCGCAGCGGACAGCGGCTCGATGGCGCCAAGGATGCTGGCCGTGGTCGCCTCAATGTATTTCAGACTTTGCAGATACAGCAGGAATGCCGCCATCGTGCCGAAAACAATGATGAACGACACCTCCAACGCCCCGATTGCATCCAGCTGCACATGCTGAGTCCACGGTCGGAATATCGCTTGCGTAATCAGGCCGCCGAACAGCATCGACCAGCCCACGACCGGCAACGCGCCGTAGCGCAGCAGCAATCCGCGAGGCAGCAGCGTGTAGGCCGCCGCGCCAACTGCTGCGAGCAGTCCCCAAACGATTGCCGCAGACGGCACTGCCAGCGTGTTGACATTGCCTTGGGTGACGATAAGCGCGGTTCCTGCGACCGCGACAACCACGGACAGCGTGTCAAGCTTGCCCGGCAGCCGCAGGTTGCGCAGCGAAAGCAGCAGAATGATCATGACAGGGGAGAGGTATTGCAGAATCGTGGCGGTGGCGGCATTGCCGGTGCTGATCGCCATGAAATAGGTCAGCTGCACGCTGGTCATGCCGAACACCGTGAAGAGCAGCAGCCGCACAACGCTATGCCAATCGGTGAAGATCGACCATATGTTCTTGCGCAGGCAGATGGCGAATATCAGCAGGAACACCCCGGTGAGCGTCATGCGTACAGCGGTCAGCCAGCCAACGGAAACCTGGGACTGCTCGAACAGATGCTGCGCCACCGTTCCCGAGCTTCCCCACAGAAACGGACCTGCGGACGCCATGAGCAGACCCGCCCTCTTCAAGTTACGCACGCGAACATTGTCGCACGACTCATGGAAGTGCAACGCGACGATTAGGGTGGGCACGGATTTCTGGTCTGGCTGCGTACTGGTCGTAGCTCAGCCTGAGGCCTCGCTCTTCGCGCCCTTCGTGGGCGCTCAGTCTCGCCTACGGGCAATCCACCGGATTGCCCGTTTTACGGCTCGACATGCCCGAGAATGTGGATAACTTCGAGCGTTCGACCACATGACCCTGTTTCAGGTGCTTTGGCGCGAATGCTCGTGAACAATGGTGAGTGCATAGAATGCCGCGAGCAAAGGAGCTAAACAATGGACAAGCGCACCACCATGCTGAGACGCCAGCGAGCTCAGCGAATCCGACAGGCGATGAAACGGCGCTACCGCGAGCGGATCAGCGCAGAATGGCGGGATCGGGTGCGACGTTCGCATATGTTCGCGGCGCTTATGGCAGTTGCATTCGCGGCATCGATGCTGCTGGTCGCTCTGGTCCTGCCCTCTGACCGCGCATTGGCAATGAATACGGGTACCGTATTGCCGCCGGTTCTGACGACATGCCCTCACGCGGTGTCGAACGCTCAAGTAGCTCTGGGCAGCCTGCGCACCATGCCGACCGCCGTACCTGCGGCGTATTCGGCGACTCCGCGTCGCTGCCCGATTCGCTTTCTCTGGCCGGTGAAGAACCCCGAGGTCGTCAGAGGTTTCGACAAGCTTGAACACAACTGGGATGCCGGGCACCGGGGAGTCGACTTGCGCACTGAAACGCATGACGAGCTGATAGCGCCGGCTGACGGCGTCATTGCCTTTGCGGGCATCGTGGCAGGTAAATCGGTGGTCACCATACGCCACGGCCCACTGACTTCCACCTTCGAGCCGGCGGTGAGCAACCGTGCCGTAGGCGCAAGCGTTTCGCGCGGCGATGTTTTCGCGCAGGTGCAGGGAGCATCGGATCACTGCTCGTCGGAATGCGTCCATTGGGGTCTGAAACGAGGCAAAGGGCAGTATGTGGATCCGGCGGCCATGGTGCGCGGGCGCAGAATCGGTCTGCTGCCGTAATTCCATGATGCGTAGCAGTAGGAAAGCAGGAAAGGAGGTGAGGCCATGAGCGGGAAATAGCCGAAACGGCGAATTCCGATACCTGCGGGTAGCATACGAAAAGACCTATCCATACCTATCGTCAGGGAGAATGATGCAGCAGGAGTTTACGCGTGCCCTTGAGGAGCCGATCGACAGCGACCGGAATCTGTTCTCGATTCTGCAGGAGCGCGCGCAGCGCACACCCAACGATTCGCTGGTCGAATACGCAGGAAAGGACGGCGTCTGGCATTCCTTCACCGCCGCCGAATTCACGCAGAAGGTCATTGAGCTTGCGAAAGGGCTGATTGCGCGCGGCATCATGCCGGGGGATGCAGTGGCCATCATCGCCCATACCTCGTGGCAGTGGACGGCGCTCGATATGGCGATCATGTCCATCGGCGCGCTCACGGTGCCGGTATACGAAACCAACTCGCCTAAGCAGGTGAAGACGATCTTCAATGATGCGAATGTGTGCATGGCCTTCGCCGAGGATGACATGCAGCGCGACAAGATTGAACTGGTTCGCCAGGATTGCCACGCATTGAAGGACATCTACGTCTTCGACTTCGGGGCGCTGGACACCATCGCCGCCTTCGGGCATGGGATAAGCGACGAGGAGTTCAACGAACGCGAGCAGGCGGTCAGAGGTTCGGATCTCGCCACCATCGTCTACACCTCCGGCTCTACGGGCACGCCCAAGGGCATTGAGCTGTCGCATGCGAACTTCATCTTCATCACGCTTTCCGGCGTGCACACCATGCCGGATGTCGTATGCAAACCGGATCAGCCGAATCGTCGGCTGCTGCTGTTCCTGCCGCTGGCGCACGTCTTCGCGCGCTATCTGCAGTATGTCTGCTTCGCCGGCAATGTGACGCTCGGCCTGTCCAGCAACCTCAAAACCATTCTCGCCGATTTCGGCGCGTTCAAGCCGACATTCATTCTGGCCGTGCCGCGCATCTTCGAGAAGATCTACAACGCAGCTTCCCAGAAGGCGGGTGCCGGACTGACCGGGCGCGTGTTCTCCCGGGCCACTCAGGTCGCGCGGGAATGGTCCCGCTTGCAGCAGGCGGGCGAGGCAATGCCGTTGGGGTTCAGGCTGAAGCACGCCGTCTACAACAAGCTGGTCTACCGCTCGATCATGGAAGTCTTTGGCGGCAAGGTGGAATACGCGGTGTCTGGCGGCGCTCCTATGGACACCTCAATTTCTCATTTCTTCAATGGCGTCGGGCTGCCGCTGCTTGAGGGATACGGCATGACGGAGACCTGCGCGCCATGCACAGTCAATCCCACGCGCGGATACCGCATCGGCACGGTCGGACTGCCCTTCCAGGGCGTCACCGTCGGCGTGGACGACGAAGGCGAGCTGTGCATCAAAGGCCGTTCGGTATGCGTCGGCTACCATAATCAGCCTGAGGTCACACGCGAGCAGATTGTCGATGGATGGCTGCATACCGGCGATCTGGGTACGATCGACGCTGATGGCTTCGTCAGGCTGACCGGCCGCAAAAAGGATCTGATCATCACTGCGGGCGGCAAGAACGTCTCGCCGGTCGAGATGGAATCCAGCGTGATGACCTCCCCGGTGGTCAGCCAATGCGTGGTGGTGGGGGACCGTAAGCCCTTCATCGCGGCGATTATCGCGCTCGACTTGGATGAGACCAACCTCTGGCTGAAGGCCGAGGGCGCGAAAGAGATGCAGAGCCTCGACGAGGCCAGCAGGAACCCGATTGTGTATGCCGAAGTGGAACGCGCGGTCAACAAGGCCAACGAGTTGGTCTCGCGGGCCGAGTCCATCCGAAAATTCGAGATTGTGCCCGACGAATTCACCGAGGGCAACGGCATGATCACTCCCAGTCTCAAGGCGAAGCGCCAGGTCATCACCGACCATTACCGCGAGCTGATCGATACCGTAATCTACAAGCCTCGCAAGGCCTAGGAATTCTGACCAAACCAGGCGACTCGACTCATGTGTGCCTTCCGCTGCAACGCCATGCAGCGGAAGGCACACACATCACAGCCCTGCTTCCGCCAAGGTGATATAGCCCGGGTCGATAAGCGTCTTCTTGAGATTGCTTGCGCTGACGGCCAGCGGTTGCCCCTGAATCGTAGGGACTTGTGCACCGTTGACATTGGCGGGCGCTATGAACGGCAGCTTGCCGATATCCTGACCACGGTCGAGCTGTTCGCATGCCTGTGCGATGTTGGCAGCCATGAGCTGACGGTCCTCAAGCCCGGTCATCCACAGCCTGCCGTTCACCACTTGCGGAATCGTATCGATATAGGCGCCGTACCCGGTGACGATGGGCCAGCGGGAGTTGTTCTTCTCGGTGTTCTCAGGCGTTGTTGTCGTGTCGTTCGCCGCTGGCTGTTTCGCCGGATCCGGCACGGAGCCACGCAGCAGATCCTTCTTGCCTGCGATATTGTCCAGCACGCCCGAAATCGTAATCGACGGATTGACATCGGCGGCCGAACCGGTGTATTGCAGGGAATCCAGCTCATCGATAGCGCTTGAGGCGACGAAATCGTTCATCGCGATAATACCGTCGATGCGCGTATGCGGCGTCTTCTTCTGCTCCATCCCCAGGCGCCTGGCAAGCTCATCTTTGACCTGCTGCGGCTTGCTCGCATCGAAGGCGCTTGCCTGCCAATCCTTCTGCGTCGTCTTCGCGTTGAAGGAGCCGGAAGGGCTGACGACCTTGCCAGCCGCGACGTAAGGGCCGAGAACCTTCCAGATGCCAACGAACGCCTCGGCGGCGAAATCATCCTGACTGCCGTCTTTCGTGGCACTGTCGGCACTGTCAGTGTCGTCAGCAGCGTCTTGCGCAGCAGTGCGGGGCAGCAGCACCTCGATTGATTTCGGGTTGTCGCGCGAGACTTTGTCCAACTGCAGCTTGCTGGCCAGCAGCTTGGCCTGGAGCGAGCCGATCTGCTCGGCAGTGGACATCTGCACGAAGACGTCGGGCGTGAAGCCCTGTATCGGATTCGACACCACTATGACGTGCACGCCGGATTCGCGTGCAAGCTTGAGCGCCGAAACCAAACGGTCTCCGGCCTGGCGCAGCGTGGTCGCCGGATCGTCAGCGCTGGATTTGCCCGAGGTGCCGGTACTATCGTCCCCGCTTGATTTACCCCCTGCAGCGCCCCATGTGACCGAATGGCTGGCGTAGTCGCCGTACTGCGTGTCCGCGTCTCCCAATTGCACGACCGGGGCCACGATAAGCGTCGCATTGGAAGCAGCGTGCTGGGTCGCTCCGGACAGCGAAGATCCGCTCGATGCGGAAGTCTTCTTGGCCTTGTTGTCGGTGATGGCGAGCGTGTTCACCACGTAATCCTGAATGCTGCGACTCTGCTTGTCGAAGCTGTCTGATGTCGTGACGTTGATGCTGCCACGGGAGAAACCCCGGTTTTCAAGGGATTTAGTGAGAGCCGGCGTGAATTTCGTCCATTTGTTCAGCGGGGTGTGCTGCGAAATGGTGAGTCCGTCGGATGGAAGGAAGACCGCCACGGAGCCGAGCGGCGAGGATGCAGACGGAGTTTTCGTTACCGTGCTGCCGGACGACGAACAGGCCCCGAGGGCGATCAGCATCCCGGCAGCGACGAGGAATGCGGTGAGTCGGCTGGCGCAGCGCCTTGCCATAGTCGCCAGCGTTCGTGAGCTCTTTCCTCGTACAGTTTTCCTTCGCACGGTCTTCCTTTACACCTTCGATTGCTACTCAGTCGTCGTATGCGCAGCCTTTGGCAATACAGCCAATGCGCACAGTCATGTGTTGCTCAGGCCGACCTTCCGGCGTGATATGACCATTCGATTCTAGCCGCAGCGCTTCCGGAAGTCACTTCTGCGCAGTTATCCGTGAAAAACTATCCATAAAAAATGCCGGGCCGGCCAACGGTGCCCAAGCACCTGGCCGACCCGGCATTCCGGTGTCATCTTCAGTGAAGCAAAGCCTCTGGCGAAGCAGCACCGTCAGAACGAGGCAGTGTCATCACAGCGAAGCAATGTCATTAGAAAGAAGTAGCGCCGTCAGAAAGAAACAGCGCCATCACAGTGTCAAGGCCTTCGCCAGCTCGTCATCCAGCGTGTCCATGAACCCCTCGGTGTCCAGCCATGGCTGGTTGGGACCGACGAGCAGCGCCAGATCCTTGGTCATCCTGCCCGATTCGACGGTGGAGATGATGACCTGCTCAAGCGTCGAGGCGAAATGCTCGACGTCCGGCGTGCCGTCGAGCTTGGCGCGGTGCTTCAGGCCGCCGGTCCAAGCGTAGATCGAGGCGATCGGGTTGGTCGAGGTCTTTTCGCCCTTCTGCCAGCGGCGATAATGCCTGGTCACAGTGCCGTGCGCCGCCTCGGCTTCGACGGTCTGCCCGTCGGGCGTCATCAGCACCGAAGTCATCAGGCCCAGCGAACCGAAGCCCTGCGCCACGGTGTCGGACTGCACGTCGCCGTCGTAGTTCTTGCAGGCCCACACGTAGCCGCCGTGCCACTTGAGCGAGCTGGCCACCATGTCATCGATGAGCCGATGCTCGTAGCTCAGCCCTTCGGCCTCGTAACGGGCCTTGTACTCGGTTTCGAAGACTTCGGCGAAGATATCCTTGAATTCGCCGTCGTAGGCCTTCAGAATCGTGTTCTTCGTCGACAGGTACACCGGGTAGTGGCGCAGCAGACCGTAGTTGAAGCAGGCGCGGGCGAAGCCGCGGATGGATTCGTCGAGGTTGTACTGCACCTGCGCGACGCCGCCGCCGGGGTAGTCAAAGACCACATGCTCGATGGGGTCGCTGCCGTCCTCGGGAGTGAAGGAGACGGTGAGACGACCCGGCCGGTCGATCTTGAAATCAGTGGCCTTGTACTGGTCGCCGAAGGCGTGGCGGGCCACGATGATCGGCTTGGTCCAGCCAGGTACCAGCCGGGGGACGTTCGAGATGACGATGGGCTCGCGGAAGATCGTGCCGCCGAGGATATTGCGGATCGTGCCGTTGGGGGACTTCCACATCTTCTTGAGTCCGAATTCCTCGACACGCGCCTCGTCCGGCGTGATCGTGGCGCATTTGACGCCCACATGCGTGCGCTTGATCGCCTCGGCTGCGTCGATGGTCACCTGATCGTCGGTGGCATCGCGGTTTTCGAGACCCAAGTCGTAGTATTCCAGATCGACGTCGAGATACGGCTTGATGAGCCGCTCGCGAATATCGCTCCAGATGATGCGGGTCATTTCGTCGCCGTCGAGTTCGACGACGGTGCCTTCGACCTTGATTTTGGACATGGCTATGTGCCCTTCCTAGGAGTTGTACATATTCGTTACAGTCATAGCGCATCGGCGTAACGAATACGTGCACGATATCATGACCGCTGTTTCCTGCGTTGTTTCCTGCGCAGCTTTCCTGAGGCTGTTTTCCATGTATGCGGACACGCGCCACGCCGCAGCTTCGTCACAACCCGGCATTAGCCTTGGCTCATATGTCTCAGGAAATTGAAATCGGTTTGGGCAAAAAGGGCCGGCTGGCCTACTCTCTCGACGATGTGGCCATCGTGCCGTCCCGGCGCACGCGCGACCCGGAGGATGTCTCTACTGCCTGGCAGGTGGACGCCTACGAATTCGACGTTCCCGTGCTCGGCGCGCCGATGGATTCGGTGAGCAGCCCGGCAAGCGTTATCGCGATGGGCCGGCTCGGCGCGTTAGGCGTGCTTGATCTCGAAGGGCTGTGGACGCGCTACGAGGATCCCCAGCCGTTGCTGGACGAGGTCGCGCAGCTTCCCGCCGACGCGGCAATCGCCCGTATGCAGGAGATCTACACCGAACCGATGAAGGCCGAGCTGATTACGCAGCGGCTGCATGAGATACGCGATGCCGGCGTGACCGTCGCCGCCTCGCTCTCACCGCAGTGCACGCAGGAGTTCACCTCCACGGTGGTTGAGGCCGGCGTCGACCTCTTCGTCATCCGTGGCACCGTGGTTTCAGCCGAGCACGTCTCGCAAAACCATGAACCGCTCAACCTCAAGAAGTTCATCTATGATCTCGATGTGCCGGTCATCGTCGGAGGAGCCGCCAACTACACGGCGGCCCTGCACCTGATGCGCACCGGCGCGGCGGGGGTCCTCGTGGGCTTCGGCGGCGGCGCGGTCTCCGCTACGCGCGACACGCTGGGCGTCGAGGCGCCGATGGCCACGGCGATCGCCGACGTGGCCGAAGCCCGCCGCGACTACATGGACGAGTCGGGTGGCCGCTACGTACAGGTCATCGCCGACGGCGGCATGGGCACCTCCGGCAATTTCGTCAAGGCGCTGGCGATGGGCGCCGACGCTGTGATGCTCGGTTCGGCGCTGGCCCGGGCCGCCGAGGCCCCCGGCAAAGGCAAGCACTGGGGTTCGGAGGCACACCATCAGATTCTGCCGCGCGGCTTCCGCAGCGACGTGGGCACCGTTGGGTCGCTTAAGGAGATTCTCTACGGCCCCAGCCACCAGGCCGATGGCACGACGAACTTCATCGGCGCGCTGCGGCGTGCGATGGCGACGACCGGCTACGTCGATGTGAAGAGCTTCCAGCGCTGCCAGGTCGTGGTCACTCCGGATCGCTACCTGTAGGCAGCGCCGCCGCGCCGTTTCCTGCTGGCAGCGACAGCGGCAGCAGTGCAGCGTGATGCGATAAGTTATCCACATATCCACAATTCCCGGGCTCCTGTTTGACGTGATTGCCCCGTTGTGTTGAGCTTGGTGTAAGACGCGGCTTCCCAACGAGGGGAAGCCGCCGCCATCGACCAAGGGGGGCTCAATGATCTACCAGGGCATCACCGCTGCATCGATTGATAACGCGCCGAGCAGCACCACACCGGTTCACGTAGCGACAGCCGTTGCAGCGCCAACTATTGCAGTGTCAAATATTGCGCCGACTACTACGTTGGCCAAGGATATGAAACAAGCTGCGGCCAGGAGCCGTCCTGCGGTCAAAGATGGGTTTATCCGGCTTGAGCTTTCCGGAGACCCGGTCAGCTACCACCTCACCTGGTGCTTCGGCGACACGATGGAGGACATCGACTGCAACGATCTGGCTACGCGCTCGTGCAGAATGGCCTGCCTGATCGCTGACATGATTCGTGGCCGTCCGGTCTCGGCCAGCCTGCAGCGCTCGGTCATCGACAGCTGTCTCAAACGGCTGGAAACGGTTTCGTATCTGTTGGACAATCACATGCGCACCCATGAGGATCTCAAAGCCCAGCTGCGCTATCTTCCCGCAGTGCCCCTGTCGATGCACGGCGTGTTCGTCTCGGAGACGAAGCTCGACATGGCCGTGCACTTACGCATCGGGCAGAGCAACTACTGGGTCAACCTGATTCTGCGGCTTGCCGGAAGCCGCTGGCTGTGCGTCTACGCCGATATGGGTTAGGCGGCGTGCATCTCGCACCCCGCGCCGCGAATAGCATGCGCGCATGGCAAGATTGGCCTATGCAGCCGCAGCCGGCCAAGTTGCCACGTGCTGCTGTGTGCTGCCATGTGATATGGCTCACGCGCGTCCCGAACCGCGCCCACACGCGCGTGAGCCATATCGCCAGGGTTTATAGTGGATGCTATGTTGCGAGAATTTGCGGTGGACATCATCCATCCCACCACCGAGAAGGACACCATCTATTCGTTGCTGGCGAATCGTGCCGCCCGCGACCGCGATGAACTCATCGCGCAGTGGCAGGACGAGCGCACCCGTCAATGGCATGACGTGAAGGCCGGCGAGATGCTCGACCGCGTGCGCGAGGTCGCCAAAGGGCTGCTTGGCATAGGAGTCAAGGCCGGAAGCATGGTCGTCATCTACTCCGCCACCTGCTATGAGTGGGGCGTCACGGACTTTGCCTGCGCCGCCATCGGCGCGGTATCCGTGCCCATCTACGAGACCGATTCGGCGATTCAGGCGTCGTCGATCGTCGCTGAGGTCGAGCCGACGATCGCCTTCGCCGGCGATGCGGCGCACGCGCAGACCTTGGAGCAGATTCGCCAGAACAGCCCGAGCCTGAACTATGTGTTCAACTTCAAGGCCGAAGGCCTGGACGCAGTGGCCGACTTCGGCGAGTCTGTCGATGACGAAGAGCTTGACAGGGTCATCAGCCGCGTGCACGCCGACGATATGGCCACCATCGTCTACACGTCCGGCTCCACCGGCAAGCCCAAGGGCGCGATGCTGTCGCACCGCAATTTCGTCACCGTGGTCTTCGCCGGCTACGACGTGCTCGACGAGATGCTCTTCCAGCCCAGCCGGCTGATGCTGTTCCTGCCGCTGGCCCACTGCTTCGCGCGCTACATCCAGTATGTGGCGATCGGCTCGCGTGGCGTGGTCGGCTACGTTCCCAGCGCCGCGCATCTGCTGGCGGATCTGCGCAGTTTCAAGCCGACCTATCTGCTCGGCGTGCCGCGCGTGTTCGAAAAGGTCTACAACGCAGCCTCCCAGAAGGCCGGCGCGGGCATGAAGGGCAGGATATTCGCGGGCGGATTCAAGCATTTCGTGCAATGGTCCAAGGATGAGCGCGACGGCAAATCGCATTCGCTGATGGCCCGCACAGCACATTCCTTCTACATGAGCACCCTCGGTTCGCAGATCCGTTCCGCACTGGGGCCGAATCTGCGTTATCTGGCCTGCGGCGGCGCGCCGATGAATGCCGATCTGGCGCATTTCTTCAACGGCCTGGACGATATCACCTTCATTCAGGGCTATGGCATGACCGAAACGGCAGCGCCCTGCGTGGTGAACTTCCAGAACGCGAACCGCGTCGGCTCCGTCGGACTGCCAGGGCCCGGCATCGGCTACAAGCTGGCCGACGATGACGAGGTCATGATCAACGGCGAGAACGTCTTCCTGGGCTACTACAAGCAGCCCGAGCTCACCAAGGAGGTGCTCGGCGAGGATGGCTGGCTGCGCAGCGGCGACATCGGCCAGATCGACGACGACGGCTTCCTGTACATCACCGGCCGCAAGAAGGACATCATCATCACCGCAGGCGGCAAGAACATCAGCCCGGCGCCGATGGAAGACACGATCAGCACCTGTCCGATTGTCGCGCACGCCGTGGTGCTCGGCGACGGCAAGCCCTTCGTCTCCGCATTGGTCACCCTGGATCAGGATATGGTCTACTCCTGGCTGATTCAGCGCGGCATGGACGGTGATATGCCCCTGGACCAGATCGCGAAAAGCGAGGCCGTGCGCGCCTTCATCCAGCAGTATGTCGATCAGGCGAACAGCAGCGTCTCTCGCGCCGAATCGGTACGCAAGTTCGCCATCGTGGCCGAGGACTTCAATCAGGAGGAGGGCACGCTGACCGCCAGCCTCAAGGTTGTGCGCCCCAAGGTGCTGCAGCATTACGCCGAGTTGATCGAGAACGTGCTGTACGCGCCGCGAACCCAGTCGCCGCAGCCCACGCCGGCGGTCAAGATATTCGACAAGACCACGGAAACGGTCAAGCAGGCCTCCGAAACCGCACGACAGGCCTCCGAAACGGTTCGGCAGGCCTCGGAGACGGTCAGCCCCCGCGTGCGTCAGGCCCTCGATCAGGCGAAGACCTACCTGACGCATCCGCAATCCCAGGATGACGATGCGACACCGGTTCCTTCCAACGAGATGTCGCCGGATAGCGACCCTCAGAGCGAATCCGCGCAGGCAGGGCAGCCCGAGCGGTCCCAGGATGCCGATACGGGCGTCAAGGCGCAATAACGCGTCGGAAGCGGTGCATGCCAAGCATAATTGACCGCCGTTGAGCTACACTAAGCTGAGTTCAACGGCGGTCAGCCATGCCTGGCGCTCACGCTTGGGGCATGAGCGCGAGCCGACATGCCTGCGCGCGCCGATACGCATCCGAAGAATATTGCGAGGAGAGAAGAAGTGACGATACGCGAGATTCGTGTGATACCTGATCCGGTGCTGCGCACGCCATGCGAGCCAATCAAAGAGATCACCCCGGCGGTGCGCCGGCTGGTTGAGGATCTGCTCGAAACAGTCGACGACCCGGGCAGGGCTGGGCTTTCCGCGAATCAGATCGGCGTGAGTCTGCGGGCTTTCTCCTATAACATCGATGGCGTTGTCGGCTATATTCTCAATCCCGTGATGGAGGAGACCAGCGGCGAACAGTATGGCGACGAGGGCTGTCTGTCGGTTCCGGGCCTGTGGTACGCCACCCGTCGCGCCGACTACGCCCGCGTGCGTGGCATCGATCTGGACGGCAAGACGGTGGTGCTGGAAGGGCACGGCATGATGGGGCGCATGCTGCAGCATGAATACGATCATCTCGATGGACATATCTACCTCGATCGGCTCGAAAAGCAGGTGCGGCGCGAGGCCATGCGTCGGCTGCGCGCTCAGCGCTGACCAGGTAGCCGGCTAAGGAGGCTGGCTATGGACGCCGGGATGTGCGCTGGATGAGTCCATACGACATTTAGTACCATCCCTGTAGTATCCTAGAAAACCGTGTGCCAACCGGATTCATGCACGGTCGTGCGGTGTTTGAATCCAACCAGTAACCCCAACCGGCACACCACAAATCGCGTCATGCCCGCGACGGTCCGTGTCGGTCGGTGCTCTTTGCCGAGTGCTGCACGCGGATGCGCATGGCCAGGCAATAACCGACATGAAAGGCAGAGCATTATTATGGCTCAGATCACTATGAGTGACATGCTGAAGGCAGGACTGCACTTCGGCCATCAGACCCGTCGTTGGAACCCGAAGATGAAGCAGTACATCCTCACCCAGCGCAACGGCATCCATATCATCAATCTCTTCAAGTCGCTCGATATGATCGATACGGCCTACGACTTCATCAAGACGACCGTCGCACACAACGGCACCGTCCTGTTCGTCGGCACGAAGAAGCAGGCGCAGGAAGCGATCGAGAAGCAGTCCACGCGCGTGAACATGCCCTATGTGAGCGAACGCTGGCTCGGCGGCATGCTGACCAACTTCCAGACCGTCTCCAAGCGCGTCACCCGCCTCAAGGAGCTTGAGGAGATGGACTTCTCCGACGTGCGCGGCTCGGGCCTGACGAAGAAGGAGCTGCTGCTCCTCGAGCGCGAGAAGGACAAGCTCAACAAGCAGCTTGGCGGCATCCGCAATATGGGCCGCACTCCTTCGGCGATGTTCGTCGTGGATATCAGCAAGGAGTCCCTCGCCGTCGAAGAGGCGCACAAGCTGGGTATCCCGGTCGTCGCCGTCGTCGACACGAACACCGACCCGGAGACCGTGGACTACCCGATTCCGGCCAACGATGACGCCATCCGCGGCATCGAGCTGCTCACCAGCCTGATGGCTGACGCCGTGGCCGATGGTCTGCTGGACCGCTCCGGCAAGGCCGCCAAGGCCGAGGGCGAAACCGCCGATCAGCCGATGGCCGCTTGGGAGAAGGAGCTCCTGACCAAGGATGCTCCCGCCACTGCCGACGCCGCAGCAGAAGCTGAAGCTCCGGCAGCCGCCGAAGCGCAGCCTGCAGCAGCGCAGAGCGCCGAAGAAGCCGTCGCCGAGACCCCGGCTCCGGCACAGGCCTGATTCATGCGTATCGGCTTGCGTTCACGCGGACAAAAGTCCAGCGCGGGCGCAAGCCGCATGCAATCCAACAGAGGAGACATACAATGGCAGCAATAACCGCAGCATTGATCAAGCAGGTGCGCGAGGATACCGGCGCCGGCATGATGGACGTCAAGAAGGCCCTGACTGAGGCCGAAGGCGATATCGCACGCGCCAAGGAGATCATCCGCGCCAAGGGCATCCAGGCCGCAGGCAAGCGCGAAGGCCGCAACGCCAAGGAAGGCACTATCGCCTCCAAGGTCATCGAGTCCGGCGAAGGCCAGATCGGCTACGCGGTCGAGGTCAATTCCGAGACCGACTTCGTGGCCAAGACCCCGAAGTTCGTCGAATTCGCCGATAGCATCGTCGACAAGGCCATCGAGGCCAAGGCGGCTTCCGTGGATGAGCTGCTGGCTACGGCCGATGGCGAGGCCACCGTCAAGGAGACCGTCGAAGAGGCGGCCGCCCTGTTCGGCGAGCACGTCAAGCTCGGCCAGTTCGCGACGATCGCGGGTCCGCACGTCGAGGTCTACGCGCACAAGCGCTCCGTCGAGATGCCCCCGAGCATCGTAGCCATGATCGCGACCGACGAGGCCGGCGCACAGGTGGCGCACGAAGCCGCGCTGCAGATTTCCGCGCTCGGCGCCCAGTGGCTCACCCGCGAGGATGTTCCGGCCGATGTGGTCGAGTCCGAGCGTCGCGTGGCCACCGAGAAGTCCCTAGCCGAAGGCAAGCCCGAGAAGATCGTTCCCCGTATCGTGGAAGGCCGTCTCAACTCCTTCTACAAGGAGAACGTGCTGCTTGAGCAGAAGTTCGTCAAGGACCCCTCCAAGACCGTCGGCGACCTGTTCAAGAAGGTGGGCGGCAAGGCTCTGGCCTTCGCCCGTCTTGAGGTAGGCAAGGGCGACGAGAAGTGATTTCGCGATAATCGCTTTGTCGCAGAGGTGACGAAATCATGTCAGTGGGCCTCTGATGCAGCAATGCATCAGAGGCCCACTCGCGTATCCAGGATCTTGTGTTGGCAAGCCTGTCTGCGTTGACCGATACCCTGTAGAGCGGAAATTATGCATGATGCATGGCAAGAAAGGCTGTCTATGACCGGCGAAGAAGCAACAACCAAGCCCAGACGTGTTCTGCTCAAGCTTTCGGGGGAGGCCTTCGGCGGTGGCGCTGTCGGCATCGACACGCAGGTGGTCCGGCGCATCGCGGAGGAGATCGTCCCGGCCGTGCAGCGTGGCGTGCAGGTTGCCATCGTGGTCGGCGGCGGCAACTTCTTCCGTGGCGCGGAGCTGCAGCAGGCGGGCATCGACCGCAGCCGCGGCGACTACATGGGCATGCTCGGCACGGTGATGAACAGCCTGGCGCTGCAGGACTTCCTGGAGCAGGAGGGGCAGGCGACGCGCGTGCAGACTGCCATCGTAATGGGCCAGGTCGCCGAGCCGTACATTCCGCTCAAGGCCATCCGCCATCTCGAAAAGGGCCGCGTGGTCATCTTCGGCGCCGGTGCGGGCATGCCATACTTCTCGACCGACACGGTTTCCATTCAGCGCGCTTTGGAAATCCACTGCGACGAAGTGCTGATGGGCAAGAACGGCGTGGACGGTGTCTACACCGCGGACCCGCGCAAGGATGCTTCGGCGAAGCGATTCGATACGCTGGACTACAGCCGCGCCCTGGTTGATAACCTCGCCGTGATGGACGCCTCGGCGCTTTCGATGGCCCGCGACAACAAGACCCCGATTCGTGTCTTCGGCCTGGAAGGCGAAGGCAACGTCACCCGTGCGCTGGTGGGTGAGCACATCGGCACGCTGGTGTCGGGAGCCGATTCGAGCATCGCGGAAGCGTAGCGGGACGGCAGCGGTATTGCAAATCGTTGTTGCAATCGCCAGCATAAACGGAAATAACGGAAATAAGCGAAAATAACGCCGTTCAGACATACGGTTGCCGCCCGCGTCCACGAGTCCGCCCGCAACAACGACTAGTGTTGATGAGTGTCGACTGATTGTGAAAACGGCAGCACGCAATACGGCAACGAGGGCGCATCCCAATGGGATTCGAACTTCACGAACCGTCAGAGAAATACACAAGGAGTGAACATGGCATCCGTCATCGATCAAGCAAGCGCCCAGATGGGCAAATCCGTCGAAGCCACCAAGGAGAACTTCTCGGGCATCCGCACTGGGCGCGCCAATCCGGCGCTGCTCAACGGCCTGATGGTCGACTACTATGGCGCGCCCACGCCCATCAAGGGAGTCGCCACGATTGGCGTGCCTGAACCGCGCACGCTGTCGATCACCCCCTTCGACCCTTCGCAGGCGAATGCCGTTGAGAAGGCCATCCGCGATTCGGATCTTGGCGTCAGCCCGCGCCGCGATGGCAATGTCATCCGCGTGACGATGCCGGAGCTGACCGAGGACCGCCGCAAGGATTACGTCAAGCTCGCCAAGACCAAGGCCGAGGACGGCAAGGTGGCGGTTCGCAACATCCGCCGCAAGGCCAAGGAATCCATCGACAAGGCCGTCAAGGACGGCGATATGGGCGAGGATGAGGGTGATCGTCTGCTCAAGGAGCTCGACAAGGTCACCAAGAAGACCACCGAGGAGCTTGACGCCCTGCTTGAGGGCAAACAGAAGGAGATCATGGAGGTCTGAGCCGTTCGGCTCACCATCACCTTCAGGCGATAAGGATGCGGATGCATACAGGACATCGTGGCAGCGAAGCCGAAGAGGCGCTGCAGGACATCAACAAGAAGACCGGGCGCAACATGCCGCAGGCGGTGGCCACTGCCGTCGTGCTGATCGTGCTGATTCTGGCGTGCCTGCTCATTCGCATCGATGCCTTCGTCGTGCTTATCGTCGTATTCATGATTCTCGCGCTGTGGGAGCTGCGCGTCGATTTCGCCGCGGCCCAGCTGCGTTTTCCTCTAGTGCTCATGGTGCTGAGTTCCAGCGTCACGCTGCTGGCCGCCTACTACGCCGACCGTCATATCCTGGCCGCCGCCGTCTGCATCGCCGCATCCCTGCCGCTGATCGCCATTGGGGCGAGCTTCGACTTCCCGGCGGGCGCACGACTGGCGGCCGCCGCCGCGAACAAGACGGCTTCGACCGCCGCAGCTCCGCTTGAGTTTGCACCGAGGCACGTGAATCGGCTCGACGATGTCGCCGTGTCGATCTTCACCGTGCTGTATATTCCGCTGCTCGCCTCATGCATCGTGCTGCCGCTGACCTTCAACGACCATCCTGTGGCGCATGCGATTATCGTGGTGTTCCTTCCGGCCATCAGCGACACCGGCGGATTGTTCGCCGGGGCCTGGCTGGGCAAGCACAAGCTTTCGCCGCGCATCTCCCCGAAGAAATCGGTCGAGGGGCTGCTGGGGTCGATTCTGTTCTCGATCATCGGCGCCTACGTCATCTTCGCCTTCACCTACCCGGCACTGTGGTCCACGCGATGGTGGGTGCCGATCGTCATGGGTGCGGTCGTCGGCATCGTCGGCACCTTCGGCGACTTGTGCGCTTCGATGCTCAAGCGCGACATCGGCATCAAGGACATGGGCCATCTGCTCAAAGGCCATGGCGGCGTGATGGACCGGGTCGATTCGATTCTGCTGTGCGCGCCCTTCCTCGCGGCGCTGCTATGGGCTACGGGACTCTAACGACACGGGACTCTAACGACACGGGACTTTAACGACAAAGGCATAGGCATATGACAATGAGCAATGTGGTGACAATGAGTGAAAAGACCACGAGCAATGACGAGATAGCGCAAGACGCCGCGCTGCATGACGCGGCATCCAGCGGCATCACGCCGGGAGGCACCACGGGCGCGTTCCGCGATGTGCTGGCCAAGGACCACGCGCGCCGCGGCAAGCCGCCGCTGCACCTGGTGGATATGAGCGCCGAACAGCGTAGCGAGGCCGCGCAGCAACTCGGCATGCAGCCCTTCCGCGTCAAGCAGCTGGCGAATCATTACTTCGCGCACTTCGATACCGACACGGAGCAGTTCTCCGACTTTCCGGCGGATATGCGCGCAGGCGCGCGCAGCGCATTCTTCCCGACGCTGATCAGCGAGGTCACGCGGCAGACCGCCGATGAGGGAACCACCGTGAAGACATTGTGGGAGCTGTTCGACGGCGCCCGCATCGAATCGGTGCTCATGCGCTATCCCAAGCGCACCACGCTATGCATATCCAGCCAGGTGGGCTGCGGCATGGGCTGTCCCTTCTGCGCGACCGGGCAGCTGGGCCTGACGCGCAACATGTCCACCGGTGAGATCCTCGAACAGGTGCGCATCGCCGCCAAGGCTATGCGTGACGGTGACATCGCCGGCGGGCCGGGGCGCCTGAGCAATGTGGTCTTCATGGGCATGGGCGAGCCGATGGGCAACTACCGTTCCGTGATCGCCGCCGTGCGCCAGATGAGCGCCCTGCCGCCGGAAGGCTTCGGCATCTCTGCGCGCAATATCACCGTCTCCACAGTGGGCGTGGTGCCGGGCATCAACAAGCTGGCCAAGGAAGGCCTTCCCGTCCGTCTCGCTGTCTCGCTGCACGCTCCGACCGACACGCTGCGCGACGAGCTGGTGCCGATGAACAAGCGCTTCAACACCACGAAGGTGCTTGATGCCGCGCACGCATATTATCTGACCAGCAAACGGCGCGTCAGCATCGAATACGCGCTTATGCGCGGCATCAATGATCAGGCCGAGCACGCCCGCGAACTGGCGAAGCGGCTGAACCATTACGGCGATGACTGGGCGCATGTCAATCCCATTCCGCTCAACCCCATCGAGGGCTCGCGCTGGACGGCTTCGAAGCCCGAAGACGAACGGCAGTTCCTCGATATTCTGCACCGTGCGGGCATCGCGGCGACGCTGCGCGACACGCGCGGCTCCGATATCGACGGCGCCTGCGGGCAGCTGGCGGCGAAGAATCTGCGGACCGAATCGGCTGCCTTGCATCGCTGAGTATTCCAACGACAGGGTCTTTGAGCGACAATCCGGGTGGCGGATACATGCTTGACCTCGGGGGCCGCTACCCTAGATAGACGAACAAGCTGGCTGTGAACAGGAGTTGCAATGTCTTTGGCTGTGCGGGTCATCCCATGTCTGGACGTCGATGAAGGGCGCGTGGTCAAAGGCGTGCATTTCGAGCATCTGCGCGATGCCGGCGATCCGGTCGAACTTGCTGCCGAGTACTACCGGCAGGGTGCCGACGAGCTCACCTTCCTCGATGTCACGGCTTCCAGCGGGCATCGCCAGACGATGGTCGACGTCGTGGGGCGCACCGCCGAGCAGCTGTTCATACCGCTGACGGTCGGCGGCGGCGTGCGCGCGGTCGAGGATGTCGATTCGCTGCTGCGCTGCGGCGCGGACAAGATCAGCGTGAACACGGCTGCGATCAACGATCCCACGCTTATCAGCAAGGTGGCGCAGCGCTTCGGCAACCAGGTGCTTGTGCTGTCGGTCGATGCGCGGCGCGAACGTGGCGAAAGCCATACCGAGTCAGGCTATGAGGTCACCACGATGGGCGGACGGCAGTCCACCGGCATCGATGCGGTGTGGTGGGCCAAGCGGGCGCAGGAGCTGGGCGCCGGCGAGGTGCTGCTCAATTCGATGGACGCGGACGGCACCGAGCAGGGCTTCGATCTGGAGATGATTCGGGCTATGCGCCGCGAGGTGTCGATTCCGATCATCGCCAGCGGGGGAGCGGGCGGCGTCAAGGACTTCCCGCCGGCCATCGACGCAGGCGCGGATGCGGTACTCGCCGCCTCGATCTTCCATTACGGCAAGACCAGCATCCGTGAGGTCAAGGACGAACTGCGCCGGGCGGGGTATCTCGTCAGATAATCGGCCCATTGCGTGCAGCGCGAGACCGCATCGCGATAGGGTGAGTGCCGGATGCCACGCAGCCCGAGAACGGGCGCTGTGACGAACGAGGGCAATAGGGAAGAGGATGTGAGGCGACTATGAAAATAGACACGGTGGAAGCAAACACGGTGGAAACAGGCACAGTGGAGGCAGATACGGCGTACAGCAACGAAGGCCGCTTGGACCCGCGCATCGCCGCGCGGCTCAAGCGCGACAACAAGGGACTGGTGGCAGCCGTCATCCAGCAGTACGACACGCATGAGGTGCTGATGGTCGGCTATATGAACGACGAGGCGCTGCGCAGGACGCTGACGACGGGCAGAGTGACCTTCTGGTCGCGCTCACGGCAGGAATATTGGCGCAAAGGTGATACCTCCGGCCACGTGCAGTATGTCAAAGGTGCTGCCATTGACTGCGACGGCGACGCGTTGCTGATTCAGGTCGAGCAGATCGGAGCCGCCTGCCACACCGGCGCACGCAGTTGCTTCGACGCCGGTGGGCCGCTGCCCGTCGTGATCGGACCGGTCGAAGCTGCTGAAATCGAAGCGTCGGAAACGCCAAATCTTGCGCGCACAACCGCAGGGAGTACACGCACTGTGGAGATAAACACTGTGGAAATGGAGATGAAACGATGAAGCCATGCAGCGTCGAGCATCTGCAATGGGGCGGCACGTGGCCCAGCCGTGAGAAATTCCATGAGCTGGCCGACGAAGGGTACCGCATTATTCCTATCGTGCGCCGGCTGCTGGCCGACTCGCTCACCCCGGTCGGCCTTTACGGGCGGCTCGCAGGGGGGCGTAGCGGCACCTTCATCCTCGAATCCGCGGAATACGGCGGTTCGTGGAGCAGATACAGTTTCATCGGCGTGAATTCGATGGCGCAGCTGCGCTCGAACGACGGCCAGGCCGATTGGCTGGGCAAGGTCCCAGCGGGCATACCGCTGCACGGTGATGTGCTCGAAGTGGCGCACGCCGTGCTGCGCACGCTCAAGGCGCCGAACATCGCCGGGCTGCCCAATCTAACTGGCGGTCTGGTCGGCTCCGTCGGCTGGGACGCGCTGCGTCACTGGGAGCCGACGCTGCGCGCGCAGGCCCCTGTGGAGACCCCGCAGTCGGAGCTGGTGCTCGCGCTGGCCACCGATCTGGCGGTGGTGGACCATCTGACCGGGTCCGTATGGCTGATTGCCAATGCGGTTAATATGGACGACCGCCCGACCCGCGCCGATGCCGCCTATGACGGCGCTTTGGCGCGGCTGGACGCGATGCAGCGCGCCACCGCGACGCCCGCTGCCGGAGAGTCGAAGGTCAGCGTGCTTGACGATAGCGGGAAGCAGCCCGAGCTGCGCTTCCGCAGCGAACGCGGCACGTATGAGCAGGCTGTGGAGGCCGCCAAGCGGCATATCGTGGACGGTGACGTGTTCCAGGTCGTGATTTCGCAGCGGCTTGAAATCGATTCGCCAGCCGATCCCTTCGACGTCTATCGGGTGCTGCGCACGCTCAACCCCAGCCCCTACATGTATTTCCTGGCGTTGACCGACGCACAGGGCCGGGATTTCAACGTGATCGGATCCAGCCCGGAGACGCTTATCAAAGTCGATGACGGCAGGGCCGTCACCTTCCCGATAGCCGGTTCCAGACCGCGTGGCAAGACGATCGAAGAGGACGAGCAGCTGGCCAAGGAGCTGCTGGCAGACCCCAAAGAGCGCAGCGAGCACATCATGCTGGTCGATCTCTCGCGCAATGACCTGAGCCGTGTCTGCGAGCCACAGAGCGTCGAAGTGGTGTCGCTGATGAATATCAAGCGCTTCAGCCATATCATGCATATCTGCTCCACGGTCACCGGCCGCGTCGCACAGGGCATGAGCGCCTTCGACGTGTTCATGTCGGCCTTCCCCGCAGGCACGCTTTCAGGGGCGCCCAAGCCGCGCGCCATCGAGATCATTGATGAATTGGAGCCCGCCGACCGAGGCATCTACGGCGGCACCGTCGGCTACTTCGACTTCTCGGGCAACATGGATATGGCTATCGCCATCCGCACGGCGTACCTGTGCGATCATGAGGCTTCGGTGCAGGCCGGTGCGGGCATTGTGCTCGATTCGGTGCCCGCGCAGGAATGGCAGGAGACGCGCAACAAGGCGGAGGCCAGCGTGGAGGCCATCCAGCTTGCGGCGCAGCTGCGCAACGTGCAGGCGTAGGCGCTGGGCACAGACATTGCTACAGTGACGTATGACAACCATCGGAAAGGGTTACTATGTCCGTACTTGACGAGTTGGTGGCGGGAGCACTCGAGGATCAGCAGGCGCGTGAGCGCGTCGTGCCCCTTGAGGCAATCAAGAGAATGGCCGCCGACGCTCCGGCGCCCATCGACGCGCGCCGATGGCTCAAGCGTGAGGACGGCGTGCCCGTCATCGCCGAAATCAAACGTGCCTCGCCGTCCAAAGGCTATCTGGGTGACATCCCCGATCCGGCTGCCTTGGCACGGCAATACGAGTCCGGCGGTGCCAGCGCGATATCCGTGCTGACCGAAAAGCGGCGCTTCCTCGGCTCGCTTGACGACTTCGATCAGGTGCGCGCCGCGGTGCATATCCCACTGCTGCGCAAGGATTTCATGGTCAACGAGTACATGGTCTGGGAGTCGCGCGCGCATGGCGCCGACATCGTGCTGCTCATTGTCGCCGCACTCGATGACGACACGCTTTCCCAGCTGCTCAAGCTCTCCGAGTCACTGGGCATGACCGTGCTGGTGGAGGCGCATAACCGCGAAGAGATTGCCCGCGCGGTAGTCATTGGGGCCACCGTCATCGGCATCAACGCCAGAAACCTCAAGAACCTGCACGTCGATGTGTCCACCTACGGCGAGCTGGCCGCCGATCTGCCCAGCAACGTCATCCGCGTGGCGGAGTCCGGCGTCTTCGGCAGCGTCGAAGTCGATGGCTACTCCCGCGCCGGGGCCGACGCCGTGCTGGTGGGCGAAGGCGTCGCCACAGCCGACGACCACGAGGAGGCCGTGCGCACGCTAGTCGCCGCCGGAGCCCGGGTCAAGGCCTCCGAGCAGCGCCCGCTGTCCACGCATGAAGGCCCGTACTTCGGCCAGTTCGGCGGCCGCTACGTCCCTGAAGCGCTGGTGGGCGCGCTGGACGAGCTCGAATCCGTCTACACCGCCGCCAAGGCCGACCCCGAGTTCCACAAGGAATTCGCCCGGCTCAACCGCCAGTATGTCGGCAGGCCCTCCTCGCTGACCGAAGCTCCGCGCTTCGCCGAGCGCATCAAGGACAAAACCGGTCTGGACGCGCGGGTGTTCCTCAAGCGCGAGGACCTCAACCATACAGGCGCGCACAAGATCAACAACGCGCTCGGCCAGGCCCTGCTCGTCAAGCGCATGGGCAAGACCCGCGTCATCGCCGAGACCGGAGCCGGCCAGCACGGTGTGGCCACGGCGACCGTATGCGCCCTGTTCGGCCTCAAATGCCGCATCTACATGGGCCAGATCGATGCCCGCAGGCAAGCGCTGAACGTCGCCAGAATGCGGCTGCTCGGCGCCGAGGTCGTCGAAGTGACTCAAGGCACGCGAATCCTGAAGGACGCCATCAACGAGGCGTTGCGCGACTGGGTCACCAACGTCGAGAACACGCATTACCTGCTGGGCACGGTCGCCGGTCCCCATCCCTTCCCCTCGATGGTGCGCGACTTCCAGAAGATCATCGGCGAGGAAGCCAAGCGTCAGCTGCACGAGGAGTATGGCATCGACCATCCTGACGCGGTGTGCGCCTGCGTAGGCGGCGGCTCGAATGCCATCGGCGTCATGAACGCCTTCCTTGACGATGACCGCGTGAACCTCTACGGCTACGAGGCTGGCGGCAACGGGCCGGAATCCGGTGAGCACGCGATCAGGTTCGCGCCGGGCACCGGAGAAGTCGGCATGTTCCAAGGCACGCGCTCCTATCTGCTTGAGGACAAGGAAGGCCAGACCCTTGACACCTATTCGATTTCCGCAGGCTTGGACTACGCTTCGGTCGGCCCCGAGCACTCCTGGCTCAAGGACATCGGCCGGGTCAACTACTCCTGGGCCACCGATGACGAGGCGATGAGCGCCTTCAAGGATCTGTGCGAGACCGAGGGCATCATCCCCGCCATCGAAAGCTCCCATGCCCTCGCCGGCGCGTACAAGGCCGCCGCCGACCTGAAGGCGAAGGGCTACAGCAATCCGGTGATGCTCATCAACATCTCCGGGCGCGGAGACAAGGATGTGGCCACGGCCGGCAAATGGTTCGGCTACCTGACCGACGAGCAGAGCAAGGCTTTGGAAGCCAACGGCGCGCATGGCGCATCGTCCGACGACACGTCTACGGACAGCGCTGCCGAGCAGAACAGCACGGATGGGGAATGATTATGACCGCAATACGCACTAACAACGTCCAGTCCAACGCCTCGACAGGCAGTCAAGTAGGTTCCCAGGCCGATTTCCAACCATTGGGCATCAGCCACCGGCCGAGCCCGACTGAAACGCTGCTGGCGAATCTCAAGGCCAAGGACACGCCGGCCTTCATCGGCTACCTGCCGTACGGCTTCCCCGACGCTCAGGGCTCGCTGGACGCCTTGCGCTGCATCGTCGAGAACGGCGTCGACATCGTCGAAATCGGCCTGCCGTACTCCGACCCCGTCATGGACGGCCCGGTGATTCAGGCCGCCTCGCAGATTGCCATCGGCCAAGGCGAACGCCTCGAAGGCGTGTTCGAGGCGGTACGCACGGTGGCTCAGGCTGGTGCCATTCCGCTCATCATGAGCTACTGGAACCTAATCTTCCATTACGGCGTCGAGCGCTTCGCCACCGAGTTCGAAGCGGCAGGCGGCGCAGGGCTTATCACGCCGGATCTGATTCCCGATGAGGCAGGGGAGTGGATCGAGGCCTCGCAGCGCCACGGTCTGGATCGCATCTTCCTCGTCTCACCGGATTCCAGCGACGAACGTCTCGCCGCAGTGGCCAAGCATGCGCGCGGCTTCGTCTACGCCGCCTCACGCATGGGCGTCACCGGCGAACGAGCGACGCTCAGCGCGTCGCCGGAAGAACTCGTGCGCCGCACTCGGCAGGCGGGCGCCAGCAATGTCTGCGTCGGCATCGGCGTGTCCACGCCCGAACAGGGCGCGCAGGTCGGCTCCTATGCCGACGGCGTCATCGTCGGCTCGGCGCTCGTGCATACCCTGCTTGATGATACGGGCACCAAGGTGCGCGATCTGCATGAGGGCTTGGATGCTTTGGCGGCCACGACTGCGGCACTGGCCAAGGGCATCCACGAGGCCCGGCGCTGATATGACGCTGAGCTACATCCCTTCGCCTACAGTCTCCGAGTTCACCATCGGCTCATGGCCGATTCACTTCTACGCGCTGTGCATCCTCGCCGGCGTCGTGCTGGCCGTATGGATCACCACCGTGCGCTGGAAGAAACTGGGCGGCAACTTCGATCAGATTCTCGACATCACGCTGTGCAGCGTGCCCGCTGGCATCATCGGCGCGAGGATCTACCACATCATCACCACGCCAGAGCGATTCTTCGGCCCCACCGGCAACTGGGTCGACATGTTCCGCACCTGGAATGGCGGCCTGGGCATCTGGGGCGCCGTCGCCCTCGGCGGGCTAGCCGCATGGGCCTGGTGCCGGCACAAGCACTACCCGATGGCATTGCTGGGCGACAGCATCGCGCCGGCACTGCTGGTCGCGCAAGCGGTCGGGCGGCTGGGCAACTGGTTCAATCAGGAGCTCTACGGCGCGCCGACGACACTGCCTTGGGGCCTGAAGCTCAACAATGTCGGCACCGCCATCGGGCAGAGCGAACGCTGCTATGACGGCGCGTCCTGCCCGGTCGGAACCCTGTTCCATCCGACCTTCCTGTACGAGATGATCTGGAATCTCATCGGCGCGGTGCTCATCATCTGGCTCGGTCGCAAGACGGCGCATGCGCTTAAGGCCGGCTCGCAGTTCACCATGTACGTGATGTGGTACACCGCAGGCCGCACTTGGATAGAGGCCCTGCGCATCGACTTCGCGCATGAGTTCCTAGGCGTGCGCATCAACGTATGGGTCTCCATCGCCGTCTTCGTTGCCGGAGTCGTCGCCTTCATCCTCGTGCAGCGCTATGGCAGCGAGACCGCGCCGCTGGCCGAACGTCTGCGCACGGTAAGCGAGGCGGAAGCCGAGGAAGCTAGGCAAGCCGCGCAATCCAGCGAATCCAGCGAATCCAGCGACAAGGAAACGCGGTCCGCGAAGCGCTGACGTGCCCCACGCTCAACCCGGGGTATGATAGGTGCGCGCGCTGAGGCTCTGCAATCATCCTCAGGGAGCATGACCCAAGTCGTTCACCCTTAATAGAATGGAAACCATGACCATTCAAATCGCCCCCAGCATCCTGTCAGCCGATTTCTGCAATCTCGAGCGTGATCTGGACGCCATATCCAACGCCGATCTGGTTCACGTCGATGTGATGGATCACCATTTCGTACCTAATCTGACACTCGGCGAGCCCATTGTGAAGCGCATCTGCGAAGTCACCAAGCTGCCGGTGGACGTGCATCTCATGATCGAGGATCCGGACCGCTGGGCCCCGGAGTACGCCAAGCTCGGCGCAGCCTCGGTCAGTTTCCATATGGGTGCCACCCACGCCCCGGTGCGGCTGGCCCGACAGCTGCGCGATATGGGCTGCAAGGCCTGCTACGCCGTGCGTCCGGCCGAGCCGGTCGAGCCGATCTTCGACATCCTCGACGAGTTCGACATGGTGCTGATCATGACGGTCGAGCCGGGCTTCGGCGGGCAGAAGTTCCTCGCCAACCAGATGAGCAAGGTGCGCCGCCTGCGCGACGAGATCACGCGACGCGGCCTGTCCACGCATATTCAGGTCGATGGCGGCGTCAGCCCCTCGACCGCGCCGACCGTCGCCGAAGCCGGGGCCGATGTGATGGTGGCCGGCTCCGCCGTCTACGGTGCGGTCGATCCGGCAGCAGCGATCAACGACATCCGCGACCGCGCCCAGGCGGCATATCGGGACTGACCCCCGCCTCGCCGCAAGACATTACAACTGAAGACAATAACACCAATGTGCGCAGCCGCGATTCGCGCTGCCGCATGCCATGGAGCATTACTATGAAGACATTCGAATCCCTGTTTGCAGAACTCAGCGAAAAGGCGGCCAGCCGGCCTGAAGGCTCGCTCACCGTCGGAGAGCTGGACAAGGGCACGCATTTCATCGGCAAGAAGATCATCGAAGAGGCGGGGGAGGTCTGGATCGCCGCCGAATACGAAGGCGCAGACCGCACGGCCGAGGAAATGAGTCAGCTGCTCTACCATCTGCAGACCATGATGATCGATCGCGGCATCACTTTGGAAGACGTCTACCGCTATCTGTGAGCGTTATTTATAAGCGCTACTGAGCGCTATGGGCAAAGGCGTTGGCTATGGGAAGAATAGCGCCTTGCCGTTGTATTCGAGGAGGAAATATGTTGCGAATCGCTGTGCCGAACAAGGGCATGCTTTCGGAGCCGGCGTGGAATATGCTTGCCGAGGCGGGGTATCGCCTGCGTAGCAATCCACGTCAGCTCGTCGTGGAGGATCAGGACAACGAGGTTGAGCTCTTCTACCTGCGTCCTATCGATATCGCGGTATACGTCGGCCATGGCACGATTGACGTCGGCATCACCGGGCGCGATCTGCTGCTCAATTCCGATACCGAGGCCGAGGAGCATCTTCCCCTGGGCTTCGGCGCTTCGACCTTCCGCTTCGCCGCGCCCGAAGCGTCGCCGATCACGCGCTTGGAAGACATCGATGGCAAGCGCGTCGCCAGCTCCTTTGACAAGCTCGTGGCGGACTATCTGGCTGAACACTCCATTCACGCCGATATCATCCATTTGGACGGGGCTGTGGAGTCCTCGGTCCAGTTGGGCGTGGCCGATCTGATCGCTGATGTCGTCTCGACCGGCACCACGCTGCGCAATGCCGGACTGCGCGTGTTCGGCGACCCGATTCTGCACTCCGAGGCGGTGCTTACCCGCTCGCCCCGCGTGAGCGATGACGATGAGCGGCTTGTCGTCTTCGAGCGTCGCCTGCAGGGCGTGCTCACGGCGCATCGCTATGCGCTGATGGACTACGATATTCCGGTTTCGAAGGTCGCCGCGGCCATCGCCGTCACCCCGGGCTTTGAAAGCCCCACCATCTCGCCGCTGCACGACAAGCAGTGGTGCGCGGTGCGCGTGATGGTGCCGCGCGACAAAGTGAACCAGCTTATGGACCGCCTCTATGAGGTAGGTGCCAGAGGCATCATCGTCACTGCGCTGCAAGCTTCGAGAATGTAGTGTCGCGCACGATGAATGATCATATCGACACAACGCAATACAGTCCGGATCCCCGGGATGTGTACTTTACGGTGCCGAACTTCATCAGCCTGCTGCGCATCCTCTCCATCCCGATCATCGCCGTGCTGGTGGCGCATCACCGGATGATTCCGGCGCTGGCGGTGCTTGCCCTGTCCGCGCTGTCCGATGGGATGGATGGCCTGATCGCGCGAACTTTCAACCAGGTCAGCAAGATCGGCCAGCTGCTTGACCCGATTGCCGACCGTCTGCTTATCCTGTCCAGCATATTCGCGCTGGGGCTTGCGGGCATCATTCCGATGTGGATGCTTGTCGTTGTGGCGATGCGCGATCTGCTGATGGGCGTTTTGGTCCTGCTGCTCGCGCAGCACGACTATGGTCCGCTCCCTGTCAATTTCGTGGGCAAGACCGGCACGGCGCTGCTGATGACCGCATTCGTGACGCTTATCGTGGCCGATGTATGGGACAACCTGTTTGCCCACACGCTCCACTTGATCGCCTTGGCCGTAGGCATCTGGGGCGTCGGCGTATACTGGCTTGCAGGATGCATATACTTCCGCCAAGGATTCTCGCTTATTCACGATGCCGGGTGAGCCTATGACTGTGCCACGTTCCCCTGCCGAACCGCCCGTGCATGTGCAGCCTCGCTCGTATCCCGTTTCTTCGCGAGCGGCCGTGCACAAACGTCGTGCTGTCTTCTCGCGGGCTGTGGCCGGGCTTGAGACCATTCCTGCGGCCGCGCAACGCCCGGAATCCGATCGGCGAGCCAGACGGCGCAAAATCGACGACGATTCCCTGCGTCTGATCGACGATCTGACGAACCGTCCGCTCGACCCGATGTTCTCGGATGCACAGCTTGCGCGACGCCCGCAGTCCCGCCTCGCGGTCTGGGTTTCTCATGCGATTGTGTTCCTCATCTGCGTAGGAGTGGGCTTCGGCGGGTCGCTGTTCGTGCGCCAGCTGCACACCGACCCGCGCAAGGAGATTCGCGATACGCTGATTGGCCAGCTCAATCAGCTCAATCGGCGTGTCGATACGCTTTCGGCTGACAACAAGACCCTGCGCGTTCAGGTCGATGCCCAATCCAAGAAGCTTGGTTCGGCTAACGACAACCCAACTCAGCGCGAGGATGATCTGGTCAACGGCCTGAGCGCCGTGCAGGGGGAGGGCATCACACTGACGTTGGCCGATCCGATTGCGGCCCAGTCCGATTCGACTTCCGGTGCCGGCCCGCGTGAAGGCCAGATTGGCCGTATCCGCGTGATCACCGACGCCGATCTGCAGCAGTTCGTCTCGCTGCTGTGGAACTCCGGCGCGGAAGCTGTCGCAATCAACGGGCATCGCATTGGCCCGCAGACCTCCATCAGGACGGCGGGCCAGTCGATTCTCATCGGCATCGACCAGATTGCCAGCCCGTACAAGATCGAGGCGATCGGCAACCGTGACGCTCTGGCGTATGCGCTGGGCGCCAAGGCGCAGCCCGCGCTGTATGATTCATTCAAGAAGGCGGGCATATACCCGCAGATCGGCAAATCGGACGCGATTATGGTACAAGCGGCCGATTCCGTTGATTTGACCTATGCAAAGAGGAGCGACTAGATGGCAGCAGTGCTCGGCTTGATTCTCGGTGTCGTCGTGGGCATTTTCGTGCGCCCTGACATTCCCATCGTGCTGCAGCCATATCTGCCGATTATGGTGGTTGCTGCGCTCGATGCCCTGCTGGGGGCGGCGCGCTCGTACTTCGAGCGCAGCTTCTCCGACAGGGTTTTCGTCATATCCTTCGTCTCCAACGTGCTCACCGCCACGCTGCTGGTGTTGCTGGGCAATCAGCTTGGCGTTGGCTCGCAGCTGCAGACTGCCGTCATTGTCGTGCTGGGCATCCGCATCTTCTCGAATGTGTCGGCTATCCGACGCTTCATCTTCCGGAGCTGACCGGCATGGCACATGGCACACACGAGGTTCATGACGAGAGCCATGACGGTAGGTCGCGCGATGAACAGCCGCGCGGTGAACTGTCGCATGGTGACAATCTCAACGCCGAACCGGATGATCTGCGCATTCAGCTTGCGCATGGCAAGCAGACCAACGACAACGACCAGACGCAGACCGGGTCCTTCCCTGTCGTCAGGCGCAAGCAGAAGAAGCCGCGCATCGAAAGCGGCGTGCGCGCCAGGCTGGCGACCAGTTTTCTGATTGCACTGCTGTGCGCGCTGCTCGGCTTCGGCTATGCCATTCAGCTCAACAATCCCGCCTCGTCCTATGAAACGCTGAGCGAGGAGGAACTCACCCGGCTGATCACCGAAACAAGCACGCAGGTGCAGAACCTCGAACAGCGCAAAAGCGATCTGACCAATCAGCTCAATTCGCTCAAGGCCGCCGCGAATAAGCAGCAGGAGGCCGAGCGCATCGCCAAGGAGAACGAGCAGACCAGTGGCATCCTCTCCGGGCGGCTTCCGGCTCAAGGCAAGGGCGTGATCATCTCCATCACGGAGGATCCGAAGAATCGCATCGACGCCTCGACGATGTTCCAGCTGCTTGAGGAGCTGCGCAACGCCGGCGTCGAGGTGATGGCGCTCAACGGCGTGCGTGTCGTGACCTCGACATACATCAGCGACACGAAAGACGGCTTGGAAAGCGACGGTCAGGAATTGCATGCCCCATACACGCTCAAGGCCATCGGGAACCCGCAGAACCTGCAGAATGCGGTGGATATCGCCGGAGGCGTGGGCTCTCGGCTCAAGGTAAAATTCGGCGCGGCTGTGCGCGTGACACCCTCCGATCAAGTGCGAATCACGGAGATTCACGAGTCTCGCCAGTACAAGTATGCGAAGACGGTAGAATAACGTTTATGACTGATCCGATTCCAAGCGCGGGCGAAACCACCATCATTGGCATGCCCGCCATCAACATACCTATCACCACTACGGGAGACCGCCCTCTTACGCAGGAGGACCTGGAAACGATAACCCGGCTCTCTCCTGGCACGGCGCTGCTCATCTCGACGCGCGGCGCCGTCTCCGGCTCCCGATACCTGCTTGACGAAGACGAGGTCAGCGTCGGCAGAGATCCAAAGACCGACATCCTGCTTGACGATTCGACCGTATCGCGCGCACACGCGGTGTTCCGTCGTTCGGGAGATACCTACGCCGTAATCGATTCTGGAAGCTTGAACGGCACCTACGTCAACCGCAGGCGCGTCGAGCGGCAGGAGCTCAAAAACGGCGACGAGATCATGATTGGCAAGTTCCGGCTCGTGTTCTTCACAAAATCCGTCGTTCTTTCGTGAATTCGGCCCGGCGCGGCGCGATACACTGGGAACAGAAATTGCAGGTGTGTGATTACACCGATGTGAATGCCGACGTGAACCAGGGGAGTGCTATGGCTGGACAGATGGACGCGAATGCGTTGAAACTGCATGTCAGGTTGGAGAATCGCATGGATCTTTCAGCGCAGGACGCCGTGCAGGGCGAGCTGTTCTCCCTTGGCGACAGCGAAGAGGTCAGCCGCGGATATCGTGGCACCGTGGCATCAAAGGTTGCAGGCATCACGTACCGCCAGCTCGATTACTGGGCACGCAAGCAGATTGTGGAGCCGTCGATCACGCCATCGCATGGCTCTGGCTCACGTCGGCTGTATTCCTTCAAGGACGTGGTCATTCTCGCGGTCTCCAAGCGTCTGCTTGACGCCGGCGTGAACCTGCAGAACGTGACGGCTGCCATCGGTTTCCTGTCCGGTCTGCACACCGAGGAACTGGCCCGCGTCACGATCATGTGCGACGGCGAGCAGGTCTATCAGTGCACCAGCGCCGATCAGATCATCGACTTGGTACGTAGCGGCAAGGCCCTGTTCAGCGTGTCGGTAGATTCGCTGTGGCACCAGACCGAAACCGCGCTTGACGACGAAGACTATGTTGATCTCACTGCCGCGCCCACAACGAGAGCCGCAGGCCGTCCGATTGACGAGCTCACGGCAATGCGCATGCGCAAGAAGCTTGAGGAACGCAAGGCGGCTCGGCAGGCGGCCTGAGCGAAGGCAGGGGAGTGTCGGCAATGTGGTTTGAAGCGATACCGGCGGCGCTTTGGGTGCTTTCCGCGTCGATTTGCATCAGCATCGGTGCGCTCAGCATTGCACGAAGTCACTACGGCCGCTCGGCCAAGCCAGTTCGTCCGGTAGGCTGGAATGTGACTAAATGCCATATTTTTTCACTGATTACAGGATTGCTGGCATATCTCGTATATTTGGTGATTGGCGCAGGCTATGCCGAGCACGTACAGAAACTGTACACGCAAATCGGCTTTATCTCCGCAGTCGTGCTCGCCGCTTTGATTATTGCCGACGTGCTGCTGTTGATTCTTCAGTCCCGCCGCGCCGAACGCAGCCACATCGACGAAGTGCTCTCAGGCGCGGCTCACACTTTCTGAGAGGCAACAAAAAAGTGTGAGCCAAACGAACACGGCGTATGGTAACTTTAGAAGTCATAAAGTGCAGAATTGCAACGATTCATACTTGAAAAAGCTAACATCGAATGTTTATTTGACTCACACTTTTTCTGTGCGGTCCAAAAAGTGTGAGCCCACTGGCGGAGCAAAGCGACCGCCGTCAGAAACTGACCAGCCTTCCCAACGATAATGTCACGTATGGCTGTGTCAGCAAGGGCTGTTCCTTGCGATATAACCAATCGACGTTATGTCAGCCTTAACGGAGAAACGGGGGCGTATGGTTATGTCAGCAAGGGGCAGTTCCTTGCGATATAACCATACGACGTTATACGGCAGCCTCAAACAATGGTAAAAGTGCGATTGGCTGTGTCAGCAAGGGCTGTTCTTTGCGATATAACCAATCGACGTTATGTCAGCCTTAATAGAGGAACGGCGTCGTATGGTTATGTCAGCAAAGGGCGTTTCCTTGCGATATAACCATACGACGTTATGTCAGATTAAAAATCTGACATAACGTACATTATCGGATGTATATAGTAGTTATATCCTATTGAGGAATAATGACATATGTGTCAAAAGAAATCAGTAGCAAGCAATTACTTTTGCAAATTCAGCCAAAGTATTCGCTCACGGCGTCGTGCAGCTGATCGACGTGGTCGATGACGCGGTAGGCACCGTGCTCTTCGAGCTCATTCGGCTCGGCGTAGCCCCAGCGGCAGCCGAGGCAGTCAAGACCACAGGCGATGGCGCCGTCCACATCGGTCCAGCGGTCGCCGACCATAAGCGCCCTGTCGCCGTTGGCGGGATCGAAGCCGATGTTGTCGAAGGCGTAGCGAATTACCTGGTCCTTCTTCAAGCGCGAGAAATCACGGCTTGCGCCGTAGATCTCATCGATCATGCGGTCGATGTGGAAATGCGTGCACACTGGCCTTGCCTGGTACTCGGGCTTCGCCGTGGCAAGCGCCAGCATGAAGCCGTCGCCGCGCAGCGACGCCAGCTGCTCGGGTATACCGTCGAACACGGTGCAGCACAGGTGTCCGGGGACTTTGTGCCCAGGGTCGTTCGGATCGTCGAAGGCCGGTATCTCGGAGTAATAGCTGCGGTATGCGTTGACGCCCTGCTGCAGCATATCGTCAGGCACATGGTTGCGTTGCAGGGATTCGATGATCGCCGGACCGATGAAGCGCTGCAGCTCGGCGTCGTCGGGCATCGGCAGATTCATGTCGGCATAGGCTTTTCTCACGCTGGCGATGATGCCGGGCGCTGAGGCGGTCAGCGTGCCGTCAAGATCGAGCAGAACAATATTCCTCGGCGCTGCAGTCATGCGCTACTCCCCTGTCTGTATCCTTATCGTTGCATAGTCGTTTTATAGCATAATGCCCGGCCGGCCATGGGACCGCAACCGGGCATCAGACCACGCTCAACTTTACTCGTAGTCGGGAATCCATCCTTCGTGGTGCATCTTGAGCCGCTTGGTGAGCAGCTCTTTGAGCTCGGTTTCGCTGCGTCGTTCGCACAGCATATCCCAATGCGTACGGGTCGGCTTCGTGATCTCATTGGCCTCGGCATCGTCGTCGCCTTCGCGACGCGCCGTGGCTCCGCAGCGGCACTCCCATTCGTTCGGTGCCTCTGCGCCCTGCGCGAACGGCAGAATCGTGCGGTGCCCGTTCGGGCAGATGTACGCCACATCGCTGCGTTCGGCGAAATCCACGTTATCGTCGGATTCCAGTGATTTCGCGCCGATGCTCATGCCGCGCAGACTACGTTCAGCCATTCCTTGACTCCTCCACATTCAGTACAATCATCCAAGCTACAGAACAGTTCGGACGAGTGTTTTATTCCATGCCATATTCATGGCGTATTCCGCATCGTTGTGCTGCATGATTGCTGCAAAGCACGATGAGACGATTCCAACGCCGATCTCAGTCAGATCAGCCGACGCCGGAATACGCTACGACGCCGCGGTTGATGCTGTGGTTCGCCTTCGTCGCGATGCGGGCGACCTGCTCGCCGCTGTCGCCGAGGTATGGCGCGGCGATGGCGACTTGCTGCAGCATATCGGCCAGGCGTTTCGCGGTGCGCACGAAGTCGCCGCCGGTCAGCTCGTTGTCGTGCAGGACCTCGACGAGATCTGCGCCCGAAGACCAGGCATCCATGATGTCCACAACGCCGAAATCGGGCTGCTGCATCGGCTCAAGCCCATAGTCACGGCACAGTGCGTCGATATGGCTGCTCTGCTTGCGCAAGGCATCGCAGGCCTGCGCCACAGCGCCATGCGCGCCGCCGGGGTAGTAACGTGGCTCCCCCATGCCGCCTCGTCGCGACTCGTACACCAGCGAGGAGAGTGCGGCGGCCATCCCCTGCGGCGTCAATGCGTCGAAGGCTCCATCGACGATGGTCTGCGCCAGCATGAGATCCTGCTCGCCGTACAGATGCCGCAGCAGCTGGCCCCGATCGGTGAGTAGCAGATCGTTGTCCGATCCGCTTCGACGTTCCAGATAGCCCAATGCCAGCAGGATGTCGCAGATGCGGTCGAACTGGCGTGCCACGGACCCGGTTCTGGCGTCATAGCGCTCCGTGACCCGGCGCAGCTCGCGCTCCTCACGCATCCAGCGATGACCCCAGGTCATATGCTGCGCCAAATCCGGGCAGCTGCGGCAGGGATGCTCCCTATCGAGCCGCCGCAGCTCGGCGATCTGCCCGTCAAGTTTGTGGAAGGCCTGCCTGCGTTCCACATCATCGGTGAACTCGTGGTGCTTGAGCTCTCGCCGACCTTCCTTTTCGAGGTCGGCGAGACGCATGCGAATATCCATAAGCGCACGGAAATCGCCGTGCTCGCAGGCGAAGGCCTGCTCGTATCCGGCTATCGCCTGCTGCAGCGTCGTCATGCGCGATTCAAGCTTCCACGCCGATTCGTTCGCCTCCCATTGCGCGAAGGAATGGTCGAGCGTGCCGCGTGTGGTGTCGTAGTCGCTGGTATTGAGCAGGTTGACCGCCATATTGAAGGTCGCCTTGAAGCTCGAATGCAGCGGGTAGACGCGCTTGCTCGACAGTGATGCCGCAGTGGCCGGCACGAAGCCGCGATGATCGACCACGATGGCGTGCCCGAGCGTATCGATGCCCCGCCTGCCGGCCCTGCCGGTCAGCTGGGTGAACTCCCCCGGTGTCAGGCTCACATGCTCCACGCCGTTGAACTTCTCAAGCTTCTCGACGACCACGCTGCGCGCCGGCATGTTGATGCCCAGCGCCAGGGTCTCGGTGGCGAAGACCATCTTGACCAGTCCCATTTCGAACAGGGTCTCCACGATCTGCCGAAACAGCGCGATCATGCCGGCATGATGCGGCGCGAATCCTTGCTCCAGCGCGAAGCGGAAACGCGGGAAGGACAGCGCCTTGAGATCGTCATACGACATCTCCCCCTCGGCCATCTCATCAACGATCTGCCGGATGCGCCGTGCCTCATCATCGTCGGTCAGCCGCAGCCCGGCTTCAAGGCACTGCTGCACGGCCTGATCGCAGCCGTTGCGTGAGAAGATGAAATAGATGCCGGGCAACAGGCCCATGTAGTGCAGTTCGTCGACGACCGCCCAACGTCGTGGCGTATGGCGTTGCGGCTTGTCGGCAGCTCCACGGGTATGGTGACGCGAGGCGTGCTTGAAGTCCTCACGCCCTTTGCCACGGCGCTGTGTGGCGTGATCGGGGCCGGCATGCCGCGCGGCGCGTCGGTCAAGCTGATCGAGCCGGTCGATGAGCCCTGCATTGATCTTGACGGTCTGCTCTCCTGCGGCATCGCGCCGATACAGGTCGATCACTTCCGGCTCCGTCTTCGGATCAGCCTGAATCATGACGTGCTGCTCCAGGGGCACCGGACGCCGCTCGGATACGATCAGCTGTGTGTCGCCGCGCACCGAGGCAATCCACGAGGAGAAGTCCTCGACGTTGGACACCGTGGCGCTCAGCGCGACGATGCGCACCGCCTCGGGAAGATGAATGATGACTTCCTCCCAGACCGGCCCACGCAGCCGGTCGGCGAGATAGTGCACCTCGTCCAGGACGACATAGCGCAGCGCATCAATCGTTGTGGAATGCTCGTAGAGCATATTGCGCAGCACTTCGGTGGTCATCACCACGATGTCGGCCTGCGCGTTGATCGACGTGTCGCCGGTGAGCAGACCGACCTTCTCAGAGCCGTACACTGCCACCAGATCATGGTACTTCTGGTTGCTCAGCGCCTTGATGGGCGTCGTATAGAAGGCTTTGACGTTGCGCTCCTGGGCCAGGAACATCGCGAAATCGGCCGCCACCGTCTTGCCTGCACCGGTGGGCGCGGCGACCAGCACGTTGCGGCCGTCCTCAAGGGCCTGATTCGCCTCGATCTGGAAATCGTCGAGCTCGAAAGGCACGGTGTGCGCGAATCGGGCAACGGCCGAGGCCTCCTGCACCTGGCGGCGACGGAATTTGGCGTAGCGTTGCGCGGGCGAGTCCTGCATGCCTGTGCTGCCCTGCGTGCGTCCTGTGCTCGCGCCCGTACGTCGTGCCGATGCCGACGATGTCACGGATGTTGCGGATGTCGCGGACGCCACAGATGCTTTGCTTGGCGCACGCCGTTTATGATGACGATGATGTGTCATAATCCTCGAAAGTACTGGTGTTGCAAACGTTTGCCGTCGTTGCGCACGACTGCGCAGCCGAGCACAACGACGCATTAGCGGGAAAGTGGTTAAGCCATATGACAATCAGCCGAGCCGAAACAATGCCCTGCATCGCAGCCGATGGGATTGCCATAGTTAGATTGCCATAGTTGTCATAGTTCAATGGACCTTACTCGTTGAATTGCCGCCACTGCGCCCACTGATCGGCGTGGCGGTCATGCGCACGCATACGGCGTCTGACGACATCCGCATGCGCCTCGGCGTAGCGCTCCTGCGCATGGCGCAAGGGCTGCGTGAACAGCGGCGGCTCATCCGGTTCGGGCCCTTCCCCCTCCCCTGCTGCCGAAAGCTTGTCTGAAACCGTCGACCCCATATCGGCAACGACATGAAACGCCCTCAGACCGTGCACGACCACGTAGGCTGCGCCGATAAGCAGCATGGCCAGCATGAACAGCGCCAGCAGCAACCAGATCCACCACGGCATGAGCGCCCCCTTTGTATTGAATGTTTACTTAGTGGACGCCTGAGCATCCGCCAGCATCGTGTCAGACGCCTGCGCATCTTCGGATTCGTCATCGCCATGTGCGACGGCAAGCTCCCGCTCGGCGCGCGCGATAATCATCGAACGCAGCGTCTCGGGCGCGACTGCCGTGATATGCCGGGCATGGGCGATACAGAAGGCTACGAACCAGGAATCGGAGGATACGGTCAGGTGCACCTTCTCGCCTTTGCCGCACGGCTCCACCGTGGCATCGGACAGCGTCGTGATGAATGGCAGCTGCTGCTGATCGGTGATGAACACCGCCGCAGTGCCGTTGTCGAAGCTCCACTTGCGCAGCTCGCTGATAGGCACATCGGGCACATCCACCGGCGCGGTCGGCGTGACGATCTCCGCGTGATCGATGCGCGAAAGCCTGAGCACCTGCCAGATGCGCGGTTCGCCGGTCACCTTGTTGATTGTCGTGTCCTTGGCGACTAGACGCAGCTTGTCCTGCGGGGTTGCTGCCTCGACATCGGTCCAGACGGCCACGTAGTACACGCCCTCGTCCACGTATATCTTCGCCGGGGCGACCAGTTTGCGGCGCGTGCGGCCGGCTCCGTCCGTGTATTCCATATCCAGCAGGGAATCGGTGGAAATCGCACGGTTGACGACGGTGAAGCTGCGCGGCTCCATTTCGTAGCCGGTCAGGCTCAGCCATGGGGTCTGACCCGGTTCGACATGCTGGCGAAGACGTAGATACAGGGACTGGGCTTGATCGTGCTGCGTATCGGGCAGCAGCGGCGAATGCGCGAGATAGCTCACGGACGCCGTCAGCATGCTCAGATACTGCTGCGAGATACCCGCCAAGCGTTCCAGTCCCAGCGAATTCGTCGCCGACACGATGCCTTCGGAGTCCAGCAGCGACCAGTCGATATCGAAGAACTGGCTGCCGGCCATCTCGCCATCGTCGGAAACCGTCGTCAAGGTGTTGATGTCCTTGCGGATGACCGCGATGAACTTCTTGAGCTCCTCGGGAGATTTGGGGGTGCCGATGAAACGCTCGGCGAGTTCGGCGAGCGAGAACTCCTCGCCCAGATGGGCCGAGAGGAACAGCATCAGCCGCAGCCGTCGATCGACCTCACTGCCGGTCTGGAAGGAGGAAGGGCTCTTCTTCTGTGCGTCCTTGCGAGTCTCGGGATCGTCGGCCTCATCGTCTCTGCGGCTGATCGTGCCGGGAACGACCGTTGCGCTTGCGCCGTTCTTCGTTTCGTCGGCGAGCTGGAATTGGGTTGCGGCGTGCAGGCGCCGGTTCAGCGCCTCCACTGCCTCTTTGGGGCTGACGACATAGGCACCCGGATGCTCGAGCACGAAGGTCGCCAGATCGTCGGAATCCGCATAGGCGACGTTGAGGTGTTCGCCGTCGACGTCGACCGTGGCGGCGAAGCGGCGCGAATCAATCACCTTGACCAGATTGTCGGGTATCGTCTGCGTACCGAGCCCAGGTGCTATCGAATCAAGTCCGAGGCCGGGTATCGGGGTCTGCGGCACGCGCGGCGCGGTGCGCGAGGCATGCTGCTCCTCCTGGTGCGAAGCGGACGAGGAGATCGACATCGAACGGGCCAGATAGTTCGCCGCGGCCAGCACCGGCAGATCCTCCTGCTCGAAGCGCAGGCGGGCGCGCGGTTCGTCGCCAAGCTGCAGCCGGTACGAGGCGAAGTCCTGCCCCTCGGATTTCGAGGAGTATTCGGGCTGGCGCGATTCGATGGCGATGCCCATGGCGGCCAGCTTGGCGCGGTCGCGCTGGAATTGCTTCGCGAACGCCGCCTTGGCGGCCTGATCGGCCAGCTCGCCGTATGAATCGGCATAGGCCTTGACGCGCTGCGCAATCTGGCGCGAAGTGAGCCATTGCGGGAACGCGGATGACAACACGGCTAACACATCCAATTCGTGCTTGCCCCATTTGTCGGAAAAACGTCGCCTTCCGTTGCTGCCCTCTGCCATTGGTCCTCGCGTATCGTTATCGTTGTCGTAATCGTGCGCGAATATATGCGCACTTACCTCTATGCTAGATGCTTTTGCGCGGGTTACTGCACCAATTTGGCAAAATCATTCGATTTCCTTGGTAGGCTGAATCGATTCCTACATCCAGTCGTCGGGCTCAATGCCCTGTGGCCCAACGTATTCGCCGTTCGGCACGTAGCTGGGCCGGTCGTTATCCGCAAGCGTCGCGTCCGAATACATGACCACGTTTTGACCGAAGGTCCAGTCGCCTGCGATCGTCACCGAGTTCGCAGCGGCCAGCGAAGGCACGGAATACGGGAAACGCTCGTTGAAGTCGTTGATGTTCTTGTAGTACCGATCATCGAGATCGACGTTGGGGAAGATGTAGTTGCCGTCTTCCATCTCATAGGAGTCGGTCAGATGGAAGCGGTCGGAGCGCATGATGAACAAGTCGTTGGTCGTTTTGACCGGCAGGAATCGCATGCGGTCGACCTGCACGCAGATGGCCCCATCGAACAGGCCGATGGCCGCGCCCATAGCGGTTTCCAGCTGCATGACCTTCGTGGAATCCGGATCGGTGGGATCCACGGTCTTCTCGTTGCGGATCACCGGCAGGGGCAGCACGCCGTTATATTCGGCCAGCTTCTCCCTGAGCGCGTCGACGCGCACCCAGATGCTGTTCGTATTGAAATACGGGTGCTTGGCGATATCCTGCGCATCCGCCTTGTCGTCAGGGTGCACTTGGCTCATCTCGCGCAGCATGAGCTGCCCGGTTTTCCTGTCGCGCACGATATGGCCGCCCTTGCGATCCGCAAACGTACGGGTTGCGACTTCGACCATGAACGGCGCGCCGGTGTTCTCGAAATGCTGCGCCAGCGTGCGGGACGGGCGCGCACCGAGATTGTCCGAATTTGAGATGAACAGATATTTGAAGCCGTGTTCCTGCAGCGTGTCGAGCAGTCCGGATTCCCAGATTGTCGAGAACAGGTCGCCATGCCCGGGCGGGCACCATTCCAGCGCGGGGTTCGCCGGGAAGCTTGCGGGCTGGCCAGTCGCGAGATCGATTTTCGGCTCCTGATGCTGGACGATTTCCATCGGGATATCGTCCTGAACGAATTTGGGGTTGCGTTCCAGAACCTTCATCGTGTCGGACGAAGTGCGGAAGGAGTTCATGAAAGTCAGCGGCAGCGGCACATTCAGGCGCGTGCGCGCGGTGAGCACCTGCCCGATGATGATGTCGATGAAGCGCATCTGCCGCGCCTTGTGGCGGCGTACCGGCAGCAGCGATTTGGCGCTGTCCAGCCCCATCGAGGTCCCCAGCCCGCCATTGAGCTTGAGGAACGCCGTTTTCTCGAAGGCCCCGACCGCCTTGTCGTGGTCGATCGTCTCGTAGACGTCGTGGAAGATGGGCACATTGTCAAGCGGCTCGACGTCGGACTCGCGAATCCAGCTGCTCCCCTCTTCTCCGCGCCACACGTCGTACAGCCTTTTGAACTGGGCGATAGCGGTTTCGCTCATGCCTTGGCTGCGCATCTTTGCGGCCGATTCGTCGAAGACATCCGTCATGGTTGTCGCCTTTCCATCCGTGGTTCATCTGTGGTTGCACGAATCAATCCAACCTAGTGTAGCGGTTTTGCGCGGTAGATGCATATTTCACGACATGCTTTGTTGTACATACTACGATGCACATAGTATAATGGACGTACTATGTGAATGGGCGCTATTTCCCATTCTTCGTACTTCGGCGAGAAAGGATACGGCATGATAAACGCAGATGCTCTTCGCGGCTACGTCGATGTCATGATTCTGTCGATACTGCGTCGTGAGCCCTCATACGCCTATGACATGGCGAAGGAGATCTCGCGCGAGGCCGAGGGGAGCTACTCGATCAAGCAGACCACGCTGTACTCGGCGCTCAAACGCCTCGAAGGCACGGGGCATGTCGAATCCTTCCCCGGGCAATCGCAATCCGGAAAGCCTAGAACCTACTACCGCCTCACCGATGCCGGCCGCGATCTGCTGACCGTCAAATGCGAGGAATGGGAGCAAACAAAAAACCTCGTCGACCGCTTCGTGAAAGGAATTGTCTGATGAACATCCTCGACAACTATTTGGACACCATGTTCTCGCGTTATCCGCTGACGCCCGAAACCCAGGAGGCGAAGTGCGAGCTGCGCGCCATGATGGAAGACTCCTACAACGGAGCGATTGCCGCCGGGCGCTCGCAGAATGAAGCCATAGGGCAGGCCATCGCCGAATTCGGCAACATCGAGGAAGTTGCGCCTACGCTGGGTCTGGCGAAGACCGAGCCTGCATTTGGCGGGCCTGCGCCTGCAGAGCATGCAATTCCACAGTCCCGTGGCGTGAACGGCGGCGAAGGTGCGAATGCGAATGCGGGTACGGGGCGCTCGGAGACGGGCGCTACGACTGCTGCCATGACGGGAGCCGCCTTTTCCCAGCCCATGCCGGAGAAGCGAGCCTTCAGCATAGCGCAGGCGCAGAACTATATGGATACGATGAGGCAGACCCGCTGGCTGCTGGGCATTGGCGTGGCGCTGATCGTGTTCGCCGCAGCTCCGTTCGTAGGACTGGCGGTCGCCTACGGCAGCGTAGGGGGCATGCGTGAAAACCTCAGCCTGCTGCTCGGCTTCGCGCTGCTGCTCCCGCTTGTCGGCGTGGGCGTCGGTCTGCTTGTCTATCGAAATCAGCGTCTCTCCCCCTTCAGACGCATCACCTCGGGCATGGACCGCTGCACGCCTGAAATCGAAACCTATGCGAACGCCATGCAGCAGCAAGAGTCGTCGAAGCGGACTATGGCCTTGGTCATAGCGGTGATTCTGTGGATTCTCTCCGCGCTGCCGATTCTGAGCGCTGGAATCTTCACGCAGGACTGGCCGCAAGATCAGGCCGATCCGCTGCTTGGCCTGGGAACCGCCGCTACACTGGTTCTGGTCAGTCTTGGTTTGCTAATCTTTTTGCCAGCCAACTGGGTGAACTTTGCGCAGACCCATCTCGTGCAGACTTCACCTGATGCGATCGCCATGAATGACTCCGAGCAGGATGCAACGCGCTACCCGGTATGGGTGAGAGCGATCTTCTCCGGGTTCTGGCTGGTCATCACTGCCGTCTATCTGGCGTGGAGCTTCATCACTGGGAATTGGGGCATCACCTGGATTGTCTGGCCGATTGCAGCGATCGCGTTTTCCGCGTTCGCTGCAATCGTAGGCACTATCTATCCCTCGCACCGGCCTTAGGCAAATCTGTCTACTGCTCTGCCTTGTGACTCAGCAGCTGCGTGATGCCCTCGCGGTAGGTGGTGATGGGGAAATCCGGGAACCGGGTCTGGAACTTGGAGGAGTCGAAGATGTTGTCCTGCCGGTAGCGCGGCAGCAGCTCTTCGATCTCCTTGACCGTCGGATTCATCCGTCCGCCGATGCCGAACGCCCACCTCGGCACAGTCGTGTAGCCGATGCTGCGGCCGGTGACTTCCGATGCTATCTCGATCATCTGCCGATAATTCAGCCGCGCGTGGTCGACCGGCAAGTGCCAGGTCTGCCCATAGGCATCGGGCGTGTTGCCGATAAGCGCCATCGCATGGCTGGCATCAGGCGTCCAGACCAGCGTCCGCTTGGCGTGGGCGCTGATTGGTACGAAGGGGCGCTTATGCTGCGCAATGCGCCCCAGTACCATGGAATTCGTCACGCTCTGGGTCTTGCCCGGGCCATAGAACTCCGGGGCGCGGCAGATCACGGCGTCGATTCGGTCTGCGTTCATCTCATCGAGCAGCATTGTCGCAAGCTGCGCTCGCACGCTCGCTTTGCGGCCGACCGGCTCGAAACGCATGTCTTCGGTTTGAATTTCTGCGGTGCGCGGATACATGTAGGTGTTGTCGAAGAAGACGAGCTTGGTGCCATGCTTTTCGCATGCTGCAATCGCATTCGCCATCATGGTTGGGAACTTCTCCTCCCACATGGCTGAATTCGCGGGCAAACCGACCGTGAGATATGCGATCTCACTGCCTTCTACAGCTTTGTCAGTGGCCTCGGCGTCCATGAGATCAGCGGATACGAGCTGATCGGTGTCGTGCACTTTGTGCGGGTGCCGACTAACCAAGCGGATGTCGTGCGTGTAATTGCGGTAGAGCTCGCGGGTGAGTTCGTCGGCGATCTGGCCGCCTGCGCCGAGAATGGTTTGCATAGGTGTATGTCCTTTTTGTGTGTTTTGGTTGGGTTTGAGGTTGGTTTGTGTACTGGTTGAAGGTTCGTGCGGCCGACTCAGCCCAGTAGCTCGGTGACTTTGGTCGCGGTCTCCTTGGCTGAACCGGGGTTCTGGCCGGTGACGAGCCTGCCATCGACGACAGCGTTCGAGACGAACGGCAGCAACGCCTTTGAATAGTTCGCGCCGAGCTGCTTCATGCGCTCCTCGACGTTATAGGGCACGAGCTTGTCCACGCGAGCGAGGATTTCCTCGCGCCATGAGAACCCGGTGATATTGCGGCCTGCGACAAGATGGCTGCCGTCGGTGAGCTTCGTTTCCAGCAAGCCGCAGTAGCCGTGGCAGACTGCGGAGACGACTCCCCCGTTCTCGTAGATATCGCGAGTAATGCGCTGCAAACCTTCGCTGCCGGGGAAATCGAACATCACCGCATGGCCGCCGGTGAAGAAGATTGCGTCGTAGTCGGCTGCGTTGATGTCGTCCGGGCTGGCCGTGTGCTCCAACAGCGCCATTTTCTTGGGGTCGTCGTGCCATGCCTTCGCGGATTTGTCGTAATTGGGGAACGTCAGCGAACGAGGTTCCAGCGGCGACTTGCCACCGGCCGGGCTCACGATGGTCTGCTCGTAGCCGCGGCTCTCGAAGATGTCATAGGCGTGGGTCAATTCGGAAAGCCACAGCCCAGTCGGGTGCGATGGGTCGATGTCATAGTGGCTGACGTTGGTGACGACGAGTAGTACTTTCTTGGCGTTCTTGCTCATTGGATGCTCGATTCTGTGTGGTTAGAAGTACTGCGGTTTGAAGCACTGCGGTTGGGTTTGTCGTGGTCGGGTTTGGCTCGATTGGTTCTGCGGCGAGTGGTCTCAGCGCGAGCGACTGGCGGGAAAACCGCGGCGAACGCCGAACGCACTCGCTTGTCGATTTCGTCAGGGTCAGTGTTCGGCAGCTTGCCATCAAGGTGGAGGAATGCGAGACCGTGCGCGAGCGACCACCCCGCCGTGGCGAGGGCATCGGGTTCGGATTGCGGAAAGACCCGTGCCATCACTTCCCTGAGATAGTCGCGCAGCGCAGCGGCCGCGCGCACCCGCTCGTCGTTCTGATCGTCGCATGGCTGCCCGAACATCAAGTGGAACAGCGCCGGACGGCGCATCGCAAACCGCACATAGCGCACCGCGACTTCGCCTATGTCTTCTGCTGTGGCCGGTGGCTCGCGGTCGGCGGTCAGATCGCGCATGAGTTCCTGCAAGCCGTGGACAGCCAACGCCGATTCAAGCTCCTCGCGATCGGCAAAGTGCCGATACGGCGCAGCCGTTGACACCCCGGCATCTCGTGCCAGCGCCCGCAGCGAAAACGGCTCGCCGCTTTCAAGCATCTGCAACGCCGAGCGAATCAGCGTCTCGCGCAAATCGCCGTGCTGCCTAGTCGTCGATGTATCCGTAGCGCACCTCCTCTGTGTTGTTAGCAGTGCCATATTGTTGGCAGTACATGTTGTTAGCACTGCTAACTATGTAAGCACTGCTAACAATAACACACGAAACAGCGACGTCAACCCATATTTTCAGCTCGCAGCGAGAGCGCAGAAATTGCGCACGTGATTCGTTCTCCCACTATGCATTCGCTCAGCTCAGTGCGAGAGGATATTGACGGTACGCAGAATGCTGCCGGTTATGGCCAATCAAATCTATGGAAAATTTATTAAGCAGATTTGAATGAATCAAGCGGTCTCACGCGCAACGGCAGTTATGCTTCGGTTCATAGAAATGCTGGTATTCCGCCAAAACACCCAACGCTGAGTTTGACGACTACTTTGCGAAGTGCTTAATAAACGAAAAAAACTGCTTAATAGATGCCTGCACGAGCAGAAGTGTTCATTACGAATCCAGAAAACGAATGTCATCCATTTATTAGGCAGTTTTTTCGTCTATTCAGCACTTGCGAAAGTATAAGCTCATTACCTCTCCGATTGATTCCTTGCAATTCTGCCAATTCCAGACATATGTCAAAAATATAGCAATACTTTCCGGGTGTTCTTGCACGAAATCTGCTTAGTACATGGAGACTAGACAGCGGGCATAAGGTTTCAAATATGACTCAATCAGCATAAGACAAGGCAAGCTAAAATCATCAGCTTTGCGAACTCAATGATTTGCGATAAATTCAATCACAGGACGATTCTTGCCGAAAGGCGGAGGGCGAGTCGGGAACTCAAACTTCATCCGTCGTTCGTTTGAACAACGAGTTTCAAGGATATGGAGACAACTTGCGGTTGTCCCTTTGCTTAGCGACGCACGCTCATACATCGCGTGCTGCTACACATCATCCACAGGATGATGTGTCGGGCCGGCGAGATTTGAACTCGCGACCCCCTGACCCCCAGTCAGGTGCGCTACCAAACTGCGCTACGGCCCGAACGGTGTTTGAACACCAAGGAGATAATCTACCACATCCTCTGACTTTGGTCGACACGTAGCGTGTTGCCCAAAGGTCAGCGTCGAAAATTCATTACTCGTGCTTAATATTCCCAAGCTGGTGGCGCAGCAACCTATCTCAGCACGTCGGGGGAAATGCTCAAGGAGGAGTTCCTTGAGCTGTTGGACATCAGCAATTATCGATTGGCAAAACTCAACAGTGTTGTGGCTGCCATCGCAGTTTATCGCGATGGCAGCCACAACATAATAATGCGCACGGTGCAACCAGTTAGGTCAAGCTGTGGCAAATCAACGACGGCACAGCTCTCAAACTGGTCGCACCAAGCAAATCAGAGAAGACTTACTTGGAGACCTACTTACGCTTGCGCTTCTCTCGGATGTGCACGGAGATCTGAATCGGCGTGCCTTGGAAACCGAACTCTTCGCGCAGCGAACGCTCGATGAAGCGGCGGTAGCCGTGCTCGAGGAATCCGGTGGCGAAGATCACGAAGCGCGGCGGGCGGGTCGAAGCTTGCGTGGCGAAGAGGACGCGGGCCTGTTTGCCACCGCGCAGCGGGTGCGGGTGTGCGGACTGGATACGACCGAGGAAGGCGTTGAGCTTGCCGGTGGGGATGCGCTTGTCCCATGATTCGAGCGCGGTGCGCATGGCCTTGGCCAGCCGGTTGGAATGCCAGCCAGTTTTCGCGGAGAGATTGACCCGCTCGGCCCAGGTGACTCGTTCGAATTCCGTGTTCCAGAGCCGTTCGAGGCGCTGTCGGTCGAATTCGTCGAGCACATCCCATTTGTTGAACACCAGCACGATTGCGCGCCCGGCGTCCACAGCCTGGCTCATGACCTTGAGATCCTGGTCTGCGATGGGCTGCGAAGCATCGAACAGCACCAAGGCCAGCTCGCTGCGTTCGATGGCCGCCTGCGTGCGCAGCGAGGAATAGTATTCCGCGCCCGAAAGTTTGTGTGCGCGCCGTTTGATGCCGGCGGTGTCGATGAACAGCCAGTCCTCACCGTCGATGTCGACAACCTCGTCAATCGGGTCGCGGGTCGTGCCGGCCAGCTCGTTGACGACAGCACGCTCCTGCTGCGCAAGCTGATTGAGCAGCGAGGATTTGCCCACGTTCGGGCGGCCTACCAAAGCCACGCGACGCAGATTGCTGGGAGTGAGGAATCCGGAGGTCTTGTCGGCCTTTTTGAGCGCAGCGATAGCCACATCAAGCAGATCGCCGACGCCACGGCCGTGCATGGCCGAAATCGCGTACGGTTCCCCCATGCCGAGCTTCCAGAACTCGGCGGCCATGTATTCGCCGTCGGCATCGTCGATTTTGTTGACGGCCAGCACCACGGGCTTGCCCGAGTCGCGCAGCAGCTTCACGATGCGCTGATCGGTGTCGGTCAGGCCAACCTGCGCATCGACCACGAAGACGACAGCATCGCTGAGCTGCACCGCGACCTGCGCCTGCGAGGCGATAGCCGATTCGATGCCTTCGACGTCGGCTTCCCAGCCGCCGGTGTCGACCAGCTTGAAATCGTTGCCGGCCCATTCGGCGTCATAGCTCACGCGGTCGCGGGTCACGCCAGGCGTATCCTCTACGACGGCGACGCGGCGGCCGAGAATACGGTTGACCAGCGTGGATTTGCCGACGTTGGGTCGCCCGACCACGGCCAGTACGCCCACGGGCTTGGGGCCGGCTTGGTTGCCAGCTCTTGCATCGCGGTCGGCAGCCAGCAGCGATTGGTCTTCGTCGTCAAGCTCATAGCCTTCGAGATTCGCGGCATACTGGTGATATTCCTGCTCTTCGATGGCCTGCTCGACCAGCGCAATCAGCGCATCCAGCGTCTGTTCGAAGGTCAGATCGGAATTGTCGAGCGTGCTCACGCCTTCGGCGGCGGTCAGGAAGCTTGTAACCTGCGCGTCCGCCTTGTCTCGGGCAGCGACGTTCTCCGCGCCGACGCCCTGCACGCTCTGGCCGGTGCGACGCGCCTGACGCACCTCTCCGCGCGCGGTGAGCAGCACGCGCACCTCCGCGTCAGGAGACACCACCGTTGTGATGTCACGGCCTTCAGCAACGACGCCAGCGCCCTTCGAATACGAGTCGGCCAAGGCCTCACGCTCGATGAACGCGCGCTGCGCGGCGATAAGTACATGGCGCACCGGGATGATGCTTGACACCACCGAAACATGCGAGGAGACCTCGGAAGAGCGAATCTCCTCACTGATGTCGACGCCATCGGCGAAAACCTTGGGATCCTCCGGATCCACGCTCAGATCGAAGTGGTCTTCGGTGAAGAAGTCCCCCACCGTCTGCGTAATCGTCTGCTCGTCGACCTGCTCGGCGTCAAGATCGATGCCTTGCTGCAGACACCACCAGGCGCAGGCGCGGTACATCGCGCCGGTGTCGAGATAGGCGAACGAGAAATAGCTCGCCAAGGCCCGTGAGGTCGAGGATTTGCCCACGCCTGCGGGGCCGTCAATGGCTACGCGAATCACAGACCCACCTCCTTGGACAGGGAGCGCACCTCGGGCTGCGAAAGCACGCGGTAGGTTCCGGGCTTCAAGTCGCCTAGCTTGATCGGGCCGATCTGCGTGCGCACCAGGCGCTTGACCGGGAAACCGATCGCGCTGAAGATGCGGCGCACGATGCGGTTCTTGCCCGAATGCAGCACCACCTTGACGATGGTCGATTCGCGGCTGCCGTCGATGATGGCGCAATGGTCGAGCTTGATCAGCCCGTCATCGAGCTGCACGCCCTGCGAGACGAGGCGTCGGCACACGTTGCCGCCGATCTTGCCTTCCAGCGTGGCGATATAGGTCTTCTCCACCTCGTATTTGGGGTGCATGACATGCTGGCTCAGCTCGCCGTCGTTGGTCATGAGAATCAGGCCCTCGGAATCGTAATCCAGCCGTCCCATGTGGAAGATGCGCTCGTACTTGTCGCCCACGATGTCGCTCAGAGTGAAGCGCCCCTTCGGGTCGTCCATAGTGCTGAGCACCTTCTTGGGCTTGTTGAGCACCAGCGTGATATGCCGCCCGTCGATGCGCACGCGCGAGCCGTCGACGCGAATCTGCTGGTGCGCCGGGTCTACACGGGTGCCGAGTTCGGTGACCAGTTCACCATCGACCTCGACGCGGCCTTCGGTGATGATCTCCTCGCATTTGCGGCGGGAACCGAATCCAGCCTGCGCGAGCAGCTTCTGCAGCCGGATTCCTTCATTATCAGTGGTATGCGCCTTTTCGGCGCGTGAATATGCGTTTGGCATCGTTCTCCCAACGTGGCCAGTCGGCAGCGCACTCGCACCGCCGTATTCGTATGATTTCGACGCCGCCAGCGATTGCAGTTCAGCATTCGGGCGGTCGCAACCTTTCCAGTATAACCCATAATAAGGAAACACACCGGAGATGCTGGTACTATGACAGTCGTCCGGCGGGCATCGGCCCGCAACGTTGAAAGTACATCGTTGAAGTACAGAGTGTACATAGTTGAGGTACGAAGGAATATCATGACTCAATTCGAATCGGAAAACGGCAGTGCGCCGAGCAGCGAGGAAGGAGTCGCATCACAGGATGCAGCGCAGGCTACGGCTTATGACAACGCAGCCTCGAACCTGAATACGGCGAATGCTACGCCGGCCATCAGCGCAACAGCCAATCTGTGGCTGCGCGTGGCGGCGGAGCTGCTGGGCAGCTTCCTGATCTTCATTGTGATCTATCTGGCGTATGCGCTTTCCGCTGCGCTGTATGGCGCCAATCTGGCGTTCATCGCCGTCGCGACTGGCCTGGTCTATGCCATCGTGACGTTCGTTCTTGGACGCATCTCCGGTGGCCATTTCAATCCCGCCGTCACCATCGCGGCCATGCTGACCTCGAAGACCCAGCTGCTCGACGGCCTGCTCTACATCATCGCCCAGGTGCTGGGCGGCATCGCGGCGGGCGCGGTGTTCAAAAGCGTGCTCCCGGTCTCGCAAAGCCTGCCGATCAAGCTGTGGTTCACCTATGCTGCCAACGGCTTCGAATCCGGTTCGGTTTCCTCCACTGCGCTCAAGGGTGCCGGAGTGAGCTTCAGCATCACTCTGGCGATTCTTGTCGAGGTCATCGCCGGCGTGCTGATCGTCGCTGCGGCCATGTCGACGCTTGGCAAGGACGGCAAGGGCACGTCCCGTCAGCCTTGGGCCATGGGCCTTGCCTACGGCGCGGGCGCTGCGTTCACCTATCCGGTCACCGGGGCGGCGCTCAACCCGGCTCGCGCTACCGGCGTTGCGGTCTTCGCGCAGAATCAGGGACTGACGCAGGAGCCGATGCAGCAGCTTTGGGTGTTCTGGATTGTGCCGGTGCTTGCAGCCGCGCTGGTCGCGCTCGTCATGGTCGCGCAGGAGCTGTTCGCCAAAAGTGCTGCGCCTGCTGCCGTTGCCGAGCCCGAAGCGGTTCAGGCTGATGCAGATGCAGCCGCCGACGAGGGTTCAGTAGAGCAGTCTGATGCTGATGTACGTGACGATCAGGCCGATTCCCAGGGCAATGCCGATGAAGGAATCGAAGCCAACTGAGCGCACCTTCCACGGGCTGCGTTCGCGCAGCACCAGCCGGAGTGATCCGGTGATGATGGCCGTCATAGCGAGAACCGCTGTGGCGGCCATCATGTATCCAAGCAGTGCGCATACGGCGCTGAGCGCCACGGCGGCGGCAACCGCCCATTCGAAGGCGGGCTTGCCTTCGTGGTCCTCCGAGACCTGGGGGTGCTTGCCGCTCATGGTGAATGCTCCTTGCGTCTATAGCGTCTTTAGTAACCTGTGCCGCTCAGTGGAAGAAGTGGCGGGTGCCGGTGACGTACATCGTCACATTTGCCGCGCGGGCGGCGGCGAACACTTCCTCGTCGCGGATGGAATTGCCCGGCTGCACGATGGCCCTGACTCCGGCATCGATGAGCTTCTGGGCACCATCGGCGAACGGGAAGAAGGCGTCGGACGCAGCGACCGAGCCAGTGGCACGGTCCGCGTTGTCGGCCAGCGTGTTGGCTCGGCGCACCGCCAGGTCGCACGAGTCGACCCGGTTGACCTGTCCCATGCCGATGCCGACCGTGGACTCGTCGTGCGCGAGCAGAATCGCGTTCGATTTCACGCAGCGCACCGAACGCCATGCGAATGCCAGGTCGCGCATTGTCTGCTCGTCCGCAGCCTCGCCGGCGACCAAGCGCCAGTTGGCGGGGTCGTCGCCTTCCGCGTCGATCAGATCGGTGGTCTGCAGCAGCACGCCGCCATCGATGGCACGCATCTGGGTGCGCGCATGCGGCGGCTCGGCGACCTTCAAGATGCGTAGATTCTTCTTCTTGGTCTGCAGGAGTTCCAGCGCTTCCGGCTCGTAATCCGGCGCGACGATGACTTCGGTGAAAATCGGCCGCACGCTGTTCGCCATGTCCAGCGTGACGGTCGCGTTGGCGGCGATGACCCCGCCATAGGCGCTCATCGGGTCGCAGGCGTGCGCCTTGCGATGCGCCTCAGCTACCGTCTTCCCCAGCGCCAAGCCGCAGGGATTGTTGTGCTTGGTGACGGCCACGGCGATGCGCGGCGCGAAGTCCCACACCGTGCGCCAGGCGGCGTCGGCGTCGACATAGTTGTTGTAGCTCATCGGCTTGCCGCCGAGCTGGATTGCATGCGCGAAGCCGTTCTGATCAAGCGGGTCGAGATACAGCGAGGCCTGCTGATGCGGGTTCTCGCCGTAGCGCAGCACATGCGCCCGGTCCCAGGTGCGTGTAAGTGTTGCTGGCATGAGCTTCTCATCGATTGCGTCCGCGCCGTCAGTCGTAGCCGCAGTCTCAGCCGTCTCGGAGGCATTGGCTTCCGACACCGGCGATACGCTGGCCGGCTTGATCCAGCGCTGGGACGTCCATTCCGTGATTGTCGCATCGTAGGCTGCGGTGTGGGCGAAGGCCTTGGCTGCAAGCCAGCGACGCTCCTCCAAGCTGAAGCCTTGGCCGTCCGCGACCCGCTGCGCGACCAGTGCATAATCCGCAGGATCGGTGATGACGGCGACAGAAGCGCTGTTCTTGGCCGCTCCGCGCACCATAGAAGGCCCGCCGATGTCAATCTTCTCGATGGTGTCGGTCTCGTTCGCACCCGAACGCACAGTATCGGCGAAGGGATACAGATTCACGACGACCAGATCGAAGGCCGCAATGCCGAGCTGCTCAAGCTGCTCGACGTGATCGGGGTTGGTCATGTCGGCGAGGATGCCGGCGTGGATATGCGGATCGAGCGTCTTGACCCGGCCATCGAGGCTTTCGGGGAAGCCGGTGACCTCGCTTACCTCGGTGACGTTGACGCCCAGTGCCGCAAGCGTTTTGGCCGTGGAGCCGGTGGAGACCACTTCGGTTCCGGCCTTGACGAAGGCCTGAGCCAGCGTTTCCAGGCCTTCCTTATGGAAGACGGATACCAGAGCCCGTCGTATCGGTCGATGTGTTGTCGTCATCATGGTCCTCCTTGGGTTTGGTCATCGAGCTGATGACACGAGTTGATGGTGCGTCGGCGGTGGTGCCGTTGTCGCTGGCATCGTCGTCGACGCTGTCGCTGTCGCTAGAAGTCGGGGCAGCGCCTGCGTCGTCCGCTGCCTCGCCCACTGCTGCAAGCCGCGTTCGACGGCGAGCAAGGGCTGTGCGCGCGGCGAATACGCCGGATACGACGATGAGCATGATCAGCCAGGCCGCGAACAGTCCCAACGCGCCCGGCCGACTGGCGGACTGCGTGGATGCCGCCACATCGACGCCGACACGAGCAAGGCGCTGATGGCCCAGCGCCCCGTTCGAGAGCAGGAACAGCAGCGTCACGCCCAGCGCTACGATCACGCTGGCCAAGCAGAAGCTTCCGGCGGCGCAGGCGAAACGGACGATGGTGCTGCGCAGATCGTGTCCGTTGTCGTCCTGCTTCTGCTCGTTCTGCTCGCCTTCGATGCGCTCAGCATCGCCATGCGCATCGTCCATATCAATGAATCTGATGGCGAAACCGCGCCTCAGCACCAGCGCAAGAGCTCCGATGATAAAGCCAAGCGCCAGCGGAATGGACATCAGCACGATGCGCCAGGTCGCATTGGCGACCGGCTCAGGCAGCAGCGCGAACACGGGCAGCGGCGGCAATCCTACCGCGCGCCCAGTCCACAGATTGAACGTAGCCAGGTCACCGATGAAGAAGCTTGAGCCGAACAGCCAGGCTATCGCCCAAATGCAGAGATTCGGCAGCCACGCCAGCGAGCATATGGTCGTGAGTATCTTCGAGCCGGACTGCATGCCGGTGAGGTCGAACAGGTGAAGCATCGCCCCATGCCCGCGCACCACCCACACTATGGCTACGATCACGCCAGCCAGCATATAGCAGGCGATAAGCGCTCCCCCGATGAATGCTCCTGTGCTCAGTGCGGTGCGCAGCGGCGCGGAGGTATGCGCGCGAAAAGCGGTGACGAATCTGCCCCATGCTCCGGAAGCGGGTAGCGCCGCGCCGACGAAGCCCACGGTGAATACCAGCAGCGTCTTCAAGCAGACAAGCCACAGAGAATCGAGCAGGCCCACGGTGACGCCTTGCGCAAGTATCGCGTTCAGCATCATCCACGAGATCGCCCCGGCAATATACGCCTCCCATGAGGAACAGCCGAGTCTGAACGTCAGCGAACGAATGAGGGCGATGAGCAGTATGGTCAGCAGCAGCGGGATAATCGTCAGTTTGATGGCACCAGCCTGGAATCCCACGCCTTGGCTGAGCAGCACAATCGCCTCGCCCAACGGAATCGAGAGCTGCGAGAGATTGTCGCCGCCCTCTTCCATCGAGATGACAAGCAGCGTCAGCGCCATGAAGAACCCCAGGGAAATGGAGTATATGGCGATGGAGGCCAGCGCCGCGCCGGCCCCGTTCAGCCACTGCCTGGGACGTATCCTCATGCCAGGGAGCGCGCAGCCAATGTCTCGCGCATGATCTGCGCGGTCTGCCCCGGCGTTCTGCCGACTGGGATGCCGACGGCCTCAAGCGCATCCTTCTTGTCCTGAGCAGTTCCCTTGCCGCCGGAGACGATGGCGCCAGCGTGGCCCATCTGCCTGCCTTCGGGGGCGGTGAAGCCCGCGATATATGCCACAACGGGTTTGCTCATATGCTTTGCGGCCCAGGCAGCGGCGTCCTGTTCGGCGTTGCCGCCGATCTCGCCGATCATCACCACGGCCTTCGTGTCCTCATCCTGCTCAAAGGTCTCCAACGCCTCCTGCAGCGTCGTGCCTACGATGGGGTCTCCCCCGGCACCGAGGCATGCGGTGAAGCCGATGTCAGCGAGCTCGCCCATAAGCTGGTAGGTAAGCGTGCCCGACTTGGAGACCAGCCCCAGCGGGCCGCGCTTCACGATGCCATCGGGAATGATGCCGATGTTCACGCCGCGCTGCGCAGGGTCCTTGGCAAAGGTAGCCAGCCCAGGGCAGTTGGGCCCGACGACGCGCACGCCCTTGCGCAGCGCCAATTCGACGAAGTAGGCGGTATCCGCCACGGGGATGCCTTCGGTGATGACCACAATAAGCCCGATGCCGGCTTCGATCGCCTCAACGACCGCGTCCTTGGCGAATCTCGGTGGCACGAAAACCACGCTCGCCTTGGCGCCGGTGGCCTCGATCGCATCAGCGCAGGATGCGTACACAGGTATCTCGATCTGCTCGGCATCAGTGTGTGTCGTGAAAGCGACTGTGGTGCCGGCCTTGCGCGGGTTGACTCCACCTACGATATTCGTGCCGGCGATAAGCATGCGCGCGGTGTGCGTCATGCCTTGATGCCCGGTCATGCCTTGCACGATGACCGGAGCGCCATTCTCGATGAATGCGTTCATCGACGTGCCTCCTTGGCGGTTGAAGCGAGTTCGGCGGCGACCTGCGCGGCCTGTTCCATCGTATCGCACACGCGCACGTTCGCGTTGCCGGCCTCGCGCAGAATACGCAGCCCCTCGCTCGCGGCATTGCCGTCGAAGCGCACGACGATGGGCTTCGAGGACCCCAGCGATTCCACGGCGCTGAGAATGCCATCGGCCACCTGTGCGCAGGAGGTGAGACCGCCGTAGACATTGATGAGGACCGATTCGACCTGCGGATCGGAAAGCACGATATTCAGGCTTTCGCTCATGACATCGGCTGAGGCCCCTCCTCCGATGTCGAGGAAGTTGGCGGGTTTGATTCCCGTGTGCTGGTCCTCGCCAGCTCCGGAAACGGCATCGAGCGAACTCATGACCAGTCCGGCGCCGTTGCCGATGACCCCGACTTCGCCGGTCAAGTGGACGTAGTGCAGGCCATGCTCGCGGGCGCGCTGCTCGAAGGGATCGGACTGATGCAAATCGGTGAAGCGCTTCCAGCCATCGTGGCGGAAGGCGGCGTTGTCGTCCAGCGATATCTTGGCATCCAAGGCGCACAGCGATTTGGAGGATTCGTCGTCCGGGTCGCCGATTTTGGCGAGCGGGTTGATTTCGACCAGTGTGGCGTCATTCTCCTTGAAACAGCGCCACATCTTGAGCAGCACCTGCGCGGCCTGATCCACGTCGGCATGGTAGAAGCCGATGCTCTGTGCCATCGATGTGGCAGCATCAAGATCGAAATCGTCAAGCGCGTTGATATGCAGCCGCTTGACCGACTCGGGCTGCTCGCGGGCGATCTGCTCGACCTCGGTGCCGCCGTTGGCTGTGGCCAGCACGTCGAAGTCGCGCGAAGCGCGGTCCAGCGATATGGAGACGTAGTATTCATGCAGGATGTTCTTGGCCTGCGCGACAAGCACGCCGCTGGTCTTGTGTCCCTGAATGCTCATCGGGAAAATCTGCTCGGCCGTGAGAATCGCCTCGTCGCGATTCCGGGCCACCTTGATGCCGCCAGCTTGCCCGCGATGGCCGATCTTGACCTGCGCCTTGATGACGCAAGGATAGCCTATCTTGTCCGCAGCCAACGCCACTTCGTGCGAATTCTGCGCGAAAATAGCCTTCGGCGTGTCGATGGACTGCTCTTCGAGCAGCTCCCTGGCCTGGTACTCATAGAGATCCATAGAACCGAACCTTTTCCTCTCTGTCGATATCTTCGAAATGTGTCATCTGGCCTAGCCCTTGCAACGTGGCGGGCAATCAGTGCAATAACGTCGTAATGCGCCATGGCATGCGCATCATTGCACTGTCTGCGTCATCGTGCGTATCAGGCGGGCATCGTGATCAATGCGCTGGCGGGATACGTACCGAGCGAGGCGCGCCCGTCAAGACCTTCAAGCTCCATCACGAAGCTGAAGCCGGCGACTGTCCCCCCGCATTTCTCGACGAGATGCGCTGCAGCGCTGGCACTGCCGCCGGTGGCGATCAGATCGTCGACGATGAGCACCCGTTCGCCGGAGGAAATCGCATTGGTCTCGACCTCGACGCTCTCCTGACCATATTCGAGCGTGTACTCTTCGCTGATGGTTTCGGGCGGCAACTTGCCGGTTTTGCGCATGGCGATGAAACCTTTGCCCAGGGAAGCGGCCAAGGCCGGGCCGAACAGGAAACCACGGGCTTCGAGCCCGGCGACACTGTCAAAGTCCTGCTGCTGCACTGGCAGTGCAAGCTGCAATGCTTTGAGCAGGATTCCCAAGCCTCTGGGGTCGGCCAGCGCGGGCATGAAATCGCGGAAGAGAACGTTCTCGTTGGGGAATCCGGGAATCGTGCGAATCAGGGAAAGGAGGTATTCGGCGTCCTCGCTTCCAACAAGCCCAAGCTGATCGATGCTGATGTCAGATGAAGTCATGACGATGTCCTGCCGCCTTAGTCGAATGCCGTTCAACGATGATTGTCTTCAATGCCTATGCGTGCATGATGACTGCTGCATCATGCACGCTGATCGACGCATACACGCTACTTCGCGGGGGTTTCCTCTGCTGCGCTGTCCGTCGCTGCGCTATCTGACGCAGTGTTGTCCGTCGCTGTGGCGGCAGCTTCGTCGCCTGTCTCGTCGACAGCCGCCTCCTGCGCATAGTCGGCTTGCGCCGCATCGTCTGCCGCCGGTGTTGCGTCGTCAGACTGAGCAGCGTCGGAGATCTCCCCGTATGCGACCTGTGCTTCGCCGCCATCCTCCTGCGGCAGCGGATTGCCGTTCTCATCCACTTCGGAGTCATCGACGTACGCCGGGCGCACATAGGTCTTGTTGACGGCGGAGGCCTTGAAACGCAGCAAACTACCTTCGGAATCGATTACGATCTCCTCGTATTTCGTGTCCACGGACACGACTTTGCCGATGACGCCGCCGATGGAGACGACTTCGGTGCCGGGCACCAAGTTCTCGCGGAAGGTTTTCACTTCGGCCTGCTGCTGCTTGGCCTTCTTGGATTGCCACCACATCATGCCGCCCATGAGGACGATGAGGACGACGGGTAAAATCAAGGACATGACGGGGGTCTCCTAACATGGCGGATGCACTATGCATCCGAATAACAATGGATAACGGTCCAAACAACAGATTTTAGAATAGCTTGCTGACATCATCGCGAGGCGTCAGCCCCAGATGCTCCCAGGCCTTGCCCGTGGCAACGCGGCCCTTAGGCGTGCGAATGAGGAAGCCTTCACGCACCAGATACGGCTCGCATACGGTTTCCACCGTCTCCGCCTCCTCCCCGACCATCGCTGCGAGGTTGTTCAGGCCTACAGGCCCGCCGTTGAAGCTCTTGACGACGGCATGCAGCACGGCGAGATCGAGCCGATCCAAGCCTTCCGAATCGATCTGGTACAGCGCAAGCGCCTCACGCACCGCATCGGGACGCACGACGCCGAGATCGTGCACCGTGGCCCAGTCGCGTACACGGCGCAGCAGCCGGTTGGCGATACGCGGCGTGCCTCTTGAGCGCAGGGAGAGTTCCTGAGCCGAGCCATCGCCCAGTGTGACGCCAAGAACGGCAGCCGAGCGTTCGATGAGCTTTTCCAGTTCTTCGCGCGGGTAGAAATCGAGATGCGCGGTGAAGCCGAAGCGCGCGCGCAGCGGCGAGGGCAGCATGCCTTCGCGCGTGGTGGCGCCAATCACGGTGAAACGCGGCAAGGTCAGTGGGATCGAAGAGGCGCCGGGGCCTTTGCCCACCATCACGTCGACGCGAAAATCCTCCATCGCGATGTACAGCAGCTCCTCCGCCGCGCGTGGCAAGCGATGGATCTCGTCAATGAACAGGACCTCGCCGGCATCCAGAGAGCTGAGGATGGACGCCAAATCGCCGGCATGCTGAATGGCCGGGCCAGAGGTCACGCGAATCGGCACGCCGAGTTCGTTCGCCGTAATCATCGCCAGCGTGGTCTTGCCCAAGCCGGGAGGGCCGGCCATCAGGATATGGTCGGGCGGCACCTCACGTTTGCGGGCGGCATCAAGGACCAACTGCAGCTGTTCCTTCAAACGTGGCTGGCCGATGAAGCCATCCAAGACATGCGGACGCAGCTCCTCGTCGCTGATCGGCTCATTGCCAATCGGTTGCGAGGAGACCATGCGCAGCGACTCCTCGTTGGCTCCGGCATTGGCTTGAGAGTCGATGCCGGCATTGGCTTGATTGCCGCCACGGCCTGCATCATGCACAGTGGTCATATCGGCTGCTGTATTGCCTGTCATAGTGTGGGTCACCTTCCCCTGTCGAGTGCGGCCAAGGCCAGCTTGAGCACGCGCGGCACGTCATCCCCAGCGAGCGGCGTCGCAATGTCATTGTCCGCGCACACTGAGCGCACCGCTTCTTCGGCGTCCTGGGCGCGCCAGCCAAGCGAAATCAGCCCTTCGACCACCTGCAGCGTTCCGGTGTCGGCGCGAGGCGCTGCGGCTGCCGGCTTTCCCTCGATCTGCGTGAGATCAATCGAACCCTTGAGCTCCAATATGATCTTCTGCGCGCCCTTCTTGCCCAGCCCGGGAGCCTTGGCCAGCGCCGTTGCGTCGCCATCGGCCACCGCGCGTGCAAGCTTGTCGGGAGGCAGCGTGGACAGCAGCGAAAGCGCTACCTTCGGCCCGATGCCGCTGACTTTTTGCAGTTGCATGAACATGCGCTTGGAGGCTTGGGCAAGGAAGCCAAACAAGGTAATCGCATCCTGCGAGACATTGAGCGACGTGTAGACCTTCACTTCCTGACCGGCATGCAGCGCGGAGAGATCGGCCGCAGGCATGCGCGTCTCGAAACCGATGCCACCAGCCATGATGAGCGCGGCGCTGGCATCCACAGCTTCGACCCGGCCTGCGAGCATTCCTATCATGACGATCCCCTATCGGTCCGTAGCGGTCAGTGATCAAGTGATCAAGTAATCAGTGGTCAGTGGTCAGCAGTCCGAAAACAGCTAGCGCAGCACAGCCGTCCTCAGACCGTTCATATCCGAGCACCGAATATGCAAACACTCAGTAATCGAACATCTGTTCGAAGTCTACATGCCCCTGTCGACGCTATGGCGACGCTGCGCCTGCTGCGAGGCCTCGGCCCACTGCCGCTGCGCCACCGTCAGGTGCTGCTCGCGTTCGCCGCCCTCCAAGGCCCCGGCGGGCCGCATGGCGTGGCAGATCGCCTGCGCCAATGCGTCGGCGGCATCAGCCGGCTTCGGCATGGTGTTGAGATTCAGGATATGGGCCACCATGCGTTCGACCTGAATCTTCTCGGCGCGCCCATTGCCGGTGATCGCCAGCTTGACTTCGGTCGGCGTGTGCAACGCGACCGGGATGCCCCGTTGCGCGGCCGCGAGCATAGCCAAACCGGCCGCCTGCGCGGTGCCGAGCACGGTGTTGCGGTTCTCCTGGGCGAACACGCGTTCGATGGACACCGTATCGGGCGCGAAGCGTTCGATTTTCTCGCACAGGCCGTCGTAGATGGTCAGCAGGCGCAAGTCCTGCGAGGTATGCGGGTCGGAGCGCACAACATCGACGTGAATAAAGGAAAGCCGGCGTGATGCGCCGGCTTCGATCACACCGACCCCGCAGCGGGTGAGCCCGGGATCGACACCTAGAATGATCACGAGGATATTACTCCTCGTCGAGCTGGGCCATCACCTCGTCCGAGGCGGTCCAGTTGCTGTAGATGTTCTGCACATCGTCGAGATCATCGAGATTGTCGATAAGACGCGACACCTTGCGCGCATCGTCCACATCCAGTTCGATCTCGGTCTTCGGATTCATAATCAGATCGGCGGAATCATAGTCGATTCCCGCATCCTGCAGCGCCTTGCGCACGGTGATCATATCGCCCGGGTCGGTGATGACCGTGAAGACCTCGCCTTCGTCGCTCACGTCCTCGGCGCCTGCTTCGGCCGCCACTTCGAACAGCTTGTCGAAGTCGATGCCCTCGGACGGGACCACGATCTGGCCCTTGCGCTCGAAGTTGAAGCTCACGGAGCCGGATGTAGCAAGCGAGCCATTGGCCTTGGTCAGCGTCGAACGCACTTCGGCGGCGGCGCGGTTGCGGTTGTCGGTCAGGCATTCGATGATGACGCCGACGCCGGCGGGCGCGTAGCCTTCGTAGACGATGTTCTCGTAGTTGGCCGCTCCCGCTTCCTCGCCGGAACCGCGCTTGACGGCGCGCTTGATGTTGTCGGCCGGCATGGAGTTCTTCTTGGCCTTGACGATGGCGTCATAGAGCGTCGGGTTGCCGTCGGGATCGCCACCGCCCATGCGGGCCGCGATTTCGATGTTCTTGATCAGCTTGGCGAACAGCTTGCCACGCTTGGCGTCGATGGCCGCCTTCTTGTGCTTGGTCGTCGCCCATTTGGAATGCCCTGACATAATACTCCTCAGCAGCTATGCGAATACGTTAAACGTTGTGATTCTAATGCAATTTCACGACAAAGCCCGCGCGTAAACCCTCAGCACGCAATCTGCGACGCTCGACCAGTCATACTGCCGGGAGCGTTGCGAGCCATTCAGGCGCAGCCTTTCGCGCAGCGATGAATCGCCGAGCACCGCGCATACCGATCGTGCGCAATCCGCGCCGTCGCCGTTCTCGAACAGGGCCGCGGCATTGCCATCATCGGCCACCGCGCGGAAAGCATCGAGGTCGGATGCCACAACCGGGCAGGCCGCCGCCATCGCCTCGGCCAGCACGATGCCGAAGCTTTCCCCGCCGGTCTGCGGGGCGACGTAGACGCTGAGCGAACGGTAGAATCGCGCCTTGTCTTCGTCGCTGATACGCCCGAGGAATTCGCAGTGCTTCGTGAGGTTTCCGCTGGAATCGATTCTGTTCAGGATCTTGCGCCCGTCGGACTCGCCGTCGCCTACGCATAGGAAACGGGCATGCGGATATTCGCGCAGAATCTGCTGAGCGGCCTGGGCAAATATCTTGAAACCCTTGCGCTCGTCGCCCATGCGCCCCAGGAAGCCGATGGTGGGCTGTTCCTCGCTGCCGGTCCAGCGGGAGTCGGCGGCGGCTTTGGCGAAGAAATTCCGGTTGATGCCGTTGGGGATGATATGCGTTTCGAGCTGCTCGGGAAGATAGTGCGCGGCGGTATCCAACGCGGCGTCGCTGACGCATATCGCCGCAGCGAGCGGGTCGAGGTAGCGGCGCAGATACGACTCGCCGAAGCGCAGCAGCCGCGGGTAGGTGTTGAAGGCCGCATGGAAAGTGGCGACCATCGGCGGATGGTGCCGCATCGTCAGCGGCTTGTGGCTCAGCGACAGCGTCTCCGGCTCGTGCACATGGAGAATATCGAACTGGCCTTGCTTGACCCAGCGTCGCGTTTGCAGGCCCACGACGCCGAAGTAGCTCATCTGGGCCACCGAGCCGTTGTAATGGATTGAGAACGAGCTGCCGTTGGTGTGCACCCACAGCGGCATGTCCTTGGTGCGCCTGCCGGGAGCCAGCACTTCGACATGATGGCCTCGGGCCATGAGTTCCTTGGCGAAATCGCGGATGTGGAACTGTACGCCGCCGGGGGTTTCAAAGGAGTAGGGCGAGATGATGCCGATGCTGAGCTTGCGTCCATGCAAGGGGTCCTCGTGCCTTGCAGCAGCGGCGTCTACATGTGATTCAGGCTTTTGAGGCATAACTGGCATTGTCGCACGGCTGCGGATGTTTGTCATATCGGTGCTACCTGTACGTCGTTGTTCGCTGCATGATATTCGGCTGCTGTTCGGCCATCATTCGGCCAAATCAGGCGGCCGAAACAGACCACCGAAACGTGTGGCTGTCGGCGGTCTCATGACGGCGTTGTGGCAGCAGCGTGTTGTGTCAGGCAGCGTTACCTGCGATTTTGGCGAGTATGTCATCGGGCACATCGCTCAGGCGCGAAAGGTCGAGATCCTCAAGGAAAATCGGCTGCAGCATATGCCAGTCCTCGGGGTGCCGCGCGATCTGCGCCGCCCACACGTCGACCCAGGCCTGGCTGATGGCTCGAATCGCCTCTTCGCGCGGCAGAGAGCGATAACGGTCAACGTCTATCGGCTTTTCGAACCAGCACACATAGCCATAGCGTGACTTGGCCTTGCGTCGCTGAGCGCCGTGCAGCCGTTCGCGGAATACATTGACTGCATACAAGGGCAGCCCAGTATCCAAAGCCAAGGTGGCAGGGCCGCGTGCAACGCGAATCGTGGAGCCGAAAGCCGTGACGAATTCACCATGTCGGCTCAAGTCTCGGTCGGCAAGCAGCGCGACGACCACGTTGGGTTCAGCGAGCTGCTCCCTGAGCTGCGCGGTAATCCCCTTCTGACCGGTCAGTACGATTCGCATGCCGAGCGATTCGCGGATATGTACGAAGGTGTCGAGCAGCTTTTGGTTGCCCAGCCGCTCGGCCACGGCTGTGACAGGGGCGAGCGCATGATGCGCCCAGAAGCCGGCGTAGTCCCAGTTGCCCTGATGCCCGAGAGCCAAAGGCGCCGAGCCGGTGGAATCATGCACATATGCGATCAGGCTTTGCAGCCCCGGCCCATCGCCGCGCACGCGGGCGCGCAATTGCTGCTCGCTGCGCGCGCCTACAGTCATGGCCTCGGAGAAGTAGGCGAAATAGGCGCACATACCACGTCGCGAAACCTGCCGCAACCGGCGACGCGAAACCGTGGTGCCGTCTGCCTGATGTACGTCATCTGATTGCGACGTACCGGTTTCCTCGTTGCTTATTCCCGCAGCGCCCGTTCCTGCAGCGCCCAACACATGACGCAGATTGCGTTCCAGCTGGCGCACTCCCCCGACGCCGAACAGCCAGCAGACGTCGGCCGCGCACGCGAACAGGGCGCGCAGCAGCGACTCCGGTATGAATCGGGCGTTGCGGGCGATGGCTATGAGCACGCGGTCAAGCATATGGGGCTCCTTCTGGCCTACTGCGCTCCGGCGCGGGCCTCCGGCACGATGGGCTGGATTGGCTCTTCGCCGTTCATCTGCTTGTGCACCTCGTGGATGCGCTGGAAGACGGTTATCGTGCCAAGCACCGCAAGCAGCACCATGAAGGCCATAAGCCACATGCCATTGCGGAACAGCCCGGTCAGGAACATGCCCACCAGGATGATGACCAATCGATCCGAGCGCGTGGCGATGCCGTTCTTGGCCTCGTAGCCTACCGATTCGGCGCGGGCGCGGGCGTAGGAGGTCACAAAGGAGGTCATGATGGCGTAGAGCGCGCACCCGATGCCGATGTAGCTCACATAGTCAGGCGCGGACGCTGATGCCGAATGAGTCCACCAGTCGCTGTGCAGGTAGAAGAACAGCATGACGGCCACGAGCACCGCCCAGTCGGCGATGCGGTCAAGCGTGGAGTCCAGGAAGGCACCGAATTTCGTACCTCCGGTTGTGATGGCCGCCACTGACCCGTCAAGCGAGTCGAAGATGACCAGCAGGGCCAGCACCAGCGTGCCCGGCACCATCCAGCCGGTGACGCCGGTGACGACGGCCACAATGATCGTGCCGACGGCACCGGCCACCGTGACCATGTCGGCCGTGACGCCGAGGCTCACCAGTCCGCGCGCTATCGGGGCTATGACCTTCTTGAAAGGTCCGCGTAGTTTTTCGAACATGTCGTGCTGAATCCGGCCTCAGTCGATCGCTGCAGAAGCTGCTGCGGGAATCTCCGCGGAAGTAGTCGCAGCGAAGTCCTCGGCGGAGTTGACCTGGACGCGCGAGCTGATGGCCTCAAGAATCCATGCCTTGGCCTGTTCCAGCGGCACGCCGTTGAGCTGGCTGCCGTCGCGGAAGCGGAAGCTCACGGCGTTCTTCGACACGTCCTCGCTGCCGGCGATCAGGGTGAACGGCACCTTCGACTTGGAGGCATTGCGGATCTTCTTGCCGAAGCGATCGTCGGAGCGGTCGAGTTCGCAGCGCACGAGATTGTCTTCCAGATCTTGGATGAACGCTTCGAGATGCGGCGTGAACTCGTCGGCCACCGGTATGCCGGTCACCTGCACCGGAGCGAGCCAGACGGGGAATGCGCCCGCGTAATGCTCAAGCAGGATGGCGAAGAAACGCTCGATGGAGCCGAACAGGGCGCGATGAATCATCACCGGACGCTGATGCGAGCCGTCGGCGGCGATATACTCGAGTCCGAAGCGCTCGGGCAGGTTGAAGTCGAGCTGAATAGTGGACACCTGCCAAGTACGGCCGATGGCGTCGCGCGCCTGCACGGAGATCTTCGGCCCGTAGAAGGCCGCTCCGCCCGGATCGTCGACGAGTTCAAGGCCGGAATCCTTGGCGACCTCGGCCAGTGTGCTCGTGGCCTCCTCCCATACCTCATCCGAGCCAACGAACTTGTGCGGGTCCTTGGTGCTCAGCTCAAGGTAGAAGTCGTTGAGGCCGAAGTCCTTGAGCAGTCCCAGCACGAAGGTCAGCAGGCTGGTCAGCTCGCCCTTCATCTGCTCGCGCGTGCAGTAGATATGCGAATCGTCCTGAGTCAGGCCGCGCACACGGGTCAGGCCATGCACCACGCCGGACTTCTCGTAGCGGTACACCGTGCCGAACTCGAAGAGGCGCAGCGGAAGCTCGCGGTAGGAGCGCTGGCGGGACTTGAAGATCAGGTTGTGCATCGGGCAGTTCATGGGCTTCAGGTAGTAATCCAAGCCCTGCTTGGTGACGTTGCCCTGCTCGTCGCGCTCCTCGTCCAGTCGCATCGGCGGGAACATGCCGTCCTTGTACCACTGCAGATGCCCGGAGATCTCGTAGAGATGGCCCTTGGTGATGTGCGGGGTCTGCACGAAGCTGTAATGATGCTTGCGATGCTGCTCGCGCGAGTAGTCTTCCATCGCGTTGATGATCGCCGCGCCCTTGGGATGGAAGACAGCCAGCCCCGGCCCGATCTCCTCGGGGAAGGAGAACAGGTCCATCTCCTGGCCGAGCTTGCGGTGGTCGCGCTTGGCGGCCTCCTCCATGCGGCTGGCGTAGGCCTTGAGCTCATCCTTGGTTGGCCATGCGGTGCCGTAGATGCGTTGCAGCATCTTGTTATGCTCGTCGCCGAGCCAGTAGGCGGCGGCGGTGCGTTCGAGCTTGAAGGCCTTGATGTAGCGCGTGTTCGGCAGGTGCGGTCCGCGGCACAGGTCCTTCCAGACCGTGGTGCCGTTGCGGTCGACATTATCGTACATGCTCAGCTCGCCGGTGGACACCTCGGTGGAGGCCTCTTCGTCGATTTCGGCTTCCTTCTTGCCGATAAGCTGCAGTTTGTACGGCTGATCCTGCTCTTCCGCGCGCGCCTCGTCCTCGCTCACCACGCGGCGGCGGAAGGACTGCGACTGCTTGATGATGCGCTGCATGCGCTTCTCGATATCCTTGAGATCCTCGGGCGTGAACGGCTCGTCCACGTCGAAGTCGTAGTAGAAGCCGTTCTCGATCACCGGGCCGATGCCGAGCTTGGCGTCCGGGCGAATCTCCTGCACGGCCTGCGCCATGACATGCGTCGCCGAATGGCGCATGATGGCAAGCCCGTCGGGGCTGTCCAGCGAGATCGGTTCCACGCTGTCGCCGTCCTTGAGTGGCGTGTACAGGTCTCGGGGCTGGCCGTTGAGACGCACGGCGATGATGTTCTTGTCGTCTTCAAAGAGCTGGACGCCGGTGTCGCTTGACTTCACCTCCTTCGCTTCGCCATTGAGTGTGATGGAGATGATCTGGTCCGACATGGGAGGTCCTTTGCTATCGGGGCCCGCGTTACTAAGGTGCAGGCCTGGACTATGAGTCAACAGAGTCACACATTATGAGTGCAACGGGACAACTGGGGCGGCATGCGTGAAATGTGCGAAGTCTGGACCGGCTAGGAGCTAATCCGTTATCGATTATTTTCGATGTGTGAGGCATACGAATGGTCGCTCAGGTAGCCCTGTCGCTATGAGTCTTCGCCGTATAACTCTGTCTTCTTTGTGACAATTATTGTCGCTGATAGTCATAAACGAGACAGAGTTCCGTCTACTCCATCTCGTTTATGACATTTAGCGGCGCTCAATGGCATTTTCAAGACAGAGTTCAAAAAATGGAAAGAATGAATCGGATGGAGCGGACAACGGGACTCGAACCCGCGCTCTCGACCTTGGCAAGGTCGCGCTTTACCAACTAAGCTATGTCCGCACACGACGCACTGGAATAACCCAGCGAATCACGGCAAGCACTCTATTCGGCATGAACCTTGCGGTTCCTGCCATCGCTTGTGCAGCCGGGTATATTAAACCGTCGTGCTGGAACCGAGTCAAGTCATCGGCGCGTCGAGCCGTAAAGCAGGCAATCCAGTGGATTGCCTGTAGGCGAGACCGAGCGCCCGCGAAGGGCGTGAGGAGCGAAGCCGAAGGCTGAGCTAAGGCTGGAAGCTACCACATTGGTCCTACGGATTTAGGAGACGACGGCACGTCGTTCGCGGAGCTGCACATCGCACAATGGACGACTCCGCCGCCGCACCTGACTGTGCTGCCATCGAAATGGCGCTGCAATCAAGGGCGACGACGGAATCACAACCTGTGGGTATCGGGCGAATCAGTGCCGATGCTTGCGAGCCACGACCGTGACCGCAGAACCAATCAGGGCAAGCGCGGCAACCGCTACAATGGCCGCCGAAATGTCGGCACCTGTGGCAGCCAGCACACCATTGGCCTGCGGTTTGCTGTTGTTCGCGCCGGTTCCGTTCTTGCCAGGCTTGGTCGGCTGCTGGTTGGTGTTGCCAGTATTGACGTTGCCGATGTTATTGCCATTGCCGCCGTTATCACCGGGCTGCGCCGGGGTCTTCTCGCGAACCACCGAAGCGACTGTCTGACCAGGCTCGACCTTGGTAATGTTCTTGCCGTCGGCGCTCAGCGTCACTTTGGCGCTGTATGCGGCTGCAAGATTCACACGTGCCCAGCCTTCGCTCGTGGCGTCCAGCGGGTAGCCGGAGTCGCCTTCGGTCGCGGCGAGCACTTGCTTCTTCTGGTCGGCGCTGAGCACGCTGAAGGCGCTAACGTTGCTCAGCAGATTGACAGCAGCATCGGGCACAACCGGAGCCTGCCCAGCGGTGCCGGTCTTGGTGAATCCGTAGGACATGCGGGCCTGGTAGGCGGCCAATGCGGACTGCAGGTCGGTGACCGGCTTGGTCGAGACCTCGTCAGTGAAGGCGTTGGCGTAGCCTTTCGCATCGTTGGCGCCGTTGGCGTCGATGCAGCTTTGCAGGGTGTCGCCGTGGCCGTCGGCCTTGCACTGCGCGGTCAGGTAGCTGACCAGCTCGGCGCGGGCATCGGCGCTTTCCTTACGCGTAGCATCGTCGTTCAGTGCGTTTGCCACGCCGTACTGCCCGGCAATGTGACCGCCAAGGATATCGAGCGGGTAGTGCACGCCGAGCACGATGCGGTTGTTGCCCGCTTCGGAGACACGGGTCATGATCTGCGGCCCCAGCTCAGGCAAAATGCTCGCCAGACCAGTGCCCTGCGTGAAAGCGAAGGTCGTGTGCCCGGAGGGGAAGGAACCCGAGTTATACAGGTTGTCATACTCGTTGTCGATCGGCGAGCCGTTGCCCCAGTCGAAGCTCTCGTATCCGGGAACCTTCTGGATGTTCAGCGTCTGCGCGGTGCCGTTCATGTTCAGCGTGGTGCCGACATAGTTCACGCGATCCACATACGGACGCGGATGCTGATACCAAGCCTTGGCGCTGCCGGTAGAGGCGGATTTGTTCATATCCTTGAGGTACTGCTCGGTCTTGGGCAGCTTGCCGGAGTCCGCCGCCTGCTTGAAGTACGCCCCCAGCACCGGGCCAAGCGCGTCATACAGCGTGTTGGTGGAGTTCATCTGCGCATCGGACAGCGCGCGCTGATCCTGAACAGTCTTGCCGTCCGCCCCGAAAGCAGCGTGGTTGATGGACTCGGTGAGCTGGTCGTCATGGCTCAGCACGGCCTTGCCCTCATCGGTGACGCCCACGCCTGCCACGAAGTAGCGGTTAAAGTCCTTGAGCAGATTGGTGACGGCATCGGAGTCGCTGACCTTGGTGACCTTGGACTGCGCGTTGCCGAAGCTGATGGCCACAATCGTGCTGCCGTCCGCGCTCAGCGTCACATTCGCGCTGTAGGCCTTGGCAAGATTGAGCCGCTGGTAGCCCTGCGACGAGGCGTCCAGCGGATAGCCGGAGTCGATTTCGGAGGCTTCGAGAATCTGACGACGTTGTGCGGCGCTCAGATCCGGGAACGCAGTGAGCAGCAGGTCCTCAGCTCCTGCAGGAACCTTCGGTGCCTGCCCTGCGGCGGAGGTCTGCGCGAATCCATAGGTCATGCGAGACGTATATGCGTCGATTGCCGATGCACGGTCAGTGACCGGCTTGGTCGAAACCACGTCGGTGAAGGTGTTGATATAACCCTTATCGGCGTTCGCGCCGAGCTTGGTGACGCATTCCCCGACCGTGGAGCCGTTGCCATCCGCCTTGCATCGGGCGGCGATGTAGTTCTCAAGCTCATCATGCGCCGGCAACAGTTCATTGGTGCGGAATCCCGAATCCGACCACAGCGCGCTCGAGCTGGCCGTGGCGGCGATACGCCCGCCCATCACGTCCATCGGATAGTGCACGCCAAGCACGACGCGGTTATTGCCTGCCTCGGATGCGCGAGCCATGATCTCCGGCCCGAGCTCGGGCAGCAGCGTGGACAGCGCGATACCGCGATTGTAGGCCTTCGTGGTGTGCCCGGAGGGGAAAGCTTGCGAAGGCTCCTCATAATCCGTGTAGTCCTCACCGAATTCCTGGCCGCCCTGCGTGAACATCGGAATGTGGATGATGCCCAGCTCAGGCTTAAGCCCATTGAGATTGGTGTCGCCGCCGATGGTGCGGTCCACGCCCTGATCCGCTTTGGTGAAGTATGGACGCGGGTAGTTGAAGTCCTTCTTGGCGCTGCCAGTGCCAACGAAACCGGAGGTCGCAACCGGGCTTGAGGCATCGAACACCAGCGCGTTCGTCTTGGGCAGCGAGCCGTTGCTCAGCCCTTCGCGCAGGTACTTGCCGATGGTGCCACCCAAGGCAGTTGAATACGAGGTAATCGCATTAGCCGGACTGTCGCTTGCGTCGAACGCGGCGCGGTGCGCCTGCGTGTCAGTGCCGTCTACCTTCGTGGTGTCCTTGGCCGCATGGTTGTTGATGGCGACGACCGTATCGTCGCTGTATGCGAGCACCGAGCGCCCGGCATCCGTCACGCTGCCACGGAACGCATCACCTTGGGCCGTATTATCGACGACCTTCTTCGGGGTCCACCAGTTGTTGAACTCGCCAAGCAGCTCCGTGATGTTTGGCTTATTGGCCGGGTATGCCGTCGAAGCCTGTGCCGCCTGAGCCGCTGCCCCGCCGCTCAGGAGCATAGCCAGCGCCGCAGCGCCCGCCATGACTTTGTGCATTCGATGTTGCTGCGTTCGATGTCGTTGCGTTTCCGTTTTCATTCGCGCATCTCATTTCTTTCATGTCGAAGATGTCGATGCGCCCGCTAAGGAGCTTCATCGACAGGTTGGCAGTTCCAGTGTGTCGTGGCCGAGCGGCGAACTCGCGGAAGATCAGCGAGATGTCATTTCCGGTTAAGCCAAAGTTCACTTTGGGGCGACTGTGCTTTGGGAGAGACTGTCGGTTTCGGCGCGTATCGATTGCGTATGCTGATGATGTTGAGGCTATGGCGCTGCCGAGCGTGACGACTAAAGGCCAATGAAAACCAGCGAAAAACCGACGAAAGAGACATATACAATGCATGCGGTGAGAATGAGCGTGAGGCGCGGCGAGTAGCTAAACCGCCCGCAACACGTCCGCCGGCTCCGTTCAACTCTGCGGTTCTACGCTGGCATCCTTCGTAGCCCACCAGCCAATGAGCGAGCCTACGACCACAAGCACGACGCCCTGCCAGAATGACACGGTCAGGCTGGCTCCGAGCGCGAGCGCTCCTATCGCGGAGGAGAGCACGGGCGCGGCGTATGAGGCAGACCCCAGCACCGTCAGATTGCCGTGCATGATACCGGCATCCCAGCAGGCGTATCCGGCTCCGATGACGAGAGCAGCGGCGACGAGCACGATATAGGCTCCGATTCCCGCCGGATGTGCATGCTGGGGAACCGAACCCGTCAGGAAATGAACGATCCACAGGGCCACGGCGACCCCCGTCAAAAACAGGGTGATGCCGTCGTACCCTTCGCTGATGCGCGGCGTGATAACGGAGTACACGGCCCAGGTGACCGCGCCGCCGAAGGCCAGCGCATACGGCACTGGGTTCGAGGCGATGTGGGCGGCTATGCCCGCCGGATTCAGGCCGGCATCGCCGCCGACCACGAACGCGGTGCCGAGCGAGGCGAGCAAGGCGCCAGGTATGACCAGCCATGTCTTGGCAGTGAAACGACGCCCAATCAGCGAGAGCAGAACCATCAGCGTCGGCCACAGATAGTTGACGACACTCACCTCAAGCGCCTGCGTCGCATCGTGCGCCAGACCCACGGCCAAGCCAACGGAAACCTCGTATACCACGAACAGTGTTCCGCACACCAGCAGATATCGAAGCGGAAAACTGCGCAGTTGCCTCGGGCGGCGGATAACCCACATCACTACAGCGGTGAGCGTATAGATCAGCGCCGCGCCCAAGGTGGCGCCGAAATTCTGCGCCGTGATGCGCACCAAGCTCACAATCGCGCTGAACAGCACTATGGCGAGCAGGCCAACTAGCGTCGCGTTGTGGTTGGGGGCGCTGTAGTTGGGGACATTGCGGTTGGAAGCATTGCGTTTCGTCTTGCCCACTGGCCTTCCGCTCCCCTGCTCCCCTTGTTCACACGATCTCATGCCGCCATTATCTCTCGCCACGAAGAGAAGCTAGACGCAGACGCCCATACGTGTGATGCGATGCAGAGGAGATGTCAAAGGCGACACGCCGGGGATGCTATGCACAAGTCGGGTGATAGGAATTTTGACCCGCAGAATTCCGCCAGTGAAAAACGCTACTGCCTGACTTGTGCGCACCAATCCGGGCGTGTTACAAGCTGATACAGAGGACGGTTGCGCCCCGATTGACGCGCAACCTGATCGCCTACTCGTTGCAAATCTGCATGGCGACGCCGTCGGGCATGATTCCGAAACCATGCTTCTGATAGAACGATGCGTTGCGGCTTTCCTCGGGCATGACCTCGATGTAGAAGTAGTTCGCGTAGCGCTCCTTGACCATTTCGACCAAGTGCCCGGCGATGCCGTGCCCTTGGTATTCGGGGTCGACCAGCACGTAATGCATGTAGGCCATCATCTCGCCGTCGTCCAGCACACGCACCAGGCCCGCGAGGCGCTCGCCATCCCAGGCCGTGAGCACGGTCGACGACCCCATCAGCGCCTTGTGCAGTCGTTCGGGATATTTGCCCGAAACCCAGCCGACTGACAGGAACAGCCGTTCGACCTGATCCTGAGTGAACTTCTTGACGTCGGTGTATTCGATGGTGGTGTCGCTCATGTATTCATCCTTGCGTTGTTGTGCGGTATTGCGCGTTGTTGCGATTGCTTATATATAGTATGACCGCCCGAGCGGCCGTCGGCAGGATGAAGACCACTCCTGTCGACGGCCGCCCAAAACGGCGTATTGTCAGGCGACCTGATAGATGCGAATCTCCGGGTCGGCCTTGAACAGCGGTGAAAGCCCGGCGACAACGTCGTTTGTGAACAGGTCACTGGACAGATAGGCCTTCGCCTCATCTGCGGTCGTGAAGCCGTGGAGAATCTGCACGTCCTCGTCGCGAATCAGGAGCTGCTTGCTCGTGGCTCCGGGAATCGTGTTGAGGAACGGCTCCCTGTACTTGGTGTAGACGGCTGCCGCCGCCGGGCGGTCAGCTTCGTCCACCGTGATCGTGATTTCCAGAAATGCGGCCATGATGCCTGCCTTTCATGCTTTCATATCGGTTCCAAGCCCGACACATCGTCGGGCTACCTTCCACGGTAGAGTGGATGGGCCGCGCCCGGTAGAGGGTCAACGCTGATGGAGCCATACACAACTGTTATGGCGTTATGGCGTTATAGCCGAGCAGACAAAGCCAATGATTCATGCTGAGGTTCGGCAACGACTATCTGGCTGGCAAGCAGCTCAATGTCCCGTGCAAGCGGCGACTGCGGATTCCAGACCGCCTCGTACGAGATCATGACATCTTGTCCATTATCCTGCAGCATGCGATGCTGAGCCTTGGGGTCGCTGAGCTTGGACACTGGCAGAATCGCTACGCCCAGTCCCATCGAGGCCCATTGCTCAAGCACCTGGTAGCTTGCGGCCTCACCCGGATAGGCGTTCATCGGGTGCTTGTGGCTGGCGAACAGCTGTTTGGTGAATGTGGTCAGTCCGCAGGTGTCGGGAACCAGGATGAACGAGGCATTGGCTTCCGCCTCGAACTCTGTCGCGTTCTCTTCTGACTTGACTTCGTCTATTTTGCTCCCGCCTGCCGCGCTATCGTTCGCCTTGCCCTGCATGGCACGGGACGTGACGATGGCGACCGGCTCCCGGCTGATGATCCGATGAGCGAATCGGGGCATTGAAGCCACGGCCGGTATGAGGATGACATCGAGTTTGCCGGCGCTCAACGCTTCGCGCAACTCCTGCATATCGGCCTCGCGCAGCACCAGCTCGTGCGATTCCGGGAGATTGCAGACCATGGAATACATCTGCGCAACGAGTTTCGGATCGATGAGCGGAGAGACGCCCATACGAATGGAACGATCAATCGGTTGCGTGAGACGCTGTGCTTCGGCGGCTATCGCATCCAGCTCATCAAGCGCACGCTCAATCATGGGCAGCATCTGCCGGCCAAACGCCGTAGGCGCCGCTCCTTGGGTGGTGCGTTCGAACAGTTTCCCGCCAAGCTGCTGCTCAAGCTTGGCAATGCCATTCGACAGCGCCGGCTGGGTCACCCCGTAGGCGCGGGCCGCTGCGGTGAATGAATGCGTCTGCGCGGCGGCCCACGCATAGCGCAGCCCTTCGATGCTCACATGATCGGTCATAATCACAGATTATTACAGCATGCTGTCATCGCTGCGAGTCGACGTTGCTTTCCCCTGCTGACAGCATTGCGAAACCTCACTCACACACGCCGAAACACATTACGTCGGCCGCAACTGATGAAAATGTGTCTTCTATAGCGTCGTCCGCAGCACACCCATAGCGCCTCACATAAGCGAGATAGGTGCTTCTCCGATGTTATTTTGCCATAAATTCTCAATTTCCCTTGGTCAAGGACTTGCGCAAGGAATAGTAGAGCATCGCTGATTCTTCGACGAACCCTGTCGACGTGTACAGATTCAGTGCGCGAGCATTGTCTGTGTCGACTTGCAGGATTATCGTTTTGGCTCCCATCGAGATCAGCTTGGCTATTGACCAGTTGAGCAGCGCGCGGCCATAGCCATGCCCGCGATATTCCGGCACGATTTCTAAGGCGTAGATGCCGCCCTCGTCCGACAGCAGCTCCAAACGGACGCTGCCGATGATTTTGCCGGCTATAGTGCCGGTGAACATGTGCTCCTCGGCATCTGTTTCCTGGACATCCAATGTGCTTTTGGAACGCAGCAGGCTTGACGAATCTCCACCATGCTCTACGAACTCTCCATGCTGCTCGAAATCCGACGCATTCAGCACCATGTCGTATTCGGCATGATGATAGTTCGCGTGCAGTCTCTCGATGAAGCGCAAACCGGATGCCGATTTCTTGTCGCTGAGCAATAGCAGCTCCTGTGGGCTTCTCGCATTGAATTCGTCCAGCAGCCGCCGAAAGAGCTCGGTGAAAATCCCTTGCTTCCTGTAGTCCGGCCGAACCATGCCGTTGATTTCCCATACTGCGCTGTCGAAGGAGCATACGCCCAAATACCCGACCAGCGCATCGTGGTCATAGCAGAAGAACTCGTTCCTGCCGGAGCGATCGGTCTGATTCTTTCCCGCTTCGCTCGTCTTGAAATCCAGCTCAAGCTTGAAATCAACATCTTCATAGTTTCGGCACGCCTTTTCCAGCTCCATGATTTGCCGATAGTGGCCGCTGTCAATAGTGACGCTCGCCGTAAACGTATAGTTACTCGTCATACCGTTCGTTGCTTTCCTTTGCTCAGGCCATCCAACGTATATGGAACACCGATTGCACCGTCCCGAAATCACCGCCGTTCGTCATGAAACAGGGTCACGACGAACGGCTCTATCGCAGCCGTCACCCTTTCGCTGTCCCAAGCATCTGCGGAATCGTCAGAAGTACCAGAGGCAGCATGCAGCGCATGATGGCAGACCCCGTTGATGCCGTGAAACAGGAACACCGCCGCAACCTCCGGATCCTCTACAGTGCAGGCACGCTGCGCCTTCGCCGCCTGCAGAAAATCAGCGATGACTGCGGTGATGCTGCGCTCCCATGAGGTGTCGTCCGCCTCGCTCGATGCGCAGTCAAGCACGGCGCTATACGAGGGCGCGATCTGCAGATACTCGTCAACGGCCAGGCGCAAAAGATTGCGCGCTTCGGCCTGCCAATCACGGTGCGCATTTCCCTCCATATGCTCGCGCAGCACGTTGCCGATCTGCTCAGCGAAATCGGCGCGCAAGGCTTTGATGAGGTCCGCTTTCGAGTTGAAATACAGGTAGAACGTCCCTTTCGCCACACCGGCGGCCTGCGTGATGTCGTCGATGGTGGCTTTCCCCGCGCCTTTGCTGGCAAGCACCTGCTGGCCCGCGTGCAGCAGTGCGACGCGGCGCTGTGGATCCAGGCTTCTGCTCATCGGTTGTCCTCCCTGCTTCTATAATGACTGACAGTCAGTCAAGTTATTCAACATACTGAAACCAAGTATAGAAAGGCCTTGCAATGAACACTCGCCACGTCCCCATAGGCAAGAACGATGAAGCCCAGAACGGGAATATATCTCAGGGTTCGCAGATGCCTAATTCCGCCACATCGCAAGCTCAATCAAGCGGCAGCAGGCCCCGCAGACCCAAATCATCAACCGCTCGCACAATCGCTTTCGCCATCATCATGGTGACGGTGTTGGTCGTCTCAATGGACAATTCGATTCTCTATATCGTGATGAAGACGCTCGCGCAGAATCCACCGACCGGTTTGGGCGCTTCGCAGAGCCAACTGCAATGGTCCTCGGACGCCTACATCCTCGCGTACGCCGGGCTGCTGCTCACCGGCGGCGTGGCGGGCAACCGCTTCGGCCACCGCAGGACGCTGCTTATCGGCCTGACCGGGTTCGGCGCGTTCTCGCTGGCCTCGGCCTTCGCGCCCAGTGCCGGCTGGCTGATCGGCCTGCGCGCGATGATGGGCCTGTTCGCCGCGTTCCTGATTCCCGCCACGCTCGCCATCATCACGTATCTGTTCGACGGAGCGGCGAGGGCCAAGGCGATCGGCATCTGGTCCGCAGTCGTCGGCGCGGCGCTAGCCATCGGCCCGCTGGCCGCCGGAGCCCTGCTGACCCATTTCTGGTGGGGTTCGGTGTTCCTGATCAACCCGCCGGTGGTGCTGGTCGCGCTCATCGCGGTGCCGCTGCTCGTGCCCGAATACCGCGACGAGTCGCGCCCCAGCTTCGACCTGCCCGGCATGCTGCTCGCCTCGGCAGGTCTGCTCGGCATCATCTACGGCATCATCCAGGCCGGCGACAGCGCCAGCTGGACCGGAGGCAAGACCATAGCCCCCATCGCGGCTGGTTTGGTCGCAATCATCGTGTTCGCTCTATGGGAGCTGCGTGCGAAGACGCCGATGCTCGACGTGCGCTACTTCACCGATCGGGGCTTCACCATCGCCGCGCTCGCCTTGGCGCTGCTGTTCTTCTCGCTGTTCGGCGGCGTGTTCATCATGACCTTCTATCTGCAATCCATCCGCGGCTACAGCGCCTTGAAAACCGGCGTATGCATCCTGCCGTTCGCGCTGGCCATGATCGCGTTCGCGCCGCAGGCCCGCAAGATGGCCGTGCGCTTCTCCGCCCGCGTCACGTCCGGCTCCGGCATGCTCGTGATCGCCGCCGCCACGTTCGCGCTCTCCCGCATCAGTCAGCACACCTCGATCTGGGTATTCGAAGTCCTGCTGTTCGCCTTCGGCGCAGGCATGTCGCTGGTCATGCCGCCAATGACCACGCGCATCGTCTCCACGTTGCCGCAAAGCCAGGCGGGCACCAGCAGCGCCGTCAACAACACCTTCCGCCAGGTCGGCGGCAGCCTGGGCATCGCCGTGCTCGGCTCCATCCTCGCCGGCCACTACCGCACCGCCATCGAACCCAAGCTCGCGTTCCTGCCCGCCGGCATCCGCAGCCAGGCGGCATCCTCCATCACCGCCACCCAGCAGGTCGCCGCACATCTGTCCTCCACCCATGTGCCCGCAGAGCTGGGCCACAATCTGCTTGTTCAAGCGACCGACGCCTTCATCGGTGCCCAGCAGACCGCATGGACCATCGGCTCCATCGTCGCCCTCGCCGCCGCAATCTTGATCCTCGTGCTGTATCGCGACAGGAAGGCGGACGATATGCAAAGCAAATGCGAATAAGGAGCCGAATACATATAAAAGACCGTATGACGCGAGAATACATTCCTATTGCGCCATACGGTCTTTCAATATCACATTTCAAATCGCTATCATGCGCTCTGCAACTGTTGTCCGTGGGAACGCATGTCACGCTCAACGAGCATGCGCAGGTATTCAGACTTGTTGTGCAGACCGGCAAGTTTGCGCTGCGAGTCTACATAATCGGCCATCGAGCGCGGCGCCTTGAACTGCAATTGCACAGTCTCCTCCCGATTTGCTTCCGACAGGCGGGGTCGGCCCGTGAACATGTGCACCGCCTCGCGCGCGTCTGCAGCGCCCGTAGCCAGCATCAGGTCATTCTCGACGTCGCTGTACAACGTCTGCTCCGTGCTTTCCACGGCTTGGGAATCGTCCCATTGCCATTGCTCATCCCGCAGTGCCATCATCTGCTCCTTTTCCTTCGTCATTGCTGGTCCTTGCTCCAGAAGTTACCTTGTTCCGCATTCACATGGAAGACCACGATTCCCCTACCCGGCAGAATCTTCATCATCACCTCGATGGACGGAACCAGCGGATCGCCGTGGTGCTCGCCGGTCAGCTTGACGTAGCGTGCACCGTCCCGGTCGAATGAAGCGCGTCTGATCGGATGGGTGACTGCGTAGGTCACGTCGTCGATCGTGTAGCCATGCCGGTCGGCCGATTTAGCGAACAGCACTCCTTCAAAACTCATTACAATATCGTAACACAGTTTCGTATTATACATAAAGCGCGTGGTGAATGAAACTGTCGTGTATGCCGAAGCCCAGCACCCGCTGGTTTCGCCCCTAGGCTAGCGTTGTCAGGCAGTTTTCAGCGAGATGGAAAACTATAGAAGGCATGTTGCTGCCCATTGACATCGTCCTCGCCATCCTCCTGATCAGCGTCTTTGCCGCTGGCGTCCGCGCGGGATTCTTCTCCACGCTCGGCACCTTCGTCGGCCTTATCGCGGGCGCGGCGGTCATGCCATACGTGCTGCCGCGTGTCGCGCGATCCATTCCCAGCGACACATGGCGAGGCATAGCGGTTTTCGCCGTCGCTATAGGTCTCCTTGCGCTGATGTCCGGAATCGGGTCGAGCATCGGCCACGTCGTTCGCCGGGGTGCCGACCGGCTGCGTCTTGGCGGCGTGGAACGGCTGCTGGGCGGCGGGCTGGCGCTGGCATGCACGGCAATCGCCTTGTCGCTGACCGCCGCAGGCGTCATCACCTCCGGAATCCCCGTCCTGTCGCAATCTCTCGCCTCCTCACAGGTGATTCAAGGCATCAACCGATACACTCCGCAGCCGGTGAGCGATGCCGTCGCCCGACTGCGCTCCCAGGCCTTCGACAATACTGGAATACCCACGCTGAAAGGACTGTTCGAAGGCGATGGCAATACCGGTGTAAACGAAGGCAGCAGCATTATCGGCGGCAGCCCCGCTCCCGCCATAGATGCCAATGATCCGAAGGTTCAAGCGGCATCGCAGTCGGTCGCCCGCATCTCTGGCATCGCCCCTGCCTGCAGCACTATGTCCTCAGGATCCGGGTTCCTGGTGGCCGATGATCTTCTGATCACCAACGCGCATGTCGTCGCCGGTGTCGCCGCTCCCCTAGTAGAGCTGCCGGGCGAGCCCGCCCGCACCGGCTCCGTCATCTATTTCGATCCCGTCAATGATCTCGCAGTGGTCTCAGCGGATGTGAATGCCAAACCGCTGTCACTGGATGATTCAACGATTGCGAACGGCAGCGCGGGCGTCGTGCAGGGCTATCCGTACGGCGGGCCGTTCCAAAGCGTACCCGCACGAGTGCTGTCCACCGAGCGCGATGCTGTGCCCGACATTTACGGGGATTCCACTGCCAATCGCTCCCTCCACGTGCTCCAAGCTCGCGTGGAACCCGGCAATTCAGGAGGCCCGCTGCTCGACCAGAACGGCGAGGTCACCGGAATCGTCTTCGCCAAGGCGCAAGAACGCGCAGACATCGGCTATGCCATGACCAACGAGGAGATCCAGCCGGTTCTCAGCCGCGTGTCCGTCGGCAACCCGCCGGTGAGCACCGGGCGGTGCCTCGCGCAGTGAGCGTATGTGACAGCAGACAACGCCTCATCGACTTCTGAATACTTCCTAGCGTCTGCCGTGTTTAGCGCCCGCCACGCCGAGAGCAACACGGATATCAGCGTCATCATAAATCCGCAGGCATGGGTAATCTCATTCTTGGCAGCGGATATTTGGCACATGGGGCTCGTTGCCACGTTCCGCACTCGCGATGGAGGGACATCATGGCACAGCGACTTGTTTTCGTCGACGTCGACGGCACATTGGTCAATCACAATCAGGAAGTGCCGGACTCGGCGCAAGAGGCGCTCGCCGCCGCTGCTGCCGCAGGCCATCAGCTCGTCCTGTGCACCGGACGCAGCAAGCCGGAAGTGTATCCCGCGCTTTTGGATCTCGGGTTCCGAGGCTTGGTAGGCAGCAATGGCGCGTACGGCGAAATGGACGGAGCTGCGATCTTTGACGATCGCATGCCGGAAAATGACGTGGCAGAGCTCGCCTCTTGGTTCGACTCGAACAGGACCGCATGCTTTTGGACGACTCCCGATGCGGTCTACTCGGTGCATGACTTCATTGACCTGTTCCGGCCTTCAGATGGCGTCAGCAAGCCATCGGCAGCAGGCGATTGGACCGCTTATCTGCGGCAGATTGAACCCTATATCCGGACTGGCGTGCCGAGAACCGCCAACAAAGTGACCTTCTTTCTCTCCGCGGGCTCGGGTGTGCGGTTGGCGGACGCGCGGGAACGTTTCGGGAGGCAATTCAGCATCGTTTCCGGATCGATGCCGCAGGAGCTCGGGGAGACCGGCGAGCTGACTGCTCTGGGCATGGATAAGTCCGTCGGCTTGAAGAAGATGGCCGCCCGACTCGGATTTGCGCCAGATGACACCGTAGCTCTAGGCGATTCCGCCAATGACATCGCGATGCTGCGCTCGGCAGGCACCGGAATCGCGATGGGCAACGGCATCCCGGAGGCCAAGGAAGCCTCCGACTGGGTCACCGCGCCAATCGACGACGATGGCCTCGCGCTGGCCTTCGAACGACTTGGGCTAATCCGACACGTGGATTGGCAGGCATAGAAACCGAAGGAGCGAAACATGCGACATATGAGACTGGGGGCGTCGGGCATCGAGGTACCCGCATTGTTCATTGGAGGCATGTCCTTCGGCGAACCGGACCCCGAACAGCATGTGTGGACGACGAGTCAAGAGACCACGCAGGCGATCATCGCCAAAGCCTTCGACCTGGGTCTCAACGCCATCGACACGGCGAATTGCTATGCCCGTGGCACCAGCGAGGAATTCATCGGGCAGGCCATCAGGAACCTTGGCATCCCGCGCGAGCAGATGATTATCGCCAGCAAAGTCTACTTCAACGAAGGCCATCTCTCCCCCGCGGCGATCCGCCGGGAGATCGAAGGCAGCCTGCGCCGTTTGCAGACCGATTACCTCGATCTGTACATCATGCACCGCTTCGACTACGCAACGCCCATCGAGGAGACCATGCAGACTTTGGACCAACTGGTTCGGGAGGGCAAAGTCCGTGCGCTGGGCGCCAGCGAGATGTACGGCTACCAGTACCACAACATGCAAGCCGCCGCCGAGCGCAACGGCTGGACTCTGCTTTCGAGCTTGCAATGCCACTACAACCTGCTCTACCGCGAGGACGAGCGTGAGCTCATCCCCGTGGCCCAGCAATATGGGGCACTGCCCACTCCCTACAGTCCGTTAGCCTCCGGGCACTTGGCCCGGGCGGCATGGGACTTCGATTCGCTGCGCGCCAGAACCGACGCGGTCATACGCAGCAAATACGATGCGGCCCGCCAGCAGGACCAGCCGATCATCGATCGCGTGTGCGAAGTGGCCGGCAGATACGGCGCGAGCATGGCCAGCATTGCGCTGGCATGGCACTGGGCGCACGGCGATTCCGCGCCCATCGTGGGCTGCTCGTCGCCCGAGCGCGTGGAGCAGGCCGCCGCAGCGTTCGACATCCACCTCGACCAGGCCGACATCGACTACCTCGAAGAACCCTATACCGCGCACGAACTCGTCGGCCCCCTCGCCAGGCCCGGAGATAGGCCCCTGGCCGGCACCACCACACCGCCGGTCACACCGCCCGCCACGAAGTGAACGTCTGTTACGACATCTGCATTCAAAATTGATTAGCGTCAGCATTATGACATCTGACATCGCAAAAATGTCACAGGCCCGGCAACATGGTTGAATTGCTGTCGGGCCTGTGATACTGAAACGGATACGAAACGTTCGGGTTTCTTAATCCGAATCGCTTACTACCGCTACCCCTCAGGCCAGTTCAAACACCGCCGACTCCCACGGCTTGAGCGTTGCAACGCCGTCAAGCGTCCGCTCCCCGATTAGCAGCTTGGCCCCGGCCAGCCCGGGCAGCCCGTCGACGGGTAGCGCGGTCTCGTGCGAGGCGCAGTTGGCGACTGTCAGAATCGTCGTGCCGTCCAAGGTGCGGGTGAAGGCCCAGATGTTCGGGTCGTCGGCCAGCAGCAGCTCGAAGCGGCCCTCGCGCACGACCGCATTCTCATGCCGCAGGGCGATGAGCCTGCGGTAGTGGGCGTAGATGGAGTCCGGGTCGGCCACGGCCGCCTTGGCATTGATGCCCGTGTGATTCGGGTTGAGCGTGTACCACGACGTGCCGGTGGTGAATCCGGCGTTGGCCGTGTCGTCCCACTGCACCGGCGTGCGCGCGTTGTCACGGCTCTTGACCTGCAACGAGTGCAGGATCGTGGCCTCGTCCAGTCCGGCCTTTTTCGCCTGGTGGTAGTAGTTGATCGACTCGACGTCCTCGTAGTCCTCGATCGAGTGCAGCGGCAGATTGGTCATGCCGAATTCCTCGCCCTGGTACACGTACGGGGTGCCCTTGTGCAAATGCAGCACCGTCGCCAGCGCCTTGGCCGACGCAACCCGGTACTCGGGGCTGTCGTCGCCGAAGCGCGAAACCACGCGCGGCTGGTCGTGATTATTCCAGTACAGCGAATTCCAGCCCGCCTCGGCCAGTCCATCCTGCCAGTGGGCCAGGTTCTTCTTGAGCACCGGCAGCGGCAGGTCGGCCAGATCCCACTTCGTTCCCGTAGCCGTGTGGTCCAGCTCCATGTGCTCGAAGGTGAACACCATCTTGAGCTCATGGCGGGTCGCGGCCGTCGCGCGAATCGCGGTCTCGACCGTCGATCCGGGCATCTCGCCCACGGTAAAGAGATTATGCTCGTCCAAACCGACCTCGCGATTCATCTCGGCAAGGAACTCGTCGAGGCGCGGGCCGTTGGAGAAGTTGTCGGACAGATCAACCGGTATCGGGCCGCCGCTGGTGAGCGATTCGGGTTTGGAGATCAGGTTGATCACGTCCATACGGAAGCCGTCCACCCCGCGCGCGACCCACCAGCGCATCATGTCATACACCGCATGACGCACATCCGCATTCTCCCAGTTCAGATCCGGCTGCGCCGGACTGAAGATACCCAGATAGTACTCGCCGCTGCGCTCGTCATACGTCCACGCCGACGGTGCGAAGCACGCCTCGGTGTCGCTGGGCTCCGCGCCCGGCTCCCCCGGCGCCTTCCCCGCCCGCGCCTTGCGCCAGTAGTACCAGTCACGCTTGGGAGACGCCGGGTCGCGCGACTCCTCGAACCACGCATGCTTGTCGGACGTGTGATTGACCACCAAGTCCATGACCAACTTGATGTCGCGCTCATGCGCGTCGTGGATGAGCTTGTCGATGTCGTCAAGCGTACCGAACAGCGGATCGATGTCACGATAGTCGCTGATGTCATAGCCGTTATCCACCTGCGGCGAGCTATACACCGGCGACAGCCAGATCACATCCACGCCCAAGCCTGCCAAATAGTCAAGCCGCGAGTCGATGCCCGGGATGTCGCCCACGCCGTCCCCATTCGAATCCTGGAACGAACGCGGATAGACTTGATACACCACCGCCGACTTCCACCAACCCTCAGGACGGTCCTTATCAAACTGGTTCGATGCCATGTACTACTCCTCGCAAAAAATGTGGTTACCGGCGCTCATCGCCACGTTGCTCACCAGCGTACAGCCTCGTATGGAACCTCTCGCATAGGGTGTTTCACGCTGTATTTCACATGGTATACAGACAGATTGGAGACATTAAGAAATACGTCTGTGATGAATTGCATAGTCAATCACAGACGCATAACCTGCTATACCGATAACGCCTAAAGCTCACCCCACGACAGTATTCTCGGCACTATCGTCATACAGCACTCGCTGCATCCACAGCACTGGCTGATTTCCTGCGCCGACTGTGTAGCAGGCAGTATCCGCCGAACACGATCAGCCAGCCCAGACCGGCCAGCGCCGGGCCACGCGTGTCTGCGGCCAGGAACAGCGTGAGATAAATGAAGGCGAAGAATGTCATGGCGACAATGTCAAGAACCTTGTATCCCGGCAGCACGAAGCCGTCGGTGATGAAGTCGGCGGACTGGCGGTATTTGCGGTGCGCGGCCACGGTGAGTATGTAGATAAAGATGATCACTGCGCTGGACGCCGAGGAGAAGAGCACAAAAGCGCTGGAAATGCCGGGAATCGCGCTGACCAGCGGGGAGACGAGAATCAGCAGGGCCGAAAGTATGATTGCACGCGCAGGCACCTTGCTCTTCGAGACGGTCGCAAAATGGCGCAGACGCGGGGAATCGGACTCGTCAGCCACTTGATAGAGATGCCGCCCGGCGGAGTACAGCAGGGAATTCAGCGACGACGAGGCCGCAGTGATGACCACGAAGAACACCAGTGCCGAAGCCCAGTTGAGTCCGGCGTATTGGAACACCATGACGAATGGCGAGGCGAAGGAGCCGTCGCGATTGGGCTTGAAGGTGCTCCACGGCACGATGAGCATGATTGCGACCAGCGCGCCGACGTAGAAGATCAGGATTCTGGCGATGAGCTGGTTGATCGCCTTGGGCAGCACCTTGCGCGGGTTACGCGTCTCGGAGACCGTCACGCCGACGAATTCGATGGTTTCGTAGGCGAAGAAGACCATCTGGAAGCTCATCAGGAACGCCATCCAGCCGTGGGGCAAGAAGGAGAATCCGCGCGTGATATTGTCGAAGCCCGCGTGGCCGGCTGGCGAAATGCCATCCATGCCGTGAATCTGCACGGCCGGGTAATGGTAGTCGATGATGACCATGACCGCAGCGGTGACGATCATCGCCAGAATCAGCGTGATCTTGATCATCGAGAACCAGAATTCGGTTTCGCCGAAGACCTTGACCGCAATGAGATTGACCATAGCGAGCATAGCCAGGAAGCCGATCTGGATCAGCCAGTTCCAATGCCGCAAGTCGATGCCGAAGATGCGGAAGAAGGTCACGAAATACGTGCCGACCGCGCTGATTTCGGTCATGCCGACCAGCACCAGAACGACCCAGTACGACCAGCCGGCGAAATGGCCCCAGGCGTCGCCGAGGTAGCGCCCGATGAAATTGATGAAGGTATGCTGGCTCGGGTCGCGGTACATCATCTCGCCGATCGTCCGCATCAGCAGGAACATGACCGCGCCCACGGCGATGTACACCGCGATGATGCTCGGCCCGGTCAGGCTGATGGACTTGCCCGACCCCAGGAACAACCCCGTGCCGATGGTGCCGCCGATGGCGATGAACTGCACATGCCGGTTCTTCAGACCACGTTCCATATCGTTGCTGCGGTCCAGCGTCTCCACGGATTGCAGCCCGGAAGCCGCTTCGCCTCCGTCGACTTCCGATGCAGTTGCCGCAGTTCCTTCTGCCGCATGCATGGTTGGTTTGTCGCCGTTGCTTTCATTCACATTCTCATTACGCACGCAGGCAACCATACTCCCTGCCCGCCCATTTTGGCCAGAACCATGTCATCTATAGGACAGCGTGTACAGGGTATACAAGGGAATCCTGCCCCTTTTGTGCCTCTTACCACGAATAAGCGTCACAAAAGGGGCAGTATGCCTGATACGCAAATTCCCTGAACTCCATTTCGGGGCTCAGGGAATCAGCAATCAGCCAGTCACTGCCGACTTCATCCAGTAACAGTCAGCTACACAATCAATCCGTCATTCAGTCCGTGCTGACTTTGGCGAAGCGCTCGGCGGCGTCGGCCCAGTTGGCGATATGCCAGAAAGCCTTCACATAATCAGCCTTGACATTGAGATAGTCGAGATAGTAGGCGTGCTCCCACATGTCCAGCTGCAGCAGCGGGACGATGGAAATCGGCACATTGGCCTGCTGGTCAAAGAGCTGGAAGATCAGTGGACGCTTGGCGGTGGTGTCCCAGCCGAGGATGGCCCAGCCGGAGCCTTGCAGCGTCGTCGCGGTCGCGTTGAACTGCGCCTGGAACTTCTCGAAGGAGCCGAAGTACTCGTCGATGGCGGCCGCCAACTCGCCTTCGGGCTTGCCGCCGCCGTCGGGAGAAAGGTTCTTCCAGAAGACGCTGTGGTTGATGTGGCCGCCGAGATTGAAGGCGAGATCCTTCTCCAAGCGGCTGATATTGGCGAAGTCGTTCTTGTCACGAGCTTCTTCAAGCTGCTCGAGGGCGGCGTTCGCGCCATTGACATAGGTCTGATGATGCCTGTCATGGTGTAATTCCATGATCGTGCCGGAAATATACGGTTCCAGCGCGGCGTAATCGTAGGGAAGGTCGGGAAGCGTGTAGACGGTCATAAGAGGTCCTTTCGTCGTTGTCCTGTCCTACCCCAGATTAGCAATTTCGGCGATGCGGCGAGGCTAAGCGCTGTGCGCGAACAAGGCGGCAAAGGTCTTGACGGCCATTGCCCCGTGCCCTCTTACCTCGTGCCCTCTTATTGTTGCGATATTCCTAAGAGCACCCAACCAGAATCCCTGATTCTGAGATTGCCGACTTGCCTAGTCCCGCTGTGAAGGCTGCTCGCGACTCTGCTCCGGTTTTGCCTCTCGACCCCACGCACGCGGAGCCACAAACGCAACGCAGATCAGCGAGCCGATAAGCAATGCCGCCGCCGGCATCACCAGCGAATCCTTCATCGCGCTGGTGAAGCGAATCGCCACATTCAGCGGCATATGCGCGCCGCCTGCGGATGCTCCGGAGAAATGCTGCGAGGCAGCGGGAAGGTAATGTTCAAGCCGCGCGGATACAAGCGCCGCAATAGCAGCCGAGCCGATGACGGTGCCGAGCTGGCGCGCGGTGTTGTACACGCCGGAAGCCGCGCCCGCCATGTACGGCGGCAGATTGCGTGTGGACACCGCGCCCAGCGGCCCCCACATGAATGCGCTGCCGATGCCGAGAACCGCCGAGGGAACCAGCAGCCACGCCCATGAGACGTCAACCTGCATGATCCATACATAGAGCCACAGCCCCAGCGAGGAGCACAGCAGCCCGGGAACGGCCAGCGTACGCGGGTGCATGCGGTCGATCATCTTGCCGGAAATCGGCGCGAGCACGATGCCGATAATCGGCGAAGGCAGCGTCATCAGGGCCGACTGGGTTGGGTCAAGGCCGCGCACGACCTGGAAGTAGTAGTACAGCGGGACCGACATGGAGGCGATTGCGAAGCCGACGAAGACGATGGCAGCCGACGACACCGAGAAATTGCGGTCCTTGAACAGGCTCAGCGGCACCAGCGGCTCCCCCTCGGCGCGTGCCTGCCACAGGAAGAAGACCACGAACATGACGGCACCGAAGACGATGGACACGATGATCCAGCCATCCCAATGGTGCGCGTTGCCCTCCTGCATGCCGAAGACGAGGAAGAAGACGGCAACAGCGGAGAGCGCCACGCCAATCCAATCGAAGGAATGCGTATGCGTTTCGAGCTTCGGAATGTTCACCCAGCCAAGAATCAGCGCGACGATGCCGACCGGCACGTTGATGAAGAAAATCCACTCCCAGCCGAAGGAGCTGACCAGGAACCCGCCCAGCACAGGCCCCACCATCGTGGCCACGCCGGCGACGGTCCCCCACACGGCCATAGCTCCTCCCCTGCGCGTAGGCGGGAAGATGCGCTGGATGACGGCCATGGTCTGCGGGCTGATGAGCGCCGCGCCAAAGCCCTGCACCGAGCGTGCGGCGATCAGATTGCCGATCTGGCTGCCCGGCAGGCTGGACGACAGTCCGCACCACAGCGACGACAAGGTGAAAATCACCAGACCGATAAGATAGATATTCCGTTGCCCGAAGCGGTCCCCCAGTCTTCCTGCGATAAGCATCGGCACAGTGAGCGTCAGCAGGTACGCCGAGGTGACCCAGAGCACCGTCCCGACGTCCACGCCAAGACCCTGCTGGATGCTCGGATTTGCCACGGCCACGATTGTCGTGTCCAGCAGAATCATGAAGAATCCGATGATCATCGACCACAGCGAAACCCACGGATTGATTTGCCTGCGGCCGGTGCTATTCCCAGATTTCTGCTGGGGTGACTGCGCATTTGGTTGCGCAATCGGCAATGACTTTGAATCCTTCTCCATATACGTCCTCTCCTCAAACATGCTTCATCGTGCATGCTTCATCATGTTACGTCGCAACCTGCAAGCCGGAACCCGCAATCCATTGGACAATCCATCCGACCATCCGACCATCTATCCGGCTTGGGAACCTTTTCCATCCATCAATATGACAACGTCATAGCAATCTGTGCAAAGACCACTACACAGACTAGCGCATCGCGTGAGGCATTCGAGTCAATTTCGCTGAACAGTTGTCATTTACGCGATTGCCATGCATGCGGTTCCTGAGTGGCGCGTTTCCATTCGCGCGCTCTTAATTTACCGAGTGCTTCCTAATATGGACGTGATTATCAGAGCAGCCATCGAGATGGCACATGGAGGAATCGTGAAAAAGCAGTACACGACTGGGATGCAGCACCCGATCGATATCGACATCAATCTGTTCGACTTCGTGGAGTCCAGGGCCGAGCGCGACCCGGACGGCACGGTGATCGAATACAAAAAGGGCAGCTCATGGGCGCATTTCAGCTCGCGGGAATTCCTTGAAATCGTCATAGCCCTTGCCAAGGGACTCATTGCAAAAGGCGTGCGGAAGGGCGATGCCGTGGCCATCGTCTCGCATACCCGCTGGGAGTGGACGGCCCTCGATATGGCCATCATGGCCATCGGAGCAGTCACCGTGCCGGTGTACGAAACCAGCTCGGCCGCGCAGATCCGCACGATTCTCAACGATTCCGCAGTGACATTGGCTTTCGCCGAAGACGAGGGGCAGCGGGCGAAAATCGAATCCGTGCGCGGTCAGATCAGCACACTGGGCGATGTCTATGTCATCGAGCGCAGCGCAACCGATATCATCGAGGAATTCGGCGGGAGCGTGAGCGACGAGGACTTTCAAAAGCGCAGGAAGGCCACGCACGGCAACGATCTGGCGACCATCGTCTATACGTCCGGGTCGACGGGAACGCCCAAGGGCGTCGAGCTGACGCACGCCAACTTCGCGTTCCTGTGCCTCTCCGGTCTGCAGTTCATGCCGCGAGCCTGCAACATACCCGACCGCGGGCTGCTGCTGTTCCTGCCGCTTTCGCATGTCTTCGCACGATACATGGAGATCCTGAGCTTTGCGGGGACTCTGCGGCTCGGGCTTTCCAGCGATTTCTCGACGATCATCGACGACTTCCAGACCTTCAATCCCACGCTGCTGCTTGCAGTGCCGCGCGTGTTCGAAAAGGTCTACAACGCCGCCTCGCAGCGGGCCGGCACTGGTTTCGCTGGCAGGCTGTTCAAGCGCGCGGTGGAGAATGCCAGAGAATGGTCAGTGGCCCAGCAGCAGGGCAAGCACCTGCCGTTGCCCGGCCGTATTCGCCATGCGTTCTATGCGAAGACGGTCTACAGCCAGATTCTGCGCATTTTCGGCTCAAATGCCGACTTCTGCATCACCGGCGGCGCTCCAATGGATCCGATGATCTCGCACTTCTTCAACGGCATCGGCATGCCGCTGCTCGAAGGCTACGGCATGACCGAAACTGCAGGCCCCGTATGCGTGAGTCTGCCCGGCAGCAACCGCATCGGCACCATTGGACAGCCTCTGTCCGGCGTGAGCTTCGGTATCGGCGACGATGACGAGATCTGCATCAAGGGCCCGATGATCTGCCGCGGCTACCACAACCAGCCTGAGGTCAGCGCGGAGCAGATCACGGACGGCTGGCTGCATACCGGCGATCTGGGCGATATCGACGCCGCCGGATTCCTTCACTTGACCGGGCGTAAAAAAGACCTCATCATCACAGCAGGCGGCAAGAACGTCTCCCCCGGCGGTCTCGAAGCCTCCGTCATGACCTCGCCTGTCGTGGACCAATGTCTCGTCATAGGTGACCGCAGACCATTCGTCGCTGCGCTGGTCACCATCGACTTGGCCGATGCCAACGAATGGCTTAAAGCGCAGGGCGCGAAGCCGGTTGAGAGCTTGGAGCAGGCAAGCCGCAACGCCATCATCCATGACGAAGTCGAGCGCGCGGTCGCCGAAGCGAACACTTCGGTCTCCCGCGCCGAATCGGTCCGCAAGTTCGAGATCCTACCCGACTCCTTCACCTCGGAGAACGGTCTGCTCACGCCGAGCTTGAAAACCAAGCGCACCGCCATCGAGCAGGCCTATGCCAAGCTCATCGACACCGTAATATACGTGCCGCGTGGCAAGACAAACCAAACCAAAGCTGGCCAATAGACGCGCCCCGCGAAAACTTCGCCGCTATTGCCCGGCGTAGCATGGGTTTCGTTCAGATATACAGCCGCCATGCTTGCAGGCATCCCGCTTGGAGAAAGAAAGATCGTGTCATTCACCCAGCTTGCGACGCAAATCGCCCTGGTCTTCTGCCTCATGCTGTTCGGGGTGATCATCCGCAGAAGCGGCCATCTGCACCAGACAACCGCCAATGATCTCACCGATATGCTGCTGTATTACATCTCGCCGCTGGTGATCATTCACGCATTCCAACAGCCCTTCTCACCATCCAGCCTCCATATCCTCGGCAAAACCGCAGCAGCGGTCTGTGCCTCCTGCCTAATCAGCATCGGCTTGTCCAAGCTGCTGTTCATGCGCGTGAAGGACCCTTCCAAACAGCGGGCAGCGAAATTCGGGAGCGTGTATTCGAACGCGGGATTCATGGGCATTCCACTCGCTCAGGCGCTGTTCGGCAGCGCTGGCGTGTTCTACGCCGTCATCTCGCTGGCCGCTTTCAACATCTTCGCATGGACGCATGGAACCTCGCTGTATCAGGGACCGCACTCCAAAAATGGTTGGCAGGCGAAGACGAAAGCCATCATCGTGAATCCGAATATAGGGGCGATACTCATTGGCCTGGCTATGTTCGTGCTTTCGATTCATCTGCCGGGTCAGGTGAATCAGTTCCTTACGTATGTCAGCGATCTGTTCACGCCGCTCTCCATGATCGTCATCGGCAGCAGCCTTGTCGATATGCCGTTGCGATCCGTCACCTTCGACCTGCCGATCATGGTCTCCCTGCTGCTGCGGAACCTGTTCTACCCGGTGATTGCCATACTGATGCTGAAGCTCTGCGCGGTCACCGGCACGGCTTTCACCACTTCGGTCATCCTGGCATCGTGCCCTGCTGCCGGGATGGTGGTGCTCTTCGCCATGCGCAACGGCGACGACACCAAGCCCGGGGTCATGCTGATGAGCCTGTCGACACTGCTGAGTCTGCTCACCATCCCGCTGGTGTATCTGCTCAGCACAGTCATATAACTCATATAGCGGTGGCCGACGCTGAAGCCTCCGCATCGGTGCCTTGCGGCACAATCGGATTGATGTGCCTGTTCGCATCCTTCAGCCTCTCCATCAGCTTGTCGTGCACGTCGGCCGGCAAATCGCGATATGCCTCGTCGGCATGCGCGAGCACCGCGCCCGCCGTCTCGCGAGCGACGGCTACCACATGCTCCTCATCCAGTCCGTTCGCACGGGCGAGTTTAGCCCAGTGGCTCGCAGTGACCTGCTGCGCATAGCGAGCCCCACCTATCTTCATCGGGAGCGAGGGATCCACCCAATCCCAGTAGGTGGTGGTCAGCACGTCGTACATGGGCGACATGGACAGCCCCGAGGCCGCGAGTATCACCGAGTAGTTCTTGGCATGCGCATCCGCGTTGCCGATGCTCGTGTTGAGTGCCAGACGCTTGAGCCAGGAGTACGACAGGGCGTCGCTCTCGTCGGCGGTATGCAGCAGCCGCAGCACCTGTCCCGCGGATACCTTGTACTTGTCCTCCGGCCCGATGCCGAGCGACTGGGCCAGATCCTCCATATGGATGCGCGAAACCCGCCCGTCAGCCAGTCGTTTTCTATCGAAGCGCTCTGTGATGTACGTGCGCTCGCCTGAGAATTCCGCGACTCCCGCCTGCGGCACAGAGAGTCCTGCAAGGCCAGCCAGCCGCATGTCCGCGGCTTCGATGAGTTCGGCGTCCGCAGTGGCCGTGACCGAGGGTTTGAGAATATGCGTGGACGGGTTGCCTGCGTTCGGCCATGTCCACACGCCGCCGACCCGTGCAAGAGAGAGCTTAGGCTGGTTGCCGGCCAGCGAGTAGCGGATGCGGCTGTCATGATCCCACCAGGAATCCGGCGATTCACGCATGTTCGCAATGCGGGTGCCTATCTCGTCAGCGCTCGCAGGGAGTATGGGACCGAAGGACGCCGGATAATCCTCGCCCAGAGAGAATACGAGTCCCCCAGAGGAGTCTGCGCCGTCAAGCAGACTGAAGGCATCCATGCCTTCCGCCCCAGACGCCCGCATCATCGCCCTGCGCGCGTTCTCGCCGTCGGGAAGAAGATTGTCGAGAAGAAGCGACGGAGAGCGCCGAGGCCATCCTCCGCCTCTGGGAAGCGAAAGGCTGATCGGGACAGCCGGCGCGGCCTTGTCATACTCGAATGATATTGCGCCATCAGAGGCCTCTAGGAACGTCCCGACAGGCCTCTCCTCCATCCATGCATGCAACGCCCTCATCGCACGCCTTTGGCGAAATAGTCGGCGGGGTATTTGGTGACAGTCAGACCCAGCGTCTCGGCGATGGACAGCATGTCTTTCAGCGACACATGCCCGTCTTCGAGCATGCGCTCCGCAGTCCCGGCATCCACACCTGACCTGCCTGCGATGTCAGCGGATACAAGTCCTTGCGTTTTCGCCGCATCGCGGAAACGCGATGCCAGCTTGTCTGCGCTATCCACGAAGACCACGTTGCGCAGGGGCTTCAGAAAATGCACGCGCCGGGACCACTCTGACTCGTCAGATGGCGGCACATAGGACAGCGAGCCGTACTTTCCATTGGTCATGAGAGTCTCCCCTGTCGTTCGTACGTCGATTATATCCGCATCATGCGTCCCAAGGGGAGCGAAAAGCGCCTTACAACTTGCCAAGTTTGAGCAGATATGGAAAGCCCTGCGAGCAGACGCGCCGCGCCACGCGCCCATGTCAGTTTTTGGGGCATCTCCCAGGGCACCTCTTCTTTTCTCCATCTGTCGTATACATGGGGCGAATATTGCGTCGGCGGTCGACTGCGGCGATGCCATATCCCAGCCTCTCCCCTAGCGCCGCAGGGAATCTGTCGTCATGTCATGGATGCGGGAAGTCCTGCGTCTTTGCGATATTCGTCGCATGGGTCTATCGTTCTACGCGCTCGCTCTGGCGAATCTGCTCGCTCTGATCGGTCTGGTGGCCTTCCTGCGCTGGTCCTTCGTCCATCGTAGGAAGCACTCGACATCCGTGGCGCTGCGCAACCTGCGCGACGCCGACCCCTTCATGGCATCGGATGAAGTGGATATGACGACAGAGCGCAAACAGGAGGTCATCGCGCTCATAGGCGCGATGAAGGGCAATGACCGCATCATCGAGGCCACGATCAGGCGCGGACTTTATCTGGGGATCGTCTCCATGACGGCGATCGGGGCCTGTTTTTCGGCGAATGTCCCCTCCATCGGGCGCCTGGCGATGATAGCCGTCGCAGCGGCATTCGTCCTCCTGCTTATCCTTCTTTCCGTTCGCCCCTTTATCCGCGCGGCCCGGACGAACATGCGGCTTGGCGCACAATTCGAGCTATGGGCGCAGAGCCACCCCGGATACAGCGAGAAACGCAGGCATCCGCAGTCGCAGTCCGAATGGCAGAAGCGTTGACCGCTAACCGAGCAGTCAGGATAGCCACAAAGGGCTCCTTGGGGGCTATCCTGTGGACATCCCCCGCCTCTATGCGCTCGCTCGAACCGGAGGATTCCTATACGGTCATGGACGGCGACCCGAAGAGGGCACTCAGAGAGGAGCGCGAGTGGCTTGTGAAGATCAACAGGGCACTGGCGGATGACTGAGACCTCATGTCATGCCAGACGGCGCTGAAGGCGATAAAGGCGTTCACCATATTCGGGATGGTGACGGATACCATGGCAACGCCGCCTATGATGACGATGCCGAGCATCAGATAGCCTGACAGCTTCGGTCTGCCGTCCTTTCTCCCTCTTCTCGCCGAAATTGCAGCCGCAGCCACCCGCAGAAGGGCGAGCGCGACGACGGCGATCAGCAACCATGCGAGCGCCGGATATGCGCGCCAGAACGAGGTGTACGTGTAATAGCGCGGCTCCGGCGCGAAGCCTGTCATATGATTCATTCCGCTGCCTCTCCGTCACCCTCGGGGTACAGTCTATCCCGTTCCGGCCAGGTCCCGTCATATGCGAGCGTCATCTGGTCGGCCCCTGAGGAAATCGGAATGCATAGCCGCCGTCCATGACAGTGAATCAGTTGATAGCCAGCCTCAAGCAGATGCGCGAGAGCGCGGGCGGCGATTCCTAAGTGCTCGGCAAGTCCGCGGACCGCTCGCACGACGGCGAGTACGACTTCAGATTCACCGACCGCCAGATGCGGGCCTACCGGCCCGTGCTCCTGCCGTGGAACGAGAGGACATGGGAGCTCGCCTGATTGCGCTGCGCCTGTACTCTGAATTTCGATAGGCTTTTCACGTGATAACGGAGGTGGGATGATGGCTCGCGCCCATATCGGACTCGTTCTTGAGGTGGATAGCAGTACGCGGCTCCCTGGCACCCAGGTCGCCATCCTGCGCGCCCGGCGTGCCGTGGCGGTGGGATATCTCTTCGAGCACGTCGATTTCAGCACGCCGGAAGAGGCGCGCATCGTGCTGTTCCACGCCCGGTTTCTCCAGCTCTCGAAGCATCCTCCGATAGTGGTGGCGACCGACGATGAGTTGCGGTACGGTCGCGCGAGTGGCGAGGATCACCCAGCGCTTGATGCCATCCGAGCAAGCCGCAGGCTCTCCCGTGAACTGGATAGGCTGCTGGCGCGCTGGTCCCGCGACGCATCCTCCGTTCCAGACATCAGAAAAGGCATCGGGCTGTAGGAGATCATCATGAGCGCACTTGAATCCGGGCATCTCGGCAACTGCGTGTACCGTGCGCAAGCCTATGGGCCGGATGCGCCGGAGTGGAGCGCAGCAGCAGATAGGCCACGCGCAGGGGCGTTCGCCCGCCATGAAACCGTCTCGCCGCTTTTACTCTTCCTGGCGTACACGCTGCCGAATCCATCGTCATTCATGACGATACCCATGCGGCAGCAGGCAATCAGAGAGTGCGAAAAACGTTGCGATCGGACGCGACGCGCCGCGCGTCCACTTGTCTTTTCGGAGTACCTCTGGGAGTACCTCTGTGGGCCAGAATTTGCACGAACGTGGCAAACGCGCCCGAAAGCAGGCCCTAAAGGACACGCCGAGAGAATGGCGGAATGGCGCGGAAACGGCGGCATGAAGCCGATGCGAAGCAATGAAAGGGAAGGAAGGGAGTGGGTGATGCAGGAATCGAACCTGCGACCCCTTCCGTGTGAAGGAAGTGCGCTAGCCGCTGCGCCAATCACCCAATCTTCAATTATGAAGAACCGATTTCTCGGTTCTGCGTGGGCGATACAAGATTCGAACTTGTGACCCCTTCCGTGTCAGGGAAGTGCGCTACCACTGCGCCAACCGCCCGGGTCTTCCTTAGCTCGCCAGACTTGCATCTGACTCACCAAGAGGTGGGTACGAGAGTCGAACTCGTCTATACGGCTTTGCAGGCCGCTGCCTAACCGCTTGGCTAACCCACCGAACAGGTCGTCAACTCTTCGGACCTCGAGCGGACAACGGGACTCGAACCCGCGCTCTCGACCTTGGCAAGGTCGCGCTTTACCAACTAAGCTATGTCCGCATGTGTTTTCAGCAGTTAACCGCTGCCGAAGCACGAGTCACTACTATAACCACATCCATGGCATTTGCAAGCCCAGCGTGTCGTAAGTCAGAAAGCGCTTCATTGCAACAGTTTCGCATGGTTCCATGCAGCTTGGATGCGCAGTCGCTCTGTGTCAGCGCTCAGTAATATTGCTTGGGCAGATTCGTGCATTTTCCCCGGCTCGGAGCGCCTGAATTCGTCCGGTAGCACCTGCCAGCACCCGACGCTAGGCATGATGCCGGGCTTCACCTATGGCATAAGACTGCGAGAGCAAACACGTACCGGTTACATTAGAACACATGACAGCAGCAGCGAAGACACCGAAAACCGCGATGATATGCGCCTTCGAAGGGTGGAATGACGCCTGTCAGGCGGCCACCAACGTCATTCGCCACCTCATTGCACGCTATGACGCGACCGAGGTGCGCCACATCCGATGCGACGGCTACTACGACTATCAGGTGACGCGGCCGATGTCGTGCACGGTGGCCGGCAGACGGCGCATCCTGTGGCCGCAGACCACCTTCTATGACATCGCCATCAACCCTGGCACCCACGTCTTCGCCCAGATCGCCCCCGAACCCAACTATCGCTGGGTCGAGTACTGCCATCAGAGCATGCATATCGCCGAGGAATTCGACGTCGACCATATCGTGACCCTGGGCTCGATGTTCGCCGACTGCCCACATACCCGCCCGCTGCCCATCGATGAGTCGGACACGGACTGCCGCTGCGATATGGATAGGGAATACAACGGCCCGGTCGGCATCACCACCGTGCTTGACGCACTGGCTTGCAACGAGGGATTCGATGCCAGCACCATCTGGGCCTCGATTCCGCAGTATCTCGGCAGCGACGAATGCGCCCAGGCCACGCTGCAGATGCTTCATCATCTTTCCGGCAGACTCGGCGTTGAGCTCGATCAGGGCGATCTGCCGCAGAAGGCGCAGGCGTGGAAGGCGCAGGCCTCCGTGCTGACGCATTGCAACGATGATCTGGCCGAGTACGTCGAGCGCCTTGAGCATGAGTATGACAGCGAGCAGAATGCCCGTGCACTTGCCGACATAGGAACGCCGCAGGCTGAGATGCTGGTCAAGGAAGCGGAGGATTTCCTCTCGCACATGGGCGAGTAGCGGTAGGCAAAGGGCATGAAAAACGGCGGGGTACGAGGATTATTCCTCGCACCCCGCCGTAGTCAGTGCCAGCGATGAGCCGCTAGATTAGCAGCCCGTCACGCGCACACCCGTCACGCTCCTGCTACGGCAGGCAGTGCGCCGGTGATCAGCAGAATCGCCACCACCACGGCCAGCACGATGCGGTAGATGGCGAATGCGCGGTACGAGAAGGTGGAGACGAACTTCAGGAATCCGATGATCACGACGTATCCCACGAGGAAGCTGACAATCGTCGCGGCTATCGTAGCAGTCCAGCCGGGGAAGGTCGCTGCCACGGCCGGATCGCTCAGATCGGAAACCGCGGAAATCGCTTCGAGGATGCCTGCGCCGAACACGGCTGGAATCGCCATGAGGAAGCTGACGCGCACAGCCGCCTCACGGGTGTAGCCCATGGCGCGTCCGAAGGTGATGGTGCCGCCGGATCGCGAGACGCCGGGGATGAGGGCCAGCATCTGGCCGATGCCGAATGCAATCGCCTCTTTCGTGTTCATGTCGTCGATGGTTTTGACCTGGCGCGAGCGGGCGTCGGCAATCCACAGCAGGACGCCGAAGACGATGAGCACGGTCACCGTGATCCACAGATTGCGCAGCGTCGTCTCGATGGTGCTTTTGAACAGCACACCCGCAAGCACGATCGGGATGGTGCCGATGATGATGTACCAGCCCAGCGAAGCGTCCTTGTCGCCCGACCCCATGCGGGACTTCAAGTCCTTGCCGTTGCGCCCGAACAGGCAGCCGAACCAGTGGCTCAGAATGCGCGCGATGTCATGACGGAAGTACAGCAGCACGGCGAATTCAGTGCCGAACTGGATGATGGCGGTGAACGCGGCCCCGGGGTCATGCCCGAGCATCAGGTCGCCGATGATGCGGATGTGGGCGCTTGAGGAGACCGGCAGATACTCGGTCAGCGCCTGCACTAGTCCTAGGATGATCGCCTGGAAGAAATTCATAATCCCTCTTTATTCATTGCTATTCAGTAACTATTCATTACTCAGTTTTTTCTCACCGCTGCGACCATACTACCGGTGATGCCCTAAGATTTCGATAAGAATCAGCTCGGTCTTATGCATCGCATGCGGCATCGCAGCGACAAGGCAGCAGCATCGCATGCACGAGGCCGATTCGCGCTCTGCTATACGCAGATGCCTTAGGGCGATTGTCGTCTCTCATGCACACAATGAAGGCAGGACAAGGCAGGGAGGCGTTCCGATGAACAAGTATCGTAAAAGCAGAGGCTATGCGCCCGAAGGATTCTTCGAATGCGAAGGCCGCGGATTGCAGTGGCTCGGCCAGGCGCAGGCGCAAGGCGGCCCGCGCGTGGTCGAAGTGCTTGGTTGGGGGCGTGACTGGCTCGACATCGAGCGGGTGAACTCCTCCTCCCCCACGCCCAAGGCCGCGCACGATTTCGGCGTGGCGTTGGCGCATATGCACGATGCGGGCGCGCCGTATTTCGGCTCCGCGCCCGAAGGCTATACCGGCACATGCTATTTCGGGCCGTTGCAGGACCCGGTGCCGATGGATACCGGCGAATGGAGCGATCCGGCCACCTATTACGGGCAAGGCCGGCTGCTGCCCATGGTGCAGCTGGGCGTCAGGCGCGGCACGCTCAATCAGGGCGATCTCGAGCTCACCCAGCGCATCGTCGATAAGCTCCCGAACTTGCTGGGGCGCGCCGCTGACGACAAGCCGGCGCGCATCCATGGCGATCTATGGAGCGGCAATGTGATGTGGACTTCCGATCGAGGCCAGAGCGAGGCTGTGCTCATCGATCCGGCGGCGCACGGCGGGCATCGCGAAGAGGATTTGGCGATGCTGCACTTGTTCGGCATGTCATATCTGCACGAGATTCTCGACGGCTATCAGTCGGCGCATCCGCTGAAAGCCGGGTATCAGGACCGTGTCACGCTCTGGCAGCTCTACCCCATCGCAGGCCACTGCGTCTTCTTCGGCGGCGGCTATGTGAGCGAGTATCGGGCGATGTGCCGCTCGTTGCTGTAACGGATATGCAGCGGCTCACACTTTTCCGCGCCCAGTCAACAAGTGTGAGCCAAGTGAACAGGACGAATGGTAGCTTTATGCCACATAATTGGCGAAATTCCACTGTTCAGCAGTTGTAAAACCGAACGCAGCATGTTCGATTCGGCTCACACTTTTTCTAACGCGATCAAAAAGTGTGAGCCAAACCCAGCTAGCTCAGCGCATCCTTCAATTTCCCGAAGAAGCCCTTCTTGGCACTGCCTGCGGCGGGCTTCGAACTTTGCGCGATATGCTGCGAATCCGTGTCATGCGAGTTCGCGAAGCGTTCGATGAGATCGCGCTCGTCATCGCCGAGCTTGGTGGGGATGTGCACGCCGATGTGCGCGACCAGGTCGCCGCGTTCGTCGCCGCGCCGCATGCGGGTCACGCCAAGCCCTTTGAGCATCACCGTCTGCTCGGGCTGGCAGCCGGCGGGAATGGAAAGCGTCTCCTCACCGTCGAAGGTGTCGATGTCGAGATCGTGGCCCAGCACCGCCCAACTCATCGGAATCTGAATCCAGCAGTGCAAATCGTCGCCGTCGCGGGTGAAACGCTTGTCGGCCTTGACGCGAATATCGATGTACAGGTCTCCGGCTGCGCCGCCGCCTTCGCCCACTTCGCCCTGATTGGCAAGGCGCAGCCGGGCATCATCGGCGATGCCTGCGGGGATGGTGACGCCGACCTCGCGCGTGGTGCGCACGCGGCCGTGCCCCATGCAGGCCGGGCATGGATTGGCGATGATGGTGCCGTGGCCTTCGCAACGCTCGCAGGGAGCCGTCGTCATCATCTGGCCCAGCATGGTGCGCACGACCTTCTGACGCACGCCGCGCCCGCCGCAATCGGGGCAGGTCATCGGCTGCTCGCCGTTGGCCGAGCCGGAGCCGCCACACTGCTGGCACAGGCCGAAAGTGTTGATCTTGACATGCGCCGTGCCACCGAACACCGCCGTCTTCAGATCGATGGAGACACGTGCCAGCGAGTCGCGGCCCGGCTGGGTGCGCGGAACGGGGCCCTGTGAGGCTCCGCCGAACGCGCCGCCGAAGAACTGGCCGAAGATGTCGCCCATGTCATTCATGTCGAAGCCGCCTGCGCCGTAACCGCCCGCATTGGGGTCGTTAGGGTCGACGCCCGAATCGTACATGCGCTTCTTGTCAGGGTCGGACAGCACCTGATAGGCGTTGTTGACCTCCTTGAACTTGTCCTCGAATTCCGGGCCGGCGATATCGGGATGATACTTCCGGCTCATCTTGCGGTATGCGCGCTTAATCTCGTCCTCGTTCGCCGAGCGCTCGACGCCCAGTACCTCGTAATAATCTGCCACTGTTCAATCCTTGGGTTGGTGTTTGCAAGTCTACGTATGTGCATGCCATAGCTGCATAAATCGTATTCACAGGTTCATATTCGCGCAGTCATTAGTTCGCGCAGTCATTGTGCCATAAGGCTGGGTCAGCACGTATCAGCCAGCCAAATCCAGCAGGTATCAGCTCCCGCCACCCTGCTCGTCGGCATCATATGCGCCGTAGGAATCATGGGAGACCAACACGGTCAGGTAGCGGGCGACGGCCCGAACCGCCGCCATGGTCGTGGAATAGTCCATATGCGTCGGCCCTATCGAACCGACGAAGGCCACCGGCTGATCACTGCCAGCCAGAGCGCCCTGCGTGCCCATGCCCTGCCCTTGCGCCTGCACGTCGCCACGCAGATCATTCGAGCTGTGCCCGTACCCGCTGGTCACCACAGCCGAGTGCATAAGCCCCGGGGTGTGGGTCTCCGAGCCGATTGCCACCCCCACGCCGGAGCTTTCCTCGCTCAGCGAGCTCATGAGCTTCATCAGCACGACCTGCTCTTCAAGCGCATCGAACAGCGGCGCGAGATCCACGATGCTGCGCCGGTGCGCAAGCCGCGACGTGCCCGCCATGTACAGATCGCCTGCGGTCTCGTCCTCGGCCATGCTTTCGAAGGCCTGCGCCAGCACGGTCGCCAAACGCTGTACATCGGTCATGTCCGGGCGCTTAACCAACTGACGCACCTGCTCGGCGGCCTTGGCGAGGGAAAACCCCACGCATTGGTCGTTGACGCGGTTCGAGAACGCGGAGACGGTCTCGCGTTCGGGCATCGCCGGCACGTCAAGCGTGTGCTGGGCCACGCTGCCAGTGTCGGTGATGATCACGGCAAGCACCGTGCTCATCGCGATGGGCACGAGTTCGACGTGCCGCAGCGTCGTCTTGGACAGCGCCGGCGAGGAGACCACCGCCACTTGCCCGGTGATATTCGCCAGCAGTCTCGCCGCACGCTGCAAGGTGTCCTGCAGACTGATGGAGCCCTGCAGGAATCGGCTGATTCCCCGGCGCTGGGCCTGCGTCAGCGGCACGACCGTGGACAGACGGTCCACGAAATAGCGGTACCCCTGCTCCGTGGGAATGCGCCCGGCGGAGGTATGCGGCTGGATGAGGTAGCCCTCATCCTCCAGCGCGGCCATGTCGTTGCGCACGGTGGCCGAGCTCACGCCCAGGTCGTGGTGCTTCGTCAGCGAGGACGAACCCACCGGCTCCTGGGAGCGGATGTAGTCCTCTATCACGGCGCGCAGAACGATCATGCGACGTGACTGCGCCATGCTTCCCTCCCTTGTATCTGTTTATATCCATATACCCGTTGCGTATTCGTTATATGTCCCGCTCGATCCGCACGGTTGGACGGATTCGATGGCCGGATTGCCTTGTCTATTGTATTAGCACTCGGTTAACCGGAGTGCTAATACTTTCGTTCTGGGATGATTTCGGCGGAAATATGCGCATTTCGTGAACGTTCACAAACCACAGCCCGATCAAACACGCCATAGCGGCGATGCCAAGTCGTCTGCGAAAGCTACCATGAAGGTGCAATGTGAGGGCATAGATGCCGCGGCATAAGCCGTATGCGTGATGCTCGCAATATTGGAAGGAAAGTAGATCACCTATGACCGATTTCACTTGGTCTGACTTGGACGAGCGCGCTGTGAAGATGGCGAAGGTCCTCTCCGCCGACGCAGTCGAGAAGGCCGGACACGGACATCCCGGTTCCCCCATCTCGCTCGCCCCAGTGGCCTATACGCTCTATCAGCACTACATCAAGCACGATCCTGCCGACCCCCAGTGGGCCGGACGCGACCGTTTCATCCTCTCCGGAGGCCACGCCTCGCTCACGCAGTATGTGCAGCTTTTCTTCTCGGGCTATGGCGTGACCCTCGACGACCTCAAGTACTTCCGCGGCGGCGCCGACACGCGTACTCCAGGCCATCCTGAGGTCGGGCTGACCCCCGGCATCGAAATGACCACCGGCCCGCTGGGCCAGGGTCTCGCCTCCGCTGTCGGCTTCGCCTACGGCCAGCGCTTCGAGCGCGGCCTGCTCGATCCCGATGCTCCGGCGGGCACTTCGCCCTTCGACCACAAGGTGTGGGTCATCTGCGGCGAAGGCGATGTCGAAGAGGGCGTCTCCTCCGAGGCCAGCTCGCTCGCGGGCAACCAGGGCTTGGGCAACCTCACCGTGATCTTCGATGCCAACCACATCCAGATCGAGGGCGACACCAAGCTCACCTTCTCCGAGGACATCCTCAAGCGCTACGAGGCGTACGGATGGTACACCGACGAAGTAAGCTTCATCCAGCCTGACGGCTCCTACAAGGAGGACACTGCGGCGCTGGCTGCGGCCCTCGACAAGGCCGAGCAGGTCACCGATCGCCCGAAGTTCATCAAGGTCGACAGCCTGATCGCATGGCCCACCCCGGGCAAGACCAACGACGAATCCTCCCACGGATCCAAGCTCGGCGCAGAGCCGATTGCCGGACTCAAGAAGATTCTCGGCTTCGATCCCGAGGTCGACTTCCCCATCGATGATGAGGCTCTGGCCCACGCACGCAAGGTTGGCGAACGTGGCGCTGAGGCTCACAAGGAGTGGGACGAGAAGCTCGAAGCCTGGAAGCAGGCCAATCCCGACAAGGCTGCGCTGTACGAGCGCATCAAGGCCGGCGAGCTGCCCGAAGGCTTCGACAAGGCCATCGACGATCTGGAAGCCTCCTTCGAGGCCGGCTCCAAGGTCGCCACCCGCAAGGCCTCCGGCGCTGTGCTCAACGCCATCGCGACGGTCATGCCCGAGCTGTGGGGCGGCTCTGCCGATCTCGGCGGTTCGAACAACACCAACATCAAGGGCGCCAAGTCCTTCGGCCCCGACGCCGATGCGACCAAGACGTGGCCTGAGGTCTCCGAGTACGGCCGCCAGCTGCACTTCGGCGTGCGCGAGTTCGCGATGGGAGCCATCACCAATGGCATCCTGCTCGGCTCGGACACCCGTCCGTTCAACGGCACCTTCTTCCAGTTCTCCGACTACGAGCGTCCTTCGGTGCGCCTCGCCGCGCTGATGGAGATTCCGAACCTCTACGTGTGGACCCACGATTCCGTGGCCCTCGGCGAGGACGGCCCGACCCACCAGCCGATCGAGCACCTGGCCGCCTTCCGCGCCATACCGCAGGTCGAGGTCGTTCGCCCGGCCGATGAGTACGAGACGGCCGAAGCCTATCGCGCCTTCTTCGAGAAGGACAACACCCTGCCCACCGCCATGATCCTGACCCGTCAGGGCGTCCCGACGCTTGCCGAGACCGCCGAGAAGGCCAAGGAAGGCGTGAAGAAGGGCGCTTACGTGCTCGTCGACACCGAAGGCACTCCGGATGTCATCATCCTGGCGACCGGCTCCGAGGTCCAGTGGGCCGTCGCCGCCGCCAAGACCCTGGCAGACGAAGGCACCAAGGCCCGCGTCGTCTCCGTCCCCTCCACCGAATGGTTCGAGGAGCAGGATGAGGACTACAAGGAGTCCGTGCTGCCTAAGGCCGTCAAGGCCCGCGTCTCGGTCGAGGCCGGCATCGCCATGCCGTGGTACAAGTACCTCGGCGCTTACGGCAAAGCCGTTTCCATCGAGACCTTCGGCCTGCAGGGCGATGGCGCTCAGAACATGATTGATCTGGGCATCGACGCCGAGCATGTCGTGGCAGCCGCCAAGGCTTCCATCGCCGAGGCCAAGGCCTGATTGAGCAACCAGTCGGGGGCCGCCGCCCGAAATGCTTGGCGGCGGCCCCCGACCTTGAAATATTTACCCATGCCAGCATCTGGTTTGGAATAAGGAGATAAACAATATGACTGAAGCAACGCAGCGCACCAGCGATTCCGGCGTCTCGATCTGGCTGGACGATCTGTCCCGCACCCGCATCGAGTCCGGCTCGCTGCAGGATCTCATCGCCAACAAGAACGTTGTCGGTGTGACCACCAACCCCTCCATCTTCCAGAAGGCCCTGAGCCAGGTCGGCCCGTACGACGCACAGCTCAAGGAGCTGGGCAAGGTCGACGTGGAGACCGCCGTGCGCGAGCTCACCACCACTGATGTGCGCAACGCCACCGACATCTTCCGCGAAGTCGCCGAGAAGACCGATTTCGTCGACGGCCGCGTGTCCATCGAGGTCGATCCTCGTCTGGCGCACGACACCGAGAACACCAAGACCCAGGCTGTCGAGCTGTGGGAGAAGGTCAACCGCCCGAACGCGATGATCAAGATCCCGGCAACGCTCGAAGGCCTCCCGGCCATCACCGCCACGCTCTCCAAGGGCATTTCGGTGAACGTCACCCTGATCTTCTCGCTCGAGCGCTATGAGCAGGTCATCGACGCCTTCATCGAAGGCATCGCACAGGCTGCGGCCAATGGCCACGACCTGAAGCACATCGGCTCCGTCGCCTCCTTCTTCGTCTCCCGCGTCGATACCGCGGTCGACAAGCTGCTTGAGGAGAACGGCTCCGACGAGGCCAAGGCTCTGGAAGGCAAGGCCGCTGTGGCCAACGCCCGCCTCGCCTATGAGCTCTTCGAGAAGAAATTCGCCGCGGATTCGCGCTGGGCCGATCTCGAAGCCAAGGGTGCCAAGAAGCAGCGTCCGCTCTGGGCCTCCACCGGCACCAAGAACGCCGCCTACTCCGATTGCAAGTATGTCGATGAGCTGGTCGCCCCGCTTATCGTCAACACTATGCCGGAGAAGACCCTGAACGCCCTCGCCGACCACGGCAATGGCGCGCCTTCGATTGAGGGCACCTACGAGGAGAGCAAGGCCGTCATGGACAAGCTCGCCGAGCTGGGCATCGACATCAAGCAGGTCACCGACAAGCTCGAAGCCGACGGCGTCGCCTCCTTCATCGCCTCTTGGGATTCGGTGCTTTCCGACACCCAGGCCGGCATCGACCGCGTCAACGCCTGATACGCCTGATGCATGTGGTGCACTTGATGCACTGATGAAGTAGCGGCCTGAATCTCACGATTCGGCTCAATATCAGAGAAGCCCTCCCGATCACACTGATCGGGAGGGCTTCTTCGATACTCCACGCTTCACGCACCCCACATCACGCCGGCAACAGACCTGCCCAGTCGCGCAGCGCTTCGCGCACGATGTCAGGCTGGTCGATATGCACGTTATGGCCGGCGTCATCCACCACGGTGTAAACGGCGTTGAGATAATGCGGCAGCAGGTCGCGCTGATCCTCATAGCCGACGATCTGATCCTGCCTGCCGCAAATAATGGCGACAGGCCCTGCGAACACGCCGATTCGCTCCTCAGGGTTCGCATCGAGTCGATAACTGGCATTAAGCCGCATCGTCGCCTCGCGGTCGCACAACCGGGTGCCGGGCAGAATAAAGCGCTGGTAACGCCGCCAGGCTTCGAAGGACTGATTGACGCCCATCTGCAGAAAATCAAAGGACTGCGACTCCGGCAAGGTTTCCGTCAACGCTTCATTAGGATTGTTGACCGTATGCTCAGCAACCTTGCGATGAGCCCGCACCGGATCGACCACAGGGGCGATCAGTGCCATGCCGGCAAGATGCTCCGGGCGAACGCCGAGCAGATCGCGCACCAGCGCCCCGCCCATTGAATTGCCGACCAGCGCATAGTCCTGCTCGCCAACAAGCGCAGCCACCGTGCCGCGCAGCCAGTCGGAGAGATCCTGCAAGCCACCCGGCTCAGGCAGCGCCTGCGTCTTTCCGAAGCCCGGCAGATCGATGTAGATGCGTTTCGTGCCCTCGGGGAACGCATCATCGAGCATCATCATCGAACGATGATCGATGCCCATGCCGTGCGCGAAAACAATCGGGAATCCTTCGCCACGGACGACCGAAAATGGCTCAGGCTGAATTTCGCTGCTCATATGGCTTCACCATCCTTGTGCTGTCAGTGTGCCAACAACGCTGTCAGTGTGCCAACAACACAGTGCATGTTCACGCAATCAGCTGCTCCACCCACTGCGCCACGCCGTCCTCGTTGTTCGCCGGGCATACCTCGTCGGCGATGCCCAGCACGCGAGGATTCGCATTGGCCACGGCCACGCCGGTGCCGGAGCTTTTCAGCATGTCGATATCGATGAGATCATCGCCGAAGGAGGCCGTCTCCCCCAGCCCGATTCCAAGTCGCTCACACACAGTGCGCAGCGAGGATTCCTTGTTGGCCAGCGGATTCATCAGCATCCACATGGTTCCTTCGGATATGCTCACCTTGAAATCAGGCGGTATCAGACTCGCAAGCTGTGCGCGTTGCTCAGGCTGCGGCATGACGAAAATCTTGTCGGCTTGTCCCGTGGGCACATCGGTGAAATCAGTGATCCGATATTCCTGCGTCTTCCACAGCACGCTGACATCGAAATTGGTGTACCGCACATCGTTCATCACGATGCCGAGCTGCAGACCAGGCATCGCATCGAGCAGCATGAGGCATGTCTCGCATGCACGCTGCGAGGAGAACCCGATGCGCTGCAAATGCCCGTCAGTCGGCATCTCGCCAGAAGTAAGCGTGCTGAAATCCGAGTGTGCGGGATCCGTATCAATCAATGCGCCATTGAGATAGACGCATGCGTCAACCGGCAGCCGTTGTGCGAAATGCAGCCCCGTGCTGACCGGTCGGGCGGTCGATATGGCGAATTTCAACCCCTGCTCGTGCGCCTTCACCAGCGCGTCGACGGAGCGCTGCGAGAGGAAACGCTCTTCGAAGGTCGGCGCGTCATGCAGCAGCGTGCCGTCAAGATCGGCGACAATCAGCCTGGTGGACAGTGGAACGGAGGTTACGCTCATATCGGATTCCTTAGCGGTTGAGGCGGGATAGGGAATAGGTCAATCTAGCACTTTGTAAGGCCAACAGTACGAATTTCAATGCTGTGAATTTCGTATCAGTAAATTTCACCGACGCGAAGGGCCTCATAACCGTAGCGATCATGAGGCCCTTTATCGTCCGTATCAGACGACAATCATCAAACGAGGTTGAACTTCGACATCAGCCCGAGTGCGATTGCAATCGCCACCCACAGCAGAGCGATGATGACGGTCCACCGGTTCAGGTTCTTCTCCGCCACGCCCGAGGTGCCGGCGTTCTGCGTCAGCCCGCCGCCGAACATATCGGACAGGCCGCCGCCTTTGCCCCTGTGCATCAGAATCAGCAGCGTGAGCAGAACGCTGAAAACGACAAGAATGATTTCCAAGACAAGCTTGACGATGGCCATAGCGGACACAGGTGAACCTCCATATATACGAATGCTTGTTTAAGGATAGCGCAAGGTGGTGAACAAATGGCGTATTCTCGCCGCGAACGCAAGTTCGCATGCTCAGCGAGTCGATTTCACCGTTGCTTCACGGCTGATTTCCCAACTGACTTCCCGACAGATTTCACAATGAGCCTGGCGATGCGCGACAGCTCCTCGACATCCAGCGATGCGCCGCCGATAAGGAAGCCATCCACATCGGCCTCTCCGATAAGCTCTGCGGCGTTGCCGGAGGTGACCGACCCGCCGTACAGGATGCGCACGCCCTCGGCCACTTGCGCGCCGAAGGTCTCACGCAGATCGTCCCGGATGGCCTTGGCGGCGTCCTGGGCGGTCTGTGGCGTGGCGACCATGCCGGTGCCGATGGCCCACACCGGCTCGTAGGCGACGATGAGTCTGGCAGCCTCGGCGTCGGACAGATCGCGAGTGACGTCATGCACCTGGCCGACGGCGAATTCGAGCTGGATGCCCTGGCGGCGCTCCTCGAAGCTCTCCCCCACGCACAGGATCGGCTGCATGCCTGCGGTCAGCACGGCGCGCACCTGGTCGACGATGTTGGCATCATCCTCGGGATGGTATTTGCGCCGTTCCGAATGCCCTACGATCACATAGCGACAGCCGAGCCGTGCAAGCATGTCGGCGGAGACGTCGCCGGTGAAGGCTCCCTGCGTGGTGACGGAGACGGATTGCGCCCCGTAATGCATGGAAAGCTTGTCGGCTTCGACAAGCACCTGGACGCTGCGCAGCGAGGTGAAGGGCGGCATCAGGGCGATTTCGCAGCGTCGGTAGTCGAATCGCGCATCGCGCAGGAGCCATGCCAGCTTCTGCACAAAGTAGGTGGCCTCCAGATGATCGAAGTTCATCTTCCAGTTACCCGCCACCAGAGGAATGCGTGTCGCCGCCATCCGCCATCCTTTCTCATGCCTGTGCGCGTTCGCGTTCATGCGGGATGTCGCCGCGTGAATTCGCCCGGCTCCACATCGCGCCGCACAGACAAACGCGAGGCCGATTATAGCATTGCGGGCATATCCTTACCAAGGATATGCCCGCAACGAATACGTTTTCCCGCAGGAGAACTACTCAAGCACCTTCAGGCCCGGCAGTTCCTTGCCCTCAAGGAACTCGAGGGAGGCGCCGCCGCCAGTGGAGATATGCGAGAAGCCGCTCTCCGGGAAGTTCAGATTGCGCACTGCGGAAGCCGAGTCGCCGCCGCCCACGATGGTGAAGGCACCGGCCGCAGTCGCATCCACCAGCGCCTGCGCGATGGCGCGGGTGCCCTCGGCGAACTGCGGAACCTCGAACACGCCCATCGGGCCGTTCCACACGACCGTCTTGGAGTCGACGACCTTGTCGTGGAAGAGCTTGGCCGAATCCGGGCCGATGTCCAGGCCCATCTTGTCGGCCGGAATGGCGTCAGCCGGAACGACCTCGGGGTTGATCGGGGTATCGCCCGCCGGGAAGCCGGCGTTGACGACGATATCAGTCGGCAGCACGAGTTCGACGCCGTTCTTCTCGGCGGTCTCTATGTAGCTCTTGACCTTGTCGATCTGGTCCTCTTCGAGCAGCGATTCGCCGACCTCATAGCCCTTGGCCTTCAGGAAGGTGTAGACCATGCCGCCGCCGATGATGAGGCGATTGGCCTTGGACAGCAGGTTCTCGATCACGCCGAGCTTGTCGGAGACCTTGGATCCGCCGAGAATCACGGTCAGCGGGCGCTCGGGGTTGTCGGTGGCCTTGGACAGCGCGGTGACTTCCTTCTCGACCAGCAGGCCGGCTGCAGCCGGCAGATCGGTGGCCACATCGTAGTTGGAGCCCTGCGCGCGGTGCACGACGCCGAAGCCATCGGAAACGAAGACGTCGCCCAGCGCGGCGATCTTCTTGGCATAGGCCGAGCGCTCGGCTGCGTCCTTGCTGGTCTCCTCCGGGTTGAAGCGCACGTTTTCGAGCAGCACGACGTCGCCGTCCTTCAAGGCTGCGACCTTGGCCTGCGCGTCTTCGCCGTAGGTGTCGGAAGCCAGGGTGACATCGGTGCCCAGCAGTTCGCCCAGCCGCTTGGCCACAGGAGCCAGCGACAGCTCGGGAACGACCTTGCCCTTCGGGCGGCCCAGATGCGCCATGAGAATCACCTTGGCACCTTCGCCACGCAGTGCGTTGATCGTCGGCAGCGCGGCGCGGATACGGCCGTCGTCGGTGATGGTAGTGCCCTTGAGCGGGACATTGAAATCAGCGCGGACAAGGACGCGCTTGCCACTGAGATCTCCAAGATCCTTGAGAGTCTTCATGAATATCCTTTCCTAACCGCCTTGCCGCCCCCGCATTGGACGCGACTGAAGCGGGAAGAGTCTGACGTGATGTACGCCACACTTATGATACCGTCAGCAATAAACAAAGCGTCGTGCTCGCCCAATGCGAACACGACGCTTTCATTGTATGCCTTGTATGCCCTTTAGGCCTGGCTATTCTTCGGCCAAGCCTTGCCGGCCTAGCCAAGTCAGCTCTGCCGGCGTGCCTTCTCGGTCTTGTCGGCAAGCTGCAGCAGACGGCGGATACGGCCTGCTATCGCGTCCTTGGTGATTGGCGGCTCGGCCAGCCGGCCCAGCTCCTCAAGGCTGGCGTCAGCGTGATCCAGGCGCAGACGGCCAGCGACCTTGAGATTCTCCGGCATGTCGTCGCCGAGAATCTCGAAGGCGCGGCGCACCTTCTCGCTGGCCTCGGCTGCGGCCTTCGCGCTGCGGCGCATGTTGGCGTCATCGAAGTTGGCCAGGCGGTTCGCCTTGCCCCGTGCCTCGCCGTCTGAGCGCTTCCCAGTCCATTCGCGGGCGGAATGCGGTGCACCCATGAGGATGAGCATGCGTTCGATCGCATCGGGGTCGCGCAGCGTGACACGCTCCGAGCTGCGCAGCTGCCGGGCCTTCGCACTAATGCCAAGCCGCCGTGCAGCGCCTTGCAGCGCCAACGCGGTCTCATGCGAGGGGCAGATGATTTCCAGGTAGCTGGCCTTGCCCGGGTCGGAGATGGCTCCCCGCGCCAGGAACGCCCCGCGCCATGCCGCCTTGATCTGGGCGATATTGCCGCCCACGATATCGGCCGACAGGCCCTTGACCAGACGCATGCGACGATCGAGCAGGCCAGCCTGCAGCGCCAGCGCCGTCGCGCCGCGTTCCACAAGCAGGTCGTAGCGCTGCACCGTGCCGTTCGGCGTCTGCCGCGTGATGCGGCTTACCGTCGCCTCCTTCTGGAAGTACGCGGCGATAGTGCCCTGCAGCCAGGTTGCGGCCTGCAGCGAATCGAACTGGGCGCAAATCACGGCCTGATTGTTCATCGGACGCAAGCCGCCGCCAAAGCGCATCATCGTAGAGGCCTGCGCCATTTTCGCAGCAGGCGAATCGTTTTCTATTGCGGCGAGTTCGCCTTTGACATCGTCAAGAAGAGCCAAGAATCGACCTCCTACTTCCCGTTCCTTGATGCTGATAAGGCATGTCAACGGGTGATATTCCCGCAACGCCACGGCTATCTGTGTTACCTAACGACTTGGACAAAAGTGCCCTTGCGTCATTAAATTTGAGATGGAAAATCTCACGATATGGATATTTGCATAACGGCGCGCGCATTTATGCCTCACCGAGTTTCCGCTGACGCCGATGCAGTTCACGCGCCGAAACCGTCACGGACAGGCCATGTACACGTAGGCGCTGGGCCAAGGCGGCGCTCATCGCCACCGAACGGTGTTGCCCGCCCGTACAGCCCACGGCGATGGTCACGTAATGCTTGTCTTCCTTCGCATAGCCTTCGATAGCGGTCATCACGGCCTTCTCGTAGGCGTCGAGGAATTCGCCTGCGCCGTCGCTGGACAGCACGTAGTCGCTCACCGGCCGGTCCTGGCCGGTCAGTTCGCGCAGGCTCGGCACCCAGTAGGGGTTCGGCAGGAAGCGCACATCGGCGACGAAGTCCGCGTCGAGCGGAATGCCGTATTTGAAGCCGAAGCTGAAGATGTGCACGGAAACCGTGGACGCCCCGGAGCCCAGCAACGCCTCGTAGAGCTTCGTGGAAAGCTGGTGGATGCTCAAGCTGGACGTATCGATGACGGTGTCGGCGCGTTCCTTGAGGTTGGACAGCAGCTCGCGCTCCTCGTGGATGCCGTCGATCAGCCGGTTGCCGTGCTGCAGCGGGTGCGGCCGCCGCACGGATTCATAGCGCTTGATAAGCACTTCGTCGCTCGCGTCGAGGAACAGGATCCTGGTCTTGACGCCCAGATCGTCAAGGTGGCCGAGCACCACCGACAGATCGTCGAAATAGCTGCGCGAACGCACGTCGATGACGGCGGCGAGCTTGTGGACCTTCGAGGCAGAGGCGGTCATCATATCGACCAGCGGCACCAACAGCTTCGGCGGCATATTGTCGACCACATACCAGCCCATATCCTCGACGCAATCAGCGGCATGCGACCGGCCTGCGCCGCTCATGCCGGTGATGAGCAGCACCTCGAACTCGTTCGCAGGCTTCGGCTCGCCTGCTGCAGCCGCTGATGCGGAATCTGCCGACCCCTGCTCCTGCTGCGACTTCGCCGACGAGTTAGCGTCGCCGGATGCAGCACCGTCAGTCCCGTCAGCTACGCCAGCCGCCCTGTCTTCGAATGCTCTGTCCTCGAATGAGTTCTCCTCGGATGCGTTTGCCTCGCTCACCATGCCTCCTGTAATGCGTCTCTCATCGCCTGCTCCAACCGTACATCGTCCATGTCACCGGCTGCTACGCTCTGCTCAGCTGGTGAATCCCCCAAGGCGTCCCTACCCCCCGCAGCCCTCGTTGCCCGCTCAGCGACGCGGTACCTGCTCGCGTCGCGACCGGTCATCAGGCACACCTGCACAATCGCCTGATACAGCAGCATCTCCTCGCCGCCGATTACGGTGCCTCCGGCCTGCGACCACGCGCGTTGCAGCGCGCTGGGACGTGGGTCGTAGGCGACATCGAGCAAGGTGCCATGGACAGTGCCATGAACGGAGCCATGGACAGCGTCTAATGCAAGCTTTGCGTGCACCAACTGCGCGATGCCGTCGGCAGCATGCGCCGGCAAGGTGCTGATCACGATGTCGGCATCGCTCATGCGCTCGACGGCTGTATCCAAATCGTCGCCCTCCATAGCGAGCCGCTGCACGCTGACGGCATCTGCATAACGCTCGGCGAACCGCGTAATGCCGGGGTTCGCATCGGGGTGCCGGGCCACAACGGCGATTCTCGCGCCTGCTGTCATCACCACGCATGCGGCAAGCGCGGACAGCGCGGTGTTACCATTGCCCAGAATCACGACATTCGCCGGCTTGCCGTTGCCTGGCAGCGAACCAGCGGCCGTCGTCTCCCACGCATGGCGGAAGGCAAGCACAATGCCATCGACATCGGTGTTGTACAGCGCAATATCGCGCACGGCAGCATTGTACGGAACCGTGCTGTGCGCAACCGTGCTGTCCGCAGCAACGTGCGATGCGTCGTGCACGCCCGATTCACTGCGGAACACCGCCGTGTTGGCGAGACCGAGTTCCCGGCTCCACTGGTCCTGAGGCGTGCCATAGGCCATCACGGTTTTTTTCAACGGCATGGTCAGGCTCAGGCCGGCCCACGTACCGTCCAGCGATGTGAGAAAACCCTCGAACTCCTCTTCGCCGACTTCCTCGCGGCTGTACTCCCAGCCATCAAGATTCAGCGCTCGGTATGCCGCGTTGTGTAGCACCGGCGACAACGAGTGCGCGATGGGCTTGCCCAGCACCGCGCAGCGACGCTTCGGCGCAGACTGCTCTGCGCGGTCTGCATGGTCTGCACGGTTCATGCGATTCCCCTCTCGTGATGACGCGACGCTGACATGAATGCCTCCCTCGCTGAAATCTTATGCTAGCCGAAGCCCGGCGACGAGAGTCATGAGCCATCCTTGTGCAAGGCGTTGTAGATGGTCTCGGCCTTCGCCTTGCCGACGCCTTTGACTGCCATCAGATCCTCGAGTGAGGCCTGCCGCATCGCCCTGACTGATCCGAAGGCGTTGAGAAGCCGCTTCTGGTAGGCTTCGCCGACGCCCGGAATATCGTCCAGCGCCGAGCGCAAAGCGCCCTTGCGCCGCGTCTGGCGGTGGTAGGTGATGGCGAAACGGTGCGATTCGTCGCGCACGCGCTGCAGCAGATACATGCCTTCGGACTGGCGCTTGAGAATGATCGGATAGTCGTCGTCCGGCACCCAGACCTCTTCCAGCCGCTTCGCCAGACCGCATACGGCCACATCGTCCACGCCGGAGTCTCGCAGTGCCTTGGCCGCCGCCATGACCTGCGGTTTGCCGCCGTCGACGACGATCAGGTTCGGTTTATAGGCGAAGTGATGGCGTTCGGCGTTCTGCTGCACGATTGGCTCGTCGGCTGTGGCAGCATCTGCGGCTGCGGCTGTATTCGCAGGTGCGTCAGCAGCGGATGTAACGGATGCAGCGGATGCAGCCGCAATGTCGGTAACATTGGAGTCACTGGCGTTTTCTTCTTTCGTATCCGCGCCCTCAGCCAAGCCATGCTCCGTAGCTTTGCGAATGCGCTGCTCGCTTTCGAGATCTTCGCCTGAGTCACCGGCGATGTTGCCATGCTTGAAGCGCCTGGTAAGCGTCTCGTAGACGGCGCTCAAGTCGTCAAGAGCGCCTTTGCCGTCGTCGCCGCGTATCGCGAATCGTCGGTATTCCGACTTCTTCGCAATGGCATCCTCGAATACCACCATCGAAGCGACCTGGAAGATGCCGCCGATGGTGTTGGAGATGTCATATCCCTCGATGCGCAGTGGGGCTTGCTTGAGGCCCAGCGCCTTGGCGACGTCATTCATCGCCTGGGTGCGGGCGCCCATGTCGCTGATGCGGCTGAGCTTGCTGCGCTGCAGCGCCTGCTTGGCGTTGTCGTTGGCGCGCTCCATAAGCGCTTTCTTCTCGCCGCGCGCAGGAACGTGAATCGTCACTGCGGAGCCGCGCAACTGGCTGAGCCAGGTTTCCAACTCGGCACGGCGCGCGGGCTCGATCGGCACGATGATTTCGCGTGGTATCGGGGCGATTGGCGCCAGCAGATCGGCCCGTCCGGTCTGCTCCTGACGCTCTCGTCGTTCGCGTGTTGCCTGGGCGCGAGACAGCGCATCGGTGGCGGTGACGGTTTGCGTGGAGCCAAGGGCATTGCGCTGCGCGCGAATATGCACCGACGCATGGCTAGGCTGCGCCGCATCGGGCGTATCTTGCGACTCGACGCCACCTTCCGTCGTGCTGCTGACTCTCGTCTCGCCGCTGGTATCGAAGTTCGAGATTTCTCGTGCTTCGTGCTCCGATCCATGCTGTGTTTCATGCTGTGTTTCAGCGCTGTCAGCTGTCGCGATATCCGAATACACCTGCACGATGAGGTCCGAAATCAGCTCGGTATCGCTGACGTCTTCAACGCGCTCCACGCTCCAATTGCGTTCGCCTCGTATCGAGCCGGAGCGCACGAAGAATGCGTGCACCGAGGCTTCAAGTTCGTCGGATTCCAAGCCGAACACATCCGCGTCGACATCCTGGCTGAACACGACGGCGTTCTGCTCGCCGACGGTCTGCAGCATCTGAATCTGGTCGCGCAGCCGTGCGGCCCGTTCGAATTCCATGTCGGCGCTGGCCTGTTTCATCTCGCGGGTCAGCGAGCTGATATAGCTCTTGCCGAAACGTCCGGTGAGCACGCCGACAAGCCGCTCGCAGTCGCGCCGATGCTCATCCAGACCAATCCGGCCCACGCAGGGCGCGGAGCATTTACCAATGGAGGCAAGCAGGCACGGCCGCCCGGTCATCTGCGCCCGATGAAACACGGCGGGTGAGCAGGTGCGCACCGGGAAGGTCTTGAGCAGCTTGTCGAGCGAGTGCCGCAGATCCCATACCTTCGCGTACGGGCCGAAATACCGTGTGTCCTTGCGTTTGCGGTTGCGCGTCACCCAGACGCGGGGCACGTCCTCGCCCACCGAAACCGCCAGATACGGGTAGGTCTTGTCGTCGCGGAACACCACGTTGAAGCGCGGATCGAATTCCTTGATCCACGTGTATTCCAGCGTCAGCGCCTCAAGCTCGGTGCCGACCACGGTCCATTCCAGGCTTCTGGCGGTGAGCACCATCGTCTGCGTGCGCGGGTGCAGCTGGCTGAGCGGCTGGAAGTAGTTGGTCAATCGGTTGCGCAGATTCTTGGCCTTGCCGACGTAGATCACGCGGCCTTCGCCGTCGCGCCATTTGTAGACGCCCGGCTCGGCCGGGATATCGCCGGTCTTGGGGCGAAACAGGTCACGCGAGTCGCCCAGCCGCTTGGCGGTCGTGCTGGCCGTTCTGCGCCATTCGTCCGGGCTGTGCCTCTCGATGATTCCTGTCATAGCCTTCCCTCTGATGCAGCGTCGGGCTTCGTCATGCCAGCATCGGCTTGAGGAAGCGCCCCGTCCAGCTTTCCTCGCATTGGGCGACCTGCTCCGGCGTGCCTTCGGCCACGATGGTGCCGCCGCCATCGCCGCCTTCCGGGCCGAGATCGATAAGCCAGTCAGCGGATTTGACGACATCGAGGTTGTGCTCGATGACAATCACCGTGTTGCCCTTATCGACCAGACCATCCAACACGAGCAGCAGCTTGCGCACGTCCTCGAAGTGCAGACCGGTGGTCGGCTCGTCCAGAATATAGACGGTGCTGCCGGTCGAGCGGCGCTGCAGCTCGGTGGCGAGCTTGACGCGCTGCGATTCGCCGCCGGACAGGGTCGGCGCTGGCTGCCCGAGACGGATATAGCCCAGCCCCACCTGCACCAAGGTGTCAAGATACCGGGCGATGGAGGGATAAGCCTTGAAGAACTGCGCGGCCTCCTCGATCGGCATGTTGAGCACATCGGCGACGGTTTTGCCGTTGTAAGTGACTTCGAGCGTCTCGCGGTTGTAGCGCTTGCCGTGGCATTCCTCGCATTCCACGTAGACGTCCGGCAGGAAGTTCATCTCGATTTTGAGCGTGCCATCGCCATGGCAGGCTTCGCAGCGCCCGCCCTTGACGTTGAAGGAGAATCGTCCGGGGCCGTAGCCGCGCACCTGCGCCTCCGGCGTCTTGGCGAAGAGCGTGCGAATCTTGTCCCACACGCCGGTGTAGGTCGCCGGATTGGAGCGGGGCGTTCTGCCGATGGGGTTCTGGTCGACGTGAATCACCTTGTCGCACTGGTCCACGCCTTCGATGCGGGTGTGCTTGCCCGGCACGATGCGCGCGCCGTTAAGCTTGTCGGCCAGCACCGGGTAGAGAATCGAGTTGACCAGCGTGGACTTGCCCGAGCCGGAGACGCCGGTGACGCAGGTCATGACGCCTACGGGGAAGTTCACGGTCAGGTTGCGCAGATTGTTCTCGCGCGCGCCCACGACCTTGAGCTGCTTGGTCTTGCGCACCTTGCGGCGCCTCGCGGGCACGGCGATGCTGCGCCGGCCGGCCAGATAGTCCCCTGTCACCGAACGCGAGGCTTCAACGAGGTGCTTCGAAGGTCCGGAGTAGATGACTTCTCCCCCATGCTCGCCGGCCCCCGGGCCGATATCGACCAGCCAATCGGCCTTCTCAATGGTTTCCTGATCATGCTCGACCACGATCAGCGTATTGCCCAGGTCGCGCAGATGATGCAGCGTGGAAATCAGTCGTTCGTTGTCACGCTGGTGCAGGCCAATCGACGGCTCATCAAGCACATACATGACGCCCACCAGCCCCGAGCCGATCTGCGTAGCTAGGCGAATGCGCTGCGCCTCGCCGCCGGACAGGGTTTTGGCAGCGCGCGACAGGGTCAGGTAATTCAGCCCGACATCGTTGAGGAAGCCCAGTCGGGCGCGAATCTCCTTGAGCACCTCACCGGCGATCTTCGCGGCAGAACCAGTCAGCTTCAGCTCGTTGACCCAGGCGAGAGCATGCTCCACGGGCATATCGCAGACATCCGCGATGGACTGGTCGTTGACCGTGACCGCCAGCACCTCGGGGCGCAGCCGCTTGCCGTGACAGGCCTGGCACGGCACTTCGCGCATATACGATTCGTAGTACTGCTTCATCTGATCCGAATCGGTCTCGTCATGCCGGCGCATCAATGTGCGCACCACGCCTTCGAAGCCGGTCGAATACTCGCGCATGCGGCCCCACCGGTTGCGATAGGACACGTTGACTTTGAAATCATGACCGTACATGATGGAATGGCGCACGTCCTCGGGCAGCTTCTTCCACGGGGTATCGAGGCTGAAGCCCATCTCTTCGCCCAAGCCTTCGAGCACATGGCGGTAGTATTCGCCGGTGCCCTTGGTCATGCCCCACGGCTCGATGGCGCCTTCACTCAGGGTTTTGTCTGGATCTGGAATCACCAGCTCCGGGTCGATTTCGAGGTTGAAGCCGATGCCGGTGCATTCCGGGCATGCGCCGTACGGTGCGTTGAATGAGAAAGTGCGCGGCTCAATCTCGTCGAGGTCGAGCTGGTGGCCGTTCGGGCAGGCGCGCTTCTCGGAGAAGGGCCGGCGACGGTTTGGGTCCTTGGCGTCAAGATCCACGAAGTCGATGATGACGATGCCTTTGGCCAGTTTGAGCGCGGTCTCTATGGAATCCGTGAGTCGCTGCCGTATGCCGTCCTTGATGACCAAGCGGTCCACGACGACCTCGATCGTGTGCTTTTTCTGCTTGGTGAGCTTGATGTCGTCGGAGAGTTGGCGCATCTCGCCGTCGATGAGCGCGCGCGAGTAGCCGTCGCCGCGCAGCAGCTCAAGCAGATCCTCGAATTCGCCCTTGCGCCCGCGCACGACCGGCGCAAGTATCTGGAAGCGCGTGCGCTCAGCATAGGTAAGCAAGGTATCGACCATCTGCTGCGGCGTCTGGGCGCTGACGAGTTCGCCGCACACCGGGCAGTGCGGGATGCCTGTGCGGGCGAACAGCAGACGCAGATAATCGTAGATCTCGGTGATGGTGCCGACGGTGGAGCGCGGGTTGCGGTTCGTGGTCTTCTGATCGATGGAGACGGCGGGGCTCAGCCCTTCGATGAAGTCCACATCGGGCTTGTCCATCTGGCCGAGGAACTGACGGGCGTAGGCGCTGAGCGACTCGACATAGCGCCGCTGGCCTTCGGCGAACAGGGTGTCAAAGGCCAGCGAGGACTTGCCCGAGCCTGACAGCCCGGTGAACACGACCATACGGTTGCGCGGTATCGCCAGATCGACATTGCGCAGGTTATGCTCGCGAGCGCCTTGGATGGTGATCTTCAAATCACTGGGAATATGCGAAATATCCGCTACCAGCGAACCATCCGAGCCTTTCAGACGCGCCTTCGCCAGCTCCCTCGAAAGGAACGATTCGCTGTCCAGAACGCGTTCCGCGGCCGCGTCGTGCTGCGCCAGGGCGCTGTGCGCTGCCGAATGAGAAGCCACTGTTTGAGAAGACACCGAATACCTCCAATAAGCCGTTCGTGATTCCACCCAAGAATACCGCATGTTCAGACTATTTTCGAACATGTGTTCGACTTTCGACACGCGGCTCTTCATCCTAGGCACATTGCGCTGGAATCGGCACCGCATCCGATGCATGCGGCCGATATATACTTGCATACAGGTTGTCCAACCGTTTCGCGCGCCGGAACTCGGCATTGCGACCAGGTATGGTAATCCGGCAGGCATGAGGTTTTCGGATATGCCGAATCCGGGCACACAGCACAACCACAGCACAGCATGGTCCGCATATAACGGTCCAGACACGTCAGGGAGAGGTACATGACAACGCCCGACAATTCCAATACCACGACACCCGCCAACGCAGGAGTTTCTGCGAAGCCATCCGGCAGCGGCTCCAATGACGGGGCCGCGCAGCCGTGGATGCATACCGAGGCAATTATTCTTTGGGCGTCATGGGCGGCAATGCTGGTCTTTAACGCCTTCGCCGAACTTGGCAAGCTGGGCGGCGTCACCACGGAGGAAGTCTCCAATGAGGCCACAACCTGGTTCATGCCGGCGGGGTACGCATTCACGATCTGGGTGGTGATCTACATCGCGCTCGCACTCTGGGTGGTGATTCTGAGCCGCGACAAGGGCCGCGAACGCCTCGGCCCGCTGCCGATAACCACGCGCGGGGCGCTGTTCGTCGTCACCTGCGCGCTGAATATCGCATGGCTTGCCGTCTGGCATAGCCGCCAGCTCCTCGCCAGCATCATCCTGATCGCGCTGCTGCTGATCGCCGTCTGGACGCTGTGCGCGATGAGCCGAGGTCAGGAGCATAACCTGTTGGATTGGGTGCCGCTGTCGCTGTACGGCTCATGGCTCGCCGTGGCGACCATCGCGAATATCATGCACGTCGTCTCGCGCTATTTCGACCCCAAGGGCAGCAATATAATCGTGCAGTCCATCTCGACGCTCGCGCTGCTGGTGCTGCTGGTCGCCATATCCGTGTTCATGAACGCCCGCATGCATGATTGGGTGTGCGGAGTAGTCGTCATCTGGTCGACGGTGGCCATCGGCGTGCACCTCATGGACACGTCGAGGTTCTTCGCCGTGGTGCTGATTGTATTCGCCACGCTGAGCGCAATCGTCATCTATCTTCCGTGGCGGCGTCTGCTGCCGCAGCAACAGCAAGATCAAGCAGCTTAAGCAGCTTAGGCAGACGAAAAATCGCCGGATTGCTGGGCGAATCAGCGCATTTCGGAGTTCGGAGCACGCCGAACCGCCCAGCTTTTGCATGCGCCCGGCCATCCGCAACGCCGTACATCGATACCCCCTCGCTATGATGATGCTCCGTTGGATAACGACTATACGGATGACAATCACGTGATAGGCAGTCGGTTGAATCAGTTGATAGGCAATCAGCTGATGGAGCAGGTTGCGGCTGACGGCCGCAGCGACAGTCGCGGAACAGTTCATCGAAAGCTGCACGAAGAAAGACGGTAGGTAGGCCATGGCGATTGAGGCACAGGGACTTGAGATTCAGATCGGCGCGCGCACGCTGCTCCATCCCACCGACTTCCATGTGGCCAAAGGCGACAAGATTGGTCTGGTCGGCCGCAACGGCGCCGGCAAGACGACGCTGACCAGAGTCATAACCGGCGACATGCTCCCCGCAGCGGGCAAGGTGCGCATCAGCGGCAAGCTGGGCTATCTGCCGCAGGACACCCACGCCGCAGACCCGCAGCAGACCGCGCTCGACCGGCTGATGAGCGCCCGCGATATCGCCGCGATCATCACCCGGCTGCGCAAATCGGAGAAGGATATGACCAATCCCGACCCCGATATCATGACGAAGGCCATGGATCGCTACGACAAGGCCATGCAGGACTTCGAAAAGGCCGGCGGCTATGCGGCGCAGTCCGAGGCCATCGCCATGGCCGACAGCCTGGGGCTGCCGCAGGAGACGATGGAGCAGCCGCTGGGCACGCTTTCCGGCGGTCAGCGCCGCCGCATCGAACTGGCGCGCATCCTGTTCTCGGACGCCGACACCATGATTCTGGACGAACCGACCAACCATTTGGACGCCGATTCGATCGAGTGGCTGCGCAGCTATCTCAAGCGCTTCGAGGGCGGCTTCCTTGTCATTTCCCACTCCACCGAGCTGCTGGACGAAGTCGTGAACAAGGTCTGGCATCTCGACGCGCAGACGGGGCAGATCGACATGTATGCGCTGGGCTGGAAGGCCTACCTGCATCAGCGCGTGGTCGACGAGGAGCGCCGCCGCCGCGAGCGCGAAGTCGCCGAGAAGAAGGCCGACCGCCTCATGAAGCAGGGCATCAGGCTGCACGCCAAGGCCACCAGGGCCGTCGCCGCGCAGAACATGATGCGCCGAGCCGAGCGTCTGCTCTCGCAGACCAGCGAGGCTGAGACGCAGGAGAAGGTGGCGGATATCCGCTTCCCAGAGCCAGCGCCTTGCGGCCGTACGCCGATCACCGCCAAGGAGATCTCCAAGGCCTACGGCTCGAATATCGTCTTCGCTGGCATCGACCTGGCCATCGACAAGGGCTCGCGCGTGGTCATCCTGGGCTACAACGGCGCAGGCAAGACCACGACGCTGCGCCTGCTGGCCGGCGAGGAGCAGCCTGATACGGGCGAAGTCATCTACGGCCATGGCTGCAAGATCGGCTACTTCGCGCAGGAGCACGATACGCTCGATCTCGACTCGTCGGTGCTTGAGAACCTGCAGCATGTGGCTCCTGAGCTTGACGATACGCATGCCCGCTCGATTCTGGGCAGCTTCCTGTTCTCCGGCGATGACGCAATGAAGCCGGCAAGCGTGCTTTCCGGCGGCGAGAAGACGCGTCTGGCGCTGGCGACGCTGGTGACTTCGAAGGCCAACGTGCTGCTGCTTGATGAGCCGACCAACAATCTCGACCCCGTCTCGCGCGATGAGATTCTCAAGGCCATCGCCAAGTACGAGGGAGCGATCATCCTGGTCACCCACGACGAGGGCGCAGTGCAGGCGCTCAACCCCGAGCGCGTGCTGCTCATGCCCGATGGCGATGAAGACCTGTGGAACGACACGTATTTGGACCTGGTCGCCGAGGAGTAGACCGAGTCTGACCACACATCGGCCAGCCTCGCTGTTCCTTGCCCTCGTCCTAGCTCTTGTTCCCACCTCGCCTTCACCACGGCTCTGCCCCACCCTGCCCGGCCCCATCGTCAGCGTACGTTTCCTGTCATGATGACGGGACTCGTACCGGAAAACGTACACTGAGCTGCGGTTATCGTACGTTTTCCAACATGAACTATTGATTGGCGACCTAGGCCAGGGACTACAGTTGGTGGCGTAAGCAACCGCTGCAATCGGGAGGTCGTATGGAACGCCATGCTGAGGATTCGGAACGTCTGACCACTCTGCTGCACACCGCCTATGCCGTGCCGACCATCCGGGCGATGGAGCGGCCGCTGCTTGAGCGAGATGTGCCCTTGATGCGCATGGCGGCAAGCGCCGCAGCCACTATGGCTTTGCAGCTGCTCGCCGATGCCGACTTGGACATCGCGCAATCGCAGGTGATTCTGCTCGCCGGTGCCGGCGACAATGGCGGGGACGGCTTGTATGCGGCCGCCGAGCTGGTCCGCGATGGCGCTGCCGTCACGGCCATAGCCGTGGGCCGTTCGCTGCACGAGGAAGCCTTCGCCGCCTTTGTACAGGCAGGCGGCAAGGTGCTGGTGCTCGACCCGCAGTCCGACATTCCCGGATGCGCTTCGGGATTCAGCGCGGGCGAGGCGGGCGAACGGCTTCACACAGCCATTATGCTGGCCTCGCAGGCCGACCTGCTGCTTGATGCAATGACCGGCATCGGCATCAAGGGCGCGTTGCGCGGCATTCCCTCGACTCTCGCGAAGTCGCTGGGCCTTGATGGGAAGCCGCCCGCCGGCCCAGCGATTCACGATCCGCAGGCCGCATACGACCGCGATACGCCCTTGGTGCTTGCCATCGATACGCCATCCGGCATCGGCGTGGACGATGGCTCGCTGCCCGGCCCGTACATTCCGGCGGATGCGACGGCGATGTTCGGCGCGATGAAGCCCTGCGCGATGCTGCCGCCCGCCGCATACGCGTGCGGCGCGGTCACGCTGGTCGATTTCGACTTCGACTTCGACGAACAGCAGCCTGCAATCGAGGCGATCGATGACGAGCTGGCGCGTCAGTCCATTCGGCTCCCCCATCTGGATGATGCCAAGTACTCGCGCGGCGTTGTCGGGCTGATCACCGGCTCCACGCGCTTCCCGGGCGCGGCAGTACTGGGCACGGCGGCGGCAGCCCGTACAAACGCCGGCATGATTCGCTACTTGGGACCGCAGCGCGCCCAGGATATGGTGCTGAACGCCGTGCCCGAGGCCGTGATTGGCAAGGGGCGCGTGCAGTCATGGGTCGTCGGGTCGGGCGTGCCCAGCGCGGATGCGGACGAGACCGGCATCGACGCGCAGCGCAGCACGATAGCCGCCCTGCTCGCCCACTATTCGACAGGTGACGCGCTGAACGACGACGATGCCGAGCCGGGTTCGCCAGCCTCTGGGGACGCTGGGGACATTGGGAACGTCATAGATGCTGCGGATGATATCAACGCCGCAGCAGCCGCACCGCAGGATGGGCCAAGCGCCATCGAGGCCTACGATATGCCGGCGATATGCATCGATGCCGGCGCGCTCGATCTGCTGCCCGCCCATGTGCCGCCGCAGGTAGTCATCACCCCGCATGCGGGCGAGTTGGCCGATCTGCTTGCCGATTTCGGTGAGGACATCGACCGCGCCCAGGTGCAGGCCGAGCCGTGGCATTGGGCGCAGCGGGCGCATGAGGTCACCGGTGCGACCGTGCTGCTCAAAGGCGCTGTCACCATTGTGGTCGGCGACGATGGCGATGGCGGCACACGCACGCTGGTTTCCGGCTCAGCGCCCGCTTGGCTCGCCACCGCTGGGGCTGGCGACGTGCTGGCGGGCATTATGGGCGCGCTGCTCGCCCAGCAGGATGGACTGTTGCAGCAGGATGCTGCACTGAGCATTGAAGTGGCCGCTTCGGCCGCCTATCTGCACGGCATGGCAGCCGGAATCGCCGCGGACAGCGATCAGCAGGGCTGGCAGCCACCGCAGGTGTTCGGCATGCCGCCCGTCGTCGCCGAGGATAATGCCGGACACCCGATTGTCGCTTCGGACGTCGTTCGTACGATCGGTGAAGCCATCGAAGACCTGTTGTCCTGAGCCATATCCGCGAATGCCCTCGCCGTACCCATGCGTTACGCTGGTGCACGCGAGCATTGCGCCCAGCAACGCCATCAGAAATGGAGCAGAACGATGACCGACACGCCTCAGACGGCCGATGAGATGACCACCGATAGCGCGGACAGCACAATCACCGATGTGATATTCGACTTCTGCGGTGTGCTCATCGACTGGCAGTGCCGGGCGTGCCTCGAAGGTCATTTCCCCGATGATCTGGTAGACGAGATCTGCGCCGACGACGACCCATATGGCTTCTACCGCTACGAGGATCATATGGATTCGGGCGAGGAGTTCGCCGATCTCATCGTGCAGTATCGCGAGGAATTCGGCGACGACATGGCGAAAGTCTTTACGTATTACATTGCGCATTACGCCGACTCGCTGCCCCGCATGGTTCCTGGCATGGAAGAGCTGCTCACCGACCTGCGCGACGCAGGCATCGGCGCATGGGGGCTGACCAACTGGTCGCATGAGACTTTCCACACGGCCTTTGACCGTTTCCCGCAGCTCGAAGCCGCACTTGGCGGCACTGTGGTCTCCGGCTTCGAACGCAAACGCAAGCCGAATGCCGACATCTACGAACTGACGATGCAGCGATTCGGCTTGCAGGCCGCGCATTGCGTCTTCTTCGACGACACCGCCCGCAACGTCAACGGGGCCAACGCCGTCGGCATTCACGGACTGCCCTTCACCGACGCGGATACGGCCCGGCGCGACCTGCAACGTCTTGGCGTACGAATCTAATAAACTAGACCGTCGCCAAAGACAGTCGAAACCGGCCAAGGTCTGTCCAAGCAGCGTATAACCTTCGATTACAAGCCACATTGCGCGGCCATATTGACGCAGTTTGGCACCGTCCCGAAGCCACATGTCGTTATAAGTAGCCTTTACGTATACCCTCGATGCTATACAAGATATTTATGACTCTGCTCCAACTCAAGTACATCGTCAAGATAGTCGAATGCGGCTCCATGAACGAGGCCTCGCACGAGCTCTATGTGTCGCAGCCGGCCCTGAGCTCCTCGGTGAAGGAACTGGAGAACGAGCTTCATATCGAGATCTTCACCCGCTCCTCGCAGGGCATCGCGCTGACTGTCGACGGCGCGGAATTCCTCACCTATGCCCGGCAAGTGCTTGACCAGGCCGCGCTGCTCGAAGAGCGCTACAAGAACGCAAAGCCGCGCAAGCAGCTGTGCGCCGTCTCCACGCAGCACTACATGTTCGCCGTGGAAGCCTTCGTGGAGATGATCAATTCGACCAAATCCGACGAATACGAGTTCACGATTCGCGAGACCCGAACGAAAGACATCATCACGCAGGTTGCGAACATGCTTTCCGAAATCGGCATACTGTACCTCTCGGACTTCAACAAGGACGTGATTGGCAAGCTGCTGCGTGAGAAGCATCTCGAATTCCACCCGCTCTTCCGCGCGCCGCTGCACGTATTCATCGCCCGCAGCAATCCGCTTGCCGCGAAGCGCAAACTGACGATGGACGATCTCAAGCCCTATCCCTTCATCCAGTACGAGCAGGGCGAGGATGGCAGCTTCTACTTTGCCGAGGAGGCTGTCTGGCCGGAGTACTCCCCCAAGCAGATCAACGTGACCGACCGGGCGACGATCCTCAACTTCATCATCGGGCTCAACGGCTACACAGTGTGCACCGGCATTGACAACGGCGATCTCAACAATGAGAAGATCGTCACCGTGCCGCTCGAATCTGATGAGACCATGCTGCTCGGCTGGATCAGCAACGAACGCGCCAAACTCTCCCATGCCGCCGAGACCTACCTCGCCAAACTTCGCGAAGTCGTCGCCACGCACGGCTACACGCTTATCGACGCATAGCAACAGCTCGACACGTAGAACCGCACATCCCTCTACATCCTCACCCAAGCCGCATCAATGCGGCTCCGGCAATCAGCACAACCACACCACATACTTGGATCGCCTTGACTGGTCGGCAGGCGGCTCCAAGCACACCGAACTGGTCCACGACCAGACTGCCGCCAAGCTGCCCCAGCAGAACCACGACGACGGTAAGCCCCGTGCCCAGCAGCGGGGCGAGCATCGCGTTGCCGTAGACGAAGGTCGCACCCAGCGCACCGCCTATCTAATGCCACCATTTCACCGGTTGTTTCACCAGCGGCTTTGGTGCTGTATTCTCGCCGCTAGCCGCGTCAGCCATGCCATTTGCGCCAGTTGCACCAACCGCGCCAACCGCCGCAGGACGCCGGGCCGAACGCTGCAGCGTCTCAACCAACACCGCCACTGCGAGTATCACCAAGCCGACGAGGAAGGACACCAGCGACGCAGCAATCGCGGAATGCATATGAACGCCGAGGGTCCCGTTAACCGAAGTCTGCATCGCGCTGAGCGTTCCCATGCCCAGCCCGGCAAGACGCCATATCCAGCGCCCTGCACCGGCCCGCCCATGCAGTTCGCGCCCCTGAGAGACATCGGTCGCCGGCTGATCGCTGTGAATACGCCGGTACAGCACGTCAGGCCCGGCCACGACAAGCAGCATGCCTGCGATGGCCAGGCACGTGCCTGTCGCCCGGGACCAGGACCACGGCCGGACCTGCGCATCGAACCAGCCGCAGGAATCAATGACATCGGCGGCGAGAATCTGCCCCAGAATCGGCATCACCACCGTTTGCACGCTGCCGAGCCTGGGGAACAGCACGATGTTCCCTGTGAGAAACACGACTCCGCACGCTCCGCCCAACCAGATCCACCACGGCTGCTGCGCAATGAAGCTCCGCGATATAGGCCAGCCCGCATCGCTCGCCATCACTGCGACAATCAGGCATGCCGTGCCGACGCCGAAGGACGCCAGCGAGGCGCGCAACGGCGAATGCAGCAGCCAGCGCAGGCGCGTGTTGATGACGGTCTGCAGTGGAAGAAGCGCTCCGATCAGCACAGCAAAGAGCAAGGGCATGCGCGACTCCGATCATTGGGGAAATGTTCTGTGGAAAGTGTTCCGTGGAAAGTGTTCCGTAATTTGTTCCGGCAATCATTCTATGACTCCGGCTCCCCTTACAGCCCAAATGCATACGAAAAATGCCTCTGATCGGATTGCGAGACATATCGATTGTCTCGTAGGCTCTACAAAATCTGCAAGGTCCGCAAAGCCTACAAGCCTACAAAATCCACAACGTCCGCCACGGAACCCGCAGCAGCAGCCGCAGCACTCGCGCAGCACGCTATCGTCTGCGAGGAACCCGCCCGGGCAGTATCATTGCGCCAAGTATGCCGCCAACCGCAAGAGCCACAAGAACCCCCATCCCGACGTGAATCATGTCAGCGCCCGTCAAAAACGCGCATGCAATCATACCGACGATGACACCAATAACCGCGAGAATGTGAAATGCCGTCCACGCCACCGATTGTGCTTCTGTCCCCTCGTCCATGCTCTCTTGCTCCCCTCGTCAGCCATACGTCCTGTCTGACAGTCAGTTCCTGCTCTCGATTCCACGTTATCTGAATCGCACTGAGCAATCCCTCAGTATTGAGCAGTTTTCATCTGTGGTTCGCCGAAGATTCATCTTGCGCTAAGAGTTATGGACGCTCTGCATTAGGGAGTTACGCGTCATAGGTCAGCATGCGCTGCGCATCCATGAGGTGCGCGAGCAGAGACACACAAACAGAGGCACTGAATACGGCAAAGGCCCCGCCGTGAACACGGCGAGGCCTTTGCATAATTATTATCTATATTATCTACCGATTACTGCCTACTGTCTGCCGCCGATTGCGCTGCCTGCGCACGCCGCCAACCGCATGCATGGGGTCGTATCGGCAAAGCCTTGGTGCGGCGTCGTTGCGGCAACCACAACACGCAAAACGGCGAAATGCAGCAATCAGGCGATGATCAGATGAACTGGATGCCGCCGTCGATCTGCACCGCCTGGCCGGTCATGTAATCGGAGCCGGTCGAAGCAAGATAGGACACGTAGTTGGCTACATCCTCCGGCGTCTCCACGCGGCCCAGGGTGATCGACTGCGCGTACTGCTTGAGGTACTGGCCCTTCTCGCCGCCGTTGAGCTCGACCATCTTGTCGTCGATCAAATCCCACATGGCGGTGCCGACGATGCCCGGGCAGTAGGCATTGACCGTGATATGGTCGCGCCCCAGCTCCTTCGCCGCCGCCTGAGTCAGGCCGCGCACTGCGAACTTGGTCGCCGAGTATGCGCCAAGCAGATCGAAGGCGATATGGCCGGCGATGCTGGAAGCGTTGATGATCTTGCGGATGTGCTCGCCGTCATCCTGCTTGCGGAACTGCTCTGCCGCTGCCTGAATGCCGTAGAGGTCGCCGTAGACGTTGATGCTGAAGATCTTCTCGATGTCCTCGGGAGTCTCGTCCTGCAGCAGCTTGATCTGCGCGATGCCCGCATTGTTGATGTAGGTGTCCAGCCGGCCGAACTCGTCGACTGCCTTTTGCACGAACTTCTCGTGGTCTGCCTTCTTGGAGACGTCGCCTGCGACGCTGACCGCCTTGAAGCCCTTGCTGACGAGTTCCTGCGCTGTCGCCTCAGAGGTGCCCGGGTCCAGATCCGCGATGACCACGGCGTATCCGTCCTTCGCCAGACGCTCCGCGATGCCCTTGCCGATGCCGCGACCGCTGCCCGTGATAACTGCAACTCTTTGATCAGCCATATGAACCACTCCATTCATGTGCTTGTGTGCTATGTGCTACTTTGCCGAGTCACATTCGCTGTGACTCAAGGCAACTGTAACACTCCAAGGAATTATCATGATTCATTATCAACAGCAATATGTGTAAGCATTATCACAGTATTGGCAGTGTCGCGGCGTTGGCAACATCGCGCCCGCACCAATATTCCATCATCGCAGCACCGATGCTCGCACCGAGCCACGCGCTCGATCCAGTTCAGCTCGACACGTGAGCACCATGTGGATAGGATACGAGAGGCTACTTCGTCCACGTATATGTTCCGATGCGTTTGACAGCGCCCACGAAGCGGCAGACCTCACTCACGATAAGGGGAAAAGCAGGAATGGAAGAGAATTCGCAGCTGAATTCCGATCTCGGCTCGTCGATGACCGCCGAGAATAACGGCAAGGATTCCAGCGCAACGCCGACGCTGCGCCCGTCATTGAAGAATCGGCATATCCAGCTCATCGCGCTGGGAGGAGCCATCGGCACCGGCCTGTTCTATGGTTCCAGCGAGTCCATCATGCTCGCCGGCCCGAGCGTCCTGCTCGCCTATTTCGCTGGCGGGCTCGCCATCTTCATGATCGTCAGGGCCTTAAGCGAGATGTCGGTCGAGGATCCGAAAGCCGGGGCGTTCAGCTACTACGCGACGAGATACTGGTCGAAGCGCGCCGGATTCGTGTCGGGCTGGAACTACTGGTTCAATTACGTGCTGGTGTCGATGGTCGAGCTGTCGGTCGTCGGCTCGTTCGTCAACTACTGGTTCCCGGCCATCCCCCAGTGGGTGTCCGCTGCGGTCTTTCTCGTGGCGATCACCGTGCTGAATCTGCTCGGCGTGGCGAAGTTCGGCGAATTCGAGTTCTGGTTCGCGCTGATCAAAATCGTGGCGGTCGTCGCGATGATTCTGGGCGGGCTGGCGGTTCTGCTGATGCATCTGCCGACTGCCTCCGGCATCCCCGCATCGTTCTCGAACTGGTTCTCGCTGAAAGGCGGATTCCTGCCGCACGGGCTGATGACGCATGCATCTGGCAGTCACTCTGGTGGACAGTGGACCGGCCTGCTCATGGCGCTGTGCGTAGTGATGTTCAGCTTCGGCGGCACCGAACTGATCGGCATCACCGCAGGCGAGACCGCCGACCCGCGGCACACCATACCGAAGGCCACGAACGGCGTCATCTGGCGGATTCTCGTGTTCTACATCGCAGCCTTGGGCATCATCATGGCGGTGGTGCCATGGAACACCATCGACGGCACTTCCAGCCCCTTCGTGCAGATCTTCGACTCCGTCGGCGTGCACGCGGCGGCCGGAATCCTCAATTTCGTATGCCTCACCGCCGTGATGAGCGTCTACAATTCCGGGCTGTACGCGAATTCGCGCATGCTCTACTCGTTGTCCAGGCAGGGCAACGCGCCCAAATACCTCGGCAAGCTCAATAGGAACGGCGTGCCGATTGCCGGCGTGCTCACTTCGGCCACCGTCACCGCGCTGGCCGTGGTCGTGGTGTTCCTATGGCCGCAATTCGCCTTCAACTACCTGATGAGCATCGCCACCATCGCCGGCATGATCAACTGGGCAATCATCATGATCACCGAGCATCATTTCCGCCGCTGTGTCGCTGCGGGCAAAGGGCCGGGGGCATTGGCGGGCAAGACAGGCCGAAAGGCGCTCGATCAACTGCAATTCACGCTGCCATTCGCCAGCGTCACGCCCTGGGCAGTGCTCGCTTTCCTCGCCGCCGTAGTCGTGCTCATGTGCTTCTCGCCCGGCTACGTAGTCGCCGTCATCGTCGGCCCCATCTGGATCGCCGCGCTGCTGGCCGCCTATCAGGTGCTTGTGCGGCGGCGTAGGGATAGTGAAGACGTTTCAGTCTAGCCGAAACAGACAAAATCAGCTCACGAATTGTAGTGGCGGACTGGGTGCGATGCGCGTGAGCTATGCTCGGCACGTAACCCGACAGGCCCCATTGCAAATTGAACTCTCACAACCAAACAAAAGTAGAGCATCCCTCGTTCGAGACGCCCTATTCGCAGTAGAACTTGCAATAGCGCCTACTTGTGCCAAGAAGAACGACATCGCGCTGCCATTGCAAGTCTTGGCACCGACTATTTATTTGATTCCAACGACGATAGCCGAGGCCTTGCCTTCATTGCTTAGCTGTTGCGTTTTTTGCGGCCATTCGCCGCTTTGCCGCATCCAGACCGTATCGCCTAAGCGAATTGAGTCAATGCCGTAGGGGCGCGCGTGCACGACGAGCCATGTGGCGGCCTGCCAGCGCAATCGGTCAATGTCGGTCGTTGCGTTGGCGTGGGAGAGACTTAGTTCGAAAGTCTGCTTGGCATCGCCGTTTGCGCTGCTCGTCTCGCTGCCCGTCGTGCCGTTTGCGTTGCTATTTGCCGCAGTTGAACCATTCGTGCCGCCCTCACGCGCAATCTCGAATTCAGGAAATGCCGTCAAGAACGCGGCCGAAAATCCGCTGACATCCGTGGCGCCCGTAGAACCCGCCGGCTCCAACAGACACGTGGCTCCTGCGGGAGCGATTCCCATCAACGCCGCCGACCATGACCGGGCCGTGTCATTCCAGCGGGCATAGAGGTCCGGGTAACCGGAGTGCTGCACCTGCTGCGCGGCGTCTTCGATGGGCCTCGCCTGCCAATCAGGCACGGCGAGCAGCGCGTCATAGAAGGCGTTCGTCGCATACGTCTCGTCCATGAGCTGCTCGCGCGAACCCCAGCCTTGGCTGGGCCGCTGCTGAAACAGTCCGACCGAGTCACGGTCGCCGTACGGCAGATTCGTCAGTTTCGATTCCTGCATAACGGTGGTGATAGCAACCTCCGCCGCTTGCTCGGGAAGCCCACGTCTGACAGCGATGAGCACGATCGCGGCCGCAGTCTGCGCCTGCTCGGGCGACAGAATGCTGCCCACTGCGCTCTTCGGCAGCGTCGCCGTGCAATAGGCATCTTGGTATCTGCGCGGAAGCGGCCCGGGCTGCACGACGTTCAGATTCAATCGCAGCAACTGGGGAATCGAGACCGCCAAGGCAGCAACGACGACGCACACGATCGATACGACAATGACCACTCTCCGCCTCAACGTTCTATGCCGTGTTCGATGCGATGATTGTTGCATTCGATGCGACGATTTCTGTGATGCGCTATGCGACGCCTTGTGCGATGCCCGACCTGCCATACTCAAATCGTATTCCTTTTTACCGGTACCAGTGCACGCCCATCCCGTTGTTTGCCATGATCCGGTGGGGATCGCGAGAAAAAACGATTACGCCATACTGTCATCAAGCAGCCATTGCCAGGCGGGAACCATGGTAACCTCGCCTTCATCGACGGGAACCGTCTCCTGAGTGTCAAGCGTGACGATGGTGGCCTGGTGAAGTCCGAAACGACTCATCGCCACTTGCAGAGCGCTGATTTCCCTGTGGCGAGTCTTGGGGTCGTCCAGATTCCAGCACACTTGAATCAATCGATACGCCTGCTGCGACAGGACATCGCCGACGACGAAATCAACCTCGTGCGATGTGCCGCCATCTCGTATCAGCAAACGGGAGATACTTCCCTCACGAATACTATCGGTTTCCCTGCGCAGTTTCAGGAATACTGCGGTTTCGAGTCGTTGCCCTCGGTCCTCAGCTGCGGCTTTGGAGAAGGCCGAGAACATGCCCGGATCAATCGCGTATATCTTCGGCACTGATCTGGGATTTGCCGCCAGTGCGCGCGTGAACTCGTAGACAGGAAACAGTAGATACGCTTCTTCGTAGTATTGCAGCAGTGAAGCAAGGGTCTCCCGAGACACCGGCAGCCCACGCCCAACCAGACTATTGCGCATTTTGTTCAGCGACAGTTCGCGCCCAGACAACGCCAAGCATTGCGAAAGGAACAACGAGGCCACCAGCGGGTTGCGGACATTGTAGCGCTCAATCACATCATCAGTCAATGCACGAGTCGCATATTCCTGCAATAACTGAATCGAGTCGGGCCGTTCCAGATGCTGCGTCGCGATGAAACCACCATCCGACAAATACCGCTCACAGCCATGCTTGAGTTGCGCCGTCTCATGCGACGTGAAAATGCGCTGCCCGTGTTCACTCGTCGAATTTGCAGCGATTGAGACACCTTGATATCGCATATACTCGGAGAAACTCAAAGGGAATATCTCTTTGCTCAGCGTGCGTCCGCGGAATTCAGTGGCCACTTCCCTCGACAGCATCATCGAAGAAGAACCAGTAACGTATATGGTGGCCTTCAGCGTGTCGACCATCCTGCGCATGAACATGCCCCAGTCAGGAACGTCCTGCATCTCGTCGAAAAACAGAAACACGCCTTCGGTTCGCGTCTGCGGGAAAAGCTCGAAGAAACTGTCGATTACATCAGACAGCAGCTGCGGAGTAAACGGTTTTAGTCGCTCATCCTCGAAATTGAAGTACAGGATCGAATCGGGGCTATAACCCAGGTTAACGATGCGCTGCATCTCCTGAAAAAGCCGATAGGTCTTGCCCGAACGACGGATGCCGATAATGGTCTTCACCAGATTGCCGCGGGCCGGTTTAAGGACATCACCCAGAGCGAGGTCTCGTTTGAACAGCTCAGGCACGCCGGCTTCTCGCTGGTCGAGAATAATGCGCTTCACCAGTTCGCTCATCATCAGCTCCTTGCGTGTTTGCAGCATTGCTTATCGCGACGAATCGATAGCCTTGTCGTTTAGGACGTCAAGATTATGATATAACTTGACGTTCATGACGTCAAGATTAATATATTTCTTGTCGTCATAGACGTCAAGAGTGAGGAAGAGCAGGCATCTGTTATAGGACTCTGCCGCAAGACACTTGCCATAGCAGCATGCAAACGACAACATAGACTGCAACTCACAAAAAAGCAGACGACTCAGTACCTTCATGTCCAAGTTTCAGCCAGTCAGACAAGGCATCCAGACTGTGGAAGTCTCAGTTGCTCACCTCTGATCACGCGCCGTACTGGGCGAGGTAGTCCTTGGCTCGCTGGGCGAGATCGGCGCTGAGCAGGGGCTGGCCCTTGGCATCAGTCAGCTGCTCGGCGGCGGAGAAGATCTCGCGCACGTTGGCGATGGGGATTACTGGGAAGCCGAATTCCTGCTCCACGGCAGAGACTGCGGAACGGTCGGAATCCTTGGTTTTCTCCATGCGGTCCACTGCGAGAATGAGGCCGACGATTTCGACGTTCGCCGCCGCCTTGATCTTGGGCACGACCTCGCGCACGGCGGTTCCAGCCGTCATGACGTCGTCGACAAGCAGCACCTTCATGCCGTCGCGCAATTGGGTGCCGACGAGCATGCCGCCGTCGCCGTGGTCTTTGACTTCCTTGCGGTCGAAGGTGTAGCCGATCTGCGTATCATGCATCGAAGTCAGCGCGATGGCGGTGGAAACGGCCAGCGGGATGCCCTTGTATGCCGGCCCGAACACGGTATCGATATCACCGGGCAGCGTCCCGGAAGCTACCGACGCGGCGATTCGCTCGGCATAGAAGGCACCGAGCGTGGCGATTTTGCGGCCGTCGTTGAACGCACCCGCATTGATGAAGTATGGTGACCGCCTTCCGGATTTCAAGGTGAAGTCCCCGAATTTCAGCGCCTGCGATTGCAACAGGAACGCGGTGAAGCGGTTGGCTAGGGAATCAGCCGCCTCGCCGTGCTCTGGTTCGGCGGAGGCTCCCATGTTGTCCGTGGATGTTGTGGTGCTCTTCATATCGTCGTCGCTCATCGTGCTTTTCTTTCCTATGCCTCTCTATGGCCTCTTGGGTATATTGCTCTTAGATGTTATTGCAGTTGTATCGGCGCCTTATCGCCGTCGCTCATCGCCGCCAGCTCGCAAGCCTCACCGGTAGACGGCCACACGCAGCTCGTCGCGCATGTTGATCGCCGCCCGTCGCGCTGCGGAGGCCACGAGGTCAAGCGCCTCGTCGGCAGACATGCCGCTGCGGTATTCGCCGGATTTCTTCCACGCCGCGATGATGCCTCGCGAGGAGTTGACGATGGCACCCGACCCGTCCGCGTCGAACATGCCAGCCACATCCTGCGCCGTGCCGCCTTGCGCGCCAAAGCCCGGAACCAAGAAGAACGTGTGCGGCATGCGTTCACGCAACGCCTGGCCTTCCTGCGGATGGGTCGCGCCCACAACCGCGCCCACGCGCGAATACCCTTCTGCTCCCAGCGAATCGCTCCCCCAGTTGCTCACCAGGTCAGCAACATGCTCGTAGAAGCGTTCTCCTGACGCCAGTTCAAGCTCCTGAATGTCCTTGCTCGACGGATTCGAAGTGCGTACCAGCACGAAGATCCCCTTGTCGGTCTGCTTCGCTGCGTCCACGAAGGGCGTGATGCCGTCAGCGCCAAGATACGGGTTGACCGTTACCGCGTCCTCGTGCCACAGGTCGTCATATGAACCGTCCTTGTGAGCCGAGTCGGCGGAAGGGATCGCGGTCTGCGGCAAACCGCTCAGATGCTGCGCGTAGGCAGCGGCGGTGGAGCCGATGTCGCCGCGCTTGATATCGCCGATAACGTATAGCCCCTGCTGCTGCGCGTATTCGCAGGTCATCGTGTAGGCGTCGATGCCGGCCGGCCCCAGCGCCTCATACATCGCGACCTGCACCTTGACAGCAGGCACGATGTCGGCGACGGCATCAATCACCGCGCGGTTGAATTCGAAGTACCCCAAGGCAAGGCGTGAAGCCGCCCGCTGCGCGCCACTTTCGGAGGCGTCATACCCGGCACTCGCCTTATCGCCCGCAGCGTCCAAGTCGTCGCCCACGGCATCGAACACCTGGGGCGGCACCAGCGCCACGGTCGGGTCCAGCCCGACGACGCTCGGGTTCTGCATAGCCTTGATTGCCGCGATCAGACGGTCCATGGCTTCGTTCCTTTCCTATAGAACTCCTGAAGTTCTCTCGCTCTGGCCGTATCACACCGGTGCCGAGCAACCGTATCTAAAGTAGTATCCAGCCGTATCTAGCGCTCGGATTGCGCGATTCTGCTGAAGACCAGCCGTCCGTCAAGAATCGTGGCCACAGGCTTGCCGGTGACTTTCCAGCCACCGAATGGCGTGTTGCGCGCCTTGGAATGGAAGCGCTCAGGATCGATGGTCCACTTCGCGTTGGTGTCGATAAGGACAAGGTCGACGCCTGACTGGCCCGGCTGTCCAGGTGCCGACGCAGCCGTAACTCCGGTGAGGTCAAGCATCCGTCGAGCCTTGGAATCACCATGTTCTGTGTCAGGAGCAGAAACGCTGCCGTTCGACGCACCGTCCACCGACTCATTCAGCAAACCATCAATATCCACAGCCTGTCGCCTCAGTACTCCCATCGGACGAGTCGACATCAGCTCGATAAGACGCTGATCATCGATGTATCCGCCGTCGACCAGCACAGTATGGCAGACTGCATAAGCGCTCTCCAAGCCGATGATGCCGTTCGGTGCCGATTCCAGCCCGGATTGCTTCTCCTCGATGGTATGCGGCGCATGGTCGGTGGCGATCATATCGACCGTGCCATCGACGACGGCTTCGATTGTCGCCTGCTTGTCAGCCGCCGAGCGCAGCGGCGGATTCATCTTGGCCAAAGTACCGTACTTGAGCAGGTCCTCATCGCACAGGGCCAGATAGTGTGGCGCGGTCTCGCAGGTTATCGGCAGGCCTTCGGTCTTAGCCTTGCGAACAGCATCGAAGGCGCTGGCCGTGCTCACATGCTGGAAGTGAATATGGACACCGGTCTCGCGCGCCTTGTCGATGTCTCTGGCGACGATCGCCAGCTCCGTCTCCGAGGGAATCCCCGGCACGCCGAGCTTGCGGGAGATCGCTCCCTCGTTGATGATGCCGGAATCGTGGTGCTCGCAATGCTCCAAAACCCACAGTCCGGTCTGCTTGGCATTAGCCAAAGCCGCGTCCAGCACCGCGTCGGTCACCGCCGACCCGTCGTCGCTGATGGCGGCAATGGGATGGCCCAGCTGCTCCGCGCCCTTCGCGTCATCGTCGTGTCCGGCGATACACCGCTCCCAATCGGACGGATTGCTTGCTTCAATACCTGCCCGGCCCTTCGAGGCGCAGACCGAAAGGTCGTAATGCGAGGGCAGCGGGATGTCATGCGCCTGCTCGTAATGCTGCAAGTAGTCGATGACCGTGCCATAGCCGGCATCGAGCACTTCCGCAGCGCCCGGCTGCCCGGCATCGACCGGCAGCCCATCGATGGCCGGCTCGGTGTTGGGCATGATGAGCAAATCGGTGTATCCGCCCGCAGCCGCAGCCCGGCAGCCGGAAATCATGCTCTCCTTGGCCGTCTGCCCGGGGTCGCGGAAGTGGACATGTGGGTCGGCAAGACCAGGCGCGAGCGTGAAGTTCGAGCCGTCGATCTCGCCGGACGTTACGCAGCCGGAATCGGCGAATGCGCGCGCCGAATCGCTTTCGACGCGCAGATCGATGCGCTCGCCGGTGTCCCAGACGCGGATGTTGTGCAGTGTGAGCATTGTGCTCTCCCCGTTCCTATGCCGTTCTTCTGTCAATTGCTATCAATTACCATCAATGCGGTGCCGGATGCGATGCCGCCGATGCAGCAGCGTTGTCACCGCAGCGCCAGCGTCGTCGTTCACCGCTGTGTCGTTAACTGCCGTGTCCTCTACCACTGTGTCTTCTACCACTGTATTTTCTACCGCTTGGCCTTCTCATCGCAATAGTCGCAGCGGTATTCGCCGCGCTCGCGCTGCGCGAGATGGAACATCTGGTCGAGACCCACCTCGCTGCTGGTCACGCAGCGCGGGTTCGTGCAGGTCAGCACGTTGACGATATGCTCAGGCAGCGTAGGCCTGACCTTGTCGACAATGGTTCCGCCGCGCACGATGTCCACCGTTGCCTGGCGGGCCACGAAGCCGAGTACTTCGAGATTGATATCCCGCTCGGTTTCGATCTTGATGATGTCCTTCGACCCGAAGCGGTTGCTTGTGGTGTTCATGATCAGCGCCAGCCGCGTCTTGGCCGGGTTGATTTTGAGATATTCGAGCACTTTGAGCGCCTGCCCGGCCGGAACATGGTCAATGATGATGCCGTTTTGTATGCTGGTGACTTCCATCAGACACTCATCTCCTTCTGCTGCAGCGGCTCATAGCCGGGCAGCTCGTCTCCTATCACCGCGCTTTCGAGCGCCATGCGCATGAGCATGCCGTTCTTCACCTGCTCGAAGTAGGCGGCGCGCGGGTCGTCATCCACTTCGACGGCGATTTCGTTGACGCGCGGCAGCGGGTGCAGCACCGCCATATCCGGCTTCGCCAGGCGCATCTTGTCGGCGTCGAGAATATAGGTGTCGCGCAGCCGCAGATAGTCATCCTCGTTGAAGAAGCGCTCCTTCTGCACGCGCGTCATGTAGAGCACGTCGAGGTCTCCGATGCCCTCGGCCAGATCGCTCATTTCGACGTATGAGCAGGTCGGGGTCGCGTTGATGCGGTCGAGCACGTACTGCGGCGTTTTGAGCTCATCGGGGCTGATCAGCACGAAGCTGACATTGCCGAAGCGGCACAGCGTCTCGATCAGGCTGTGCACGGTGCGGCCGAAGGTGAGGTCACCGCACAGCCCGACAGTCAGACTCTGGACGCGCCCGAAGCGCGATTGCAGCGTGGCGAGGTCGGCCAGCGTCTGCGTGGGGTGCATGTGCCCGCCATCGCCGGCATTGATGACCGGCACCGAAGCCGCGCGTGAGGCCACGAGCGCCGCACCTTCCTTGGGGTGGCGGATGGCAACGACGTCGACGTAGTTGGACACGGTTTTGAGCGTGTCAGAGATCGATTCACCTTTGCTTACCGAGGAGAGCTGCGCGCCCGCGAAGCCGATGACCTGTCCGCCGAGGCGCAGCATCGCGGTTTCGAAGCTCAGCCGCGTGCGTGTGCTCGGTTCGTAGAACAACGTAGCCAGCACCCTGCCATCGCAGGTGTGGGCCACGATCTTGCGGTGGGCGTCGATGTATTGCGCCCGGTGCAGCAGCTCGCTTATCTGGGAGGTCGATATGTCGTCAAGGGTCACCACGCTGGTGCCGACAAGCGACGAGGGATAACCGGAAGCTTTGACTGGCGCAGGCTGAACGGTTGCAGAGCCAACGGCATCACTTCCACCAGCACCATCTCCAACAGTGGAATCTTCAGCAATGGAATCGACTTGCGACGCATATTCGACGGACAAGGGCACACCTTTCTTTCACGCAAGGTGGCCACCGGCGGTGACCTCGCCAATCATACGCCGTTTTTCGGACATGGTGCGAACAAACAAATTCTATATTGTAAGTGCAACCATCCGATTAGGATATTGAATGGTAGCGAACGCCTGTGCAAGGATGCCGCGTGCCATCGCAGCGAGTTCAATCTCATCGAGATCGAACTCGCCCGAGACCATTCATTCCCGACTGCACAGCCGCCCGGAATCCAGCGCTCTGATACCGCGCTGATACAAGGAGGAATCCATGACCGCCAACGACTTTTCAGGCAACCGCATCGGGCGTGGCGGCACCGGTCTGAAGGCGGTTGTCGTGTATGCGTTGATCACACTGGCAGGCATAGCCGCGATTTTCGGGGCGGCACCGGTCTGGAACCATATCAAGCCCTCGGTCATCCTGGGTCTGGGCGATTCATGGATTCGGAACCTCACGTATGCCGCCACGATGAATCGCGACGGATCGCTGAACGTGGTCGAGCAATGGGATATGCAGTTCAACGACCGGGGCACGCCTTGGAATGGCGTGTACAAGACGTTCAATCTCGTGGGCAATGAGAAGCTTGAAGACTTTCGTGCCTGGGACGGCGCCGAGGAGATGGACACGTCCGTATCATCTTCCAGTGGATCGTGGCGTTCGTCCGCGCATCTCGCTGCCACCGAAACCATGAATTTCAATGATCCTATTGTTTCCGGCGGCAAATCCGTGAGGCTGTCGTACCGGATCACGGATATCGCCTCGGCCATCCACGGCGGCGCACTGCTCGACTGGATGCCGATCGACGAGTCCAACACCTTGCCCGTAGTCCATCTGCAAGGCAGCGTCGCCTGGCGGGATGCCGCGAGCGACGATGGCGGAAGCTGGTCGGCTGTAGCGGCGACCACCGGGCGCACGGCATCGCACGCTACGCGCACGGGAATGCATTTCACGGTTGATGGCTTACGCAGCCAATCGGCGCTCAGCGTCATCGCCGTGGCTCCCCCATCAGCGCTTTCCACACAGACTGCGGCGAATCTGACCGTATGGCATATTCGCGTGCGGGCTGCACTGCGCGAGATCTCCCCTGCCTTGCGAAATGGAGGCATCGCGCAATACCTGCTCTACGGCGCATTCGCACTATGGCTGCTGCCGCTGATATGGTGCGCAATCACGCGCGCGCGGATCTTACGGCTGGTTGGCTCGAAACAGCTAGCCCCTTGGCGCGACAAACCAGAAATCGAACCAATCGTCGCAGCCTGCATCGCACGGCAGATGCGTTGGGAGCAGCTGCGTCAGGGCAACGCGTATTCGACCGCGCTGATGGCATGCATCGACAAAGGCGTGGTGAGTATCGATGACTCCGGCACGGTGACGATCAAGCCGAATGAACAATGGAGCAGGCTGACCGACTTGGAGCATCAATTCGCAACGATGTTCGCGCACATGGCGCAGTCGGCAGCAGATCCAGGCAATCAACAGCCGACATTGGAGCAGATCAGTTCTGCAGTACCAGAGAAGGAAGAACTGCTGAATTTCAACGAGTCGATCGACGCTGCTGGCGCAACATTGGGATCACAGATCCGGGCGAGCTGGGTAATCTCGCTGCTCAGCGTGCTCATGGTGCTGCCCGTCGCCTTGGCGATGCAGATCCTCACAGGCGCCGATGCCGTCATCGCGGCGTTTGCCGATTTTGCGATTCTGGCGGTCCTGATCATGGTGTCGGGGCAGAAAAGGACGGCGAGAACAGTGGCCATCGTCACCTGCGTCGTGTGCGCAGCCGTTTTCGTCACGGTCGGCCCGCTGTTCGCGTTGCTGGCCGTTCTGGCGATCAGCCTGCAAGCCCTGTCTACGCTCGTCCCGGCTTTTGCTCCGAAGCGCGCGCATCTCGCCGAATTCGACCATTTGCATGGACTAGGATTGTATCTGCTTGATGACGGACTGTTCAATGAGCGCGGTGTCAAGGATATGGTGCTGTGGAACTGGTACATGGTGTATGCCGCAGCATTCGGTATCTCGGCGCAGGTGAGGGATCGCATGGCTGCGCTCATGCAGTCCGCCGGCAGCGATCTAGACAGCAGCCAGGTCGACCATCTGCATGGATTGGGCGTCGCGGATGCGACCGACTTCACGGATTGGTCAGGCGCCGCTTCTTCGATCGACGGATTCGGAAATACCATTGATACCATCGTCGCCTCGTATAATGCCGATTCTTCTGGCAGCGATGACGACGGAGGATCATCCGACGGATCATCCGGAGGCGGCGGCATGGGCGCGTTTTAGCGGTTAAGCATCGACCGGCACATTGCACAGTTACTGGAACGGATCGGCCGCTGACGGCTGGGGATGCGACCGATCCGTTCCATTAGTCTCATATAACTGGCAGGAATACGCCACTGACCGCAACTCAGCGTCGTTTTTGTTCCATTAGTCTCTTGCGTATGCGAAACAGATTAGGCGGACAAGGGCACACCTTTCTTTCGCACAAGGTGGCCACCGGCGGTGACTTCGCCAATCATGCGCCGTTTTTCGGACATGGGTAATTGCTGGTTTCTATGTGGCATTCGAATAATATGGTATTGCCATACACATTGGTCATGCATTTCACTGTATGTCGCTGTGCGAAAGGTTCCGCCGCTCGATGGAAGGAGAACAATCATGAGCAAACTGAACCAGCACGAGCTGGACGATCTGACCGCCTGGGCCGAGTCCGACGCCCCGACCGAATCCGGCGTTATCATCACCGGCGACAAGGCCGCCGAAATGGGCCAGGATATCCTGCGAGGTGCGGGCAGACCGTCACTGAGCAACGAAAAAGCATTCGACGAGGGACGCAGCCCGCGCCGGTAGATACGCTTGCCTCAGAAACCGAAACACGAACTCAAGAAATAGCTCCGGCAAGAAAAGACAAGTGCCTGCGAAGTGTAAAGGATACGACGGAATCTGCCGATTGATATGATGCAACACATGCTGTAGTATTTGAAATGAGCAAAGATTCATATCCCCTATATGGTGGATTGAATTAGTCGGTCGTGTAGCCACGGCAGCGCTGGCTGCTCATCAGCGTCGAATCCTGCGGTGTAGCCACGGCAGCCGCAGGATTTATATTATTCGGCTAATTCGCCGGTGTCATCCTGCTGCTGGACGTGCTGAAGCACACTAATGACACATTGCTCGCTTCCCGCATCATCCGCTAGATATGTGAGAAGCGTGTGAGCGTGGACACATCCCTCTTCAGTACGAAGTGCTTCACTAGTATGCCAGTAGCTGGAAGCGGCCCTTCTAACCAAACCGCTTCTTAACACGTCTCGCTGGGCGCTTTCTACCAAGACAGCGCTGAGGATGTAGAAGTTGCGCGTATGAGCCGGATCCGTATCATAGCTTTCGTCGATATAAGCCACCGGACGCTCTGCATTGGTGGCATAAAACATGTTCATCAATGTATCGGTCATGCTCTCTGATAATAACCTAAGCGGTCGTCGCTTCCCATTGATGCAAGGTCACCATTGCTCAGTGTCCAATGCCAACAGCTGTTGGCATACCGCCAGTTGGAATAAACGTACAGCCCTGGCATGTCGAATGTCACCTTAGGGTTACAATGTCACCTATAGGTTACATTTGATGAAAGAGGTCAATCATAGGGAAGCGACAGACAATTGAGGAATATACTGCCCGTCGCGGCCGGGTGGTGCTAGTGCTGGCCCTTGCTTTCGCGGCTTTCTCAGTTGTTGCATGCCGGGCAACGCTCGACAAATCTGGGCTGAATGAAACGAACATATTCTCCGAAGGGTTGACTTGGTGCGTATATGCATTTCTTCTTTCAATGTGGATATATGGCACTCCCGGCTGGCTGAGCTGGACGCGCGCTGAGCGTCGCGTTCTTAACGACGAATTCACCAAGGCGAATCGCGCAAATGCCACCCGCTGGGCATTCGGAGCCTTCTGCGCCAGCGGGTTTGTGCAATGTCTTTCGGCGTTCCGCATCTGGACCACCCCGGTTTGGTGGCCGATAGCCTCGATCAGCGCGGCGCTTGTCGCCGCTGGCATTAGCTTCGCCGTCGCCGACATGCGAGCCAATGCCTGAGCTGATCGTCCACCTGAAAGAGCACCGCACCCGCTGCGGCCTGACCCAAGCCGAACTTGCCCGCCAAGTCGGCGTCTCGCGCAAAACGGTCAACACCGTCGAAAACGGCGTTTTCATCCCCTCCACCCCGCTCGCCCTGCGCCTAGCCCAAGTGCTGGGCGTCAGCGTCGAAGACCTTTTCTCACTCCCCGAGTCTGAGGCGTAAAACCGCAGCTCGCCGCAGTAAATCGCCACAATCTATGCCACACATTCGCCAAGTTGCAGCCTGCCAGAAACTACAGTGCACGGTAAATCTCCCGGCGATGCCCGACTCGAACGACGCATACAGTAAGCGTCGCATCAACAACGTCATAAATGACCCGGTAATCGCCGATGCGTATACGCCAAGCAGTTTGTTCTCCCGCCAGCTTCTTGCAGCCGTGCGGCCGCGGGTCCTCACCAAGAGCTGCAATCGAATCAAGAATCCGAGTTGACACCGAATGAGGGAGCTTGCGAATTTGCCGCGCTGCAGCCGTGGTGAATTCAATGTGATAGCTCATAGGAATGCCCACATGCCCGTTTTCCGACCCAGCTCAACGAGCCAAGCTGGCCCGAAGCTCATCTAGGCTGACCCGAACGCCATCGTCCGCAGCCTTGGCGTCGCGGTACTCCGCGACATCCTGAGCCATCTCAAACCCCTCCAACTCGTTGAGATCCTCAACGCTGATGACCACGGCGGCGAGCTTGCCATTGCGCGTGATGCCGATGCGCTCGCCGCCGTACATCGCACGTCCAAGCACATCGGAAAGGTGGCTGCGAAGCTCGCGCGTGGTGATTTGAGAAGTCATAGTGTTCATATGGTAAACAATAGCACAACTGATAATAGTGTACACAATGCACACTAAATACGCGCTTCACCGACACCTTTGCGACCTAATGTACCCACCGACTCGGCCAGCCGTCGCGAAAATGTTATTTACTCACAGAAGAATGCCCCTTTTGTGACGCTTGCTTCGACTTAGCGTCACGAAAGGGGCATGAATCTGCCTAGCCCGCCTACTGCCCGCGTGCGCCGATGAACACGACCGAAAGCGGGGATTCGTTCAGGCCATCGAGATGCAGGGCATGGCAGAGCTCGTCATCGTAGTAGCCGCCAAACGGCATGGAAGCCCAATGCTGGCGCTGCGCCGCAAGCAGGAGATTCTGCGTCACCATGCCGGACTCGATCAGCGCAAAGCGCGTCCCGCGCAGATTGTATTTGAAGCGATTGCGCCAGAATACTCCGGCGACGACGAAGCACACGGAGGCATTCGCCACGGCGCGTTGCTGCCATGAATCGCTGAATACCTCATCAAGCGTCGCGTCATCAACGTGTTCGAGCCGCTGCTCGTAGGGGTTGTAATGCCAGGAGCCTGCGTGCGCGGCATCGGCCTTCGGGAAGATAAGGTACACGTCTCGCGGGTACAGCGCGCCGCCGCTGGGTGCGGTCCTGCCCCAATGGCCCTTTTCTTCAACCAGACTTCCGCTCACGCCGTCCGCGCTCCAGCATAGCTGCGATATGTCATCATCACGAAGCGCCTTGAACGTCGGGAAACGCTGAACGGTTCGCCGGTTTTTGAGCGCCTGAGACAAGTCATCGCCCGCGTCGGGATCGTCAAGCGCTATCACGCGCCCATCCGTCTGCTTCGTCGCTCTCCATGTGGCTTTTATCAGCTCGGGCTTGTCATGCAGACTGTGGGTGTCCGGCATGTCGATGCCAAAGGTGAGACGATGCATTTTCGTCGCCTCGATGTACTGCTCCGCCGGGTCGTCCATGGAAAAATCGGAATGCGCCCTGATAATTGATTCAATATTGGGGATTGCCATAATGCTGCCGCCTTACCTGTCAATGCTGTTGTTACTTGTCAACGTCGTCTCGTCTACTGGCATCGATTCGCTCGCCGCGCCCGCCGTACCTGCCACGCTCACCGCGTTCGCCACGCCTTTCGCGTTCGCCACACTCCCCGATTTACGGGAACGGATGCGGCAGTGGGTTCAGATCTGCTTCCCGCGCAACGGCACGGCAGCCCGGCAACCGAGAGGGGACCGAGAACAGCCGGTCGAAACCGTTGTATCGGGTCTTCCAACCGACGCTCAAGGGCACGAGCTTGTCGGAAACGACTTTCACCACTCGCAACGGCGTCTCAGCAATGTCCGGAGCCGTCACGTCGACGCCTGCGCAGCGGATGCCGCTGCTCCCTAGGATTTCCAGCGCATGCATGGCAATCTGCCCGGGAGTGCTTCCCGCAACCGCCTGAGCGGTGCCGATGTCCGTGCGTTCGGCGGATTGCGTCAGCCAGCGGCTCTCATTGACGCGCTTCGTGGAAGCGAATAAGCGCACATGATCTTCAAGATCGAGCACCGTCGTCGCAAAGTCGGCGTCATCGGGAATCACGCCGCGCTTCTCGCACACGCTGCGCGAATAGCCCATCGTGAGCAGCGCCTCAGTCAACGCGCCTACCGCAGCTTTCCCTAGTGTCCATGAGGCTTTCCCGCCAACGCCCAGCACTCGCCGGCGCTGACCGTCATAGAACGTGACAGCGCCCAGACACGCGGGGATTCCATTCACCTGCGTCAGATCGAGAGCCGCGAATTCGAGATTCGTGCGCGAGGCGTAGTCCCGCACGAAGTCGCGTGTCTCCGGACTTGACTCCAAGTCGACAAGCGGTGCGCTCCACTGCGCATTCCATGTGATCATGATGGCATCGCGCTCGGCCGCTTCAAGCAGCGCGGACAGGAACGATTCCTCCATGTCAGGTCCGCAGGCCAGCCCATTGCTGGTGGCGTAGCATATCTGTTTAGGCGATTGTCGGAGGGGCTGCTCCGTCGCTTGCCTAGGCACCTGAGTGGCGGTATCCGCAAATCTCGGATTCAGAAAGACCCATTGCGCCGGCACGGCGACTTCGGTGCCGGCAAGCACATCCGAAGCGGCTATCAGCGGTATGCCCTGCGCATCGCTGAAAGGCGCGTAGGGAAAACCTTCGGAACGATACTGCGCCGCGGAAAACGGCGTGCCATCCCCGGGAAGAACGAGGTCGTGCGTGCCTGCGGAACCATACGATATGCGCTCTTCGGGAATGTAGACGGCTGAATATCGTTCGATTGTCTCCGCGATGCCGGCCCACCGCGACGCCTGCTTGTCCGTCCCTCCCCCGCCGTTCGAGGGGTTGGCAGGGTACCCGATAAGCTCGTCCGACTTGCAGCATTCGATGCTGACATAGGTCGAGGGCAGCTCCTGCGGCTGATACGTGATAGCGAACTCAGCCGGAGCAACGCCCAGATACGGCGACGCGAACTGTTCGAGGTACACGGCGCTTTTCGCTCTGTCGACCCACGGTTTCGTTACGTCTATGTTCATCATGTCCTCCCGTTCAATACTTGGCGTTCAATGCTTAGCCTTCAATCGATGCTTCCGCATTCAATGCTTCTCATCCGACTCAAACGAAGGGTCGCTTGCAGTCCACGGCTGAGGCATCGGAAGGCTGGGCTTGCGGCATGCCGGACACCGCGGCACGGTGAAGACGCGATGATGCTCCACGGCGACTCCGCACTCGTCGAAGCAGACAGTATGCGCCTGGCCTCGCAACGGCGTCATGGGGAGAGAATGCAGGTCGAGCATCTCTATGGACAGCAGCTGGAAGAACATCGACCAGACGATGCCCGACTCGGCAGGACTGTTCCAGCTGCTCGCACCGGAGTTGGCGAAGGTAATCGCATCGCCATCGTCCATGACTCGTTGCTCCTTGCCATGCGCCGACGCGGCCCTTCTCCTCAGCCGGAAGCATTCGTAGCAGGCGGTCTGGCGCGGAATGAACAGCGGCCCGATGACGGCTTCCCCGCCGTTATAGGGAAGTATCTGCATCCATGCCCGCTCGCGCGAAAGCGCCCATCGATTGATGGCTGCACCAAGGCGATCATTGTGCGCAGTCGGGCTGTACACAATCAGGCCATCCTCGTCTTCACCGTCCAAAATGTCGAATATCTGCTCCTCTGCAACGTTTTCGACCCATCGGGTATTGCGCAATCCGTTCTCTTGTGCGAGCAGCCGTGCCACATCCGGCACTGTGCCATTGCTGATGACAATAAGCTTCACCTGATTTTCCTTCGTTTCTATGTCTTCGCATGACATTTCTCCGCCCACGATCTCCTTGGCTGCGAGCGCCCAAGATGCAGCGCCTCGTTGCGAAAGATCCTGCAGTATGCCATAGCTGCGCAGCTTGTGCATGATTGCCTTGGCCACCGGCCGGGATTCTTCGGAGAAATTGCCCAGTGCCGCTTCGCAACCTTCGGATTGCTGGATGACATCGAGCACGGTCTCGATGGTGTCAGCCGCTTCCTTGCCCAGGTACACCACGAAACGGTGCCCATGCTGGAAAACGATCATATGGTCGTTGCGCGATGCTTCGAACCACGGTGCCAGTTTGTCCATGATGCTCCCTTGAAAGAGGGCAAGCTGCCCGACCGATGCCGGGCAGCTTGCTCACCCATGTTGTGTATACACGTGTTACTGAGGACTGTTGCATTGAGAGATAGCCGAAGCCGACTCCTCAGATGCAGCAGATGATGGACGAGCAGCACCAGGGGTCTCTCACGGCGGAGAGCTTGACGCCGCTGCCTGTCTCATAGGACTTGATTTCGACCATGCGAGCTGGGATTTGGATGTTCATGACATTGCCTTTCGTTTCCGTGGGTTATGTATTCAACTCCAACTGATTGAAGTTGAGTGCCTATTTTTTTTGTTTTTGTAGGCACAATTGAAGAATCCCATACCGCGCTCAGGCAGTCGAATACCCATCATCCAAAAGGGTGATGGCGGTCAGTATGTTTTTGGCGTTGGATTGTAGAGTTTCCATTACCGTGCAGTCGAGAACCTGTCAATGAGGAAAGGTGACCCATGGCAATATCAATAGCGATTGTCGACAACGATGCTTTGTCGCTGGCGGCGCTGTCGCAAGGCATCACCGTATTTCACCCCGCAGTGCATATCCTGTGGACCGCGACGACCGGCATGGATGCCGTGAAACGCTGCCTGAGCAAATCCACCCAGCCAGAAGTGCTGCTGACCGATCTGAGCATGGAGGACATCTCGGGCGTAGCCGTATGCCGGGCGATTATGACGAAAACATCGCATACTGCCGTCCTCGGCATCACCTCCTACGCGCTTTCGCATTATGTTTCGCAGCTTGCTGAAGCCGGAGCGCAGGGCATCGTCCCCAAAACGAACATCAAACGCATATGCTTCGCCATCGATACTGTGGCGTCCGGGAAGGTGTACTCCCCCGACCCTGCGGTCATCTTTCAGTCGTCCACCGCAGCCCATCGCCGGCTTGAATGGAACGGCGACAGCGCCTACCATCTGACCGAGCGCGAGGCGACGATTCTCGCCCTGTGCGCCGACGGACTGACGACGGAACGGATCATGGATGCGCTGTGCATCTCCGAGGCCACGGTGAAAACCCATGTCAAGCACATACTGCGCAAGCTGGGTGCCAAAAACCGCGCGCAGGCAGTCGCCATATGGATGCGCAGCACTTCCTTATGAGCAACTAGGCGATGCAGTCCCACAAGCTGTGCAATTTCACGAGCAGCGCGATTTCACAGTTAACTAGTTAACCAGCAAACAACCAGGAACCCGACACATTCCGCCGCCATAGACAGAGGTGATGATCATCCGCAATCGACTTGAGCAAATGAAATCCGTCCGTGCAGACATATTCGGCTGGGTGTCGACGCATTGGGGGCAGATCGCCTCGGTCGCCGCCGTATTCGTCGCCAATATCATCGAGCTGGCGACGATTCCTTCGCTCGACACGCCCCATCTCATTGTCACGATCCTGCATTTCCTTGGCATCGCTCTTATCGTCGTGTTTCCGAGGGATGCAAGCACTTTCGTGGTGCTCGTTTTCATCGCCAATCAGCTGCTTCCCACGCATGAGGGCCTTTCGCAGCTGTGCGGCCTATGGCTCGCCATCTGGAATCTGGGCTTCGCCGGCCCTAGCTGGCTGGCCTATGGCTCCGTGCTGCTCGTCGGATTCGTCAGCACCTGGAAAGTAGCCCCCGTTTCCGATGGGCTGTTCGGCAGACCATATGTGCTCATAGGGTCCACCGTACTGTTCCTGTTCATCGGCCAGACCCTGCGCTGGAATCTCGTCAAGTCGCATACCAAGGCTACCGAGGCCAGGCTTCACGCACTTGAACATGACGCTCACCTTGCCATGACACTCCATGACGCCACCACCGGAGGCCTTTCCTTCATCGCTTTGACGGCCCAGCGCGAGGCGGAGATGGCGCGCGACAACCATTGGCGGGAAACCGAAATCTGGGAGGCCGTCAACCAGCAGGCCATCGCGACGATCGACGGCATCCATGAGATCATCGCCTTGCTCGACAAGGACTCCCCGCCGGCTGCTGACGATGCCGCGCCATCGGGGAGCCAAGCCTGCTGCGCCAGGTTGCGCAGCTTCGATGCGTACAGGGCCGCTGCGAATATGTCCGCTGCTTGGAAACCCACAGAGCGGGCATCCGCAGTTCAGCTGTCCGCTGCAATAGCCAGGAAAACCAAAGCATTGGGCAAGAACCTATCGAGGCTGGGCATCAACGGCACCACAAGCATGCGCGGAAGCTGCGTGCTCGACGACGCGCAGACGCGCAGCATCATCCTCGACCTGCTGCAGGAGATATACACCAATCTCGCCCGGCACTGCTCCGCCCAGGGCACCTACAACGTGTTCATCACGCTGGACGATTCCCTGGTGAAAATCAGAGAGACCAACGACGTGAGCGCTGACCCTTCCGCAGCGCCGTGGAAGGAATCCGGCATGGGCCTGCAGTTCCACCGCCAGCGTCTGGCCGCCATCGGCGGCATCCTCAACACCGCGCTTGACGACGACAGCTGGATACTCTTCGCCGTCATACCCATTCATAGGCAGCAGGCTGACTGATACGGGGCATCAGGAGTTCAGGATTCGGCGTTGGGCGATTTATTACGACGATGCCGAGTGCGTACGAGTCCTAGGCCCTGAGCTGGTTTCTGCGCCTGAGCGCCAGCCAGACCCCGATCGACACGATGACCAGCGCCGACCCGCCGAAGATGAACGAGTCCGTGCTCATGCCGCCGGTCAGCGGCAGCGTCACAGGCTTCTGCTGCTTGTTCGTGATGGCCTTGCCGTCATTGATCGTCGCAGTGAGATGGGTTGCGCTGATCGTGAAAGAGTACTGGTTCTCAGGCTTGCTTGCGTCGGGAAGCTCATACCCCGCAGGAGCCTTGGTCTCAACGAGCGTGTAATCACCCCAAGCAAGGCTCCCGACCGTGAAGTGGCCGGCTCGCTGATCGGTGTCCACAGCGCAGGCCGCAGCGGAGGGCTTATCGGCCCCGACGCAATCAACCACAGGCTTCACAGTGGTTGCGGGGCTCGGGCCTGTAATCTTCCACTCCGAACCCGCAAGATCGTGAGCCGGATTCGATTCATCGGTCTTCTCCCACGACACGCTGCCAGGCTTCCTGGTATTGGCGATAGAACCGAAGTCGTATGGGTTGCTCTGTAGAGGATTGTATGTCCCTGTGAGCAATTCGTACCCGTCGGGCGCTTTCGTCTCCGTCAGTCTGTACTGCCCTACAGGGAGATTGTTCACCTGGAACTTGCCTGCCGCCTGATTTTGGTCAAGCTTGCCTGAGCACGCTGTAGCAGCGTTTCCTATGCAGTCGACGACATCGTACGTCTGGTCGGGTGCCCCGGTAGTCGGACTTCCGGTTCGCCACCAGCTCAGCTTCCATTCAGAACCGCTCAGCAAAGCGCCACCGGTTGCATCGGTTTTCGACCACGTGACGTTCACGAGCTTTATCGTATTTGTGAAGGTGCAGGCTATTGTCGCAGGGTTGCTCGTGTCAGGAGAGTTGGGAATCGTCACCTGATACTGAGTGTCAGATTTCTTGGTTGCAGTGATGCTGCTTGCGCCGACCATGCAGCTCAAGGTCGGCGTCCCGTAATTTGCGAGATTCGCGGCTGGTGTGCCGGCACCTGTTTCGGTGAGTACATACGTACGCCCAGGCAGCACGGTATCGGTCGCCGGGCTGCTGGTAACGGCAGAGCCGCTGCCCGCAGTCGTTGCCAAAACCGCTGCGCTGGCGTCTTCGCTGTCTGCAATCGACAGCTTGAACTGATCGTTTGCGCTGTACCTTCCACCGGCGCCGAAGGCCTTCTGCAGAGTCAGCTGAGGCAGCTTAACCATGTAATCCTCGACCTCGCCGGACGTGGTCACGCCTGTGGCAGGGATGTCTGTTTGATTCGCCGCGCGAATGCGCATGAAGGTCTGCGGCGGAGCTCCGGCCCGCAGAGCCGCATCCGGGACGACCCACGAGAGGCTTTGCGTCGCGGTACTTGAATTGCCCGTGCATTGAGGCTCAGTGCTGCTTTTCTCGCCCGGGTCAAATACCCCGTTGAGGTTCCAGTCTACCCACGCCGCGACATGAGTGTTCTTATATGCCTGACAATTGACATCGACGGTATAGGTTTCCTTTCCTTGCGCAATCTGTCCCCAATGCGAGGCCTTCAGACCGTCCTCATCATTGATCACATGCCCTAACAAGTCGGTGACGCCTGCCGTATCGTCTCCTGTCGCATCATCCGAGAATTGCTGCGTGTCCTCAGCATCAGCATACGAACCCAGAATGCCAACAGGCTTGTATGTAGACACTTTCGCGGGTTTTGCTGCTCTGGCCTGTGTCAGGTTATAGACCTGACGCGGACTGGTCAATGACTGCAGATACGTAAAATTAGGGACAAACGAGGAATTGCCAATGACATCCTCGCTGTTGCTGCACGGCGCGCCGTTTGTGCAAGAGGTATCAGTGGCGGAGGTTTTGACGGTGGGGTCAGCGCTCTGCACGATGTCGCGTCCCAGCTCGCCGCCGCTCCAAGCGTTTTGCAGCAGTGCGCCCGCCGTGCCATAGGACTGCGGGGCATCGCCATAATCGACAGGCAGCACAACGCCAAGAGCTATGGCAGTCTGCCCAGTGAGATTCGCCCCCTGCCCGAATCCAGCCGAGCTCAGTGTCACCTGAGCGCTATTCGCCCCCTGCATAAACATAACCGACCCCGGCCCATAGCCACCAGCTTCTGCACATTGCTGGTCAGAGGAACGCATCCTGATGCCATTCGTGGTATTCGGGATAGAAATGGCAAGCGAAGAAGGCCGCGTGCAACTTGCAGCAGTATCAACCAAATGCCACTTCGCATCGGCCGCCGAATCCCCCTGCGGAATGGCGTCAATATACTCATACTGGGTCTGGCTAGCCCAGTTATTCTGCTCGGCATCGGCGAACACAAGACCAGCGATATTCACTTTGCTCGTCTCGGCTGTCGAATCGGCTGCAGGCACTTCATAGGCATTGCAGGTGAACGCGAACTTCGTGGGACCTGCCGTCGTCGCCAATCCAACAATCATCTTCCTGCTGGTAACGCCGTCGATATTGTACAGGTGGGGAAGAGCATCGCCAGACCAGTGGCCAGGGTCATATGGGTATACTGCGCTGCTCTTACGAGCCTGACCATTGATCGGATCGGTTTGGGCAGAAGGCGTATAGTCACATTTCATGCGTAGATATTGACCGGGACCGACCTGCCTGGCCTTGCTCCAGCCATAAAGTTCCTCACCCGCGGGCAAAGGAGATATAGGTATTGGCTTGCTGTTGACCCAATTTACCCCTGGCCCATTATAGGAAACCGCTGTGTTATCGCTTGCCTTGTACAGATTGTCCCAGCTGAACCAATCGATGGCTGTACGCAAATTGCCGTTGCCGCCATTAGCCACCACTGCATGCGCGTTCGGCGCGGACACTGCGGCGACGATGCCGCCGGTGGCAAGCATCGCGATGGCGGCCAGCATGGCGAACACATACTTTGCGAATGCGGAACGACGATGTCCCTCTTGCGCTGGATTCCTCATCGCTTACCGCCCTCTATTGCGCTGCCCTCAATCAGATTTGCTGCCGGCGATGGCCGCAGGCCGCGGTGCTTCGTACGGTTATGCATATCCCTCTTCCTGTCCTTGCTCATACCCTGCGCTGTCGCGCCGTTGCGAAGGCGAGCTGCGTATCGAGCCATAACCCAGCAGCAACCAACTCAGTGAGCAGCCAGCGAACGCCTGCAAACGCCCCTGACGGCCGCCTTTACCACCAAACTGTTAACTGACGCCTTCTTCTTTTTCGAGAGTAAACTTTTTTTCATCGTCCGGAGAGGTGACGCAAAACGAGCTTTTAATAGGGGGGGGGGAGGCAGACCGTGAGATAACAGGGAACTCACGCCATTCCGGCAACTATCCGGCCTACCGATTTATAACCCTGAAAATAACCCTAGCTAGGCGATTCACTTGAGTAATCTGTCTGACAATCGCAACAGATGCAGTTGCTGGGCACGAAACTGCATGCTTTCCCTACGAGCCGCCCCCGGCCCTCCCCCAAACACGGCCACTGGAACGAAAGCGCCGCACCCCCGCAACTCAGCGTCACTTTCGTTCCATTAGTCCCTTGTGTACGCGAAACATGACCTTCATCAGTCCACTGTGAGAGTTTTTGCTAATTTTGGCGGCATGCCGTCAATCCGGTCATTCCGATATGCTCAATATATCAGCGCCCATCCAAGGCTACGTTTAGCGTCCTGAAATGCGGTGGGCCTCTTTATATCACATCAAGCGTCTGAACGCTGCTGCCTGCGTGCCTCCATGCGGACAGCAGCACGCCAAGCACCGCCGCCGCAAGCGGGACAAGCAGGAGCGCTGAGTTGAGAGACGCTGGCGAGGAACCGGACGCCATCCCCGCCACGAGGCCAAGGGCCCCTCCCGAAAAGACGCTGCCGTCCTGCCGCAGCAGGTTGAGCAGCGAGGAAGCGCTGCTGACCTTGCTCGCATCTCGAACCGACTCCATAGCAACCGTAGTCAGCGGCGACACGAGCAGTCCGTTGCCGATGCCGAATACGCCTAGCCCCGCGATCAGACACCATGCCGATGCGGGTGCCTTAGTCGCCGCAAGCATGAGCAGCAGCGAGCAGATGGTCAGCGCGTATCCGATTCCTATTGCCTGGCGTCCCCTTCCCTCGTCCGTGAGCCTGCCCGACAGCGGGGACAGCACGACCGAGAATGCAGAAGGCAGCAGAAGGAGCAGCCCTGACTGAACGGCGCTCATGCCCAGACCGGTCTGAGCGTAGGTGGATGCGATGTACGTTACGGCGAACACGACCAAGCCCACGAAGAACCCAGAGAACGAGGCACCGATGAATTGCCGGTCACGTCGGATGAACAAGGGAATGGTGCAGCTGTCGCTGCGATGCCTGCGTGCATGCGCGAACACAACGGCGAGCGCGCACAGGGCGATAGCCGCCGAGAGGGTAACAGCAGAAACGCCCCGGCCGGGAGCATCCAAAAGAACGAACATCGCCAATGACACGAACGCGAAGCCCGCAATCAGCGGCACCACATCTATGGGCATCGCATGCCGCTTGTCAATCTCGCTGATGAACATGTCCGAAAGCACGACGACTAGGATGGCGATGGGGATGTTGATGGTGAACACCCAATGCCAGCCGCCCGCTTGTATGAGCAATCCGCCGATCAACGGCCCCACGATGGAGGCCAGCCCGCTCACCGCTCCCCACAGCCTCATGGCGCGGCCGCGCTGCTCCTGCGTGACGTTGCCCATCATGAGCGTGATGCTTTGGGGAACCATCAGCCCGGCGAATCCGCCCTGAATCAATCTTCCAACATCATTTGCCAGCGTTCTTGATTCTGCTGAGGTTGATTCTTTTTCACTTGAGCGTTGGGTCGGTCTCGGCTACTGGCAGGAATACGCCGCAGACCGCGTGTTAGTACCCTTTTGCGTCATTAGTCTCCTACCCACGTATGAGAAAGAGGTACTGCTTATTAGTTATGAGCACTGCCTAGGATATGGGCTGTGGGATATCGGAAGGTAGAAGGCAGTGGACATACAGATAGGCTCCTCGAAATCTGGTCAAGCTCGTTACAGGCTTACCGCACGTAGCAGATTTTGGCATCAGGCGCTGTGGTGGGGAGGACTCACCGCGCTGCTTGCCGCAGCCATGATAGGCTATGGCATCGGATGGAGAAGCATTCCGCCTCTTCTGATTGGCACCGCGATCGTTCCTCCTTCCCTATGGGAGTACGCGCTGCTCGCCGTAAGTCTAGGCTGCTGGCTCGCCGCCGGCGTGCTGTGCCTTGCCGATGCCGGAAGAATACGACCGGCGGCGATTATCACCACTATCGCTGGGCTTATCTGCATGTTTCCTCTGCTTGGCTTCACCTGGCTGACGGCGGACTACGGATACCGCATACTTCCGCCGGAAAGCACGGGCGGGTGCCGGGTGGTCGCAGCGTCGGCGCCGATGCTGTCCGGGACGGCCGGGGATGTATTCATTGCGGACCCTGACTCGATCGTTCTGCAGCGAGTTCGTACCTCGTGGTGGTCGTACTGGTGGTCGAACGATAATTCTGAAAACGGATACAATCCCATCAATGCGGGCGACTGGTCACTCCGCTGGAACGGAGACCAGGGGCGTTTGCAGATCAGGTTCGGGCCGACCACTATGCTGACCTGCCCACACCAATAGGCTTCTGAGCAGCCTTCCCCTATCAGGGGCGAGGATTAGCAAGGAACGCGGCATACGCGCGGGCGTCGGCATCGAACGCGCCGGCAACGCCGACATGGTCATCGACACGCTGCGCGACATGGCCGATCACGGCGTCGTCATCATCGCCACCCACTCCGACCAGGTCGCCAACGCATGCGACGCCACCATCGAACTGGGATAACGCGAGCCGACGCCCCTGAATACGGTTACTGGAACGAATCGGCCGTTGACTGCACGTCAGCGGCCGATTCGTGTTGGTAGCCCAGATAACTGGCAGAGATACGCCACTGACAGCGCATCAGCAGCCCTTTTCCGCCAGTAGCCTCCTGCCCATGTATGCGCAAGAGGTTAGGCGGAATAAGGGTCGCCCCCTCACGCCACCCCGCTCACTCCTCCCCGTAGAACAGCCGCTCCACGACTTCGCGGCACTGGCGCAGCGTGCCCAGCAGGTCGTTTTCGAAGTGCTGGCCGTGGTGCGATTCGTAACCCAGATACACCGCGATGGCGCCGAGGGAGTCGAGGTCCTCGGGCAGGATGTCGGCGCGTGAGGCGCGGCCGGTCCACAGGTAGTTGCCGTTGCGGGCGTCGGTGCACATGCACCAGGCGCGGCACAGCACGTGAGCATCCTTCGATTCGATGTAGCCCAGGCGTTCCAGCTCATCGAGGGCGGCCAGGGTCGAGTTCACGCGCAGGCCTTCGTGCTGCCCGGCGTGGCGCAGCTGCATGAGCTGCACGGTCCATTCCACGTCGGACAGCCCTCCCTTGCCGAGCTTCAGATGCCGGTGCCTCGGCACGCCGCGCGGCAGCCGCTCGGCTTCCATGCGGGCCTTGAGCTTCCTGATCTCACCCACGGCCGCATCGGACACCTGACCGCTCGGATAGCGCAGCGGGTCGGCGATGTTGTGCAGAAAATCCTCAGCAAGCTGCCGGTCGCCTGCGGCATACCGGGCCCTGAGAAGCGCCTGATGCTCCCAGGTGGCGGCCCACTGCGCATAGTATTCCTCGCAGGAGGCGTAGGAGCGCACCAGCGGGCCGTTCTTGCCTTCGGGGCGCAGATCGAGGTCGAGATCGATTTTCGGCTCGACCGTCACCGGGCCCAGCACCACGTTGCGCAGCGTTTCGACGACTGCCTGCGCGAAGATGCCGGCATCCTCCTCCGAAAACCCATCACAAGGGCGATAGATGAGAATCGCGTCAGCGTCGGAGCTGAAATTGATCTCGCGCCCGCCGTAGCGCCCCATGCCGATGACGGCTAAGGCCGCAGGAGGGTCGCAGTACCGCTTCACCCGGCATTGCGAGCGGATTGACCACTGCAGCGCGGCATCGAGTATCGCGTCATATACATCGGTCATGCCGGCCAGGCAGGCATCCGAATCCATGACGCCGGCCATCCAGGACAGCCCCACGCGCTCGATTTCGTGGCGGTGCATGGCGCGCATCGAGTGTGCGAAATCCGCAGTGGAATCCGCGTAGCGTTCCATAGCCGCATGGCATTGGACGTCCAGACTCGCCCGGTCGCGTGCGCGCAGCGCATCGTCATTGCCCAGCCATGTGACCGATTCCACGGATTTGTTGAGCGCATCGCCGAGGAAGCGCGAGTTGGCGAGCACATGGCACAGGCGGCGTGCGGCCATCGGCGAATCGCGCAGGAAACCAAGGTAGGGGCTGCCCGTGCCGAAATTCTCCTCAAGCCGGCGCCAGTTGAGCAGTCCCATGTCGGGGTTCTGGCCTTCGCCCAGCCATTGCAGCACGGCGGGCAGCATGAAGCGGTTGATCTTGGCGGCGCGCGATATGCCTTCGGTCAGCGCGGAGACGTGGCGAATCGCGGCATCGGCGTCACCGAAGCCGATGGAGGCGAAACGGTCGCGCGATGCCTGCCTGCTGAGCACGATCTGATCGTCTTCGAGCTGGGCGTTGACCGGCAGCATCGGGCGATAGTAAATGTCCATATGCATCCGCCGCACCTCCTGGCGGGTGCTCTCATAGCGTTCGACCAGCTCTTCGGGGAGCATGCGCAGCGCGCGTGCAAGCCGGCGCAGCTCGACGTTCTGTCCTAGGGTTTCGATGCTGGCGCTGCGCCCGAGCGTCGCATCGCCCAGCAACGGGCCTACATCTGGGAACAGGTGGGTGCGTTTGAGCGACCACATCTGCTGGCGATGCTCAAGAACGCGCTCGAAGCGATAATCCTGCGAAAGCTTCGCAGCCTGCCGCCGCGATACGTAGCCTCCTTGGGACAATGCCTGCAGAGCGTCGAGCGTGGCGGTGACGCGCAGGGACTCGTCCGAGCGGCCGTGCACGAGCTGGAGCATCTGGACGGTGAATTCCACATCGCGCAGGCCGCCGCGCCCGAGCTTGATCTCGCGCTCCTTGAGGGCGCTGGGGATAAGGTCTTCGACCCGCTTGCGCATCTGCTGGCAGTCGTGCACAAAGTTGTCGCGCTTCGACGCCGACCAGACGAAGGGTCGTGTCATAGCCATGTAGTCACGCCCGAGCCGCTCATCCCCCGCCGCAGGCCGCGCCTTGAGCAGCGCCTGGAATTCCCAGTTGCTCGCCCACTGCTCGTAGTAGCCGCGATGCGAAGCGAGGCGGCGCACCAGCGGGCCGTCCTTGCCCTCGGGTCGCAGCCCGCCGTCAATCTGCCAGAGCGCGGGCACACCGACGCCCGGGACGACCGACTGGCACACGCGCTGCAGCGTAGTGGCGATTCTGCTGCCAATTCTGGTCAGCTGGCTGGCATCGGTGTCCTCGTCGGCCGGTTCCACGACGTAGATCAGGTCCACATCCGAAACGTAATTCAGCTCGCGCGCGCCGAGCTTGCCCATGCCGATGATTGCAAACCGGCAGCTTTCGCTCCCCTCGACTTCATGGCGGGCGATGGCTAGCGCGCCTTCGAGCGCCGCATCGGCCAAATCGGAGAGCTCCTGACTGATGCGCGGCTGGATTTCCAGCGGATCGGCCGCAATCAGGTCCTGCGCCATGATTGCCGCAAGCTGGTCGAAATAGGACAGCCGCAGGGCCTCGGTGGCCTCGGCCAGCGGCTTGGCAGCGGTTGGTGCTGCCTCGGCAGCCGTACCCGAATCGCCCGATTCCACGCCAACTGCACGTAAGATGCGCGCCCGCCGCTGGGCACGATTGAACAGGTGGCTTTCGCAGGAGTCCACAGCTGCAGCCTGCACGAGCGCAGGCCGGGAGCGCATCAAAGTTCCTATGGCCTCGCAGGCCCCCAGCACCCTGACCAACCGCGTCAGCCCGTTCTCGCGCAATGCGCCAATATGCTGCGTACTGACGATGTCGGCCAAATGCCGCAACGCGATATCAGGGTCGCAGGCGTGTTCCAGCGCATCGAGCACGACCCGCAGCTGCGCAGGTTCCCATCCGTCAGCCGCAAGACCGCCGAACAGCGTCGTCGCCGTGTCGAGATCCTGCAGCCCTGCACGGATGAGATCGCGGGTGGATGGAAGAAGCGATATGGAATCCATAGCCCCTAATCTACATGGATGCGCGAGATTGCGGAACGACCTGCCGCAATTCGGTCTTGTTCGTGCCATGCCGCGCTGTGGTGGTGGCCGTGGTGCCCAATCAGGTGATTGCCCTGAGCGCTAGGCATGCCCCTGCCGTGTGAGAGGGATGCTGATTCCCATGGTCCACGGCGTTCCTTCGTGCAGCGCCACTGTCCCGCCTATTGCGCGCACGCTGCGTTCGCATTGGGCGATGCCGCTGCCTGCGGATAGCGGAGCGCCCGCATGTTCAGCGGCTGGTGTGTCGGCCACGGTGATGTGCAATTGCATATTGGCGCTGGATATGGTCACGCAGTACCCTTTTTCATGGTCGGCGTGCTTCATGATATTGCTGTATATCTCATCCAGAGCGGCCAGAACAACGCTCCCACTTTCGCGGGGCAGACGGCACGGCAGCACAGCACCAATGATGGTGGTGCCGATGATTCCGGTCTTCGCTAGCCGCTCGTCATGGATTCTGCCCAGTTCCCCGAAATTGATGTCCATGCTTTTGCCCGCAGGCGGCGTGGCATGACTGTTAACGTCGGAGTGAGTCGTATGCATGGCGGAGATGATCGTTCTGGCATCGGTGAGTGCTTCGGTAGCGGCCCGGCTAATCTGCTCTAATTCGTCATGGCATACAGGGGCTGCCGCAGGTTCGGTCTCGATCTTTTTCGATGCCTGCTGTTCGAGGAAGATGATGTATACCAAATCATTGACGATCGAGTTATGTAGATGGTCTGCGGTCTCAGAACGTTCACGTTCCCATTCGGCTTCCATCTTCTTCTGTTCGTAGGCCGCATGCCTGTTTGCGGCTCCCCAGAACGCTCCGACGACCGCAGCGATCAGGAACGTGCTTCCAATCGCCAGCAGGGACCCCATTGAAAGCCCGTGCAAGCTTTTTTCGATGAACACATTGCTCTCTGCGAAAGTGCATATAACGGCAGCTACGACTCCCTGCAGAAGGGACATCCTCGCGATCAGTGCCACTGCCACAAGAACCGGCAGCGTCACCGAAACGGAGACCTCCTCAGGCAGCACGTTGGCTACGGTCCAGACAAGGACGAAAAGCCATGCGGCATTCGTTTTCGCTATCGCGCACGCAGCAGCCAAGCAAAGACTGGCAGTCACGCCGGCCGCTATCGCGGAAGCTCGACCGTTCGCAGCCGCGGTTGTTGTCTCGATGATGGAAGGCAGAATCGCCGCGATGAATAGCACCCCATCCACAGATGTGAGCCGGCGGGCGAGGTATCGCATTCTCATCCGAACAGGTGCATTCTCACACATAGCGCCACCGCCTCCGTGCGATTGCGAGCGCCGAGCTTCTTCACAGCCCGGCTCTCATATGATCCCAACGTGCCTTTGGAGATACCCAGCTTCGCCATGACCTCTTTGGCCGCTGCCCCTTCGGAGAAGCATCGCATAATCTCGAGCTCGCGCGGAGACAGTCCAATGCCTCTGTCCTCATTGTGATTGACATGAATCTTGCGTATGGGAAGGTCCCCGCGCACGGCACCGATGACGGCCGGGAAATCCTCCTTGGGGAGCACACATTCCATGCCGGCATCCCTTGCATCAGCCTCGTAGACATCCGGAGAGTAGGCGGTCATGCCGATAAAGCGGATGTCGGGCAGAAAGCGGCGTATCTGCACGCACACATCGATACCGGACATACCTTCGAGTCCCATGTCCACCAGCAACGTCTCAGGACGGGTCGCAGGGTTCATGCATAGCTGCACAGCGGGAGCGGCGTTTCGCGCCGTCCACATGATTTTGACGTCCCTTCGCCCCTTGAACATCCCCGCAATCATGGCCAGTGCGAACGGATCGTTGTCCAGCACGCCGAGCCGGACGCAGTCTGTCTCATGCTCCATGCATTCACGACCCTTCATCGCATCGTACGACCGACAACCATCCTGCAAGTCCGGCACGCGGTATCAGAGTGACATGCCATGCCCACCACCTCCGATAGGCACCTTTCTGAAACTATGCTATTGCAAAGGCTGGAGCTTGGCATTTAACGGAGTGATGTCGTTCAGGACGTTCTGCGAATATATGACGTTGTTCCCAATCGTCTGGTACAAGTCCATCCTGTCATGACGAACTTCCAGACTGTCGTAGATCAGCGTCCAAACGAACGGAGTTCTGCCGGAGGGCAGCTTGTGCCTTGCATATTGACGCGGATCCTGCCTGTCATGGACTTTCGCCAGCTGGGAGGCAGGCAGGCTCCTCAAATATGTATCCGTGCTTCCCAACAGGAATATCGAGCTATCACTAAGATCTTCAACCCGCTTGTAATCATCGACTTCGACGCGAAACCAGATGAAAGCCGCCAGATACAAGACCAGATATCCGATGGCGAATCCTAGAAGCACACGCCAAAACTTGGAATTGAAAGTCACTGATTAACCTCCTGCCACCGAATGACGTGGCATCTCCCCTTACATTGCAGCTCGGCAGCCGCCACGATATATCGCATAAGGCCTTCCTCCTCCCCCAAAAAAAACTTTCTTTCGAATAGGACGAGCTAGCACCTGCACAATTTCGCGCGCTATGCCTGTCTGGAATGATATTGTCTTTGCACCGACACCAGCAAAGGTGTGCCGGTCCACGCCCGGCATATTCGCTTACTTAAAGAGTAGATAATGAAATAATTCATACGATGTGAAGAAGGGTTTCTTCACATCACACGTATAAGCCTGTGCCGGACATGGACCGGCACAGGCTAGCCCAGTCGCATTGATCTCTAATAACGTCATAATCACGAGTTCAAGAACTATCATCTGGCTTGTGCTGGATGGAAGCTCTTAATGCCCGCGTGAAATAGAAAACTGAAACGCTTCTGCAGAATGGCCTGCAGGATAATCGAATCGAGAAGACCATGAAAAAGCTGAATAAAGCCGTGGCACTGGCTTCCGTCGACTCGTGTCGCAATATCGCCAGCACCAACACCCCCGCATGGGAAGTGGCGGCATGCTGGCAGCGGTTCGGCCCCGGCCGACGGGGGTGACCGCTATGTTCTGGGTAGTTGGCGGACTGGTGGTCTTAGCACTGATCGGTGGCTCTTCTGCCGCAGTAAGCCACCATCTGGACCGCAAGGCGGCCAAGCTTCAGCAGGGCAGCGAGGAGGACCGCGTGATGGCCGGAGAGCTTCGCGACCTGTCAAGGCAAATGGATCAGGGAAGATACCTGTATCCCCACTGATCTCAACCTCCATTGACTGCGTCAACTGGGCCGCCAGCAGCAGGGCGATGGCGCTCTGGCCGAGTAGCTTATCAACTACCAACTATTGATTATTGATCATCAAGGGAGGGACACCTCAGATGAGATACCTCATACTGATATTGTCATGGGCCGTCATGGTCGCGGTCGGCATCTATGACCATAGTCTCATCATCATCGCCGCAGCCACTGTCCAAATGCTGGTCTTAGTAATCGACCTATACAAGAGACAGCACCCACGATAGTGAAGCAGCATCACAGCTAATCCGTCCCCATTGCTGATGAAAGTAATGAAGGCCTCCGAACCGCAGTAGCTCGGAGGCTTTCCGTAGTGGCCCTCGAATCGTGACAATTCGGGGACCGCTCGGCAATTTTCATAAGGCTGGATTAGGAGTCGCGCCAGAATTCGGCGACGCCCGCTGAATGCCGCTATGCCGCCGACGACACCGACGAAACCGGTGCAATCGAGGGAACCTTGGTGAACAGCGGCTGTATGTTGCGCCAGATGGCTCGCGTGCGCCCGGGGTGGTTCATCGTGTACAGATGGATGCCGTCGACGCCGTGCGCCACCAGATCGGTGATCTGCTCGGAAGCGTAGTTGACGCCGGCCTCGCGCAGCGTGGCAGCATCGTCGCCCCAGCGGTTCAGCATCGTCTCGACGCGCTCAGGAACGCGCGAACCGTTCCGCGCAGCCGACGAGCGCACCGATTTGGGGCCGCCAATCGGCATGATGCCCGCCTCGATCGGCACATCGATGCCCGCCGAACGAGCCTTGTCTACGAAACGGTAGAAATCGTCGTTGTCGTAGAACAGCTGCGTGATGAGATGCGTGGCACCGGCCTCGACCTTGACCTTCAGATGCTCGATATCCTCGTCAAGCGAGGCGGCCTGGATATGCCCTTCCGGGTAGCAGGCTGCGAACACCGTCAGATCGGGCTTGTGCTCGCGGATGTAGGCAACCAAATCGCTCGCATGCTCGAACTGACCGACAGGCTGTTCGCCGTCGATGTAGTCGCCGCGCAGGGCGAGCACCGCACTCACACCGGCCTGCTCGAACATGTCAAGCGCATTATCGATCATCGCGGCATCGGAATACAGCGCCGTCAGATGCGCCACGACGGGGATGTGGTACTCCTGATGAATCGTACGGGCGATGCGGGCGGTAGCCGTGTGGTCCTTGTGCGAGCCGTGGCCGTAGGTCACCGAGATGAAATCCGGGTCGACACCCTGCAGCCCGTCGAGCGTATCGTAGATCGCTCCAACGGGCGCATTGTGCCGAGGCGGAAACACCTCAAGCGAGAACATGGGGGCGTGCATCAGCGCGCCAGCCTCGCGCGCTCGGCCTTCGCCGCCTCGACCAGATTGGTCAGGCTCGGCCAGGTTTCAGCATTGCCGCGCGTCTTCAAGCCGCAGTCGGGGTTGATCCACACCTTGGCGGCGTCGATCTTCTCAAGAATCGCGTCGATGCGCTCTTCCAGCTCATGCTCGCCGGGGATGCGCGGCGAATGGATGTCGTAGACGCCGGGGCCGGCTTCGGTCTCGAAGTTGGCGTCGTGAATCGCGTCGAGCACCACGAGATCGCCACGTGACGCCTCGAAGGAGATCACGTCGGCATCCATCGCATCGATGTCGCGGATGATGTCGTTGAACTCCGAATAGCACATATGCGTGTGGATCTGCGTGGTCGGCTGCACGGCCGAATGCACGAGGCGGAAAGCGGGAACCGCCCAGTCCAGGTACTTGACATGCCAATCGCTTTTGCGCAGCGGCAGCTTCTCGCGCAGCGCGGCCTCATCGATCTGGATGATGCGGATGCCGGCCTTTTCGAGGTCCAGCACTTCGTCGCGGATAGCCAAGGCCAACTGCTTGGTCTGCAGCTCATGGGACACGTCCTCGCGCGGCCACGACCAGTTGAGAATCGTCACCGGACCGGTGAGCATGCCCTTCATCCAATGCTTCGTGCGGCTCTGCGCGTAGGCGCTCCACTCGACCGTGATCGGGTTGGCGCGCGACACGTCGCCCCACACGATAGGAGGCTTGACGCAGCGCGTGCCGTAGGACTGCACCCAGGCGTTCTTGGTAAAGAGGAAGCCGTTGAGGTTCTGGCCGAAGTACTCGACCATGTCGTTGCGCTCGAATTCGCCGTGCACAAGCACATCGAGGCCGATCTGCTCCTGATGGGCGATGACCTCGTCGATCTTGCCGCGAATGAACTCGTCATACGAGGCCTGGTCGATCTCGCCCTTGCGCAGCTTCGCACGCTCGGCGCGCACATCCTTGGTCTGCGGGAAGGATCCGATCGTGGTCGTGGGCAGCAACGGCAGGTTCAGCGCCTCGCGCTGCAGTTGCTGGCGCTCGGTACGAGCCGGCTGACGCACGAAATCGGCATCGCTCAGCGCCGCGAGACGCTGCGATACAGCCGAATCCTCAGCCACGCGCGTGCCGTCGAAAAGCGCCTGATTGCCCTGCAAGGTCTGGGAGGAGCGCTTGGCATCGTCATCGAACTGCGCAAGTTCGGCCACATCTTCAAGTTCGCCGAGCTTTTCGACTGCGAACGCGAAATGCTTGCGCACCTCGTCGCTCAGCCCGCTCTCGCCAGCCGTGCTGAACGGCACATGCAGCAGCGAGCTGGCTGTGGACACGGCGACCTTGTCCGTCTTCTGCTTCAGCGCGTCGATCAGGCCGAGCGACACCGCGTAGTCGTTGCGCCAGATGTTGCGGCCGTTGATGACGCCGGCGAACAGCGTCGTATCCTGCGCGACGCCGAACTTCTCCACCGCGGCAAGATTCTCGTCCTTGCCTTCGATCAGATCGAGGCCGACGCCATCGAAGCCGAACAGGTTCACCGTCTCGTAGATATCAGCGATATGGCCGAAATAGGTGTTGAGCAGCAGCTTGACCGCGCCATCGCTGCTCTCGCGCGCAGGCAGAATCTTCGCATACAGCGCCTTGAACAGCTCGACGTCGCCCGGCTCCTTGTCCAGCACCAGATACGGCTCGTCAAACTGCACCCATTGCGCACCGAGCGCGGCGAACTTGGTGAGAATCTCGGCATACGCCGCAGCGGTCGCGTTGATGAGGCCACGGTCGAAGTTCAGCTCTTCGGCCTGCGGATTGCGGGCGAGCTTGAGGAAGGTATACGGCCCGATGAACACCGGCTTGGTGAGGATGCCGAGCGCCTTCGCCTCAGCGAACTCTTCGAAGGGCTTGCTGCCCACGAGCTTGATATCGGTCGACGGCTCGATCTCCGGCACGATGTAGTGGTAGTTCGTGGTGAACCACTTCTTCATCGGCAGCGCGGTGACGTCCCCACGCTCCCCCTGGTATCCGCGGCCAATGGCGAACAGCGTGTCCTCGGCGTTCTCGAAGGCGAGGCGCTGGTAGCGCTGCGGCACCGCATTGAGCAGAATCGCCGTGTCGAGCAGCTGATCGTAGTAGCTGAAGTCGTTGCTGGGAATCAGCTCGATGCCCGCCTCGGCCTGAAGCTTCCAGTGCTTGGTGCGAAGCTCCTTGGCCGTGGCGCGCACGTCGTCAAGCGAATTCGCGCCCTTCCAGTAGCCTTCGATGATTTTCTTCAGTTCACGATTCGCCCCGATGCGCGGGAATCCCGAGACGGAAGTAAGAGCAGGCATGCGTCCTCCAATGCAACAGTATTAACTGGCCTAGCCTATCAACAATCGCGACATTCGAGGCATAGACAGCGATAAGGTGTCGCCATAAATCAGATTTATAACAGAGGTGGCAGGGGCAGCATAGGGAGAATCAGAGGGAAGTCTATTATTCGAAGTTCTTTGGGTTGAGTACGGCGAGAAGTTCGGCGTCGTGCGTCTGCCATGCGTTGAAGGGCTTGTTTGCGCCGAAGACGACCACTGCGCTAGGAGACAGTCCGAGATTGAGCAGATCGAGGGAGTCGGAATCGGAATCCTCGCTCGTCAGCCATTGGCTCGCCATCGAAACCGTGGGCTCATGGCCCAGAATCATGAGCACGCGGGTTTTCTCTTTGGCGTGCGCAAGCTCGTCGAACATGCCCTGCAGCCCGCCATCGTACAGGCTTTGCCGATAGTCCACCTTGGGTTTGTCGCCGAAAATCTTGAGCATGCGATCGAGCGTCTGCTCGGCGCGCGTGGCGCTTGAGCAGGCGATACTGTCCGGCACCAGATCCATGTCGCTCAGGCCCTTAGCCATTTTCTTCGCCTGCTTGCGTCCCTTGTCCGTCAGCTCACGGGCATAGTCGCCGCCCTCATTCGATGCCTCGGGCTTGGCATGGCGCATCACCAGCAGCACATGATCGTAATGCCGAGCCTTCTTGGCGAGTTTCTTCAGATTGACTCCCATGTCATCGCTCCTGTCACCATTGGCATCAACCGGCGTCCGGCCGCTGCGCGCATAGACCTGTTTGTGATTCTCCATTGATTATGCCCGAATCAGGATTCCAGCGCGCCGACCTGCGCATCCAAATCGCGCAGCACTTTTCGCAGCTTGCGGTCGGAGATGTCACGCAGCTCCAAATCCTCCAACTGCGCGGCACGCTCCTCCTCGCTCATCGCATCGATGTCGGTATGCGTGTCCTTCGTGGCGCGATCGCGTTTGCGCAGCGCCTCGAAGCCTTCGGCCATCGCGCGGCTGATCACGAGGAATCCGGTGTGCCCGATCATCTGATGGTCAGGGCGCACGGCGAGGCCTTGCGCCTTCCAATCACGTTCCAAGGTCTCCTGAATCTCCGGCTCGGTCCATACGCCGGCCTCGCGCAATGCCTCGGCAAGCCGGCTCAGCTGCGTTGTGGTCGTGATGTAGGCCACGAGCACGCCACCCGGCGCAATGATCCGATGGGCCTGTTCAAGCCGATTCCACGGGTCGAGCATGTCAAGCACGATGCGGTCGAAGGAATGCGCCGGCAGATCGGCTGCCACCGAATCGAAGTCGCCGACCTTAAGATCCCACCAAGCGGGTCGCCCGCCGAAATACAGCGTGGCATTCGCCTGCGCTATCTTGGCGAATTCGCCGCGCATCTCGATGGTCGTCAGCCGCCCCTGCTCCCCCACGGCGTCAAGAAGATTCAGGCTCATCGCGCCCGAGCCCGCGCCGGATTCGAGTACGTTGAGCCCCTTGCAGATGTCGCCGAGCTGGATGACCTGCGCGATGTCCTTGGGATACATGATCTGGGCGCCGCGCGGCATCGACAGCACGTAGTCGGCCAGCCGCGGCCGCATCACCGCATACTGCCAGCCGCCTATCGCGCGCGCGGCCTTCCACGGTTTGGCGGCGTCGCGCGAGGATGGCACGGACTGCGAGGACTGTGCAGTCTGCACGGCTTGCCCGGAATCTGCTTCCATCTCCGTCTCCGCCTGTCGCTTGGCATGCACGGTCGTGACGATAACGCCTTCCGTACCGCCGATAACGTCATCGTGAAGAATCAGCCCGTGCTCGGTCTGCGTCGTGCCGCCTGCGACGAGCTGCGCGGTGATGCGTTTGCTCTTGCGGTCGGTGAATTGGACCTTTTCGCCGGCCTGCAGCGCTCCTCGTTTAGGCATGGGGTTCCTCGCTACTGTCGGTTGCTGTGTCGCCCGTCCCTGCATCAACCGTCACTACGGAGCCGGTTTTTTCAGAGCCAATCGCCTCATGACCAAGTGCCTGCGCGCTTTGCGCATAGGCGTTCCAACGCCCGTCCTCATGCGTGACTTTCAGCGGCAGCCCGAAGATGGCGCTGAGCCGCTCGGCAGTGAAGCCGTGCTCAAGGTCTCCGGTGTACAGAATCGTGCCGGGCTGCGGGTCGTTGCCGGCGACATTGTCTTTATAAGCGTCGTTCTCGTTGCCTGCGCGGCGGCCCATAATCGCCACATGGTCGAATCCGCGCGGTATCTCCTCAAGCCGGTGGGTGACCAGCAGCACGGTTCGATTGCTGTCCTGCTCGCCAATACGGCTGAGCGCCTGCAACGCCAGCTCCCTGCCGCCCAGATCGAGCCCGGTGGTCGGCTCGTCGAGTATCAGCAGGTCGGGATCGGCCATCAACGCACGGCAGATGAGCACGCGCGTCAGCTCGCCCTGGGAGAGCTTGAACATCTGCTTGCCTTCGAGATAGGCGATGCCGAACTGGTGCATCAATGCACGAGCCTGGGCAAACTGCTCCGGCGAGTAGTTGTCGCGCCATCGTCCGGTCGTAGCGGTCAGCGCGGTCACGACGGCGTCAAGCGGGTCTTCCTCCGGCGGGAAGGCGCGTGATAGCTCCGCCGAGCTCAGGCCAATGCGATGGCGATAGGAGAACACGTCGACCTTGCCCAGGCGATTGCCGAGGATGTCGACCGTGCCTTCGGAGGGGAAGCCGCGCGTGCTCATCATCTGCACGAGGCTGGATTTGCCGATGCCGTTGGGGCCGAACAGAATCCATTTCTCCCCGGCCTTCAATTCCAGATTCACATCGGTGAGAATCACGCGACGCCGACGCCGGAACTCCACACCTTTGAGCTGCAATGCGACCGCGTCGCCCATATGCGTGCCTCCTCCTGAATCTTGCACTGTTCACACCATGTATGCATTGTTCACATCATGCAAAGGTGCGATGAGCCAGCAACGACTCATCGCACCATTACGTCTACTGCGTCTCTACGATATCGTCACTACCCTATCGATACCGTGATGGCAGCTGCCGCGCTATGCGGCCTTTCCAGCGAACCCTACCGAAGCGCGTCGCGATACACGTCGATCGTGCGCTCGGCGATGGACTCCCAGCTGAACTTATCGCGCGCGCGCTCGTAGCCGGCGCGACCCATAGCCTTGGCCCGCTCAGGGTCGGCCATGATCTCGTCAATGGCGTGCGCCATGTCGTGCACGAAAGTATCCGGGTCGGTCGGCGTGCCCGTGCCGTCATGAAGCTGCTCAAGCGGCACCAGCAGGCCAGTCACGCCATCCTCGACCACCTCGGGGATGCCGCCCGTGGCGCTGGCGACGACCGGCAGATCGCAGGCCATCGCCTCAAGGTTCACGATGCCCAACGGCTCGTAGATGCTCGGGCACACGAAAGCCGTGCTGCCATGCTCCAATGCGTTGAGCTCGGGCTTGGGCAGCATCTCCTCGATCCAGATGATGTTGCCGCGCTGGTCGTTGAGCTCGGCGAAGGCCGACTTTACCTCGGCGGCGATCTCCGGAGTGTCGGGGGCGCCGGCGCACAGCACGACCTGAATATCCTTGTTGATGAGGTGCAGCGCCTGCAGCAGGTACGGCAGCCCCTTCTGGCGGGTGATGCGGCCGACGAACAGCAGCGTGGGCTTGCTGCGGTCGATGTGGTAGCGCTCGAAGACCTTCCAGCCTTCGTCGTCATCGGCGGGCGTGGCGAAATCAGCGAGCGTGATGCCGTTGTGAACCACGGCGACCTTGTCCGGGTCCACATTCGGGTAGGCGCTCAGGATGTCGTTGCGCATGCCTGCGGAGACGGCGATGATGCGCTCGGCGTGCTCGTAGGCGTCGCGTTCGGCCCAGGAGCTCAGGTTGTAGCCGCCGCCAAGCTGCTCCTTCTTCCACGGGCGGAAGGGTTCGAGGCTGTGCGCGGTAATCACCATCGGCACTTCGTGCAGCTGCTGCGCCAGGCGCCCGGCGAGGCAGGCGTACCACGTATGCACATGCACCAGGTCGGCGTCGACATCGTTGGCGATCTGCAGGTCGGTGCCGAAGGTTTTGAGCGCGGCGTTGGCCTGCGCCAGCTCGGCCGGCGTGTCGTAGCCGAAGACGCTCAGCGAACCTTTCGGATTCTGGCCGGGTATCGTCGGGACGTCTGCCGGGGGACGCGGACCGTCAAAGGCCCGCACGGTCACGTCGATGCGTTCCGCCAGCACCTTTGCCAGCTCATCGACGTGAACGCCCGCGCCTCCGTAGATATGCGGTGGGTATTCCCGGGTCAGGATGTCTACTTTCATGGTTTCTCCTTCTATGCGCGCTTCATTGGGCGTACATCTTGGGCGTACACCGTCAAGTCTATGCCTTATGTCGGCACTGCGCCGACATCAGCATGAATTTTGGACGAAAAATACGAAAGAATCGCTTCACCTGAAGTTGCGCGGTGAGCCATGCCCCACGGCATGTAGCATTATGCGGCGCTATACCGCGCTATACCGCAGTGCCGTTCGCGTCGAGATTGGGGTTGTGCTTCGGGTCTCCCGCCACGACGAACAGGCTCAGCACAGCAACGACGAACACCGCGCTGATCGTGGCGATCAGCCACAGCGGATGGCTCGGCAGCCACATGATGACGAGGAATGCAATCACTGAAAGGCTGATGAGCGTCCAGCTGACGATGCGGAACGCCTGACGCACCGAATGCGGCGGCTTGATGATGTCAGGATCGCGCATCTCAATGTCGTCCAGCCTATCGCCGGTCGTGTCGGTGACGCTGGCCGAGGGCTTCCATTCGCCGTCGACATGTTCTTCGAGCCGGCGCGACTTGTCCTGCAAGGCATATTCGTCGATCATATCCGACCGCGCACGCCCCTGCGTCTGGTCGTATTGCGCAGGCACTCCCCTGCGGCTGCGCTTGTCCTGAGCCCGGCGTTCGGCGCGATTCGGCATAGCTTCTCCTCCATGAAACAACGGTTTTCCGCGTTCCAGTGTACCGCAACCATGTAGGCAGGCATGAGGCTCGCTGAACTCATCGTCGCATGGAGCACAACGAGCGCAGATGAAACAGCACGCGATGATGGAAACCGGAACCAATAAACGCCATAAGCTCGCGCTCCTTCCAAGTCAGCTTATGGTGAACGGATAAGTGCTATAACCGAAGTGAAGCTCGAAGCAATTCGACGTTTCAGGCTGTGGCGGTTGCGAATGCACTGCGTGTGGGACTGCACTGTGTGGAGAAATGCACTGTGCAGGACTGCATGGTGTCTGGCTATGTCTCTTGCAAACGCGCGCTATGGCCGCATATATATGCAAAGGAGCATAGATTATGACCAAGGTATTATGTGTGCTGTATCCGGACCCCGTCGATGGGTATCCGCCGAAATACGCGCGCGACACCGTTCCAGAGCTCAGCTCGTACCCTGATGGGTCGACGCTGCCCTCCCCCAAGGCGATTGATTTCAAGCCCGGCGAGCTGCTCGGCTCGGTTTCGGGCGCGCTCGGACTGACGAAGTTCCTCAAGGACCGCAATGTCGAATTCGTGGTCACCTCCGACAAGGAAGGGCCGGATTCGCAGTTCGATAAGGAGCTGCCCGACGCCGATGTCGTCATCTCCCAGCCGTTCTGGCCGGCCTACCTGACCGCCGAACGCTTCGCGAAGGCCAAGAAGCTCAAGCTGGCGATAACCGCTGGCATCGGCTCCGACCATGTGGACTTGAACGCGGCCAACGAGCATAACGTGACCGTGGCCGAAGTGACCTACTGCAACAGCATCAGCGTGGCCGAGCATGCGGTCATGCAGGTGCTGGCGCTGGTGCGCAACTACCTGCCGTCGCATGACTGGGCGCGCAAGGGCGGCTGGAATATCGCCGATTGCGTTTCGCGCGCGTACGACTTGGAAGGCATGACCGTCGGCGTCGTGGGCGCAGGGCGCATCGGCAAGGCGGTGCTCGAACGGCTCAAGCCATTCGGCGTCAAGCTGGCGTACACCCAGCGTCACCAGCTGCCTGCCGATTATGAGCAGAGCCTCGGTGCCACTTATTACCCGGATGTCAAGGAGCTGGCGAAAGTCGTTGACATCGCGGTCCTGGAAACGCCGTTGTACGCCGCAACCCGCCACATGTTCAATACCTCGGTGATTGCGTCGATGAAGCGCGGCTCCTACATTGTCAACAACGGCCGCGGCGAGCTTGTGGATCGCGACGCCATTGTCGACGCGCTCAATTCCGGCCAGCTCGCCGGGTACGCGGGCGACGTGTGGTATCCGCAGCCCGCGCCCGAGAACCATCCGTGGCGGACCATGCCGCACGAAGGCATGACGCCGCACATCTCGGGCACGACCTTGTCAGCGCAGGCACGTTACGCGGCCGGAACCCGTGAAATCCTCGAGGACTTCCTCGACGATGAGCCGATTCGCGACGAGTACATCATCGCGCAGGGCGGCGCGCTGGCCGGCACCGGCGCAAAATCCTACGAGGTGACGAAGGGGCAGGCAAGCCCCGGCAGCGGCGAAAAAGCCTGACCTGCTGGAAATCTGGAAGTCTGGGGGCCTAGAAACCTACAGTATCTGACTCAAGCAAACAGGTAAACACGTCACGAAAGGGGCGGCAGCCTAATAGCTGCCGCCCCTTTCGCACGCCGAAAGTAACTCGGTGGTTTAGTGAACCAATGCCTTGAGCGGCAGTGACATGGGGCGATCGGTCGGCGCGATCGGCGAGGGCAGTTCGGTGACGCCGGTGAGGTATTTGTCGACCGATGCGGCGCAGCTGCGACCCTCGGAGATGGCCCACACGACCAGGCTCTGGCCGCGTCCGGCATCGCCGCACACGAAGACGCCGTCCTGCGTGGTGGAGAATTCGGCGTCGCGCGACACGTTGCCGCGTCCATCCAGCTCGACGGGCAGCTGATCAAGCAGCGTGGTCGTGTCCGGGTGCGCGAAGCCTACGGATATCAGCACCAAATCAGCGGGGAGCACGCGCTCTGTGCCGGGAACATGCACGCGCTTGCCGTTCTCGTCAAGCTCGACGCTGATGATCTTGACCCCAGTGACATGGCCCTGATCGTCCGCCACGAATCCGGCGGGCACCGAAGTATCGTCGACGGCAACACGATCCATATCGTCCTCGATGCCTTCGAAGCTCACCGAATCGGTGTTGTAGAGGTATTCGCCGCCCTCCTGCATCGATGTGGTCTTCTGATAGGTGCGCGCGTAGGTCGGCCACGGATGGCTCTCCGTGCGCTCAAGCGGCTCCTGCGGATTGATCTGCAGCACGGTCACGTCCTTCGCGCCCTGGCGAATCGAAGCTCCCAGGCAGTCCGAGCCGGTGTCGCCGCCGCCGATGATGACGACATGCTTGCCGTTGGCGTCGATGTCGCCGTGCGGCTGCACGCCGTAGAGCCGGCGGGTCGTGTCGGGCAGGAAGTCCATCGCGAAGTGGATGCCTTCCAGGTCGCGCCCGGGAATGGCAACGTCGCGCGGCGCGCCGGAACCGATGGCTACCACGACGGCGTCATAGCGCGAACGCAGCTCATCCCAGCTGATGTTCTTGCCGATTTCCATGTTGGTCATGAAGCGGGTTCCCTCAGCCTCCATCTGCGCGATGCGTTCGTCGAGCAGATGCTTGTCGAGCTTGAAATTCGGGATGCCGTAGCGCATGAGCCCGCCGATCGCGTCGTCGCGCTCATACACGACGACGGTGTGACCGGCGCGAGTCAGCTGCTGGGCGCAGGCCAGGCCGGCAGGTCCGGAGCCGACGATAGCGATGGTCATGTCGGTGAGGCGCTGCGGCGGCATCGGCTTGACATAGCCGAGCGCGAAGGCCTGATCGATAATCGTGACCTCGTCGTTCTTGATGGCCGTGGCCGGCTGGTGAATCGCCAGCACGCAGGCGTGCTCGCACGGCGCCGGGCATACGCGGCCGGTCGCCTCGGGGAAGTTGTTCGTCATGGAAAGGCGGTTGTAGGCGTCCTCCCACTTGCCCTGGCTGACCAGGTCGTTGAACTCGGGGATGACGTTGCCCAGCGGGCAGCCGGTCATGCAGAACGGGGTGCCGCAATCCATGCAGCGCGAAGCCTGCTCGCGGGTCCACGGCTGCGCGCCATGCTCGGCATGCACGTCGAACCAGTCCTTGATGCGCTCTTCGACAGGCCGTTCGGCCATCTCGCGGCGCGTGCGGACTTTGAGGAATCCTCTGGGGTCGCTCATATCAGTGGGCTCCTTCCATGACTTGCTCGTACACATGCTCCCATGCGCCCGGCGCATTGAAATCAACGTGCTGTGCCTCGGCCCGGCGCATCGCGTCGGTCATCGCCACATACTGCCTCGGCACCACGTGGGTGAAGCGGGCGGCGGTGCGCTCCCAGTCGCCCAGCAGCTCCGCCGCGAACTGCGATCCGGTCTCCTCGGCATGGCGCTTGACCAGATCGTGGACGAAGCGCTCCTGCTCATCATCCAGCCGCTGGAAGAGCAGCGCACCGGTTTTCACGGCTTGCGGATTGACCTTGCCCATGTCCAGATCGAGCACGTAGACCTCGCCGCCGGAGAAGCCGGCGCCGAGATTGCGCCCGGTGGGCCCGAGAATCGCCACGGTGCCGCCGGTCATGTACTCGCAGCCGTGGTCGCCCACGCCTTCGACCACGAAGGTGGCTCCGCCGTTGCGCACGCCGAAGCGCTCGCCGGCGCTTCCTGCGATGAACATTTCGCCCGAGGTCGCGCCGAATCCGGCGACATTGCCCGCGATGACATTCTCATGCGGATCGAAGTTCGCGCCTTCCTCGGGGCGCACGATCAGGCGGCCTCCGGACAGGCCCTTGCCTGCGTAGTCGTTGACTTCGCCGTAGACGCGCAGGGTTTCGCCGCGCGGGATGAACGCGCCGATGGACTGGCCGCCCGAACCGTGCAAGGTCATGTCGATGGTGTCGTCGGGCAGTCCTTCGGCACCGTACCGGTTGGTGATCTCGTAGCCGACCATCGTGCCCACCGTGCGGTTGACATTGCGGATAGGCACTTCGATGCGCACCGGTTCCCGGCGCTCGAGCGCCGAGCGAGCCAGGTCGATGAGCCGGTTGTCAAGAGCCTTCTCAAGCTCGTGGTTCTGCTCGATGGTCTGGTGCAGAATCGTGCCGGGCGTAGGGCCGGGCTGCATGAGCACGTTGGACAGATCGATGCCGTCAGCCTTCCAGCGGGTCACGGCCTCGTTCTGATCGAGGCATTCGACATGGCCCACCGCCTCTTCGAGCGTATGGAAGCCGAGCTGGGCGAGCAGCTCACGTACTTCCTGGGCGATGAACATGAAGAAGTTGATGACATGCTCGGGCTTGCCGGTGAAGCGCGCGCGCAGCTCGGGGTCCTGCGTGGCGATGCCCTGCGGGCAGGTGTTCAAATGGCATGCGCGCATCATGACGCAGCCCTCGACCATCAGCGCCGACGTGGCGAAGCCGAATTCCTCGGCGCCCAGCAGCGCGGCGATCACCACGTCGCGGCCGGTTTTCAGCTCGCCGTCGCACTGCACGACAATGCGGGAGCGCAGACCGTTGAGAATCAGCGTCTGCTGGGTCTCGGACAGGCCGATCTCCCACGGGGTGCCCGCATGCTTGATGGCATTGAGCGGAGCTGCGCCGGTGCCGCCGTCGTAGCCGGAGATGAGCACCACGTCCGCATGGCATTTAGCCACACCGGCCGCGATGGTACCCACGCCGAACTCGGAGACCAGCTTCACATGGATGCGCGCCTTGGGATTGGCCATCTTGGCATCGTTGATAAGCTGCTTCAGGTCTTCGATCGAGTAGATGTCGTGATGCGGTGGCGGGGAAATCAGCTCGACGCCGGGTGTCGCATGGCGCACCTTGGCAATCCACGGCGGCACCTTGGCCCCGGGCAGATGGCCGCCCTCGCCGGGCTTGGCGCCCTGGGCGAGCTTGATCTGCAAGTCAGTGGCATGCACGAGGTAGTCGCTGGTCACGCCGAAGCGGGCCGAGGCGATCTGCTTGATGCGGCTGGTGCGGCGCGGGTCGGCTATGCGGTCGTCGGATTCGCCGCCTTCGCCGGAGTTCGAGCGCGCGCCGATCGAGTTCATCGCGATGGCCAGCGTCTCGTGCGCCTCCTGCGAAATCGAGCCATAGCTCATCGCGCCGGTGGAGAAGCGCTTGACGATTTCGCTGGCCGGCTCGACCTCATCAATGTCGATCGGCTTGCGGTCGCCGGTGAAGGACATGAGCCCGCGCAGGGTCATGAGCCGGTTCGACGTGTCATTGATATGCGCCGAATACTGCTTGAACATGTCGTAGTCGGCGCGCTGTGTCGATTGCTGCAGCAGGAAAATCGACTCGGGGTCGTTGAGATGGTCTTCGCCGGTGCGACGCCACTTGTAGTCGCCACCGGTGCGCAGCTTGCGGTGCGGCGTGGCCGTCCACTGATTCGGGTAGGCCACGCGGTGCCGGATAGCGACTTCCTCGGCGATCTCGTCCAGCCCGGCTCCGCCGACGCGCGAGGTGGTGCCAGTGAAGTATTTGTCGATCACGCTCTGGCTCAGGCCCACGGCCTCGAACAGCTGCGCGCCGCGATAGCTCATGATCGTGGAGACGCCCATCTTGCTCATGATCTTGAGCACGCCTGTCGACAGCGCCTTGGTGAGATTTCTCACCGCAGTTTCGGCGTTAACGGACAGGTAGCCGGTGTTAGCTAAATCCTCGACCGATTCGAAGGCGAGGTAGGGGTTCACGCAGGCTGCGCCGTAGGCGATCAGCAGCGCGACATGGTGAATCTCGCGCACATCGCCGGCCTCGACGGCCATCGAGATCTGCGTGCGGGTATGCGTGCGCAGCAGATGGTGCTGCACGGCGCTCGTCAGCAGCAGCGAGGGAATCGGCGCCCAGGTGTGGTTCGACTCGCGGTCGGAAAGCACGATGAAGTTCTTGCCGCCGGCGATGGCCTCGTCGATCTCGTCGAAGATCTCCTGAAGCCGCTCTTCAAGCGCCTTGCCGCCTCCGGCCACCTGATACAGGCCCTTGACGATGTACGGGCGGTAGTAGTCGCCGAGGATCTTCGCCTTGTCGAGGCGCTTGAGCTGCGCCATCTCGTCGGAATTCACAATCGGCAGCGGAATGAGGATCTTCTTGGCATGCAGCTCGGAGTCCTCAAGCAGGTTCGGCTCAGGGCCGATGGCTGATTCGAGGCAGGTGACAATCTCCTCGCGCTCCCAGTCGAGCGGCGGGTTGGTGACCTGGGCGAACTTCTGCGTGAAGTAGTCGAAGAGCATGCGGCTGCGTTCGGAGAGCACCGCCATCGGCGCGTCGTTGCCCATCGCGCCCAGTGGCTCCTTGCCGCTGTTCGCCATCGGAATCAGAAGCATCTTCAGGTCTTCTTGCGTGTAGCCGAAAGCGCGCTGACGACGCTGGACCGACTGGCCTGAATGCCGTACGTGCTCGCGCGCGGGCAGCTGGCTCATCTCGACGCTGTTGCCCTCCACCCACTGGCGGTAGGGATGCAGCGCGGCCAGATTCGCCTTGATCTCCTCATCGGGCACCAGCCGCCCCTGCTCGGTGTCGATGAGGAACATCTTGCCGGGCTCAAGCCGACCCTTGGATATGATGTGCTCCTGCTCGATCTCGGGCAGCACGCCGGCCTCCGAGGCGAGCACGACCGTGTTGTCGTCGTTGAGCTGCCAGCGCCCCGGCCTGAAGCCGTTGCGGTCCAGCTGCGCGCCGACCAGCGTGCCGTCGGTGAAGACGATGTTCGCCGGGCCGTCCCACGGCTCGATAAGCGTGTTGTTGTACTCGTAGAACGCGCGGATATCGGGGTCGAGCGACTCGTCCTTCTCCCAGGCGGGCGGCAGCATCATCGAAATGGCGTGCGTGATGCTGCGGCCGGAGAGGTGCAGCAGCTCAAGGCATTCGTCGAAGGTGCCCGAATCCGAAGCCCCCGGAGTGCCGACGGGCAGCAGCGGCTTGAATTCGCCGAGCAGTGTGGAGCTGAGCCGGCCTTCACGGGCCGAAAGCCAGTTGCGATTGCCCTGGATGGTGTTGATTTCGCCGTTGTGCGCGATGAGGCGGAAGGGCTGCGCCAGCGGCCAGCTCGGGAAGGTGTTGGTCGAGAAGCGCGAGTGTACGATGGCGATGGTGGCCTTCATGCGATCGTCGGTGAGATCGGGGAAGAAAGAGGTGAGCTGCATCGTGGTGAGCATGCCCTTGTAAGTGATGGTGCGCGCGGAGAGCGAGGCGAAGTAGACGCCGACCTCATGCTCGACGCGCTTGCGCAGTCGGAAGGTCTTGCGGTCCAGAGCCAAGTCGCCCGTGCCTGCGCCTACGGCACCATTTGCGTCCGCCACGACCAGCGTCTTGAACGAGGGCATGGATGCGAGCGCCTGCAGGCCCAGTCCGTCAGGGTTCGTAGGGACCACGCGCCAGGCGAGAACCTCAAGGCCCTCTTCCTTGGCGATCTGCGCGATGGCCTGCTCCTGCCTGCCGGAACCTGCGATATCGCGGTCGAGGAACGCAATGCCAGCAGCGTAATGGCCCTCGGGCGGAAGCTCCACGTCGATGACAGCACGCATGAACTCGTCCGGCATCGATATGAGAATGCCAGCGCCATCGCCGGTGTTCTCTTCGGCGCCGACTGCGCCACGATGGTCGAGGTTGACGAGGACCTCGATGGCCTTATCGACGATTCTGCGCTCAGCGCGGCGGTTCAACGTGGCGACCATACCCACGCCACATGCGTCGTGTTCCTGCGAAGGGTCATACATGCCCTGTGCTTCATGGACCGTTAGATCAAGCGGAGCGTGGAAAGTCACCGAAACCACCTTCATCGTTTTTGGCGGGGTGCTACCCGCGGTTCTTTGCCAGTGCTTGGATAGAATACCGCTCGGCAATGTCAAGAGGGTTTCGAGAGTCCATATACCGAGTTAATTGCATGGGTTCTGCGGTGTTTCGTGGAGGTTTGGGGAGGTTTGAGGAGGTTGCAGAAGGTTTGGGGAGGTTGATGGGGCTAAGGGCGTAACGGCTGGCTTATGCGTTCTCTTCCCTTACCTCGTCTTTATAGGACCGCCTTCAAGCAGTCGCGGAACCGGTGTCATGACTCCAATCGACCACGGCCTCGATGTTGTTGCCGTCCGGGTCCAGCACGAACGCCGCATAGTAGCCCGCATGGTACGGGCGCGGGCCGGGAGCCCCATTGTCATGCCCGCCGACGGCGAGCGCCGCATCGTAGAATGCCTGCACTGCGGCGCGGTCTGGCGCGAGGAAGGAGATGTGGGTTGGCGCGTATGGCTGCTGCAATGATTGCCCATGTGGATGCTCGACTGTGCCATTAGCCGCGTTGTTGGTCACGCTGTCAGCCGCACCCTCATCAAGCGGCGAAACGTAGAAATCGGAATGTGGCGTGCCGTCATCGACGCCGAATCCGAGCGTAGGCTCGTGATGCGCCTTCACCACATAGTCAAGCGGAGCGAGCGCCACCGTATAGAATGCGATGCTGCGCTCGACGTCGCGCACATGCAGCGTCATATGGTCGATCATGATATGCCTCCCTATTTTGTATGTTCCTTCCCAGTCGCTATGCCCCTTTCGTGACGCTTACCGTCAGTATCCGTCACGAAAGGGGCACTGCTCACGGGATACTGCCCCTTTTGTGACGCTAGCTACGAATAAGCGTCACGAAAGGGGCATTGTCAGTGCGATAAGCGCCAAATCTCACTCATCCAAGCCCATTAATGGCCGGATACAGCGCACGATAACGACTGTAGACCACATCGTACAGGCGCACGGTTTCCCCATCCGGCTCATAGGTGACGCTGTCGCGGCAGGTACGCAGTCGGGCCGTGACCTCATCGAGCGAGGCAAAACGCCCGAGCGCGTAATGCACTAGGAACGAAAGCGCGGCGGCCGGCATGACGTCCGCGTTGCGGAACACTTCGATGGGGCGGCCGAGAACATCGGCCATGATCTGGCACCAGACATGCTCCCGCGCTCCCCCGCCGATCAGCGTGATCTCCGACGGTGCGGCGTCGAAGGTCTCCAAGCCTTGGCGGATGGAAAAGGCAACTCCTTCGAGCGCCGCCCGCGCCATATCCGCAGCCGACGTATCGGCTGAGAGCCCGACGTAGGCGCCGCGGATGGAAGCGTTCATCACCGGAAAACGCTCACCGGAGAGGTATGGCAGGCACAGCACGCCATTACTGCCGGGCGTGCTACGAGCCAGCATCTCGCTCATGCGGTCGTAATCGACGACGCTGCTGGTGTCTTCACAATCACGGTCTTCGTCACCACCATTCCCCGCGAACACGGACGTAACCCAGTGATGCACGTTGCCGGCATTAAGGAACGGCACGCCATTGATAACGCTACTGCTGACGCCATTGCGTGTGCCTCCCGCCGTAGTGCAGGCGAGATTCGCGACGCCAGCCCGGTCCGTGATCGGTTCGGGCGAAACGGTGGCGATCCATCCGGAAGTACCGATGTTGATGTTGTATTCGCCGGGCTTGGTCACACCGCTGGCAAGCGTGGTGGCTCCCGCGTCCCCGATGCCAGCGAACACAGGCGTGCCGGGCGCGAATCCGGTCAGCTCTGCGGCCTGACTGGTGACCTCGCCCACGCGGTCCTCTGGATTGTGCAACGCCGGAAACAGGGCCTCATCCATGCCTGCCGCATCGATAAGGCTGCTACTCCATGCGCGCTGGCGGATATCCATCGCCCCGACTGTGGAGCTGGCGACGACGTCGGCCACCAATGCCCCTGTCAGCCGGGCAATGAGATAGTCCTTGGCATCGAACAATACATGACGTGTTTTCGCGAAATTCTGCGGCTCGTGGCGTTTGAACCACATGAGTTTGAGCAACGGCAGCGAGCCTTCGAGCTGATTGCCGGTCAGCTTGTGGAAGGCCGTGTCACCTACGATTTCCGCCAGTTCACGCGCCTCTCGATCGGCACGACCGTCCGAATAGAGCATCGCGCGGCGCACCGGGTTCAGCTGCTCATCGAGCGCGATGACATCCTGCATCTGCCCGCTCATGATAATGCCGAGAATGCTGGCCGGGTCGAACTCTGGCACGGATTGCGCAGCCTTCGCCAGCATGGTGTGAGCCGCTTGCAGGAACGCCCGCCACCAGTCGCGCGGGTCCTGCTCCTGATGCCCATCGCCAATGAATAATGGCATCGCATCGCTCGAGCACGACGCAACAATGCCGCCATCGTCGTCAGTCAGCGCCGCCTTGACCGCCGTAGTCCCCGCATCGAATGTCGCAACATAGCTCATGCAAGCCATGGTAGTCATATGGTGCGCACGGAGGGGCTTGCGCCAAGTTCTTGGCTCACACTTTTTGAAGTGCTTCGAAAAAGTGTGAGGCAATCGAACAGAGTCGATGGTAGCTTTTTGCTGTGCAAATGGCTGAAATTCAATGATTACCACTCGTAGAAGGCGAACACGATTTGTTCGCTTGCCTCACACTTTTTCAGAACGCTGCAAAAAGTGTGAGCCGAACGTTATAGGCCAACCATGTCGAAGAACTGCTCGATGAGGTAGTCGTTGAGCAGGCGGCCGCGCAGGGTGGGGACCACGCGGTTGCCGTGAATCGTGAGTAGGCCGTCATCGGCCAGTTTGGCGATGCGTGTGCGTCGCAGGGCGAAATCGTTGTGATTATTGGCTGTACCGAGGGTAACGGAATCAGCCGCAGCAATATCGTCTACCTTGGAATAGTTCGCATGAACGCTGCCTATAGCATTGTCGCCGTTAGGCTCGCGCATCGCCCGATCGATTCGGTTCAGGTCAAGACCTTCACGCAGACGCAGTCCAAGCATGATGAGCTCTTCGAGGTTCTCCTTGGCAGTGATGGCCTCTTGGCCCTGCCACGGCACCGTGTCACTTGAAATCGACTCGCCCCACACGCGTGGATGCTTGATATCCCACGCCCTGACCCCTGCCTGCAGCGGATGCAGTTCATACTTTGCCGCGTCGTGATCATCGGGCTGCGCGAGTCCAGTCAAGCGGCTCGCCGACGCGCGATTGTAGTGACTGTGCGCACCTGGCCCGATGCCCGCCCAGTCGACATTGCGCCAATAGCCGAGGTTATGTTGGCTCTCATAGCCCGGCCGCGCCCAGTTCGATACCTCGTACCATTGCAAACCCGCTGCGGAGAACAGGTCCTCGGCTATTTCATACTTGTTCGCTTCGTCGTCATCATCGGGCTTCGGTAACCGACCGGAACGCACCATACGGCCCATTTTCGTCGTCGGTTCCAGCGTGAGCGCGTATGCGGAAATATGGTTGACGCCCAGATCGACCGCCGTTTTCACGGAGTAGCGCCAGTCCCCCAGGCTCTCCCCCGGCGTGCCGTAGATCAGATCCACGCTTGAGCGGATTCCGGCCTTGTTGGCGGCCCGAACCCCCGCTTCGACATTTGCAGGCGTGTGCGTGCGGTCGAGCGTCTTGAGCACGCGCGGCACCGCCGACTGCATACCGAAGGAAATCCGCGTGAAGCCAGCGTCCGCAAGCGCGGCAACGTAATCCTCATCAACGGTGTCAGGATTGGCTTCCGTGGTGATTTCCGCGCCCGGTTCCAGCCCCCAGAGCTGTTCGACGGCGTGCAGCATGCGTGCGAGGTCATCGGCGGGCAGAATCGTGGGAGTGCCGCCGCCGAAGAACACCGTCGATGCGGCGGGCTCGACAATGCCGTGCTCGTACTGCCAGCGCTTGACCAGCCGCATCTCCGCAATCGCCATCGTGGCATAGTTGCTTCGACTTGCCCCGCCGCCCATATCCGGCGAGGTGTACGTGTTGAAATCGCAGTAGCCGCAGCGTCGGATGCAGAACGGAACATGGACATAAACCTCAAACATGATAATATGCCAACTTCCAACGCTGCCTTCGCAGCCTTAGCGGCTGCTCACCTCGGCTACGAACAGCACACCGTGCTGTCCGCTTCACGCCTCGGCATCGGATGCAGAAAGGGACATGGATGTATACCTCAAACATGAGAAGGTACCAGCTTCCAACGCTGCCCTCGCAGCCTTAGCGGCTGCTCACCTCGGCTAAAGACCGACGATGACTTCGTCATCACTTACTACTCGCCCTTTTGTGCGGCGCGGATCTTGTCTTTGGTGTCGCGGTCGGTCGCGCCGTCGTCGGTGGACAGCGCGGCGATGAACGCCTCCTGCGGCACCTCGACATGGCCGAGCATCTTCATGCGCTTCTTGCCGGCCTTCTGCTTTTCGAGCAGCTTGCGCTTTCTCGTGATGTCGCCGCCGTAGCATTTGGCGAGCACGTCCTTGCGCAGCGCGCGGATGGTTTCACGTGCGATGATGCGTGAGCCGATGGCGGCCTGGATGGGAATCTCAAACTGCTGGCGCGGGATGAGCTCGCGCAGCTTCTTCGTCATCATCACGCCATACGCATAGGCCTTGTCGCGGTGGACGATGGCGCTGAAGGCGTCGACCTTCTCGCCTTGAATCAGTATATCGACCTTGACCAAGTCGGCGCTCTGCTCGCCATCCTCATGGTAGTCGAGCGATGCGTAGCCTTTGGTGCGGCTTTTGAGCTGGTCGAAGAAGTCGAAGACGATCTCCGCCAGCGGGATGCGATAGTGCATTTCGACGCGCTCGGCGCTGATGTATTCCATCGTGCCCATTTCGCCGCGATGCTCCTGGCACAGGTCCATCACCGAGCCAATGAACTCCTTGGGCGTGATGATGTCGGCGGCTACCATCGGCTCGATGATCTTCTTGATCTTGCCTTCGGGGAACTCGCTCGGATTGGTGACATGATGCAGCGTACCGTCCTCGGCGGTCACATCGTAGGTGACGTTGGGCGCGGTAGAGATCAGATCCAGCCCGAATTCTCGGCTAAGTCGTTCCGAGACAATCTCCATATGCAAGAGCCCCAGGAATCCGCAGCGGAAGCCGAAACCGAGCGCCACCGAGGTCTCCGGCTCATAGACGAGCGCTGCGTCATTGAGCTTGAGCTTGTCGAGCGCCTCGCGCAGCTCAGGGAACTGAGCGTTATCAATCGGAAACAGTCCCGAATACACCATAGGCTTGGGATCGCGGTAGCCCGGCAGTGGCTCGCTCGCCGGTCTGGTCGCGGAAGTGACCGTGTCGCCGACCTTCGACTGGCTCACGTCCTTCGCGCCGGTGATCACATAGCCGACCTCGCCTGCGGCAAGCGCCTTCGTCGGCACCATGTCAGGGCTGATTACGCCGATTTCGATGGGCTCATGGGTCATGCCGATGCCCATCATATGCAGTTTCTCGCGCGATTCGAGCCGGCCGTCGACCATGCGGATGTAGGTCACGATACCGCGGTAGGAGTCGTAGACCGAATCGAAGATCAGCGCGCGGGCAGGAGCCTGCGAGTCGCCCGAAGGCGCGGGCACGTCCATGACGATCTGATCGAGCAGATCGCGCACGCCTTCGCCTGTTTTGCCTGACACGCGAAGCACGGATTGCGGCTCGCAGCCAATCAGCCCGGCTATCTCCTCGGCATGGCGGTCCGGTTCGGCGCTGGGCAGGTCGATTTTGTTGAGCACCGGAATGATGGTGAGGTCATGCTCCATCGCCATGTACAGGTTCGACAGCGTCTGTGCCTCGATGCCCTGCGTGGCGTCGACCAGCAACACGGCCCCCTCGCACGCGGCCAGCGCGCGGGAGACCTCGTAGGTGAAGTCGACATGCCCGGGGGTGTCGATCATGCCGAGCGTGTATTCGGTGCCGTCAACGGTCCACGGCACGCGCACGGCCTGCGATTTGATAGTGATGCCGCGTTCCTGCTCGATGTCCATGCGGTCGAGGAAGCGGTCGCGCATTTCGCGCTCGGGCACGATGCCGGAGAGCTGCAAAATGCGGTCGGCTACGGTGGACTTGCCGTGGTCGATATGCGCGATGATGCAGAAGTTGCGAATCAGCGACTGATCGGTAAACCCGGGCCTGTTCTTCGGTTCAATCACTTGACGTGCGTCTCCTTGCTGCTTGTTGCTGCCAACGTGCCATTCCATGCGCTGCTTCTGCGGCTGTGCCTCCAACGAATGTCAGTGCAGCCTCTGCTTCACAACCACACCAGTCTACCGGCTGCTGTAGGCATTGCAGTACGGCCTTGAGCAACATGCACCACAGCGCGCAAGGCAACACCCATGCCACCACATAGGGATTATCCGAATGTGGTGTTAACATACTTGTTTGTATGTCCTTATAGAAAACGTTGTTTGGAGTAGATAGTGGCAAACATTAAGTCGCAGAAGAAGCGCGTTCTCACCAATGAGAAGGCGCACCAGCGCAACGTGGCTGTGAAGTCGGGTCTCAAGACCTCGATTCGCGCCACGCGTCAGGCCATCGATGCGGGTGACAAGGAAGCTGCTGAGGCTGCCTACCAGGTCGCCGCGCAGAAGCTTGACAAGGCCGCCGGCCGTGGCGTGATTCACAAGAATCAGGCTGCCAACCGCAAGTCCGGTCTCGCCGTCGCGATTAACGCGCTGTGATGTGACGGGTCTGATGACCCATCGCTTGTAAAAGCCCGCAGGTTCACGCCTGCGGGCTTTTTGCATGTCCGGTCTTGCGCGGTCTGAGTGTGGTTGCTAGTTGAAGGGTCTTTGCTGTACGGACGATGGTGACGCTAGAGCCTCACTGCATCGTGAGTTGCGATATCGCAGATCTGCCCGGGGTAGCGCAAGCCGCTGAAGTACCGGTTGGTGTGCGCCACGATCTGTTCACCTGTGATCGTGACGCCATCCCATTCAGCGCTGGTCGTGGTATGGGCGTCGCTGACCAGGGTGATGTCGTATCCTTCCGCTGCTGCACGTTGCACCGTGGTTCGGATGCAGTAGTCCGACTGCGCCCCTGCGACCACCAGTCTGGTTACTCCCAAGCCGTCAAGCACGCTTTTCAGATTGGTGTCTGCAAAGGCGTCGCGGTAGGTCTTACGTACTAATGGCTCGTCATCGTTTCGGCTCAATGGCGCGGCCAATTCCCAGTCGGGAGTGCCGAGCGCGACACCGTCGTCCTGCACCCATACGATAGCTGTACCATTTTCGCGTGCCCGGGCGACGAGGTCCGCTGCGCGCGTTAGCACACGGTTAGCGTCAAAGCATTCAGTCATCACGCCACGCTGCAAGTCAATGACCAGTACCACGGTCCGCGCGCCTATCGTCATTGCGTTGTTTTTCTCCACGAAGGCCCTCATGCCCTGAGCGTATCGCGATTGTCAGACCTGGCTGATGCCTGCTCATCGGGGTTCGCAGCGACACCAACGGAACGGTTCTGCGACACGCCTGAAACTTGACCCTCACGCTGCGTCAGGCGGGAAGCTTAGGTTTATGAGCAATTACTACAACGCCTTTGAAATGAGTCCAGTCCCTACGCCCAGCGTGGATGCAGTTGCGGCGCCTGAGCCGTTCCGCGGCATCTACGGGATGCCGATGTTCGTCATCGTGCCCACCCGCGACCTTGCTGCATCGAAACGATTCTGGCGAGACGCTCTGGGCTTCTTCAACCTGTTCGCCATCCCGGGAAGCCTCACGCACCTGCGGCGGTGGGCGTTCCAGGACGTCCTCCTTGTGCCGGCCGCCGCACAAGCCGACACGGACACCGACATCGACACAGACACAGACATTGACGCTGCGCCGACGGCGAGCTTGAGCTTCGCATGTGTGCTGAGCGAAATCGAGAGCATCGCCGCAGCCTGCGAGTCGATGCGCCCCGGATGCGTCAAAGAGCCGAGGGCCACCCCGTGGAATACCGTTGATCTCGAAATCACGACCCCGGAGCGCCTGCGCGTGATCTTCACCGCAGCAAAGCCCTTCGACCCGGCAAGCCAGGAGGCCCGCAATCTCGCAGGCATCGGAATCGTCGGGCCCGAAGAAACCCCGGACGCATAAGGAGAACCCAGATGAGTGCCGATTCATCCCAAGGGCTGACCATCGGGCAGACGGCGGCCCGCTTAGGCGTGAGCGTGCGCACGCTGCACCATTGGGACGCGACCGGCATCGCCTCGCCGCCTTTGCGAGACTCCCGCGGGTATCGAATCTACACCGCCGCCGATGTCGCCCGTCTGCAGCGAGTGATCGTCTACCGAGAGCTCGGAATGCCGCTTAAGAGTATCAAGACCCTTCTCGAGGGCGATAATGCGGACTCCGTCGCTGAACTGCGCAGGCAACACGAGCAGGTGAGCGCGCAGATCGCCCACTTGCAGGATATGCTCCGAGGCCTGGAACATATGATCCATGCCCGTGAGAACGGAGTGCTCCTGACCGCCCAGCAGCAGGCCGCGATCTTCGGACCGGAATGGCAGGCTGACTGGATGAGCCGCGCCCGCAAGCAATGGGAGGACACCCCGCAATGGGCCGAATATGCGGAACACGCGGCAAGCCGCACCCCAGCCGAATGGAGCTCCATAGCGCAAGCCAACGCAGAAGTTGACGCCGCGCTCGCAGCAGGAATGCGCACCGGCGTCAAGCCGGGCAGCGACGAGGCGGATCAGCTTGCCGAACGGCATCGTGCAGCCTTCAGCTCCTACTTCCACCTGACCTACAGCATGCAGATCATGCTGGGGCGTATGTACGAGTCCAACCCGGAGTACGCCGGGCACTACAACCGGCAGGAACCAGGTCTTGCGACATGGCTGCGCGAGATCATCGAGGCAAACGCCCGCACCAACGGAGTGAACCTCGAAACAGTCACCTGGTCCTAGGCGAGACGCCATAGCCCCGTTTGTCACTCGTAGCAACATCACGCAAAACACGCGGTTAGCGTGACAAACGTACTAGGCCTGTGCTTGCACGCTCCCTCCGGACACGCGGCAACCCCTCGCTCGGTCACCAACCGCCCGGCATACACTACTTTGCCCCGCCCGACGCACGCGGCCCATCGTTATCGCCGCCATTGTCAGCATCGCCATCATCGTCACGATTTCGGCTATGGCCGGGCGCGCCCGAATCATGAGCCTGCGGGTGAATGACCGGCCTGCGCAGGTACCGGCCGGGCGGCACTGGCGGCAGGTGCGCCTCGTGGCGTCGCAACGCGCCGGGAAGCTGGATGTTGAACACCACCGAGAGAATACGCATCGCGACTACGATGCCTACGATCAGCACATCGCCGATCATCTCGGCGTTGAATGTGACCAGTCCGGCGCTCAGCGCCTTGCCCAGCAGCACGGTGAGCACGCAGCCGACGAACGATGGCACCGCATACCAGTGCCGGTCCTTGATGACCGCCGGCACTTCGTTGAGCAGCACATCGCGTATCAGCCCGCCGGATAGCGTGGTGAACATGCCGATGAACACCGCAGTCATGCCGGAGGCGTGATAGATCAAGGCCTTCGAAGTGCCATTGACCGCGAACAAGCCCAACGCCAGCGCGTCGACTACGAGCATGGTCCATTTGAGCTTGTCGACTTCCGGGTGGATGACCGCCACGACAAGACCCGAAGCCAGCGTGGTCAGCACCAGTCCCCGGTCCGATATGCCCACAGGCGGGAAGATGCCGAGCAGCACGTCACGCACGATGCCGCCGCCCACAGCCGTGAGCCAGGACGTCATGAGAATGGAGAACAGGTCATACCCCTTGTGCACAGCCATCAGGCCGCCCGAAAGCCCGCAGCAGAAGATGGCGAGGTATTCGATGGCCATGAAAAACGCATTGCTTTCCAACACCGGTTCCATGCTCACGCCCCCTGCCTGTCTGCTTTGTTCTTCAATACCCGATTCAACAACTTGCCAACGCATGCTTACTTATTGCAGTACCGAAGAATAGAGGGTTAGGCTGACACAAACGCGGCTACGCCAAACAGTCGCAGCCAAGCCAAGATTCCGGCTCTTTCTGCAGCTCTTGATCAGCGCTAACTCCAACGTTCATGCCAATACAACGAGGGTCTGCCGGAAACACGCTAACGCATTTCCGACAGACCCTCGTCTATGTACAGCTCACGGTCCGTGAACTGAGGTCGGTGAATCAGATCACCGGCCTAACTCACAGCCAAACAAAACCGCTCAGCAGACCTTCCACATCCAGTCGTGCGGATCTTCGATCTCGCCGAGCTGAATGCCGAGCAGCTGGTTGCGGGTGGCAACGGTGTACTCGCCCGAGCCGCCGTCGCCGACGGTCACATCGAACTTCTCGGACTTGAAGTGGCCGATCGGGGTGATGATCGCCGCGGTGCCGCAGGCGAACACCTCGGTGACTTCGCCCGACTTGATGTCGTCGAGCAGATCCTGCAGCTTGATCATGGTCTCGACCACGTCACGGCCCTCATCCTGCGCGAGCTGGATGATGGAGTTGCGGGTCACGCCGGGCAGGATGTTGCCGGTGAGCGACGGAGTTTCGAGATGGCCGTCCTTATGCACGGCGAACATGTTCATGCCGCCGAGCTCTTCGAGGTAGGTCTTGGTCGCCGCATCCACGAAGCAGACCTGCTCGCAGTCGTTCTCGATGCCGCGGTATTCGCCGACCAGGGACGCTGCGTAGTTGCCGCCGCACTTGGCGAAGCCAGTGCCGCCGGGGCCGGTGCGGAACCAGGTGTCCTCAACCCAGATGTTCACGGGCTTGACGCCGCCGGGGAAGTACGGGCCGGACGGCGAGGCGATCACGCAGTAGTCGACCTCTTCGGGCGCGCGCACGCCGAGGAAGGGCTCGGAGGCGAACAGGAAGGGGCGCATGTACAGCGTGTACTCGCGGCGGGTCGGCACCCAGGCGGCATCGCGCTTGACGAGCGCGGCGACCGAGCCCAGGAAGTCGTCCACGGGCAGTTCGGGCAGGTAGAGGCGCTTGGCGGAATTGCGGAAGCGGTTAGCGTTCGCATCCGGGCGGAACAGCCAGACCGAACCGTCGTCGTGATGGTAGGCCTTGAGGCCTTCGAAGCATTCCTGCGCATAGTGCAGCACCGAAGCGCCCGGGTCCAGCTTCAGCGGGGCGTACGGCTCAACGCGGCGATCCGACCATCCTTCGCCCTTGGTCCATGACATGTGAGTCATGTTGTCGGAGAAGACCTGGCCGAAAGCCGGCTTGTCCGTCAGCTCCTGGCGCTTGGCATCCGAGGCGGGATTGTCGTTGGGCAGCACTTCGAACGGCTCGGCGAGCTTGTTCAGCGCTGCGGGATCATGATGATTGTTTTCACTCATTCCTTGGCTTCTTTTTCTGTTTTCATCGTCTTCACGGTGCAGGTTCAGGTACGTCGACGCTTATGGCGTGGCGCTGCCTCACATTCTAGACACACAAATCACATCGCGTTAATGGGCGGTTCACATTATGAAAAGGGGCCTGCACGCGAATGCAGGCCCCTTATATTCAGACCGGTGTCTCGGCTGCCATCTCAGGCTGCCATCTCAAGACGACTGAGTGTCGCCTGAACGTCACGCAGCGTCCGCAGGAGCGGCATCGGTGGTGGCCGCAGCGGCATCAGCTTCGGCGGGGGCTGCGGTCTCGGGGGTCGCAGTGGTCTCCGACGCATCCTCAGGTACCTCGACGGTGACGACGGATTCCTCGCCGTTGGTGCTGGCGTCCAGCTCGGCGCCTTCGGGCAGTTCGATGTCCTTGGCGAACACCTTGGTGCCATCGGTCATGCCTTCGACGTTCACCACGATGCGCTCAGGCAGGTTGGAGACGTCGGCGCGCACGGTGAGCTCCTGGATATCGACGAACGCAACAGCCGCGCCCTTCGGGGTGCCCTCGACGAAGACCGGGACGGAGACCTCGATCTTCTCGCCGGCCTTGACTTCGTAGAAGTCGATATGCTCGACGATGCGCTTGACGGGGTTGCGCTGCACATCCTTGACGACGGCCATCTTGGAATCGCTGCCGAACTCGATCGTGAACAGGGCGTTCGTGCGACGCAGCGCCAGCGTGGTCTCGCGCATCGGCAGCTTGATGAAGACCGGCTGGACTCCGCCGGCGTAGATGGTCGCGGGGATCTGCTGCGCGACGCGCATGCGGCGGGCAACGCCCTTGCCGAATTCGCTACGGACTTCGCCCTTGAGTGTGATGGTATCTGCCATGATGGCTCCTTATGCATAACCTATTCGTACGGTTTCTCTGCCTCGTTCGGCGCATCGGCGCGCCAACGAGCGGCACCTTACGATAACCGCCATCAGCTCAGTCGATTACGGAATTCGCATTCCCTCGCCAAAGCACGACAAGTCCCTTCGCCTCGACGCCCGTCATGAATCGTTATAACCACTTGATACAGGCATCGCATGCGCCGACACTCGTCACAGCAACATCCACCAGTTTACCGCGGCCTTGGACAACGTGACTTTGGCAGCATGATTGTGAACAAAGCCTTTCAGTCAGCGCCCTGCACGCCGGCACGTTGCCAAAACGGGAGATCCATGCCATGTGATGCATATGCGCAGCGTTTCATCGCCTCGAACGCTCGACACGATAGCCCGATATGATAGAGGGCAGGCTTAAGGCATTAGCAAGGCAATGGCAGGCGGCATCTGCGAGGAGGCGACATGGGCGCACAGGATACACGAGGCACACAGCGGGCGCATGGGGCATCGGCGGCATCGCAACGCACGCGGCAGGACTTGCCACGCGAACAGCGGCAATCGCAGCGCGATACGAAAGCCATGCGCTATCTGCCGGCCTATCTGGGCGCGACGATGGCCTTGGGCGGTGCCGCGCTGTATGCGCTCGCCGATTTCCAATTCAGATTCACCTTGGACACCAATTCGCGCTTCTCGCTGCTCTCCCTGTCCAAGGACACCAGCCGCCGAGGCCGCAAGAATCCTCGCGACCAGCGCAACCGCCGTGGTCGTCGCGTATATACGGAACCGCTGCACCGCGACGCCGCCGAAGAGCGCGAAGCCGAGAAGTGGTTCGATGACGCCAAGCATTCGGTGAGCATCACGAACGAAGATGGCCTGCGCCTGCACGCATGGTCCTTCGACCCGGACTGCGCCAGCCCCAAGCCGCACTGCTATGTCATCTGCTGCCACGGCTTCTCGGGCGGGCCTGCACAAATGGCGAAATACGCGCATCGCTTCGCCACGATGGGCTTCACCGTACTCACGCCGGCGAGCCGCTGCCGTGAGCTGAGCGAAGGCCGGTACATCGGCATGGGGTGGCTGGAACGGCGCGACCTGCTGCAATGGGTCAGATTCATTGCGGCGCAGGATGCGCAGGCACGGGTGCTGCTCGATGGCGTCTCGATGGGGGCCGCGACGGTGATGATGGCCTGCGGCGAGGAAAGCCTGCCATCCAATGTGGTGGCAGCAATTGCGGACTGCGGCTTCACGAGCGTATGGGACCAGTTCATGTTCAATGCGCGGGCGCTCTATCATCTCCCCCGCTGGCTGGCGGGCCTGCTCGTGCAGGGCATGAGCCTGATTGCCGCGCACCGGGCGGGCTATGGGTTCCGCGAGGCCTCCTGCGTGAATCAGCTGGGCAACGTGCGCATACCGATGCTGTTCATCCACGGCGGCGCGGATGATTTCGTCTCCCCTGCCTCGCTGGACAAGGTGTTTCAGGCATGCGCCAGCCCGCGCAAGCAGCGCCTGCTGATTCCGGGGGCCGGGCACGCCATGAGCGCCAGCACCGATCCGGTGACGTACTGGAAGCGCGTGAATGCATTCGTGTCGCCGCTCTTTGATCAATAGACGATCAGTAGGCGATCAGCAGACGTGATAGCTGCTACAGACTCGTCGGCGCAATCAGCGCACCGACATTATCTATTCGCGTGAGCCGCCTACGCTACCGTAAGGTGACGGGCAGGCTACAAGCGATTACTATCACAAGGAGAAAGCCTCAGCAGCGGATGCCATCGGCGATGAGAATCGCATGGCGAAGGACCGCTGCATGGCAGGACGACGAAGGCCAACGGCCAAGGAGCATTACGTGTCTGTTATCAACTCGATCGAACAACAAGCCCTGAAACTCACCCGCAAGGCGCTCAGCCTCGGCCCCGGCTTCTCGCATCCTACGAGCGACGACACGCCTGACATCCCCGACTACGTCAGGCCCGAGGACATCTCCGCGCAGAACGAGGCCAGGGATTTGCCGCATGCCGACGAATGGCGCACCGGCTTCCCCACCACGACCTTCATCGACCCGCACACCGGGTTGCTGACCGCGACCACCGCCAGCATCGACCCTATCGATGAGGGCATGTCCGTCTACGACCTGTATGCCGAACGCGCCGAACGCCGTGGCGATGACCCGCTCTACACCTTCCAATCCGGCGACGCCTGGATCAGCAAAACCGCCAACGAGTTCCTCGCCCAGGTGCGCGAAGTAGCCAAGGGGCTTATGCACTACGGTCTGAACAAGGGCGACGCCGTCGCCTTCATGTGCCGCACCTCGTACGAATGGGATGTGACCGACGCGGCGGTGCTGGCCTGCGGCGGCGTGCTGGCCACGATCTACGACACCGATTCGGCCGAGCAGATTCGCAACATCGTCAACAATTCGGATGCGCGGCTGCTCATCGTCGAAACCACGGAGATGCGCGACAAGGCCGACGGTGCCATCGAGGACTGCCCGACGCTTGAGGACATCATCTGCATCGAAACGGGCGGGCTCGACGAGCTGCAAGCCTACGGCACCGGTGTCAGCGACGAGACGCTGGACGAGCGCATCGATTCGATCAAGAAAACTGATCTGTGCTCGGTCGTCTACACCTCTGGCTCCACCGCCTCGCCGAAGGGCGTGGAGATGACGCATGAGCACTACTGCATGACCGCAATGGCGCTGTGCAGCTACATGCCCGAGCTGCTTGCCGACCCGAACAACACTGTGCTGCTGTTCCTGCCGCAGGCGCATACCTTCGCGCGCGCCATCAATTACATCGTCGCGGCCAGCGATATGCACATCTACATCGCACGCGGCATTTCCACGCTTATCACCGATCTGCAGGTAGCCAAGCCTTCAATCATGATCGTGGTGCCCCGCGTGCTTGAGAAGGTCTACAACGCCGCCTCGCAGAAAGCCGGAACCGGACTCAAGGGCATGGCGTTCGCGTCGGCCGTGGTCGCCGCGCAGAACTACATGAAGGAGCTCAGCGCCAAGGGCAAGGCCAGCACAGGACTCAAGATGCGCCGTGCAGCCTTTGACCCGACCGTGTACCGTCCGTTGCGCGACGTGCTCGGCGGGCGTTCTAAGTGGATCGTCGCCGGCGGCGCGCCGCTCGACCCGCAGCTGCTCGCCTTCTTCCGTGGTGCCAACGTGCCGGCGTACGAGGGCTACGGCCTGACCGAGACCACCGCGCCGTGCTCGTTCAATCCGCTCGGCACGCCCTATCATGAAGGCTCGGTTGGCATCCCCTTCCCTGGCTTCTCGGTGCGCATCGCGCGCGACGGCGAGATTCAGGTGCGTGGCACGGGCGTCTTCAAGCGCTACCACAAGAACGACGAAGCCACCGAAACCTCCTTCACCCCCGACGGATGGTATGCCACCGGCGATCTGGGCCACCTGAGCGACGATGGCTTCCTGACCATCACCGGGCGCAAGAAGGATCTCATCATCACCGCCGGCGGCAAGAACGTGGCCCCCGGCCCCATCGAAGAGGTCATTCAGCGCTGCTCCTTCGTCTCCCAGGCCCTCGTGCTCGGCGACAAGCGCCCGTTCATCTCCGCGCTGATCACGATGGATGAGGACTCGCTGCGCATGTGGCTCGGCTCCAAGGGCCTCGACCGTGATATGACTCTGGAACAGGCCGCCGAGAACGCCGCGGTGCGCGCCGAGGTCCAGAACTTCGTGGATTTGGCCAACGAGGGCGTCTCCCGCGCCGAATCCGTGCGCAAATTCATCATCCTGCCTGAGGAGTTCACGCAGGACAACGGCCTGCTCACCGCCTCGATGAAGGTCATCCGCCCCAAGGTCATCCGCCGCTACGCCACCCTGCTCAACACGCAGATGTACACCAAGCGCAAGTAAGGCTTTGCTTGTGTCAGCCGGAAGACTGGTTCCGGCTGCCTCAGCGACCGCTCAGATATTCGGCCGTTGAGTTCTCTACCGCTGAGCTACTCCACTGCTCAGGCCGTGCCGTACTCGATTTCGTGCCAGGTCTTGCCATCGGCGTCGAGATACAGAATATCCGTCATCCGCTCCTGCGTCCCGTGTTCAAGCGATATGTCAGCGGAATCGTCGCAGGTGAAGGCGACGGTGTCGATGAACACGCGATTCGCACCGTGCTGTTTATACGCTTCATACAGGCTTGACGAGGACCCCGGATACTCCTTCTCCGTCTGAATCTCCGACGCCAGCAGATCATTGGCTTCCTGCTCGTCGTAGCTGATCGTGTTGATCACGCACCCGGTGAATTTCGAGAAGACCTCAGTGGTCTTCTGCGTAGCGCCGCGCATCTGCGCATCGGTGAACTTCGCCGAATGCGAGTACGTATACGTGATATGCGAGGTATCGGCCGGCCGGTATTTATACCAGTAAATCAGCCCACCGGCCACCAATGACATCACGATTACCACGGCGATGACAATGCTCGGTATGATTGAGTGCCTTGAGGGACGCTTCGCGTGACCATTCATGACGCACCAATCTTTCTCCGGGAGAGTAGTGAGAGTACTGAGAGCAGTAGGAGCAGTAAACAGCAGACGCTAGAATCCGAGCTTTTCGAGCTGCTTGGGGTCGGACTGCCAGTCCTTGGCGACCTTGACCTGCAGATCGAGGCGCGATTTCTGGCCGACGATGCGGTTGACCGGGGTGCGCAGCCGCTTGCGCACCTGCACAAGATGCTCGGCCTTATGCCCGATGATGATGGGCTTCTGCGAATTGCGTTCGACATAGATCGACACGATGACATGCGCCTTGCCATCGGCAGCCACGCCAAGATTGGCGTCCGGGCTGTCGGGATATTCTATCGAATCCACGACGACGGCCAGCGAATGCGGCAGCTCATCGTCCAGCTCTTCCAGGAAGGCGCCGCGCACCAGTTCGGCGATGGTGTCCTTGGGGCTTTCCTCGCTGATCTGATCGTCCGGGTACATCTGCGGGCCTTCAACCATATGGTCGATCAGCACGCTTCTGACCTCGTCAAGATTGTCGCGATCGAGCGCGCTGACCGGAACCAGCGCAGTGAAATCGGCGAATTCGTCAATCTCGATGAGCTTGGCGACCAGCTGCTGACGCCCCAGCATGTCGATTTTCGTGACAATCGCGATAAGCGGCACCTTCCACTTGAACGTGCCGTCGTCGCGCTTGACGGCGAACTGGCTGCGCAGGCGGCTCAGAATCCGCTTGTCCCCCGCGCCGATCTCCTGATCGGCGGGCAGCAGGAAGGCGATTTCGTCCACATCGCTCAGCGACTCGTCGACTACATCGTTGAGGCGCTGGCCCAGCAGGGTGCGCGGGCGATGGATGCCGGGCGTGTCGACCAGCACCAGCTGCGCGTTCGGGGTCGTGAGGATGCCGCGGATGGCCTTTCGCGTGGTCTCGGGCCGCGATGAGGCGATGGCGATCTGCGTGCCGAGCAGAGCATTGATCAGCGTGGACTTGCCGACGTTCGGACGGCCCACGACCGCCACAAATCCTGACCGGTAGGCCTCGCTATGGCTCACTGGCTCGCTTGGGGCCGTCGATTCATCATGCGTTGCCGACTCACTCTGTGTTGCCGTCTCGTCGTGTTCGTTCATGCTTTTCCTTGCTGTGATTGCTGTGATGTCGTGATTATTGTGATTGTTGTGATTGCTGCGCAAGACGGTCACTGTGCCGCATCGTCACTGTGCCTATCAACGCTGTGCTTATCAATACTGTATTTATCGTGTTTGCCGATGTTGCGTGTGTCGCTGCTGCGGCTGCCGTCGCTGCCCTGGTTCTCGTGCCTCGAAGCATCCGAAGACTCGGAGGAGGACGAAGTCTTGGCTTCTTCCTGCGCACGCAGGCTAGTCGGTCCGCCGTTCGTTTCGCTGGCAGGCTCCACCAGCACCGTGGACACCTTCTTGCGCCGCCCTGCGGAATCGACGGCAGTGAGCTTGAGCCCACGAGTCACCGCGCTATTGCCCACGATGGGCACGCGGCCGAGCAGTTTGGTCAGCAGCCCGTAGACCGTGTCGACGTCGTCCTCGTCGATGTCGACCTCGAAAATCTCCTCCAAGTCGGCTATCGGCGTGCGCGCAGGCATGCGCCATGTGCGTTCCCCGACCCGCTCCGGCTCGCTGTGCTGGGTGCGGTCGTGCTCGTCTTCCAGCTCGCCCACGATCTGCTCAAGCGTGTCCTCAATCGTCACCAAACCTGCAATGCCGCCGTATTCATCAACCACCATCGCCACATGCTGGCGGGTGCGCTGCATCTCGTGGAACAGGTCGTCAACCGGCTTGGATTCGGGCACGAGCATCGGCTGGCGGCATATCGTCTCGACGCTGCGCGTGCCGGCGGCCGGGTTGAAGGCCGTGGCCCGCACCGCGTCCTTGAGGTAGACGATGCCCACCAGATCATCCACATCCTCGCCAATGACCGGCACGCGCGAGAAGCCGGAGCGGGTGCACAGCTTGAGCAGGTCCTCAAGCGAGGCGTCATGCTCGATGCAGATCATATCGGTGCGCGGCACCATGATCTCGCGCGTGAGCGTATCCGAAAGCGTGAGCACATTGCGCAGCATCTCGGAGACTTCGGGGTCGAAATCGTTGGATTCCACAAGCCGATCGATGGCCGCGCGGCCTTGCTCAAGCTGGATTTTCTCAAGCTCCTCGTCGTCGGAAAGCTCCGACTCGCGCGCACGGCGCTTGGAGACCTGCCGACCGCCGATGTGCGCAAAAGGCGTAACCGCCACGGCAAAGGACACCAGCCGGGCCCGCCCCAGCAGGATGTCGACCGGCTTGGAGGCTCCCGCCGAGCGCGGCCGCACCAGAATCGAGATGACGGCCACAATCAGCGCGAACACAAGCCCGATGAGCAGCTGCTCCCACAGCGCGGCGCCGAACAGCGCGGCGATGCAGCTTACCAGCACGCCATCCAGCACATTGCAGGCGATGCGGAAGAAAGCGCACGATCCGGATGTGGCGAAACGGTCGGCGATCAGCCGCTGGACCGTATGAATCCGCGCGATCTTCTTCAGGCGCGAAAAACGGCTGGTTTCCGTGTCGGTCTGCACTTCAAAGATCAGATTATTCAGGCTCGCGCGCGTCACACGGCCTACAGCGGCCTCGGCGGCGGCCATGGACAGCGAAAGCCATACCAGCAGCAGGGCGACCACGGCGAGCGCCGCGACGAGCAGCAGCATGGTCGTATCAGGAAGAGACATGAGCGCGACTCCCCTACTTGCCGACGCCGTGCGCGGCGTGCTCGGCGTCGTATACAGCCAATGCGTCTCCCGCGCCTGCAGGAATCTGAGCAGAGCCTATCGAGGATTCGCGCACGGCCATGAAGGTCAGCAGCAATTGCCGCTGCAGCGCGAACATCTGCCGCTCCTGCTCCGGGGTGACGTGGTCATAGCCCAGCAGATGCAGCGTGCCGTGAATGGTGAGCAGCATCATCTCCTGCATGGTGCTGTGCCCGGCCGCCGCAGCCTGCTGCGCCGCCACCCACGGGCAGATCACGATGTCGCCAAGCACCCCTTCCATAGTGGTTTTGCCGTCGCCGGGGCGCAGCTCGTCCATGGGGAAGCTCATCACATCGGTTGGCCCTTCAAGGTTCATCCAGCGCTCGTGCAGGTGCGCAATCGGGTCGGGATCCACGAAAAGAATCGTCAGGTCGGACTGCGTGCTCACGCGCATCTGGTCCATGACCCACAGGCCCAGTTCGGAGAAGACCTTGGAATCGAGCTGCCAGACGGTTTCGTTGGTGACTTCGACGCTCATCGCTGCTCCTTAATGCTGGGTTCGTCAACGCTATGCTCATCAACGTCCTGCTTAGTCATGCTGCGCTCTCTACTGCTGCTCCTACCGCTCTTGCCGCCTTTGCCGACCTTGGCGTGGCGATCATAGGCTTCGACGATGCGCCCCACCAGCTCGTGGCGCACTACGTCGCGCGCATCGAGATGCACGAAGGCGATGTCATCGAGGCCGCCGAGGATGCCTTCGATTGTCGCCAGCCCGGAGCGCGGCACGGTCAGGTCGATCTGCGTGATATCGCCGGTGATCACCATCGTCGTGTTGAAGCCCAGGCGTGTGAGGAACATCTTCATCTGCTGCTCGGTCGTATTCTGCGCCTCGTCGAGGATCACGAAGGCGTCGTTGAGCGTCCGCCCGCGCATATAGGCCAGCGGGGCGACCTCGATGGTACCGTCGTCCATATAGCGCTTGAGCTGTTCGGCGCCGAGCATATCGGACAGCGCATCGTAGAGCGGGCGCAGATACGGGTCGACCTTCTCGTTGAGCGTGCCGGGCAGGAAGCCCAGGCTCTCCCCCGCTTCGACCGCAGGCCGCGTCAGCACAATGCGGCGTATCCGCTTGTCTTGAAAGGCGCGCACGGCCTTGGCTACGGCGAGATAGGTCTTGCCGGTGCCCGCAGGCCCGATCGCGAAGGTGATGACATGCGATTCGATGGCGTTCACATAGTGAATCTGCCCTGGCGTCTTGGGCCGGATGGGCACGTTGGAAGCGAAGGTAATGACGCCGGGGACGCGAGGCCTGCCAGTCGATGATGCATCGCCCTCATGGCGTCGTTGCGAAGCGGCGGTCGCTCCTCTGCTTCCCGCATGGGTGCCGCTGCCTGCCGTACGTGCGCTGCTGCCAGCGCCGTGTCGAGTCGACGGGTCGGAGGCGAAAACCGTCTCGCGGGTGCGCACATGGTTGCGCAGCACGTCGCGTTCGAGCATGCGCCGCACCGAGTCGGCGTCCAGCGGCGCGCTATAGGCCGCCTGAATGATCGTCTCGATGATGTTCTGCGCCTTGTCGGCATCGCTCTGAGTGTTCTTGGAGCGCGAAAGAATGGCGACGCGGTCGCCGCGCACGACGAAGGTCAGCTCGGGAAAGGCTTTCTCGACCTCTCGGATGACTTCGTCTACTGGTCCGAATACGGCGACGGGGTCGAGTTCGCGCGGAATCGTGATGGTGCGTGTCGTTGTGGCCACGGAACCCCTACTCGCTCAGGACTTCGCCGGTGAGCACATGCGCATGCACGTGGAAGACGGATTGCCCGGCATCGCGGCCGGTATTGAATTCCAAGCGGAACTCGCCGTGGAAGGCCTTGTCGGCGATCCCCTGCGCCACCGCGACCATATGCGCCAATTGCGTGGGGTCGTCCTCGGCCAGCTCGGCGACATTGGCATAATGCTTGCGCGGGATGATCAGCACATGGACCTTGGTTTTGGGATTGATGTCCTTGAACGCGTAAGTGGTCTCGTCCTCATATACGGTCTCACTGGGAATCTGTCCTGCGGCTATCGCGCAGAACAGGCAATCGTCAGATGCGCTCATCATGCTCCTTTTCAGGCGTTCGTGTATCGTATGCGCCCAGCTCCATGCTATTGTGCCGCACGGATAATTCTCGGCCATTCCCGGCCAGAGCGGTATTCGGATTGCTTTAGGCGCAACGGACCGTATGCTCTGCAACCATGCTATGAACCGCGCTATGCAAACCGCCCCAGCGCCCGCGAGAGCAGCGAAAGCGCTACCGGTCCCGCGCTTGAGGCCCGCATGATGGTCGATCCCAGCACGCATACGCGGGCTCCGGCCCCGGCAAACTGCGTTATCTCATGGTCGCTGATGCCACCTTCCGGCCCCACGACCACCGAAATCGTGCGTTCCCGACCATCGTCAAGGCAACGCTGAGAGAGCGCGGCGATATCGCCTTCTATGCCGCCCCATGTCGTCGTCGCGTCCTGATGAAGCACGATGACCAGGTCGCCATGCACGCTGGCTCGCCGGCATATGGCGAGTACCTGCTTGCTCGTGACGCACTCGCCAAGTTCGGGCATCCATGCCCGCCGTGACTGCTCCGTGGCCGAGGCGAGGGTCTGATGCCATTTCCTGTCACTGCGCCCTTCCTTCCATTTGGCGATGGAGCGCTCGGCCTGCCACGGAATCACCGCATCGACGCCGATTTGCGTGGCCATATCGATGGCCTGCTCGTCATGGCCGGTTTTCGCCAGCGCCTGAATCAGCGCCAGCCGGGTCATCGGGCGCGGCTCGCGCCCTACCTCGACCACTTGCGCAACGCCTTGGCGCGCGTCAAGCAAGGTCGCGCGCACACGGAGCCCGTTGCCGTCGCTCAGCTGCAACGCGTCGCCATCGCCCAGCCTCATGGCCTGCGTCGCATGCCTGCGCACGGCGTCGGGCAGCGTGAGATTCCATCCGGTGTGCAGCTCGTCGCTGTTCAGCGGGGTGTCGTCATGCGTGGTGTCCAGTATGAATAAGGGGTCGGTCATGGGTCCAAGGCTACACAGCAGGCAGCCGAGAGAAGGTTACGCGACACACCGGTAGTTAGATAGATAAAAGGTGATATAGTTCTACACGTTGCCTACAGCAACCTGTCCGGGTGGCGGAATGGTAGACGCGCTAGCTTGAGGTGCTAGTGCCTATTTATACAGGCGTACGGGTTCAAGTCCCGTTCCGGACACCGCAAATATAGCAGCTGAAACCCTTGGGAAACCAAGGGTTTTTGCGTATCCTAACGTCCTGCGCGGCATTGCTTGCGGACCTGATACTACAAGGAAAGACTTCCATGCGCTTCATCGTTATTGATTCGGTCGACGACGAGCAGGTCGCTGCCTATACGAATCTCACCGAGCTGCAGCTGCGCAATCGCCTGGAACCGGCAAAAGGCCTGTTCATCGCCGAATCTCCCAAGGTCATCGACCGTGCGCTGGCCGCTGGCCGCGAGCCGATATCGCTGCTGGTCGAGGAGCCGTGGATCAATGGCATGGCTGATACTTTCGCCCGGATCAACCAGCGCTGGGGTGCGGATATCCCCGTATACGTCGCTTCGCCTGCCCAGTTGAAACGGCTGACCGGCTACCGCCTGCACCGCGGAGCGCTTGCGGCGATGCGGCGCTGGCCGCTGCCGACGGTCACGGAGATCTGTCAGGATGCGCACCGTATCGCGGTCATGGAGAACATCGTGGATCACACCAATGTCGGCGCGCTGATGCGCTCGGCGGCCGCGCTCGACGTGGATGCCGTGCTGGTCACGCCCTCCTGCGGCGATCCGCTGTACCGACGCGCCGCACGGGTGTCGATGGGCACTGTTTTCCAGATTCCATGGACCCGCATCGGCGGCGATGACGCGCATTACTGGCCGGTGCAAGGCATGGCCGAGCTGCGCGGTCTCGGCTTCACCACGGTCGCCATGGCGCTTGAGGACGATTCGATCAGCTTGGCTGAACTGACCCGGCGTTTGGAGTCCTCGCCGCAGGAAACCAATCATATTGACAAGCTCGCGCTGATCTTCGGCACCGAGGGCGACGGGCTTTCGCATCGCACGATTTCCAGCGCCGATCTGACGGTGAAAATCCCCATGAGCCACGATGTGGACAGCCTGAACGTGGCTGCTTCCAGCGCCGTCGCCTTCTACGCGACCCGCCGGACGCTCAACGCGCAGGAATAGCTGAATGACGCTGCATGCCGATGCGCGCAGCTCACCGTATTAAGAGACTCGCCCACCGGGCTGCCTTGCATGTCATGGTATATGTGACATAATAAACGTGACCTAGGTTTGCGAAGACGCGACCTTCCAAGTCAGCATCGGTGCCGTAGAGGCGCTCATAGGAGAGGAGTTCAGATGGCGAAGAATCCAAAGATTCTATCGATAGTTCTGGCAGGCGGTGAGGGGACGCGCCTTATGCCATTGACCCGTGATCGTGCCAAGCCGGCTGTGCCATTCGGCGGAGTCTTTAGACTCATTGATTTTCCACTGAGCAATCTGGTCAATTCCGGATATTCGAAAACAGTTGTGCTCACCCAGTACAAATCGCATTCCTTGGACCGCCATATCTCGCGCGTCTGGCGTTTCTCGCCGCTGATGGACGAGTACGTGTCCCCGGTCCCTGCACAGCAGCGTCTCGGCAAGCATTGGTATCTCGGCTCCGCCGACGCCATCTACCAGACCGTGAATATCATCGAGGATGAGCGGCCGGATATCGTCGTCATCGTCGGTGCCGATCACGTCTACCGCATGGACTTCGAGCAGATGGTGCGTCAGCACATCGAATCCGGCGCTGAGTTCACGGTGGCGGGCATCCGCCAGCCGATCAGCCAGTCGGACCAGTTCGGCGTCATCGAGGTAGATCCCGATCACCCCAATATGATCAAAAGCTTCCAGGAGAAGCCGAAGACCACGACGGGCCTGCCGGATGCACCCGAACAGATTCTCGCGTCGATGGGCAACTACGTAGCGAACACCGATGCGCTGTTCGAAGCCCTCGCCTTGGATGAGAAGGCCGACAACACCAAGCACGACATGGGCGGCGACATCGCTCCGTTCTTCGCCGAGCGCAACCAGGCCGGCGTCTACGACTTCAATTCGAACGAAGTGCCGGGCGCCACGGAAACTGATCACGCCTACTGGCGCGATGTGGGTACGCTCAAGCAGTTCTACGACGCGCACATGGATCTGATCGCCTACACGCCGGAGTTCAACCTGTACAACCAGGACTGGCCCATCTACACGATGTCGGGCAATCTGCCGCCCGCCAAGTTCGTGCACGCAGGCCGCGATCGCCTCGGTCACGCAACCGATTCGATCGTTTCCAACGGCGTCATCGTCTCGGGCGGCGAAGTACATCACTCGGTGATCTCCCCCGGCGTACGCATCCACTCGTGGGCGCAGGTCGTCGATTCGATTCTGTTCGACAGCGTGACCATCAATCGTCGTGCGCGCGTCTACAAGGCGATTCTCGACAAGAACGTCGTGCTCATGGAGAACGCCACTGTCGGCATTGATACCGAGCGTGACTTGGCCCGTGGCTTCACGGTGACCCCCGACGGCATCACCGTGGTCCCCAAGGGCACTGTGGTCGAAAGCTAGTCAATCGCCCATTGATACAAGCTGGTTATGGTTGTGGGGCCTACGGATACCAATCCGTAGGCCCCACAACCATAACCAGCGAGATTACTATTATTTCTCGCTATCAGTACTTCGGCATATTGGCGAAGTTGAAGCCGATGGCGGCGAGCTGGTCACGGCCTTCGGGCGTGATCTTCTCAATCGTCCACAGCGGATCCCAGGTCCAGTCGATGCGGAACTCCTCCACGAGACCTGCCAAGGTGCTGGCGCATTCGTCTTCGATCAGGTCCGTGAGCGGGCAAGCCGGAGTCGTCAGCGTCATGCGGATGATGGCACGGCCCTGCTCATCGACTTCGATGCCGTAGACCAGTCCCAAGTCGATGACATCGATGCCTAGTTCGGGGTCGATGACCTGATGCAGCGCCTCTTTGATGTCGGCAGCCGTCGCCCGGCCGATGTCATCCACCGCCGTGAGCGGAATGCTGTCAGCCTGCTCGTCATTGTCGTGTTCGCAGCCGCATTCGCCGTTCCCGCCGCAGCAGCCATCCGCACCATCATAATGATGGGCTTTATGCTGGTCGCCTGCCGACGTGTTGCTTTCAGCGGTCAGAGTCCCTGCCAGTTGCGGGTTGGCAAACACCTGCCGAGCGGTTTTCTCGTCGCCGACGGCATGGTTGATCGAGTCGAAAATCGACGACTGCGGTTCGGGGACGAGGTTGTTCTCGCTCATGTCTTGTCCTTTGTTCGCTTTTGCACGGTATGATTGTGCATCACTGATACCTATGTCACAGTTTTGCACTACAACAGCCTGCACTGCAATACGATTCCGCTACTGGGCCGTATCTGATAGCTTATTCAGGCTTCCAGTCCTTGCGACTGCGTTGCCAGCGCCTTAGCTAAGGAGTCTTTAAGCCCTTCCCAGCCGAGCAGCGCGCATTTGATGCGCATGGGGTATTTCGACGCGCCCTGGAATACCACTGCATCGCCCAGCGCCTCGTCATCCGCATCATTGTCCAGCCCGGCTCCGCGCGACTGCATGAGGGTGTGGAAGATCGTGAACAGCCGCATGGCTTCGTCCACCGTCTTGCCGCTGACCAGATCGGTCATCACCGACAGGCTCGCCTGCGAGATGGAGCAGCCCTGACCGTCCCATACCAAGCGCTCGATGCGGCGCGGATCTTCATCGCCGACTTCGACATGCACGGTGACCTCGTCGCCGCAGGTCGGGTTGAACTGGTGGGATTCGCCCGGCGTGCAGTATTCGTGTCTGGCCCGCAGCGTAGTTTCTCCCGCAGCTGACGAGGTTTGCGAAGTCTCACTGGAGAGGTCTTGCGCGAAGCTTTCCTTGCCGTGCGGATTGCGCGCGGCATCGAGGATGACCTCCTGGTACATCTGCTCAAGCTCGTCGTCGCTCATACCGAAATCACTCATAGTAGTAACCCTTTGGTAGTAACTCTTGCAGCCGCTCAGCGTTCAAAGAATTCGCGGACATGCTTCACTGCCTCAAGCAGCGCCTGCGCGTCCTCAATGCTGGTGTAGACACCGGTGGAGGCCCGGTTGGACGCATACAGCCCGAAATGTCGGTGCACGGGCTGCGCACAGTGGTGGCCGACGCGGATGGCGATGCCCTGCGCGTCGATGAACTGGCCGACATCATGCGGATGCACGCCAGCGACATCGAAGGCCACCGTGCCGATGCGATCATGATTGTCACGCGGTCCGAGGATGCGGATACCGTCGATATCGCCAAGCTTGAGCAGTTCCCCGGCTATCGCATGCTCGTGCGCTGCGATGTTCTCCATGCCGATCTCGCGCATCCAGTCGGCGGCCACTCCGGCTGCGACGACCTGTGCGACCGGCTGCGTACCGGCCTCGAAACGCGCTGGCGGCTCCATATACTGCGCAGGCTGGTCCATCCATGCCAGTTCGACCATCGATCCGCCGAAGGATGCCGGCGGCAGCGCTTCAAGCAGCTCGCGGCGGCCATAGAGGAAGCCGACGCCGGTCGGGCCATACATTTTATGGGCGCTCCACGCGGCGAAATCCACATCGAGCGCATGAAAATCAATCGGCATATGCGGCACGGACTGGCAGGCATCCAACACGAACACCGCGCCGACCTCATGCGCCCGCGTGACAATCGGTGCCAGCTCGGTCACTGCGCCGGTGACATTCGACACATGCGTGATGGCAACGACTTTCGTGCGCGGCGTGATCACTTCATTGGCCGTGTCGGCGCGAATACGCCCGTCCTCGCTCAGCTCGAACCAGCGCAGCGTAGCCCCGGTGCGCGCGGCAAGCTCTTGGAAGGGCAGCAGCACCGAATGATGCTCGGCTTTGGAGACTACGATCTCATCGCCCGGCTTCAATGCGAAGCGCTGCGCGGCTTCTCCCCCACGCCCCAGCGACGCGTTGCCGAAGGCCGTGGCGAGCAGATTGAGCCCTGCGGTGGCCCCAGCGGTGACCACAATCTCCTCGTGGCCTTCCTCGCTATCGGCACCGACCAGCTTGGCGACCTTGGCGCGGGCCGTCTCGAACGCCTCGGTGCTCAGCGCGGCAAGCTCATGCGCCCCGCGGTGCACGCCTGCATTGATCGTGCGATAGAACTCACTCTCCGCGTCAATCACCATCTGCGGCTTCTGCGCTGTAGCCGCCGAATCCAAATACACCAACGGATGCCCATGCACCCGCTGATCCAGAATCGGAAACTCCCCGCGAATAACCCCAAAGTCCGCCATCATCTTCTCCTCTGCTTCACCACGCCCATACTAGTCTGATACCCGAGTAGCTGACGTGTTCGGAATGGGAATATGTTGTTCGTGACACGCTCCGGGCCGCTCAGGCCGAGTCTTTACGGTCTCGAACAACATATTCCCATTCCGAACACTCAACCACAAATAATCACCACACACGCTGAAACGTCTGCTACCAGCCTAAGCACCTCGCACCAGCATGTAAAGACCTTATTTCATCCAGCACAAGACTATTCAAGCGAAGCGTTATGGTTTGTGGCGCTCGATGCGCCACAAAACCATCTCAAGCACTCAAAAAACAACTGTCCGGAAGATCTTTATCACTAGTGGATTGGGCGGATATGTGTTGTTCTGGCGTAAGCTCGGCCGAATGGCCTTGAATGTCCAGAACAACATATATCCGCCCAATCCACGAAGACACGGAAAACTAAGCCAAGGCGGACTCGGAATCCGATCCTTCCGGCAGATACTGATCGTACCCAGATTCCTCAAGCTCATCCGCCAGCTCAGGCCCGCCGGTCTTGACGAAGCGGCCGTTGGCGAAGACGTGCACGATGTCGGGCTTGATGTAGCGCAGGATGCGCGTGTAGTGGGTCACCATGAGGATGCCCAGGCCGGTGTTGTCCTTGGCGCGGTTGACGCCTTCGGACACGATGCGCAGTGCGTCGACGTCGAGGCCGGAATCGGTTTCGTCAAGCACCGCGAACTTCGGCTTCAGAAGCTCGAGCTGCAGCACTTCGGCGCGCTTCTTCTCGCCGCCGGAGAAGCCTTCGTTCACGGAACGCGAGGCGAACTTCGGGTCCATGCGCAGCCGCTTCATGGATTCGTTCAGATCCTTGGTCCACGAGCGAATCGCCGGGGCTTTGCCGTCGATTTCCGTCTTGGCGGTGCGCAGGAAGTTGGTCATTGACACGCCGGGTACTTCGACCGGGTACTGCATAGCCAGGAACAGCCCGGCATGCGCGCGCTCGTCGGCGGTCATCTTGAGCAGGTCCTGCCCGTCGAGCAGCGCCTGGCCCGAGTCGACAATGTACTTGGGGTGGCCGGCCAGCGTGTAGGCCAGCGTCGACTTGCCCGAGCCGTTGGGGCCCATGATCGCATGGGTTTCGCCGGAGTTGACGGTCAGGCTTGCACCTTTGAGGATCTGCTTGCGGCCTTCCTTGGTTTCCACGGAAGCGTAGAGATCCTTGATTTCGAGTGTTGACATGGTTGTTATTTCTCCTCTAATACGTCCTGCATGGCGCCGCTCTCTCCTCGGGAGAGGCGACGGTCGATCACGGTCATGAGATGGTCGGATATCGCGGGCACGCCGATCTCTTCGACAAGCTCGCCGAAGAAGCCGCGCACGACCAGTTTGCGGGCTTCGATTTCGCTGATGCCGCGCGACTGCAAGTAGAACAGCTCCTCGTCATCGAAGCGGCCGACCGAGCTGGCATGGCCCGCGCCGATGATGTTGCCGTTTTCGATCTCCAAGTTCGGCTCGGAATCGGCCACGGCACCGGGCGTCAGCACCAGATTGCGGTTGAGCTCGTACGAGTCGGTGCCGGGCGCGCTCGGCAGGATCAGCGCGTTGCCTACCCATGTCGAATGCGCGGCCTTGCCGTCAAGCGCGCCCTTGTAGACTACGCGCGACTTGCATTCGGGGTGGTTGTGCACCACCATCGTGCGGTGCTCGATGTGCTCGCCGGGGTCGACGAAGTAGATGCCGAGCATGTTGAGGTCGCCCTCTTCGCCACCGAAGTCCTGATCCATGCGGATACGCACGACGTCGCCGCCGAGCGTCACCACGGAATGACGCAGCGAAGCGCCTGCGCCGACGTGGATGCGCTGGTTGCCGACATGCTTCGAGCCCTTCTCCCATTCCTGGATGAAGGTGGCGGAGATGTGCGAATCCTTGCCGGTGGTCAGTTCGATGCCTTCGGCGAGTCTGGCAGGGCCGGCGTGCTCCACGACGATATCGCCGTGGGACTTGTCGTCGGCGACGATCACCAGATGGAAGGCGTCCATATCGAAGTCGTGAGCCTGCACCTTGACCAGCACGGGCTGTGCAAGTTCGCCGGAAAGGCGCACCACAACGGCCTTCGTGCCTGCATTCCATTCGACTACGGCTGCGCGGTCGCTGGGCTTGAGCACCGTGCCTGAAAGGCCTTCGCCCAAGGCCACCGTGCTCACGGTGACATGCGATTCGTCAAGCGCAGATCCATCGATATTCGACACGGCGACTGTCGTGTGGCCGCTGGGCTTGAACACGCTGAAGAACTCGCTCATGCGGTCGATCGGCGTGAAGCGCCAGTCCTCCTGCTTGCGCGTCGGCATGGCGAACACGTCGAGGTCGAAGGAGCGAGGCTCCTTGTCGGCACTTGACGGCATGGCTGCCGGCATGGCATAGGGATTGCTCGGATCCGCAACTGGCATATTTACTTCCTTGACTGGCATCAGCCCACCGATCCTTCCATCTGCAGTTCCACAAGTCTGTTGAGTTCGAGCGCGTACTCCATCGGCAGCTCGCGGCTGATCGGCTCCACGAAGCCGCGCACGATCATGCCCATAGCCTCCTTCTCTTCGAGCCCACGGCTCATGAGATAGAAGAGCTGGTCCTCGGAGACCTTGGAAACGGTGGCCTCGTGGGCCATCGACACGTCGTCCTCGCGCACATCCACATGCGGGTAGGTATCGGAACGCGAAATCTCATCGACCAGCAGCGCATCGCATACCACGGAGGAGCTTGAGCCCTCAGCGCCCTTGATGATCTTGACGAGACCGCGGTAGGCGGCGCGCCCGCCGGAGCGGGAGATCGACTTGGAGACGATGGTCGAGCTGGTGTGCGGCGCCAGATGAATCATCTTCGCGCCGGTGTCCTGATATTGGCCTTCGCCCGCGAAACCCAGCGACATGGTCTCCGCCTTGGCATACGGCTCGGCGAGAATGCATGAGGGGTACTTCATCGTGGCCTTGGAGCCGATGTTGCCGTCGATCCACTCCATCGTGCCGCCCTCGCGCACATAGGCGCGCTGGGTCACGAGATTGTAGACGTTCGTCGACCAGTTCTGCACGGTCGTGTAGCGCACGCGTGCGCCCTTTTCCACGACAATCTCCACGTTGGCAGCGTGCAGCGAGTCGGTGGCGTAGATCGGCGCGGTGCAGCCTTCGACATAATGCACGTAGGCACCTTCGTCGGCGATGATCAGCGTGCGCTCGAACTGGCCCATGTTCGGCGTGTTGATGCGGAAGTAGGCCTGCAGCGGGATGTCGACGTGGACGCCCTTGGGCACGTACACGAAGGAACCGCCCGACCATGCGGCTGTGTTGAGCGCGGCGAACTTGTTGTCGTCGGCCGGAATCACGGTCGTGAAGTACTTCTTGACCAGCTCGGGGTAATCGCGCACCGCGGTATCGGTGTCGACGAAGATGACGCCCTGCTCCTTGAGGTCCTCGCGTATCGAGTTGTAGATGACCTCGGACTCGTACTGCGCCGCGACGCCGGACACCAAGCGCTTCTTCTCCGCCTCGGGGATGCCGAGCCTGTCGTAGGTGTTGCGGATGTCGTCGGGCAGGTCCTCCCAGCTCTTGGCCTGTTTGTCGAGCGGCTTCACGTAATACTTGAAGTTCTCGGCATGGAACTCCGACAGATCCACGCCCCAGTCGGGCATGGGCTTGTCGAGAAACGCCTGATAGCCTTTCAGGCGATAGTCGAGCATCCATTCCGGCTCGCCCTTATCGGCCGATATGGCGCGGACCACACTCTCGTCGATGCCCTTCTGCGCGGCTTCGCCGGCGGCATCCGAATCATGCCAGCCGTAGCCGTACTCGCCGAATTGATCAAGGATCTCTTCGTCCTGTTTGATTTTCTCCTCGTTGACACGTTCTCGATCAGCCACATATTGGCTCATCTCCATGTCAGACGCGGCGTTGGGTGTTTGTTTCTCAACCACCGTACGCGGCCTCCATTCCTTGGGAAAGTACCAGAGGTAAACCTAACAGAAGTCAGGCCGAAATACTAGGGAGCGTTCACCTGTCGGCCAAGCAAGGACGTGATTTTGCGCACAGTTCGGGGTGCGTTGCGCTTATGGCCGGTACTGTCGCCTCTCTTCGGCAATGCGCCTCGTTAGCATCCGTTTTGTAGCGTTATCCTCGGCTTACTGGCATGAAAAGGCCGCTGACGAATGGTCAGCGGCCTTTTCATGCCAGTAGTCTGCTTCTCAGCGCGCGGTCTGGTGGTCGAGCGCGGCCTTGACCAGTCCAGCGAAGAGCGGATGCGGCTTGGTGGGGCGGGACTTGAACTCGGGGTGGGCCTGGGTGCCGACGTAGAACGGATGCACATCCTGCGGCAGCTCCACGAATTCGGTGAGTTCGCCGTCCGGGCTCTGGCCGCTGATGTTGAGGCCGGCCTCGCGCAAGCGGTCCTTGTAGGCCACATTCACCTCGTAGCGGTGGCGGTGGCGTTCGGTCACGTGCGTGGTGCCGTACAGCTGCGAAACCAGCGAGCCTTCTTCGAGTTCGGCTGGGTAGGAGCCTAGGCGCATGGTGTGGCCCATATCGCCGTTGCCCGCGACGATGTCCTTCTGCTCCTCCATCGTGGCGATCACCGGATTCTCGCAGTCGCTTTCGAACTCCGAGGAGTTCGCGTCCTCAAGCCCCAGCACATGCCTCGAGTATTCGATGACCATCGACTGCAAGCCGAGGCACAGGCCGAGGGCGGGCATCTTGTTCTCGCGCACGTATTTGAGCGCGCCGATCTTGCCTTCGATGCCGCGGATGCCGAAGCCGCCGGGAATCACGATGCCGTCAACGTCAGCGAGCTGTTCGCGCGCGCCTTCGGTGGTCTCGCACAGATCAGCGGCCACCCACTTGACGTTCGCCTTCGCGTAATTGGCGAAGCCGCCGGCCTTGATGGCCTCGGTGACGGAGAGGTAGGCGTCAGGCAGATCGATGTACTTGCCGACGATGGCGATGTTGACCTCATGCTTGGGGTGGTGCACGCGGTCGAGCAGGTTCTCCCATTCGGCCCAGTCCACATCATGGAATGGCAGCTCAAGCTCGCGTACGACGTAGGCGTCGAGCCCTTCGTCGAAAAGAATCTTGGGCACATCGTAGATGCTCGGCGCGTCGACGCAGTTGACCACGCCCTGCGGGTCCACGTCGCACATGAGCGAGATCTTGTCCTTGATGGACTGGTTGAGCGGGCGGTCCGAACGCAGCACGAGCGCGTCGGGGACGATGCCGAGCTGACGCAGCGCCATGACGGAATGCTGGGTCGGCTTGGTTTTCAGCTCGTGCGCGGCGGCGATGTACGGCACCAGCGAGACGTGGACGAACATGCAGTTATCGCTGCCCAGATCGCGGCGCACCTCGCGGGCCGCCTCCATGAAGGGCTGCGATTCGATGTCGCCGACCGTACCGCCGATTTCGGTGATGATCACGTCGACATCATCAGAGGCCTGCGCACGCATGCGGCTTTTGATCTCATTGGTGATGTGCGGGATGACCTGCACGCACTGGCCGAGGTACTCCCCCGCGCGCTCCTTGTCGATCACCGACTGGTAGATCTGCCCGGTGGTCACATTGGCCTTCTGCGACAGGAACACGTCGAGGAAGCGCTCGTAGTGGCCGATGTCGAGATCGGTTTCCGCGCCGTCCTCAGTCACGTAGACCTCGCCGTGCTGGAACGGGTTCATTGTGCCCGGATCCACGTTGATGTAGGGATCGAGCTTCTGCTGCAGCACCCGGATGCCGCGGCTGCGCAGCAGCCTGCCCAGCGATGAGGCGGTCAGCCCCTTGCCAAGGGACGAGACAACGCCGCCTGTGACGAAAATATGCTTGGTGACGTGCTCTTGCGAATTGCCATGTTGTCTTCTAACCATGGAACTTCAATCTATCATTCGCATATGACTTGTGCGCTGAACCGTTAAGCAGACAGTCCAGTGGACTGTCTGTAGGTGAGGTGAGCAGCCGTTAAGGCTGCGAAGAACGGAGCCAAAGGCTCCGTTACGCACCAAGGAGGTGGGCAACCGCCTCCAGGGCCAGCCGGTAGCCGTAGAAGCCCATGCCGGTGATGGTGCCGGTGGCCACCGGTGAAATCACGCTGTACTTGCGGAAGGAATCACGCGCCGAGGGATTGGAGATGTGGACCTCCATAAGCGGCAATCCCGCGTCCGTAACCATGTGGGCGGCGTCGGACAGGCCATAGCTGTAATGAGTGAAGGCCGCCGGGTTCATCACCACCGGTGTCTGCTCGTCGACGGCGCGATGCATCCAGCCGATCATCTCGGCTTCGTCGTCGCTCTGGCGCACTTCGACATGCAGGCCGAGCTCGCTGCCCCAGCCTTCGCACAGCCTGGTCAGCGCGGCCAGGTCGTCACTGCCATAGACGTCGGGCTCGCGCACGCCCAAGCGCCCCAGATTCGGTCCATTGACGACGATGACGTTGCGGGTGCCCTTGTGCGTTGCTTCCATGACTGCTGTCTTCCTTCTCCAAAAGTTGTGCTGAATGTTCTCTGCCGGACTTATCATATAAAACCTAATCCCCTAGTACCAATGACGCGGTAATTTGCTGCCATATACAATTTAACTATCTAGATATATGATATACTTAGATATATGTTCGAAACTAATAAGTCGGCTCGTCACACTGCTGACGCCGCCCGCTGGCCCGCATTATGGATTCGCGCAGCAATGCGCACTGCGATTCTGCAAACCGTGGAGCACGAGCCCCTGCACGGCTATGGCATCGTGTTGGCGTTGGAAGCCAACGGTTTCGGAAGGCCCAAAGGAGGCTCGCTGTATCCGATCCTCGATGAGTTGACCGAAGGCGGCTGGCTCACCTCCCAATGGGAGGAAGCCAGCTCCGGACCGGGCCGAAAGGTATATGCGCTCACGGATGCAGGGCAAAGTCGCCTGCGTGACGAACGGAAGCAGTGGAGCGCACTAGCTGCGGCGCTGCACGCTGGTCCCGGTGCGGAGGAAGCCGTGGATACTGCGGGGAAGGACGAGGCATCATGGCTGGCAATCAACCATTGAATGATGTGGAAGAGCGGTTCGCTGCCGTACGAGGGCGTGCGGAAGATACGAAATGGTTTGCCAGAGCCGTTCTCGCTTTCATCGATGACCATGTTGACGTTCATCATGCGCGCCTCGCTTTCGATGGCGTTCCGGAGACTCTGGCTGAATCCGACGAAGCGATAGCCGAATTATTCGGGGAACCGCAGGAATGGGCGGATGAACAGGTTCGGCAATGGCGGGAAATGGGGATTGACGCCTTCCAAACGCAAGTGCTCCCAGTACGTGATTTAGTCCTCGTGGGCTTTGCCTCGGCAAGCGTGTTATCCGTGATGTTCTGCATCGAAGGGAGTGACAGGCTGCCTGTAGCCATCGCTGCCATGCCGCTGCTGATATCCTGGATAATCGTTGGATGCATGGGCATATATCAGCGTGTCATTCAGACCAGACCTATGCCGGCGGCAGTGCTGTCATGCGCCGTTCTTGTTGTAATCGGCACTTGTGCGACTGCGGGATATGCGTGGCTTATTCAGCAAATTCCGATGGCACGGGTGGCAATGTGGCTCATCATGCTGCCTGCGGCGGCGGTGTATGCCCTCGTGACGTGGATTACCGGAAGGCTATGGCCGCCGGAGCCTGAGCTTTCCGGCCTGTCGGCCGACGACCTGTTTGCCGATGATGAAGCGTGGCTTTCAGACCTTGCCGGAGCGTTGCAGTCGCGCGGCGACATATCCACACGGCGTGTCAGGCAGATCTGCACTGACGCCCGACAATATGCGGCGCAATCGGAATCAAAACTGGTGGAGGAATTCGGCCCTGCCGAGGTATATGCGCAGCGCTTCCCGCGCTCCCCGCATAAAGAGCTGAGCCGTGTGTGGCTGTATGGTGCCATCGTGCTGGTCGACATTGTCTATGTCACCGCACTCTGGCTCGGATATATGGGCCATGGCGCATTTTCCAACAGCTTCGGCTTTGCTCTGCTTGCTGCGAATATAGCGTCACTGGCCTCGGTAATCGTCCAGTGGCGTCGGCAGCGGAGCCGACAGCGACAGAAAGACCATAGCTGAATCGCGCTGGGCACTGGGCATCGCGGGAGCACCGCAGCATCAGCAAGCAGGAAAACAGCCCATCGGAGGTGCTGCGATGCCCCTTGAGACTGCTCAGGCCCTGCGCGGGAATTGCGTCATTTCAAGCCAGTCAACCATCACATTCCCCGCATGATAGCAAGGTCAGTGCGGGAATTGCTTGCTGCATGATTTGCTGTTACCCCAACGTATCCGCAACGCTGCGCATAAACCAACACAGAAGGTCCAAACCGTTACAATTTACAGCCTCGCAAATACCCGAGGTGATAGAGTGCAAACCCAAGTCGCGCTATTCGCCGGAACGACTCAGATAATCCAAGTCGAGGCGTTCCGAACGCAATGCTTGTGAATATGGGTAGTCATCTAGATCCCACAGCCGACCGTCCCCATGAACTTGAACTCCATTGTTCCGCTCTTGGCTGTACTTGCCATTGCAACTCTCCACCCAGCAAGTAATAAGTTGGTTCCACGCGAACGCCCGCATTGTAGCTGCGCCTTCGTCAGCGTTATGCCTCAACGCATCAATCTCAGCAGCAAGAGAGGAAGCTGGCATGCTCAGCAGCCTTTCCCGCTCAGCATTTGCGAGATCTCGATCCGGCTCCGGAAGGATGCCCGGCTCAACAAGGAAATCGAGCTGCAAATGAAATGGTGGTTGCGACCATCCGCTAGACGCGGCAACCCGTATCTCTTTAATCTCATCAAGCCGAGCACCTTCAGGTTTGGTATCCGCGTGTCTAGCTTTTGGCGCAACTTTGTCGGTCAACGGCCTGCACCAGTCCGTTACCTCATCGGGAAAAGGGAACCTTGCGAAGCGACGTCCTACAAAATTGCGGAAAAGCTTTTCCGCGGCAACACTAACAAGCCCCTCCGGAGAAGGAGTACCGTCTTCTGCCGTCACTACTTGGCCACGATTAATGGTCATGATATGGCTAAGGTCAGCGAACTTCGAGTTTTCACTATTCTCGGCAAGAGGGGCGTACCGTGGTCGCCGTCCGACCTGTGCCTGCCGCGCCAAATCTCCTTCGAGTTCAACGATTGGTGCAACTTGAATGCACGAGTCACGTATCGCATCACATGTTTGCGAAACTACGACGAGGCCCAGAGGAGCAGTCTGCCACTCAACCATCCTGTCGATTCCTGTAAATTCAGGAATCTGGTTCAGTGTCGCGAGCACATCACCTTGTCGCAGCGGCATGGAGTAGGGGCTTGTCATATCATCGTCTTTCGAAGCTATACCGTTTGTGCGTCAGGGATATTGGGAGCGAGAAGCTTGGATGCGGACAACAGGAAATCGGTAATTTCAGGAGAAGCGGCATCGCGCTCAACACGGAAGCGATCGAATGCACTCAAACCATCGACATCTGACCTCAGCAGGGCCAATCTCGTGGCGGATGGATCTTCGGCATCATATTCACGAACAAGAGCATCGAATTTAGCAAGCGACTCGCTATGCGCCGCACTCATCGTTCCTCCGTTCGCCCATAGATACAGCGTGCGGCGGGAAACGCCCAGCACCTTAGCTAACTGCTGACCTGTAAGCCCCGAACGTTCCTGCACTTCGCGAATCAAGGCACCGGTATTCGGCGAATCGTCCTCATCGGCTGAGTCCGACGAACGACTGCGAGAATCAACAAGTTGAGCTGTCACTTGTCTCAATGTCGGTATGCCTGGAAGGGCAGCAGTAACAGTCGAACTGCCCGGTTCCGCAAAAAAACTGTCAAAATACGCGGTGCTCTGCTGTGCAAATGGCAGTCCGCCGTTTAGTGACCAATCACTCCATATAGGTGAAACGGCAGGTGCCATGAGTCCAAAAACAAGTACAGCAGCCGTTGTTGTTGAGCCGATGCGTCTCTGCACAAGTTGTTCCATAACTATCACTCTCTCATGGTTTAGGGTACGTCGCGTAATTGACTAGAGACTTTTCTCGAATCTTGACCAGACACCACCCAACTGCACAACGAAAATATCAGCGGAATCGACGCTCGAATTCATCAGTAACTGCAGTATTCTCAAAAAATTCCCTAGCTCGCTGCTGCAGCCGAGACGCAGTTGCTATAACCACATCGGCTGTAAAAGCTACCGGAGCAAAGGCCGATGTATCAATATCCAAAACCCACGAATCTTGGTCAAGAACCGGCACGCCTGGGTCAATCGGCTGGCCTTTGGGAATCTGGCCGCTTTGCATCTGAAGCACGTCAGGCTGAACATTATCTGAATTGGTATAAGAAAACTGCGCACGCAAAGCCGATGCAAGCAGTTGAGCACCTTGGGGAACCTCGGACGGCAATACGCCCCTGCATGCAGGACGCAGCAACTTATCCACTTGCGTAAAATCCTCGCCGATCAGCTGATCCACGTAGCGATACCCGGTTCTCGTCACAGGCATTTCGCCCACAATTGGCATCAGTGCCGTAATAATCTCCCGAAACTTGCTAAGAAAGGCTTCGTGGTCTTCATAGGCAATTACATCGTTCACACGTCCGGCATATAGCGCGATAAATTGCGGAGCCACGGAAACACGCAATCCGCCATTTGCATCCTGATAGACACGGCGACTACCTTGAGATACCTGCATAGGCCCCGCAGGAGTGAGTTGAATTGTGGCGTCATTAACAGTATTCGCAGCAGGGAATCCAATTGACTGCATAATAGAATCGAGCTTAGGCCATCCTTCAGCAGAAAGAGCAGTCAGTTCAGCATTAAATTCGACACGCGTCAAAACAAGTGTAAGCGGAGACTTTAATAGTGTCTGGGACATCTTGCCCTACTTCCTTTATCCAGTATTTCATCGCCGACACTTCACATTCTACTTCACACTTTGAATGACATGCGCGATGCGTACGGTATCTAGACTAATGCGAAGGCGGGCGGGCTGGCTCCTCTTATCGAGGAATCAGTCCACCCGCCTTCGCATTAGTATCCGAGCTCAGACGATAGCATTCAATTCATACAGCCCAACACCTCGCAATGCCACGCCACACCCGCAGGAAACTATCACAGGCCTTTCCAAGCGGTGCCTTCCTGATGCCAGCCGGCCGCACCAACCACCGCATACTCCTTCGCACTCGTCGTATACACGTGCTCGCCCGAATGCGGATTATACAGGCGGTAGACCGTAACCGGCCCAGCCGGGTTCGCATACCACGCCACGCCCTCGTCATGCCAGCCCAGGCTCACGAGTTTGCTGTGCTTCGCCTGGTTCAGCGTCCAGTTGTGATTCCCATCATGCGGATTGTACTCACGATAGACCGGCTTCAAGCCGGGAGCCGAGCCCTGCGTGGCCGCGTTGAACGACACGCCCTCGTACTTCCAACCCAGCTTAACCAACGCATTCTTCTCACCCAGATTCGTCGTGTAATGATGCAGACCAGAGTTCTTGTTGTAAACGCGGTACACAGCAACCGGCACTGCCTTGTTCTCAGTCCATTGTGCATACAACGTTTGATTGCCGGCTGCAGCAATTGTTGCGGATGCCGTAATCTTGTTGCCACCTGTTTTGGCTGTGTACCAGCCGTTAAAGGTGTAGCCGGTCCGTGTCGGGTTGCTGGGCAGGGAGTATGCGTCGCCGAATTTCTGGTCGTTTATCTGGGTAGGGGCCCCATTGGGGAATGTGCCGCCATTCGTGTCGAATGTGACTGTGACCGAATTCGCAGTCCATTGTGCGTATAGGGCGCGGCTGGAAGTTGCGGTGACCGTGGTGAAGGCATCGACTTGCGTTCCTCCGCTTTTGGCCGTGTACCAGCCGTTGAAGGAGTAGCCAATGCGCGAGGGATTCTCGGGTAAGTCATACCACTCGTTTAATGTCATGGTTCGCTTCTGCAGCCCGGAGCCGTCAGAGAACTTTCCGCCGTTTGCGTCGAACGATACGTTCACTGGCTGCACATCCCAATGGGCGTACAACGTTTGATCAGAAACGTCTGAGACCACGGATGCTGCTGTTATCTGGTTTCCAGGCCAGAAATCATCCTTGCCGGTATACCAGCCAGCGAAAGAATAGCCTGCGCGAGTTGGATTCGCAGGCAATGTGTACGGTTTCCCGAATGTCGAATTCAGCTTCTGACTTGAGCTGCCGTTCGAGAACGCACCGCCGTTCGCGTCGAACATGACCACAACTGAATTTGCGGCCCAATGCGCGTAGAAGGTCTGCGAATCGACGTTGCTGGGTATTGTCGCAGAACCATCGAGCTTGTTTCCGCCAACTGCCTTGGTGTACCAACCGTCGAATGAGTAACCGACACGGGACGGATTTGGCGGCAGCACATATTTGCTGCCCGGCTTAATGTCGTTCTCCTGCGCCGATGCTCCGTTCGAGAAGGCACCGCCATTAGCATCGAACGTGACCGCAATAGGCTTCACCGACCAATGCGCATATAATGTGCGACTTGAGGAATCAGGGACGGTATCCCATGAATTGACTTGGGTCCCTCCCTCGGCAGATGTGTACCATCCGTCGAACGAGTATCCCTGGCGCGATGGCTCTTGCGGGAAAACATATCCACTGCCCACGGTCGCCGCCTTGGTCTGCAGCGTGGACTTGTCGGCGAACTTTCCGCCGTTCGCATCGAACGAAACATTGGCCGACAGCGTGTATGGCTGGTCAATCTGTAAGGAGTAGCGAGCACTAGTGCTTCCGATTGTGACCGGTGTATCTACATTCAGAGAAGCGGTTTTCCCACTTGTAAGATTCGTCCAAGACGCTTCACCGGTTTTCGCGTCATATACGCCAGAGGAAGGCTGCAAAGCATAAGGCGCAATATAGGTGCCATCCACATTCTTTGCGGTGCGTATAACGACGCCTTTTGTGCCACTAACTGACGGCAACGATACATATTGATCAGAAAGATCAAGGTTGCTATCAAGATTGGGGAGGCCCGCTAGGGGCGTAAGATCTGTAATGCGATTTGATCGCAGCCACAGATCTCTAAGATTGGTGAGATTCTTTAATGGGGACAAATCAGAAATTTGATTCTTCTCCAAAGCTAGGCTTTCAAGACTTGTCATAGTGCTTACAGGGGAAAGATCTGATACTTCGCTACCATTAAGCCACAGCCATCTGAGATTGGTAAGAGAATTAACACCTTTCAAGCTGTAAACCGTACCAGAAATAACACTTAAACTCGTCGTATATTTCACAGCGGTCGAGGTCAAAATATTCGACGTTGTAATGTGCGTTCCGAGTCCACTCGCAACAGCCTGTGCAAGCGCCGGATCCGGGAAGCACTGGGCGATAGTGCTTTGATCGACTACGCATGTATTATCGGCAGCCTGAGCTTGACCGGAACTCAGCACCAGCGCTCCAGCGCTTACGAACATCGTGCACACTGCGGCCAAAAATGCGACGGCCGCCCTCGTTAAACGTCTCATATGGAGAAATTCCCTTCTGCTTCTCAATGGCGAGGCACCGTAGCCTTCCCAGCAAAAGAATACCCCCCCCCCGCCGTCAAACTGCCCTAAAGCTACTGCTGAATGCGCACGAAGGCCTCGTGCACGGCGTCCTGCGGCGGGTCTTCGAGGTGAATCGGGTGGCCGATGCCATCCAGAATCACGAAGCGCAGGTGATTGCCGCGCGCCTTCTTGTCGCGATGCATCAGGGCGAGCACTTCGTCCCAGTCCTCATGATGCCAAGACGTGGGCAGCCCCAAGGACCCGAGCAGCGAACGGTGGTAATCGACCTCGTCCTTGTCGAGATAGCCGAGGAGGCCAGCCAGCTCAGCCGCGTAGACGCATCCGACCGCGACCGCGTTGCCGTGCCGCCAGCGGAAGTGCTCAAGCGTCTCGATGGCATGGGCCAGCGTGTGGCCGTAGTTGAGGAATTCGCGCAGCCCGGCCTCCTTGAGGTCGCTGGAGACATGGTAGGCCTTGACCCGCACGGTGCGCTCGATGAGCTCGGAGACGACGCCTTCGAGCGGGGAACCAAGGAACTGTGCGCCGTCGAATGCGCGCAACTCCTCGCCGTGATCCTCAAGCAGGTCAAGGATGCCCTCGTCCATGATGAGTCCGGATTTGGCGACCTCGCCAAGTCCTTCGGTGAAGATGTCATTGGGAAGCGTAGCCAGCGTTTTGAGATCGGCGAGCACGCCTGCCGGCGTGTAGAAAGAGCCGACCAGATTCTTGCCCTGCGGCGTGTTGATGCCGGTTTTGCCGCCAGTCGAGGCGTCGACCATCGCCAGCAGCGAAGTCGGGCAGTTCACGTAACGGATGCCGCGCATCCAGGTCGCAGCCACAAATCCGGCCAGATCGGTGGCCGCTCCGCCGCCGAGCCCGACAACCGCATCGGAACGGGTGAAGCCCTCATTGCCCAGCCGCTCCCAGATGTCGTTGGCCACCGGATTGGTTTTGCCTGCTTCGGCATCGGGTATCACGACGTCCGAGACGCTATAGCCCGCCCGGCGCAGCAGCGCGCGCGCATGATCGCTGTGGCGCTGCACCGGCTGGGTGTGAATCAGCGCGATTTTCGTGGGGCGCTCCCCCAGAATCTCAGGCAGCTGCTGCATCACGCTTTCGCCGACGCGCACATCGTAGGGCTCGATGGACGAGCCGGTGACATGGATTGTTCGTTGCATAATCGCCTCCGTCAGTTTCCGCGCCGCCATTTGCGGCGTCGACCCGTGCGTGCGCACATGGATGTTCGCCAGCTCGGAGAACACCGGGTCTCGTTCCTCGAACAGCTGCTTCCAACGCGCGTCAGGGTCGCCTTTGAGCATCGGCCGGTTGCCACCTCGCCGCGCACGTTCCATAGCTTCCTTTGGATCGGCTTGTAAGTAGATCAGCCGTCCGCCGCCGTGAACATAGTCGACAAGGGACTGCCGCGTAGCTGGGGTCATCGGAGCGCCGCCGCCGAGGGAAAGCAGGCCGTCATAGCCATCGAGCAGCTCACGAATCAGCGAGGATTCCAAATCACGGAACGCCTTCTCGCCGTAGCGTTCGAAGTACTGCGGAATGCCCATGCGCGCCTCATCCTCAACGCGCTGGTCGGCATCGATGAATGCCACGCCGAGCATCGATGCGGCCTGATGCCCGACGCGGGTCTTGCCTGCTCCGGGCATGCCGATGATGACGGCGAGCGGATGGTGTGCACTCATGGGGAAATCCTTAGTAGTGATGACAACAACAGTGGTGATGACAACAACGTTGATACTGACCGTGTCGATGCCAGCGAATCGGAACGACTACGATGCTGAGATGCTGCGCCGCTCAGCGCATATGCTCGGGCCAGGAGGCGAGGTACTGCTCGGCGTTGCGTCGGGTTTCGGCGATGCTGTCGCCCCCGAACTTCTCAAGAATGAAGCGCGCAAGCGTGAGTCGGACCATCGCCTCGCACACGACCGAAGCGGCGGGCACCGCCGTGCTGTCGGAACGCTGGTTGATGGCCTGCGCAGGCTCGCCCGTGTGGATGTCGATGGTGCGCAACGCGCGCGGAATCGAAGGAATCGGCTTCATGGCGGCCCGCACGCGGATGATCTCGCCATTCGACATGCCGCCTTCGATGCCGCCGGCACGATTGCTCAGCCGCGCGATATGCCCGTTCTCGCCGGGCACCATCTCGTCATGCGCCTGCGATCCGAAGCGTTCGGCTTCGCGGAACCCATCGCCGATCTCCACGCCCTTGATGGCCTGAATGCCCATGATGGCACCAGCCAGAGCGCCATCCAGGCGCCGGTCGGACTCCACGTAGGTGCCCACACCGGCGGGCATGCCGTAGGCGAGCACCTCAACGACGCCGCCGATGGTGTCGGCCGCCGCCTTGCCCTCATCGACACGCATCATCATGCGCTGCGCAGCATCGGTGTCCAGAGTGCGCACCGGCGAGGCGTCAAGCGTCTCCACATCGTCGGGCGTAGGCAGCTCGTAGTCGTCGCCGACGCCCACGCCGCCGATTGAGATGACATGCGCAACAGTGCGCACGCCCACGGATTGCTCAAGGAAGCGTGCGGCAACGGAGCCGAGAGCCACCCGTGAAGCGGTTTCGCGGGCGCTGGAACGTTCAAGCACCTCGCGGGCATCGTCGAAACCGTACTTGCGCATGCCGGTCAGGTCGGCGTGCCCGGGCCTCGGGCGGCTCAGCGGCGCGTTGCGGCCGGTATCGGCAAGCTCGTGATCGAGCGGATCGGCGCTCATCACTTCCGTCCACTTGGGCCATTCGGTGTTGGCGATTTCAATGGCGATGGGCGAGCCAAGCGTCCTGCCGTGGCGCACGCCGGTAAGCAGCCGCACCTTGTCCTGTTCGAATTTCATGCGCGAGCCGCGCCCATATCCCAGCCGCCGACGCGCCAGCGCATCGACCACATCCGCGCTAGTGACCTCGATGCCGGCGGGCAGCCCCTCGATCATCGCGACCAACGCCTCACCGTGCGATTCACCCGCAGTCTGCCAGCGCAACATGCCTTCTCCTTCGCTTATACGATCAACTTCGACTATCTTACTGTCATGTCCTACTTTGCCATGCTGCCCAGTCTGCTATGCGGGACGCTGCTGGCCGCGCATGACCTGCGGACCCGACGCGTGCCGCGTATCTGGGTCGCCTTCGGCATGGTCACGCAGTGCGCAGCGTTCATCATTTACGGCGCGTCGCATGGTCGACCTTGGGGTTTTCTGGCGGCTTTGGGCTACGCAGCCTTCGCCGCGCTGCTGCAATGGCTGCTGTCCGCGCTGCGCCCGGGAAGCCTGGGATTCGGCGATGTCACCTGCGCCGCGCTGGTCGGTCAGGCGGTCGGCTGGCTCGGTCTGATGGCCTTCCTGAGCTGGTGGCTGCTCATGGGACTCATCGGTCTGCTTTGGATCGGCAGTTGGCATGTTTGCAGCCGATTGAGCCGCGGCACGTCATCAGCCCGCACGCCTTCGATTCGAGCGCCGTTCGTGCCGGTTATCGTCATCTCGGGCGTGTGTGCCGTGCTGCTGCCCGGATTGCTGATTTTCTAGTTCGCGTTGGAATTCGTCTGCTTGTACTCGTCGCGAATCTTCCAGAATTCGTCTTCCGTCGTGGCAAATTTGGTTTCGCCAGTATTCAGATTCGTCGTGACGAAGTACAGCCAGTCGCCCGCCGGCGGGTTCATCGCGTCTTTGAGCACATCATCGCTGGGATTGCTGATCGGCGTCGGCGGCAGCCCGGCGTTCACGCGCGTGTTGTATGGATTGGAGCCATTGGCCAGCATATCGTCGGTGAGCTTGTCGGCGCTGATGCCCAGTCCATAGGCGACCGTGGTATCCATGCCCAGATTCATGTTCTTGGCCAAACGGTTGAGAATGACGCGCACGACCTTGCCGTAGTACTCCTGCGAGTTGACCTCAGATTCGGCTATCGAGGCGATTGTGAGCAGCTTTTCACGCTGCGCACCGGTGGGTGCCCCCATGGCGTCGAGCTGGGCGACACGTTTGCTCACCATCGCCTTCATGATGCCTTCAGCAGAGCCAATCGACTTAACATCGTACGACCCCGGCTCAAGCCAGCCTTCGAACTTGCCGCCTGCCTCAGGAGGCAGAATGCCAACTCCCCCTTTGTCTACGATGCTTTGGAAATCGGATTTGCTGATGCCGGACAGGCTTGCCGCATTGGCGATGATGTCGGAAGCCCGCTCGCCGGAGCGCACTTCAAGGAATCCGGTCGCCTTGCTCTGGTCGGAGAGTATCTTGACGACATCAATCGCAGCCATATGCAGTTTCAGCGTATAGATGCCCGGATAGAGCGTGCTGCTGTTCGCCGTCACTGCGGCGGTGAAAGCCGCCTCGGATTTGATCACGTCGGCGTCTTTGAGCTTTTTGGCGACCTGAGTCGAATCATCGCCATTGGCGACGCTGATACGCACGCTGCCCGATCCCGGACCGGGATAGTCCGCGATCTGCGTGCCCGACGAGTTTCGAGCGGCTGCCCAGGACCTGATCTTCGTGTAGCTGAAATACCCGCCGCCTGCGACGATGCCGAGCACGACGAATACGATGATGATGGCTCTGAGCCTAGTGTTGCGCGGATGCTCGCGCTGCCGACGCATCTCCTTGCGAGATTTGGGCGGGAGCGGCGGCTGTGGCGCAGCCGTACCTGCCTGCTGCGTCGATTGTGCGGTGCCGTTGAACGCATTGTCATCAAGCATATTGTCATCGAACGCAGTGCCGTCAGAAGCATTGTCGTTAAACGCATCGCTGTTCGCTGCATCGCCGTCGGCCGCATCGGGGCCGAGTCCGGCATCTTCAAAGAAGGTGTTGAAATCCTCGGGCACTAATCGCTCCTCTGATTGGTCCTGGCGTCCAACGCCGACTGCAGAATCACCACTGCCGACTGCTGGTCGACCACAGGTCGGTGACGCCTGCCGGCGATATGCGCCTCATGCAACTGACGATGCGCGCTGACCGTGGTCAATCGTTCATCCATCAATGCTATCGAAGGTATGTCATGAATTGGTGACGACTCGTCCTCGCTGAGCGTAGCCAGCCGCTTGGCGAGGTTCGCAGCCCAGCGTCGGGCCTTTTTCGCGCTTTTGCCTTCGCTGCCGTTGAGCTGCAACGGCAGCCCTACGACGATATGGTCGATCGCCTGGTCGGTGATCGCGCGGTCTTCGATGATTTCGGCCACGGCGTCAAGCGTGCGGAAGGAATCTCCCCGCGCATCGAGGTTTTCCATCGGATGGGCGAAGGTGAGCTCCGGGTCGGACAATGCGAGTCCGACCCGGGCGTCACCGAGATCGACGCCAAGCCATGCCATGCCGGCTCAGACCCGCGCCACGGCTTGCGTCAACGCGTTCAACGCCGCATCGATCTTCGTGGCGTCGGTGCCGCCGCCCTGGGCGAAGTCCGGCTTGCCGCCGCCACCGCCGCCGAGCACCTTCGATGCGCCGCGCACGAGGTATCCGGCCTTGATGCCAGCCTTGCGGGCGGCCTCATTGGTTGCCACGGCGACCATGGGCTTGCCGTCCTCATTGATTCCGGACAGTGCAACGACCGCCGGCACGTCCTCGCCCAGCTTGCCGCGCACGTCAAGCACCGTCTTGCGCAGGGTCTCGAAGGAGCCGAAGTGGCCGACATTGCTGGCGGCAACCTTCACTGGGGCATTGGATTCCTGCGCCTGCTTCACCAGCCCGGGCACCGAGGCAGCGAGCTGGCTTTCATACATTGCGGCAAGCCTGCGGTCGGAATCCTTGAGCTTGGCCAGCAGCACGTTGATCCTCGCGGCCAGCTCGTCGGGGCGGGCGTTAAGCGTATCCGAAAGCTGGGAAACGAGCGCATGTTCGCGGGCATTGAATTCGTACGCCCCTTGGCCCACCACGGCGTCGACGCGCCGCACGCCCGAACCGATGGAGGCTTCGGCCATGATGTTCACGCTACCGATCTTGCCGACCTGGTCGACGTGGGTGCCGCCGCACAACTCGCGGCTCCAACCGTCTTCGCCGATCGAGACGACGCGCACGATATCGCCGTACTTCTCACCGAACAAGTGCATCGCGCCCAGGGCGATGGCGTCGTCGAACTTCATCTCTTTGGTGGTAACGCTCAGATTGTCGCGCAAGCGGTCATTGACCCTGGCCTCGACAGTGTCGATCGCGTCCCTGCTCGGGGCCTTGGACCATTGGAAGTCGAAGCGCAGCCGGTTCGGCGCATCTTCGGAGCCGCGCTGGGTGGCCTGCGGGCCGAGCTCCTCGCGCAGGGCCTTGTGCACCATATGCGTGGCCGTATGCGAACGCGCGATGGCACCGCGGCGGGCGATGTCGATGCTCGCGCTGACCTGCGAGCCGACCACCAGCGTGCCTTCGGTCAGCCGGCACTGGTGCACGATCAGGTCCTTGATGGGCTTCTGCACATCGTCGACTTCAAGCGCCGCGCCCTCGTCGGAAATGATCTCGCCCTGATCGGCCAGCTGCCCGCCGGACTGCGCGTAGAACGGCGTGCGGTCCAGAATCACCTCGACCGTGGCCGGAGCGCTGACCGCAGGAACCGAGCCCTTGCCCGGCTGCATAATGCCCAGCACGCGCGAACGGCTCGAATAGTCGGTGTAGCCCAGGAACTCAATCGGCTGCACGAGCTGCTTCTTGAAATCGTCGTAGACGCTCACATCGACGTTATGGCGCTTCTTGAGCGCATCGGCACGGGCGCGCGACTTCTGCTCGTCCATCAGCTCGCGGAACTTGCGCTCGTCAACCTGCACGCCTTGCTCCTGCGCCATTTCGAGCGTCAGCTCGATCGGGAAGCCATAGGTGTCGTGCAGCGTGAAGGCGTCCTGCCCGGAGACCAGCGGGCTCTTCGAATCCTTGGCCTTGGAGACCGCGATATCGAGAATCGTCGTGCCCTTTTCCAGCGTACGGCGGAAGGCATCCTCCTCGCCATACGCGGATTCAGACACTTCATGGAAAGTTGTTTCCAACTCGGGATAGCTGGGAGCCATCGCATCCTTGGACACGGGGAAAAGCGCGGGCATGACCGGGTCGTTCACGCCCAGCATGCGTATGGAGCGCACCGTGCGGCGCAGCAGCCGACGCAGCACATAGCCGCGCCCCACATTGCTCGGGCGCACGCCGTCGCTCATGATCATCAGGGCGGAGCGCACATGGTCGGCCACGACGCGGAAGCGCACATCGGATTCCTCGTCCTCGCCGTATGTCTTGCCGCTTAAACGTTCCGCAGCCTCGATGACCGGGTAGACCTCGTCGGTCTCGTAGATGTTCTGCTTGCCTTGCAGCAGGTAGGCCAAGCGCTCAAGGCCAGCGCCGGTGTCGATGTTCTTGTGCTCAAGCTCGCCGACGATATGCAGGTCGGTCTTCGACTTGACGTTGTCGACCTCGTAGTTCTCGAACACGAGGTCCCAGATTTCGATGAAGCGCGATTCGTCGGCGGCAGGGCCACCGTCCTTGCCGTACTCGGGCCCGCGGTCGACGTAGATCTCGGAGCAGGGGCCGCCAGGGCCGGGGCCGCCAGTCGTCCAGAAGTTGTCTTCCATGCCGAAGATCTGCATGTGTGCGGGGTCGAAGCCCTCGTTGCGCCACAGCCCGCGCGCCTCCTCGTCATCCGTGTAAGTGGTGACCCACAGCCGCTCCGGGTCGATGCCGTAGCCGCCCTTGTCCTGCGGCGTGGTCAGCAGCTCCCAGGCGTAATGAATCGCCTCTTCCTTGAAGTAGTCGCCGAAGGAGAAGTTGCCCAGCATCTGGAAGAAGGTGCCGTGACGCGTAGTCTTGCCCACCTCGTCGATATCCAGCGTGCGCACGCACTTCTGGTTCGAGGCCATGCGCTTCGCGGGCGGGGTCTGCTCGCCCAGCAGGTACGGGATGAAGGGAACCATGCCGGCGATGGTGAACAGCGTGGTCGGATTCGGTGAAATAAGCGAGGCCGAAGGGACGACGAGATGGCCCTGCTGCTCGAAGTAATTCATAAAACGCTTGGCGATTTGCGAGGTGCGCATGCGGGCGTTAGCTCCTTGGAATTCTTGCAATGTTCTTGCTTACGGTTCTTGCTTACGATGTTTTTGGATGTCGGCACGTGAAACGTGCCCAAATCATGATATTGAACAATACTGCGCCAGGCTGTGCGGATGCTCCTCACTGCACGAATGTCGCCATGAAAAGCTCAGTGCGAGCAGTGCACGCGATTCATGCGGGCAGCCGGCACAATGGCAATGACCAGTCGCGGAGACCTAGTCGCTGTTTGCAGTCGTCGATTTCGCGGGCCCGGTTATGGCTGTATTCTGGCCCATCAGCCGGCGCGCTCGATGTAGCGCTTGTTGAGCTCGTCTTCCCGCGTGCGCCGTGCGGCGTTGAATTCGTCGATCAGCCCGCCGAGCGTGCGGAATGCGACATTCTCCTGATCGGGGCCAAGCAGGAACTGGCGGGCCTTGTCCGGCGTATTCGCCTTAACATAGGCCTGCGCCTTGGACACGGCGATGACGCCGATGGCGACGCCTACGCCGATCCATACGATTCGCTTGAACATCACAGCTCCTTGTCGCTCGCGGTTGCAACGGAATCGGTCTCATCAGCTTCAGTCTTGGACTTCTTCGAGAAGAAGGATTGCGCTGTGGTCTTCAGTGCGAAGGTGGCCGAGGCTATTTTGATGATGGGCTTGCCGAGGAAGGAGCCATACAGATCGGTCAGGGCTCCGACGTTATTCGCGGTGGTCGAAGCTGCCGATGATATCTTGTTGACGTCCTCAAGCGACTTGTTGACCTGCTGAATGGTCGTCACACTCTCATCGAGCGTAGGCATCGCGTGGTCGCCCGTCTGCTTCACCGTTTCAGCGATCTGGTCGAGCAGCTTGCCCAAGCGGATCAGCGGGTAGATAAGGAATCCGGCAAGCACGGCGAATGCAATAGCCGCCACCAGGCCGGCGATGTCCCCGACACCCATCATGAACCTCTTTTCTCTTGCATCACATCTGCATCGGCACTGCCAAATACAGCCGAAGCTCTCTGGCATGCGCATATAATATGCATTTACCCTAGCCAACGCCCCAGACGCAATATGGCCTGACGCATAATGCGTCAGGCCATCGTCTTATCGCCCCGTCGCTCTTTCGCCCGGTTCCGGGATTTTCATGTTTCGACGTACAAGGTTTCCTCTACTGGTTGTAGGACACCACGGTCATGGCGCGGTCGATCGGCTGAGCAGTGTCGAAGTCGAAGCAGGTCACGCTGCCGTTCGCCGGTCGCTCGCTCAGGTCGTAGCCTTCGGGGGCGAAACGGTGCATGAGGCTGAGCAGCGTATTGCCATGCGATATCTGCAGCACATGATCGCCATCATGCAGTGTCGGGTCGTTCGCGATGAGCGTGTAACCGCCCTCGATCCGCTGCCAGTATTCCTCGTCCGATTCCGCGTCGTGGAAGGGATCGGCCTCCTTGAGGAAGTCCTTGGTGGCGCCAAGCCCGTACTGCTCGATGATCGCATTGTAGGTCGGCGCGCCGTGCGGAGCGCCCGCCGCCCACCATGCCACATTCATGTCCTGGCCTTCGAAGTAGCCGTAGTATTGCTCGCGGAAGTGCATGTCGTCATGCAGCTCGGGGCGCTTGTGCCCGCTCTGCTCATTGATGTCGAGGATGCGGCGGGCCGTGATCTGGGCGCGTGTGGTGTCGGAGCAGTAGGCTGCGGCGAAATCGATGCCGCGCAGTTTGTCTCCGGCTTTGTCGGCGTCGGCGAGCCCTTTGTCAGTGAGCGGGGCGTTGGACCAGCCCTGCAGTCGGTTGTATCGGTTGAATGTCGTCTGTCCGTGACGCACAAGATGCAAATGCACAATCATGGCTTCATAGTAGGTCACGGTTTCGATTACGCGACTCGTTCGGATTGCTGCAGTTACGGCGGTTAGGCAGTTATGGCGCCCTGCTGGCATAATCGTGGTATGACACGTTTTCTGATTCGCTGGCTCGTGATGACCATCGCCGTGGCGGTCACGGTGCTCATCCTGCCCGGCATGCATGTAATCGGCAATCCGCCGATCCTCGGCTTCGCCGCGTTCGCCCTGTTCATGGCGCTGATCAACGCCTCGATCAAGCCGATCGTGCACCTGCTGGCGTTGCCGTTCAGCGTTCTCAGCCTAGGGCTGGTCGCGCTCATCATCAACTGGCTGTTCATGCGCCTGGCCTCGTGGCTGGCCATAGGAATCTTCGGCGTAGGCGTCGATGTCGGCGGCTTCTGGTGGTCGGTCCTCGCCTCGATCATCATAGCCATCGTCTCCAGCATCGCCGCGTCAATCACCGGCGAATAGCAGCAACCGCAACGTATGACGTCGAACCTGCATTAATATGTCACAATTCCCGCATGATGACGGAGCCTGTGCGGGAATTGCTTCGTTTGAACGGCATGAAATGTCACAACTCCTGCACTATTACGAAAGTAGGGCGGGCATTGTGACGTATGACCGCGTTCTAACGTCACGAATCCCGCAGTAGGTGCGACTTAGTGCGGGATTCGTGACGTTAGATAGGCTTGACCGGATTCATAACGGTAAATGGGCAGGCTCGACACCGGAGCGTGATGAGTTCAGCTTTCGACAGAGTTGTCAGCCGGCTGACACTGATTTCCCAATACAAGGGAAACCCGCGTACCTTACAGGACATCGGCCACGCGCGCGTTGAGGCGGCGCACAATGTCGCGATGATGCGTGGAGAACAGTATGGTCTTGCCGGAGGCGACGAAGGCTTGCAGCACGCGCACAACTATGTCGGTGTTGCGCTCGTCCAGGCCGTCGGTCGGCTCGTCGAGCACCAGCAGCTCGGGGTTGAGCGACAGGCATGCGGCGATGGCGACGCGCTTCTTCTCGCCGTCTGAGAGCCGATACGGGGCCCGCTGCCGCATGGATTCCAAACCGAATATGCCAATCATGTCTTCGACGCGCTGGTTGGTCGTATCCTGCGACAGACCCATTTGCGAGGGGCCGAAAGCGATTTCCTCCTCGACGGAGGGGCAGAACAGCTGGGTGTCGGAATTCTGGAAGACGAACCCTATGCGCTGGTGCAGTGTTTTGGCGAATATGCTGTTTTTGGATTGCACTAGCCTTCGAGTCACCGGGGTGCCTGCGTAGCGGTACTCCCCTACGTCGGGGAATTCCAAGGCATTGATGATGCGCATGAGCGTGGTTTTGCCGCTGCCGTTGGGGCCGAGCAGAGCCACGCATTCGCCGCGTTCGATGGTCAGCGAGACCGTGTCAAGCACCTTGTGCGCGGTCCACGGTCGTTCGTTATGCCTTTGTCTGCCATCCCTACCATCGCCACTGACTCCGTCACCCGTGTCATACTCACGGTAGGAAAAATCGATGTCGCGCAGATCCACAAGCGGCTCGCCTTGGAACCAGCCTGGATCAGGCTGCGCCACAGAGCGCCTTCTACGATTCACGGTACTCATGCTCAGCAACCTGCTCGTTCTCTATCGATTCGTTGTGCGTGCCTGTCATATTCGCTCATGCCAGCTTTTGCCTATTCAACTACTCAGCCCAGATACACAGCCAGCGCCGTCATCGCCACGATGGCAGCAACATACGCGCCATTGGCCCATGTCAGCAAAGGCTCGCGCTGGATGCGATAGCTGCCGTCGAATCCTCGGCATGCCATGGCCTCGGCCATGCGCCGCGCCTGCGCGTTGGCATGTACGAACAAGGTGCCCAGCACATGCCCGGCCGACATGAGTTTGCGGCTGTCCCGCCCGACGCTGCGCAGTTGCAGCGCATCGAGCAGACGCATCATGGAGCGGCCGAGTATATCGATGAACTGCATCGTCACATCGCAGATGTAGATCAGCGAATCGGGGCATCCGATGCCGCGCAGCCCGGCAATCAGGCGGTTCCACGGCACAGTCCAGCCGAAGGCTATGACGAAGGAAGCCGCGACGAATGCTTTGACAGCCAGCCGCGCAGGAGTATTGTACTGTCCCACGAACACGCCGGGCAGCGAAACCGCCAGGCTGAATGCGCATATCGCGAGCGCGGGCATGAGTATCGAGCGCATCAGCCATGCGGGTCGCGCGGCCAGCAGCATGAGCGCGGCGGCAAGCATAGCGTAAGAGAACATCATATTGCGTGTGATATTCACGGCGATGATCACTGCCACGATGCCGACAATGCGTACAGCCGGCGAAACCGTGCGCAGCGCACGATCGACAGGACTCTGACTGATCGGAGCACCCGCGCCGACCCGTGAGAGCACCTGCCCCATATGACCAAGGTTGCGCTGGATGAATGAGGATCGGTCGCTTGGCGGCGTGTAGCGTTCAGGCTCGCGCAGCCATGCCGGCAACGTCATCGTTTCATTGGTGGGAATGCCGCCTAGCGATGGGCTGGAACTCATGTGCCGCTCCGGCTGCTGTTGTGATTCGGGTCCGATGCGCTCTCCGCATGCACGGCGGCAGACGAAAGCCTAGACGCAGATACAGATACGGCTACGACCTCGGGATTCCGTCCATCCACTGCCAGCGCCAGCAGCCGGAAGACGATAATCAGCACGGCGACTCCGATAATCGCGCAGAGGATATAGCCGACGGCACTCGGCAAGCCGCGCATCGAATAGTCAGGCAGCATCGCGTTCCAAGAGAAGCCGTGAGCGATGTAGTGCGGCACATAGTGCAGTCCGGTGGCCTGGGCAAAGCCTTCAGCGCCCCACTCCCCCCACGCGTCTCCTGCCGCCAGCAGACCGACCGGAGAGAGGATCGCCGCCACGCCCAGCGCAACCCATGCGTATTCGCGCGCCTTCGAACCGGCGGCATTGCCCGAGTCATCCGAATCATCTGAATTACCCAAACCATCCGAATAATCTAAGCCATCCGAACCGCTCTGCTGGCTCGACGCACTTTCCACTATATTCGCCCCCGAAGGCTCCCATGCGATCATCTCCGGCGAAGTGCGGCGCACGAATTCGATCACCATCACGGCAACGAACCCCTCGACGACTCCTGCGGCGACAAGATGAGGTATGACCATCGCCGGAATCGTCACGTTGAAGGTGAAGGGGAAATAGAGTGCCTGACCGTCCGGAGCTCGGAACAGCAGCGGCTGCATGCCTAGTTCGATGGCTACGCAGAACGCGGCGAGCACGATGCCGACATACGCGCTGACGAATTCAGCCACGCGATCCTTCCATCCGGCGCGCAGCACCTTGCGCAGCAGCATGAAGATGCCGTAGGCGCAGAACGGCAGCGCGAAGGCCATGTTGAAACAGTTCGCGCCCAGCGTGAGCAGCCCGCCGTCTCCGAAGAGCAGCGCCTGCAGCAGCAGCGCCACGGATATGGCCACCGTCGCATACTGCGGGCCGAGCAGCAGCGCGATAAGCGCTCCGCCCACGCCGTGCACAGTGGTGCCACCAGGCGTGGGCACATTGAACATCATGATAAGAAAGGAAAATGCGGCTCCTGCGCCGAGATACGCCATATTCTCCGCTGTACTGTGGCGAATCACGGAGCGCAAACACAGCGCCCAGACCGGTATCATCACGGCCCAGAACAACGCCGAAGTGGATGGCGATATGAAATTGTCCGGGATATGCATCGCCAGAACAGCCGCGTGGGACGCACCGAACATTGCCACCTCTTTCCATCGTAAGCTTCGCCGTCATGCTGCCCGGCAAACAGCGAGCTGCACAGTATGTTCAGATGCGCCACGTATCCGGCTACGCATATGCCTTATAAGTGTGAACCGTAATATCACATCTGTGATTCAATCCGGGCACGGAGTCGCATAAAGCCTTCGTGCTACAGGCGACACGCCGTGAAGGCAGTTTCCTGAGTAAGTACTTCATGCCGTATTTTCGCAGCATTTTGCGCTGTTTTCAGCAGTTCGTTACATAATTCGCGCCAGCACCTTCTATACTCGCTCATGACAAGGGCAGGGCCGCATGATGTGTTGCGGCATCTGCTTCGGGCTTTGCAAGGAGGGCGGATGATCGCCAACACGATAACAGGCAATATCATCAGCCAGCATTACGACGACGGCAAGCTTGAGGTGCCGATCGCCTTCGACTGGTTCGAGACAAACAAGAAGCGCATGCTGAAGGTAGCCGAGGACGGCACTGAATTCGGCGTGATGGTGGGCACGACCATCGCGGATGGCGATGTGCTCGCCGAAACCGACGACAAGCGCTATTTTGCACGGATCGCAGCCGCTCAATTGATTGAGATTCCAGTCTCCTCGATGAAGGAGATGGGTCGTCTGTGCTTCGAGCTGGGCAACCGTCACCTGAGTCTCAAGGTGGAGGAGGACCGGGTGCTGGTGCCCTACGACCATCCGACAATGGAATACACGAAAAAGATCGGATACGAGCCGCATCTGAGCGAGGGCCAGTTCGATGGCTTCCTGATCGTCAAGGCGCACGCAGGCACAGGCACGCTGATTCCCGGCACCAGCAAAACCACCGGCGACGTGGCCGAAGAGGAACAGGAGGCACAAGCCGACGAGGCTTTCCGCGAGTCACGGAACGGGAAGGTGCAGACCGGGGACGCTCAGGCCAATCAAGCCGATCAAGCACGGACCGACGAATATGCGCATGCGCATCATCACCACGATCACGGCCCTGACGTCCACAGCCATGCCGACGAAACCGGTCATGCCGCGTATACCCTCGCCCCCGGCGAATATGAGCTGAATGGCGTGCTGCACCGTCCCGACGGCTCCCACAGCCATGACGGTGGCGCGACCTGGCACACCCACTGATGCTAAGCAGACCCTTGCAATCAGCAGTCATTCCCATTGCCCATGAACCACTCTGAACCACGAAAGCCGACGCATGCCATGAACGCCAACGAGACCGAAGCCCGCCGCCTCGCCATGCTGCAAGTGTGCGACAGCGTGTTCCCAGTCGGCTCATTCGCCCTATCCAATGGCATGGAGACCTTTGTGCAGCGCGACATGCTGCGGCGCGGCGACGACTTCGAGGAATATGTGAAGAACTACCTTGACATCGCGCCGTACAAGGAAATCGGGCAGATGGTGCTCGCCGGCAAATATGCTTCGGACTCACGCATGCGCCGCAAGGGGCTCGCCAAGCATCTCATCGAATTGGATGAGCTGGCTTCGGCTTTGCAATCGGCCCGCGAAATCCGCGAAGGCAGCGAGCGCATGTGCTCGCGCCTGGTGACGCTCGCCACGCAGATGGATGCCGGTCAGGCGCAGACCTCAGACGGGCACCGTTCAGGCGGACATCATTCGGACGGACAGAGTTCGGACGGGCGGCGCGGCAATCCGCAGTCTGACTCCGTTGCGGCGACGCATGGCAGCGCGGATAACGGCATCACTGACGCCACCGACGCCAGCATCGCCAGTGCCACGGCCGAATCCGATACATCCGACATTTCCCACGCCGATGACCGAGAGCATGACATCATCGCCGTACATGAACAAGGCACAGAACGCCATCGGCTGCAAGACGCAGCGGACGGGCTTTACGGATCGCCCGCGTTGGAGCTATACGCCGAGCTGATCGGCACCGGTCAATGCCGTGGCCTGCACCCGATTGCGATGGGCGTGTATGCGGCCGACCATGCGCCTGACATTCGCGATGCCGCGATTATGTATGGCTATTCGCTGCTCAGCGCGCTGACCATGTGCGCGGCGAAGGCGATTCCGCTCAGCCAATATGCCGGTCAGGTGGCGCTGCACAACTCCTTCCCACGTCTTGTGCGCGCCGTGGATATCGCCATGACGCTGCGGCCGGAGGATCTGGGCATCTCCGGAGCCTTCATCGATATCGCCGCCATGCAGCATGAGACGCTGTATTCAAGGCTGTATATGAGCTAGCAGCCTGTTCGCCAGCCCAGCATTTCGATATCCGGCACTTCGACACCCCGTATCCCGCCATCCACCACCCATCCACCACCCATCCACCACCGTTCACCATTATCAAGGAGACCATATGTCCTACGTACGCATCGGCATCGCCGGCCCGGTCGGCTCCGGCAAAACCGCGCTGATCGAGCGCCTGACCCGCAAGATGGCCGACGACTACAGCATCTGCGTCGTCACCAACGACATCTATACCAAGGAGGATGCCGAATTCCTCATCCAGCATTCGCGGCTTCCCGCCGACCGCATCGCCGGCGTGGAGACCGGCGGCTGCCCACACACCGCGATACGTGAGGACTGCTCGATGAACCTCGAAGCCTGCGAGCACATGGCCCGCACCCATCCGGACGTGCAGATCATGTTCGTGGAATCCGGCGGCGACAACCTCTCCGCCACCTTCAGCCCCGATTTGGCCGACGCCACGATCTACGTGATCGCGACCGACGAGGGTGACAAGATTCCGCGCAAGGGCGGCCCAGGCGTCACGCGCTCCGATCTGCTCGTCATCAACAAGGCCGATCTCGCGCCGTACGTGCACGCCGATCTGGATGTCATGGCGCGCGATTCGCGCAAGATGCGCGGCGAGCGCCCATTCATCGTCACCGATCTGATGGGCGGAGCCGGCGTGGACGATGTCATCGGCTGGATTCGCAAAAGCGTGCTGTTCGAGGAGCTGTGACTCCGATGGGCAGCAGCACATTCCGTCTCGCCACCGCGTTGCGTCACGGACGCACGAAAATCGACGATGTATATTTCGAGGCGCCGTTCAAGCTCATGACCCCGTTCACCAACGGGCGTCATTCTGACTTCATCGTCATGTTCGCCTCCCCCGGTTTCCTGCAGGGCGACGAGGCGCATATCGACATCGATTTCGGCCCGGGCAGCGATGCGACCATCACCACGCAAAGCTATGAGAAGGTGCTCAATACGGCGGAAGGCTCCGCGTCACGCACCATCGATCTGCGCGCGCAAGGCGACGCCAAGGCCGTGTTCCTGCCCTTCCCTGTCATTCCTTTTCGCAACAGCACCTTCACCAATGTGACGACCGCGCACATCGCCGCGGAATCCACGTTCATCTACGCGGATGTGGTGACCTGCGGGCGCGTCGGTATGGACGAGCGCTGGGCCATGTGGCGCTTCACGAACCGACTGCGCGTGTATGTAGCTGAGCCTGCAGCGGTGGAGCAGGCCTTGCATAATCAGACTGAGTCAGAGCGTGCTTCCACGCATCGCCGTGGCCGCCCGCCGAGACGCACCGAACTGCAATTGCGCGAGCATCTGGCGTTCGCCGACCGCATGCTGCTCGAACCCGACGCCTTTGACTACACGAATCTCGGCATGTGGCGCGAGTTCACCCATTGCGGCGTCGTGTACGTGCATCTGCCAGAGCTGGACGCTGCGACCAACAGTGTCGAGTCTGCTTTGGATGTAGATGAAGTCCCCGCCGATTCGTCCGCCTCCCCCGAGGCAATCCGCGCACAAATCGAGTCCGCCCGCATCGCCGCCGAAGACGACCTCGTGAGCCGCATCCGCTCGCATGCCGACGCAGTTGGTTTCGTCGGCGAACTCGGCGTGAGCCGCGTCGTCAACGGCCTATGCGTGCGACTGCTCACCACTCGCGGAGACAACGCCTTCGCCTTCATCAAGGACATAGCCGACATTGTTACCGGCTCGTAAGTCACATCGGCTACTGGATTGATGAACCACTGGGCTACCGAACGGCTTCGTGCGTTTGCCACACAGAAACGCAGCAATCCGACCATTACATGCACCTATTCCGAGTACGATGTTTGACGTCGACCGATTACGTCTATAACTCTTGCACCATGCTTAACAAAGATGAAGACACGTTTCGAGAATCCGATATTCGTTTCAGAGCAGCAAGAATTCTTTTTCTTCTTATAGCACCTTTTGGATCTTGTGCCTTAACCCGTTTGGAGTAAATCGTATATGAACTCTCCGTCGGTTCCGTTTTGACTACTCCGATGATTACTTCCTGCCCGGCAATCATCCCATTCATTTGCAGGGCAGTGCATGGCACCATCTGCGCACCGGTATTACGATAGCCGATAAGAGCATCAACGTGGATGCATACGGCATCAGCTCTTATAAGACCGGGCAAAACCGGATTCCTAATCAAAGTGGATGCCTTGGTGTCGATGTGCATGATAGTTGGAAGAATCCGCATTTTTGCACGCGTATTGCGTACATATTTTGCTACCAAAGATGCGTCGCTCAGCGTATTGGCCAAAGCTTGTTCAAAGAAGACTTCCGGGCTGATTCGACGACGGTAGTCATATCCGCAGAGATGTTGAAAATTACGAGCGGAATAAAAAGTCTCTATTGGCTCACTGCGTTCTGGAATAAATAATACATAGCGGTTAAGTAAATTACTCTGATACAAGAGGGCGACCTTATGTATCAACGCTGCTGCAGACCTCTTGTAGGCATCGTGCTGTCCTTTTGCACTAGTCAGAAGAGCAAGAACGCCGATCCCTAAGGCCCGGCGTCCCTCATCCTTTTTTGTCGCCCGCGACGACTCTCGCCCTCCCGAAGGAAGGCCCTGCTGCCGTACCACCTCGCAGATAATTGCATACCCCGCTCGGCATTATCGTCCCACTGCTGGGACTAGATGCGTTCCAAAGGCTTTTCAACCTCTGACGCCCTTCGCATCAGGCGACAGTTTCGTTTATCGTGAGGACCAACACGGAAAGTTTCAACTGCGCGTCTCGGCTTTCAAGAAGAAGCCTAGCATATGCTATCCATATTCCATACCCTCCGCCCCTGCACTCAGAACAGGAAGTACCGCTGGGTCAGGGGCAACTCGTAGGCGGGGTCGGAGTGAACGAGTTCGCCGTCGACTGTCACGCGGAAGGTCTCGGGGTCGACTTGAATGTCAGCGAGGACGTCGTTGAATTTCAAGTCTTTCTTGCCCACGGTGCGGCAGCCGTGCACGGGCAGCACCTGGCGGGAAAGACTGAGCTTGCCTTTGATATCGTCGTCATAGGCGGCCTGCGAGACGAAAGTGGCGCAGGATTTGCCGAGCGCGCGGCCCAGCGCCCCGAACATATCGCGGTAGTAGACCGGCTCGGGGGTCGGAATCGAGGCGTTCGCATCGCCCATGCGCGAGTAGGCGATGGAACCGCCTTTGACCACCATCTCGGGCTTCGCGCCGAACATGGACGGCTGCCAGAGCACGAGATCGGCCATCTTGCCGACTTCGATGGAGCCAACGTACTGCGCGATGCCGTGCGTGATGGCTGGGTTGATGGTGAATTTCGAGACGTAGCGCTTCACGCGGAAATTGTCGTTGCGGTTGCCGTCGTGCTCGTCCTCGGGCAAGGCGCCACGCTGCTTCTTCATCTTGTCGGCAGTCTGGATGGTGCGGGTGATGACCTCGCCGACGCGGCCCATAGCCTGCGAGTCGGAGCTCATCATAGAGATGATGCCCATGTCATGAAGCACGTCCTCGGCGCCGATCGTCTCGGGGCGGATGCGCGAGTCGGCGAAGGAGATGTCCTCGGGCACGTTGCGGTCGAGGTGGTGGCAGACCATCATCATGTCGAGATGCTCGTCGATGGTGTTGCGCGTGAACGGCATCGTCGGATTGGTCGAGCTGGGCAGCACGTTGGGGAAGCCTGCGGCGCGGATGATGTCGGGCGCGTGCCCGCCGCCTGCGCCTTCGGTGTGGTAGGTGTGGATCGCGCGGCCTTTGAACGCGGCGATGGTGTCCTCCACGCAGCCGCCTTCGTTCAGCGTATCGGTGTGGATGGCGACTTGCGTATCGGTTTCGTCGGCCACGCCGAGGCAGGTGTCGATCACCGCCGGGGTCGAGCCCCAGTCTTCGTGGATCTTCAATCCCGCCGCCCCGGCGCGAATCTGCTCGCGCAGCGGTTCGGGGCTGGAATCATTGCCTTTGCCCAGGTATGCGATGTTCACGGGCAGCGCCTCGGCCGCCTCGATCATGCGGGTCAGGTGGAATGCGCCGGGATTGCAGGTCGTGGCGTTCGTGCCATCGGCCGGGCCGGTGCCGCCGCCCAGCATCGTGGTCACGCCGCCGGCGAGCGCGGTGCGTATCTGCTGCGGCGAAATGAAGTGGATATGCGTGTCCAGGCCGCCTGCGGTGACGATAAGCCCTTCGCCGGCAAGCGCCTCGGTGCCCGACCCGACCTCAAGCCCAGGTGTCACGCCGCTCATGGTCTGCGGGTTGCCCGCCTTACCAATGGCGCTGATCAGGCCGTTCTTGATGCCGATATCAGCCTTGTAGATGCCCGTGTAGTCCACGATAAGGGCGTTGGTGATGACGGTGTCGGGCGATTCGGCGTCGCTTTGGACGGAGGACTGCCCCATGCCGTCGCGGAAGGATTTGCCGCCGCCGAATTTGAGCTCGTCGCCGTAATGCGTGTAGTCGCGTTCGACTTCGATGATCAGGCTGGTGTCGCCAAGCCGGACGCGGTCGCCGGTGGTCGGCCCGAACATGCCCGCATAGTCGCTGCGTGTGATGGTTTTCATATCCTTAACGCCCCTTCGCCCTTAAATCCCTAGGAATCCCTGTTCGTGCGCCTTGGCGAACGCCGCCTCGCGCACCGTCGGATCATCCAGCTTGCCTTCCACCAGCGTGTTGAAACCGTGAATCTCGCGCGTGCCGCCGATGTCGATGAGCCGCACCCGGTGCGCCTCCCCCGGTTCGAAACGCACGGCCGTGCCCGCCGCGATGTCGAGGTGCTTGCCATAAGCGGCCTTGCGGTCGAATTTCAGGTATTTGTTGACTTCGAAGAAGTGGAAATGCGAGCCGATCTGAATCGGCCGGTCCGCCGTGTTGACCACATCGAGCTCGATGGCGTCAGTGCCGTCGTTCAGCTCCAAGTCGTCGTCGGCAAGCAGGTACTCGCCGGGGACGAGCTGCTCGGTGGTTTCGATGGGGTTGTGGATGGAGATGAGCTTCGTGCCGTCCGGGAAGGTGGCTTCCACCTCCACCACGTCAAGCATCTCCGCAACGCCATCCATCACATCCTCGGGCTTCAGGAGCGTGCGTCCGTACGCCATCAGCTCGGCCACGGTGGAGCCTTCGCGCGCCCGCTCCACGCATTGCGAGGCGATGAGCGCAACCGCCTCCACGTAGTTGAGCTTCACGCCTCTGGCCTTGCGATCCTCGGCGAGCCGCCCAGCCACATACAGCATCAGTTTGTCGGTTTCCCGTGGAGTAAGTCTCATCACGCCCCTATCCTCGCGTCAGCATGAATTGCCAAATACAGCATATTGTAGAACGCCAATAAGAACGGCAGATTTCCACGCCGACTCACCTTCCGATGCAGAATGCCGCATACAGCGGCACGCTGCGGATACCGTTATCCACTCCGAAGTTCTTGGTCGAAAGCCGCATGGACTCAGTTGGTTCGTATTTGCTGCGATATGTTGCAAGGCTGCGCGACCTGGTATTATCCGACGACTTGACTTCAATCGGCATGGCACTGGTCGAATCATGCGGCTGCATGACGAAATCCACCTCTGCCAGATTGCCGCTTGTCCAATAGCGCAACGCAATGTTGTTAGCTGCCAATGCCTGCGCAACGTAGTTTTCAACGATGCCGCCGAGATCAAGCTGTTTGCGATAATCTGCATCCAGCAGCGTGGAGGGGTCCAGTTCCGCACGAGCCGACAGCAGCCCTGTGTCGGACATATAAATCTTGAACGCCGAGGCATCCTCATGCATGGCCAGTGGCAGCCGTCCGCTGGCTACCCGCGCGCATCGTTCCACGAGACCGGCTGCCATCAGCCATGCAATCGATGAGGCATACAGCGAAGCCCGTCCGCCGCTTTTCACCAGCTTGTACTGGAACTTGTGATTCTCCTTGGCAAGCTGCGCGGGGATGCTGTTCCACGTATCGCGAATGCGAGCGGTTTCCGTTGGCGTCGCATATTTCGCCATATCGGCCACATACAGATCGATTATGGTCGACTGCACATCGCGGGCAGCAGCATAGTCACCGTCCTCGGCGAATCTGGCGACCGCCTCCGGCATGCCTCCGACAATCACATACTGCCAGAAGCGTTCAAGCATCGCATCATGCAGATAAAACGCCTCCGCACGCTCATAGCAATCCCGGATTTCGGGAATAATGCCGCCATCCCCCATCGCATCAAGGAATTCGTCAAAGCTCATAGGATGAAGCGTCATCGTCTGCACCTTGCCTACCGGCATGCTAAACCCCTGCTGGTTAACGGCAACGCCCAGCAGACTGCCTGCTGCAGCTACATGCAGCTGCGGCATATCTTCGCAAAAATACTTCAGCGAGGTCAAAGCACGGTTCGAAGATTGCACCTCATCGAGAATCAGCAGCGTGCGTTCGGAGTCGATACGCTGGCCTGCCACTTGCGAAAGACGACGAATCAACGCCTCCGGGTTGAGGTCATACTCAAAAGCCTGCCGAGCACGAGCGTCCCGTTCCAAATCGAAGCGCACGGAGTCGCCAGGAAAAGTCTTTGCCGCCAGCTCGTTGAGCAGAAAGGTCTTCCCCGTTTGCCGTGCGCCGTACAGCAGCAAGGGCTTGCGCTCACGTGAGTCAGCCCAGCTGATCAGCTGATTCATTATGCTTCGACGTAGCATCATCAACCCTTATCTATGGAAAAGTGGTGTAAACTACATTTTTATCCACCTAAAAATGTAGTTTACACCACTTTTCCCCACTTAACTGAATTTAACCGAGTTTGCCAGGTTTGGTCATTGGGGTTCCAGAGCCGTCGCGCTCCCCACGGGGTCAAACGTTACAATGCCCGCACTATCAAGACAGTGCGGGCATTGTAACGTTTCAGGCCGTTCAAACGACGCGAATCCCGCATAAGCTCCGTTATCATGCGGGGGTTGTAACGCATATGCGTCGCCTTTTGCACGGCAACCCGACTCTACCGTGCAAAAGGTTACGCAGAACAGACCATTAACGTTACCTTTTGCACGGTAGGGTCACGATAGCGGCTAAAAGGCGACGCAAACTGCCGTACAAGCAGCCACACGCAACCTGCCGCGTAATCTGCCACACGCGCAGCCACGCAAGCAGCCCCCCCCTACACGCGCATGGCTTCCTTCGCGGCTTCCACCTGGTCGGGGCCACCTTCGCCGGAAGCGATGAACCGGCCGGAGGCGAGCACGTAGTACCGGTCGGCGCGTTCGATAGCGAATTGGACCTTCTGCTCGACCAGAATCACGCCGATGCCCTTGTCTTCGGCCATAGCGCGTATGGCCTGCTGGATTTCGGCCACGATATTCGGCTGGATGCCTTCGGTAGGCTCGTCCAGGATCATGAGCTTGGGGCGAGTGATCAGGGCACGCGCGATCGAAAGCTGCTGGCGCTGGCCGCCGGAGAGCAGCCCGGCTCGTCGGCCCGCGAATTCCTTGAGGATGGGGAACATCGCAACGGCCTCGTCGTAGCGCTCCTTCGCCTCGGAACCGTAGCGGTCGGCCACCACATGCAGGTTCTCGTCCACGCTCATCGTGCCGAAGGACTGCTGCCCCTGCGGCACGAAGGCCATGCCCTTGCGGATGCGCTGATTCGGCGCGGTGCGGGTGATGTCCGTGCCGTCGAAGTCCACCGACCCCGCACTCGTGGGCAGCAGCCCGAGCAGCGCCTTGAGCAGTGTGGTTTTGCCGGCCCCGTTGTTGCCGACGATGCTCACCCATTCGCCGGCGTTCACATCGAAATCGATGCCGTTGACGACGGTCACCTTGCCGTAGCCCGTATCGAGCCCTTTGACTTCCAGCATTGCCATATGCGTTCCTTACCCTCTGTCTTATGCCGTCTTATGCTGCAGGCTGTTCCGCTCAGCGCCTGCCGTCTGCGCCTCGTCCGCAGCTCGCTCCTGTTTCGGATGTGTCGAAGCGAATCGCGGACGGATGCAGACCGACGCCGGTCATTCCCCGCCGCCGAGGTAGATGCGCACGACTTCCTCGTTGTTCTGGATATCCTCGACCGAGCCTTCGGCGAGCACGGTGCCTTGATTGAGCACGGTGACCGAGTCGGCGAACTGGCGCATGAAATCCATGTCGTGCTCGACGATGATGACCGTGCGGTTCTTGCTGCACCGCTTGAGCAGCTCGCCCGTCTGCAGGCGCTCGGCCGGGGTCATGCCAGCGACCGGCTCGTCGAGCAGCAGCAGATGCGCGTCCTGCACGAGCAGCATGCCTATTTCCAGCCACTGCTTCTTGCCGTGCGGCAGGATGCCGGCGCGCTTGTCGGCATCGTCGGCGAGATTGCACACGTCCATCATGTACGTGACATTCTGCGATGGCGCGCCCATGGTGCGAAACAGCTCGCGGCTTTTCCTGCGGAAGCCCTCGGCGAGCTGCAGGTTCTCCACCACGGAAAGCTCCTCGACCACCGATGCGGTCTGGAAGGTGCGCCCGACGCCAAGCTTGACGATGTCATTCGGCTTCTTGCCCAGCAGCTGCTCGCCGCGGAACGTGGCCGAGCCGGAGGCGGACACCAAGCCGGTTATTGCGTCGATGATGGTAGTTTTGCCTGCGCCGTTCGGGCCGATGAGGAATCGCAGGTCGCCATGCTCAACGGTCAGATTGAGATTATCCACGGCCACGAATCCGTCGAATTCGACGTGCAGCCCCTGGATTTCCAGATAGTCGCTCCACTGCCCGCCGCGATCGTCAAGCACGCTGAGCTGATCGCTCATCGCGATGCGATCCTGGGCGATTTCGGCCTTCATCTGCTCGGCCTCGTCGCGCATGCGTTTGGCTTCATCGCGCATCTGCGCCATTTCGGCGCGCAACTGGGCCAGATCCTCCTGCGACGCCGGAGCGGAGCCGCTGCCCGATTCCACAGGCGTGGTTACATTCATAGTGCTCTCCTCGCTCATGCCTTCACCGCCTTCGCTTGCATCGGATGGGGACCGGAAGCAGACGAGGTGCCAATCGAAGGAGCCGTAGCACCACCAGCACCAGTCCCAGCAACCGACGCCGACTCAGCCGCCGCTGCCGAAGCCACACCCGCATGCTTGGCAGCTCGACTGCCGGAAGCCTCACCTTGCTCGCTACCGTCCGACTGCCCTTTGCCCAGTCCGATCTTCTCCTTGAGCCACGGCCATACGCCCTTGAACTGGCCCAGTCCCAGAGGCACGAAGGCGATGACAAGGATGAAGATCAGCCCTTCGATATAGGTCCAGGCGGAAGGATAGGCCTCGGAAAGCTGTGTTTCAGCGAAGCGCACCAGCAGCGTGCCGATCACCGGGCCGAGCAGCGTGGTACGCCCGCCGATCACCACGCCGGCGAGCATGAGAATCGAGGGGGTCACGCCGATGTCGGAGGGCGAGATGATGCCGACGACCGGGACGAACATGGCCCCGCCGATGCCGGCGAACATCGCAGCCACCGTGAATGCGAAGACCTTGATCGACGCGGGGTTGTAGCCGAGGAACTTCATGCGGTTCTCCTGGTCGCGCACGCCGATGATGAGGTCGCCCATGAAGGATTTGCGAATCCAATGCACGATAAGCACCATGGCCAGCGTCAGGAACGCGCAGATGAGGAAGATCATCCGCTGGTTGGCGGGATCGTTGAGATCGTAACCGAAGAAGCCCTTGAAGTTGTTCAATCCGTTGGTGCCGCCTGTGGTCTTCGACTGGCCGATCAGCAGCACGGCGAACGCGGCGACCAGCGCCTGCGAAAGGATGGCGAAGTACGCGCCGCGCACGCCACGGCCGAATACGGCCCAACCCAGCAGCGCGGCGACGATTCCGGGAACGGCCGCGACGCCGATGATGGCGATGACCGGGTTTCGGAAGAGCTCCCAGAAGCCCGGCACGCTCGTTATGCCATACTGGGACATGAAGTCAGGCACCTTGCCGGGGCCGATATCCTCAAGGTTCATATGGATGGCCATGACGTATGCGCCCAAGCCGAAGAACAGGCCCTGGCCCAACGTCAGCATGCCGCCCTGCCCCCAGGCGAGGCCGATGCCGACGGCCACCATCGCATAGCACAGGTACTTCGAGAGCAGCCCGAGATTGTAGACGCTCATCACGGAGGGCGCGATGAAAATCAGCACCACGGCGATGACCGTGCCGATAAGTGCCTTGTTCCTGGCGAACTTGGCGGTTAAATCACTCAGATTCTTGTTCATTGCCTCTCCCTTGCTACGCGAGGTTCCTAGAACGGATGGAGACCAGACCCTGCGGCCGGAACTGCAGGAACGCCACGACGATCAGGAACACAGCGACCTGGCCGATCGAAGCGGAAGTCGGCAATTCGATGGACGACTGGCACAGACCCAGCACGAACGAGGCCACCACGGCGCCCTTGAGCTGGCCCACGCCGCCAGCCACGACCACGAGGAAGGCCTGCACGATGAAGGTCGTGCCGAAGTTGAAGCTGATGGAATTGAGCAGGCTCAGCGCCACACCTGCGATGCCGGCGATTCCCGACCCGAGGAAGAACGTGACGTAATCGACCTTCCTGGTGGATATGCCGGAGACCTCAGCCAGATCACGGTTCTCCGAAGTGGCGCGTATCTGACGGCCCAGCGGCATGAGCTTGAGAACCGCGTACAATGCGGCGACGCACACGATCGAGAGCAGGAAGATGAACAGACGCCCGGAGGAGAAGCTGTAGCCGAACATGGTCACCGGGCTGCTCAGCGAATCAGGCGCCGAAGCATAGACCGGCGTGGCTCCGAAGATATCGCGCGCCAGCTGCTGCAGCACGAGCGAAACGCCGAAGGTGACGAGCAAGGTGTCCAGCGGCCGACTGCGCATGCGTTCCAGCAGCAACGCATCGAGCAGCAGGCCAAGCAGGCCCGCCACGACGAATCCGACCACCAGCGCCACGACCAACGAGAGCGTCTTGTTGCCGATCACTGTGCTCATGACGTAGGCGGTGTAGGCGCCTGCCATCATGAACTCGCCGTGCGCGTTGTTGATGACGCCCATCTGACCGAAGGTCAATGAGAGTCCGAGGGCGGCAAGCAGCAGAATCGAGCCGTTGGAAAGCCCCGCCACGATCTGAGGGAATATCATGCCCATTTCGAGTCCTTCCTTTACTTGTCCGTGCCTGCGCTCAGGCTCTTGGCCCAGCTGTAGGTTTTGAGATACGGATCGGGCTTGATGGGCCCCTTGGATTTCCATACGGTGTGGATGAGTCTGTCGTCGCCGATCTTGCCGATATACGACGTCTTGTAGATGTGGTGGTTCTGCCCATCTACCCAGACCTTGCCTTCCGGGGCGTTGAAGGTAACGCCGTCGGCGGCCGCTTTGACCTTGTCTACTTGGAAGGATTTGGCCTTCTCGACCATGCCCTTCCACAGGTAGACGGAGGTGTACGCGGATTCCATCGGGTCGGAGGTCGGGTGCTTCTGGCCGTACTTGGCCTTGAAGTCCGCAACGAACTTCTTGTTCTGCGGGTTGTCAAGCGTCTGGTAGTAGTTCCAAGCGGTCAGCTGGTCCTTGACGTTGTCGACGCCGATGGCCGAGACTTCCTCCTCCGCGATCGACATGGAGATCACGGGAGTGGTGGCGGGCTTGAGGCCAGAGGCCTTGTACTCCTTGAAGAAAGCGACATTGGAATCGCCGTTCAGGGTGTTGACCACTGCATCCGCCTCGGAGAACTTGAGCTTGTTGACGATCGTGGTGAAGTCGGTGGAGCCCATCGGCGTGTATTCCTCGCCGACCACCTGCATGCCATTGCCCTGCGCATATGCTTTGACCACGCGGTTCGCGGTCTGCGGGAACACGTAATCGGAGCCTACCAGAAACAGCTTCTTGTAGCCCTTTTCCTTGAGATAGTCAAGGGCGGGCACGATCTGCTGGTTCGGGGCGGCGCCGGAGTAGAAGATGTTCGGGCTGGATTCCATGCCCTCGTACTGCAACGGGTAGAAGAGCAGGGCATTATCCGCTTCGAACACGGGGAGCATCGCCTTGCGTGAGGAGGAGGTCCAGCCGCCGAAGACCGCGGCGACGCATTCCTTCTCGATCAGCGTTTTGGCCTTCTCCGCGAATACGGCCGGCTCTGATTTGCCGTCCTGCTGGACGATCTTCAGCTGCTTGCCGAGCACGCCGCCCTTGGCATTGATCTCGTCAACCGCCATATGCAGCGAATTGCTGACCGTCTGCTCGGAGATAGCCATCGTACCGGACAAAGAATTGACGAATCCGATTTTTATGGCGCTGCCCGACGTGTCTACGCATGACGTATGATCTCCAGATGCCGTGCCGTTCTTCTCCTGCGCATCGCGTTCGGCAACCGTTCTGCCCCAACCGCAGCCGCTGGTGACTAGCAGCGCCGCCATGGCGCACAGTGCCGCCCCTATCTTCATTCGTTGTAATCGGGCCATATACCTCTTCCTCTCCGCATATGACTGCTGCGGTTCCCCACGGCGTCCAGCTGGCTGTGCCTCCGATGCCGACGCGCCCTTGCATTCGGCGGAAACGCAATCATTACGCCGCATGATGCGGGTGCATCAAACAAAAATCATGATGGCAGCGCGTCCACATTGTTGTGTTGCCGCCGTGTTACGCGCACGTCTCGCAGGTAACGGGCATATTACGGATTACGTGTCGGCTTCGTGTATGCGGAATCGCAAGAGAAGAAAGGAACGGCCCCATGCGTGAATGCACGGGGCCGTTCGATGTATGTCCCTATCGGGGAAGGATCCAGATCAGCGAGCGTAGAACTCGACGACGTACTGGATATTGACCTGCACCGGGATTTCCTCGGTCTCAGGCTTGCGGGTCAGGGTCGCCTTGAGCGAGGCGAGGTTCACGTCCAGGTATCCGGGGACGGCGGGCAGCACATCGCGGTGCACGCCTTCGGCGGCGATCTGGAACGGCACCATCGTCTGGCTCTTGGCCTTGACCTGGATGGTCTGGCCGGGCTTGACGCGGTAGGACGGGCGGTCCACCACGTTGCCGTCGACGAGGATGTGACGGTGCACGACGAACTGGCGGGCCTGTGCGGTGGTGCGGGCGAAGCCGGAACGCAGCACGAGGGCGTCAAGACGGGTTTCGAGATCGATGAGCATCGCGTCGCCGGTCTGGCCAGCGGTGTGGGTGCCCTTCTCGTAAGCGGCGCGAAGCTGCTTCTCCGAGATGCCGTACTGCGCGCGCAGACGCTGCTTCTCACGCAGACGGACGGCGTAATCGGACTCGGTGCGGCGGCGGGTGCGGCCGTGCTCGCCGGGAGCATACGGACGCTTCTCGAAGATGCGCTGGGCCTTGGGGGTCAGTGCAATGCCGAGGGCGCGCGAAAGACGCACCTGACGGCGAGAACGCTGAACGTTAGTCATTCTTGTTCCTTTATATATTTCTGTCGTTATCTGAACGGAAGCGCGGGCGAACCCTCGCTGAGCCGGCCTCTCCAGTGCTTCGTCGTGCCAGGCACGAGCGGCGCAAGACGCCGCCGACCCACTGATGGGCTAAGACTCCAGATAGCGCCCACCTGATGGCAGGCACAATCGACCAGTTTACACGGCACCTATGGACGTGGGCGGCTTCACAGCTTCTCGATGGGCGCGACGCGCAGCATAAGCCGCTTGACGCCATCGGAGCCGAAATCGACCGTGATGACCGAGTTGCGGCCTTTGTCCTGCGTGTCGAGAATCGTGCCGAGACCGTACTGATCGTGCGAGATCTTGTCGCCGATGCTGAAATCGGCGATGTCCAGTTTGTTGTCCTTGGCAATCGAGGAGGCTGGGGACGCCTTGGAGGCAGCCGTGGGCGCGATGCGGCGCGTCGTCACCTTGCCGCCGCGTGAGCCGGAGCCACCATAGGTGGAGCCGCTTCCGCGCCGTGATGAGGAGCCGGAACGCGAGCCGTACCCCGAGCCCGAACCACCCGAGCCGTAGGATGAGCCTGATCCGGAGCCGTAGCGCGAACCGGAGCCATACGAGCCGGAACCAGAACGGGAGCCATACCCCGACTTTCCGGTGCCATAGCCCGCGCCGTAACCGGATCCATAGCTTGAACCGCCGCCGCGAGACGATGACCCGCCGCGGCTCGTGACGCCGAAGCCGCCGCCGGAGAAGTCGTCGTCATCGGCCCAGCCGCCGAATTCGTCATCGTCATCCGAACGCCAGCCCGCACGCATGCGCTCGGCGCTGGCTTCGCGGCGCTTCCACTCGATCAGCGTGTCGGGTATCTCGTCAAGGAACTGGCTGGGCAGCATTTCGTTGGCCTGCCCCCACTGGGCGCGTACGGCCGCACGGGTGAGGTAGAGCCGCCGCCGCGCACGCGTGATGCCGACGTACGCGAGTCTGCGCTCCTCGCTCAGCTCGTCGTTGTCCTCCAACGACCTCGAATGTGGGAAGGTCCCCTGCTCCATGCCGGTGAGGAACACGACCGGGTATTCCAATCCTTTGGCCGTATGCAGGGTCATGAGCGTGACCTTGCCGCTGTCTTCGCCTTCGGATGGCAGCTGGTCGGAATCCGCCACGAGCGCCGTAGTTTCGAGGAACGCGCCGAGCGTGGCGTCGGGCGTGTTCTGCTCGAATTCGGCGGCCACGGATTGCAGCTGCGAAAGATTCTCGACGCGCGAGGCGTCCTGCGGGTCCTCGGAACGCTGCAGCTCAGCCAGCAGTCCCGACTTGTTCAGCACTTCGGCGACGACCTCGGAAGGCTTGTCGTTGTGACTCTGCGCAAAGGCAGCCAGCGAGCGCATGATGTCGCGGAAGCCGGAGAGCATTTTGGCGGTGCGCGTCGGCATGCCGTCGATCTCGTCCATATGCTCGACGCCCTGCCAGAAGCTCGTGTCATGCGTATCGGCGTAGCCGGCCACCAGCGTCTCGGCCCGTGCGCCCAGCCCGCGCTTGGGCACGTTCATGATGCGGCGCATGTTCACGCTGTCGGCCGGGTTCACGATGGCCTGCAGGTAAGCGATGGCGTCCTTGATTTCGCGCCGCTCGTAGAACCGTGTGCCGCCCACGAGCTGGTATGGGATCCCGGCGTTGATGAGCGCCTCCTCAAGCGAGCGCGACTGCGCGTTGGCGCGGTACATGATCGCCACGTCGCTGTATTGCACGTCGTCCTCGCTGGACAGCCGCGCGATCTCCTCGGCAATCCACGCAGCCTCCTGCTGCGCGTTGTCCGCCGCATAGCCCACGATCGGCTCGCCTTTGCCCAGCGCGGTCCAGAGTTTTTTGGGCTTGCGGTCTGCATTGTTGGCGATGACCGCGTTGGCGGCGTCGAGAATCGTCTGCGTGGAGCGATAGTTCTGCTCGAGCATGATGGTTTTCGCGCACGGGAAATCCTTCTCGAAATCCCTGATATTGCTGATATCGGCGCCGCGGAAGGCGTAGATCGACTGGTCCGAATCGCCCACGACCGTCACCCATGCCGGTCCCTGCTTGCCTGCTGCGACCGCGCTGGAAGCGCTCTGCTCCCCCGCATCCACGCCGCCAAGCTCGCGGATGAGCTCGTATTGGGCGTGGTTCGTGTCCTGATACTCGTCGACGAGAATATAGCGGAACTTGTGATGGTAATACTCCGCGACCATCGGATCGCTGCGCAGCAGCTCGACGGTGCGCACGATCAGATCGTCGAAGTCCACGGCATTCGCAGCAGCGAGACGGTGCTGATATTCCGCGTACACCACGGCATACAGTTCCTCGACATTGCCGAAGCGCCCGAGCTGGTAGCCGCGCTGGCCGGGCTTGTAGTCGGCGGCATAGGTCTTGAGCTGGGTCTGCCAGCTTTGCAGATTGTTCTTGTAGTCGGAGATGCGGCTGAGGATGGTGCGCGGCGTGTAGCGCTTGAGATCGATGTTCAGGTCGGCGCCGATGAGCTTGATGAGCCGCTCGCAGTCAGCCGTGTCATAGATGGAGAAGCCCGAATTCAGGCCGATCGATTTGCCGTCGCGCCGCAGCATGCGCACGCATGCCGAATGGAAGGTGGAGACCCACATGCGCCCGGCCACCGGGCCGATAAGCGTTGCAAGGCGTTCGCGCATCTCCGCTGCGGCCTTGTTGGTGAAGGTGATGGCCAGAATCTGGCTGGGCCACGCGCCGAAGCGCGTCAGAATCCATGCGATGCGCCGGGTAAGCACGCGCGTCTTGCCCGATCCCGCGCCCGCGCCGATGAGCAGCGCCGGCCCTTCGTACTGCACGGCCTGCGCCTGCTCGGGGTTCAAATCCGCAATCAGCTCCTGCGCGTCGCGTGCGATGAAATCGGGATCTGTCAGCACCCTTCGCTCCCTTCTCATGGTTTTGCCTAAATGTGTCCGTTGCCGTTGCCGTTGCCGTTGCCGTTTCGGCTATTGCCCTGCTGTCCTGCTGTCCTGCTGTTTTGCTGGGCGATTGCCGCGCTCTGCCGCATCCTGCTGCCGTCCGCCGCCGTCCGCCGCCATCAGGGCAACTCTAGGCAGCGCACACCATGTTTACCACATCAGCTCGTCAGTCGACGCAGCTGACCCCGCATCGATAGTGCGCTGGCCGCCGTTCGCGCTAAGCTCTACATCCATACGCGCCGGTCGCGTCGTCATTGCAGATTCATTACGCAGCATTCAATCATTGTGCGAGAGGATGGCCATGAAGGAACTTGAGGACAGGATTCGCCAAGACGGAACGGTGAAGCCCGGCAATGTGCTGAAGGTCGACGCCTTCCTGAACCACCAGTGCGACGTCGAGCTGTTCGACCATATGGGTGCCGAATGGGCCAGGCTGTTCGCTGGCAAGCATATCGACAAGATTCTGACCATCGAGGCCTCCGGCATCGGCATCGCGTGCTGCGCGGCGCGGCATTTCGGCAATGTGCCGGTGGTGTTCGCCAAGAAGACGCAATCCATCAATCTCGACGGCGAGCAGTACGTCACCAGGATCTACTCCTTCACCAAGCAGCGCGAGTTCCCCGTCATCGTCGCCAAGCGATTCCTCAATGCCGGCGAGCATATCCTGCTCATCGATGATTTTCTGGCCAACGGCAAGGCCATGAACGGCCTGATCGAACTGTGCGGCAAGGCCGGCGTGGTGATCGAAGGCATCGGCATCGCCGTCGAGAAAGGCTTCCAGTCCGGCGGCAGAGAACTGCGCGACGCGGGCTACGAGGTGGAATCGCTGGCCATCGTCAGCTCGATGGATGCCGAGACCGGCACCATCGAATTCGCCTGATCTATTCGCGGTTGCGCAAGGCTGCAGCAGGAACAAAGTCGAGAAGGAAAACGGAAGAGAAGAAGCAATGACCACGAGTCAACCCGACGATCAGACGCCACAACAGCAGCAACCGAAGCAATCCCGAGGCGTGAGCATGGAGGCGCTGTCCTCGTTGGACGGCCCCGTTTCCTTCTGGCGCGGCATACCTTTTGGATTGCAGCATGTCATGGCGATGTTCGTCGCCAATCTGGCACCCATATTTCTCGTGACCTCCGCCGCCCATCTGAACGCGCAGCAGTCGGCGCTGATCATCCAGAACGGCCTGCTCGTCGCCGGCCTGGGCACCTGCCTGCAGCTTTACCCCCTGTGGCGCATCGGCAGCCGGCTGCCGATGGTGACCGGCATCTCCTTCACCTATGTGGCTGCGGCCACGACGATCGTGTCGCATAAAGGCTATGGCGCAGTCGTCGGCGCAGTGATCATCGGCGGGTTCCTCGAACTGCTGCTCGGCCTGACGGCGCGTTTCTGGCGTCGCTTCGTGCCGCCGGTCGTCTCCGCGATCGTCGTGACCTCGATCGGCTTCTCGCTGCTGTCGGTCGGCGCGTCGTCCTTCGGCGGCGGCAACGGCGCCAAGGATTTCGGCAGTTGGCAGAATCTCACGCTGGCCTTGGTCTCGCTGGTCGCCTGCCTCGCCTTCCAGCTGCTCATGAAAGGCACCGCCAAACAGCTTTCCGTGCTGTTCGGGCTGGTCGTCGGCTATCTGCTCGCCATCGTCATGGGCAAGGTCGATTTCTCCGATTTCTCCCATCTGCAGGTCGTCAGCCTGCCGCATGTGATGCCCTTCGCGCCGACCTTCGACGCCGGCTCGATTATTTCCTTTGCCTTGCTCTACGTCGTCTCCTCGGTCGAAGTGCTCGGCGACACGGCGGCGCTGTCCCAAGTCGGCCTCAGCCGGCTTCCCACCGAGCGCGAGACGGCCGGGGCCATCGCCGGCGACGGATTCATCTCGACCATATCCGGCGCCTTCGGCTGCCTGCCGCTGACGTCGTTCGCGCAGAACATCGGCTTGGTGGCCATGACCAAGGTCGTCAACCGCAAGGTGATTCTCTCGGGCGGGCTCATCCTCGTCCTCGCCAGCTTCGTGCCCGCCATCGCCGGCGTGTTCAACTCGCTGCCGCAGGCCGTGCTCGGCGGCTGCACGATCATGATGTTCGGCAATATCGTGCTTTCGGGCTTCCAGATGATCGCCGAAGCCGGGTTCACGCAGCGCAACATCACCATCGCCGCGCTTTCGCTGACCGTCGGCATCGGGTTCACGCAGGTCTCCGGCATCTTCGTGCAATTCCCTGCGCTCTTCCAGTCCGTCTTCGCCAGCAACTGCATCGCGCTGTCCTTCGTCGTCTCCGTGCTCCTCAACGCGCTGCTGCCCGGCGAAGAGCGATTCCTTGCCTCCGCCGCGCCGAAGCCGGACGTGGCGGACATGGATGAGGCTTCCGACAAGTAGTGGTGTTCGAACTTTCACGCACCACGCCCAAGAAGTCCGAATACAAGTCCCTGTTTCAATATGTGAATCGGCAATTTGCGCACGGCGCTCGGTCGACTCCGCAATGTGTTAATTTGTTAGGAGATCCGGCGATGTTGCCGGCTGATACAATGGAAGCGCAACAAAAAAGAAGGCTCTTGTGAACATTGAAGATTGGTCTGCGGCGATGCTCCCGTGGGCGCAGAGCAAGCGCTGGTGGCCCGTCGACCCCAAACAGCCCGCTAAAGTCATTGGCGAGGTGCTGCTCGATGATTCAGCAGGCTCTCGTGTCACTATAGCTCTGCTGAAGATCAGCGAATCTAAACTCATCGTGCAGGTTCCGTTGCTGATCAGGGCGCAAGATCGCGAAGCACATGGCACCGTGCACCATAGCAGTCAGGATGGCAGCCAAGCAATAGGCACTGTCGACGGCCTTGCGCTCTTCGACGGCACCGCCGAACCGGAGTTCTGGCGCGCATGGGCGAAGTCCGCCACGCTTATTCCCGCTCGCGGCGAAACCGACCAGCAGGCGCGAGAACGGCTGGACCGCGCCGCAAGCCTGATCAGGGCGATGGGCGTCGAGCAATCCAACACCTCGGTATTGCTGCTTGGCGATGACCAGCCGCTGATCGCCAAAGTGTTCCGCGTGCTGCATTGCGGAGAGCATCCCGAGGTACAGCTGCCGTCGGCTCTTGGCGACTGGGAAGGCATCCCGCGCCTGAACGCCTACAGCTATCTCGAACATGATGCGCTCGGCGGCTCGGCATGCGCCATTGTCGTCGCTGATGCCGTGAGCGACGCGCAGGACGGTTTCGCTACTCTGCAGTCCATGGCACAGCGCGGCGATGATCCGGCTCCTGTTTCGACGCAGATCGGCGCGTTGATTGCGCACATGCACAACCGGCTTGAAGAGGCATTCGGCAGCGGCGAAGGCCCATCGAACGAGACTCTGAAGCAGCGCTTGGCTCGGTCCTTGTCAGCCGCAGCCGAAATCGACGGGACGCTGTCCGCACAGGATGTTTCGGCTATCGAATCGACGATTCGCACACTGACCGATGCGGACGGCGCTGCAGGCGACGATGCCAGTGATGGCTCGCCCGCGAAAGCCATTCGAGTCCATGGCGACCTGCATCTGGGCCAACTGCTGTTGGGCTCCAACGGGGTTTGGAATGTCGTAGACTTCGAGGGCGAGCCGCTGCGGCCCATTGCCGAGCGCAGCAAGCCCGACTCCCCCGCCCGCGACATCGCAGGCATGCTGCGTTCCTTCGACTACGCCGCCGAATCGTCCGGCGCTTTCGACGCCGATTGGCTGAACGCGGCAAGAACCGCGTTCCTGGCAGGATACCGCAGCCACAGACCCATATCCGCGGCGGACGCCCGCATGATCACCGCTTACGAATTGGAGAAGGCCCTGTACGAGCTGCAGTACGAAGCGAAGTTCCGGCCCAGCTGGATCAGCATTCCGCTCAACGGCATCCGCAGACTCGTTCGGAGCTAAAGCTTTTGGACTTCCGCAGCGGCATTGTGACAGCAATCCCGTCGCGTGGCAACAAACGCTACAAGCAGTGCTCTTCCTCTGTCACGCACGACAACACTCATCACACGACAGTGGAGAGCACGGTGACGCCGGCAGCCGTCGCGCCCGGTCTTCTGCGGCGTACCGCGCCGACGGCCAGACCTATGCACAGCAGCGCGAAGGCGAAGAGCAGCATCAGCGCGGTCGATGATGCCCAGCCCGCAACATTCGCAGCCTCGCCCAGGTAGGCTCCGGTGCCCAGAGCCCGGTCGATGGCATCGGCATACCACCAGCCGGGCAGCATCTTGCCTACGGCAATCAGGGTGGCAGGCATCATCGAGGGATCGAACCAGATACCCGAGGTGAAGACGATGATCAAGCCGACTATATTCGCGAAGCCGTTCGCCGACCCCTCGGAAACGCCGAACTGCCCGAGCACGAAGCCGATCGAAATGGCAACGACGATATAGGCCAGCATCGTTCCCGCGCCCATGAGCACAGGACCGGCACCAATCGCGGCAAGGTCGCCGCCAAGATAGCCAACCGGCCCCAAACACAGCGCCAGATAGTACAGCGCGGTCCCGATTCCGACGACAGCGCAGGCGGAAAGCAGCGACACGCTGCTTTCCAAGGGCTTCAGCGGTGAGGCGCTCGCCCGTCGGCGTGTCTCGGGAAGCCCGAATATGCCAACCACCAGCGAGATCACCATAATCATGGAGGCCACAATCGGGTATCCCCCGAATTTCAACCCGGAGGCGTATACCCGCTTGGCATAGCGCGAAGCCTCGCCTTCGGCTTGCACCACCTTCACCTGCGTGCGTGCCTGCGGCCCTTTGGCAGTGCGTACGACCTGCGCGACGGCTTTCGCCATGTCAGCTGCGGCAGCCGGCGCACTGGCTGTGGCAATATCACCGGCAACAACGCCATTTGCGCCGGCAAACTGCGCGAGGTATGCCGTGCGCAAGGAGGCGAAGAAGCCCTGCACCCGCATATTGGCCATTGCTCCCACGGCCGAGGTGTAGCTCGTCACGGTGTCAAGCGGTTCAATAGCCTCGCCCTGCGCGGCCTTGTCCGCGAAATTGCGCACGTACCCATTCGGGATGATGAGCACATAGTCCACGCGATTGGTCGTCACCGCATCCTGCAGGCTTTGCGTCGTATCGTCGACATCGATGAGATCGGCGCTGGCGGACAGATATTCACGCAGCCCTTGTGCCACTCCTCCCCGGTTGCCGTCACGATCCACCACCGCGACCTGCGCGCGGCGCGGCGTGTATGCGGGCGTCCCGTCAGCGGTTCTGGCACCGCCGCCGACAGTTCCGAGCAGCATCGCGACCATCATGACGCTCAACCCCACCAAATAGATGAGCAGATAGGACTTGTGCCGCCAGACGATGCGCATTGCGGTATTAAAGGTACTCATAGCGTTGCCTCCTGAGCAGGATGATGGCGATGGCGAGGAAGAACAGCCCCATGGCGGCAAGCATGCCCACCGTACGCAGGAAGGGCGCGTAGCTGTCGTAGTACAGGATGTCGTAGAACAGCAGGGAGACTTGCCTCGCCGGATTGAGGTCGGAAAGCACGGGTGCCTCGCGCTGCACGAAGTCGCCCAGCTTCATGGCCGGCTCCCCGTACAGTCCGGCGAACAGGGCGGCTATGCAGCTGAAAGCGCTGCAGATACTCAGCTTCTGCCCTAATGGTATGCGCGGGATGGCGCCGAACACGGAGCCAAGCGCCGACGACATGAAGGTGGCGACGGCAAGGCCTGCGAATGCCGCAGCTTCGCGCCCTCCCACGCGCACGCCGAACGGGACTCTGATGACGAAGAAGGCGATCGACATGCATGCGAACGCCATAAGCCATGCTGCGAGGAATGCTGAGAGCACGAGTCCGTGCTTGGGCAGCGGGGCGAGCGCCCGGCGGGCTCCAAGCGGCGAAAGATTGGCTTGGGAGCTCGCGATGGATGTGATGGCGAGCGACATCGACATGAGGCATGCCATGCCCAGCAGGGCGTAGTAGTAGCGCGCCGCAGGGTCCGGCTTGGTGTGGGTCAGCGTTGTCTCGCGCGTGAATGCGTCGTTCGACGCGATGCTGGCGATGACTTTGGGGTCGGCGAAGGCCTGTGGACGGCTTTCGCCAATCGAGGAGTGCAGCGAGCGCGACTCGTTGGCGCGTGCTATCGCGTTGTTCAGCACGCTGATGGTTAGTTCGCGGGCGTAATCGCTCGTGCTGGCCGCATTATCCGAAATCGCCAGCGAGAACTCGCCTGCGCCGTCGATGCGCAGATAGCCGATGGCCTTGCCGGAGTTCACCAAATCGATCGCCTGCGCGGCGCTCTCCACATCGTGTCTGGCGATAAGCGCGGTGTTCTTCCCGCCGCGGGCCAGAGCGTCGACGAGCGCATCCGCCTGCTCGTTCGCTTTCCATGCCGAGTCCTGCACCACGGCGACTGACTGGGTCTCGGTGACGTAGGCCTTGTCCAGCGAGCTGAACATGCCGTAGAAGAGCGTGGCCAGCAGTATCGGGAAGACCATCACCCAGAAGATGGTGCCGCGCTGCCGCGCCAACGTTCTGATCTGCACCAGGAATGTCGTCCACATGGCTCCTCCTAATCCCTCAGACCTTTGCCGGTTATTTCGAGAAAGACGTCGTTGAGCGTCGGAGCCCGTGAGGCGATATGGCCGATGGTGGCATGTTCGCGCTCGAGCAGTCCCAGCACGTCGATGAGATTGTGCTCGCCTCTGCCGCAGCGGACCACGAGCTCCTTGCCGTCGTAATGCGCATCAATGACGGCAGCCAGCTGGCGCACATCGCCCAGCGCCCGCTCGTCAAGATCGAGGGTTCCCACGCTGATCTGTTCGCCGATCGAAATCATGTCTTTGAGCTCCTGCGCGGTTCCCAGCGCAATCTGCCTGCCGTGGTCCATGATGAGGATGCGGTCGCATATCTGCTCGATCTCCTCCATATAGTGGCTGGTGTAGATCACCGTGGTGCCAGCGGCGTTAAGCCGCTGGATGCCCTCGAGAATCGCGTTGCGGCTCTGCGGATCGACGGCGACGGTCGGCTCGTCGAAGATGATCAGATCGGGCTGGTGCGCGATGCCGCAGGCGATGTTCAGCCGCCGCAGCAGTCCTCCGGAGAGCTTGCCCGGGCGGAATCGGCGGAATTCTCGCAGTCCCACGAAGTCCAGCGCCTCTTCGACGAACACTTTGCGGCGAGGCTTCTCCTTGACGTACAGCGAGCAAAAGTAGTCGATGTTCTGTTCGACGCTCAGTTCGTTGAACACCGCCACATTCTGCGGCACGACGCCGATGCGACGCTTGAGCGCGTACGAGGTCGGCATCATCGCATCCCCGAGCACACGCACCGACCCCGCATCGTAGGTGAGCAGCGCCAGAATGCAGTTGATCGCGGTGGATTTGCCTGACCCATTCGGCCCGAGCAGGCCGAAAATCTCGCCCTCGTGCACGTCAAGATCAAGGTAATCCAGCGCGACCATATCGCCATAGCGCTTGACCAGCCCGTTCACAAGCACCGCCGACGAGGCTAGCTCGGCGGCAGTGCCGTCCATGAGGTCCACAGTGTTGCCCATGACGTTCCTTTCCCGATGTTATGTGCCTGATGACTCCATATTCCCCTACGGCACGCGGCCGGGCATGATGAGTGTCGTCACGAAACCGTCCCATGACGATGACATTTGTCACGACTGTCGTCATGAGCTCATTGCCATGGTTTTCCATGGCTTTCTTCATGGCTTTTTGCGTGACTTTCGTGTAACTTAGCCGATTGCATCTCCTTTCCGCTGCGACGCTTAAGCTGCTACGCTCAGAGTGTGGAAAGCGGACACAAGACGCATGAGATTGCCTGCAAGGCAGCGCTTGCGGTGGTGTGTCTGCTCGCCGCATTTCTGCCGGTTACCGATGACATTCCCGTCTCTCGACTCGCCGGCGCTCTGCTCGCGATTTCCTGCTCCGCATTGGCGCAGTGGCTGCTGCTGGTGCGCCCGTCGCGCTCAGGGCTGCCAGCTGCGATTTTCTCAGTGCTGGCGATCGTCATCCCGCATTTCGCCGCATTCATCCCCATCATCGCCTACGATGCGGCGCGTTCGCCTAGCCCGTCCTCCATGTCCGTGGCTCGCACGCTTCTGTTCACGCGGCTGCGCAACGCCCAGCGCTGGCTATGGACTGTGCCTCTGGCCCGCTCGCTGCTGTTCGTTTCCGACATGGATCGGCTGCATGCTGTCAGCATGATCGCCCTGGCGATTCTAGGCTTCGCAGCAGGTGCGCTGGGGATGCGCAACGCCATGATGGAATCTGTAGTCCGGGATGAAAAGGACCGATTCCGCGCCATGCGGCGTCACTGGCGCACGACCATGGCCGACAACGAGCAGGAACGCGGCCGATCGGTGCGTGCCGCCACCTTGGACGAACGCACGCGCATAGCCCGCGAAATCCATGACAATGTCGGTCATCTGCTCACGCGTGGCATCATGCAGGCCCAGGCATCCACAGTCGTGGCCGAAGCCCGGGGCGATGCCGAGTCTGCGCAGCATCTTGCCGCAATTCGCACGACACTTGACGAAGCGATGACGATGATTCGCAAATCCGTCCACGACCTCGATGACCACGGAACCGATTTCGGCAGGCAACTCGACGAGACCATTAGCTCCTTCGACGAAGTCTCCCCCGGCTTCGCTGTTGCCGTGGACAACGGCATCGCACAGGTTCCCGCGCCGGTGGCCCGCTGCCTGACCAGCGTGATTCGCGAGGCCCTGACCAATGTGGTGCGGCACAGCGCGTCCCGCACCGCCACGGTGACGCTGCGGGATTACCCGGCGCTATGGCAGCTGGTGATATTCGACCCGGGCGAGGCCGGACGCGGCGCAGGCGCTTCGGCTGCATCCTCCGCTGGCATCAGTCGTGCCAGCAGCATCAGCAGCGCCGGTAACCATTCCAGACCGCAGCCGGGCGGCGGCAGTGTCTCCGGCAATGCGCGCGGCATGGGGCTGGCCGACATCGAGGCGCGGGTGCGCACGCTTGGCGGTACCTCGTTGTGCGGCCCTTACAGCACCGGCTGGAGGGTTTTCGTCTCGATTCCCAAGACACCGTGGGCCAAGCGCGAGCGCAGCGGCTCAACCGCAAGCATGGGCGATGCAGACAGTAGCGGCCATGCAAGAGCTGCTGACGATAGAAGACACGGCGCTGCGAATCGCGCAAGCGCGGCGATCTCCACAGCAGCGGTCTTCACAGCAGTTACAGCGCATCGAGCGCAATACGATAATCACAGCACGCTAACCACGCCAAAGGATGCATCATCATGAAAACGGCCATCGTCGACGACGATCCCATCGTGTGCTCATCGCTGTCCACCATCGTAACGGCGAGCGGCACCGCTGAAGTGCTTTGGACCGCCGACAACGGCGACGACGCCGTGCGCCTTTACGAACAGGATCCGGCGAACCGCCCCGATGTGCTGCTGCTCGACATCCAGATGCCCGGCACCGACGGCTTGGAGGCGGCCCGGCGCATTCTGCAGCGGGACAAGGCGGCTCGCATTCTGTTTCTCACGACCTTTGCCGACAAAAGCTACATCGCGCAGGCGCTTTCCTTGGGCGCGAAAGGCTATCTCATCAAGCAGGACGTGAAATCGGTGGCTCCGGCGATGCTGGCCGTCATGGCCGGTCAAGTCGTGTTGGGCTCGCGAGTGCTGGATACGCTGCAGCTCCCCGGCAACGAGGCACAATCCGGCCGACAGCAGCTTTCTGTTGCGCTCAGCGAGCGGGAACGAGACATCGCCGAACTGGTTTCGCAGGGTTTGGACAACCGCGATATCGCGCATCAGCTGTTCCTCAGTGAAGGCACGGTGCGCAACCGCATCAGCGGCATTCTCGACAAGCTTGGCATGGCCAACCGCACCCAGCTGGCCGTGGCGTGGATCGACGCGCAACGTCGCTGACGACTTGCTGACTAGCGGTATCCAGCGCAGCGGCATCCGCAGACTCGTTCGAAGCTGAGCCAAGCTGGGGGCCATGCCCGGCTCGCTGCATAGCGATGCGATGAAATCACGCCCGGCTGAGGTTAGGCGTTCACTCCCACTCAAGTGTTGTTCTTATCCAGCTGGTTCGACGTGATTTCATCTCATATTACCTCGTCCGTCTCGTGCCAATTGATACGAATCATTCCCGAATCAGTCATTGATTCGGACGGAAAAGAATAATTGCACCTTTACTGGGAAATGTGCTTCACAGACTTGATTATTCCTCGTTTTCCACGTGGGAATAATCGCAGGTGGCTTGGAGGTAGGCATCTTCTGCGAATCAAGACTCATGCCTGCATCTTCCTCAGGTTCTGCAGTTTCCATAGCGCTTCGGGGCTTTTCGATGCAGCTTCTGCAATGGTCTCGTCGGAGAAGATAAGGCTGGGACGAAAATCGCCAGCCGCGAAGAGATGCAGGTACTCGGCTTCGGCGTCCGTACGAGGGAGAACGTAGTGCGCGATGAATTCCTCCGCATCCGACATGAGACCCTGCAGGGTCGGATGCTCGTCCGCATTTCTGAGCATGGGGAGGAGTTGATCGTCGAGCTCTCGTTGCCTATCCGCAAATCTCTCGGACCTTCCCTCGAACGGCAGCGGGAACCTGGCTGAAAGCGATGCATAGAAGAGCATCGATTGATGTGCAAGCTCAGCATCATCGGCATCGTTGAAGTGCTTACCGAGGTTGGATATGTCATAGAGGTCGCGGACTTTCACGCGATCGAAGAACGCCTTGACCTTGCCTCCGGCAAGCTCGATGTCATCAAACATCAAGACCTCTGCATCAGGTCTCATCGCGCATGAGCGTAAGGTCGGAGCAATGAGTGGCGAGCGGTTCATGTAGATGCAGTCGATCTTTACATGATCAGTACCCCAGTCCCCACGATAACGCAGCATGAAGGTTCTGCCGGCATGCCCGCTTTCGGCAGGCGATACATCGTAGCCGAGAGCGCGTCCCACTTCCTCTATCCCGTCCTCGATGACGGGTCTTTCCGCAAGCATGTGCTCGCGGTCAGGCGATCCGATATAGGATATGTCTATGTCGACTGAAAGCCTTGGCATGTTGAGCATGAACAGGTTGATGGCGGTGCCCCCGTGCATGGCGAGTTTGCTGTGCAGGTCGGGGTGGCGGTCCATCTCCTCGAGCAGGTCGAGTAACCTCTCAACCTTGTCCACGGTCCTGGGCTGGAACCCGTCTACGTCTACAAGAGCCACGACTGGACCTCCTCACTCTCCTCGGGCAATCTCATGTTCCATCCCTTTGACCATCCTCTGACGGTATCGGAACTCTTGTCGAGCTTCGATACGACCCCCTCGCATGCGGTATGCAGCAGTTCGAGCGTGTCATCCTGCACCTTCCACTGCTTGGCCCTCTCCTCAAGTAGCCAGCCGACACGGGCAGCCATCGAGGCGCTTTCCGCCATGGCCAGTTCCGCGACGCGCACGGTGTCAAGGTAGGGCATCGCTGAAAGTGAGCGAACGACCTCCTCGATGCCACCCGACCACTCCGGATGCTTCAAGCAATCGACGAAGGTCTGCTCGCGGCTCGTGGCGAGCACGCTCCCGAACGCCTTCCCTCTGATCCTCTGGGTCGCCAATCCGCTTTTCGTTGCGTGGGGAACATATCTGACATCACGGAAGGTGAACGGGGTCTTTACGGCATCCGTCCTGAAACGGCACTCGAATCCGATGTTATGGGCTACGCCGTGCGCCTCCAGAGCGGAATGGTACGAGAGCACGGCATCTGCATCGAGAGCGATCACGACCTCATAAGGGTCAACGCCGGCACCCTCGAACCTTCCAGCATTCGAGGCGTACATCCCTCTGCGAACCCTCTCGACCGTATTCGACGCAAGCGCCAGTTTGAGCTGCTGCTTCGCCGCCATCTCGGAATCAGCGCTCTTGAGAAGGCTCCCTGTCAGGAACACATGATGCGTTGATATGTACTCACTGAACTTCATACTTACGAATCATAGCATTAAGGGTAATAAAACACTACCCTTTCATCGGTAGTGTGTAAGTATTTTCTTGCATGTCGTTTCCGTCGTTGCAGCTTAGAAACTAGCATTGAGGTTAGTGCAGAAAATGGGGCAGGGCAATCGGCAAGGACTTGTCCGGTTCTATTCGATGGCAATTTCTGCGTTTGGGTTTATGCGGTTATATGCATAGCAAACGCAAGTGCGGCGTTTAGCCATTTATCTGTGAATGCTTGGCTGACGGGAGGAAACTGCTTTTACTCCATAGGCTCTTCTTGGTCGGACAGTAAAGCTTCGGTTGACTCACCGCACGCAAGAATACCATCCCTAATCGGCTCTTTTCGCTCTTCAATTCTCTGCTCTCTCTTCTTCACGAAAGCCTTGAAAAACTCAGAGTAGCGAGTTGCTATTTCTATTTGGTTTTGGCTTTGAATCTCGGGGTCGACGTTAAACAGTTCATCTGGAAATTGGATGTCAGGATTAGGGTCAGTTATCACTATCAAAAGATTCCTGTATGAATCTTCGTCATCAATCAAATAAACGGTATCGCCAATCTTGATCTCGACAGCATCGTCGCTACTCACACTGATCATCATAATCACCAACTTGAAAATCGTATTTGTATAGTCTCATCTTCAAAAAGCGTTCACCGCCATCGAGAACTTCCGAGATGAACTCTTTTGCTGGCCGCCCGTTTATCACGTCTGAAGAATAAGATATCGAAAATTCATCTGATCTTGCCATCACAACATTCCTGGCATCACCGTTAATAATCACCGGAGCGGAATGGCTGACAACGAAAACTTGAACTTCCTTTTTCAGCTTTTTGATTCGATTCACGAGTACGTCGCTAATGGTTGGCGTATCAAGATTGTCCTCTGGTTGGTCGAAAACCACATAATCGTAGCCATTGGAGGACAGCTTATCATTGAGCAAAAGCTTAAGTAGGGCTTGAGCTTGCATTCCCGGGGACATTTCCCTCATCGACACGCCGTTAAAAGAAACGTCTATTTCAAATTCTCTATTCTTCGACAGGTCGTTTTCAACGTTTGAATAAAGTCTCTCGACAATATCCGCTGCATCGGTAGCGCTTCGGAATTTGTTCCCATTCAATAAATCCTGTTTTGTCTTATCGATGTCAGAACAACTCAGGACAAATCTAGCAACTGCAGTTGTGTTGTCGACACTTGATTTCAGTTGAGAACTCAGCGAATTCTCATACGAACACACCTCGGATATTGTGAGCCCAATAGTAACCTCGTCCTCATCCGCTTGATATGTATTAGCGGAGATGGGGCGAAGCATAGACTCCACTGACCGCTCAATCTCCTGATCGGCGCTCAGAAGGTCCATTCGCAAATCAAGCAGGTCCTCGATAAACTCGGTAGCTTCTTTGACGTTCCGCTCGTAATTGTGCGCGCCTACAGCCTTTTCTTTATTGATGTTACTTACCTCTTCTGAAAAAACTGATAAGAGCTTATCGCGAGTTTCAAATGGCTCTGAATGAAGCATACTAACCGCTTCGGCAATGCCGCTCAAGTCTGTCAAAGTCGCATGAAGATGGTCAGCCGCAGCCGTCATTCGTTTGCTCAGCGCCGCCGAAAGGTCGTTCATTTCCGGGAAACTAGCATCGATCTTAATGCTTAAGACTGACCGGTCAAGTGGTCTCAGGTTTTCAATAAGGTCGTTCAACTTTTCGCCGAACGCTCTTATGCTCTCCGCATCAGAGACCGTCGATGGGCGCCTTTTAATCGATATCCCGTTTGGTCTTTCATCTTGAAGTGCGTCTGGGCGTTTTAGGCATCCTTCGTACTTCTCGACAAAGTCAATAACAAGTTCCTGCTGCAAACTCAGCTGTTTTGTAATGCTTGCAAAATGCTGATCCGACGTGTTCCTCGCGGCTTCTTTCATTCCTTTTAGTCTTTGTTCGAGAAAGGGGACCGACTTATAATGAACTGCCTCCCGTTTCTTGGACAACGAGAAATGGGAGGTCTTCTTTATGCCGGACGATCTGAGGTCGAGGTACGACGAGCTCACCAGGAAAAGGGCTGCCGAGCTGTTCGGGCTCGGGTACGGAACCAGAGCCACCGCAACCGCCCTCTCCATCCCCAGGAGCACTGTGAGAAAATGGCGCAGAACGTTTCTCGCCGTAGGGTTGGAGGGGTTGCTGTCCATGGGATCGAAACCCGAGAAGTACACTTGGGAACAGAAGTGCGCCGCCGCCAAGGCCGTCGTCGACGAGGGGGCCACCAAGGCCGATGCCATGGCCAGGTTCGGCATAGCCTCCTCATCGCCGCTCGAGAAGTGGTGCAGGCTCTACCGCGACGGCGGCGATGAGGCGCTGCGGCCCAAGCCGAAGGGCAGGCCCAAAGGGTCCGTGAGCCGGCCGAGGGCGCCGCTGACGCGCGAGCAGAAGCTCGAGGAAAAGGTCCGCAGGCTCGAGGCCGAGAACGCCTACCTAAAAAAATTGGCAGCCCTGAGAGCGGCGCGGGAGTCCCGAACCGGGATAAGGCCGCCGCTGTAGCTGCGCTCTCAGGGCTATATCCGCTGTCCGACCTGCTCAAATGCGCCAGGATAGCCAGATCGAGCTACTACTACGCGATCTCCCACCCGAAGGCGCCCACCAGGCCCGAGCTGTGGGCCGCCGCGGGCGAGATATTCTCCCGCGTCCCCAACGGCTGCGGCCACCGGCAGATAGCCATGTGCCTGCGCGCCGAGCTGGGCGTGCGGATCGCCGACAAGACCGTGCGCAAGATGATGCGGGAGATGGGTATCCGCTGCGGAATCCGCCGCGAGACCGACTACCACCGCTACAACTCCTACAGGGGAGTGGTCGGCAAGACCTTTAAGAACGTCATCGGGCGCGACTTCGAGGCCAATGGCCCCTGGCAGAAGATGGGAACCGACGTCACCGAGTTCAGGCAGCCGTGGGGCAAGGCGTACTTCGCGCCCGTCTACGACTTCGGCAGCAAGGAGATAGCGGCGTGGTCGGTCTCGACGAGCCCGAACATGGCCCAGCAGCTCGACATCCTCTCCCAGCTCATAGCCAAGATGCCCGAGGGGGCGAGCCCGATCCTGCATTCGGATATGGGCTGGCAGTACCAACAGGCTGGATGGATCGGCGGTCTCGGAGGCGCCGGCATCGTCCAGAGCATGTCCCGCAAGGGGAACTGCATGTTTTGGTTCAATTGTTTTTTGTGGTTTTGGTCAGGTAGTTTTTTCGGGTTTGGGCGTGGGGCATGCTGACCATAGTCGGGCTGTACCTTGGTAGTGCTTCGTTATCTATCGAGGAGGGCCGGAAA
>NZ_JALCUA010000001.1:0-628193 GCF_022655035.1 Bifidobacterium tibiigranuli | reverse complement strand
AACTGAGAGTTGACGGTTTTCGAGATGAGCAGGGTGACGTCGAAATGCTGATAATGCAGCACTCCGGTGCCCATGGCGTCAGTGCCGGTCGGAAGCAGCAGGGGATGGTATTGCGCGGAAAGCGGCGTCCCGAACAGCGCTATCGCGTCATAGACCAGATATACCCCCAAATCCTGCAGGGCCCCGCCCGAGAACCGCGCGGTGAAGATGTTCGGCGTCTCTCCTGCGAGGAAGGCATCGTATTTCGAGGAATATTTCATATACGAAAACACCGCGCCGCTGATTGCTCCCATATCTCCCACTTGGCTTGCGATGCTGCGGAATGCGTCGGTGTGGATATGCCGGGCCGCCTCGAAGAAACGCACGTGCGGATGCTGAAGGAGCAGCGCCTCGATCTTGGCGAACTCCGCCGGATTCGAGAATGCAGGTTTCTCGACGATGACGTTCTTTTCGGCGCTGATGGCTTTGGCTGCCTGCCCATAATGCATCGAATTGGGCGAGGCGATGTACACCGTGTCGATCTGCGAATCCGCGAGAAACTCCTCGATATCGTCATATGCAGGATATGTTTCGTCGGGGCGTCTGAATCCCTCCGCAGCCTCGCGTGTTCTGGAAAGAATCCCCGCCAGCCGCGCGCCCTGCTGCTGTTGCACCGCGTCGGCGAACTGACGTGATATCCAGCCAGTTCCGATAATCCCTACGTTCATCATTTGCCCCCTTGAGCACGCCAGTCAATCATTCTGCGCTTATCTTACCGTCTCTTTTCTCCGGGGACGGACTACGTGGAACCCTGCGTACAAGGAGTATGAGCTTCTATAATGAGTATTATAAGTCACAATTCATATAATTTAACAGTAATTGTGTATTATAATTATCAATATGTCTTACTCTGAACATCTTGCGACATCAGTTTCCATCCCACGTCGGGCGCTGATGCGCAACCTCATGCAGCGTGATGAGACGGATGAGGTTAAGGTGCTCATCGGTGTGCGACGGTGCGGCAAATCGACGCTCATGCGGCAATATGCGAAACGTCTTGCAGATGATGGCATGCCTGCAACGAATATGTTTTTCAAGCGTTTCGACGATTTCGATATACCGCTGGATTACGATGCATCTGACCTGTACGAGGAGCTTCAGCAGGCTATCGCGCAGTCCGACGCGGCGAAGCCTTTCTATGTGTTTCTTGACGAGATACAGGACGTTCCGCAGTGGGAGCGTGTCGTCAGGAGACTGCATACGCGAGGCAATACACACGTGACCATCACCGGGTCGAACGCGCGCCTGCTGTCGGGCGACCTGGCCACCTATCTCGCCGGGCGCTACATGGAGATACCGGTCTACCCGCTCTCGTTCTCAGAGTATATGGAATATCGGCAATTGCTCGGTGACACTGGAATTTCCACGGATGACCTTCTTGCCGACTATATGAGATTCGGCGGCATGCCCGGGCTGCTCAAATACGGGCTGCCGACAGAGGAGAATGCCAGGCAGTTCCTGGAAGATGTGTATCGTTCGATAGTCGTCAAGGATGTGGCCGAACGCAGCGGCATTCGCGATATCGCCGCGTTGAGCAAGGTGAGCCGGTATCTGTTTGCCACGTCCGGCAACCTCTTCTCGGTGCGCAATGTCGCCAACACGCTCAAAAGCGCAGGCCTTGGCATCGCCCCGAAAACGGTCGATGCGCAGGTCGACGCGCTTGAACGGGCGTTTGTCATCTATCGTGCGGAGCAGACGGGCCTGTCCGGCAAGCAGATACTGCGCCCTACCAACAAGTATTATCCAGTGGACAATGGTTTCCGCAACCTTGCCAACGGCTTCACGTCCAAGGATTTCGGCGCACAGCTCGAAGGCGTGGTCTACATGGAGCTGCGCAGGAGGGGCTATATGGTGCGCGTAGGGGCGGTTACCGGCGGGGAGATTGATTTCGTTGCGTCGCGCGGCAGCGACCGTCGCTACGTCCAAGTGACTGCCACGATGCTGGATGAGTCGGTGCGCGAGCGCGAACTGGCCTCGTTGCGCGCACTGTCCGATGCCTTCCCGCGATACGTCATCACGCTCGATCCATTCTCAGCGGGAACGACCGAAGATGGCATCCGCATTGTTCGCGCTACCGACTGGCTCGCTGATGAGTGAGCGTCAATGATTTATGGAGTGTGCTTTATGGAGTGTGCATAATCATGAAGGATTTACGCACCTATGCGCTTTGGTCGGCGACCATGCGGGCGTAGGTGCCGTGGCGGGCCATGAGCTCGGCGTGCGAGCCTTGTTCGAGGATGCGGCCGTGATCGATGACGACGATGAGGTCGGAGTCGCGAATGGTTGAGAGGCGGTGCGCGATGACGATGCTCGTGCGTCCGGCGGTCATGCGCATCATCGCGCGGCGAATCGACTGCTCGGTGACCGTGTCCACAGAACTCGTGGCCTCGTCGAGGATGGCGATTGGCGCATCAGCGAGCAGCGCCCGCGCGATGGTCAGCAGTTGGCGTTCGCCTTGGCTCAGCGCCGCGCCGGAGCCTTCCAACACCGTATCGTAACCGTGTTCAAGGCGGCCGATAAACCCGTCGGCACCGGCCGTGCGGGCGGCGGCTTGTATCTCCTCGCGCGTGGCGTCGGGCTTGCCGTAGGCGATGTTGGCGGCCACCGTGCTCTCGAAAAGCGAAGGGTCCTGCAGCACGGTGCCGAAGGCGCGGCGCAGGTCCGCGAGCTTGTAGTCGCGCAAATCGTGGCCATCGAGCAGGATACGGCCGCCGCTGACATCGTAGAAGCGTGCCAGCAGATTGACCATCGTAGTCTTGCCTGAGCCGGTCTGCCCCACGAAGGCGACCCGCGCGCCCGCAGGAATGTCCAAGCTGATATCGTGAATGACCTCATGCGCCTCGTCATAGCCGAAGGTGACATGGTCGAAGACGATATGCCCGCGCGGATTGCTGGCAGGAATGGCATTCGGTGCATCCGCCGGCTCGGTCGGCTCGTCCATGATTTCGAACATGCGCTCGGCCCCGGCCACGGCGGTCTGCAAGGTGTTGTAGATGTTGGCGATATCGGTGAAAGGCCGCGAGAACTGCCGCACATACAGCAGGAAACTCGTGATGACGCCCACATCGGCCTGACCGTGCACGGCCATGAGTCCGCTGACCACCGCGACCATGAGGAAGCCGAAGTTGTTGATCGCATTCGACAGCGGCATAAGGAACCCGCTCAGCGTCTGGGCCTTCGTGCCGGTTTCGCACAGTTCGTCGTTCGCCTGCTCGAATTCCTCGATCATCGCGCGCTCGCGACCGTAGGCCTTGACCATGCTCAGGCCCGAAACGCTCTCCTCCACCTGCCCGTCGAGCCGCCCGAGCACCTGCTGCTGCCTGGCGTAGAGCGGCCGGGTGCGCGTGGTGATGACCTTGGCGAGGATGAACACCAGCGCTACTGGCACTAAGGAAACCAAGGTCAGCGGCACGCTCAGCCAGATCATGCAGGCGAGCGTGCCCAGAATCGTGAAGACGTAGACCATGAGGTCGGCGAAGGAATCGGAGATGGTTTCGCTGATATTGTCGACGTCATTGGTCAGGCGGCTCATCAGCTCGCCGTGCTGATGCCGGTCGAAGAAGCGCAGCGGCAGCGCCTCAAGCGCGTGGAACAGGGACACGCGCAGATGCAGCACGATATGTTGCCCGGCCGCCGCCATAAGATACTGCTGGCTGAAATTGACCAGCCAATCCACGAGGTAGACCGCCGCCAGCACCAGCAGTATCGTCGCGATCGGGTCGCCTTTGGCGATGGTGCTGATGACGCGGCCGACCAGCAGCGGCGAGAGGACCGCCGAGCCGGCGCCGAGTCCTGAAAGCGCGAACACTGGCATGAGTTCGCGGCGCTGGCCTGCGGTCATGTCGAACAGCCGGCGCAGCGTGCCGCGCATGTTCTTCGGCTTAACGACGGCCGCGCCGCGTTTGGCCAGTCCGCCGCCGAATTGCGGGCCGCCGATGGTGTTTGGGGTGGGCTGTGAGGCGGATGCGGTGGATGCGGGGTTTGGCGCAGGGGAGGTTGGGGTTTGGTTCTCGCTCATTGCCGTGCCTCCTCGCCTGTTTGTAGCTCGTTGCTGTGTTGCTTACCGCTGTGTTCTTCCCCGATTTGCGAGTCGTAGATGCTGCGATATTGCGGCGAGTGCTCCATAAGCGCGTCATGGCTGCCGGTGGCGACCACCGTGCCGCCGTCCATCACCGCGATGCTCGAACACCGGCGCACGGTCGAGATGCGCTGCGAAATGAGCATCGTGGTCAGGCCCTGTTCGTGCGCGGCCAGCTCGCGCAGATGGTCAAGCACTTGCTGCTCGGTCGTGCTGTCCAGCGCGCTGGTGCAATCGTCCAGAATCAGCACTTCGGGCCGCCGCGTCAACGCGCGGGCCAGCGATATGCGCTGCTTCTGGCCGCCGGACAGGTTCACGCCGCCCTGGCCAATCACACTGTCCAATCCGTTCGGCAGCTCGTCGATGAATTCGCTGGCGCAAGCTAGGCGCACGGCCTCGCGCAGCTGGGCTTCGCTGGCCTCGGGATTGCCCCACAGCAGATTGGAGCGAATGGTGCCGGAGAACAGCACCGGTTCCTGCGGCACCAGCGCGATGCGTTCGCGCAGGATTTCGACATCGATGGATGCGATATCAGCTCCATCCAGCTCGATACGGCCGCGCGAAGGCTCGTAGAATCGCGGTATCAGGCTGACCAACGTCGATTTTCCCGAGCCGGTCGGGCCGATGATGCCCAGCGTCACGCCGCGCGGCACGCTCAAGTCGACATCATGCACGGCGTCGTCCGCAGCGCTGGCATAGCGGTAGGACACAGATGCGAACCGCAGCGCCGGGCGCTCGGCGTCTATCGGGTTTGGTTGATTGCGGTTATCGGATGGTGCAGTTTTGCCGCTGCCAGCCGGCACGACGCCGCTGCCAACCGGCACTGTGCCGCCAGTAATGACGTGCTCCTCGCTGGGCTGCTCGAAGATTTCGCCGATGCGTCGGGACGAGGCGCTTGCACGCACTGAGGAATTCAAGATCATCGCGACGCGACCAAGCGCGAACAGCACCTGCGTCATGTAGTTCATCGAGGCCATAAGCGCACCGATGCGTCCGGGATTCTGCGCGCGGGAGAGCCAAAGCAGCGCCACGATGCCCATGTTCACCGTCAGATTGATCAGCGGTCCGTAGGTGGCGTTGACCCGCGTAGCGCGGATGTTCGCCGTTGCGAAGTCTCCAGCGGCGGTATCGAAGCGCTCAGCTTCTTGTCGTTGCGCTCCGAAGGCCTTGACGACACGCACCGAGCGCAGGAATTCGCGGCTGATGGTGCCGAGCTTGTCCAGTGCCTTCTGCACAGTCAGAAAACGCGGGAAACTGCGCGTCATATTCATCCAGATGAGCACTCCGGCGATGGCGAGAATCGCCGCGACGACCGGTGCCTGGTCGGGTATCTGAATGATGATGAGCGCAATCGCGCCGATGCAGGTGATCGGTGATTTGAGCATGACGCGCATCAGCCCCTGCGTGAAGTTCTGGATCTGCGTCACGTCATTGGTGATGCGCGTGATGATGGCGCCCGGTTGCAGTCGGTCGACCTCTTCGAAGGTCAGCGACATCACTTTGCTGTAGGCGTCCGAGCGGATGTCCTTGCCGATGAGCTGCGAAGCGCGGGAGGCGTAGATATTGCGCACCACCGCGCCGATAGCCCCGGCGAATGCCACGGCCAGCATGACGACGCCCCAGTTCAGCACGGCGTTCACATTGCGCCTGGCGACGCCGTCATCGACAACCATCGACATCAAGGTCGGCTGCAGCAGATCGCTCAGGGTCTCGATGGTCAGGAAGGCCACAGCGATTGCCGCCAGACCCCAATGCCTGCGCACATACCCGAAAATCAGCCTCATGCCATGCCTCGGTCTTTGTGAGAAACACTGTTTTGCGAGTGCAGCTGTCTTGTGAGAACGGCTATTACGCGAGAACTGTCGTTGTGCGAGTGCAGCCGCTACTCGAATACCACGGTTGCTTGAATACAACCGTGGCGAGTGCGGCCATCACACGAATGCAGCCGTTGCGCGTGCTAGCCTAATCCGGGAATCAGACCTCCGGGCGGGTCGATGGTGAGCGTTCGCTCGTCCAGGTCGATATCGGGCACGATGGGGTCCACGAAGGGGATAAGCGCCGTGGTGGGCGCGGTGGGCGCGGTTTCGTCGGTGGCAGTCTCAGCGTCACCTGCCGCCGAGCTGCCAGACGTCAAGTCATTGCCTATTTCATTGCCTACTAAGTCGCTCGCCAGCCGCAGCTTCAGCAGCGACTGTGCGGGGCCGTCGATTACGTCGACAATCTTGCCCAGAACCTTGCCACCGGGCAGACCAAGTGCGTTATCGCTGGCAAGTCGCGCCTCAAGCCCGATGAGATCCTTGGGATACCAGGCATTTTCCTGCGCCATTTCCTCGGGGTCGTCGGCCTCGCCGTACAGCTCGACGCCGTTCAGGGCTTCGGCTGCCTCGCGGCTGTCTACGCCGTCAAAATGCACAATCCAGCGGTCCTTGAAGGTCCGCGCGCTTTCGACGGTGTATTCGTCTGAGCCGTCGCGGGTGAACAGCGACGCGCCGGGGGAGAAGCGCCGCCCGGGCTCGTCGGTGGTGATGCGGACGTTGACCTCGCCTTTGAGACCCTGCGCCCGGCCGATACGACAGACCCTCAACAGCTCGCGCTGCTGAGGGTCCTCGTCATGCACTGAACTCGTCACTTCTTGCGGACATCCATGATGTCAACGCGCACCTTGTGGTCGGCCAAAGCCTGCGCCACGGTGCGGATCGCGTTCGCGGTGCGGCCGTTGCGGCCAATCACACGGCCGATGTCCTCCGGGTTCACGCGCACGCGAAGCAATTCGCCGCGAGGGTTCTCATGGGACTTGACGGACACATCATCGGGAAAATCGACGATGTTGGTGATCAGATGTTCAACGGCCTGCGCGAGCATGATTACTCAGCCTGCGCTTCCGAGGCTTCCGCTTCGGCTTCGGCCGGTTCGGACTCAGCTGCTTCGTCGGCCTTGGCGGCTTCCGCTTCAGCTGCAGCCTTGGCCGCTGCCGCAGACTTCGCGGCCTTGACCTTCTGCGCTTCGGCTTCGACGGCTTCGACGCGAGCTGCTGCGTCCGGCCCGTCCTCGGCGACCTTCAGCGTGCCTTCGGCACCATCGAGTCCCTTGTGCTTCTGCCAGTCACCGGTGATATTCAGCAGCTTGAAAACTGCTTCGGACGGCTGCGCGCCGACGCCCAGCCAGTACTGCGCACGTTCGGAATCAATCTGGATGAGCGACGGCTGCTTGTTCGGGTCGTAGATGCCGATCTCTTCGATGGACTGGCCGTCGCGCTTGTTGCGTGAATCGGTGATGACCACACGGTAGAAGGCATAGGACTTCTTGCCCAGTCGCTTCAGACGAATCTTGGTTGCCAAAATGGCTCTCCTTGTTACTTAGGTTGCCGGTTGTCGGTTTTCTGTGGGGACACAAAAACCTCCGACCAGCGTGTTCCTCGCGGCGTGCGGGAATGAGAGGGCCCCGCATCCGTGAATAACTGAGACATTATACAACACAGGCATGGATAGCGCGCCGTGCGGTGTCGGCGGAGGCGTTGCAGGGCTGGGCGTTGCGTGGGAAGACGGCGGGGCTGAGTGCGGCTGTATTACGTTCGCCGCGCAGACAGGTGGCCGGCGCGGTCAGCGCGTGACGCTCAGCGTTGCTGCAAGCGCCAGATGGTCGCTGCCGGGGATTGCGAAGGATTCCACGGCGCGCGCTTCGAGGCCGTTGCTGAACACGACGTGGTCGAGTTCGAGGCGCGGCCAGGGCAGCCATGAGGGAAAGGTCGGGATGCGACCGGTTCCTTGGCTCAGGGTGGCATCACGTAGACCCGAGCGCAGCAGCGCGCGGAAACTAGGGTGATGTAGGTTCGCGTTGAGGTCGCCCATGACGATGGTGCCTGCAGCGCGCGTGTTGCTATTAACGCCGGCAAGGCCGATGATTCCCCGTGACCATTGCGCGCACCCGCGCATGGGCGACTTCGGGTGGGCGGATGTGCACAGGATTGTGTGTGAATCGGCAGCGCACTGCTGCGGGATCGTCACCACGAGGCTGGGCACAGCGGCAGCGGGGATGTCGACAGTGTCGGCGATGGCAGCGGTGACCGGCAGATTGGTCCAAATCCCATTGAATCCGCCATTGTCAGTGTCACGCATGGTGCCGATTTGATGGTGCGGGAGCAGTTGATCGAGTCCTGCGGCTGCGAGGCGGTTCAGCAGATCCTCGCTCATCTCCTGCAACGCAAGCACGGCGACGTCTTTGCTGCGCGCTGCCTCGACAATCGCTCGGGCATCCGCCCGACCGTAGCGGCAGTTCAGGGTCATGACCGAGAACTCATATGGTATGCGCTGTGCAGCGTCACTGGTGTGTTGCGAACTCTGCTGCAGGTCGTGTTGCGCACTGTCCTCCGGCTGAGCGTTGCGGCGCAGCATACGTAGGGTATGCCGGTAATACGGCAGATTGAAAGCGGCGATAAAGACTGCCAAAACCACTGCCAGAACGGCCAGATACCAGTACCCCTGTGCTGCGGCAAGCACGCCGCACAGCGTGCTGGGAATCCACAGAAAATGAATGAACGCAATCAGATACGGCAGCGGCATGCGCCCTTCCGCACCCGAGGGAAGGAATCGCAGACACGCCCAGCCGATGATAAGCGCCAATACGATGGCGATGGCTATGCTCATTGCAGCGCACGCAACTAGTGCAGCAGCCCGGCCAATCCGCCGCCCAGATTCGGCGGCAGCGTCGGTTCGCCTTCGCCTGCGCCGCTCAGCGCCTCCTGCAAGCCTGCGGGCAGTGCGGGGTTCTGCGGCTTCTTGGCGAAGGCCGAGCCGCCGGACTTGGGGCCGCCCTTGCCGGCAAGCCGCTCGCGCAACGCCTTCTCCTCGGCCTCGCGCTTCATCGGATTGCCGGATTTCGAGCTCTTCTTCTTGCCCTTCTTGCCGCTCTTTTTGCCGGAGCCAGCAGCAGGGCCGCCGAAGCCGGGAATGCCGCCCATGCCGGACTTGTTCGACATGCGACGCATCATCTTTGCAGCCTGCTCGAAGCGCTGCAAGAGTCCGTTTACTGCGGAGACGGTGTTGCCGGAGCCGTATGCGATGCGCGCTCGGCGCGAGCCGTCGATGATTGAGGGGTCGCGACGCTCGGCCGGCGTCATGGAATGAATAATGGCCTCCGTGCGGTCGATCTCGTGCTCGTCGAACTGCTCAAGTTCCTTGCGATGCTGCGCCATGCCAGGAATCATACCCAGCAGGCTCTTCATCGAGCCGAGCTTGCGCACCTGCTGCAGCTGCTCAAGGAAGTCGTCAAGGCCGAAGGTGCCCTTCGACATCTTCTCGGCGGCCTTCTTGGCCTCTTCCTCGTCAAACTGCTTCTGCGCCTGCTCGATGAGGGTGAGAATATCGCCCATGTCGAGGATGCGCGAGGCCATGCGGTTGGGGTGGAACACCTCGAAGTCCTTCAGGCCCTCGCCATTCGAGGCGAAAAGAATCGGCTTGCCGGTCACGCTGGCGACCGAAAGCGCCGCGCCGCCGCGGGCATCGCCATCGAGTTTGGAGAGCACGACGCCGGTGAAGTCCACGCCCTGATCGAAGGCCTTGGCGGTCTGCACTGCATCCTGGCCGATCATGGCGTCGATGACGAAGAGGATTTCGTTGGGGTGCACTGCGTCGCGGATGTCGCGGGCCTGCTTCATCAGCGCCTCGTCAACGCCGAGACGTCCTGCGGTATCGATGATCAGCGTGTCATAGAGCTTGGTTTTCGCCAGCTCGACCGAGTCGCGGGCCACCTTGACCGGGTCACCGCTCGTTGCCCCGGGGGCGGAAACCGCGTCGCCGCCGGCTGATTGGACGCCCTTTTCCGGCGCGTAGACCGGCACACCTGCGCGTTCGCCGACCACTTGCAGCTGCGTCACCGCGTTCGGGCGCTGCAAATCAGCCGCCACGAGCAGCGGCGTATGCCCGGCGTCCTTGAGCCAATAGCCGAGCTTGCCGGCGAGCGTGGTCTTGCCCGCGCCCTGCAGTCCGGCGAGCATGATAATCGTCGGCGGGTTCTTGGCGAAGTTCAGCGGCCGGTCGACGCCCGCACCCAGAATCGCCGTCAGCTCCTCATTGACGATCTGCACCACCTGCTGCGCGGGGTTGAGCGCCTGCGAGACCTCCACGCCGAGCGCCCGTTCGCGTATCTTCGCCGTGAAGGAACGCACCACTTCGAGCGACACATCGGCGTCGAGAAGCGCACGGCGTATCTCGCGGATGGTCCCGTCGATATCCGCCTCGGAAAGCTTGCCTTTGCCCCGCAAATGCTTGAAGGCATTCGAGAGCCGGTCTGTCAAAGAACTAAATGCTGCCATAATGCCATTCAGTCTAACCGTTCGTAGGGAGAAGCGGGGAGGCGGCGTCTTGTCGCGCCAACCCCCATGCTGCCAAGGGCTGGGGCGCATCCAAACTTCGTTGGAACGTGCAGGGGCGTAACAAGGTGGACATATAGGCAACACATGGCCGTAACCCAATTGAAACGCCATATTAATCATGACGAAATCGAAACGACATCCCCCCCATCATGAAGCATGAATCTGAGAGGTGCCTACGGCGGCTGGGAGGCGATGCCAACCGAGCCGGCCAGCGCCAATCGTCAGCAATCAAAAGAAGGGTCAGTTTCATGAAGAAGTTTGCCAGAACAGCTATTGCGGCCGTCACGGTCGCCATGCTCGCCTTTGCCGGCGCGTGCGGGTCAAGTAGTGCCACCGGGGGAAGTTCCAGTTCCGGCGCTGAGACGGTGACGATTGGCACGTCGAATGACGCACCGCTCGCCTTCATCGACAAGAGCGGCAACCTTACCGGCATCGACGGCGACATCATGATGGCCGTCGCGAAGGAGAACGGGTGGAAGGTTAAGAACTCGGTCAGCAACTTCTCCACGCTTATCGCCAGCCTGAATACAAATAAAATCGACATCATCAACGATTCCATGAGAATCACGCCAGAAAGGCAAAAGAAGGTTAACTTCTCTGATCCCTTCTACAACCTGTCTGATTCCATCATCGTCAAGAAATCGGAGACCGCCGTCACTGGATACGATCAGCTCAAAGGAAAGCCGCTGGGGACGGTCACCGGTACGGTCTACCCCGATTTGCTCAATAAACTTTCTCCGGGCAAGGTGAAACTCTTTGATTCCCAAGCGACCATGATCCAAGCGATTGTGAATGGCGACATCTTCGGAGGGGTCACCGATCAGCCAGTTGCGGCTTACAGCCTCAAGCAAGATCCGAGCTTGAAAATCCGCGTTGTAAACGCTCCCACCCCCTATTTCCTCAGTCCAGTTGCTCCGTCAGTGCGTCTGGATGATAAGACCCGGCTCGCGGCCATCAATTCAGGCTTGAAGAAGATTAAGGCCAACGGAGAGTACGACAAGATCATGAAGAAATGGGATATGCCCAAGACCGCGTATATCAAGTGAAGCCAGTGGATGCTGTGAAGCCGGCGGTAGGGCGCGAAAACTGTGTGCGCTCCCTTCGCTCGCCGGTGATTCGTTCGGAGCGGATCACCGGCGTTGCCGCCTGATGAAAGGTCATGATGCAATTCCTTAAAGATACTTTTTCGATGATTCCTTCGATGGTGCAGACGGCTCCCGTGGTCATCAACCTCACTCTCGGCTCGCTGGTGCTGGCCGTAGTGTTCGGCCTAGTCATCGCGCTCGTTCGCATTGCGCGGATTCCCGTGCTGCGTCAGATAGCGACGGTCATCGTTGAGATTCTGCGTGGTACGCCGCTGCTGGTGCAGCTCGTCTACATCTTATTACGTGTTCCCCAAAATCGGCATCAATATCGACCCGATCACCTCGGGCATCCTTGGTTTGGGCCTGAACTACTCCGCATACATGTCGGAGGTGTTCCGTTCCTCGATTAATTCGATTGATCGGGGGCAGATGGAGGCGGCGTTGTCCTTGGGCTATACGCCGCCGCGCGCGATGGCGAAGATCATTATTCCGCAGTCGCTGCGCGTCTCGGTGCCGCCGCTGGGCAATTATGCCATTTCGATGGTCAAGGACACGGCGCTGACTTCGGTGATAGCCGTGACCGAGATTCTCAAGCAGGCCAATGTGCTCGCCTCGACCACGTTCCAGGTCACCGAGGCCTACACGGCGGCTGCGATTCTCTATCTCGTCATCAGCCTGCCGTTGTCGGGGCTGGTGAAGGTCGCCGAATGGAGGGTGAACCGCAATGTCGCCAAATGACAGGGCCGATATGGCTGATAATCCCGATAAGGCCGACAGGCCGTTCATCATCGAATGCAAGGACGTGCATAAGAGCTTCATGATCCGGCTCGAGCATCCCACGTTCGGGCAGCGGCTCCATCGCGAGCGGCGGGCCAAGGAGGTGCTCAAGGGCATTGACGTGGCGGTGCGCGAGGGCGAGGTGTTCGCGCTGCTGGGGTCGAGCGGCTCGGGCAAGAGCACGCTGCTGCGCTGCATCAACCACTTGGAGATACCGGATTCCGGGGAGATCGTGGTCAATGGCCGCGAGATGGGCATGCAGTCGATCAACGGCGTGAACATGCCGGCCAAGACGAGCGAGCTGGCCTCGCAGCGCTCGGAGATCGCGATGGTGTTCCAGCATTTCAATCTCTTCGCCAACAAGAACGTGATCGGCAATGTCATGATGCCGCTGCGCGACATCCGCGGGCTGGGCCGCGACGAGGCCCGCGAGGCGGCCGTGGCCAGCCTTGACAAGGTCGGGATCGCCGAGGAGCTGTTCAACATGTACCCCGACCGGCTCTCGGGCGGTCAGCAGCAGCGCGTGGCCATCGCCAGGGCGCTGGCTATGAAGCCGCATGCGATCCTGTTCGACGAGCCGACCAGCGCGTTGGACCCCGAGCTGGTGGGCGAGGTGCTGCAGGTGATTCGCAGGATCGCCGACGAGGGCACCACGATGATGATCGTGACCCATGAGATGGCGTTCGCGCGTGGCATCGCCGATCAGATCATCGTCATGGACGATGGCCGGATCGTGGAGCAGGGCCCGGCGCAATCCGTGTTCGACAACCCGCAAAGCGACAAGATGAAGGCCCTGCTCAAGGAGATCTGAGAGCCGGGACCTGAATGGGCTCCGGGCGCTGGGACTCTGGTCCTGAGCGTCCGGCATCCGGGCCTCGTGCGACCCAACGCAAGACATCAATCCCCGATTTTTCGTAAAAAACATCATCTCAACTGGCTGGCTCGTAAGGCTAACGAGACAGTTGTAGCCAAATAGCAAAACGGAAGCATCCGTTGAATGCATCCGAATCAAATATGCCTTGTACAAGGCAAAATTTATCAAGGAGTGTACTTGGAAAAGAAACCTAAAACCGAATTCCTGTATCTTTCGGAACCAGACATGATCGCAGCGGGTGTCCTCGATGCACACGAGTGCGTCAACGTCTGCGAAGAGGTCTTTTCATTGCTCAACGCTGGCGACTACCTCATGGGTGGCCCCAACCACAACAGTCATGGATTGGGGATTGTTTTTCCCAAGGAGACGAAGTTCCCCAACATGCCCGTCTCCGGCCCAGACCGTCGGTTTGTCGCCATGCCAGGTTATCTCGGCGGGCGGTTCGACGTCTGTGGCGTCAAATGGTACGGTTCCAATCAAGCCAATATCCAGAAAGGTCTGCCACGCTCGGTGCTCACCGTCCTCCTCAACAACAAGGACACCGGTGAGCCACTCTGCCTCATGTCAGCCAATCTGGTTAGTTCGGCACGTACCGGAGCGGTGCCGGGAGTGGCTGCCCGCTACCTCGTACGAAAAGGTTCGAAGACCCTCGCTGTGCTGGGTTGCGGCCCCATTAACAAGGCTTGTGTCAAGGCTATTCTGACCCAAATCGACACAATCGAGCATGTGGTCTGCTATGACCTCTTTGAGAAGGCAGCACAATCGGTTGCCGACTTCGCGGTTGCGCATGGTAAGACCGCGACGGTCGAGCCTGATCTTGAGAAAGCCGTGAGGGATGCCGACGTCGTCACCATCGCTGCCTCGCGTATCAAGCCACTCGTCTTCAAGGACGAGTGGCTCAAGGAGGGCTGCACTGTGCTCACCTCAGGCCCGATTCATCCCGATGAGGACTTCTGGCTGAAGAACAAGATTGTTTATGACAATATCGGTCTGCATGAAGCCTATGTCGAGGAAGCTGTCGCTTCCGGCGACAAAGACGAATACTACTCGGGTGTAATTGGTGGACCTATATACCGCCTCATCGATTCCGGGCGGCTGCCAGCGCTTCAAGATTCAATCGATTTGGGCGGCATCATCAACTCCGGTACGGGCGGCCGAACCAACGACACTGAGAAGATTACCTTCGTTGCCTGCGGAATGTCTGTATTCGATCTCGGATGGGCTTACCAGCTCTACCAAAACGCGCTTTCCAAGAACATCGGAACACAGCTCGCGTTGTGGGACGAACCTTACGTGGAGTAAGGAATACGATGCGAAAGATACGCAACTACGATGAGCTTGTCTCTCGTGGCGATACCGAATCCCGCACCATCGTGCTGGATGTTGCCGAAGCCACCCTTGGCCGCCTTGACGCTTACAACCGTATCAAGGCGATTACGGCCGTCGAAGGCAATGTGCTTCGGATTGGCACCAAAGTGTGGGATCTGTCCACGAAGCGCAACGTCTACCTCGTCGGAGCGGGCAAGGCCGCCAATCATATGGCTCGTGCAGTGGACGAGGTCTTGGGCGACAAACTCACCCAGGGCATTGTGATTGTCAAGATCGCTGAGGAGGGAGATGTCTTCCATAGGACGGATATCAGGGTGGGCGGCCATCCCATTCCCAACGAAGAGGGATACGCCGCCTCGCTCGATATCCTCGATCTCGTCGAGCAAGCTACGGCGGACGATCTTTTCATTGCCGTCATCTCGGGCGGCTCCTCCGCGCTCATGAGCTGTCCAGTCGAGGGAATTTCGCTGCAGGACGAGATGGACACCACCGACATCCTGCTTAAAAGCGGTGCTGGCATATACGAAATCAACGCTATTCGACGCCATATCTCACGTATGAACGGTGGAATGCTTGCCAAGGCAATCGCCGAGAAAGGAGCTGAACTCATCGGCTTCGGAATCTCGGATGCCGTTGGAACGCCGCCCACCGGCGATTACGGTGTTCCTTACGCCAACTACGCCTCGACGCCTATTGGACCAGACAAGACCACCCTCGCTGATGCTCGTCGGGTGATTCGTGACTACGCCCTTGAAAATCGACTGCCTGCTTCTGTTGTCAACTACCTCATGAATGTCGGTAACGAGGGCGAGACGCCAAAAAGCTTCCCGCACAACACCTACTACCTTCTCAACACGCTCCCTGATTCCTGTATTTATGCTAAGGAAGCCGCTGAGGAACTCGGTGTTCCAGCCATCATTCTCACTTCCTTCCTCGAAGGGGAGGCCAAGGATGCTGGCATGGTGATGTCTTCTATCGCTCGCGAAATCCAGCAGTATGGCAACCCGGTTCCTGCCCCCTGCATTGTGCTGTCTTCCGGCGAGGTCACCACACGAATCCCAAGCAACTCGGAGATTACAGGCACCGGGGGTCCTGGGTGTGAGATGACGACAGGTTTTTCGTTGACTGCACCGAATGCACCGGGTTCGGTACTGTTCTCCATTGATTCTGAAGGAACTGACGGCACTGCGATGGCAGCGGGCGGACTCACGGATTCAACGACTCTCGCCCGTGCGGACGAAGTCAATCTCAATGTGCATGACGCATTGCGCGGTCACGCGACTCATGAACTACTTGCCGCCGTCGGTGACTCCGTCTTCACCGGAAACACCGGTACCAATCTTTGTGACCTTAATATTCTCTACGTTCCAGTGAGGAGCAACATCCAATGAACATCACCTCTGTCAAGGCTCGCCAGATTCTCGATTGCAAATGCCGCCCTATGGTTGAAGTGAAGGTGGAGACCGAGGGCGGGTTCGTCGCCCGAGGTGCAGCGCCAACTGGTTCTTCCGTCGGCATGTACGAGGCCACGGTGCTTCGTGATGGCGATCCGAACGAGTATCGCGGCCTCAGCGTGCACAAGGCAGTTCGCAATGTCGAGGAGATTATTGCCCCAGCTCTCATCGGTCACGATGCGGCTGATCAGAAGGGCATTGATAAACTCATGGTCGAGCTGGATGGAACCGAGTTCAAATCAAAGCTTGGTGGCAATGCTATCTATTCCACATCAATTGCGGTGTTCCGCGCGGCTGCAGCAGCCGTTGGAAAGCATCCGTATGAAATCATCGGAGATGGCAAGCTTTCCACGGTGCCTGTCCCTAGTTTCAACATGATTAACGGAGGCAGGTATGACGATCTCGTTCAGCCGTTCAACGAATTCATTGTCATGCCTTACAAGGCAGACGACATCTACTCTGCTGTGGAGATGAGCGTCAATGTCTTCGAGACGCTCCGCGGCGTGCTGTCGCGTCGCCTCGGTCATGCGCCCCAAGTGGCCGCCTCCTACGGATATGCCGCGCCTTCCGAGGACCCTATGGAAGTGGTCGGCGTTCTTGCCGAGGCGATCGAGGAGGCGGGATACACAGGCAAGTTTGCGTTCGCCTTAGACTGTGCCTCTTCTGAAATGTATGACAAAGAGACGGACACCTATCTTCTTCTCGGCAAACGTGTGAAAGCAGAAGACATCATTGCCTATGCCAAGAAGATGACGGAGACCTTCGACTTCGTTTTCGTTGAGGATCTTCTCGACGAAAACGATTGGGAGCATTGGCCGCTCGCGGTGAGTGAACTTGATCGGACCATCATTTTAGGCGACGATTTCATCGTGACAGACCGCAAGCGGTTGCAACGAGCTGTCAAGACCCATGCGGTCGACGGCTTCATCCTCAAGCCAAACCAGATCGGCACAATTACTGAGTCGCTCGAGACACACGCATACGCTGTTGAAAACGGAATCATCTCCGTGCCGTCCGGGCGCTCAGGCGGCGTGATTGATGACGTCGTCATGGACCTGTCCGTTGGTCTTCAGGTTCCATTCCAGAAGAATGGTGCCCCTCGTTCCGGCGAGCGCATCGAGAAACTCAACTTTCTCACGCGTGCTGCAGAGCGGATTCCGAATAGCAGGCTCTATGACGTTCCCGGGCTTGTGCGGTTTTAAGAAGAGAGAATGTAAGCCGAAGATTCAATATTTACCGACCTAGAAGTCTTTGCGTTGGCGGGGTATGGGCTGGGACGGGTGCTGCACTGTGCGCAGATCGGGGTTGGCGGCGGATATTCTCACTGCCGTTTTGCGCATTCGCACGTGCACGCCTGCGGCCGAACACCATATGCGCGGCACAGACCGGCGGCATATGCATCCGCGCGCACAAATCTGCTGCATAATCTCCTTCAGCCACCGCTGGCAAGGGGTATCTCGCTTATGTGTGGCGTTATTGGGGTACCGCGGAGGTCTATCTGCGTTATGTGAGGCGCTATTTTTCGGAAGGTCGAGTATCGGGCGGCCAAAACCGCCGTTTTCGGCCAGCGATACTTGGGGTGCCAAGGAATTAACGCCTCACACAACGCAGATAGACCTCTGCAAGGGCGAATTAGCGCCTCACATAACGTAGATACGGCTGAACTGGTGCCTCGTGGAGGCGGAAAAGGGTATCTGAGGTGCCGATGGGGGGCAATTGGGCGAGCGGGAAGCAAAACCAGTGTTCGAGGCCGCCCGCAACCACCGTTTGTTGACATAGTGTACTTTGTGTTATAAAGTTAAATAGTAACGCAAAGTAAACTGCATTCGTAAAGCAGGGAATGCAGATAGGCAATAAGAAAGAGGTGGTGACCGTGGGACAGCAACAGCGAACTCATAATCGTCTTGGTAAGCCGAGCGCGCAGGACTCCCCGCAGATAGATGTGCCAACAAGTCCGCAGACGGCAGCAGCGCTCGACGGCGAATCGCTATCCGACCCGCACGAGGCGCTCAGGCTCATCGAGCATCAAACCCAGCGCATAGGCCGCATGTTCAATGTGTTTCATTGGAAATTCTGCTTGGTGTGGGGCCTGTCGTGGCTCGTCGGATACGGAGTGCTCGGGTTTGCGACCAAGGCCGCCGACGGAGCGACGCCTTGGTGGGCGTGGTGTGTCGCAGCGGCTTTGCTGATTGCCTCGGTCGCGCTCTCGGTAGTCATCGGCATCAGGGGCGTTCCGGGGTACAAGTCATCGGCCCAGCAGGCCCGGTGCTATGCCAAACAGGGCGCAATCTATGGCTGGACGTGGTTCGCCGCCTTCTTCTTCGGCATGGGCGGGCTGAGCATGTTCGTGAACCGTTTCGCGCTTGCCGACGAGGCTACTACGATTCTCTATAATATGATTTCGATTCTGTTGGTTGGTGTGCTGTACATGGTCGGCGGCGCGCTGTGGAACGATCTGTCGCAGCTGATTATCGGCGTATGGATGATTGTGATTGCTTTTGTGCTGCCGATGCTCGGCGTCATCGCAGGCTTTTTCGTCATGGCATTCCTCGGCGGCGGTGCCATGCTGCTGCTGGCGCTCTGGGCGGTAACGCTGGGCAGCCGCAACGCCTCCTTCGCCCCGCTCATGGGCAGGCGGTGAGCATATGGAGGACGAACTCGACCCCGTCATCCACGCTGCGTCTCGGCTGCGCATTATGACGGCATTGGCCGCCATCGGCAAGGATTCCTCGCTGTCGTTCGCAAAGCTCGCCGATCTGCTCGACATGACTCCGGGCAACCTCTCGGTGCACCTGACCAAGCTGGAAAAGGCCGGGTATGTGGCAATCGAGAAGACCTTCGAGGGCCGCAAGCCTGCCACCTTCGTCACCGTGAGCGAGCAGGGCAGGGATGCCTTCGACCATTATCTCGCGGCGCTCAAGAAACTGCTCGGTCCGGTTGACAAGAGCTGAGGCAGCGGCATGTGAATAGTCCGAGGGAAGAAGCCACCCCCTCGGGCTTGTTGTCCCATGAATCCAAAGGAATATAAGCTTTATCACAGCGTGATGAAAACAGTGCAGCAAAGCCAGTGTGATGAAGGTCATAGGAAAGCTCGGAGTGCGGAAAAACTGGAATGGTAATCTGGCAGTAAACGTGTCGCACGACGCCTGCCGCAGCGAACGCAAAGGCGAGTCGGCGGACTGAAGACAACAATGGGGTCGGTCGATTGTGGTGGCCGCGCGCACGGGCAAATGATAATAAGCGATACTGCTAACCCGGCTACTCGCAGCTCACAAGGCTGCAACGCAAAGGAGAGTCATGGCAAAGAACGTCATTCAGTTCGGTTTCGATGCGAAAACCGCGAACCAGCATGAGGAGGGGACCATCAAGGCCGGCGTCGCCACCGTCAAGGTCCTCGAATCCTGGGGTGTCAAGCATATCTTCGGCATTCCGGGCGGCTCGATCAACTCGCTGATGGATGCGCTCTACGTCGAGCGCGACAACATCGACTACGTTCAGGTGCGCCACGAGGAAGTCGGCGCGCTGGCCGCCTCCATGCACGCCAAGTACACCGGCCACATCGGCGTGTGCTTCGGCTCGGCGGGCCCCGGCGGCACGCACACCCTGCAAGGGCTGTACGATGCGCGCGAAGAGCATGTGCCGCTGCTGGCGCTCATCGGCCAGTTCGGCACGGCCGGCCTCAACTGGGATACCTTCCAGGAGATGAACGAGAACCCGATCTACGCCGACGTCTCCATCTACAACCGCCAGGTCTCCACCGCCGAGCAGATGCCGCACGTCATCGATGAGGCGATTCGCCAGGCCTACGCCAAGAACGGCGTCGCCGTCGTGCAGATCCCGGTCGATCTCGGCTGGGTCGACATCCCGCAGGACGGCTGGTATTCCGCCGCCAACGCGCATCGCCCCTACCCGAACCCGGTGCTGAACACCGAAGACATCGACGCGGCCGTCGAGCTGCTGAACCAGGCCGAGCGCCCGGTCGTCTTCGCCGGCATCGGCACGCGCGGCGAGCATCAGATCGTGCTGGACCTGTGCCGCAAGATCAAGGCCCCGCTGGCCAACACCGGCATCAGCTTTGACAACTTCCCGTCCGATTTCGAGGCGCTGCTCGGCAGCCCGAACCGCGTCTCCACCAAGCCATCGGTCGAATGCTTCCCCGAGGCCGATACGGTGCTGTTCGTGGGCAACAACTACCCCTTCGCCGAAGTCTCCAAGGTCTTCAAGAACGTCAAGAAGTTCATCCAGATCGATATCGACCCCTCCAAGCTGGGCAAGCTCCATCACGCCGACGTCGCCATCCTGGGCGATGCGGGCGATGCGTTGCGCGCTATCTACGAGAAGGTCGAGGAGAAGGAAAGCACCGGCTGGTGGCGTGCGAACCTCGACAACGTCGCCAACTGGCGCGAGTACGTGACCAAGCTGGAGAAGAAGACCGAGGGCGACTTGCAGCTCTATCAGGTCTACAACGCGATCAATGAGGTGGCCGACGAGGACGCGATCTTCTCGGTCGACGTCGGCGACGTGACCCAGACCTCCATCCGCCACCTGCACATGAACCCCAAGCAGATGTGGCGCACCTCCTCGCTCTTCGCCACGATGGGCATCGGCATCCCCGGCGCGATCTCCGCCAAGCTCGACTTCCCCGACCGCCAGGTGTGGAACCTCGCGGGCGATGGCGGCTTCAACATGACGATGCAGGATCTCGCGACCGCCGTGCAGTATAAGCTGCCGACGCTCCACGTGGTCTTCAACAATCAGCAGTTCGGCTTCATCAAGGACGAGCAGGAGGACACCAACCTCGGCTACCTCGGCGTGCAGTTCATGGACATCGACTATGCCAAGCTGGCCGACGCGATGGGTGCTGTGGGTCACACGGTCACCGAGATCAGCCAGGTGCATGATGTGTTCGCGCAGGCCGTGCAGGAGGTGCGCGAGGGCAAGGTCGTCGTCATCGACGCCAAGATCAGCAACGAGCGCCCGCTGCCGGCCGAAATGCTCGAGCTTGAGCCGCGCCTGTACCCGGCTGAGCAGATCGACGCCTTCAAGAAGCGCTACGAGGCCGACGATCTGAAGCCGCTGAGCTACTTCCTTGAGAAGGAAGGCCTCGCAGCCCGCATCGAAACCGTCGAGCAGGGCGGATTCTAGGTTCTAGGTTCTAGTACCTGATGTAACGAGGTGCCTGCGGTCCGCGTGACCGCAGGCACCTTTGCGTTTCCGTGGTCACAGTGCAGCTGGTGCCCGAGTCAGCGTACGTTTTCTGTCACATTGCCGAGGTTCGTATTGGAAAACGTACGATAACTGATGCTCAGTGTACGTTTTCCAACACGAGGTTGCGAAGCGTGACAGAAAACGTACGCTGGCTGGTTAGCGCAGTTAGCACTGTTAGCACTGTTGGCGTACCGGCGACGATAGCGCCGCTACGCCAAGCTCCATGTGGAGCCCTGGGGGGCATCTTCGATGGTGATGCCGGCGGCGTTCAGGGCGTCGCGTATCGCATCGGCCTTGGCGAAGTCCTTGGCCTTGCGGGCTTGGGCGCGGGCGTCGAGCTGCTCGGTGATGAGCGTGTCCAAGGCCTTGTGCTCGGACGCACCGGCACCGGCGGCGGCAGAACCGTTGCCGGCATCGCCAACCCACGGCTCGGCCAGCGGGTCGAGGCCGAGCGTGTCGAGCATCGCACGCACCGAAAGCAGTGCGGCGCGCAGGTTTTCAGTCTCGGTTGCCGCAGAACCTGTCGTAGCACCCTTCGCAGAGCCCGCAGCCAGCGCCGCCAGCAGCGTGTTGCCGCTGCGGATTGCGGTGAAGATCGCGGCGACTGCGCCCGAAACATTGATGTCGTCGTTCATGGCAGTGACGAAATCGGCAGGCAGGTCGTCGGCCGAAACAGCCCTGACCTCCTCGCGCGAGGGCTGCCCGTCAGTCGCCAGAGCAGTACCGGCCAGAGCAGCGCCGGCCCGTTCGATGAAGTTGCTGATGCGCTCGAAGGCCGAACGCGCCTCGGCAAGCGTCTGATCCGACCATTCGAGCATCGAGCGGTACTGCACGGAACCCAGCGCATAGCGCACGACCCACGGCGAATCCTGTGCCAGCACGGCCGGCACCGACAGGCCGTTGCCCAGTGACTTCGACATCTTCTCGCCCTTGGCGGTCACCCATGCCGAATGCATCCAACGGGCCGCAGAATTCCAGCCAGCGGCCTTGGTCTGCGCCATCTCGTTCTCGTGATGGGGGAAGCGCAGGTCCAGCCCGCCGCCGTGGATGTCGAACATACGCCCAAGATATCGATGGCTCATCGCGGAGCATTCGATATGCCAGCCGGGGCGGCCCGTGCCGAACGGCGTCGCCCAGCGTGCGGTCTGCGGGTCGCTGGGCTTTGGGGCCTTCCACAGCGCGAAGTCGCGCACGTCATGCTTGTCGGGGAAGGCATCGGCCGGGTCGACGGGATTGTATTTGTCGTCACCAGCCGCATCCACGCTCGGCCCCATGCGATCGGCGACCGCAGCGGCTTCGTCGGGCACCCCCGCAACCGAATTCGCGCCGCCTGACTGCTTCTGATGCGTCAGCTCACCATACTGCGGCCAGCTCGCCACATCGAAGTACACATTGCCGGTCGGCTCGCCCTGCTCGTCGCGCACGACGTAGCCATGCCCGTTGTCGATGATGCGCCCGATCAGCTCGACCATGTCGCTGACATGGCCCGTGGCACGCGGCTCATAGGTCGGCGGCAGCACGCCGAGCGCATCATAGGCCTGCGTGAACTCGCGCTCGTAGAAATACGCCCGCTCCCACCACTGCTGACCAGCGGCGGCGGCCTTATCGAGAATCTTGTCATCGATATCGGTCACATTGCGTACGAATGTGACGTCGTACCCTAGCCGCAGCAGCCATCGGCGCACGATGTCGAAGGCGACCGCCGCGCGGATATGGCCGATATGTGGCGAGCTCTGCACCGTCGCCCCGCACACGTAGATGCCGACCTTGCCTGCCACGATGGGCACGAAGCGCGACACCGCGTGCGAAGCGGTGTCGTACAGCCGCAGTTCGGTGGCCGCATGGGCTTGCAAACTGTTGGAATCGAGCGGTTTCTCGGCATCTGTCATGACTTCGAGGGTATTAGCGTTCCGCGACAAGAACACCGGCAAGAATGTTGGCAGCACAGTTGATAAGAACGCCGTGCGCGCGCCCTTTACATGGGCAATGCCACAATAGAGGGTATGACTTCACCGAAAGTGCTTATCGTGCAGCATGTCCCGTGGGAGAAACCAGGTCGGATACTCGACAATCTCGAAGATCTGAGTCTGCCCGCAACGACCGTGAACATTGCCAAGAGCAAGAAGGCGAAACTGCCTGATTTCGAAGATCTCGCAGGGCTGGTGATTATGGGCGGGCCTATGGGCGCCACCGATTTCGACCAGTACCCGGGGCTGAAAAACGAGGCGAAGCTAGTGCGGGCGGCAATCAGCGTAGGCAAGCCGGTGCTCGGCATATGCTTGGGCCATCAGATCATCGCCACCGCGCTCGGCGCGAAGCTCAGTACGAACGACAGCCCGGAGATCGGATTCGCGCCTATCAAAAGCGTCGCCAAGCACGACTACTTCTCGATGTGGAGCAAGCAGCTCAACGTGCTGCACTGGCATCAGGACGTGGTGGCCGTGCCGGAAGGGGGGCAGCTGCTGGCAAAGTCGCCGGGCACTCCCAATCAGGCCTTCCGATTCGGCTCGGCGCTGGGATTGCAATTCCATCTCGAAGTCAGCCGGCCGTTGCTGGATGAATGGCTGAGCGAGCCCGCGATGACGAAGGGTCTGAAAAAGGCGAATATCGCAAAGATGCGTGACGATTTCGATGAATACAATGCCCAGCTGCAGCCGCTCGCCGAGCAGGTGTTCTCCAGCTTCGCCGCTCGCTGCAGCACCTACGCCCGCACGCTGAAGGCGTAGACGCACGGCATAACGTCCGCATGCCGTAGGCGTGTGACGCAGGTATCGGCGACACAGGTATTGCGACACATGGGCGTCATAGCATCGCGGGCTTCGACGGCGTCTTGCGTGAGCGGTGCCTAGGGCTGGCGGTATAATTTGAATCCTTATGCCTACGTATGACTTGGGATTAGAGCATGTTTCGCTCAGCTTCGCCACCAAAACCGTATTCACCGACGTGACACAGGGCGTGTTCGAAGGGGACCGCATCGGCATCGTCGGCCGCAACGGCGACGGCAAATCCACGCTGCTGCACCTGCTGGACGGCAATCAGGAGCCAGACTCCGGGCGCGTCACCAGACGCAACGGACTGACCTTCGGCATGCTTGACCAGCGCGACCCGTTGGACGACAATGCCACGCTGCGGCAAGCCGCGCTTGAGGGCCGCGAAGACTATGAGTGGGCTGCGGACTCGCGCTCACGAGAGATAGTCGAGGCACTTTTAGGGGGCCTGAGCCTCGAAGCGACAATCGGCACGCTGTCGGGTGGCCAGCGCCGCCGCGCCGACTTGGCCCGGCTGCTGCTGCGCGACTGGGATATTCTGGCGCTTGATGAGCCGACGAACCACCTGGACATCGTGACGATTCACTGGCTCGCCGAGCATCTGCGCCAGCGCTGGTCTGCGGGTCAGGGCGCGCTGCTGCTGGTGACGCATGACCGCTGGTTCCTCGATGAGGTGTGCGAATCCATGTGGGAGGTGCACGACGGCGTCATCGACCCGTTTGAAGGCGGGTACAGCGCCTACATGCTGCAGCGCGTCGAGCGCGACCGGCAGGCCGGGGTGCGCGAGGAGCATCGGCGCAATCTGGCGCGCAAGGAGCTCGCATGGCTTTCGCGCGGCGCTCGCGCCCGTGCCACGAAGCAGAAGTTCCATGTCAAGCAGGCGAATGCGCTGATCGCCGACGTGCCGCCGCTGCGCAACACCCTGCAGCTCAGGCAGATGGCCACCTCGCGGCTGGGCAAGCAGGTGGTGGACCTCATCGATGTGACGCAGATTTTCCAGGATCGTGTGCAGGGGAGTGCGGCTGCGGGGGATGCGGCTGTGGCGGGTGGAGACGGCGATACTCAGGCGTCGGACGTGGCGTCGGCCGCGCTGTCGGGCGCGTCCCCCACGCAGATGGATATCGTGCCGGCGCTATACGCCGAGCCGATGCTCAACGGTTCCCTCGATCTGGATGTTGACGATGCCGACGACCCGCGTCTGGCGGATGCTGGGGTTACTGCTCACACTGACGATGCTGCTGACAATGGCAACATCGTTGATTCCGTTGCGGATGCCGGGATTGCGCTCGCTGCTGCCGATGACGACGCCGACTCGGAGGTGACTTCGGCGGCGCGTCGCGTGCGTGTCAGCGGCCGCATGATTCTTGACGACGTGACTTGGCTGATCGGCCCGGGCGACCGCTTCGGCATCGTGGGTGCGAACGGCGCGGGCAAATCGACGCTGTTGAGCATCATCGACGGCACGCTGACTCCGACCGCCGGGCGGGTGAATATCGGCAAAACCGTGAAGTTCGCGGTGCTCTCGCAGCGTCTGGACGAGTTGGAGAAGCTCAACGCCTACAAGGTCAAAGAGGTGCTCAGCCGCTACAAGCCCAGCTACATCGTCGATGGCAAGGAAGTCACGCCGGCGCAGCTCATGGAGCGGCTCGGCTTCGAATCGGCGCAGCTCATGACGCCCATCGGCGACTTGTCGGGCGGCCAGAAGCGGCGCATGCAATTGCTGCTGATTCTGCTTGACGAGCCGAATGTGCTCATCATGGACGAGCCGGGCAACGATCTGGACACCGATATGCTCGCCGTGATGGAGGACCTGCTCGACACCTGGCCCGGCACGCTCATCGTCGTTTCGCACGACCGATACCTGCTCGAGCGCGTCACCGACCAGCAGTACGCGCTTATCGGCGGCAAGGTGCGCCATCTGCCCGGCGGCGTGGACGATTATCTTGCGATGATCGAGGCGGCGCAGTCAGGCGGCGACGCGGCCGCTGCGAAGGCTTCAGAGCAATCGCATTCCGCCGGTTCCAGCGCGGCTGGCATCGACAATGGCGCAAACGCGCAGTCCGGCGACGCGTCGAATGACGAGAAGCTCACCGGCAAGGCCTTCCACGATGCGACCAAACGCATCTCGGCCATCGAACGGCGGCTGGCCAAGCTCGAAGAGGGCAAAGCCGACATCGAAAGCCGCATGGCCGCGCATGATCCCAGCGATTTCCAAGGGCTCAACGCGCTCAATCAGGAATTGAACAGCGTGCAGGACGAATCCCAGTCCCTTGAGGACGAATGGATGGAGCTTTCCGAGCAGGTCGAATAGCGGGAGAAACCGCAACGTTCAGAAGGCCTCGGCAGGTTTTGCCGGGGCCTTTACTCAGGTGCGGTTGAAATAGGGCTGCTGTGCCCAAGGCTCAGCTGTTGATACGCCCGGGTGAGTCGGGCCCATATGCATTCAGCTATTCACATTCCCAAGGATTGATCAATGCCACGCCGGTGCCTTCGAAGTCCTTGACATTGCGTGTGGCAACAGCTGCGCCATGAGCGCGAGCGATAGCGGCAATCATCGCGTCCTGTGCGCCGATGGGTCGGCCGACCTGCCGCCGTTCAGCGACGATGGCCGCATAATGTGGCGCGACTTCTCGACTGAACGGCAGGATTCGTTGTTCGTAAACTCGAAGAAAAGACTGTATGGCGTCAGACATCGCGTTTCGTTTTCGTCCGGCGGGTTGAAGGGCGAGTCCGTACAGTAGTTCTGCTGCATTGATTGCGGTGGTATGACAATTTTGGGGTGGCAGCGTGATGAACCAGTCGATGACATGTGAATTGCCTTTGCCTTCTTTGAGGATTTCGCTCACTACGTTAGTGTCAAGGACGATCATCATCGTCTCCGAAATCGATGGGGCGAGGCTCGACATCGTATGTGTTACGAGGCGGAGCTAATTCCTCGTCTTCGTCAAGGCCATCACCATCAAGCAGACGCCACATCTCTTGAACGAGATCGGCATTCGATATGACACGATGCGTGATGTACTGAGCTGTATATTCTTCCAAAACTGATCGCACTTCAGATTCCATGGATCGATTGTTGTCTTGGGCCGCCTGCTTGAGCACAGCTACGCATTCATCGGGTACTTTTCTCAGAGTCAGTGTTGCCATAATGCACCTTCTTGTTGCTGGCATAATGCTAGCATACAATGCTGTCATTGTGCAAGCATGCAGTGCTGTCATCATGCAAGCATGAAATGAGGCAGTCTCTGCTGACCGGATTGAGGTAATTCCATCGGAAGGATATTGCCAAGGCTGATATTACCAAGAATATGAAAAGGGAATGCACTACGTGTGCATTCCCTCTTCATCGTTATGCGGATCGGTCAGCGCCCAGTGATCTCCGAGCCGATGACCTTCTCGCTCAGGGCGTGGGGGCCGCGGGTCACTGCGACTGCGCCGGAGCGGACGAGCTCGATGACGCCGTACTGGCCCAGCAGCCCAAGCAGCGCGTCGATTTTGCCTTCGGCGCCGGTCGCCTCGATGGTGAGCGATTCGGTATGCACATCGACCACGCGCACGCGGAAGAGCCGCACGATCTCCAAAACGTCGGAACGGCTCGACTCGTCGGCGGCAACCTTGATGAGCACAAGTTCGCGCTCGACGGTGGTGTTCGAATCGAGATCAACGATCTTGAGCACGTGGAGCAGCTTGTTGAGCTGCTTGATGATCTGCTCAAGCGGCACATCCTCCACATCGGCGGTGACCGTGACTCGGGAGATGTCCGGGCGCTCGGTGGGGGAGACCGACAGCGAGTTGATGTTGAATGCGCGGCGTGCGAACAGGCCGGCGATGCGGGCGAGCACGCCCGGGCGGTTCTCCACCAGCACCGAAAGGGTGTGGCGCTTGGAACCGGGCTGTGAAGCAGGATAATTGGCCATGATGAAGCTCCTTGTCTCCTTGACTAGCCCTAGTCGTTCGTACTCTGCTGCGCGGTGGAAGGTGCTGCGGTGGAAGATGCTGCACCACCCGCCTTCAGCGGCGTGACGCCCGGCTTGTAGACCACCTCGTCATTCGACGTGCCGGCGGCGATCATCGGCCAGACCATCGCATCCTTCCACACGCGGAAGTCGATGAGCACCGGGCGGTCGTTGATGGCATTGGCCTTCTCGATTGCGGCAATCGCCTCGTCCTTGGTGCGCACGCGCATCCCCACGCATCCGTAGGCGTCGGCGAGCTTGACGAAGTCGGGGATGTCGCTCTCCTCGGGCACGTCATCGCCATCGAAGAGATCGGTCTGCGAATAGTGCTGCTTGTAGAACAGCGTCTGCCACTGGCGCACCATGCCGAGCGTGGAATTGTTGAGTATCGCGACTTTTATCGGCATATGCTCCTGGAACGCGGTGGCCAGCTCCTGCGGATTCATCTGGAAGCTGCCGTCGCCGTCGATAAGCCAGACTGGCTTGGCGCCCTTGAAATCGCGCTCCGAGCCGACGCATGCGCCGAGCGCCGCAGGCAGGCCGTAGCCCATCGTGCCCAGCCCGCCCGAGGAAATCCAGGAATGGGGGGTCTGGAAGTCGATGAACTGCGAGGCCCACATCTGGTGCTGGCCTACGCCCGAAACCCAGATTGTCAGCGGATTGGCCATATCCGAAAGCTGCTCGACAACCCACTGCGGAGCCAGCGAGCCGTCGTCGGACTCGGCGTAGGCATTGGGATAGTCCTTGCGCCATGCATTAATCTGCTGCCACCAAGCCGCATGCTCCGGCCTGCCCTGAATGGACTGCGTGCGCCTGATCTCCACGATCAGATCGTCGAGCACGGTGGCTACGTCGCCGACGATTGGCACGTCGGCCTGCCGGTTCTTGCCGATTTCAGCCGGGTCGATGTCGATGTGAATCACGCGTGCCGTTGGCGCGAAGGCGTTGAGGTCGCCGGTCACACGGTCGTCGAAGCGCGCGCCGATGGCGACCAGCAGGTCGGAGCGCTGAATGGCTCCGGTCGCGGCGATGGTGCCGTGCATGCCGGGCATGCCGAGCACCTTCGCATCGCGGTCGGAAACGAGTCCGCGCGCGGGCAGCGTCGTGACGATAGGAGCGTTGACCAGCTCCGCCAGCGTCTTGACCTGCGCTCCGGCGTCGGAGCGCACCGCGCCGCCGCCCACATAGAGCACCGGCCGGTAGGACTGTTCGAAGAGCTTGGCGGCCTCGCTGAGCACATGGCCGTGGGCCTTGGTGACCGGATTATAGCCGGGCAGAATCATGCGCTGCGGCCAGGAGTAGTACATCAGCTCCTTCTGCGCCGTCTTGGTCACGTCCACGACGACCGGCCCGGGCCTACCCGAGTTGGCGATGTAATGCGCTTCGGTGAGGACGCGCGGGATGTCCTGCGCGCGGGTCACGAGGAAGGAATGCTTGGCTACCGGGTAGGTGATGCCGACGATATCGGCCTCTTGGAAGGCATCCGTGCCGATGGCGCTCACGCCGACCTGGCCGGTGATGACCAGCAGCGGCACCGAGTCCATATTCGCGTCGGCGATGGCCGTGACGACGTTGGTGGCGCCGGGGCCGGAGGTGACGATGCATACGCCGACCCGTCCGGTCGTGATGGCATAGCCTTCGGCGGCATGCCCGGCCGCCTGCTCATGGCGCGTCAGGACGAAACGGAATGAGGTATTGTCGTTGATCGCATCGTAGACCGGCAGAATAGCGCCGCCGGGAATGCCGAATACGTCTTTCACCCCCAGATCTTCCAGGGATCGGACCAGCGCCTGAGCGCCGGTCATCTTCTCGCCGTCGACTATCGCCTGCCGGTGTTCCGGCGCGGAAGGCCGGGGGACGCCGCTGAATGCCTGGAGAGGCGTTGGTGACACCATAATTCCTCTTACTTGTTCTCGGTTTGCTGGAGGTCGCCAGCGTCAGACGCATTGCATGGTCGTGGCGTGGCGGATGAATGCGCGCGCCTGACGCGTGTCCGCTTGTGGCGGCGCGAACGACAGGGCACAGTTGCCATCATGGTAATAGCAAGCGACAGCAGAAACGCCCGAGCGCCCACATTGTGGCGGATTTGCACGGGTTGTGTCGGTTTCGCAGGGTTAGGCGGTGGATTATCGCGAGGTAGCAGAGGTTCTCACGAGGTGAGCCGGATCAGTGCTTCGCGTGTCCGGAGCTTCTGGCGTCCAAAGCCTTCCAGGCTTCCTGCGCTGCCGAGAGCTGCGCCTTGCGCTTGCTGGTCCCGGAGCCGGTGCCCAGCACTTCGTCATTATCGGGCAGCACAGCGCGGGCCGTGAAGGTCTGCGCGTATTCGGGGCCTGACACCGCCATGCGGTATTGCGGATCCTCAAGACCCAACTGATGAGCTTTGACCGTCAGCGAAGTCTTCCAATCAAGGGCCGGACCTTCATGGGAGACCTCTTCGAGCGTGTCGTCAATCAGCCGGTGCACCACGGCGCGCGCCTCGTCGATGCCGTGCTGCACGAAGGTCGCGCCGATAAGCGATTCCACGATGTCGCACAGAATCGAGCTTTTATCCGCACCGCCGCTTTCGGCCTCGCCGTTGCCCAGCAGAATATACGGCCCGACATGCAGCTTCTCCCGTGCGATTTGGGAAAGCGCCTCCTCGGAGACCGCCTTTGCCCGCATTTTCGCCAGTTGGCCCTCATTCATATCCGGATGCAAGCGGTAGAGCGTTTCGGTCGAAACGAGTTCGAGCACCGCATCGCCGAGGAATTCAAGGCGTTCGTAGTTCGCGGCACCGGCGTGCTCGTGCGAGAACGAGCGATGCGTAAGCGCCTGCACCAGCAGCTCGGGCTCGATAGTAGTGCCCAGCACGGCGAGCAGTTCGTCGGTCGGTGCGCTGCTGGATGAGCCGCCCGCCGGGGCGGTGCCCGCCGACGCCGGTGCGCTGTTGGGCGACGACGATTCAGCAGCTTGATGATTGTTCGCGGGTGTTGTCGCGGTATGCATCGTGGATTCTTCCTTCACGGATGTTCCTCACAGTACGCAAAAACCCCGCCACCCGTCGATGGCAGGGTTTCATAGCTTTCATAGCCGGACGTATCGCCCGGATGTGACTACGCTCACTTGGTGTGGCCGGACTGGATGGCCTCGCGGTAGACACGGCCGCGGAACGAGCCGCAGCTCGGGCAGGCCATGTGCGACAGCGACGGAGCGCCGCAGTTCGGGCAGGTGATGGTCGGCGCAGCAGACGCCTTCCAGTTGGCACGACGCGAATGCGTGTTGGCGCGCGAAGTCTTGTACTTAGGCAATGCCATGGTAATTCCTCTGTTTCGTTCGAACAATTGAGCTTAAGCGTCCAATATCGTAACGCGACCGCCGTACATTGTCCATTGTTCGGTACAGGCCTGTCGCAGTTAGGCTCTTCCCGACGATTCCTGGTCGCCTTGCTCCTGCTCCAACTGGGCCTTGAGACCAGCCAACGAGGCGAAACGCATATCGGTGACGTCGTGGCGGTGGTCGGGATGCTCGTTGAGATTGATGCCACATTGCGGGCATAGGCCGCGGCAGTTCGGCTTGCACAGCAATTGCAGGGGCAGGTTCTCGACTAGCGTATCGCGCAGCAGCGCCTCGATATCGGCGTATGCGCCATCGGCGCTCAGCGGGTAGGTATCCTCGGACTCGTCCTCGCCGGCGATGATCTCCACCTCGCTATTGGCTCTGTCTTCGGCAGCGCGCGCATTGTGGTGCATGGCACCCGTAGGCTGCGGCGCATAAGGGAAGAAGACGGTCGTGTCCAGCCCCCAATCGCGATTGATGGGCGTGAGGCAGCGCGTGCACTCCGCATGCAGCGGAGCGACGACATGCGCCTGAAACACGAGTCCGTCCACGATCGAATCGAAGGCGCCATCCACGCGAATGTCGCTGCCTTCCTGCACGCCCACAATCTGGTCGCCGATGCCATCGGGGGCCGGGTACGCGGCGTCGATTTCCTGGCGCTGCCCCGGGCGCGAGGAAACCTGGGCCACGGGTATGGCCCATGCGGAATCTTCAGGACGTATCATGTGTTGCAATCAGCCTTCCGGATAGTCGTTGCGATCAAGATGCGGCAGCTGTTCGGCGGCGGCCTGCTGACGCTCGTTCAGCACGTCGAGGCCGGCCTGCACATCGTGGCCGAGTTTGCCCAGTTGCTCCTGCAGGCCGCTCATCACCGTGGCGCAGTACTGGTTCGCGCCCTGCGTGAGCTGTTCGGCCTTGGCTTGCGCCTGATCGAGGATAGCACGCGCCTTCTGGCGGGCAAGTTCGGTGACGTTCTCCTGCCCGGCGAGGAACTGCGCCTGATCCTGCGCCTCCTGCACCATCTGCGCGGCCCGGCTCTGCGCCGAGGCGATGATCGCGTTCGACTGGCTCTGCGCGTTCTCCAGGCGCCGCTCCGATTCGCGCATCAGGGAGGACGCGCGCTCGAGCTGCACGGGGAGCTTGTCCTTCAGCTCGTCGATGCGTTCTTCGAATTCGATGCGATCGACCTTCACCGTGCCGGGCGAGAAAAGGCTGCCCTTGGCTTCGTGCAGCGTTTCCTCAAGATGGTCGAGGATGTCGTAGACCGTGGTGAATTCGGCACGACTTCGGCTCTGAGCCGAATCCGGTGCATCTGCGCCAGAGTCCTCGCGCAGATCGGGCAGCGATGACATCGGGAAAAGATTGCGGACCTGGCCCTGATTGGGCGAATCCGAATCCGCAGCGCCGCCTGCATTCGGCGATTCGCTGCGAATGGGCTGGCTGCCCAGATTGGAGCGCATCGAATCCGCAGTGTCGTCGGCCGGTTCGCCCGGGTAATCACCGTCGTTCATGGCATTCGTGCCGGCCATTATCGGCTCCCTTCTTCTTTGAGCGCGTCAGCAAGCAGCGGCACGACGCAATCGGGCACCATGCCGGTCACATCCCCGCCGTGGCGCGCCACATCCTTGACGATCGAACTGGAAATGTGCTCAAGCACCGGGTCGGCCGGCAGGAACAGCGTCTCGATATGCGCGAGCTTGCGGTTCACCAGCGCCATGCCCAGTTCGGCCTCGTAGTCGCCGTTCTGCCGCAGCCCCTTGACGATCACGCTTGCGCCGACCTGCTGGCAGTAATCGGTGATCAGCCCTGAGGTGGAGGCCACCTTGACCTGTGAGTAGCCGTCCTCGTCCAAGGCTCGGCGGATGGAATCGACCCTCGTGGCGTCCGTGAACATCGGCGTTTTCGCGGCGTTGACGGCTACCACGACATGCACTTCGTCGAAGAAGCGCGCGCTGCGCTCGATCACGTCGAGATGTCCGGCGGTCACGGGGTCATATGAGCCGGGGCACACTGCGATAGTCATGGTTCTAGGGTAACGCTGCGAGCCGCCAAGTGGGCGTGTCCGGCGCTGTGCCCGGTGCTGTACTGCATTCGGCAGGGCGTTTTCCATAAACGCCATGATGGCATGCGGGTGTTTCATGGAAGTGAGTTGCGTATGAAGTTGTGTATGAACACAGTGCTCTTACTGCTCTTACTCAATACAGTGTTTATTAACTACAGTGTTTATTAACAAGGGGGTGTTGTGATGAACACCGTGTCTTCTATGATGGAAGGCAAACAGAATCGCGGCATCGCAGGGCGCGGTGGTGGCGCGAAACCCAAGGACTTGCGCCATAACGGTGCACAGGCCAGAGCAATGACCGACGCACGACGATGGCTAATGAATGGCTAAGGAAAGGCACGGATATATGGCTGAGATAATGAATGGCGAGCCTGACGCCAGCGCGGCCGTGAGCGTGCGCGCGTTCGACGACGCCGATCCGGTCTCGCCGCTTTCGAACCCCGATTCCAGCACCGGCACTGCGGTTCTGGAACGCCCGCAGACAGAGGAGCAGACGAGCAGGTCGGACGACGGCGACGCCGACCGCTTCGCCCATTACGTCTCCAAGGACCGCATCATGCAGTCGCGCATCACCGGCCGGCCTGTTGTGGCGCTGTGCGGCAAGATCTGGGTGCCGAAGCACGACCCGTCCCAGTACCCAGTATGCCCCGACTGCAAGCGCATCTACGAGGAGATGACCGGCGGCAAGTGAGACGTGGGCCATATCGGAAAACGTACACTGACGGGCATTCAGTGTACGTTTTCCAATACGAGACCGCGAAACGCTGCGGGTTATAGGGTTACGGAGTTACAGGTTCACAGGGTTACAGCACCGTCACCTCGGTTGGGATTGCCGGATCGCCCTTCATGAGCGACTGCGCGGTGATTGGCAGTTCGGCTAGGGCCTGCGCTCGGTATGCCTGCGCGGTCATGATCGCGTCATGGCCTTGGTACTGGGCGTCGATGCTGCCGTGGTCGACATAGTCCACCAGCAAGTCCTTCCAGTCGCTCGGCACCTGATAATCGGCGAGGCCGGACTCCGAGCCGGAGATGACATGCTCGCAGTCGGCGAGGCTGTATTCGTACGAGCGATAGGCCAGCTTGCGGCCGGGCACGCTCGCCTTGTCCTTGGATTTCTTGGCCACCGGCTGCATCACGCCCGCGCTGTTCTCGCGCTCTGCCAGCTTGTAGACCATCGCGCAGGTCGGCGCGCCGGAGCCAGTGACGAGCATCGTGCCCACGCCGTAGGAGTCCACGGGGGCGGACTGCAGCGAGGCCAGCGCGTATTCATCCAGATCGTTGGTCACGGTGATTTTGGTGTTCTTCGCGCCTAGCGCATCGAGCTGATTGCGCACGCGCTGCGCGAGCGACGCCAAATCGCCCGAGTCGATGCGCACGCCGCCTAATTCCGGCCCAGCCACTTCGACGGCGGTTTTCACGGCTTCCTCGATGTTATAGGTATCGACGAGCAGCGTGGTGTTCTTGCCGAGCGCGTCAATCTGCGCCTGGAAGGCGTCGCGTTCGGAGTCATGCACGAGCGTGAAGCAGTGCGCGGCGGTGCCGATCGCCTTGAGACCGTAGCGTTGCGCGGCCAGCAGATTCGCGGTGCCCTGGAACCCGCCGATCACGGCGGCGCGCGAGGCGGCGACTGCGGCCGATTCGTTGGCGCGGCGACCCCCCATGTCCATGCACGGGCGGTTCTTGGCTGAAGTCACCATGCGCGAAGCCGCCGAGGCGACGGCCGAATCATAATTGAGAATCGACAGCACCAGCGTTTCCAGCAGCGTGCATTCGCCGAAGGTCCCCTCCACTTGCAGGATCGGCGAATTGGGGAAGAACATCTCGCCCTCGCGGTAGCCGGTAATCGACCCGGAGAACTGGAAATGCTCAAGCCAATCGATAGTTTCGCGGCCCACAATGCCGCGATCGGCAAGGAATCGGAGCTCTTCGTCGCCCAAGTGGAAACGCTCAAGCGCGTCCAGAATGCGCCCGGTGCCGGCCACGACCCCGTAACGACGGCCTTCGGGCAAATGCCTGGTGAACACCTCGAACACGCACTTGCGCCGTGCCGTGCCGTCGCGAAGCGCCGCGTCCAGCATGGTGTATTCGTACATATCCGTCATCAGTGCCGTTGAGCAGTCAGCCATCGTCGCCCTTTCGTTGTGCCGTTGACACGCATTGCCGCCGGAAAGCGGGCCTTTGCCGATTCATCCTAGTCGCCCAGTCAGATTCTGGCGATAGGGTGGTTCACTATGAAATCGAGAAGCACGATGAGATTCGTTGCAGGGCTCTGGCGCTTGGCGTGCGCGTTCCTGTGCTTTGCGGCCACGAGCGTGGCCTGGCATACACCAAATTACTGGGTCTACTTCACCTATCAGACCGGCTTCGTGCTCGGCCTCGTGATGCTGTGGGCGGGTGCCGCAAGCCTTATCGGCGGCAAGCAGCCGCCCGCTTGGCTCAAAGGCTGCCTGACCTTCTATATCGCCGTCACCGGCATCGTGGCGGCGACGCTGCTGCCACCGCCCGACCCGGCGACATCGAAGTACGTCTTCGGCATCCTGACCAACACGATTCTGCATCAGGCGGTGCCAATCATCGCGACCATCGATTTTCTGCTGTTCGACGAGCACCGGCGTTTCGCATGGCATTATCCGCTGACCTGGCTCATCTACTTCCCCTTCTACCTCACCTTCGTGCTCGTGCGCGCCCAGCTCTGGCCCCACTCCGGCCCCCAGCCCGACGGCAGCGCCTACCCGTACGGTTTCATCGATCTCGCGCAGCTGGGATGGGCGCAGATGGGCAAGAACATCGGCTTCATACTCATCGGTTTCATGCTGCTGGGGCTGCTGCTGTTTCTTATCGACCGCATCCTGCCGAAGAAGCCGCTGCTGGGCTGAGCGGGGTGAACGGTCCGGGTGGTTGGGCCGGGCGATTGCGCTGGGCGGCAGCTTGCGCGATACGGTGCCCGCGCCATGCGTGGTGATAGGTTGAAAGCATGGTTGAAATCAAGAATATGATGGGCGACGCGACCGTGATTCGCGCCGATGGCCGCACAATCGACGAGCTGCGACCGGTGAAGATAACCCGCCACTTCACCGATGCGCCGGAAGGCTCGGTGCTGATCGAATGCGGCAACACGCGCGTGATGTGCACGGCGACATTCACGGACAGCGTGCCGCGCTGGCGGCGCGACTCCGGCCTCGGCTGGGTCACCGCCGAATACGCGATGCTGCCCCGCGCCACCTCCCAGCGCACCGACCGCGAGTCGGTACGAGGCAAGATCGGCGGCCGCACGCATGAGATCAGCCGTCTCGTGGGCCGCTGCCTGCGTGGCATCATCGACATGAAGGCCTTGGGTGAGAATCAGATTCAGCTTGACTGCGATGTGCTGCAGGCCGATGGCGGCACGCGCACTGCCTCCGTCACCGGCGCGTATGTGGCGCTGGTGGACGCGCTGCGCTGGGCCGAGGAACAGCGCCACATCAAGTCGGCGGACAAGGTCATCACCGATGCCGTTTCCGCGGTTTCGGTCGGCGTGATCAGCGGCACCCCGATGCTGGACCTGCCTTACGTCGAAGACAGCCAGGCCATGACCGACATGAACGTGGCTATGACCGGCGCTGGCAATTTCATCGAGATTCAGGGCACCGCCGAGCATCGCCCCTTTAACCGCAAGGAGCTCGGCACGCTGCTGGACCTGGCCGAGAAGGGCAACCGCGAACTGCAGCAGGCCCAGAGCGAGGCCCTCGCACAGGGCTGACGCGCTGGTGGCTGCGGGCGTCATCGATCGCACGCATTCGCGCATTCGTACATTCACACATCCACGCATTCATACATTGAGGGAGCATGCATGAGAATCATCGTCGCCACGCATAATGAAGGCAAGCTTGTCGAGATTCGCCGCATCCTGCAGCAGGATCTGGGCGAGCTGGCGGACGGGGTGAAGCTGGTCTCCGCAGGGTCGCTGGGCTTGCCCGATCCGGTGGAAACCGGAACGACATTCGAGGAGAATGCTCTGCTCAAGGCGCGCGATGTCGCCAGCCGCACCGCTTCGCCGGCCATCGCCGACGACAGCGGCCTGATAGTCGATGTGCTGGGCGCTGCACCCGGCATTCTTTCGGCGCGCTGGTCCGGCGTCCACGGCGACGACGAGGCAAACAACGCCCTGCTGCTGGCCCAGATCGCGGACATCCCCGACGCGCATCGCACCGCGCGCTTCCGTTGTGCCGCCGCGCTCGCGGTGCCGGAGGGCCTTGCGACAATTGCTGCTGGCGTTGCCGTGGCTGCGAATGCTGACGACCGCTGCGCCGCCGAAGACGGCGACCGTAGCGATAATGACGGCACAACCCATACAGCCCCGACCGCGTACACCGTCGCCGCGCAATATGTGCAGACCGGCGATATGCCGGGCCGCATCATCCGCAAGCCGCGTGGCGAGCAGGGCTTTGGCTACGATCCGCTTTTCGTGCCCGATGACCAGCCCGGCCGCACGAATGAGCATGGCGAGCCGCTGACCAGCGCCGAGATGACGCCGGCCGAAAAGAACGCCATCTCCCATCGCGGCAAGGCCATCGCCGCGCTGATGCCCAGCATCGAACGGCTATTGCAGTGATATCGGCTCACACTTTTTCACGCGATGCTAAAAAGTGTGAGCCGCATCTATATACCGACCAAAAAGTGGAATCCCATCATCATCACGATGGCGATCACGGCGGTCAGCGACAGCGTGAAGCCGGCGAGCCGGGCGTTGCCGAGCACTTTGTCAGTGAACATCGTGGAGAACATCGCCGTCGGAGCCAGGCAGCACAATGCCACAGCCTCGCGCATGAGCGGGTCGAAGGGGAGCAGGAACCAGGCCGCCGCCGCGAAAATCAATGAGCATGGCAGCCGCCAGCCGATCACCGTAAGGACGGCTTTGACATCGTGCGAATCCCGTGGCAATTCGGTGAGCATGCCGACCATAAGCATCGAGCAGAAGGCGTTGGCCGAAGCGAAGGGCTGCGCAACCGTCGCGGTCCACGCCGGCAGCTTGAAGTCGATCAGCGTCAGCAGCACCATCAGCATATACGTGTCGAATGAGGGCGATGTGAGGAAACCGCGCGCCACATTGCGTCGCAGGGCGCGTCGCCGCAGCCTGCGGGCATCGCGGTCGACCGGGCGGGTGTATGGCAGAGTCGGCGCAGCTCCGGCATGCTGCTGCGTGAGGGTCTTGCCAGGCTCGATGTGCAGCAGAGTCTGCATGATGACGTTGGTGCCGGCCGCGACCATGACGCTGTTGCCGATGTCGAACATCGCCGCAGGGATGAGCGCCGCCGGGCCGAGCAGGGACTGCAGCATGGGGAAGCAGAAGCAGCCGACGTTGAACCCGGAGCCGTTGAGCATGAGGAACGCGCGGTCGCTCACCGGGCGGTGCCGTGAAGTCAGGAAGATCGCCAGCGCGGGCAGCAGCGCGGCCATGAGCGAGAATGCCGAGATGGCGAGCAGACTGATGTGGTGCGGATTGGTGGCGAAGGAGTAGATGATGGCGCCGGGCAGCACCAGATTGAATTCGGCGGTCTGCAGCACGCGATAGTCGAGCGGCCCGAACAGGCGCGTGCGCTTGAACAGGTACCCGGCCAGGATGATGAGCAACAGCGTCGTCGGCTGGATGATCGCAGACATGACTTCCTCTTCTCTGGGCTGGCGGCGATGTTCGCGGCTGGTATGCCACCAGCCATGATAGGCCCCCGCTGTTATCGGGCATGGGTTGGATATCATCGCCGATGCTGTTTTACATGCTCAGAGCGCCTGCCGGTCCGTCGCTCCCGAAGGCATGCTAGATTAATGGGGGCCATGCGACCATTACGGTTGCGCTGGCCACGCGCACATGGCGGAATTGGTATACGCGCAGGATTTAGGTTCCTGTGGCCTTGCGGCCGTGAGGGTTCGAGCCCCTTTGTGCGCACGCGGTGCTTGTGAAACGGTGCGTCTTTGAAACGCGGCAGCTCTGAAACGCAGGGCCTTCACAACACGCATATTGCTGCACCACGCACATCTGCACCACACACATTGTGTTTTCGCAACACCGTGTCCGCAAAATGTGATATTTCCCTCATAATCGGGTGAATCGGCTGCGCGTCGCCCATTGTTACACGTTTCGAGACACGACCGTATATATACTTTAGGTGAATAAGTCAGGCAGTGGTTTCGACGCGGCGCGATGCGGCGTCGTTCGGCGCTGCCTACGCAGAAGCAGTCTCATCGTACGAAGGTGGCATTATGACGACAATTGCTGTTCTAGGCGCGGGCTATGCAGGCATGCGCACGGTCAAGCGACTGGTCCATGAGAAAGTCGATGCGCGCATCGTCCTGATCAACAACAATCCCTATCACTACGAATCCACCCAGCTGCACGAGATCGCGGCCGGGACCAAGGAGCCGTCCGACATCACCTTCGACATCCGCGATGCCGTCTCGGACAAGGTCGAGGTCGTCATCGACACGGTGGAGCGCATCGATCGGGAGCACAGCCAGGTGATCCTCAAGGAAGGGGAGCCGCTCGCCTACGACTATCTGGTCAATGCACTGGGCTTCGAATCGGAGACCTTCGGCATCCCGGGCGCCGAGGAGAACAGCGTGTCGTTCAACAACATCGACTCCGCGCTCGCCGTACGCGAGCATATGGAGAAGACGCTGGCGAACTACACGACCAGCCACGACGAGAACGACCTGCACATCGTGGTGTGCGGAGCCGGATTCACCGGCATCGAGCTGCTTGGCGAACTCGCCTGGCGCGTGCCACAGCTGGCGAAGCAGTATTCGCTGCCCGAAGACCTCATCCGCATCACCTGCGTCGAGGCCTCGCCGAAGATTCTGGCGATGCTGCCTGACAATCTTTCGAAGTGGGCGGTGGACTATCTCATCTCCAAGGGCATCGAAATCCATAACGGCATCGTGATCACCGAAGTCAGGCCCGGCGTCGTGGTGACGGCGGATCAGGAGTTCCACGCCAACACGATCATCTGGACCACCGGCGTGCGCGGCAGCCATGTGATCTGCGACTCCGGCTATGACCAGAAGCGCAACCGCGTGGTCGTCGAGGACGATCTGTCCGTCAAGGGCCATCCGAACGAGTTTCTTGTCGGCGATGTCAGCGCCGTGCCGGACGCCACATCGGGCCGGCTCTACCCTACGACCGCGCAGATCTCCATCGCGCAGGCCGATGTCGTCGCAGCCAATGTCGCGGCGCGCCTGGTCGGCCGCGAACCGCACAAGTTCATCTTCAAGAGCCTGGGCACGGTCTGCTCGCTCGGGCCGCACACCGGCGTGGCCGAGCTGAACGTGATGGGCCATTGGAAACTCAAGGGCCACAAGGTCAGCATGGTCAAGCGCATGGTCAACGACCGCTCCGTATTCGAGCTGGCGCATCTCAAGGAAATGCTGGAAAGCAACTAGACATTCGGCACACCGGCGCTCGGTAGACTGGTACTCAATAAACACAGTGCTTGAATAAGCACAGTACTGGCTAACAGGCACTGAGCACCAAGTACTGAGCAACTGGGCAGAGCCGCCCGCCGGGCATGGCGCGTGGCTCTGCCCGGGCAGATATCGTGCGAAACATCGTTCGAAAAGAGGCATAATCGTGGGATTATCCATTCTGGGGCTGTCGCGATTCCAGTTCGCGATGACGACCATCTATCATTTCTTCTTCATCCCGGTTTCGATCGGGCTGGCGCTCGCCGTGGCCATCATGGAGACGATCTACGCGGTGAACAAGAACCCGCTGTACCTGAAAATGGCGAAATTCTGGGGCAAGATCTTCCTGCTCAGCTTCGCCGTGGGCGTGGTCACCGGCATCATCCAGGAGTTCCAGTTCGGCATGAACTGGTCGAACTACTCGCGTTTCATGGGTGATATCTTCGGAGCTCCGCTCGCCATCGAGGCGCTGCTCGCCTTCTTCCTGGAATCGACCTTCATCGGCGTGTGGATGTTCACCTGGGACCGCTTCAAGCCCGGCGTGCATGCGCTTTTCATCTGGCTGACCTGGCTGGGTTCGACGCTGTCGGCCATCTGGATTCTGGCAGCCAACAGCTTCATGCAGCACCCGACCGGCTTCGAGATCGACAAGGCGACCGGGCATGTGCGGCTGCGCAGCTTCATGGACGTGGTCGCCAATCCACAGCTGTGGCGAGCCTTCCCGCACGTCATCTTCGCAGCGGTGATGACCGGCGGCATGATCATCCTGGGCATGAGCGCCTTCGCCATGCTGCACAAGCGCACGCAGCAGCATGACGGCGACAAGGCCTTCTTCACCAAGTCGATCCGCTTCGGCGCGGTGGTCGCGCTCGTGGGCGCCGTGTTCGTCACGTATGCCGGCGATTTGCAGACGCAGTTCATCATCAAGGATCAGCCGATGAAGTTCGCGGCGACCGAGGCCATCTACGAGGACACCAAGGATCCGGCGCCGTGGGCCGTCGTCTCGCTGATCAACGAGAATGACAAGACCGCCAAGAGCATCGAAATCCCGTACATGCTTTCGCTGCTCTCGTATCACAAGGCTTCCGGCTCGGTCAAGGGCATGGATACGGTAGACAAGGAGCTGCACGAGCAGTACGACGCGAAGTTCGGCAAGGATATGAACTACTACGTGCCGGTCAACGCGCTGTTCTGGAGCTTCAGATTCATGGCGCTTTCCGCGGCGATATCAGGGCTGGCCTCGATTCTGGCGCTGTGGTTCACGCGCAAGGGCAAGGGTGATGGCACAGGCACGCTGATGAACTACCGCTGGCTGCTGTGGATCATGGGCGCGTGCACCTTCGTGCCGTTCATCGGCACAACCGGCGGCTGGCTCATCACCGAGCTCGGCCGCTACCCGTGGATCGTCTACGGGCTGCTGACCATTGCTGACGGCGTCTCCCCGACCGCCACCGTGCCGGGGCTGCTGTTCACCAATATCGTCTACTTCCTGCTGTTCCTGCTGCTGGGAGCGGTGATGATCTTCTACTCGCGCCGGGTGCTGTACCAGGGTCCGGACGGCGAGGGCGAGCTGCCGGTGAGGCAGTCCAAGGCAGCTAAGGCGGCTAAGGCGAAATCAACGGACTCTGCGGCTGCTGGTGCTGCCGCATCGGCTGGGTCAATCGCCGGCAAGTCGGGCGCTGAAAGGAGCGTGGCACTCTCATGAGTTTCCTGCAAGGTTTATGGTTCTTTGTCATTGCGCTGCTGTTCGCGCTGTTCCTGGTGCTCGACGGGCTTGACTTCGGCGTCGGCATGTCCACGCGCTTCGTCGCGGAGAATGGCCGCGAACGCAGCCTGTTCATGCGCGCTATCGGTCCGCACTGGGACGGTAACGAGGTATGGCTCATCACGGCAGGCGGCGCGATGTTCGCGGCCTTCCCGCTGTGGTACGCCAGCCTGTTCTCCGGCTACTACATTCTGCTGTTCCTCGTGCTCGTGGCGCTGATTTTGCGTGGCGTGTCCTTCGAGTTCGCCGCGCACGCGCTCACCGACCGCGAACGCTCGGTGTGGCAGTGGGCGAATTTCGTCGGCAGCCTCTTCGCGCCGTTCTTCCTGGGCATGATGCTCACCAGCCTCATCCAGGGCGTGCCGATGGACAGCCAAGGCAATGTCTGGGCAAGCTTCTTCGATGTGTTCAACTGGCTCTCCGTGGTCGGCGGCATCGCTACCGTGTTCTTCTGCTTCGTGCATGGCCTACATTTCCTGAGCCTCAAGCTCGACCGCGATCTGTCGCGCAAAATGCTCAATGTGACGCAGAAGATCTACTGGATTGCCTATCCGGCGCTGGTAGTGTTCGTGATTTTCGCGCTGATATTCACTGATTTCTATGCTGCCCGCCCGGTTTCGAGCTGGCTGATTACCGTGGTGATTCTCGCGGCGACCATCGCCGGGCATGCGGCCGCGTTCGCGCATCGCGGCGGCTGGGCCTTCGTTTCCTCAGCTGTGACGCTGGCGGGCATCATCGCCTTCATCTTCAACGGGCTGTTCCCGCGCGTGATGATCGCGACCAATCCGGCCAACGACCTGCTCATCAGGGACGCTTCGGCCTCGCCGTACACGATGGGCATCATGACCGTCGTGCTGTGCGTGCTGCTGCCGGTCGTCGTGGCGTACTTCGTGTGGAGCTATGCGCTGCAGCGCAAGCGCCTGCCGGCCATCGACGCGGCTGAGAGCAAGCCCAACGCGAATCTGGAATACGCTGGCTAACGAATGCTGGTGCAGCGCAGCGCCCCTAGCATCTATAGGCTGCGTTGCACAGTGAGACTGCGAAAATTGCGAAGGCTGCGTTGGCGGAATGCCGGCGCAGCCTTCGCTTGAATTGACGCTCGGTAATGGTACAGGGTAACCGGGTACTGGGTAGTGGGTACTGTGCGGTGCAAGCCCAGAAAAGAAGGTGTGCGGTGATCGACAAAAGCCTGTTTCGTTTCCCCGGGTTCAGGCAGGCCATGGGGCTGCTGGCGGTGCTTTCGCTGGTGCAGGGCGCCAGCATCGTGGCGCAGGCATACGGCCTGACCCGCGCGCTTGTGGAGATCTGGCAGCGGCACGCGATATCATCGCTGCCGCTGCCCGTGGCGATATTCGCCGTGGCCTTCGCCTGCCGCCAGCTGTGCGAGGTGGGCAAACAGCGGGTCGCCACCAGTTACGCAGGCGGCGTGGTCGGCGAGCTGCGTCCGCAGGTGCAGCGCAAGATTTTCCGGCTCGGGCCGGCAGCGTTGGCTAAGCGGGGAACCGGCGCTTCGGTGACCATGCTCATCGACGGGCTTGACCAGACCAAAACCTATATCCAGACCGTGCTGCCGAAAATGATGGATATGGGCTTCATCCCGGTTATCGTGCTGGTCGCCGTGTGGTCGCAGAGCTGGCTCAGCGGCCTGGTGCTGCTGTTTATGATGCCGCTGCTGTTCTTCTTCATGGCGATTCTGGGCATCGCCGCCCGCGACAAATCCGACAAGCAGTACGCGGAGTTCCGCGAGCTGAACAACACCTTCGTCGATACGATTCTGGGTCTGCCGACTCTGAAAATGCTCGGCGTCGACAAGGAGTACGAGCGCACGGTCGCCAGTGCCAGCGACCGCTTCCGCAAGCGCACGAATAGCGTTCTCAGAGTGGCGATGACCTCCACCTTCGCGCTCGACTTCTTCACGACTTTGGCGATTGCGATTATGGCCGTGGCCTTGGGCAACGGGCTGATCAACGGCACGGTCGCACTGCTTCCGGCCTTGCTCTCGCTGATACTCGCGCCGGAGTATTTCCTGCCTATCCGCCAATTCGGCGACGACTACCATGCGACACTCAATGGCAAGAACGCCTTGCAGGACATCAACAGTCTGCTTGATACGCCTGAACCCGAGCCGGACGACGAACTCGACTGGCGAGGCTGGGGGAGCGATAGCACGCTGAGCGTGCGCGGGCTTGACTTTGCTTATGATGCCGCAGGTGGCAATGAGGCTCATAGCGATGCCGCAGCAGCCAACCAATCTGACGACGCCCACCCCGCGCTGCACGATCTCTCCTTCACCCTGCATGGCTTCGAGAAAGTAGCCATCATCGGGCGGTCGGGCGCAGGCAAATCGACGCTGATTGACCTGCTGGCCGGCTTCAACATCCCGCAGAGCGGCGCTATCGAACTCGATGGGCGGCAGCTCACGCAGTTCAACGCGCCCGCCTGGCAGCGGCATATCAGCTATATCCCGCAGACGCCGTATATCTTCAGCGGCTCCATCGCCAGCAACATCCGCTTCTATGACCAGTCGGCGAGTGACAGCGACGTGCGCGCCGCCGCCGAGCAGGCCGGATTGGGCGATTGGCTCGGCACGCTTCCCGACGGCTTTGACACGCTGATAGGAGAGGGCAATCGCGGCATCAGCGGCGGGCAGGCGCAGCGCATCGCCCTGGCCCGGGTCATCGCGGACCATTCGCGCTCGATTCTGCTCTTCGACGAGCCGACCGCGCATTTGGACATCGAAACCGAATATGACCTCAAGCAGACCCTGCTGCCGCTTATGGACGATCATCTGGTGATATTCGCCACGCACCGGCTGCACTGGCTGGCGAACGTCGATAAGGTGCTTGTGCTGGACGGCGGGCGCATCGTGGAGGCTGGCACGCCACGCGAGCTGATAGGCCACAGCGGCCCGCTGAGCGAGCTGATCGGCGAGCTGGGCGGCAACCGGATTGAGGGGTACTTCAATGAATAACGCCGAAGATACAGTCATCAACGACAATGTCATGAACGATAACGACATCAACGTGGACTCGCTGTCCCAGCATACGGACACTAATACGGACACTAACGCGAACTCCGGCAGCAATCCTGACAGCGCCGCTTCCAGCAACGGCAGCACCTCACGCTCCACCGGTTTCTCGCGCTACCTGGGCATCTGGCGCAAAGACCACTGGTTCTGGCCCTATCTGCGCCAGCATCGCGCGCTGCTGGCGGCGATTTTCCTTGTCGGCGCGCTGACCTTCGTATGCGGCGCCGGACTGATGTTCACCTCCGGCTTCCTCATCAGCCGCTCGGCCCGCCACCCGTACAACATCTTCGCGGTCTACGTGCCCATCGTGCTCACGCGCGCCTTCGGCATCGGCCGGCCGTCATTCAAGTACCTCGAACGCATCGCCAGCCACGACTGGGTGCTGCGCGTGGTCTCCAAGCTGCGTGTGCAGCTGTACCGCACGCTGTCGCGCGATGCGGCCTTCCTGACCGAGCACGAGCGCACCGGCACCGTGCTCGGCCTGCTCGCCGACGACTTGGACCATTTGGAGAACTTCTATCTGCGCACGATTTTCCCCACGATTGTGGCCTATATCATGTGGGTTGCCGTTACGATTGCGGTCGGCGTCTTCTCATGGCAGACCAGCCTGATCCTCTTCCTACTCTTCGCGCTGGTGCTGATTGCCATACCACTGATATCGCTGGCGTTCTCCGATGCCCGCTATGCGCGCGAGAAGGCGGCGCAGCAGCACGAATACACGGCCGTGACCGAAAGCTATCTGGGGCTTGGCGACTGGGTTATCACGCATCGCGGCGAGGAGTTCGGTGCAACGGGGGCCGAGCAGTTCTCGGCAATCGGTGCCAGCCAGGCCGAGCAGAAGCGCTTCGAGCGTTGGCGCAACTTCGCCATCCAGATGATCTTCGCCGTGATGGCGGTAGGTTTGCTGGCCGGTTCGGCGCTGTTCCTGACATCCAACGCCGATAGCGCTGATTTCGCGGCCGCCGTGGTGCTGGCGTTGTTCCCGCTGATCGACTGCTTCATTGTCGTGGCGCAGGCCTTCGCCGAAGTGCCGTTGTACAGCGATTCGCTGGAACATCTCAATGCGCTGACCGAGCGCGTGGAATCGCATCAGCCCGCCGAAGTGCCGCAGCAGACGCTTGCCGGGCCGCTGAGCAACATCGATTTCGACCATGTGACGTTTTCCTATGGCCCTGACCAGCCCATGTTGCTCGATGATTTCAGTCTGCATATCGACGCCGGCCAGAAGGTGGCGCTGCTCGGCCCCAGCGGCGAGGGCAAAACCACGATTCTGCAGCTGCTGCTCGGCGATCTTGTGCCCCAGCGCGGCGAGATTCGCGTCAACGGCATACCGGTGCGGGCGCTGCAATCCGAGCGCACGCGGCTGTTCGGCTACCTCAACCAGCAGGCTTTCGTATTCAACACGACTATCGGCGACAACGTGCGGCTCGGCCGGCCCGACGCCCCGGATAGCGAGGTCTGGCAGGCGCTGGATGACGTGCAGCTCGGTGATTTCGTGCGTGGCTTGCCTGGGCAGCTTGCCGAGCCGGTCGATGAATCAGGTCAGCGGCTTTCCGGCGGCCAGCGCCAGCGCCTCGCCTTGGCTAGAATACTGCTCAAGGACACGCCGGTTATTCTGCTGGACGAGCCGACCATCGGCCTTGACCCGCTTACCGAGCGGGCGCTGATGACCATGATTTTCCGAGTGAGCCAGCAGCGCACGCTGCTGTGGGTGACCCATCACCTGCAGGGCCTTGAGGATGCGGACCGTGTGGTGTTCCTCGAATCAGGCCGCATCGCGATGCAAGGCGCGCCGCACGAGCTCTACCGCAGCAACGCCCGTTTCCGCGAGCTCTACCGGCTCGACGTCGGCGAACTCGCCGCGTAATACAACTGCCTGTAGTGGTAATTGCCTGTAACTACAGCTGCTTGCGGATGCGGTGCAGCACGTCGCTGAGCTGCACAATCGCCTTTGGACGGACAGTACCAGCCAAGTCGCCAAGACACGCCTCGGCGTCGTCAAGATGCTGCATGGCCTCGTCCCGGGAGCGTTCCAGCAGCTCGGGATGAGCCTGCAAGTAGTCTTCCACGGCCTGCGGGTCATCGCGGCTCAGCAACTGGGCGAAATCGGGATCGTCGCGCAGCGCCAGCAGCACAGGCAGCGTGTAGATGCCGTCCGCCACATCTTCGAGCTTGGGCTTGCCGGTGTCGTGGGCGAGGTCGAAATCGGCGATGTCGTCCATGATCTGGAAGGCCATGCCGAGATGGTTGCCGAAGGCCCGCGCGGTATCCACCAACGTTGGGTCAGGCTGCGACGCGTTGGGACCCTGCGAACCTTGCGCACCCAGCCGCACGCCGGTGAGGCAGGCAAGTCGGAAGAGCGCGGCGGTTTTGCCCCCGATGGCCTTGCGGTAGTAGTCGAGCGTCGTCTCGGCGTGATGGCGCGCCGATTCCTGCAGCAGCTCGCCGCCGACGATCTCGCAGACCGTCGAGGCCTGTTCACGCAGAAAATCGGTGCTCGGCGCGATTCCGGCCATGATCTCCATGTATCGCGACAGAATCAGATCGCCGAGGTATATCGCGGCCTTGTTGCCGGCCGTAATGTGCACGGTGGGCTGGTTGCGCCGAATGGGCGCCGAATCGAGCACATCGTCGTGCACAAGCGTGGCCAGATGCAGCATTTCGATTGCCGCGGCGCCGGTTATCACCTGCTCGTCAAGTCTCCCAGAATCTTTGCTGGCGGTCCGCGCGAAGAGCACGACGAGCGTGGCGCGAATCATCTTGCCGTGGTTGTCCAGCAATTGGCGGTACTCGCTGCGGTAGGGTGTGACGTTGGTCTCTTCGCGGTGAAGCGTTTCGACGACGCGACGCATATCCGATTGCAACGCCATTTCCTGCTGTACTGACATGCGCTCCCGCTCTCGTTCTTCGACCGTAAACCCTACCAATATAGCAATGTTTGGCGCGTTTGTGACCCCCCTTTGTATTTCGGGCGGGTGGAGCGAAGCTTTCGACGGCGAATCCGAACCGGTAGGATGGGGAGGCAATGAAGCTCCATGATGAGAAAGGGAGTGCAGCGATGAGTCTGAGTCCTTGGGCGATTGCGGTGCTTTTCGTGCCCGCAGCCGTGTTCGGAACCGTGTTCCTCGTGTCGTTCATCAAGGAGCCGCGGCAGTTCCGCAATGCCATCTGGTTCATGCTGCTGGTGATGTCGCTGATCGGCGCGGGGCTGGTGGTCTCCCAGCAGGTATGGCTTGTCGTGCTGGCGATTGCGGTGGTCGGTCTGGCGCCGTTCCTCGTGATTGTGTTCCTCGTGGTCAACTCGGTGAGCGTCATCCGGCATGAGGGGCTGTCGCTGGCCACCATGCTGCCGGGTGCGCTGGCACTCGCCGTGGTCGCCTTCCTCGCGCTGTACGCATGGGACTCCGGCCGCGGGCCGCGTTGGCTCGCCAGCCTGATCGGGCTGGTGCTGCTCGAAGGCCTGTGGTTCTTCTTCTCGTTCGCCGCGCTGCTCGCATACTCATGGCTGTACCGCATCATGCCGCGCAACCGGCGCTATGACTACATCATCATCCACGGCGCGGGGCTGAGTGGCGACAAGCCGACGCCGCTGCTGCGCGGGCGCATCGACAAGGCCGTGGAGCTGTGGGAGCGTCAGCAGCGCTACGGCGTGCTCATCGTGTCCGGCGGGCAGGGCAGCGACGAAGTCGTCAGCGAGGCCGCCGCGATGCGCGCATACCTGACCGAGGAACGGCATATTCCCGAGGAGAGCATACTCATGGAGGACCGCTCGACGACGACCATGGAGAACCTGCGATTCTCGAAGGACATCATGGACGGGCGCAGCGGCGCGGGTCCGCACGCCTATCGCGCCGCGCTCGTGACCAGCGACTACCACGTGTTCCGCGCGAGCGAGTACGCGCATCAGATCGGGCTGAAGGCGGACGGCGTCGGCAGCCGCACGAGTGGCTACTACTGGCCGACCGCGTTCATCCGCGAATTCGTAGCCATCAGCCGCGCCCACATATGGCCCTACGTTGTCATCGCCATCTTGTGGCTGATTGGCTTCATCGGCTTCGATGTCATCGTTCCATGGCTGACGAGCCGTCTTTAGGACGGACGGGTAATGCGGTGATGCCTAGCAGTAATGCTTAATACGGTAATACCTGAAGCGATAAAGAACGGTAAAGCACGATAAAGCAATGCGGAATGCGGGATAATCGCTATATGCACACACGAAAAAGATGGAGCCGCTTGACAGAATCGAACTGTCGACCTTCTCATTACGAGTGAGACGCTCTACCAACTGAGCTAAAGCGGCATCTGCCCGAGCGGCATTCGCCACTCGCGCACAAAAAATAGAGTGTACTGGAAGCCCTAGAATTTGTCCAATGCGGATCGGCCCTGCCGTGTCCTTGCCGTATCTCCACCGTGTCCCGCCTTGTTCGGTCGCTGCGCGACAATGGTGCACATGAGCGAGACGAACGATTTTGGCGATTTCCACGCGATTATTCCGGCCGGCGGCACCGGCACGCGGCTGTGGCCGCTCAGCCGCGTCGCCAAGCCGAAGTTCCTTTTCGATCCGCTCGGCCAGGGGCGCACGCTGCTGCAGTCGACCTTTGACCGGTTGGCGGCGCTCGCGGGGAAGGACCACGTCGTAGTGAGCACCGGCTGGCGGTATGTGGAGCCGGTGCGCGAGCAGCTGCCCGATGTGGATGTCGAGAACATTTTCGCCGAACCGGTTCCCCGCGATTCCACGGCCGCAATCGCACTGGCGACGGCCGTGCTCGCGCGGCGCTACGGCGAGCAGACCATCGTGGGCTCCTTCGCCGCCGACCATGTGATACGCGGCCGCGAGGCCTTCGCCGAATCGGTGCGACAGGCGGTGGCGACCGCGCGCGCCGGGTATGTCACGACCATCGGCATCGCCGCCTCGCGTCCCTCCACCGCGTTCGGCTACATCCATCAGGGGGCTTCGCTCGCCGCGCGTATCCCGCAGGCGCCCAGCGCGCGCGAGGTGGAGCGCTTCGTGGAAAAGCCCGACGCTTCCACTGCGCTGGCGTACCTATCGACCGGCGAATACCGCTGGAACGCCGGCATGTTCGTGATGCGCGCCGACGTGCTGCTCGGTCATCTGAGCACGAGCAGACCGGCGATGTTCGAGGCGATTTCGCGCATCGCCGACGCCTATATGGCTCCTGCCGCAACTAGGGAGGAGGCCGTGGACGAGGCCATGGCCCGTTACTGGTCGGGCATCGAGAAGATTGCCTTCGACTACGCCGTGGCGGAGCCGCTGAGCTTGAGCGGCGGCGTCGCGGTGATCCCGGGCGACTTCGGCTGGGACGACATCGGCGATTTCAACTCGGTGGCGGCTCTGCTCCCCAGCGTGAATGAGCGCAATCTCAAGGTCATGGGAGACACCGACCAGGTGGTGTGCCTCGATTCCGCCGGAGACGTGGTCGCGCCCATGTCCGGGCGCACGATCGTGCTGCTCGGGGTCAATGACATGGTCGTGGCCGACACGCCGGACGCCCTGCTCATCGCCCCCCGCGCCCGCAGCCAGGAGATCAAATCCGTCGTGTCGCATCTGCAGGACGAAGGCCGGGACGCCATTCTGTAGGCATGGCCTTGTAGGCGTGGGTCGCCGGGGCCTCGCCGGAGCATCGCCGGGGCGCGTCCGCTGTCCTATTTTGTGAGTATCTTGTGAACTGAAGGAATCAGCGTGACCGCGCTGCGAGCATTGCAGCCGTCCGTATGCCGCACTGGTTCGTAGTGACGACGAAAGGACCATACATGGCCATCAATCCTCCTATCGATGCGACGCAGACGCCCGAATGGGCTGCGCTGCAGCAGCATTTCGACCAGCTTCAGGATGAGGGCGTAGACCTCAAGACCTGGTTCGCCAATGATGCATCGCGTGTCGATAAGCTCAGCTTCGACGCAGGCGATCTGCACTTCGACCTGTCCAAGAACCTGATCAAGCCCGAGACGCTGGCGCTCTTCGCCGACCTTGCCAAGGCCGTCAAGCTCGATGAGCGCACCAAGGCGATGTACACCGGCGTGCATATCAACAACACCGAGGATCGCGCCGTGCTCCACACCGCGCTGCGCCGCCCGGCCGAGGACGAGGGCAAGTTCATCGTCGATGGCCAGGACACGGTCAAGGACGTGCGCGAAGTGCTTTCGCGCATCTACGCCTTCGCCGACAGGGTTCGCTCCGGCGAGTGGACCGGCGTGAGCGGCAAGAAGATCACCACGGTCGTCAACATCGGCATCGGCGGCTCCGACCTCGGCCCCGTCATGGTGTACGAGGCACTCAAGGCCTATGCGGACGCGGGCATCAGCGCACGCTACATCTCCAACATCGACCCCAATGACATCGCTGAGAAGACCAAGGGCCTGGACCCGGAGACCACGCTGTTCATCATCGTCTCCAAGACCTTCACCACGCTCGAAACGCTGACCAACGCCCGCGAGGCGCGTACTTGGCTGCTGAAGGGCCTCAAGGCCGCCGGCGCTGTCGACGGTTCGGACGAGAAGAATTCCGAAGCGGTGAGCAAGCACTTCGTGGCCGTCTCCACGAATCTCGAGAAGGTCGCCGAATTCGGCATCGACCCCACCAACGCCTTCGGCTTCTGGAACTGGGTCGGCGGCCGCTACTCCGTCGACGCCGCAGTGGGCACCTCGCTCGCCGTGGTCTTCGGGCCGGAGCGCTTCGAGGAGTTCCTGCACGGCTTCCACGCGATTGACGAGTACTTCGCCACCACGCCGTTCGATAAGAACGCCGTCGTGCTGCTGGGCATGCTCAACGTCTGGTACCGCAACTTCTTCAAGGCCGCGTCGCACGCGGTGCTGCCCTACGACCAGTACCTGCACCGCTTCCCGGCCTACCTGCAGCAGCTCACGATGGAATCCAACGGCAAGTCCGTGCGCTGGGACGGCACGCCCGTCACCACCGAGACTGGCGAGATCTTCTGGGGCGAGCCCGGCACGAACGGCCAGCACGCCTTCTACCAGCTCATCCATCAGGGCACGCAGCTCATTCCGGCCGACTTCATCGCTTTCGCCAATACGCCGAACCCGACCAAGGACGGCGGCCAGGATGTGCACGAGCTGTTCCTGGGCAACTACCTCGCGCAGACCAAGGCGCTGGCCTTCGGCAAGACCGCTGACGAAGTGCGTGAGGAAGGCACAGCCGAGGAGATCGTGCCGGCGCGCGTCTTCGCAGGCAACCGCCCGACCACTTCGATTTTTGGCGACGCGCTGACCCCGTTCTCGCTGGGCGAGCTGATTGCGCTCTATGAGCACATCACCTTCGTCGAAGGCACCGTGTGGGGCCTGGATTCCTACGACCAGTGGGGCGTGGAGCTGGGCAAGCAGCTCGCCAAGCAGATCACTCCCGCGATTTCGCAGGATGATGACGCCCTCGCGCAGCAGGACGCCTCCACCCAGGGCTTGATCAAGTTCTACCGCGAGCACCGCAAGTTCTGATATATCAGTTCTGACAGCGATTCCTCGCCTCGAACGTCACAACGCCCGCACTATCACGGAGATAGTGCGGGCGTTGTGACGCTGCCGTCGTGCCTCGGCGTCGCTTTTTGACCGATAACGCGAGGCTGGCGTACAAAAGGCGACGCAAATCAGCCTATTAACGTTACGAAATGTACGTCAGCCATGTGTTAGCGGTCAAAAGGTGACGCTTATTACCTGTTCTCCTCGTCGATGATGAGCAGGTCGTCGTCGGCATCATAATCGAAGAGCTCGCCGTAGCGGCCCCATGTGACGGCGATGTGGAACTGCTGCCATGCCTTGGCATCCTCGTGGCGGTTGCGCAGCAGATTGAGCACCAGTTCACCGCGCAGACGACCGGTTTCCGACTGTTTGAGAGCGAGATCGATGGTGCGCACGAGGGGAGCGTGCTGCAAGGCCAACCGCGCAAAGACCTGTTTCGAGCCCAGAATGTCCGCATCGTGCCATGCCCAGCCCTGATCGGTGAGCCGCACGCGCCCTTCGCGGACGGCCAGCACGCGGAGCATCGCTCCCGCATCAATCAGGGGGAAGAGGTCGTCCACCTCGAAGGACAGCAGACTGGCGAGATCGGCGAGATCTATGCCGGAGGGGTTCTCCGCTATCACATCAAGCAGGCCAGCCAGACCGCCCGGCGTGGCATTGGGCAGGAACGGTTGGTCGGCTGCTGTCGCCCTCGGCGTCGCATGCGATTCGTTTGTACCGGTGGGCGTTGCGCCAGCGGGTGTTACGCCTGCTGGTTGCGCAGTAGCTGCGGCCTTGTCGGCTGTGGCTTGCATGCCTTGCGTGTGCTCGGCGGCGTCGCTGTGCTGGTCTGACGGGGCTGATGATGCTGATGATGTTGGCGATGTTGGCGATGTTGGCGGCTGTGACAGTGCCGACGGCACTGCAGCAGCCTTTGATGTCGCCTGCCCCTGTCGAGACGCTGCCGTAGCCGCAGTCGCAGCATCGCCTTCAGTCTTGCCCGCAGCGGAGCGCGGCGTCTGGGGATGCGACTGCGTACCGGTCAGCACCGAGTACAGGTAGTCGACCCGTGCTTCGAATTCGGCGCTGTGGCGGTTGCGCGGCCGTGGCAGGTCGATTGATGTCTGAGCGATGAGCCGGCCCGGATGCGATCCGAACACGATGACGCGGTCGGCCATTTCCACAGCCTCCTCGATATTGTGCGTGACCATGAGAATCGAACGGATGCCCTGGTCCTTGCCGTTCCACAGGCTGAGAACCTCCTGGCGCAGATTCTCCGCAGTCAGCACATCGAGCGCCGAGAAGGGCTCGTCCATGAACAGCGCATCCGGGCGCATCACCAGTGCGCGGGCGATGCCGACGCGCTGGCGCATGCCGCCGGACAATTCCTTGGGATACGCCGATTCGAAGCCGTCGAGACCGATGGCATCGATGGCCGCGAGAGCCACGTCGCGCCGCTGGCTCCGGGGCATGCCCCGAGCTTCAAGCCCCAGCTCCACGTTGGCCTGGACAGTGAGCCACGGCATGAGCGCGAAGGTCTGGAAGACGAGGGAAACGCCGGGATTCGGCCCGTTCAACGGTGCTCCGCGGTATTCGACGCTGCCCTCGCTGGGCTGGACGAGTCCGGCGAGAATGCGCAGGAATGTCGATTTGCCGGCGCCGGAGCGGCCGAGAATGGCGACGATCTCATTGTCATAGAGCGTGAAGGAGATGTCGTCGAGCACGGTGAGATCCGTCTTCTTGTCCGTGGCGAAGCGCTGGGAGATGTGCTGCGCGCTGATGATATTGCCGTGGGTGGCGTCGAGATGCGCGAATTCGGCGCGGGTCGTGGTCACCCGCTTGCTCGCGGCATTCCTGATTGTGGTGTCTGCGGCTGCTGCGTTCTTGAAGGTGAAGTTCGTCATAGTGCGTCCTTGAGTATTGTTCATTGTCATTGTCATTGTCATTGTTTCTAATCATTCGCATATGCCGGCGTCAGCCGTTCCTGCCGCGCGGGCCGCGTGTTCAGGCGGTGATTGCGAATCGCTTGGCGGCGTACCGTTCGAGCGGGTTCCAGAACAGCCGGTTGACTGCGACGACGAACAGGCTCATCACCACGACGCCGACCAGCGTCTTCATCGTGTCGCCGACCGCCGTCGCTTCGGTGATGTACGAGCCCAGGCCAGGCGTGGTGAGCGTGTGCCTGCCTGATTCGACGTATTCCGCGATAATGGAGGCGTTCCACGCGCCGCCTGCCGCAGTGATGCCGCCGGTGCACCAGGAGCCGAAGACGGCGGGCAGAATCAGCTTGGTCCAGCGCATGATGCGCGGCAGGCGCATATTCGCCGCCATCTCGCGCAAATCGTCGGGAATCTGGCTGGCGCCGGCGATCACGTTGAACAGGATGTACCATTGCGTGCCCAGCGCCATGAGCAGGATGGAGCCCCAGCCGAGGTCGATGTGCCATGCGAGGAACCACAAGATGACGAAGGGGAAGAGGAAATTGGCCGGGAAGCTCGCCAGAACCTGCACGATGGGCTGCATGAAGCGCGACAGTCGCGGGTTCATGCCGATCATCGCGCCGATTGGCACCCAGATGACTGAGCATACGATGGTCAGCAGCACCACGCGCAGGAAGGTCAGGCTTCCCAAAGTGATGATGTGCCATGTCTCGCCGAATCCGATGGTGGACTTGATGGAGCCGAGCAATGCTGCGGTTCCAGTGATGAGCGCCACGGCGATGACGATATTGAATGCGATATCGCCGACGCGCTGGCGGCTGGCCTTGGGAGCGCGGGTCGAGCCGGTGCGGCCCAGCGGGCGCATGACGCGGTCGAGCAGATCGCCGACGGGGCGCAGCAGCATGCCCAGCCAGTCATCGATGTGGGACTGGCGGATGATGGTGAGCACCAGGCTCGTGCGCTGCATGGAGGATTCGCTCTGAGTGATGCGGAACTTCTCCGCCCATGCGGTCAGCGGCTTCCATACCAGGCCATCGATGGCCAGCACGACGACGATCATCGCGACGATGGCCCAGCCGACCTTGCCGAAGTCGCCTTGGCTGCTGGCTGCGGCGACATAGCTGCCGATGCCGGGAAGTGCGTAGGTGCGGTTGTTGACGGAGATCATCTCCGAGGCGGTCAGGAAGAACCAGCCGCCGCCGACACTCATCATGCAGTTCCACAGCATGGGAATCGCGGCGTTGGGCATGTCGAGCTTCCAGAACCGCTGCCAGCGCGTAAGCCGGAACATGCGCGCGGCCTCGTCGAGTTCCGCCGGCTCGCTCAGCAGCGAGCGGTGGAAGGCGAAGGTCATATTCCAGGCTTGGCTGGTGAAGATCGCGAAGATAGACGCGGCTTCCACGCCCAGCATCGAACCGGGGAAGAGCGCCAGCCATATGGTCACCGTGGCCGAGAGGAAGCCGAGAATCGGCACGGACTGCAGCACGTCGAGCAGCGGGATAAGCACCTTGCCGGCGCGGCGCGAGCGGGCAGCGGCCAGCCCGTACAGCACCGAAAAAACGAAGGAGAACGCCAGCGCTATGGCCATGCGCAGCACCGAGCGCATCACGTCATAGGGCAGGGCGCCTAGGTTCGTGGGCACGCTCGAAGGAATTCCCTGCGGGCCGACGGGTGCGACGACGCCCGGAGTCAGATAGGCCAGCGCGCCGAACACGGCGAGGATTCCGGCCACCACCAGGCAGTCGGATATGATGCGCCGTTGGGTGGCGATTGGGCTCTTGGACTGCGTTGCCGGAGTCCGGACGGTAGTGAATATGGTCATGAGGCGTCCTTTGTGCCTTGGCCGTGGTCCATTGCTGGAAGCCGATCACGGCATGATATGAATGATTCGGGTCGGGCCCTGATTCATCCATGTGCTGGCTGCGCGGTCTACCAATGTCATGCGCCGTGACGCCGTCCGTTGCGTACACTCTGCTGCGCACTGTTTTGGCATGTGCAGCATGTCGCACATCATGGCGTTCTCACGTCAGGCTCATGCCATGCTCACGTCATGCGATAGACGTGAACGCATGTACGTGACATAACGCAGTGATACGGCGTCACGCGGAAACGGGACGATTAGCGTCGGCGACAGGCAAAGTCGGTTATACGAGACCGAGACCAAGTCATAGGGATAAAACACATAAGGATGAAACAGGGAAGCGGCGTGCGATTGGCATGAGCACGCTGCATTGCGTTGCGTAACGACAACTACTGGGAAGTTCGTCGCTCATGATCCATCACCTCCTTGCGTCCTGCGCCAGCTGGGCTTTGTGCCAGCTGAACTCTGTGCTCATTGAACTTAAGCGTCAGCGCATCCGGTCGGATACGCTGCTCGGCAGATCGCCCGAAACAGTTGCGGGGAGGTGGCGCGGCACGATAGCCGTCCATCAACTCGTCATCGTCTGAGCTTCAGCTTCGCAGGGCGGTGGCATCGCATTAGTTCATGCCTTGACTCGACAAGAACTGCTGACCTGCGCGCAGTGTCTCCACTGGTTTGCGGCAGCGATCCATATCCCTGCGGTAGCCTTACCTACCGATTCGACTTCAAGCTAAAGCCCCTGGCTGGATTTGTCAATCGCGGTGCAACCGGAGTGTCGCCGTGACGCTGTGCAGCGATTGTGCAGAACATATGGACCACAGGGCTTGCCGTGTGACTGCGTTTTCGTCTGCGTTTCCTAAGACTCGCGGATGGCGAAGCCCGCTTCGCTGCTGTCTGGCGAATCGCTTATGATAGTGCTTTGCTGTGTCGAGTGACGAGCCGCCGCATAGGTTCGTCGCTTCACCGGGGTTCAGCCGCGCTCCCGCAAGGGCTGCGAGGCGAATCGGCTGGCTTTCCAGGGCAACGCGCTGGAAATACAGATTGTTGGGCACACTGTCAGTACGTTGGTAGCAACGTCGGCAGCGAGTCCAAAGGATGTGCGCTGGTATGCGGCAGCGACAGGAGATAATCATGGTTAACGCCATTGAGGCATTTGATGCCGCTCATATGAAGTCCATCGACAGCATTCCGGAGTTCCGCCCCGGCGACACCGTCGACGTCAACGTCAAGATTCAGGAAGGCAACAACTCCCGTATCCAGACGTTCACCGGCGTGGTGATCGCCCGTCAGGGCACTGGCGTGCGCGAGACCTTCATCGTGCGCAAGGTCAGCTTCGGCACCGGCGTCGAGCGCCGCTTCCCGCTGCACTCCCCGGCGATCGATTCGATCAAGCTGGTGCGCAAGGGTCGCGTGCGTCGCGCGAAGCTGTACTACCTGCGCTCGCTGCGCGGCAAGGCCGCTCGCATCGTCGAGCGTCGCGACAACAGCGCGAAGTGATTTTGCTGCTCATCTGATGCGCATGCGCATCAGCGGTGGCCCGGCAATCCTTGTGATTGGCCGGGCCACTGGCGTTCTGCGGGGTTGATGGCGAGTTGGCGCTCCTAGTACTCACGTCACGCAAACAAGGCGTTTTGCGTGACAACGCTACTAGAAGTTGGCGGTCCTAGTATTTTCGTCACGCAAAATCGGGGTATTGCGTGACGAAAGTCCGAGCGACTCATTGTCCGCAATCTTGACGTCGTGCGGCGTCCCGGCTGTAGGCTTCGGTCGGTATGATGGCGCACAATGGCGCACAGACACAAGTGACGGCGCAACTAATAACGGCGCAGACCGGGGGATTGCCCATGCAGACTGGGACCTCAGGCTCCCGCTACGATTCGGAGGAGCATATGCAGCAGGCCGATGCGGCGAGCGATGAGAGCGATTCCCAAGACTCCCATATCCTCGAAGTCGCCGACCACGGCGTTGACCCCGTTCCGGCTGCCCGCCGGCATGGGCCTGAGCATGCGAATTCCGCTCCCGCCGCTGCCGATGACGGGCGTATGGGGTGGCGCGACACGCTGATCTGGTGCGGCATCCCGATTCTGATTGTGCTGCTGGTGCGGATTTTCCTGCTGGGTTTCTATACGATTCCCTCGGGGTCGATGATGGACACCATTCAGATAGGCGACCGGGTCATCACCACCAAGCTCACGCCGAAATACTTCCATCTGCATCGCGGCGATGTCGTCGTCTTCAAGGATCCGGCGAATTGGCTGAACGATGAGGGCAACCGTTTCGCGAGCGACGACCTCATCAAGCGGCTTATCGGGCTGCCGGGCGATGTCGTGGAATGCGCGGGCGCGGGCAAGCCGGTGACGATCAACGGCGTGGCCATCAACGAGACTTCGTACACCCGCCCTGGCGTCGAGCCGAGCGACTTTCCCTTCCGTGTGCATGTGACGCCCGGCCATGTCTTCGTTATGGGCGACAACCGTTCGAATTCCGCCGATTCGCGCTACCATCAGGATGATGGAGCCAATGGTTTGGTGCCCGTCAACGATATCGCCGGCGTGGCGCTGACGACATATTGGCCGTTCGGGCGCATCGGCTCGCTGAGCGGGCATCACGAGGTCTTCGACAAGGTGCCTGATGGCACGATTCAGTGAGGCAACGCAGTTCGGTGAAACGGCGCAATTCAGTGAGGCAGTACAGCTCAGTGAGATGGCGGGGCAAAGCGAGCCTCGCGTGCATCGTAAACCGACGCTGGATCTTGAGAACGAGCTGGCAGGCCAGGGCTTCGATCTGATCGTCGGCTTCGACGAGGTGGGCCGTGGCGCGCTGGCAGGGCCGGTTATGGTCGGCGCTGCGGCGATTTGGGCCCGCAGGCTGCCTGACTATGGGGTGCCGGAGAGGCTGGCTGATTCCAAGCTGCTGACCGAGCATCGACGTGAGGCGCTGTTCGAGCCATTGCAGACGTGGTGCGCTGCTCATGCGGTCGGGCAGGCGAGCAACGCGGAAATCGACGAGTGGGGCATCTCGCATGCCTTGGGAGTGGCGGCATTGCGCGCGCTCAACGGCGTCGAACGCACGCTTGGTCTCGATGCTGAGACTCATGCGGGGAATACTGTCGATGCCGCTGTGTCTTCCAGCACTGCGTCTTCTAACGCTGCGTCGTCTCCCATTACAGCACCGGCTTCGATTGCTGCGCCTTCGGCACTGCGCGTCGGTGCCATACTCGATGGCCCGAACGACTACATCACCAAAGCGCTGAATACCTTCGACGCCCCGGATGTGCCCATTGCGGCTCATGTGGTCACCTTGGTCAAGGCCGACCAGCGATGCGCCAGCGTGGCTGCCGCCTCCGTCATCGCCAAGGTGACCCGAGACCGGCTCATGGTCAGCATCGCGCGCGGCAACGACCTATATCGGCCCTACCAATGGGACCATAACAAGGGCTACGGCTCCGCAGCCCATCGCGAGGCCATCGCGCGCTACGGCGCAACCGATCTCCACCGCCGCTCCTGGCATTTGGTGTGAGCTAAGTTCGCCGTTACAAAACACGCGGTATGCTCGATTGCATACATGCATGTTTGCGGTCCCAATGACGGCGACCAAAGGATCAGCCACAAGATGGGCCTACAAGAATGGCAGCATGCGCAGGGAGGCAGGATGAGGACGAGTCATGGCAGCGGCAAGCGCCCGTCGATGTTCGAAGTGGCGAAGCTGGCGGGAGTCAGCCATCAGACCGTGTCGAGGGTCATCAACAACTCACCCGACGTCTCCTCCGCCACGCGCGCCAAGGTGCAGGAGGCCATCGCCGCGCTCGACTATCACCCCAGCAACTCGGCGAGAGCGCTCGCCTCGAAGCGTTCGCGCACGATAGGGCTGATCGCCGGAGGGCTGCGATTCTACAGCGCAATTTCAGCCATTGCCGCCATTGAGGCCTTGGCGCATGCGCGTGGGCTGTTCATGTCGGTTTCGCTGGTGCAGGAGGCGCAGTGTACGCAGGAGGAGTTCAACGGGCTGTGTGAGACCTTTGACGAGCAAAATGTCGATGCCTTCCTGTTTCTGACCCCTACTGACATGATGTTCCGCGCGGCATGCCGGGTGCGGCTCGATCAGCCGCGCGTGCTGCTCACCTCCACGCACGGGGCGCTGGGCATGCGCGAGGCCGGCCGGTTGGAGCATCCCGATGATCGGCGTCATACTGCACTTGTCGGCATTGACCAGTGGGGCGCGATGGCGGAGGTGGCACAGCTGGTCGCCGGCTATGGCCACCGTTCGGCGCTGTATTTCGCCGGCCCGCCGCAGTGGCGCGATGCGACGACGCGTAGACTGTCTTGGAGCAAGTCATCGCAGGCGTTGTCCATATCGTCGCATGTCGAGCAGTGCGAATCGTGGGAGTCCTCGGAGGCCTACGGCCGTATGAACCACGTACTCGACCATTTCGGTTCGAGCGGTTCAATCCGCCCGACCGTCGTCGTCACGGCCAACGATGCGCAGGCCGTCGGCGTCATCCGCGCCTTGCATGAGCACCGGCTTCGCGTCCCGCGCGATATCAGCGTGGTCGGCTTCGACGATATGCCGGGGATGGGCGATCTTTACCCGCCGCTGACCACGGTTCGCCCCGATTTCGACCAGATGGGCGTCGCTGCAATGCGCGAGGCCTTGCGTCTGCTCGGCGAGGGCGAGGAGACCGCGTTCGCTGCGGCGGCGCATGGAGTGGGACTTATTCCCGCGAAAGTAATCAAGCGTGCCTCGCTAGGACCAATCCCGCGCACGTGAGCGACCGGATATCGAGCTGCCGATTGATTGGGTGTGAGGCGCCGAACTTGAACGACTTATGAATCTGCGCTTGCCATGTGCCCGGTCCGGATAAAGGGTGACTGTTTACGCTGCCTGCGTTGGCATATGCTGCGGTGCTGAAGTTCAAGTGGAAGCGGCGTCAGTAGCTGCGGTAGCGGTTGGCATATCGCGCGACCATCCACGGGTCGGGGATGAACGGGGAATCACTGTCCTGCTGCTGTCTGGTTGCAGGGGCGTCGAGCGCGTGCGGATGCGATACAAGGCGGGCGGAGGGAAACATCCGGGCTTCGGTGATGGATTCTATGAAGGCGTGCATGCCCTGCGTGTCGTATGGATACGGGGTCGAGCACCAGACGGGATCGATTTCAAGAATGATCGGGGCATCGCCTTCGGCTCGGAAGGCGATGAGCATGCTGGCGTCGCTCGTTCCGGTCGCCGCTGCAGCGCGTTCAGCCGCCTGTGCGGCGATTGCACGATAGCGTTGGTGAAAATGCCACTGTGTATATGCAAACTGCGGGTGCGCGGATTGTAGAGACTCGGGCTGTGGATGCGTGGATTGCGGATACGCGAGTTGTGGATGGTCGGGCTGTGAGTATGCAGATTCGGAAGTTCCATAAAGGCCGTCTGCGGGCAGGTCGAACACCGTGACGATGGCATGGCTGTCCGGGGGAGTGTGGAGACAATACGGGCTCGCGGCCGCAGCGACGCCGTGGCGCACGAGCACATTCCATTCCTCGCTGATGCCGGGCATATGCTCGCTCAGCATGATATTCGACTCGGCGGGCGCATCGCTGACGACTGATTGCACGGCGTCCAGATCGCGTCGCGCCGCATTGAACCCGGCAACCCGGCCGTTGCACAGCTGCGACCACGGCTGAGGGCCGAGGCCTGCCGGAAATTCATGCCAGGCTGCAATCTCGGCAACGGTACCAATCAGCATGCTTCTACCCGACAAGTCGCTGGGCAGCAGATCGGGCCAGTCCGGTCGCGGGGCGCGAAACATCAGCGGTTCCAAATCCTGTCGTTCGCGCCACGCATTGAGCGATACCAAGGCTTCTGGGGCTATCCATATGGCGTCATCGGCGAGGTCTCGCGCCGGTTCCAATGCGGAATGCTGCACGATGCGCCAGCCGAGGATGTGTCCTGCCGCGCAATCCGCGGCAGCACTGTCTTGCGGTATAGCGAAGGCCTCGGCGATCCAGCCGAGCGGGCTGATGACATGCAGCGTCTTGGGAATGGAATCTACGGCCGTACGAATTGCATCGTTACGAACCGTGGCATCGTGGGCTGTGATATCGCGAACCGTGGCCTTGCGAACTGCGTTCAACCGTGCCGCCTTTCCATCTTCGCCAAGCGCTGTGCCGAGCATATGCCACGACTGCCGCGCCTCAAACTGCACATAATGCTCCCCAGTTTACGAGATGGGTAAATTATTCCCGCTTTTCTATTAGGGCAATCGCGACAGAAGGTGCGCGTTATCCCATACGATAGTGCTCACTCAAGCTTCTATCAGTTTGAAACTTATGACACCCTCGAATGAAAAGAGAATAACCATGACCACCATCGCCGTCCTTGTCGGTTCGCTGCGCAAAGACTCCTACAATCTGCGACTCGCTAAAAGCGTCGAGCGGCTGGCACCGGAGGGCACCGAATTCGTCTACGCGAATCTGAACCTGCCGCTGTTTAATCAGGATCTCGAAGCTGACTTCCCGCCCGAAGCCACCGCGCTCAAGCAGCTCGTCGAAGGCGCTGACGGCGTGCTGTTCGTCACGCCCGAATACAACCGCAGCTTCTCCGGCGTGCTGAAGAACGCCATCGACTGGGGTTCGCGCCCGTGGGGCCAAAGCTCCTTCGCCGGCAAGCCGGCTGCGCTTATCGGTGCGTCGGGCGGTGCGCTGGGTGCCACGCAGGCGCAGGCCGCCTTGCGCAACGTGCTGGTGTTCCTCGACACGAAGCTCATGGGCCAGCCCGAGGTCTATTTCAACGCGCTCACCGGCTTCGATGAGAACGGCGAGCTCGCGTCGTCTGCCGAAGGCTTCATCAAGTCCTTCGCCGAGGCCTTCGTCAAGCACGTCGAGAGCTCAAGCGCGGCCAAGTAACGCGTCATGTTGTGATAGTCCGCGGCATGCTCTGGTAATGCCCGAGATGGTCGTGAACCGCTCACCCTCTGATGATGCCGCAGTCGCTCCGCATACGCCGCGCGACTGCGGCATCATCATAGCGGGGCGCTTTGGGGCGCAGCCGTGCTGGGGCAAGGCAGAACCGCTTCTTCTCGGCCAATTGAGCCAATTGATTGCAGGGAATGCCGAATGTTCCGGATGCTATTTGCCAGCGCTGTTGAGGCTGCCGCTGGCGGTGTAGACGGCTAGGGAGAGCACATAGGCGATGATGGTGAAATAGGCGATGCCGAAGAAGCTGGGGAATGCGGTGATGAGGCTGCCGCCGATGATGCCGGCGACGCTGGAACCGGCGTACATGGCCGCGTTGCCGAGCGAGGACATGGTGCTGCGCGCGTTGGTCGACGTGCTCTGCAGCAGCGTCATGAACAGCGGGAAGATGAAGCCGTTGACCAGCATCACGAGCGTCAGGCCGATGGTCGCGAACACTGGGCTGGGCGCGAAGGGCAAAGCTAGATACAGCGCGAACAGCACGCCGAAGCCGAGCAGCAGTGACGTGCGGATGCCGAGCCGTTCGGAGAGCCGGCTGCCGAAGACGGTGCCGATCAGATTGCCGATGCCGATGAAGATCATCGCCGTGCCGATGCTGGTCAGCGAGAGCTGGAAGTCCTTGTTGAACCAGGTGCCGATGAAGTTGAGCACGCTGAAGTTGCCCAGCTGGAACAGGAAGTAGCCAAGCAGCACGGCGAGAGACATCCGGTTCGACAGGACGGATGCATAGGTTTGCAGGAAGCTGCTGCGTTGTTGCGGCTGCGACAGTGACGGCTGCGACACGTGCGACTCTCGCGTCGCCCGTGCCTGCTGCGCAGAATCACCCGCCGCAGATGCTTGCGGTGCTGGGTTTGGGTTGAGCGTCGGCAGCATAAGTTGCGTGACCAAGCACAGGATCAGCGATACGCCGCCGATGACGAGGAACGGCAGCCGCCATGTGACGGATGCGAGGAAGCTGCTAATCGGCACGCCGGCCAGCTGGGAGACGGACAGCGCCGCGCCCACGTAGCCCATGGCGCGAATCACGTATCTGCGCTCGATGACCACGGGGATGGACGCCCAGATCTGCGGGCTGGCAATGGCGGTGGACACGCCAGCCAGAAAGCGAAACAGCAGCATCAGCGGAAAAGTGAATGCGAAGCCGCATAGGAACGTGGCAAGTGCGAACCCGAGGAAGCCGCCGACCAGCACCTTCTTCTTGTCGCGATTGTCGGAGATCGGTCCGGCCAGCAGAGCGGCTATGACGTAGCCGATGGCGTACGCGCTCGTGATCCACCCCGATTGCGCGGTAGGGATATGGTACAGCGCCGAGAGCGTCGGCAGCAGCGGCGAGACGAGGAAGGTGTCCGTCCCCACGATGAACATCAGCACGAAAAACAGCGGAATGTATTTCTTCACAATGAGCTTTCTTCTCTAATCATTGGGTTTGTGTCATATCTTTGGTAAAAGAGTCAAAAATATATTTGACTCTTGAGACAAGATACCTCGTCCAGACGACAGTCTGTATGCTGTGCTGTCAGCCGAACGCTGCGCTTGGAGAAGGACGCCATCCGCAGCGGCGACACAGTGCGATACCCTTGGGGCATGGAGACTAATGACGCGGCCAAGGTGAGCATTTTCAAGGCGCTGTCCGACGAAGGGCGGCTCAAGATCGTCAGGGATCTCTACAGCAAGGGCGAAGTATGCAGTTGCGCCGATCTTGGCGAGATGATCGCCGAGGATACGACGAAGCAGAACATCTCGTACCACATCAAGATTCTCAAGCAGGCGGGGCTGGTCACGACGCGCAAGGTCGGGCAGGCGAAAACGGTCGCCATCCGCAAGGACGTGGTCGACCGCTATTTGCCGGGGCTGCTTTCGGCGTTGTAGGCATAGATATAGCCATAGCCATAGCCATAGGCATAGTCGTAGCCGCGTGCGCGTTTCGCAATGACATGCGCCTGATTCATGCAATTGAGCGCGCCTGACTGTGCCCATTGTGTCCGCATGATGGTCAAGCCCTTCCTGAAATACAGGTCAGCCTTTACTATCGCTTGTCAAGGCAAGTCCCACAAGGACGGCTATTATCGCCCGGTCATCCGTACCTCATGAACCCATATAAAGGCATGACCGAGTTGAGGCTGCGCCATGCATATTGCGCAGCAGAGAAAGATTAAGAGAAGGAAAAAGGACAGTGTCCTCAATAGCCGAAGAGGCGACAGTGACGACGGTGCATTCCGCCGCAGCCACTGAGAAAGCCCAAAGCAAACCATTAAACTCCCCAGCGGAGGTGATCGGCGCGAGCCTGGTAGGCACGACGGTCGAATTCTACGATTTCTACGTCTATGCAACCGCGGCCGTGCTGGTCTTCCCCAAGCTGTTCTTCCCGGTCGGCAATCCGGTCGCAAGCCAGCTGGCTTCATTCGGCGTGTTCGGCGCCGCAATGATCGCGCGCCCGGTCGGCGCCATATTTTACGGGCATATGGGCGATAAGCGCGGCCGCAAGGCGACCCTCGTCGCCTGCCTGATGACTATGGGCATCGCCACCTTCCTGGTGGGGCTGCTCCCCACATTCAAGCAGATCGGTCTGTGGGCCGCGCTGCTGCTGCTCATCCTTCGCCTCACGCAGGGCTTCGCGCTGGGCGGCGAGTGGTCGGGAGCGGCTCTGGTCGCCACCGAAAACGCCCCTGCGAACAAACGAGCGTTGTACGGCACCTTCCCGCAGCTTGGCGCTCCGCTTGGCTTCATCATCGCCAACGGGCTGTTCCTTATCATCAACTTCGCGCTGCCGCATCCCACCAGCTCGACCATGCAGTCCGAGGCGTTCCTGAGCTGGGGATGGCGCATTCCATTCCTCTTCAGCTCGGTGATGGTGATCATCGGCCTGTATGTGCGTTCGAAGCTTGCGGAATCGGAGACCTTCAAGCAGGCGGAAGCCAAGGGCACCATCGTCAAGATACCGCTGTTCGACACGCTGCGCCATCACTTGAAGGCTGTGGTGCTGGGCACCTTCGCCATGCTCGCCACCTACGTGCTCTTCTACCTCACGACAACCTTCACCCTCTCCTATGGCACCCATCCGTCCGATGTGACCCCATCGGGCTTGGGCATCTCCTATACCGACTTCGTGCTGATGCAGATCATCGGCGTGGTGTTCTTCGGCCTGTTCACGATCCTTTCCGGTCCGCTTGCCGATTCGATGGGGCGCCGCAAGCTGCTGCTGTGGGTCACTGCCATCATCATCGTCTTCGGACTGATGTTCCCGATCTTCCTTGACAACAAGGCGAACAACTCATTCAACGGCGCGATGATCGAGGCCTTCCTGATCATCGGCTTCACGCTCATGGGCTTCACCTTTGGCCCGATGGGCGCGCTGCTGCCTGAGATGTTCCCGACCAACGTGCGCTACACCGGTTCGGCCATCGCCTACAATGTCAGCTCGATTCTCGGCGCCGCGCTCGCCCCGATCATCGCGACCGCGCTGTGGGCCGCTGCTGGCGGCAGCACCTGGATGGTGGGCGTCTACCTCGCCGTCGCCTCTGCACTGACCTTTATTTCTCTGATTATGACGAAGGAGACCAAGGACATCGACTTCACCGGCGATATCGGCGCGAAAAATGCTAAGTAGCCTGCGGTTCAGTGCCCGCGTAGTCCAGCGGCGGCATCGCTGACGGACTCATAGGTGCCTAGGCTTTCGGCCTACAGCGGACATACTAGAATGTCGGCTTTATCACAGAGCGGCGTCTGCATCGGATACGATCATTGCGATCGGATTTGCCGATGCAGACGCCGCTCTGTGCTCTGCGCCTAGGCCTTTTTGGGCCTTTTAGGGCTTGTGCGCAGTGCGTGCAGTCATTGCGAGAGTCCTTGTCATAATGCTGGTGCAGGCGAATGCGCGAGCTTGGGTCTTGACGCCGTGCGCGCGGCGGGTGTACCTGTTGATTGACAGGCATACGAAGGTATGGCAACGGGCATGCACGGCATTCGGCATGAACGTCGATGTGAAGGAACGCAGCCGACATCGGCCGCATATGGGGAAGGCCAGAATATGAGCATGGGGCAGGGCGCTGTCATAGCGGGTGCGTATGCCGAGCGCGGCATGGCGGGCGGTTTCGACGGGCAGCGTATCGAGGCGGGCATCGCAGATATCGTGGACGTTGCCGATGCTGCCGACGTTACCGATGTCGCTGCGAAGCGCAGTGGCAGCTACCGCATCACCGTCGTAAGCGCCGGCGTATCCGAGCATTCCGCCACCGGGCGGCTGGGTGACGCCGTAGCGGCGCGGGCGCAGGAGACGCTGCAGCGCCACGGCCGTGAGTGCGAGCTGCGGCATGTCGATTTGAAGGATTTCGCGGCGGATATCGCTGTGGCCGCAGTCAATTATCAGCTGACCGACGCGCTGCGCGATGTGCTCGATCAGGTCACGTCCAGCGACGCGCTGATTGCGGCGACGCCAGTGTTCAAAGCCTCATATTCGGGGCTGTTCAAGTCCTTCTGGGACATCGTGGACGTGGACGCGATCGTGAATATGCCGGTGACGCTGGTCGCCACGGGCGGCACGCGCAGACATGCGCTGGTCCCCGATACGGCGATGCGCTCACTGTTCGCTTTTCTGCGGGCCATTCCAACGCCGACCAGCCTGCTGGCTGCGGGGGAGGACTGGGGCTCCGACGAGCTCGAATCGCGCCAGCGCCGGGCGGGCGAGGAGCTTGCGGCCATGATTCTGGCCGGGCTGCGCCGCGTGATGGCCGATGCGGATGCGGATGCGGTTGCTTCGCACGACGCGCACGCGCGCATTCCTGTACGATGAATTGATACGGCGAACGATGCTGCACTGTGCTGTGATACGGCAGTGATGAGTCAGGCAACGTAACAAAACGTAACAGCAGGCATCCGGCACGGAGGGGCACAATGAGCGAACAGAACGCGGCAAACGCAACAGGGGTAACTACGGCAACTGCGACTGCGGCGACTGCGACGGTTTCGGCGGCGGCAAAGAAACCGCACGCCAAAGCCCGGCACCGGTGGAGCAAAGAAGTGTCCACAGTCGAATTCCATCTCGATAATTTCGAAAGCACAGCCACGGTGCTGTGGCGCAAGCGCAACGAGATGATCATCAAGAAGGGCGCGAAGCTGCGCCGCGAAGCCCCGCTCAACAAGGATGGCTCGGTCGGCCTCGATGATCGCTGGGGCAACATGCTCCGCCAGGAGCACGCCGATGCAATCAAGGATTTCGAGACCATTGACGATATCGTGCTCAAAAGCGTGAACGAGACCGGCCTGTTCCTCTACTTCGGCCGCGCCAACGGCTGGCTGCAGTTCTTCGATAAGGACGGCAAGAGCATCAACGACTGGACCGTTGTTCAGTAAACGCTACCGTTCAGTAAACGCTACCGTGCAGTAGCAGACCTACCGTGCGTTAGGCCAGCCATGTGACGAGACTCGCGCGGATGCCGTCTGTGAGCGAAATCACCATATTTACGGCAATCATGGTGGCGGCACAGGAATAGACTAGAGGCGTCTACAAGGAGGTAGTCATGACGTATCAAACAGTCAATCCCTATACCAACGAAGTCGTCACGGAATATCCTTTCGCTGCTGACAGCGAGCTGCAGGACGCTCTTGCGCTCGGTGCTCAGCGCTACGAGGAGTTCAAGACGCAGCCGATCGCCGAGCGTGGCGCGCTGCTGCACAAGGTCGCCGCAGCGTTGCGCGAGCATGCCGACGAGCTTGCCGAGATCTGCACAGTCGACATGGGCAAGCTGGTCGGCGAATCGGCCGGCGAAGTGGAGCTGTGCGCGATCATCGCGGACTGGTTTGCCGATCACAGCGAGGAATTGCTGAGGCCAGATTCGATCGAGACGATTGCGACTGGCGAGGCCGAAGTGCGGCATCATGCGGTGGGCGTCGTCATGATGGTCGAGCCGTGGAACTTCCCGTACTACCAGATCATGCGCGTCTTCGCGCCGAATTACATGGTCGGCAACGCGATGATTCTCAAGCATGCGGCGAACACGCCGACCGCAGCCAAGCGCTTCTGCGAAATCGTGGAGGAGGCCGGCGTGCCGAAGGGGACGCTGACGAACCTGTTCCTAACCTACGATCAGGTCACGGACGCCATAGCCGACCCGCGCGTGCAGGGCGTCGCGCTGACCGGCTCCGAACGCGGCGGCAAGTCGGTCGCCGAGGCCGCAGGCAAGTACCTCAAGAAGAACACGATGGAGCTTGGCGGCATGGATCCCTTCGTCGTGCTCGGCGATGCGAATATGGAGGATGTCACCAACCTCGCCTGGCGCGTGCGGCTCTACAACTGCGGGCAGGTGTGCACCTCGTCGAAGCGCTTCATCGTGATGGACAACGTCTACGACGAATTCCTCGACGCGCTCAAGAAGAACTTCGCCGCTGTCAAGCCCGGCGATCCGCTCGACTCGGCCACCACGCTCGCGCCGATGAACACCAAGCGTGCCAAGGAGAAGCTGCAGGGCCAACTTGACGATGCGATTGCCGCAGGCGCGAAACTCGCCTACCAGTATCCCGAGATCGACTCCGACGGCCAGTTCTTCCGCCCGGCCATCCTCACCGACATCGACACGAGCAACCCGGCGTACAAGAGCGAGATGTTCGGGCCGGTCGCAGCCGTGTACCGCGTGCATTCCGAGGAGGAGGCGGTGGCGCTCGCCAACGACAACCCCTACGGGCTGGGCGGCATCCTCTTCGCCGGCGACCCGGATCACGGCGCGGAAGTCGCTTCGCGCATCGAGACCGGCATGGTCTACGTCAACAACTTCATGGCCTCGCTGCCTGAGCTGCCCTTCGGCGGTGTCAAGCTCTCGGGCTACGGGCGCGAGATGAGCCGCATCGGCCAGCTGGCCTTCGTCAACGAGCAGCTCATCGTCAAGGCCGCTCACCCCGATCTGTCGAACCCGGCCGGTGGGCTGGTCGTGGCGTGAGTCGCTGCTGACAGTTGCTGACGGTTGCTGACGCGGGCATCATCCGCCTACGCCTGCGCCTGACTATGTACTTGCTCGTACTGTTGTCACGCAAACTCAGCTGTTTGCGTGACAACAGTACGAGCAGCAGGCGGTTCTAGTAGTAACGTCACGCATATAGGGCTGTTTGCGTGACGAAAGTACGATAACGATAACGTGCGGTCTCAGACTGCAGGAGTCCTTAGAACTCCTCGTACCACCGGGGGTTCTGCGCGGCGGAGCGGCCTTCGGGATTGTCCAAAGACGCGAAATCGGCCATATCCTGCTTGTCAAGCTCGAAGCCGGTCAAGTCGATGTTGGCCCGCTGGCGTTCGCGGTTCATGGACTTCGGGATGGCCACATCGCCCAGCTGCACATGCCAGCGCAGCACGGCCTGCACGGGCGAGACGCTGTGCTTCTCTGCGATGGCGCGGATGGCCGGGTCCTTGAGCATCTGCGAAGCCCGGCCGAGCGGACTCCACGCCTCGGTAATAATGCCGTGCGCATCGTCGTAGGCGCGCTGCTCGCGCTGCTGGAAGTACGGATGCGTCTCGACCTGATTGACCGATGGCGTCACGCCGGTCAGGCGCGTGAGCTGGTCGATGTGGCCGGGCAGGAAGTTGCTTACGCCGATATGCTTGACGATGCCCTGCTGCTGCGCGTCGATGAGCGCCTTCCAAGCCTCGAGATATAAGCCTTTCGACGGGTTCGGCCAGTGGATCAGATACAGGTCGATGTAGTCCAGCCCCATGCGCTCCACGCTCTCCTCGATGGTGACGCGGGCCTCGTCGTAATGGTGGTGGCGGCCGGGCAGTTTCGAGGTGACGATGATCTGCTCGCGCGGCACCTCGGATTCGCGGATCGCGCGGCCGACGGTGCCCTCATTCTCATAGTTGAACGCGCTGTCGATGAGCCGGTAACCGACTTCGAGTGCCGATTCGATGGCCTTGACGCCCTCTCGTCCTTCGACCTTATAGGTGCCGAAACCGATGGCCGGCAATTCCAGGCCGTCATGGGCGGTGCGTGTGGGAATCTCGGGTGGGTTGAGCAATGTCATAGTGTCTCCTTGTGTGAGAGCTGGCGTTTGGCGCTGATTGACTGCGCCGTGTGGGTACGTGCTGCGTGGTTGTGCCAATGCAACAGCGGCCAGCTTCCACTGTACTGAGCAAAGGTTGCCAGCGTCCGATGTTCGCTTATCGCTATGAGATGGATGAGGCGGGTGATGGATGACAGGTGGCGGGTGCATCGGCAGCTGGGTGGCGGACGGATACGCCCAAGCCGGAAGCATTGCCAGCGGTGACATCGGGCTGCTACAGTGGCGACTGGCGCTCCCGCCCGAACTGCGCAGGTCAAGGGGCGCCTCAAGTCCCCTCAAGTCGAATACGCAAGGGTGACGTGGCATTACTGTGCGCAGCACGAGGGATCGGAGTCCCATGAGCATATCCACCAAATCCAAACGTCCATCTTCTTCATCTTCTTCAGCGCTATCTTCGCCAGGCGTTGCGGCCTCGCTGCGTTGGCGTCCGGTCGATATCGCCGTCGGCTCCGCGCTCGGCGTGGCCTGCGGGGTCATATTCTGGGGCTTCAACTTCGCGTATTCGGCTCTTTCGCCGATTCTGGGCGGCATCCTGCCGGGCTTCGCCAGCATCCTGCATGCCTTCTGGTATTTCTCCGGCCCGCTGGCCCTGCTGATCATCCGCAAGCCGGGGGCCGCGATCTACGTGAACCTCGTCGGCTCGCTGGCCGAGATGCTGTTCGGCAACAGCTTCTCCTTCAGCTTCGTCTTCATCTCGGCGGCGCTGCAGGGCATCTTCTCCGAGCTGCCCTTCGCCGTGACGCGGTACCGCGTGTTCAATCCGGCGATCGCCGTCATCTCGGGCGCGCTGACCGCGCTCGAGTACGGCCTGTATCTGCTGTTCTTCCAGTATCAGGGTGTCGCGCTGATTAGTCCGCGCGGCATCACGCATATGATCTGCGAGGTTCTGGGCGGCGTGCTGATCGCCGGGCTCATGAGCTGGGCGCTGTATCGGGCCATCGCCCGAACCGGCGCGCTTGAGCGTTTCGCCTCCGGACATGACGTGCGTCGGGGCATGGAAAACGCCGAAGAGGCGTGATTCGACTCGTTGCGGCTCACACTTTTTCGGCACGCAGGGAAAAGTGTGAGCCAAACGAACAGTGCCGATAGTAGATTTTCGCAGCAAAAATGGCGGAATCGCAACGTTTCCCGCCTAGAAAAACCGAACGTGCTATGTCCGTTTGGCTCACACTTTCTGCAGCGGTGTCAAAAAATGTGAGCCGGATGCTACACTATGCGAGTTGGCCTTCGCCAACGTGGGGCCCTAGCTCAGTCGGTTAGAGCAAACGACTCATAATCGTTCGGTCCAGGGTTCAAGCCCCTGGGGCCCCACTTATGGGGTTTTCGGTGATGGCCCGGGAGCCCTTTTCTTATGCTATTTTGGCTTCAATCCGGGGTTTACTGACTGTCTCGCCCTACACTCATATTATGCACGTTTACGCACGTTGGAGTATACTTAGTACCTAGGTAGGTACTTTTTTAGGTGTTCTCTATAAGGGGTGTTGATGAGTCGCAAGAAAGCGCAGCGCAATTCACGCGGCAGTGTCTTCGCGCTCGCTTCGACGGGCGGATACCGTGCGAAATACCTGAACCCGGAACGTCCCGGCAAATACGTGACGAAGGCATTCAAGAAGGGCCAGCGGCTCATGGCGGAGAACTGGCTTCGCAATGAACTCAAGTATGTGGACGCGTGCGAGACCGATGGGGTGCGGTATATGACTCCACGGGAGCGTGAGCTTGAACACAGGCATGAACGGGAGGCGCATAGCGTCACGTTCCGTGAATACGCCGAAGCCTTCCTCGAGAATTACCGTGCCGCGGACGGATCCCGTATCACGGGTGCGGCCATGAGGACGAAACGCACGGCGGTCGGCCATCTGATCGACTACTTCGGTGACGTGAATCTTGCAGACATCACACCCGATGCGGTAAACGGCTTCCTTGATGACAAGGAACGCTACGGTGAGGGCCGCTACTCGATGCGTCGCGCATTCCAGGCGTTGAAAGCCATCACGCGCAAGGCCAGCACACCGGATGGTGACATTCCGCCGCTCATAGCCTCGAACCCATGCACGCAGCCCGTGCCGCGCACTCGTGCGAGCCAGCAGGCGAGGATACCGGAGGTCACGCCCAACGAATTGAAGGTCATAGCGGATAACATGCCCGACTACATGCGTATCGGCGTATATGTGCAAGCGGTTTTTGCATTGCGTATCTCGGAGCTGTGCGCTTTGCAGGTCAGAGACTTCGACTTCAAACGCCGCACGCTGCATATACGTCACGCGTTGGCGAGAAGTAACGACGATGATACGGGAGAACTGATATTAGCAGACACGAAGACGGAGGACAGCGCGGCCGATCTGCCTATACCAGTTGAATTCATACCCGAGTTGAAACACCATATCGCCGTTTATACGGATTGGCCGACTGACGGTGAAGGCAACCCGAAGGCGAACGTGCGCAACAACCCCGCCATGTTCCTCAGGGCGAAACATTCGAAAATCATGAACCCTAATTCGCTGCGCAACCAGTTTGACAGGGCGCGTGTGGAGGCTGGACGTCCCGATCTGCACACGCATACGCTGCGGGCAACGGCATGTGACCATAGACAAGTCGAATTATTCGCAGGCGGCTGACACCTCGTACGAGTTCACCCTATCCAACCGGGACATGCCCGACGATAACGGTGAAATGAACCATATCGGCATCGTGACCGGTTGGGAGACATCGGACACGACTGTTGGCGAAGTGATTAACCGCAACCACGCCGTCTCGGAACCCGAGTCGAACGACTGCGAGCGCGACGTGATCGACTACCTGATTGAGCGGGGCGGCAGTGCACCGAAGGCCGATGTAGTCAAGGCTCTCACCCCCGATTACACCCGCAAGCAGATCGAACATGCCCGTGAACGCAACAAGCTCATAGTCTCCAGTCGTTCAGGCTACCCGGCGACAGCCATGTGGTCATACGCGGGTAATCCGGGTAGTCCGGGTAATCCCTCTGTTTCCAACGGTTCACAGCCCCCAATTTTTGGGGAAACTGAAGCGGATTACCCGCACGTGGGTAAACCCTTAGACCCCCGGAATACCAACGATCCCAGCCTATCCGATGACGGTTTACCCAGTTTACCCAGCATCACCGAGTGGGCAAGGGGGATCATCGGCAACCCGGCTCCAAGCGATGAGGGATACCGGCACATGAGCGATGAACAAGTGGATGCGCTCGCCGACACTCAAGGCCTGTATGCAAGCAAGGCATGGATGGAGCAAAGGCGCAGGAGGGAGGTGCAGCAGCGTAGCGCCCCGGTGAACGCATGACATATCGTCATACTGTCATACACCTACCGCCGTAAGGGTTCCGACTGTCATACCGGTTGTTATACACGTCATACAACCCGATTGCCGTATGACAGCGTATGACAGGCGTGTATGACACGAAACCCTAATGATTGCAACGGGTATGACGGTATGACATGTATGACATGTACATACGTTCGCAAGAGAGACACACATGAACCTATCCACTGAACATGGATACCTGAGGAGGTAATCACCATGAATCACAATCCAAGTCCCGCGACCCGCTTCGGCGGCCCACGCGGCAACAAACCGGCAGGCGGGAACAGGTGGCGCAAGGAGGACACGCCACGCTACAAGCTCGAACGGCTCATCACCCTGACCAAGGCGGAGGTGCAGGCCATCATAGACGATACGACGGCCCCACTATTCGACCGGCAGATCGGCAACGCGCTCATGCATGCGGACTGGAACATGCTGGAGCGCACAATCAACCAAGTCTATGGCCCGCCCGTGCAGCGCATCGAGCAACGCGACGTGCCCGCACCCATACCGATACTCGACCTCGACGCCATCAAGGCGAAAGCCAAGGTGTTGAACACGGCGCAGGCCGGCGAGATTCGGAGAAAGGGAACCGATGACTAATGGAAGAAGCCCCAGAAGCGGGACGGAACCGCCGAGGTCGCATCGTTTCGGCCAGCCCGACGCCAACCCCAGCGGCGACCAGCGGACGGCGGCGCTCGCCCGCGCCACCAAACGGCACGCCACCGAGATACTGGCCGAGGCATTGGACGCGGACGAGGACGGTTTCAACGCCATCGTCGATGACCCCAAGACCCCGTTCGTCGTGAGGCAATTACTCAACGCGTTCAGGGGCGACGGACAGCTCAGCGCCATGGGCGTGAAGACGCTGCTGGCCATCTGGCAACAGGTGTTCGGCTCTCCCACCCAGACCGTGAAGAATGAAACCACGTTGAACGTTCTCAACCCGGACATGGTGCAGGCGTTCAGCCCGGATGAAATCACGTACATCGCCTCCGTGAAGTACCCGCCTAATGGCGATGCGCTGCCGGGGTGGGTGATCGACCCCCGAACCGGTAACACGCTCATGGTGCTGGAGGACCCGGACAACCGCGAGCGCGGAAGGTTCGTCACCGTGCATGTCGGGGGACGCCCCGAACACGACGGATGATAGCCGACGCGCGGCTGTAACGGCCCCGTGCATCAATCCCGGTCGATTGGTCGCGGGGCCTTCGCCATGCCCGCAGAAGCCCGGTATCGACGCCCACACGCTATCTGCGAAGCAGGATAGTAGGCGAGCGCCCGAGTATGGTTGGTGTCTGAACGTGGGTTGGTGTTCGCCTTCGTGTTTTGGCGTGGGTACGAGGTTCACATAAGTGTTTAAATTTTCCAAGGTACCGAAATAGGTACTTTACGTGTTTATGGTGTTGGTGTTAATGCCTTGCGGCTCTAAGTGTTTGTGAATATATCAGTTAGAGCCCCTGGGGCCCCACTCGCAAGGCACTGGAATCGTTGGGTTCCGATGCCTTTACTCCTCGTTATGCCCCTTTCGTGACGCTGATATGTCATGAGAGTCATGAAAGGGGCGGTGTTCCTTCGACAATGCCCTTTTCGTGACGCTAGACCGGGAGTTGGCGTCACAAAAGGGGCACTGCCAAACGTCAGGGTCGAGGACTGACAGTCGCGGAGGGGGCGAAGCTAAGGTGCTCGGCGATACGATGCGGAAACTACGCTAAGGGCTTCGGGCCGGGGCTATGCAAGCGTCCGCACGGGTGTCTATAATCTGTAAGGTTCCGGTTCACGCCCGCCATTGGGGCGCGGCGACCCGGGTCCCCGTTTCATCCATAGGAGATATTATGCAGCAGGGTATTCACCCCGACTACCACGCAGTGCAGGTCACCTGCTCGTGCGGCAACACCTTCGTCACCCGCTCCACCGCCAACGGCGATCATATGACCGTTGACGTGTGCTCGAGCTGCCACCCGTTCTACACCGGCAAGCAGAAGATCCTCGATACCGGCGGCCGCGTCGCTCGCTTCGAGCGTCGCTACGGCAAGAAAGCCAAGTAGCGTTATTGCGCCAGTCCTTGCGGGTTTGAATCGTTTCGGCGGTTCGCCCGAGGACTGGCGTTTTTGTATCTGGTGGGGTGCAGACTGGCGGCGTACGCGGCATATGCGGCAGGCAGCGGCGAGAATGCATACAGGCGATTTCGAACATATATAAAGGACAGGCATGGCAGACGAACAGTTCGCCGCGGCGCAGACCGCGCTGAAGGAATACCGCGACATCGAACAGCAGATGGGCACGGCCGAGGTGGCGGTGAACCCCGATGCGATGCGCAAGCTTGGCCGCCGCCATGCCGAACTCGGCATCATCGTATCCGCCTATGAGCGCTACCAGCAGATTCACGACGATCTGGAAGCAGCCAAGGAGATGGCTGGCGAAGACGCGGAGTTTGCCGACGAAGCCCAGCGTTTGGAGGCTGAGCTGCCCGAGGCGCAGGAGAAGCTGCGTTCGGCGCTCATTCCGCGCGACCCCGACGACGCCCGCGATACGATCATGCAGATCAAGGCTGGCACCGGCGGCGACGAAGCAGCCCTGTTCGCCGGTGATTTGCTGCGCATGTACACCCGCTACGCGGAGAAGCGCGGCTGGTCTACGACCATCCAGAGCGAGAACTCGACCGAGCTTGGCGGCGTCAAGGACGTCCAGATGGCGATACGTGCCAGAGGCAATCCCGCGCCCGCGGACGGTGTGTGGGCGAGCCTCAAGTATGAAGGCGGCGTGCATCGCGTGCAGCGCATCCCCGTCACCGAATCGCAAGGGCGCATCCAGACCTCGGCGGCCGGCGTGATTGTGTTCCCCGAGGCCGACGATGACGATGACGAGATCGAAATCGACCCGAAGGATCTCAAAATCGACATTTTCATGAGTTCCGGTCCGGGCGGCCAGTCGGTCAACACCACGTATTCCGCCGTGCGCATGACCCATGTTCCCACCGGCATCGTGGTGAGCATGCAGGACGAGAAATCGCAGATTCAGAACCGTGCGGCGGCGTTGCGCGTGCTCAAATCGCGGCTGCTCGCCATGAAGCACGAGCAGGAGGCCGCCGAGGCCGCCGATATGCGTCACTCGCAGGTGCGCTCGCTGGACCGTTCGGAGCGCATCCGCACCTACAACTTCCCCGAGAACCGCATCGTCGACCATCGCACGAACTACAAGGCCTACAACCTCGATCAGGTGCTCGACGGTGATATCCAAGCCGTGATCGACAGCGATATCCAAGCCGACGAGGCTACGCGGCTGGCGAGCTGAGCCGGTTGCTGGCTTGCGAACATGCCGCAAAGGAGTTGCTATGAGCCGCTGTGACGAGCCCTTTGCCGCGTCCTGTGCTGCGTCGGATATGGCGGCTGGTTTGGTGCCGAAACGCATGCCTGCTGGTCAATCCGGCGACGCCTCTCACGATTCTCAAGCGTTATCCTCACAGTTGCGCGCCGCTGCCGAAACGCTGCGCGCAGCTGGGGTAGATACGCCCCAGGTTGACGCCAAGCTGCTGATGGCATGCACGTACGGCGTGGAGCTCCACGATATCGACAAGGCGATGTTGCTTGGTCGTGAGCTGTCCGAAGATGCACAGGCTGCAGGCCGTTTCAAGACCATGCTCGCTCGCCGGCTTGCTCGCGAGCCGCTGCAATACATCACCGGGCATGCGCCCTTCCGCTTTCTCGATCTTGCCGTCGGTCCTGGCGTGTTCATCCCCAGACCGGAAACCGAAAGCGTGGTGCAGGCCGCGCTTGATTGGCTGGGCGGGCAGAGGATTGCGCAGCCGCGTGTGGTCGATCTGTGCGCGGGCAGTGGGGCCATCGGGTTGTCTGTCGCAACCGAGCTGCCTAAATCCCAGGTCTGGGCGGTCGAGCGGTCGCCGCAGGCGCTCGCTTGGACTCGACGCAACCGCGATACTGTTCTGAGTGATGCTGTATTGGGTGCTGCTAACGAATCTGCGCGGTACCACCTCATCCAGGGCGACGCGACGGACGCTGAAACGCTGGCCGAACTCGACGGAACCATCGACACTGTAGTCACAAACCCACCGTACGTGCCGCTTTCGCAGATTCCCGAGCAGCCCGAAGTGCGCGAGCATGACCCGGATATGGCGCTATACGGTGGTTCCGACGATGGCTTGACAATCCCGATTGCGATACTCATTCGTTCGGCTGCGTTATTGCGACACGGCGGCCTGCTGGTGATGGAGCACGACATCTCCCAAGGCCAGCCGCTGGTCGAATGCGCTCTGCGCAACGGCTTCGAGACGGCCCGCACCGGCAACGATCTGACCGGACGCCCAAGATACCTCTTCGCGATACGCGGCTGAGTGTTTGATGACTGTGGCGCTTCTAGTACAAATGTCACGCAAAATAAGGGTTTTGCGTGACAAATGTACGAGTAGCTGACAGTCCTAGTACTTTCGTCACGCAAATATGCCCGTTTGCGTGACGAAAGTACTAGAAGCAGCCAGCCTTCGCGCCGGAGTCACTTGGACACGTCTCGGCGCAATGGTGCAATGGGTGGTTGATACGAGTTCAGGGAGGTTCTATGAGCGAGATTCGTGCCATCACCGACGAGTCACTGGCGCTGGCGTCCGATATCGTGCGCCGAGGCGGGCTTGTCGTCATACCCACCGACACGGTGTACGGTGTGGCGTGCGACCCCTTCAACGCCGAGGCCATCGGTAGGATATACGAAGCCAAGCAACGCCCGCGATACAAGGCGCTGCAGATTATTCTCTCCTCGGTTGATGAGCTGGAGGGGCTTGGGCTGTACCTGCCTGCGCCGCTCAACCGCCTGGCTGCCGCCTTCCTGCCCGGCGCGTTCTCGCCGATCGCGCAGGCCGATGACGAGAGCACTTTGGGCACGCTGCGCACCGAATCGAACGGCAAGCGCACCCAGGCCATCCGCATCCCCAACTCGGCGGTCTCGCTGCGCATTCTCAAGGCTATCGGCCCGGTGGCCGCCTCAAGCGCGAACCGTTCGGGCGGCGAAAGCCCGCAGACGGCGCAGGAAGCCTACGAGGCCTTGGGAAGCGACGTCGAGCTGTACCTGGACGGCGGCGCGACGCAAGGCCATATCGCCAGCACTGTCGTCGCCGCTGATCCGCAGGAGCGCGACGGCATCGCCATCATCCGCGAAGGCATGATCCCAGCAGCCGCGATTCGCGCAGCGCTGACCATCAACGGCGGGGGTCTGGGCGCGTGAGAGTCTACCTGTTCATCGCGGCGGTCGCCGGCGGCGTGACCTGGCTAGTCACGCCTTTGGTGCGGCACATGTCCATCCGCGCTGGCGCGGTGGGCGAGGTACGCGCCCGCGATGTGCACACGATTCCAACCCCGCGCATGGGCGGCGTCGGCATGCTGATCGGCTTCGCTGTGGCGCTGATGTTCGCCAGCCGTATTCCCTTCATCAGCGGCCTGTTCGTCAACTCGCATCAGCCGTGGGTCATTCTCGCCGGAGCCGTGATGATCTGCCTGCTCGGCGTCGCCGACGACCTGTGGGATCTCGATTGGATGCTCAAACTCGCCGGGCAGCTGCTCATCTCGGTGTTCGTGGCTTGGGGCGGCCTGCAGATCATCTCGCTGCCGCTGGGCTCGCTGGTCACCGCATCTCCAATGATTTCGATGGCTATCACCGCGTTTCTGATTGTCGCCTCGATTAACGCCGTGAACTTCGTCGATGGCCTGGACGGACTAGCCTCGGGCATCGTGGCGCTCGGCGGCATCGCCTTCGCCATGTACTCGTATATTCTCGCCCGCTCCTCGCCCAACTACGCCTCGATGGCCACGCTGCTCGACGTGGCGCTGGTCGGCATCTGCGTCGGCTTCATCCTGCACAACTGGCATCCGGCAAAGCTGTTCATGGGCGACTCCGGCTCGATGCTGCTTGGCTACCTCATCACTTGCGCCTCCATCGTCATGACCGGCCATCTCGACCCGGCCTCGGTGAACACGAGCGTATATCTGCCGGCGTTCATGCCAATTCTGCTGCCGGTTCTGGTGCTCTTCCTGCCGGTGCTCGACATGATCCTGGCCATCGTGCGACGGCTGAGCAAAGGCCAGTCGCCGATGCACCCCGACCGCATGCACCTGCATCATCGCATGCTGCGCATCGGCCATTCGGTGCAGGGTGCCGTGTTGATTCTGTGGGGCTGGGCCGCGATGATCTCCTTTGGCTCGATCATGATTCTCTTCTTCCGGGTGCTCTACGTCGTCATCGGCATGATTGTGGCGAGCGTCATTCTGGCGGTGTTCACGATGCTGCCCTACGTACTGCGCCGGCTGCCGGAATTCGAGGCTTCCCACGCCGCAGGACGCGCGCCTGAACATGCGAGATCCAGCGGCTCGGGCAGAGTTGCAAGGGATGCGGGTGACAGTGACGTTGCAGTGAATGCTGCCGCCGACAGCGCCAGCACCAGCAATGCCGCTGCGATGAATACCGCCGCCAAAGCCGGTTCCGATGCTGCGCGATTGACTGAGTCTGAGCCCGGTATTCGGGCTGAGACCCACGAACCCAGCGATGCGGATGCGAAGTATGTTCCCACGCCGCATAACCCCTCGCAACACGACCCTTCCGTACGCGCATAGCTCAGACGAATTCACGCTTGCCGATTTCGTCACCCCGGCCCCATATAGTGACGATATGGCCTCAAATCCTGATATGAACACGGAATTCCCATACGCTCCCGTCCCCGCCGTTTTCGCCAAGCTCGGCTTGGCTTACGACGATGTGCTGCTGCTTCCCAACGAGACGGATGTCATCCCCTCGGAAGTGGACACCACAACCCATTTCACCCGCGAGATCACCATGAAAGTCCCGGTGCTCTCCGCTGCGATGGACACAGTCACCGAATCGGATATGGCGATTGCCATGGCCCGCAACGGCGGCATCGGCGTGCTGCATCGCAATCTCTCCATCGACGACCAGGCCGCGCAGGTCGATGTCGTCAAGCGCAGCGAATCGGGCATGATAACCGATCCGCTCACCGTCAATCCTGACGTGACGCTGGCCGATCTCGACAAGCTGTGCGCGCGCTTCCACATCTCCGGCCTGCCGGTAGTCGATCGCGAAGACCGACTCGTGGGCATCATCACCAACCGCGATATGCGTTTCATCGCCTCCGAGGACTACGACCGGCTCAAGGTCAGTGACGTGATGACCAAGGAGAATCTCATCACCGGCCCAGCCGACATCACCAAGGAGGACGCTCACCAGCTCCTTGCGAAGCACAAGGTCGAGAAGCTTCCGCTGATTGACAAGAACGGCAAGCTCGCCGGCCTGATCACCGTCAAGGACTTCGTCAAAACCGAGCAGTACCCCGACGCGACCAAGGACGAGCAAGGCCGTCTGCGCGTGGCTGCGGGCGTGGGCTTCCTCGGCGACGCCTGGCAGCGTGCTTCCGCGCTGATGGAGGCCGGCGTCGACGCGCTGATCGTCGACACGGCAAACGGCGAGGCGCGACTGGCGCTCGATATGATTCGGCGCATCAAGGCCGATCCTGCCTTCAACGGCGTGCAGATCGTCGGCGGCAACATCGCCACCCGCCAGGGTGCACAGGCGATGATCGATGCCGGCGTCGATGCGGTCAAGATCGGCGTGGGCCCGGGCTCCATCTGCACCACGCGTGTGGTGGCCGGCGTGGGCGTGCCGCAGCTGACGGCCGTCTATGACGCGGCTCAGGCCTGCAAGGCGGCGGGGATTCCCTGCATCGCCGACGGCGGCATCCACTATTCCGGCGACATCGCCAAGGCGCTGGTGGCCGGTGCCAGCTGTGTCATGCTTGGCGGCGCGCTGGCCGGCTGCGAAGAAGCTCCAGGCGAGAAGGTGCTTCTGCATGGCAAGCAGTACAAGCTCTACCGCGGCATGGGGTCGCTGGGCGCGATGGCCCCGCGCGGCAAGAAGTCGTATTCGAAGGACCGCTACTTCCAGGCCGATGTCACGAGCAACGACAAGGTCGTGCCCGAAGGCGTCGAAGGCGAAGTGCCGTATCGCGGGCCGCTCAACGCGGTGCTCTACCAGATGGTCGGCGGATTGCACCAGTCGATGTTCTACACCGGCGCGCGCACGATTCCCGAGCTGCAGGACAAGGGCCGCTTCATCAGGATCACCGATGCTGGCCTGCGCGAATCGCATCCGCATGACATCGTGATGACCGCCGAAGCCCCGAACTACAACGGCTTCCACAACTGAGACCGAGGCTGATACTGGACTGATTCGTGTGTGGTAACGGTAGTGGTAACAGTATGAAACGCACGAATCCGTTCACTATCGAGTATGCAGACGGCGCTACTGGGTGTATTGCTGCGTTTCACGCGCTGAAACGCAGCAATACACCCAGTAGCGCTCAATATTCGTGTGTGCGTGCGGGGCGCATGGTCGCGCTGATGCGGTAGCGTTATGGATTCGGTAGTTCGAGGAAAGGCGGCCGGCATGGCTCAAGGCAACGATGATCTGACATTCACACCCGAGGAATCGCGGATGATATGGATTGACTGCGAGATGACGGGGCTCGACATCTTCCATGACGAGCTGTGCGAGGTCTCGGTCGTACCTACCGATTTCAATCTCAAAGTCCTCGATCAGGGTATTGACCTCGTGATCAAGCCCTCCGACGCGGCAGTCGCCCAAATGAACGACTTCGTGCGGCATATGCATACCTCGTCCGGTCTGGTGGACGAGTGGAATGCCTCCGGTCTGAGTCTGGACGAGGCGCAGCGGCAGGTCATCGACTACGTCAAGCGCTTCCTGCCCGAGCACGGCAAGGCGCATCTGGCCGGCAATTCAGTCGGCTCCGACAAGAAGTTCCTCGACCGTTTCATGCCCGATCTCATGGCGCAGCTGCACTACCGGGTGATTGACGTGAGCACGCTCAAAGAGTTGTCTCGCCGCTGGTACCCGAGCTCATACAACAACAAGCCGGCCAAGCATGGCGGGCATCGCGCGTTGGCCGACATCATCGAATCGATTGACGAGCTGCGCTACTACCGCGAGATGTTCTTCGTGCCGTCGCCCGGGCCTGATGATGCGCAGGCTGCTGCCGGTGCCGCACGCATTGAGGCCACCAGCCTGCTGCGCGACTACGAGGCGCAGGGCCAGCCGGTCGAGGATCCGAATCACGCGCAGAAGCCCGATTACTGATCTGCAAGTTTGCACATGCCGGCGGCGCTGTGAATCAGCGCTGCATACACACTGTCGAATACACGAATCCGAACGAACGCTGCTGAATAACGCAGCTGAACTTTGATAATTGAACCCTGATAAGAGCTGAGAGGAACGCATGAACGCTGCTGACTGGACCACGATCGCCCCGGGTCCCCACGATATCCGACTCGTCGTCGCCGATATGGATGGCACGCTGCTTGATGGCGAAAGCCGGATTCCAGAAGGCTTCTGGGAGCGTTTGGACCGGATGGAGCAGCTTGGCGTCCGCTTCGTGCCCGCTTCCGGTCGCCAGTATGCCACGCTGACAAGCATGTTCGGCGCGGCGATGCCCGATGCCTCGTACATCGCGGAGAACGGCAATCTGGTCGTCGCAGATGGCGAGATCGCGTCGGTTTCCGGGATTGAGCACGGGGCCGTCAGCCGCATCATCGACGCGGTGATGGCAAACGGTCAGACGAGCCATGCTGCTTCCGACGCCGCTGACGCCTCCGATTCTGCGGATGCTGCTTCCGATTCCGATTCTGCTCCCGCTTTTGACATCGGCCTCGTGCTCTGCGCCGCCGAAGGCGCCTACGTCACGCGCCATGACCCCGATTTCCTCGCCGAATGCCGTAAATACTATGCCAAGCTCACCGTCGTGGACGACCTGCACAGCATCACCGAGGACATCCTTAAGGCTGCAATCTTCGATTTCGGCCCCTCGCAGCCGATGGCAGATGCGCTGCTTTCCGACTTCACCAAGGAGCTGCAAGTGGTTGTCTCCGGCGCGCACTGGGTCGATATCATGAATCTCGGCACCGATAAGCGCCGCGGCGTGGTGGCACTGCAAGAGCATTTCGGCATCACGCCAGCGCAGACGGCCGTGTTCGGCGATTATCTCAACGATCTGGAAATGCTTGACGCGGGGGAGTGGTCCTTCGCCATGAGCAACGCGCACCCCGATCTCAAGGAGGCTGCGCACTATATCGCGCCCGCGAACACCGAATACGGCGTACTACAGGTGCTCGATCGGCTGCTCGGCTGATTCGCGCGGATCGCGTGGCAAGGCACGGATAGGTAGGGGAGATATGAAGCAGGCTGATGCGCTGGCGATTCTGAACGCCGGTGCGAATGTGTTCATCACCGGTGCGCCGGGCGCCGGCAAGACCTATGTGCTCAACCAGTTCATCGCCCATGCCCGCGCCGAGGGTGCGAACGTGGCGGTGACCGCCTCCACCGGCATCGCCTCCACGCATATCAACGGCCAGACTATCCACTCCTGGAGCGGTGTGGGGGTTTCGACTGCGCTCACGCAGAACCTCCTCAAGCAGATTCGTTCGCGTCGCAAGCGCAAGATCGAAGCCACCGACATCCTCATCATTGATGAGGTCTCGATGCTGCACGCCTGGCTTTTCGACATGGTCGATCAGGTCTGCCGGGCGCTGCGCCACAGCCCAGAACCCTTCGGCGGCTTGCAGATCGTGCTCTCCGGCGATTTCTTCCAGCTGCCGCCAGTGAGCCGATCGGGCAGGAACAACGACCTGATTACGCCCAGCCCGGAATTCCTCGAAGCTCGGGAGCGCTACACGCGAGCCGGACGAAACCCCGAAGGCTTCATCACCGAATCGCTGGTCTGGGATGAACTCAACCCCGTCACCGCCTACCTCACCGAGCAGCACCGCCAGGACGACGGCCAGCTGCTCACCGTGCTCACCGACATCCGCGAGGGCGGGGTATCGCAGGAGGACCATGACGTGCTGGCGGGGCGGCTGGGAACCCAGCCCCAGCCCGGCGAAGTGGCGGTTCACCTGTTCCCGGTCAACAAGCAGGCCGACAGCCTCAACGACTTGCAACTATCCCGCATCGCCGAGCCGGCGCATGAGTATTTCGCTGAATCCGCAGGCGAAGCGCGGCTGGTCAGCCGGCTCAAAAAGAACATGCTGGCCCCGGAGCATTTGGAGCTCAAAACCGGTGCGGCAGTCATGGCGCTGCGCAACGACACGGACCACCAGTATGTGAACGGTTCGATCGGCACCGTGCGCGGCTTCGTGAGCGAAGCCAAGGGCGGCTGGCCCATCGTCGAATTCGAGAACGGCAACACCGTCACCATGAAGCAGGCCTCGTGGGAGATGATGGACGGCGAGACGGTTCTGGCCTCGGTCAAGCAGGTGCCGCTGCGCTGCGCCTGGGCCATCACCATCCACAAATCCCAAGGTATGACGCTCGACCGGGCCGTTATGGATCTGCGCCGCACCTTCGCCCCCGGCATGGGCTACGTGGCGCTGTCCCGTGTCGAAAACCTCGACGGGCTGTATCTCGGCGGCATCAACGAGCGGGCGTTCCTCGTCTCTCCGGATGCGGTGTTCCTCGACGGCCAGCTGCGCGACAACTCCAAGGCGGCCAGCGCCATGCTGCGCGACGAAGGCACCGGGGCCTTCACCAGGCGTGCGGCCGGGCAGAGCGCGGGCGACGACGAATTCATGCAGGACGAGCTGTTCTAGCCGCGAGCCGGTAACCGGCTGGGCGGGTTGGCGGCGATGCCGTGTTTTCATCATGTTTTTGTCATTGCCGCTACAATTTTTACCCACGATTTTCATCTATTAAGCACTTTTTCGTTAATTAAGCACTTCGCAAAGTCGACGTCGATTTCAGCGCGGGCCATTATGGCGGAATTCTGCCGTTTCTGGGTTGTACAGCATAGGCTCTGAGCCGCATGCAACGACCAGATTCTTCCGAATCTGCCTAATAGATTCTTACGGGTGCTGCATAACGGGGTATGCACGACGAGGGTGCGCTGGCTCGACACGCGAAGATGCGCAGCGGTAGCGCCATTGTGTTGTCGCAAGTCAGGGAATCACATGGTCTTTTGGTCTTTACCCGCCAGATTTACCTATCAGACGTCACCCATCAAACATTACCCGTCAAAGAAAAAAAGTTGACCTTCGAGGATTACACTATGCAATAGGATTTACTTTTAGCGAGAGAGAGATTGAGAAATGCCCGAGACAAACCAGAATGTTGGCCGCGAACATCGAGCTGGAAGTCACGCTAGTGCAGGAGCTCGAGAGAATAACAGTGGTCTTGCCGTCGTTCTGACAGCTATTGCTGTTGTCGTTTCGGTGGTCGCTTTGGTGATTTCTGTTTTCTCTTTGGTGCTGAGTCTAAATGCAAAGACTGATAGCGCTAAGAGTGTTTCGGGCTCGCGATCCAGTTCTTCGGTGCAATCCAAGACCAACGAGGGCCAGAAGACTGTGACCGAGGAAATTCCACAGCAGTCCTCTTTTGAAGCTGACGCGACATCTGACATCGATAATGGTAACTGGCATATCAAGATTGCTAAGGTGTCTCGAACAGGCTCGTCCTTGGACATTGCCTTTGAGGTAACAAACAACACAGCGGAATCCTCATCGCACTACATCAGCCTCGAGGGCGATGCCTATCAGAATGGTGTGCAACTCGAAGTAGATCCCACCGCACCTATTGACCCTTCCAATAAGATTCAGCCAAGAACTACGATTACTTTGCATAAAGTATATAAACTGACCGATGACAAAGCATCCGTTCATGTGGATATTACCTATCTGACTGATAAGGTTGGCTCGGTTGATCTGGCCGCGATTAAATAATTTCGTTTTGTAAGTGGAATAGTTCGTATAGAGATAAGGGCTCCACGAACTTTGCTCGTCTCAGAAACCTTTGGGTTTCGATAGGATCCAAACACTGGTGGGTTGGATATGACGGGCGCGGCGAGGCCGAGTAGGATGGAAGCTAACGATTCGAACGATTTGCGCCCTGCATCAACGACGATGCGTGGATGGCAGACCGTGCGGGACAAGGAGGTTGTCATGAAGCGTTGGATGGTTATCTGCTCGGCATGCGGCGTGGCGGTGTTGTTCGCGGCGTTCCTGCTCCTGCAATCGGCACCGGTTTTTCTCATTGGCACCATCAAGCTCACCGACATGCTCACCATCGTGGGCGGGCTGCTGTTCATCATCCCGATCTACATGGATTCGGTGCGGCGCAAGGATGACGCGGGCGCGGCGCGCCGCGTAGTGTGGGGCGTCATACCGCCGATTGGCATGATTGTCGTATGCTTCGGCATCCTCCTGCCGAACAGCCTGACGGTATTCGGCGTGGTCGAGTGGGCGGATGTGCTGTATCTGCTCGGCACGATCATGATGCTGCCGATTTTCCTCTACCCGATTCTCGACCCGCGCGCCATCGAGGTCGAGGAGCAGATCGACGAGGAAATCGCCGAAGAGCATGCCGAATCAGCAAAGTCGAAGCCGTCACACTAGCTAAAAGCCGCCGCAGTTTGGCTCGCACTTTTTAATATTCAAGCGAAAAGTGCGAGCCAAAAAGGCGCTACTTGCGCACGGTGACGCTCATGCGCACCGGCGTCTCCTGCTCATAGGTATGCATCACGGTGCAGCTCTTTTCGATGTGGCGAGTGACGCGCTCCTTGAGCTTGGCCGCGTCCTCCTCGCTCAAATCGGCGTCCGTGGCATCGACGACGACCTGCTCGCTGAAGTTGAGATAGGAATCGCTGGCGTCGTCATAGGTGCCGTCTGCAACGATCTTCGCGCCCTTGCCTTCGCCGAGCGCATGCTCGATTGCGAACTGGCTGGACAGTGCGCCGCACGCGGCCAGCGCCACCTTCATAAGGTCGCCGGGGGAGAACTGGCCCTTGCCTTTGCCGAACTTGATGTGTGCGCCCTCATCGCTGAATGCGTCCCACGAGCCGTCCTTGTTGCGCTCCACCCATAGCCTTTTGCCCATATCGTCCTCCTGAGGTCGTTATTTCGACGCGGTATCGCGTCTGCACAGCCCAATCTAGCGCGGCATCGCGTCATCCGGGCCGAGTCGCTTCTCAGCGAAACCGAACGCAGGGCGGCACTGAACGGCGCGCCGGAAGAATATGCCAGCCGCGAGGCGATGGCGTGCCAAGAAAGGTTTCGATTAGACTGGTGCGCATGGCTTTGACACCCGAAGAACTCGCAGACATCCGCACCCGCATCCCGCAGCGCCCAAGCACTGATATCCCCATGCCCTACGAGGACCTGGTGCGCAAGATTCTCGCCGAAGGCACGCTCAAGTCGGATCGCACGGGCACGGGCACGGTTTCGCTCTTCGGCCAGCAGATGCGTTTCGATCTGAGCGAAGGATTCCCGCTGCTCACGACGAAAACCGTGTTCTTCAAAGGCATCGCCTACGAGCTGCTGTGGTTCCTCAAAGGCTCGCACAATATCACGTACCTGCGCAATCACAATGTGCATATCTGGGACGAATGGGCCGACGAGAACGGCGACCTGGGGCCGGTCTACGGCGTGCAGTGGCGCAGTTGGCCAGCTCCGACGCCGGACGACCCCAACCGTACGATCGACCAGATTGCGAATGTGCTGAACCTCATCAAGACCCAGCCCGATTCGCGGCGCATGGTCGTGAGCGCCTGGAACCCGGCCGAAGTCGAGAAGATGGCGCTGCCGCCGTGCCACGCGCTGTTCCAGTTCTACGTGGCCGACGGCAGGCTCTCGTGCCAGCTCTACCAGCGCTCGTGTGATATGTTCCTCGGCGTGCCGTTCAACATCGCCTCGTACTCGCTGCTCACCATGATGATGGCGCAGCAGACGGGCCTGGAACCCGGCGAATTCGTGTGGACCGGCGGCGACTGCCATATCTACGACAACCATATCGACCAGGTGCTTGAGCAGCTGGGCCGTGAGCCATATCCCTACCCGCAGATGAAAATTCGCAAGGCCGACTCGCTGTTCGACTATGATTACGAGGACTTCGAAATCGTGGGCTACCAGCATCATCCGACTATCAAGGCGCCGATTGCGGTGTGAGACGGTGTAAGGCAGCGTAAAGCAACGTAAGGCAGTGGTGCAGGGCGATATAAAACAGTGTGAGAGCATATGAAATGGCGCGAGACCATGTAAGACCGTGCGAAATGGCGCGAGCTGGCAATATGATGGTCGCTATGGTCTGAGGCAATCACTAAGCTATGACCCAGTCAATTTCCTTCCAAGGAGTGGATGAAATGGAGCATGACAGTAGCCGCAGTGGCTATCACGAACCCGAGCCCGGTATTGCCGGGCTGCATGAGCCGGAGGAGTGGGGTGACGATATCGTCAAGACCTTCTCGGTGAATCTCATCTGGGCGCAGGCGAGCGGCAACGACGGCCGCCCGGGCGCTATCGGATTCAAGGGGGCGATGCCCTGGCATTTGGCCGAAGACATGCGTCGGTTCAAGGAGCTTACTGTCTCCCATCCGGTCATCATGGGCCGCAAAACGTGGGAATCGCTCGATGCGCGTTTCCGCCCGCTGCCCAACCGCGACAATTTCGTCGTGTCGGGCGACCATTCGTACCGTGCGCCGGGCGCGACCGTCGTCAGCGATCTTGAGACCGCGCTCGACCTCGCGCGGCAGGAGGCCATCCCCGATGATGGTCTGGACCGCAGCGAGATCTGGGTTATCGGCGGTGCGCAGATATACCAGGCGATGCTGCCCTTCGCCAACAAGGCCTACATCACGCAGATCGATGCGCAAGTCGACGCCGACGCCTACGCGCCGGACATGGACGCCTTAGTGCAGACAGGCCAGTGGCATGTCTCCGAAAAGAGCGAATGGCGCACGCCGAAAAAGGTCGAAGGTTCAGTGCGGCGTTACCGCTTCCTGACCTTGGAAAAGGGAGAACAGGGCGAGTGAGCGACGACAGCAAGCAGCAGCGTTACACCGTAACGACCGTGTGCACGGGGAACATCTGCCGTTCGCCGATGGCCGAAATCATCCTGCGTGAGCAGTTCGAAAGCGCCGGTCTCGGTGATCAGGTGGAGGTCGAATCCACCGGCGTGAGCGATGAAGAGGAAAGCCATCCCATCGACCCCAGGGCTGTGCGTGTGCTGCGCCAGCGCGGCTATGCGATTCCCGCGCATCACTATGCGCACCGCATTACCCGCGATGAGATTGAGCGAACCGACCTTTTCCTGCCCATGACAGCCGCGCATATGCGTTCGCTGATGCGCCAGATTCCCAGCGGCAAGCGCTCGCAGGTGCATCTGTACCGCAGCTTCGACCCGAATCTGCCCACGCCGCCGGCGGGCCGCGAGGACAAGATCGACTTGGTCGACCCGTGGTACGGCGGTCCCAAGGATTTCGAAATCGCCATCGACCAGATTGAGGAAGTCGCGCCGTACATCGTCGATTGGGTCAAGCTGCAGCTCTAGCGCAGCGCAGGCGTGGGGCTATCCAATGACCGTCGCGCCGAAGGGCATGAGCGCAAGTTTGGCCATTTTGAAGGACTGGATGCCGAAAGGTATGCCGATAATCGTGATCATGTTCGCTACGCCGGCCGCCACATAGCCAATGGCAAGCCACCATCCGACGAGAATGATCCAGATGATGTTCAGCAGCAGCGACCCCGCGCCGCCGTTGTATTCCACATGCTTGCCGAAGGGCGTGAGCGTCAGCCCTGCCATCTTGAAGGCCTGAATCCCCAGCGGGATGCCGATGATGGTGACGCACAGAATCAGCCCGACGATCGCCCACGACGCCGCGAGCACCAACCCGCCCAGGATGATCCACAGGATGTTGCCGAGTAGTCGCATGATATTTCGCCTATCTGGTATATGGTGGCCGTCTTGCCGTTTCTTCTGATTCGACCGTACCGGATGAAAGGGACGAAGCAGCCGAAACCGGCTGCGCAGCCTGCAGCGCCGCTACGGGTGCCGCAGACCACGCAGGTCATTCAAGCATTCACCCGAATCAGGCGATGGCGTACTTGGCCGGATCGGCGTCGAACTTAGGCAGGCAGCCGGGGCAGCAGAAATAGTAGCGCTTTCCTTCGTAATCGCGGAACAGACCCTTGGCTTCCGCCTCCTGAGGATCGACTTCCTCCGACGTCATCACCGCGCAATACACGGTTTTCGTTGTCTCAGCCATATGACTCTTCCTTCCACATTTGCCATACCGCGCGGCACTGTTATGCGTGCCGCCGGACGGACGGTATGCCCGTGCGCTCCACTCTAAACGTCGGCGCGTATTTTGCCGATGCGAAAAGCGCAATCGGAACATTGCCGAGATTAATCCGCATGACCGATTATAGAAAGATGAGTTATCCATACGGCTTTCGCAAAAGCTGGGGAGTCAGGCGTAATCGACGTGGGCTATGCTATGTAGCGAATCATTGTGTTGCGTCAATCGCGCTCCGATCGTGGACTGAGATCAAGGACTGAGTCGCTGCGGCGATTGATTGTGGCGCGATGATGGCGAGTCAGCAATGCGGGCAGTGCGCCCTCGCGTGCGAACGGAGGCACGGCCTGTGAAACAGGGGAAACGAACAGGTATCTGAAGTATGCGTATTGCCAAAACGAACCACGAGATTTCGGAACTGCCATCGAATGCGACGACGGACGATAGCGACGTCAATGTCAGCACCAGTAACACTGACACCATCAGCACAGTCAACGTCGGCAACGGCACCATCGTCAGCAAGGGCAACGGCAGCGGTCCCAGCCGAGGCAAGGGCATTTCCCGGCGTCAGGCCTACACGATGTGGGGCCTGGGCATGGCTGGGTATGTGTTCGCGATCACATGCCGATCCTCGTTCGCGGCGTCGGGCATCGTCGCGGCGCAGCATTTCGGCGTCAGCAGCGCGGCGCTGTCGTCCTTCGTGTACTTGCAGCTGCTGGTGTACGCCGCCATGCAGATTCCCGCCGGCATCCTGCTGGACTCATACGGCGCGAAACGGCTGATTGGCGCGGGCTGTCTGCTCATGTCGGTGGGACAGTGCCTGGTCGCGCTGAGCCCGAGCATCCCGTTCGCAGTGCTGGGCCGAGCCTTCGTCGGCGGCGGGGATGCGCTGGTGTTCATCTCGGTCATCCGGCTGGTCGCCGCATGGTTTCCGCTGCGCCAGTTGCCGCTGATGAACCAGCTCACTGGGCAGGTAGGCGGCGTGGGCCAGCTCATATCCCTCTATCCTTTTGCGTGGCTGCTGCATCTTGCCGGCTGGGAGCGCGCCTTTCTGCTCGTGGCCGCGATCGGGGTGGTGATAGCCATCGGCGTGATCATGGGCGCGCACGACACTCCGCAATGGCGCAGCGGTTCTCGCGCCCGGAAGCGCGGGAGTTTCGCGGCAGGGTGGCGGAACCTGCTCGGCGCGCTCAAGTCGCCGGCGACTTGGTGCGGATTCTGGATACATTCCGCAACCTGGTTCCCCAGCAACATGCTCAATCAGCTGTGGGGCGTGCCCTTCCTCATCGCGGTCGAGCATTTCTCGCCCGGACAGGCCAGCTCGTACCTGGCCGTCGGCATGGTGCTCAATGTGGTCTGGGCCATCGTGCTCGGTCGCTTGGCAGGCATCCATCCGCTCTATGGCAGGGCGGTTATGGTATACATTTCCGTTGGTTCGCAGATCTTGCTGTGGACGCTGATTCTGCTGATTCCCGGGCCGCATCACGCCATTCTGCTGGGATTGCTGATTGTCGCGTTGGCGAGCGGCGGGCCATGCGCGAATATCGCTCTGGATTTCGCCCGCGACGGCAATGCCATCAATAGCATCGGCTCGGCCACCGGATTCGCCAACACCGGCGGTTTCATCTCCTCAGCCATCGTGCTGCTCGGCGTCGGCGCGCTGCTCGACATGCAAGGCGCCTCCGACCCGAGCGCCTACACGAGCCACGCCATGCGCGTCGCCACGCTCATACAGTATCCGGTCTGGGCCATCGGCCTGATCGGGTTCAGCATTACATTGCCAGCCGCACTGCGTAAGATACGCGAGCGATTCGTAACCCTGCATGAGGTGTGATGGGATGTGGTTTGAATGACTGTGCCCACCCTCTATTAGTGAATGTGGCCCCTTTACGGCCCTTTTCCATGATTCCGGCATGGTATCACACGCCGAGCAGAGAAACGCGAAACCTCCTCAGCCCGATATTTCTAAGGGTTGAAGAGGTTTTATGTGGTGGCTCCGAGCGGCATCGATCCGCTGAACGAGAGTTTATTTTTTAGAATTTCCATATGCTACTGAAGTATGCAATGAATTGCCACAAGCTTCTCCTGATTGGGGTCGGATTTGCCATTTCTTGTTTCTGATTTTCATCGTTTGCTGTGCATGTCATGTTTCGCAGCAAAATATTGCGCAGTATTCTTGTTGAAGGCCGGAGCTTTTTTGCCTACCAGCGTCCCAAAAGTTTCTTGTAGGAACGAGTTATCGGGCTCAGAGAGCATGATATGGCCTTGTAAATCCACTTGAATGTCACCACATTCAAAAGCTTCGTCGCATCCCAATACACAGTCAAGCATGGCAATATTCGGATCATGTCTTTCTAATTCGGTGGCAGCTGCACGTGGCTTGATGTGTGCAGCATGAAGGTATCTGCTTGGTAGACGACGACCGCAAATTCCACAGATCCCCGTCTGCTCCCCATGAAGCAGACGGGCGCGTAGTTGAGTCTGTTCCCTGCGTCCCTTCACGACCGCCTCAATGTCGGATGACCCGTTGAAGCTTATCTGGTCTTGGTTTTCCACACTTTCTTTGATGTCGTTGAAGCACAGATTTTGGATAGCTTCCCAGAGTTCGTTAGGAACCGGGAAAAAATAACCTTGTTTGACTCTTTTCCCGGTTTGTTGGAACGGGCCGTGGTTCTCAAAGGCGTGCTGCCGAGCAATGAGCGGGATTTCTGACTTCGGTATGGGCGCATCCAAACGATGGATATCTACCTCTATTCGTTTTCCGCTGATGTCCCAGGAATTGGAACCATCCTCGTATGGGTTTGATGCAGGCCTCGCGGTTGTCAGTGCTGTGCTTATGGCTGTTATGTACTGATTGCTATAGTGCAATATGATATCGCCTGGCTTCACCTCCCACATAGTCTTCCAATGCCATTGATCGTCAGCTTCATTCGGCTTGGAATGAGGAGACCACACTACCTCTGTTGGAATGTGACCATTAATTGTCGTATTTTGACAGACCCACCATGTTTTCACCATGATTCCAGAATAGTCTGTATTGGATACACGCCATTTCAGAAAATATCTGTAAATTTAGTGTTTTTATTTTATGACGGATCAAGGGACCTGAAGATGCGCGCTGCGAGAACTCAGGGTCAGCAAAAACTATAAAACCCCTCAGCTCAATGTTTCCAATAGGTGAGGGGTTCTATGTGGTGGCTCCGAGCGGCATCGATCCGCTGACCTAGCGATTTTCAGTCGCTCGCTCTACCAACTGAGCTACAGAGCCATGAATAATCAAAAACCCGGCTGTACCGGGTCTTCAATCATCCCAGCGACCCCGGCCGGACTTGAACCGGTGACCTCCGCCGTGACAGGGCGGCGCTCTAACCAACTGAGCTACGGGGCCGTGGCTTGCCCTTTCAAGCAGCCGAGTAGCTATATTACTCAGATATCAATCCGGCGCAAGTACCGGTGTGTCTTCGCGTGTCACGTTGCCGCAAGCGTTGCGACAACATATCGTAACGCTTGATTTTGCAACGTTCAGAGGTGCTGCGACGACCTAAGGTCCGGTCTGCCGCGCCCTATCGCAGGTTTTGCAAATCGACGATGCTCCACTCGACGTCCTGCGAAACAGTACCGCTCCATGCAGTTTCGGTTGCGTTGCCGTAGGAGCCGCCGGTGTTCTGATTTTCCTGATCGGCGTTGTCGCAGGTGTCGTCACCGGGAATGCACGAACTGCCGCCATCGGGTACGTAATAGTTGTCGATGTTATTGGCAACCATGACGATGGCAATCAGCACGCCAATCGCCATCACTGTGCTGATTGCGCCTACGATGATGCCGGCAATCGACATGCCCTTGCTTTTCTCCCCGCTTCTGTTGATTTGCACGAGAGCGATGATGGAGAGCACTAGCCCTACTGGCGCGAAAACGAAGGACATGACGAACCCGGCGATGCACAAGGCGTTCCAGGGCTGTTCGATTGGTGGGTAGTACACGCCCTGCGGCGGGTAAGGCTGCCCGGGCGCATAGCCATTGCGCTGCGGGGGTGTTTGCGTGTATGGCGCATAACCGCTTTGCTGATTGCCGCCTTGGCCCTGCTGGGCGTAGGGGTTTTGCGGCGGATAAGGAGTCTGATTCGGGTATGGGGTCTGTGGATACGGGGTTTGCGGAGACGGGGCCTGCGCGTAACCGTTCTGCTGAGGTCTCGACTGCTGCTGCCCTGGCTGTGGTGTGGTGTTGGGAGTCGGCATGTTGGGATTGAGCATGTTGGGATTCTGCTGGCCGGAATCGGGGCCAGCAGGCTGCTGAGGCGTTGGAGTTGGGTTGTAACCGGTCATGCTTCGAGTCTACGCGCCACGCATGAAACGCGCCGAGCGTCTGAGTTCTGATTGCGGGTTCTTCTTGTCTGGGCTTGTCTGAGCGAGTGTCTGCCATGTGGTTGCGGATGGCTTGCGGGGCCTGTTTAGCGCTTACATATTGCGTTATTTGCCTGTGTGCCTGGCTTCGATCTTCTTTGCGGATTTTCATTAGGCGGATTTCAAGAAATCGTGCATCCGCACGGCCTTTGGCAACTGTGCACTGATGCTCAGAATCCGCGGTATTACGCCAAAGTGCCGAATGCTGAAAGTGTCGTCTACTTTACGAAGGGCCTAATGAGCGAAAAAAGAACCTAATGAACGACATCTAACGGCCGGAGATAACAGACTGTCGCATGCGATGCCGCCAAAAGCACTCGTTAGATTCTTTTTTCGTTCATTAGGCCTTTGCGAAAGTATGCGGCTACTGTGCCTTCTGTGAAATCGCTGGAATTTCGCCAGTTCTGCCTAGATGGGAATGCGCTGCGCAGCTCCGTGTAGGCACCGTTGCCTAGTAATCCACCTAATGAATGATGGTGGCCCCACGCAGTTCGCCTGCGTGGGGCCACCATCCTAGTTTCTAGCCGCGAAGGCAGTCAAAGCGCTTGCAGGAATCTCAGCCCTCCTGCGACCAGCGCTCCACGTCGATGTGATGCTCCGGATTGGCCTGCCATGCGTCCCATGCGGACTGCACGATGTCGTGCACGCCGTACTGCGCGTGCCAGCCCATCTCCTCGTTGATGCGCTTAGGCGAACCGATCAGGTGCGGCGGGTCGCCGGCGCGGCGTGGCTTGATAGCTTCCTTGAACGGCAGGCCGGTGACATTGCGCAGTTCGTCGACGATTTGACGTACCGAAGTGCCTTCGCCCGTGCCGACGTTGAAGGCGTCGTACTTGCGTTCGTCGCGCTCAAGATAGTGCAGCGCGGCGATGTGCGCGTCGGCCAGATCGGCGACGTGAATGTAGTCGCGCACGCAGGTGCCGTCCTCGGTGGGGTAGTCGTCGCCGAAGATGGCCGGCGCCTTGCCTTGGCTGAGCTTGTCAAGCAGCATCGGGATGAGGTTCAGGATCGCGGGATCCTCAAGCTCGACCGGGCCGCAGCCGGCCACATTGAAGTAGCGCAGCGCGCAGAAGCGGATGCCGTAGCGCTCCTCGCAGGCGCGGGCCATCCACTCGCCGAAGAGCTTGGTCTGGCCGTACGGGTTGATCGGCAGCATTGGCACCACGTCCTCGGGCACCACGTCGACCGGCGGAACGCCGTAGGTCGCAGCCGAGGAGGAGAACACGAGCTTCTTCACGTCCGCGCCGACCATGCCGGTGAGCACGTTGAGCATGCCGTTCAGATTCTGCTGGTAGTACCACAGCGGCTTCTCCACGGACTCGCCCACCTGCTTGCGCGCGGCGAAATGAATGACCGCGTCGACCTCTTCATCGCGCAGGATCTGTGCGAGGCGCTCGCCGGCCTCAGGAGCTGCGATATCCATGCCGTACAGGCGCGCGCCTTCGATGCGCGTCGGCTTGCCGTAGCTCAAATCGTCAACTACGACGACTTTCTGCCCCGCCTCATGGAGCGCGTGGACGACGTGCGCGCCGATGTAGCCGCACCCGCCGGTAACGAGAACTGTCATGTCTGACCTTCCTTGATGATAAGTAATGACAATGCCCGATACTATCGAATATTATCGAGATTGTTCGCTTATGAACTATTTTGTTACTTTATGTACACTTTGACTATAGCACGAACGCACGAATGTGCAAAAGCCAATCCAACCGTAGCCCCGCTCTTGGATTGAGCGGCCATTGCCATTTTTGGGACTCTGTCTTGAATGTGACGTTAGCCGGGGTCTGGTGTCATGTTCAAGACAGAGTGCGTAGAACCATGTCTTGAACATGACAATTAGCGGGAGCAAGTGTCATATTCAAGACAGGGTTGCCAGGGTTTGCCCCTTTTGTGACGCTAACTGGCAGGTTAGCGTCACAAAAGGGGCATCATCGGGAAGGCAATACTCCTTTCGTGACGGTGAAGTGTGGACTAGCGTCACAAAAGGGGCATGACCGTCTACGTGGCACATTTATATGGCCTATCTACGCAGTACCTTTTCGTGGCGCGCAGACGGTCGCTTAAACCACATTGCCGAGAAGCTCGTTCCAGCGCTTCCTCTATAAATGGACGGTATGAGTGAATCGGGAATGGGCAGCGAATCCAGCATGGCGAACGCATCGAATGGCGTGCCGGCTGCAAGCGGTGCGAATGACGCTGCCGACGGTGCGGAAACCGGGCTTGGCGGCTCAGCCATCGCGTTGGAGCGCATTGGGTCAACGACCGCAGACGGAACGGCACAGCGCTTCCCGGCCCGTCCGGTACTGTCCTTCGTGCGTCGTTCGGGGCGACTTGACGACCGCCTGCAGCGGGCGTGGAATCATTATCATGACCGCTACCTGCTTGATGTCAACCAAGCTCCCGGCTCGCTGTCGGTGCGCGAAGGGCTGCGCATCGATGAGGATTTCGTGCGCGACAATTGGGGCAATGCGCATCCGCTGATTGTTGAAATCGGCACCGGACAAGGCGAGAACGTCGTCGCTGCGGCGCAGGGGAATCCGGAGACCAATTTCCTCGCGCTTGAGGTCTACGATCCCGGCGTGGCGCATACGATGCTGCTCGCGGGCAAGCGCGATCTAGCCAATCTGCGTATCGCCCAAGTCAATGCCCCGGAGTTCTTTGCGGCGGCGGACGATGGCTTGATTGGCGAGGTCTGGACTTTCTTCCCTGACCCTTGGCCCAAGATGCGCCACCACAAGCGTCGCATCGTGCAGGATGAGCTGGCTGCGCAGATTCATCGCACGCTGGTGGCCGGGGGCGTGTGGCGCATCGCCACCGACATCGAGGACTACGCGCTGCACGTGCACGAGGTCATGGATAATCGTGTCGATTTCGAAAACCTGGGCGGCGCTACGGTCAGTCTGCCGCTCGAACATGTCGGCAAGGGAAACGCTGGCGAAGCCATGAGTCTGCCGCATGCCGAATTCGCCGAGTCACTGAGATTCGAGGGCCGTGTGCTGACCAACTTCGAGAAGAAAGGCGTCACAGCAGGCCGCGTAATCCATGATTTCGCGTATCGGGCGGTGTGACGGGATGCGGATATGAGTGATACCCATTGCGTAATGAGATAAGGCGAGCGGGCGACAACATTGGCACTGTAGCTGCGAACTCCGGAGCGACGGTGTGCTTGACGGCTTTGTTGAATGCGGGGATGATAGGGGCGCTTGTTGACGCATATGTAATGGCAACACGCCGTCTTGCGCCTGACTGTGCAATTATGTAAGATAGGCGAGTTTGTTAGCCCCCTTCGTCTAACGGTTAGGACACCAGACTTTCAATCTGACAACGAGAGTTCGACTCTCTCAGGGGGTACTTAAGTCCTTTATCGGGCATCATAAAAACAATCCATGGCTTTCTGCGGCAATGTCTGTGGATTGTTTTCGAGTTCTTGGACTGCGTATTTGATTAGTGCGCTCCACGCAGCAGTCGCCTCGGTTCTTTAGCGTCGGCGAATGCCTTAATGACATTTCTCAAGAAGTGAAAGATATCAAGGAATCGTATACCTGCACGGAATGCAGTCAAGGGCTTTCGCTCATGGAAGAAACGAAATTGCGTCGGCTGGCGTGGCGTGGAAGTCGCGTGCAGGCTTTCATGAATCAGCGCAAGGCTGCAGACCGGCATCCGACGAGCCCGAGGGACATCGTCAAGCCATTCTCGCATTGACTAATGCGAAACTTTGGCTACCGTGAAAGGTGTGGCAATTGCTCTGGGATCATCGCATTGATTCGGTGATTTGCCGCAGGATAATACAACATAGTGCGCAGCCGATGACAGTATGTTTCCGGCTGCATGAACAGATATGGCTGCGGGCGACGGCGCTTGCCGGTTGCAGCAGTCTGTGCGCAAAAGCGGTCCCTGCCTGCGGTGCCTGCGACGGCTGGAACTGCGAGAGTCATGGCAGAGTCATGGCAGGCGAATAGCAGAAATAGCAGACGCATGACAGACAAATCAGACAAATCAAACAGAGAAAATACAGAATACAACAATAAATATAGTAGGAGAGGTTCTTATATGAGCGAACCGAAGAAGATCATCGTTGTCGGGTCATCGCATGGCGGGTACGAGGCTGTGCAGCAGGTGCTGCAGGATGCCCCGGACGCCGAGATTCAATGGTATGAGAAGGGGTCGTTCCTGTCCTTCCTCTCGTGCGGCATGCAACTGTATCTTGAGGGCGTCGTCAAGGACGTCAATTCGGTCAGGTACGCCACCGAGGAGGGCGAGAGCGCCAAAGGCGTGCATGTGTTCACACAGCAGGAGGTCGTTTCGGTGGCTGCGACGCGGCATAGCGTGCATGTCGTCGACCACGCCACAGGCGACGAGCGCGACGAGTCCTATGACAGGCTCATCCTCAGCCCGGGTGCGGTGCCGGCCAGCATCCCTGTCGAGGGCAATGATCTGGCGAATATCTATGCGATGCGCGGCCGGGATTGGGCCATCAAGCTCAAGGCGGCCACGGTCAATCCGGACATCAACGACGTGGTGATTATCGGCGCGGGCTACATCGGCATCGAGGCCGCCGAAGTGTTCGCCAAGGCGGGCAAGCGCGTCACCGTTATCGAGATGCAGCCTAGAGTGCTGGCCGCATATCTGGATTCCGAGTTCACCGATATCCTCGCCGACACGCTCAGCGAGCACGGCATCACGCCAGCCACCGGTCAGCGCGTGCAGCGTTTCGAAGGTGTTGACGGCAAGATTGCGCGAGTCGTCACCGATAAGGCAACGTATCCGGCGGATCTGGTCATCGAGTCGGCCGGCGTGCGCGCCAACACCGATTGGCTCGACGGCGTGGTGGAGCGCGACGAGCACGGTTTGATCGTCGTGGACGATCATCAGGCGACAAGCGCAGCCGATATATATGCGGTCGGCGACGCCACCGAAGTCCGTTTCGCCCCGACCGGCGGCAAGGCGCATATCGCGCTGGCCACCAACGCCCGCAGGCAAGGCAGAATCGCCGCGCGGAACGCGCTCGGCGAAGACGTATCGTTCACCCCGGTATCCGGCTCGTCGGCGCTGTCCGTGTTCGAGTACAAGTTCGCTTCCACCGGCATCAAGGAGGACACGGCCTCGGATTACGGCGTCACCGCGAAATCCGTCTTCGTCGGAGACCTCTACCGCCCGCCATTCGTTCCTGATAGCGCAGGCAACGCCCCCGTCTACTTCAAGCTGACCTACGCGCCCGAAGATGGCCGCGTGCTCGGCGCCCAGATTATGAGCACTCAGAACACCACCGCCAACATCAACACGATCGCGCTCGCCATCCAGCTGCACGCCACCGTGCAAGACCTGGCCTACGCCGACTTCTTCTTCCAGCCCGGCTTCGACCGCCCCTGGAACATCATCAACGTCGCCGCACAGCAGGCTGACAGAGCCTTAGTTTGCGCTTGAGTTTGATTGCAGAATAGGCACGGCATGGCGCTTGTCGTTTGCTGACGGAACTCGTGCATTCGGCCTGTGGTAGGTTAAATGCACGAGTCCGGATGTTACGTGTTGCTTACGGTTGCCGTTGGGATCAATCGCTCTTGAAAACCTCTCGACGTTTGTAGTTGCCAGTATTCCAAACCGTGATACAGTTATGTAAAAGAATTTCTGGTTTCAAACATTATTGAGAGGTTTCTTCATGTCGCTGATGCAGGATTATTACGGAAATGCGAGGAATATTGCTGGGCAACCGTCCAAGAATGAGTTTGAGCGCATTTTCGGATTTTCCGATGAGATTATTCGAGGTGCTGCGCTAACTGCACTGAGAGTGGCGAATGAAGCCGATGATTGGCATTCTCAGAAGAGCGGTCAGGGTTCTATCTTTTACCACACATTCATTGCTGAGATTCGCACTGCGGTGGATGTGATGGATGAGTGGACGGCGAATCAGAAAGGCGACAACCACACCGCTCCGCGCATGTACCGGAGCGATGGACTTGGTCTTGCATTCGTTCAAGGTGGTGCTGGGACAGCGGATATCAAATCTTCCCTGTATCTGAAAAAGCCTTTGGGTGTTGTCACGATGCTTGAGATTCAACAGGGAAGCTTTCCTGAGCGGCTTGAACTGAGCTATACGGATTTTACTGACAGGTCGATGGACCCCACATTATGGTTGATTGTGTATCGCAGGGAGGGAAACGTGGTACGCCTCGAAGTGTCAAATCCGGAGGGCGTTACGGAAGACGGGAAAATCACTGGATGGCGCAAACGGCTTGTGTTGGAAGATGTCGATATGAACGACCAGATTATAAAGGGTGACGATAGTGGAGAACAAGACGAGGATGGAGATGTCAACGTCCCCATTTCCGTACGATGAGCAGCAACGTGTTCTTTTAAACCCTGAGCGTGTTCGTTGTGCGCGTGAAACGGCTTGTCTGAGCAAGTCTCAGCTTGCGGGATTGCTCGGTGTGACACCGCGGACCATTGCCAATTATGAAAACGATGGCGCGCCAGAATCTCAGGCACGAGAGTTGTCACTGGCTTTGGATGTTCGCCCTTCGTATTTCATCGTTCATCCGCATGATCCGGAAATAGAAGAGCTTTCCGATACACAGGTCTGGTTCCGTTCGGTACGTAAATCCACGGTTAGGCAGCGTAAATCCGCTGTCGGGCATGGCCGGAATGCATTGTTGCTGTTTCGTTGGGTAACTGATCACTTTCGTCTTCCCGAGTCTGATCTTCCAGTGGAAGATGGGGCTCATATGTCTCCTCAGGAGGCTGCGTATGCTTTGCGCGGCGACTGGGGATATGGTGAGAATGCTTTGCCTGATATGACTGCTCTTGCCGAAGCTCATGGCATTCGCTTGTTCAGTTTGCCATCGGTGGGCAAGGAAGTTGACGCATTTAGCTTTGTGTTCGAAGGTAATCCATATGTGGCGGTTGACTTGCAGAAAACCGCTGAGCGAGTTCGTTTTGATATAGCGCATGAGATTGGGCACTTGATGATGCACGAACCTGCATTGGACGAATTGGCAGTTTCCGGCGCGAGGCGCGATATAGAGTCTGAGGCTCATTCCTTCGCGGCCAATCTGCTGATGCCTGAGCGCAGGGTCAAATCCATGATTTCTTCTCATGCGTCGCTCAATCAGATTCTTGAGGCAAAGCGGTACTTTAAAGTCTCGGCGATGGCGATGGCACGGCGCGCTCATGAATTGGGCAGACTCAGCGATTGGGACTATCGGGCAATGTGCTCAAATTTGACAGCCAAAGGGTTCCGTTCAGGCGAGCCAGACGGTATTAAATTGGAGCAGTCCAAAATATTCCGCTTCATTGCGAAAACTAATCAGAGCAACGGTATCTCAACTACGACAATCAGTGAGGAGACCGGTCTTTGGACTGATGAACTTCATGATCTGTCGTTCGGCAATCTGATGGGCGTGACTAAGAAGAATACAGACTTGTTATCTGTCCAAGATGACGCTGATAGTTTTACGAAGCGGCCTGAGTTGGGACTTAGGATTAATAAAAAGCAATGAGGACAAGAAATTTACGGCGTACTTCATGGGCACCTTTCAGTTTTTGATTGTTACGAACTCAAAAAAAGTTATGAAGAGAGACAGGAAGTCTGATCAATATGGATCAAAGTGTTATAACGCTTTTGGCATCTGCAATTTCGGCAATCATTACTGGTGCAATAGCTATTTTGTGTTCTGTCATTCCAAAGTGGGTTGAAATAAAAAACTCAACAAGAGAGACCTCTAGAAAAGAAATAAAGATTCTTATCGAGAAGTTAAATGACACGTGCTCCACTTTATGGGAAGACTCAATTAACTTATACCAAAGTTATTTGGAGAAGCTGGAATATAAGAAAACAACTTCTGGCACCCAAGATTATGGGAACCAAATGGCACTGGATAATTACGACCAAGATATTGCTTTTGCCGAGAAGGAACATAGCGGATGTGTCAAAGAGGCTGAGCGTGTCATGTTTAGGATTTCTGTGCAATTTCCTGAACTTGAGTTATATGCTAAAAATCTTGTCTCGTCAGCTAACCCAGAGCCGAAGCAGAATCCGCTTGATGAATCCGTTTTTATCAATGAACTTACAAAAATGTTCATATCAGGAAACGAAATTATTGAGGTAGTTCCATCGATTAAAAATAAACACGAATCCGCAGAGAATGAATCTCGGAGCAAAGCTGCTGAAATTCTTAGAAAGCTGAAATAGGGTCATTTAACAGGGTGGGTATCTCAGCCCAATACGGTTATAAGTACAAAAGCCTATAACCCGCCAAATAGTTCGATATTTTTGGTCACGACATCGTTAACAGGCAAATTCCACGTCACCCATTCGTCGACGCATTCGCCAGCGCTCATCGTTTTAGACATGCGAGAGCTACTTAGCGGTTTTCATCGGCGATTGTCATGGAATCAGCATAATCTCAAAGATATTGGTATGGATCCAAGGACGAGTCGGGAAGACCAAAGAATTAGGACAGGGGGCGTAGCATGTCAGATTCGGAATTGAGTCTTTCGGATCTCAAGGATGGTGCAGTCGTATCCGGGATCATTCCCAGCCAGCCGGTCACGATTGTTGCAGCCAGACCGATGAATGGTGCCGTTATCGTCTATTACGACGCAGGCGATGGATCGACGCTGGGCCAGGAAATCATCGATGAGGAGTCCGTCAGGCATCTGAGATTAGCGCAACAATCTGAACATCCACTGCCGTTTGATGCGGATCCTGAGGATTTCCGCCTTGCCGCCGAGGCGCTCCGGATTAAGTATGCATCGCAATATGACCCGATGTCAGCCGTATACTCTTCCAATATCGATCCGCTTCCGCACCAGATTCGCGCCGTCTACGAGGATATGCTTCCCAAGGTGCCTCTTCGTTTCCTGTTGGCCGATGACCCTGGTGCGGGCAAGACCATCATGGCTGGGTTGTATATCAAGGAGATGCTGCTGCGTTCAGCTGCAGATCGCATCATCATTGCCTGTCCGGGAGGTTTGGCAGAGCAGTGGCATGACGAGCTCAGTTTGAAATTCGGGTTGGATTTCGAAGTGTTCGATCCCTACATGCAAGAGCTATCGCCTACGGGCAATCCCTTCCGCGACCATCCGCTGCTTATTTGCAGAATGGATCAGGTTGCGCGCAATGACGACAGGCTGCGCATGCTTGGGGATGTTCGGTGGGATATCGCCATTGTGGATGAGGCGCACCGCATGAGCGCGCATTTCAAGTCTGCTCAAGGCGACATCAACAAGACGAGCCGCTATCGGCTCGGCGAGACACTCTCCAAGACATCGGAAAACTACCTGTTGATGACGGCTACTCCGCACTCCGGCGAGGAAGAGGATTTCCAGCTGTTCATGGCGCTTTTGGATCCGGATCGCTTCGCTGGGAAATTCCGTTCGAAGATTCACCATACCGATACCAAAGGCCTTATGCGTCGTATGGTCAAAGAGGATTTGCTCACTTTTGAAGGCAAACCATTGTTCCCAGAACGCAGGGCAGAAACTGTGGATTATCGGCTTTCTCAGGAAGAGCATGAGCTATACGAACATGTGACTGAGTACGTGCGTACGGGCATGGGAAGGGCTGAACAGCTCAAAAAGTCCGGATTCGCTAGGCGCGGCAACAGCGTCGGTTTCGCATTAACGATATTGCAGCGCAGATTGGCGTCAAGTCCCGAGGCGATTCTGCGCTCACTGGAACGCCGCCGAGACAAATTGTCGAAGCACTTGGATGATCTCGATTCTTCCGAGCAGACGACTAGCGGCGATCAGAATCAAAGCCAAAATACTGTATTCGATAGTGCCGATACCGATACCTATACTGACTTCGATGAGGACAGCTACGAGGATATGTGGGAGGAGACTTCTGAAAACCAGCAGCATGACCTCGAATTCCGTATGGATGAGGTGGTCGATTCGGCGACGGCAGCGCAGACCAGAGAGGAACTTGCAATAGAGATTCAGACGCTGCAATCCTTGGTCGATGAGGCAAAAGTACTGAGAAGCTCTGGGTTGGATACCAAATGGCGTGAACTATCCACCATCCTTAGCGACAATATTCTGGAATCAGGTTCTGCACCGGCACCGCACAAGCTCATCGTATTCACCGAACACCGGGACACGCTCAACTACTTGCAGCAGCGTATTGTCACTCTGATCGGCCGCCCAGAGGCCGTGGTCACTATTCACGGTGGGCTGAATAGGGATGAGCGCAAACAGCGGCAGCGTGACTTTGTGAATAATCCGGCTGCCCGTATCCTCGTTGCAACGGATGCGGCAGGGGAGGGGTTGAACCTGCAGCGTGCGAATCTCATGGTGAATTACGATCTTCCATGGAATCCCAACAGGATTGAACAACGATTCGGACGCATCCATCGCATCGGGCAGAGGCAGGTGTGCTGGCTGTGGAATCTCGTGGCGAAGAATACTCGTGAGGGCGATGTGTATCTCAAGCTGCTCACCAAGATCGCACAGATGAGGCATGCATACAACGGTAACCTGTTCAATGTTCTTGGCGATAGCGATGCTTTTGATGGCAAGCCGTTGAAAGAGCTCATGATCCAAGCCATTCGCTACGGCGACAGGGATGATGTAAAGGCGCAGCTCAACCGAACTATTGACACCAGTGTCTCCAAAGGGCTGGAAGAGCTCGTCAGAGACAAGTCTGCCAATTCAGCCATGTATCCCAGCCTGAATGTAAAGAGAGTCCGGGAAATGATGGAGCGGACGCGCGAGCGCAAGCTTCAGCCTGGGTATATCGCTGCATTCTTCCTCGCTGCGTTCAAACGACTCAATGGCACTGCGCGGCTACGCGAACCGCAACGCTGGCAGCTCACCCATGTGCCGGCGGCAGTTCGCAGCAAGGCAGCGAGTCTGAACAGGCACGAGACGCTCGCTGAGGCATATGAGCGGGTGACATTCGATACCGATACCATCAGTATTGACGGGGACGCGCCCGATGCAGTGCTCATTGCGCCAGGTGAACCGCTGTTGACTGCAGTCACTGAGCTTATTATCGAGAGGTTCGGACCTGCGCTGGATCGAGGAACCGTATTCATCGACCGTACGGACACGCAACCTGATGAGCCAGTGCTTATGGCAGCCGCTGAGCAGACCATTACCGATATCCATGATCGGCCTGTCTCGCAGCATTTTGATTATCTGCAGATACCGCAGCTTGGGAAGCCCAGTTTCTCCATTGCGCCGCCATATCTTGATTACGAGCCGCCACGCGATGAGGAGCAGCATGCGGTAGGGCAGCTGCTGAGCTCGGTATGGGTGCGCAGTGATCAAACGGAACTGGTTCGGGACTGGGTATATGCACAGGGAACCAAGCCCCGACTTGATGAGCTGACAGCTCGCAGCAAGACAGATAATGCACGAGTGCTTCAGCAGGTGCAGGATCGTCTGCATGCCGAAAGCGAATACTGGTATCAGCAATACCTAATGCTCGTTGAGAATGAGCGAAATGGCAAAGGCAGCAAACGGTTGACCGCCTCAGTTGCTCAACGACGGGCACTGGCATACGATCATCGTTTGGAGATTCGCGAGGCGGAGCTTACGGCCGATGTCCGGCTTCATGCGAAACCGGCTCTTGTCAGGGCAATAGCCTTGGTGATCCCGGAACACATATTGCATGAGCTGGACGGCAGTGAAGAGCTCAATCACAAACCGGTACGACTGTTTGCTAAGAACACCGAAGAAGTGGACCGCCGGGCAGTGGACGCTACCCTGGCAGCCGAGCGAAGCGTCGGCCGATATCCCCATGAGATGCCGCACAACAACAAGGGCTATGACATCAGATCCGTGGATGCGTTGGGCAATACGTATTTCATCGAGGTCAAAGGGCGTATTGCGGGGGCGGAGCAGACTTTCACTGTCACCAGCAATGAAGTGGTGCTGGCGCAAACGCAGAAGGAACGGCATCGCCTGTCCTTGGTGATCGTCAGCACTGAAGGTGCGGAACATGACCGGCTTCGGTATATCGACAATGCATTCAATGGCATCGTTCGCTCGGATACGACCACCTCATACAATGAGCGATTCAAGGACTACTGGGATCGCGGCACTGGGCCACACTGACACGACGCATCAGGAATTGCCAGCGCATGCGGATATCATTAACTAGTTGCGCAGACGCGCCAAGGACTACTGGGTAAAAAGGAAACACAAGACTATGGCTGCGAGCCCACGGAAAAAGAAGCTCATTGAGAACGGCATTCCATTGAGCGTAATCAATGAGCAGTCGACCCGCGAGAAATCGCTCCGTCATGGATTGCCTTCCACGATTCACCTCTATTGGGCTAGGCGACCATTGGCTACGACGAGGAGCATTCTTTTTGCCCAACTTGTTGATGATCCCGCTGCGCACCCTGACCGATTTCCAACCGAAGAAGCTCAGACCCAGGAGAGGTCTCGACTTTTTGGGCTTATGAAGCGTCTTGCTGTATGGGAGAACAGGAACGATGGCGAATTGTACCGTCAGGCGCATCAGGCGATACTTGACTCCAACGACGGCAAAGCTCCTCGAGTGTTGGATCCTTTCGCTGGCGGAGGGTCGATTCCCTTGGAAGCGCAACGGCTCGGGCTTGAATCGCATGCTTCCGATTTGAATCCCTTGGCTGTGATTATCAACAAGGCCTTGATCGAATTCCCTTCAAGGTTCTGCGGGAAGGCCGCAATCCACCCTCATACGGGAACCCTCAGTGCGTCGCACAATCGCTCCGATGGTTTGGCAGAAGATATCAGATATTACGGAACATTGTTGCGAGATAAGGCTTTTGAAAAAATCGGCGGCTTGTATCCCAAAGTCAAAGGTGACGATGGGAATGAGCATACGGTCATCGCTTGGATATGGGCGAGAACAGTAACCAATCCAAATCCAGCGAATCCAGTTCAGGTGCCGTTGGTTCGCTCATGGTGGCTTTCCAAGAAAAAGGGCCACGAGGCATGGGTGAAGCCGATTATTGAGGGCAACAGTATCCGTTACGAGGTTCAGCACAATGCTGACGGGCCAAAAGGTGATACTGAGGGAACTGTTACACGGCGGGGAGCAGTTTCGATAATAGACGGTACTCCAATCGATTTTAAATATATTAGGAGTGAAAGCTGTGCCGGTCGTCTTAGTTCGCAGTTGATTGCGGTAATTGCAGAAGGCGAGCATGGAAGGATATATTTAAATCCCTCCGATTCTCAAAGAGACGTTGCTGAATGCGAGAAGCCGGGCAACCCTCCAACTGGCAATGTATTTGATTGGCCTGGACGAATCAATGTCTATCGCTATGGAATGACACACTGGGCCGACCTGTTCACTAATCGACAGCTAGTGGCGCTGACGACGCTTGCGGATTTGGTGGGGGAAGTTCGCGATCAGGTGCTTGCCGATGCAAAGGGCGCCGGTATGCCGGATGGCGATCGCCTTGATGCCGGAGGCAACGGGGCTCAGGCGTATGCCGATGCCATCTCCGTGTATCTCGCGCTCGCGGTTAGCCGGTTGACTGATCGGTGTTCATCGATTTGTGGCTGGGATAATACTTGTGAAAAAATGCGGAACGTTTTTGCTCGACAGGCCATCCCCATGACATGGGACTATGCCGAAGTCAACCCATTTTCAACAAAATCCGGGAATCTCCTAGGGCAGGTGGAATGGGTCGCAGAGGCGGTTGAAAGCGTACCCGCGTACCCGATTAGCGAGGCACAGCAGACTGATGCTGCAACCAGAAGTTACGAGGGCGCGGTGGTTTCTACCGATCCGCCATATTACGACAACATTGGTTACTCTGATCTGTCCGATTATTTCTATGTTTGGCTACGACGGATGCTGGATGATGTGCTTCCTTCCGTGACGTCAACCATACTGACGCCCAAGGCCGAGGAACTTGTCGCCAATCCATATCGGCATGATGGCAAGGCTGGCGCTGCGGAGTTTTTTGTTGATGGATTCAACCATGTGTTCAAGCACATCAGGAATGACGCTAACCCGGACGTTCCAATGACGGTGTATTACGCCTACAAGCAGCAAGATGCGTCGAATGGGACTTCCACTGGATGGTATGCGCTGCTCGACGGACTGATTCGTTCCGGTTGGGAGATCACGGCTACTTGGCCTGTACGCAGCGAATTATCCAATAGAATGCTTGCTAGCGGCACCAACGCTCTCGCATCTTCCATCGTGTTGGCTTGCAGACCTCGCCCAGAGGATGCTCCGGTCACCACGCTGCGTGAATTCACCCGATTGCTTCGCGCTGAACTGACTTCGTCGTTGAAAACGATGATGTCCAGCGGCATTGACCCGGTGGACCTGGCGCAGGCCGCCATTGGCCCAGGCATCAGCGTTTACTCGCGCTACTCGCATATTCGCGAGGCGAATGGCTCCGACATGCCGATACAGAATGCGCTGGAAATCATCAATCGAACGCTCGACGAGGTGCTTGGCGAATCCGACACTGATTATGATCCTGATACGCGCTTCGCGGTCAAGTGGTACCAATCCTATGGTTGGAGCCCGCAAAGTTCCGGCTTAGCGGATCAGCTGGCACGTTCCACCGATACATCTCCGTCGAAGTTGGAACGCGGCGGCATCTTCAATGCCACCGGAGGTAAGGCTCATCTGTTGTCGCCAAAAGAACTGTCTGGCGTGTGGAACCCGAGCAAGGATAGCCAGATCAGCCTTTGGGAGGCAGCGGTGCGGCTTGCGGGAATTCTTCAGGAAGGCCAAGGCATCGAGTCGGTTTCGCGTGCGCTCGCGCAAGTCGAGGCGCAAGGCATCCCGGCCGAGCAAATCCGAGATCTTGGATTCCGCATGTTCCATGCAGCCGAGAAGCGTCACGATACGGAGGGCGCGTTGTTCTTCAACGGGCTGGTATCGTCTTGGGACGAGCTGACTCTTGGCGCGAGCAAAGAAACGGCAAAAATATCCGAGCAACAAGAGGACTTCCAAGGTAGTCTTGACCTTAACGACGGTGAATAGATGTCATGAACAATGACAGTTTTGCGAGGTTGACATGGCTGTGAACAATCTGGATAGAGTCGGGAACGCTTTCAAATTCCTGTCTGAAGGGCTGCAGGATCCTGTGGACGGGGTGATGACGCAGGTCTTCGACACCTCTGACTGGAATCAGGCTTGGGCCGAACAGGATGCTGCCAGGCATGGCACTTCTGTGAGAACTTATGCGAAGAACGACGTGCAAATACAGCTTCGCGCAATCACTGAGTTCGGCAGGGAATTCAACGCAACGCTGCCTCGTGCCCAACAGTCCTATGCATCCGAATTGCGTGAGACGCGCAACCAATGGGCGCATCTTCAAGCCTTCGATTCTGAACAGACCTTGCGTGCGCTGAGCACGATTGAGCTGTTGCTTGAAGCCGTTGCCGCACCCGATTCAGCGGCGGATGTGCGTAGGCTTCGCGATCAGCTGCAGCGGACGGTGTATGAGGATCACACCCGGCAGCAGACTCGCCGGAAGACGATTTCCGTTGATGCATCACAGGGGATGAAACCGTGGCGAGAGGTGATCCGACCTCACAGCGACGTGGCATCAGGTAGTTTCACAGCATCAGAATTCGCAGCAGACCTCTATCAGGTAGCTGTGACGAAGGATGCCGAACAACCGGGCAATCCATATGGGGATCCGGTTGAATTCTTTGGCCGTACATATTTGACCGAAGGCTTGAAGGATTTGCTCTCGCGCGCAATGCGACGGCTTGTGGGTGACGGGCAGGCGTCACCTGTGGTGAATCTCCAAACGAATTTCGGAGGGGGAAAGACCCATTCGCTGCTCGCACTGTACCATTTATTTGGAAAAACGCCAGTACGTGAGTTGTCCTCTGATGTACAGGATCTCGTCACCCAAAACAAGCTCGCAAAGGCGTGGGAGGCCGGGAGCATCAGGCGCGTGGCTATTGTCGGCACATACCTGAAGGCAGGGTCACCGCAAACCAAGCCAGATGGCACCGAAGTGAACACGATTTGGGGCGAGCTGGCCTGGCAGCTTGGCGGCCGTGAGGCATATGACATGGTTGCGCAGGATGACAGCAACGGCACCAACCCCGGCAGCGCACTAGACGCGTTGCTCCGTAAATACAGCCCTGCATTGATTTTGATTGACGAATGGGTCGCCTATGCGCGCGACCTTGTTGGCCGCGATGGTTTGCCCGGCGGCCCTTTCGACACGCAGTTCACCTTTGCACAGACACTCACCGAAGCCGTGTCAGCGGTTCCACACTGCATGCTGGTGGTTTCCATCCCAGCTGCCGAAAGTGGCGATTCCGTCAACGATATTGAAGTCGGCGGCAGCAATGGGCGCGCGGCACTTGAGCGGCTACGCAATGCGATTGGACGAAAGGCGGATCAGTGGCAACCTTCCACCCGAGACGAGTCTTTCGAAATAGTGCGGAAGCGCCTGTTCGAAGAACCGGATGCTCAGGCTCAGGAGCATATTGCGCTGACTGCTCGGCAGTTTGTCAATATGTATCGCAACGACCCCAAATCATATCCTTCGGAGGTGTCCCTTCCCGGACCGGACTACGAGTCTCGAATTCGTGCGTCGTATCCGTTGCATCCAGAATTGCTGGATCGACTGTATGAGGATTGGGCTGGGCTTGAAAAATTCCAGCGGACACGCGGCGTGCTTAAACTCGTTTCCTCCATCATCCACGAGCTGTGGGTCTCAAACGACGCCAGTCCGCTGATACTGCCAGGCAACGTGCCGCTTGGAGCCACGTCTGTGAATACGGATCTGACTGGCTATCTGCAAGACTCTTGGAAATCAGTCATTGATACTGATATCGATGGGGATGCCTCGAACGCAGCGTTGATTGACGCCAATACCTCGGTGCTGGGGTCGAGACATCTGACCGAACGAGTTGCGCGAACTGTTTTTCTTGGTTCAGCGCCAAGGGCTGATATGCCGACAAAGGGTATCGGCGAACAGCTGATTTGGTTGGGCGTAGCCATACCTGGTGATGTGCACGGCAATTTCGGTTCTGCTTTGAATCAATTGCAGCAAAGATCCACGTATCTGTTCTCAGAACATGGATTGTATTGGTATAGCACGCAGCCATCTATCGCCAAGACCGCGCGCGAATACGCCGAGCGTTTCCGAGAAAACCAGGATGCCGTCTTTACCGAGTTGGTGCACAGGCTAGAACCGGAATCACGCGCGTCAAATCGTGGTGACTTCCGCAGAGTGTGCGTGGCGCCTTCTGAGAATTCCGATATTCCAGACATCGATGAAGTCTCATTGGTGATTGTGCATCCGAAATGGACGATGGGCCGCAATGAGAATCTTGATTCCGACACGATGAAATGGATTCGCGCCGCCATAGAACGTCGTGGGACAGCAGCGCGTGAGAATCGGAACATGCTGATATTCCTCATCGCAGACCGCAGCGCTATGGAGTCTCTTAAGGGTACTGCCAGCGCCTATCTTGGTTGGAAGCAGGTCGAAAGCGGCGAACAGGCGTTGAATATTCCCCCGCAGCAGGCACGGCAAGTGGGCGATACCGTAGGCGAATATGATAAGAGGCTCGATGCGGCGGTGAAGTCCGCGTATTGCTGGTGCGTCTACCCGGAGGGCGGGGAAACCAGCGATTTCACCCTCGCTCAGGAGAAGATTCCGGAATCTGGCGGGGATACGCTCGCCCATCGTGTATGCACACGGCTTGGTCGTGACAATAACATCATTCCGCAGTATGCCGCCAACAACATTGGTTTTGAACTGATCGGGAAGGTGCGCCCAGCCTTCGCAGACGGCGTCCTCAGCGTGAAAACGCTTTGGTCGTTTATCACAAAGTTCCCGTACATGCCGCGGCTTCTTGACCGTACGGTGCTCGACCGGGCAATCGAAGGTGTTCCCGAACTTATTTCGTTCGACGGCGAGAAATTCGCGCTGGCAGACAGACAAGATCCGGAAAGCGGCAGACTCGTCGGACTGATCGTGCCTGGGCAAGGCGAATCGCCACGCTCAGGTTTCCGCGTAACCGATTCCACGCTTCTCGTGGATTGGGATATGGCCATGCAGCAGCTTGAGCAGGGCCGCCGTGATGCCGAGGCTCATAAACGCTCGGAATTGGAAGAAGGCGGCTTCGGAAGTCACGTGGCTTCGCTCGTGGACGCCGCATCGGGAGAGAGCGGAAACGGATCACAGTTGTCTTCCATGCCGTTCGCTGCTCACACTGGTGCTGCTCCGACAGGTGCAGCTGACTTGCCTGAACCAGAGAAAAAGACAAGATACTTTGCCAATGTCGAGCTTGAAGCCAACTCCCTGAACCACGATCTTGCACGGCTCAACGACGGAATCCTTGGGCCGCTGCTACGTTCCGGTGCCTCAATCACGCTGAACTTGGAAGTCCACGCCGAAAAGCCCGAAGGATTTACTGACTCAGAGACTCGAGCTGTAACCGAGAACGCGCACACGCTCAAGATCGAGAACTCAGGGTTTGAGGAGGAGTAGGGGGCCTGTTTTGGATTTACTGTTTCAGGTTTATGTGGTGAGCGCCGCTGATAGTTTTTATTGATAGAATTAGTACTGTCAAAATGCGAAGTTCGGTCGGCGCGTCTTAACCACTAATGGTATGAGTACGGCTAGCATTGCTCCTCAGCAAGAGATTAGAAGTGTATAATTGCGGCTAATTTGCTGTTAATGAATTTGGGAGAGTTATGAAAGCTCTGGAACTGACAATTGACTTCAGGCGTTTCAAAGGTACCCATATTCTTATTGGTAAAAGTCTTACAGCGGTTGCAGGGAACAACGGCACAGGGAAATCGACGATTCTCGGTCTATTGGCCAATTCGTCTCAGTTCCCAAAGTGTAAAACATTACTCGGTAAACCTTATCGAGGAGAGTTCTCAGAATTGTTTAAGGCATCAGCGGGCGATGACCCCTCAGGACAGCATATTGGGCTGAAATATGCTGATCACGGAAATATAAAGAATGTAACCTTCAGAACTGGATGGCAGCAAAAAGGTGAACGTTTTCGTATCATTCCGAAAAGAGAAACTGAAGATGGGAAAACGACTGAGGCAAAAATCGAGTCACCAATTATCTATCTCGGCCTATCAAGATTATATCCTGTTGGCGAAGTCCGAACTTCAATTGAAACCAGAGGCCAACGTTGGGCAAATCCGGAGGAACAAGAATGGTTTGTATCTAATTATTCACGGATCTTAAGCATGTATGATGATATTAAGTCGGTCAGTAACCTTTCTATAACTGGATTGTCTCAAAAACGTGGAACAGGTGTTCAAACCGAATCGTATGGGCCAACAGCGAACTCTGCAGGTCAGGACAATTTGGGACAAATACTTATGTCTGTGTTGTCATTTAAGCGGCTTGCCGGAGAGATGGGGACTGAGTGGGATGGCGGTTTGCTGCTTATTGATGAAATAGATGCGTCTCTACATCCTGCCGCTCAGTTGAGACTCATCAAGCTATTACTTGATGAAAGTCGTAATGTAAGCTTCCAAGTTGTTTTCACAACCCATAGCACGACGGTTCTTAAGGAACTGAGTTCAAAGAATCAACATAATGCAGCCGATTCTGCTGGTGACGTTGAAGTTGCATACCTTACTGACGCGAATGAGGCATTAGAAGCAAAACGAAATCCTAGTTGGATGACGATGGAAAACGATTTGCTGGTGACGAATTCTGCGATTGCGACACGTAAGGTTGGTGTTTTTTCAGAAGATGCCGAGGCACGCTGGTTTATCAAAGAGCTCCTAACAGCAAAGAGACCGGATTTACTACGGAAGATAGATTTGATAGAAGCGGCATTGGGCTGCGACCAAATGATTGCACTTTACAAGAGTGATTTTTCCTATTTCAGAGATCACGTTGTTGTATTTGACGGAGATGTATCTGAAAATCAGCTCAAGAAGATTCCGCCGTCGCTTCGGAAAAATGGATCAAATATTCTGAATCTTCCCGGTACTGTACTGCCGGAGAGTGTGATTTGGGATTTCCTATCGTCAACTCATCCCGAAGATGACAACGGATTGTGGCAGAGTCTTGACCGGGCAGGGGTCTCAAGACGGAGTTTGATTGAAATAGGACCAGATTCGGAACATTACAGCGGTGAAGGGTCGGAGCGAAATCGTTATAAAAGCTGGTTCCACGATTATGAGGGCATCTTTTCTGATACTCACGTCATAGAGCATTGGATTCAGAATAATCAGGCTTCTGCAGATGATTTTCTCAAGAAATTTATCAACGCATATAATTCTGTTGCTGGGAGAACGACTTCAGAAATGGTTCCCGTGGAGCTAGGGTCAGATCAAGATTAGGAAGTTGGAATTATGCCAATCACATATACGCCTTTTCGATATCCTGGCGGAAAATCCAAAATATTTCCTCTAGTTCACGACATTATTGCAGACAGTGGACTCACTGGGTGTACTTATGCGGAGGCATTCTGTGGTGGAGCAGGGCTTGCCATAAAACTATTGCTTAAGGGCGACGTCAACGAAGTCATACTCAATGATATTGATCCGTCGGTATTTAGCATGTGGGATATGGTTCTTCACCATTCTGAGGAGCTTATTGATTTCATCAAGGTGGTCCCACTCACCATCAGTGAGTGGGACCACCAGCATGACATTTTTTCCACTGAGAAAGTGCCTACTCAATATCTGGGTAAGGCTGCTTTTTACCTAAATAGGACAAATCGATCGGGCATTCTTGCTGCGGGACCCATTGGCGGCCGCGAGCAGGACGGTGAATACGGTATAAATGCCAGATTCAATAGAACAGGGCTAATTAATAAGATTCTTGCCATCTCGAAGTACAGCAGTCATATTAGATTATACAATTTGGACGCTCGACTATTCATCGAGCAGGTTCTCAACGCGGCTGAAACACCTCAAAACATTTTTGCAAATTTTGATCCACCTTATGTCCAAAAAGGTCCCAAGCTTTATGAAAATTCTCTTGTTGAATCAGACCATAGAGAGATTGCTACGGCTATAGCACAATGTAAATGTAAATGGATGGTTACTTATGATAGCAATCCACTAGTTACTGAACTATATGCAGACTTCGATCGGTATAAACTTGACATTGAATATAGTGCATACGATAAACGCTCAGCTGTTGAAATACTTGCAGCTGGACCAGATGTCGTAGTTTCGCAGTTGCAGAGAGATGATAGTTGCGAAGTTGCGGAGCCATACTGAGCTTGTGTCGGCGCTGGGCACGGCTGCTCAAGGCAGGCGTGGAGTGTGACAGTCGTACCGGACTCTTGGAGTGCTTCTGGGCAGTTCCCTGTTCCACGAAGCAAACGAACGTTGCGCGAAGGCTGCTCTGAGTGTGGGATATGGCGGGGAGTAAGCAGGATACTACTATGTGGATTCCTTCGAGCGGGTTCTGGTTGGTTGATATGGAAGCTACGATCCGCCCTATGGTATGGGGACGCAGGAACACTGATTGATTGAGACTGTCGGTGGATGTTGCATGGAAATGCCGTAGCAGTCGGGAAGCTACTTGTACAGTCGAAATCACTGAACCCGGTACGCTACGCACTCGCCAATGAAATTGTCGACGAGTCAACAATATCGTTCTTGGTAATATCACCAAAAATGGGCACCATCGGGAAAACTTGGACTGGTTATCGGCCCCGATCGGCAACGTGATATATCGGAAACCTCAATGTTGGGATATTATGTACCTATACTTTAGATATATCTCAAAGTTTATCCAATATTCTTATATTTTTGAGTATATAAATCTAAAATATAGGTATCCCATAACCACTAAATTGTGTTTTCGGCATATCAAATTATATATTGAATCAGATAGCCGTTATGTGTTTTACTGATGCTTGGAAAACAATCGGGCTACCTGCAAATGCTCTCGAAGCACGTTACTATAGTTGTCTTATCACTTCTTTTGTAGCGCAATAGCAATATATATAATTAAGAAAGGAGCGACTATGACTGTGCATTCGATGATAACCAGCACTGTGCGCATGGACGCGACGCTCAAACAAGAGGCGCAGGAAAGACTGAAGGCGTTGGGTATGAATTTCAATACTTTTGTCGTAATAGCGACACATCAGCTCGTGGCGCAGAACCGCATCCTCTTCGACCTTGACGTACCGAATAAGCTATCTCCTCAGCCCAAGCATGGGCAAGGAATCACAAACGTAACGATGGATACGACAGAGTCGACGATCCGATGAAGGCGTTGAACGCGCAAATACAGCGGTCTCATTGAATTTCCCTCTCTCGGACGGCAAAGTAGATATCATGTGTTCTATCTGCTGCACTCAACCAACCCGATCATTCGCCTTGTGCGAGTAGGGTCGCATAAAGACCTGTTCCAATAGTGATTTGCACTCGCGACTCAGGCAGTTTTCTGACCAATATAGTAGCGTTAGTTGCTTTGTAGATCCCCATCGTCTTACGGGACTGATGGGGTTCATTTTCTTTTCGACAAGGGTGCTGGCGTGCTGAATTTTTCAGAGATCATTACGCGTGCCGGAGCTGCGTTTCGTGGTTTTGCTGATGCTTGGGAACAGCAGAAGTTGGGTGAACTTGTCAGCTATCTGGACTTTCGCATAGATGGGCGACGGCCCATGCCAATTTATTGAGGTCAAGGACGTTGATAGGACTGATGCAATTTCTGTAAAGATAAAGATTGATGTTGCTACGAAAACGACAACCTAAAGTGGTGTTGGGAACAGAATATATATAGGCGGTTTTATTATAGAAGCGCACATTCTTGAGGTGGCTACAGCAGCAATGAGGCAACACTGCTTGCTCAACGGAGAGAGGGATAGGAACGATGGGTAAAAGAGGCAAAAATATAAACTTATTTTTGATGGACGGCGAACCGAGCGGACGTATTAAATGTACCCTTGCCAATTGGACTGGAATCACCTATAAAATCCCGCGCACAGAGTTGGATAAATGCAAGGGACGTGACGACTTTTCGCAGAGCGGCGTTTATTTTCTTTTCGGCACATCCGACCAGACCGGCAAACCCGTCGTTTACGTCGGTCAAGCCGGGGTGCGCAAGAACGGCGAGGGCATACTCTATCGTCTGCAAGAGCATAAACGCAATCCAGATAAGGACTATTGGACTGAAGCTGTCGTTTTTACTACATCCAATAATTCTTTCGGTCCCACTGAGATAAGCTATCTTGAAAACCGTTTCACGAACTTGGCGCTCAATGCGAAGCGATATCAGGTTCAGAACAGCAACGACCCGACGCAGGGCAATGTCACCGAAGAGAAAGAAAGCGAGTTGGAGGAGTTCACTGACTACGCAAAGATAGTCATGGGAGCGTTAGGCCACAAAGTATTCGAACCGTTGACACAATATGCAGCCGTCTCCGCAACGCCGGTATCGTCCACAGACGAATCTACACAAATATTCTCCATTAAACGGAGCGAGGCGAATGCGCGGGCACGTCTGACGAGCGAGGGAGTTGTGGTACTGGCCGGGAGTTCCATTCGCAAGGATACTGTTCCGAGCTGTCCCAATTTCGCCAAAACTTCGCGCGAGGATAACAAGGAAGATATAGACGAAAATTGTGTGCTGCAAAAGGACATTCTTTTCAAAACCCCGTCCGGTGCCTCGTCATTTGTGCTTGGGGCACCTACCAATGGCAATATTGAATGGAAAACTGAAGACGGCAAGACTCTTAAAGAAATGGAGGCAACCGAAGCTGCAGAGTAATAATAATGAAGACAGTCAATGTCCTAGTCAAGGCTTCGGCTGGAATTGGGATAGTATCCGCGATATAGCCAAGTTGCGTATCGAACTATAGAGTAATTTAGCGGCATAAAGTACCCAGTTATCCACATATCCACATTTTCCACGAGGCGAGTTGCGCCTGTTTCACCTAGCTGTCACCGTTGATGCACGAGGCGCGCACTGGGCGGCGCCGACGACACGATGAATCGGCAATGGCGACGAATCGGGAATGTGGAGGGTGACGATGACTGGGTATTCTGTGGACGCAATGGAATTTCTTCAGACCGTCAATCAATTGGAGCGGCGCTTTGAGGAGGTGACTTCGCCGGGGGCGTTACGCAAGGCTATGGCAGAGCCGGAATCATACGATCCGGTGGATCATCGGCTCTACGTGTTGGCGCATGACGTATTCGCCGATACGGGCTGGGCGATGACAATTTTGATGGCGGCGGCCTCCTTCGACGGTGCACTTGTCGGGCAGTGCAAGGAGTTCATTCAGGGCTGCTCTTCCGTAGTGCGCATGCACGGGATCAATGTTTGGCTTTATGGGCTGGTCAACGGCTCCACGGTGGCTATGTTCACTGGCGAGCCTTCGGAGAACACGCCGATGTGCATCCAGACGCTCCACCGCAGCGAACTGGTCAAACGCTGTCGCCTTAAAGGCCCGAAACGGTTCGGGGCAAAGCGCAACCAGCAGAAGGTGATCAGGGAGCATTGCCGTCAGATGCACAAGCTCGCGGCGTATGCGCTGATGCGCTGGGGCGATGGCAGCGATCCATGCATCGACACGGCCTTGATGCTGCTGCATGAGCCCGCCATCGGCATGTGCATGTTGCACGAGGATCCCAAGGTGCTGAAAGTGGGTGCCGCGCCGGACATGAATTTCCGGCGGGTGGTGGCGGCTTTGGCGGAACTCCGGGCTCGGGCGGATGAGGAGTTTGTGCGTGAATCGTCTGCTGGATTAGAAAGTGGGGCGAAGGCTGTGCTGGAAGTTGTGTCGAAGGCTAGGCCGAAAGCTGGATTGAAGACTGAACAGGAAACCGCGCCAGATCACGCCGACTATTACAAGGATCCGGCATATGCTCAGGCCAGTGCTCGCTATCTCTATGACGCACGGCATCTGATTTCGGGATACCGCGAGCTGTGGGACCGCACTACGCCTGACGCCGCCAAAGTGCTGGTGGCGATTGAACAAGGGGAGGAGGGTGGAGAGAAGTATGACGCAGGAGCAGCATCTGACGACGACTCGGTGTGGCACAATGTGGTGCATTTGCGCGAAGTATCCTGGTCGCTGCTGGGTGCGGACAATGCGTGTGAGCTGATTGAGGTGTTCAATGAGCGCGACGTCGCACGTTTCGACCAAGGCGTGGCGCTGCTTGAAAGCATGGCGGAAATCGTCGAGATGGAAGGCTTGCCGATGCTGCCCATAGTCATGCTCGACGAACAGGGTGGATATATGGGGAAACAACCGGGCGGATCGGCGAAAAGTGCTGACGGTACGCGGCGGAAAGCCTCCGAAATCGGTGAATTCCTCGCGGGGATAGTGCTTGCGCGTTTTCCGCGCGGTGACGTAGCGAAGCAGTGCGCGTTGGCGTTGCTTGATGGCGAGATTGTCCAGTATGCGAAAGCGCTGCGACCGATGCTGCGAGATGATATCGAGGAGGTGGCGTCAGCGCATACGTGAGGCTGCTATTACATGGCGGCGGTCGCTAAGGCGTTGCTGTATTCGCTGCTTTCTTCGGAAGGCTGTGCGGGAGCCTGCGCGGAAGTTTGTATGGAAGCGTTGACCATGCTTTCGGCGATATTTCGGCGATATCGTATCTATGATTCTGTCTATCATAGAGGCAGAAGCAGAGCTCATTGAAACAATGCCGATATGAAGAGGCTGACGGTATATCAACGTTAACAACTGTAAAACCGCAGTCGCCCACGCAAAGGAAGTTCCGCATCATGACGCAACTCGCCACCAACGATTTCACCGCGATACTCGAAGGACGACGGTCCATCCGCAAATATGACCCCAAGGTCAAGATATCGCATGAGGAGATGCTTGCGATGCTCGATGAGGCGGCCAAGGCGCCGTCGTCGGTGAATATGCAGCCGTGGCGGTTTCTCATCGTGGAATCGGACGAGGGCAAGGCGACGCTTGCCCCGCTCCTGCAGTTCAACAGGCGGCAGAACAAGACCTCGTCGGCGATGATCGTGGTGTTCGGTGACATGCACTGCTACGAATACGCGGACCGGATATACGGCGAGGCGGCCAAGCGGGGCATCATGCCCAGCTTGATGGCGAAGGCCCAGCTGACGGTGGCCGCCTCCGCATACAAAAAATTCAGCCGCAGCAGGATGAACGACATCGTCAAAATCGATTCCAGCCTGTTCGCCATGCAGTTCATGCTCGTCGCGCGCTCGCACGGCTACGACACCAATCCCATCGGCGGCTTTGACCAGGACAAGATTGCCGAAGCCTTCGATTTGGATGCCGATCGCTATGTGCCGGTGCTGATCATGTCGATTGGCAAGGCCGCCACCGAAGGCCACGAATCCGTCCGCCTGCCAGCAGAAGACCTCGTGTGGTGGCGGTGAATTCACCCCATTCCCTTACTTCTTCCCATGCCTCGCCGCAATAAACGCCCCAAGCACAATTTGCGCGAGGCCTCGTTCTTGGGAATGCCATATACCCGCGCGAGGGCGTTAATCTGGGCGATTTCGATTGGGCCGAGTATCGCAGCGTCGGGGAAAGGAATCGGTACAGCGCCCGTCACCGCGCCGCTGGTCGTAGCCGCTGACACGACGCTCTGGGCGAGCACGCGCTTGCGATAGGGCTTGAAGTGCGCGATATCCTTGTCGACGGCCCGCAATCCCTCCGGCAGTAGGTCGTTGATCGCGTCAATCAGTTCCGTTATGCCCTCGGGCGCGACGTAGAAGTCCTCGATTGCGGCAAGGTCACCAGACTCATGCAAGGCAGCTATGCGGCGCTCGCTCACGCCAAGTTCGTGCATGGCTTCGCGCTGCGTGAGCAAAGTGTTTAACGTTCTGATCGGCATGCATCCAGCACATACACAATTATTCGATTATATGAATAGTTTTGTACATGCTGTAGGTTGCTGTAGACGATAATTAAAGCCGTGGATTTCTACCGCACAACCACTACTGCACCAAGGCGCTGATGTCGCGCACATCCGCAAGATGCCGGATCATCGCATGCCTTGCCTGCTCGGGGTCACGCGCCTTCACTGCTTCTTCGATGAGCTGGTGACCGATAAGCGATATTCGCCTGCCCGCAGCCGTCTGATGGGAACGTTCGCGCACATGTTCGGTGCATTTGAAGGAGAACTGCAGCACCGTGAGCAGCATGGAGTTGCCCGTGGCATGGGCAAGCAGCAGGTGGAAGCGAATGTCGAGCTGCAAGGAGCGTTCCGGGCTGATGCCCTCGTCGGCTTCCTGGTCGATGGTGCTGCTCAGAGCGGCAAGGTCAATAGGCCGTGCCCGTTGCGCGGCGAGCGCGGCGATTTGCGGCTCCACGGATTCGCGCAGTTCGATGGCATTGCGCAGGTCGGTGTCGGTGGCCTTCATCAAAGCGGCCAGCCGTCGCGTATTCGACATGGGATCGAGCACGGTGCTGCCGCGCCCTTGGACCCGTTCAATGAGATGCTTGGATTCAAGCTCGGAGAGCGCCTCGCGGATGGAAGCGCGCGACACCTTGAATTGCGCGGCGAGTTGCCGCTCGGACGGCAGCCTCGTGCCGGGCTTCAAAGTGCCGGTCATGATGAGCTGTTCAACGTGATCGGCGATCTGCGCACTGATGCTGCGGCTGGTGAGCTTCAGTGGTGGTATGGAACCACCACTAGAATCCGCCGCTGACTGATTCTCGGGGGGGGGGGTAATAGATGCCTGCATACTGTGATATTGGCATGATGGCCGTACCAATTTTGCTAGGAGCTGCCAATTGGTATGTCGCATATTTCCCGTGAGTTAAAAGTGCGTAACCGTTGATGTCCGCGACGAAAACAGACATGTTGCCCCCTTATTCTTGCCTCGTCGCGCACAGCGGCCAGGTCGGGAAGGATACGCATGGTGATGAGAGATGCAGCGGATAGCCAGTCCTTTGCCGCATCTTCGCGCTTGTCAAAAGCCTTTATGCGAGATGACCGTGGTCAGCGCTGCGGAACAGACGGCAGCAGATGCAACTGACTGCGCGGCAACCGGCCAAGCAACGAACCAGAATAAGAGTAAGGACACGCTATGAATAGAAATATGCTGAAAAAGACGGTCGCAGGAGTGGCCGCAGCGGCGATCGCCCTTGTCGCAGCCGCAGGATTGGCGGGCTGCAGCACGGGGGAGCCTGACCACAGCTCGGCTGCTGATAACACTGCGTCCAAGTCGATTCGCGTGGCCACGCAACGCCAGCCCCATCTGTTTGCGGCCTATGAATGGTCGAAATACGTCCCCAAGGGCTACAGCGTGCAGGTTGTGCCTATGGATAACTCGAATGATGAGAAGGATGCGCTGCTAACTGGCGATGTTGATTTCGCGCTGATGGGCGTGCCCACGGTCATCTCGCAGGCGGCCCAGGGCGGCGGCATCAAGATCATTGCTGGTGGTGCAGACGGCGGCTCTGGACTCATGGCGAAGAAGGACATTACCTCTGTCGAGCAGCTCAAGGGCAAGAAGATCGGCTATGTCCCCAACTCCTCGCAGGAGATGGCGCTTCGGCTGTTGCTCAAATCCGCAGGCCTCAATCCTGACTCGGATGTGTCATTAGTCAACATCGGCTATTCGGAGATGTCCGATGCGCTTGCGCGTGGTGATATCGACGCTTTCGCCGGTGCTGAGATGGGCGTCTCGTTGACTAAGATCGCAGGGGCGAGCGAGATTCCGTCGATTTACAACACCGATATCGGCAAGGTGAATATTGCGCTGGCTGCCAGTGACAAAGTCATCAAGGGCAATCCGGATATGGTGAAGGTCGCCATTGCCGCCCACAAGAAGGCAACTGAGGCTCTCAGTTCTGATAAGGCGATGTGGAAGCAAGCCGTGATGAAGCAGTTTACCTTCGATTCCGCCGCCCTTGACAAGGCGCTCGACAATATGTGGCTGCACTGGGATTTGAGCGATACCTACCAGAAGCAGTGCGGTGAGCTCGCCAAGCAAATGGTGGCGATATCGTCCATAAAGAAGGCTCCGGCCGCCTCGGAGTATATCGACGATCAGTTCGTCAAATAACCGCGTGCAGCGCTGAGGAGGGAGTCCAAGGAATATGTCTCGCATCAAAAAAATTGCACCGAAAATACTGCTGTCACTGCCTGTCCCCATTGTGATCTTGGTGCTGTGGAGCCAAGGCGTCAAGTACGGGTGGACGCTTCCCTTTGACATTCGCCTGGCTCGTGTGCCAGCGCCCTCCGCAGTACTTCGCCGCATCGCTGATCTCGCGGTCGGCGGCTACCTCAACGACCCGTATTCGGGAATGCTGTGGAAACACACATATGCCAGCGTGGTGCGCGTCTTCAACGGATTCGGTCTGGCGGCGATTATCGGCATTCCGCTTGGCATATTAATGGGACGCTCCAAGATCGCTTCCGAGCTGCTCGAACCCACCATCAACCTGATTCGCCCCATTCCTGTGACCGCGTGGGTGCCGCTGGCACTTATCATGATTGGCATCGGGGATCGCTCCACGATCTTCCTGGTGTTTCTGGCAGCGCTTTTCCCCATTATTCTCAACACTGTTACTGCTGTGGAGCAGGTCCCGGAGCGGCTGCTTGAGGCCTCAGCAATGCTGGGCACGTCTAGGGTCAAGGCATTGTGGAAAGTTGTCTTCCCCGCCGCGCTGCCTGGCATTATCGGGGGACTGCGCATCGCAGTCGGCCTCGCCTGGGCGCTGCTGGTGGTCGGCGAAATGACTGGCATCACCGTCGGTCTTGGCGCCATGATCACCGAGGCTAAAGAAGTGTCGAAAACCGATCTGATTGTGGCTGGCATGTTCATCATCGGCATTCTGGGCTTCCTGAGCGACCGTCTTATTATTTGGATTGTCAAGCTCATCGCGGGTCGTCGGCCGATTCTTGCGGGCAGCAAGTGAACCGGAAATCTCGATTGTTAAGGAGTCTGATATGCGCATCGGAACAATTCAGCGTCATGCTGGCATGATTGATATACAGAACGTCGGCAAGCAGTACAGCGGCGGCATTTACGCCGTTAAGAACGTGGATCTCCATGTTGATTCCGGAGAGTTCGTGGCGATTGTCGGTCCATCGGGCTGCGGCAAAAGCACCTTGCTGCGTATGATAGCTGGCTTTGAAAGTGTCACTGAAGGCAAGATTCTCGTGGAGACCACTGAAGTGAGCGGCCCTGGGCCGGATCGCGGCGTGGTGTTTCAGGATTACGGACTGTTTCCTTGGCTCACTGTCGAGGAGAACATCGCCTACGGGCCCAAGGAGGCGGGGTACTCCCGGTCTGAAGTGAAGGAGCTGGTCGACAAATACATCGACCTTGTAGGGCTCAAGCTCTTTGCTCGCAAGTTCCCTCATGAGCTTTCCGGCGGCATGCAGCAGCGCGTCGCCATTGCCCGCGTTCTGGCGAATACTCCTGCCGTGATGCTGATGGACGAGCCTTTCGGCGCACTCGACGCCCTGACCCGCGAGCAGTTGCAGAACCAGCTCTCGAAGATACAGAAGGAGCTGGGCATCACCGTTTTGTTCGTCACCCATAGCATCGAGGAGGCCGTCTACCTTGCCGACCGCGTCGTGGTGATGGCGGACGGGGCGGCCAATGGCGTAGCGGGCAATATCAAAAAAGTTGAGACGATCGAGCTTGGCGAGAACCGTGACAGCACCTCGGTGGAATTCAACGTCTATCGCAGGGAGATTTCCGAGCTTATTCATGGTACGCGCCATGAAGTAAAGGACCATGCGTAGGCCGCGGCTCCCTGTGTTCTTGCGTCTGGGAAGATTTTGCCCCGTTGTCTTCGGCAGCAATATTCCGCCAAAAACGACGAGGTAAAACTTTCACCAACATGGCAGACATATGAACGTGCTGGAACCAGCAAGCTTGCGTAGCGTCTGCGCTAGGTGCAGGACTGCCGGTTCACCGGCCGAAGAGGCGTTGCAGGAAGCTGGCGTTTGATTTCGAGGCGTTGATTTCGGACTGGGTGTGGCGGCCGTTACACCAGTTCGAGGCGGGGACGCTGCGCCGCACCTGATCGATGTGCTGGCCGCATCCGGACCAGGTGGTTTTGCCGCAGACCTTGCAGGTGACCGCATGACACATGATATTGCTCCGTTCGTTGGGGGTGTTTTGAGTGGATGAGTTGGTTGTTATTCGATGGGTTGTTGGGTTGTCAGGTTATTGGATTGTCGTTTGGTAGATTGTCGGATTGTGGATTGCTGATGATGGGTGTTTGGCGGATAGCTGGATAGTTGATTTGGACGGTGACAGTTTGTGGCTTGCGGCTTTACGGTTTGTGCAAGGCAAAGCCGCCGATCAAGCAATCAAGCAGCAGGTCACGCGAGCATAAGGAAGAGTTTTTCGATTTCATCCGCTGTGAGGCGGGCGTTCTTCGATTCTCGTTCTTCATGATCTGCGATTTGCGTAGCGTTATCATGCGCCGCGCTATCGTCACGAACCGACTCACTGCCCTCGACCGTCTCAAGTTGCTCGCCATTCTCCTCTTCTGAAGGCGCGAGGCATTCGCGCATCGCCGAGGCGATGACGAGGAATCCGGCGCGGTCGAGGGCGCGTGACACCGCCGACAGCTGAATGACCACGTCCTGGCAGGAGCCGCCTGACTCGACCTGGTTGATAACCGCGTCAAGCTGTCCGCGTGCCCGTTTCAGCCGGTTGAGTACCGCGCGCTGCGGATTTTCGGGTTTCTTCGTGGTACTGCTCATGCGTGTGCCTTTCTTTCGTGCGCAGATGCGTTGTGCAAGCGTTCGCTGCCTGCTTGGGTGGGAAACTCGAATAGCGAGCTGTCCGCAAGCGCGCTGTCACCGAGAGCATCGCGCAGCACATGCATGCCGCCCGAAAGATTGCGCGCCGAAAGCCCGTGCTGCACCAGAATTCGGTAGGCGAAATACGAGCGTTTGCCCGAGGCGCACATCACGGCGATAGGCCTTCCGGCAGCTGCGTCAAGAATCTCGTCCATCCGGGCTCGGACTTCGGTGTGTGGGATGTTCAGCGCCCCGCGCACATGACCGGTGGCGAATTCGGCGGGGCTGCGCACGTCAAGAATCAAGTCGGTGCGAATCGCACCTGCCAGTTCCTGCGCATACCAGAGGCGCAGCTTGCCGGACAGCACATTCTCGCCGAGCATGCCGGCCAGATTCACCGGGTCCTTGGCTTGGCCGAAGGGAGGGGAGTAGGCGAGGTCTTCATCAATGAGATCGTCAATCGCCGCGCCGGACCGCATCGCCGCAGCGAATACGTCGATGCGCTTGTCAACGCCCTCGCCGCCGACGATCTGCGTGCCGAGCAGTCGGCCATCATCACCGAACAGCACCAGCATCCGCATTGCAACGGCACCGGGGAAGTAGCCGGCGTGCTGCGCGGCTTCCAGATGAATCGCATGGAATTGGATACCTGCTCGATTGAGATCATCCCGCCCGGCTCCGGTGCGGGCGACGGTAAGTTCACCAATGCGGATGATCGATGTGCCGAGCGCCGCAGGAATGGGTCGCGCGGTTTCCGGATCGCAGATATCGTCAGCGATGAGTCTGCCAGCTCGATTCGCCGGACCCGCCAGCGCTACGGGGCGCCTGGCTCCGGTGACGAAATCCGTGGACAGCGTCGCGTCGCCAGCTGCCCAGATGCCCGGCATCGAGGTTCGGCCGTGCTCGTCGACGTCGATGGCACCACGATCGCAGCGGATTCCCGCAGTTTCGAATATAGCGGTGTCGGGGCGCACACCGATGGAGATGAGCACCAGGTCGGCGGGCAGCACCTTGCCATTCGAAAGCTCTACCGCATGCGAGCCGTTGGGAATGCTGTTGTCCACAACCTTGCCGCCGTCAGCCCTGCCGTCCATGCTGCTGCCGTTAGTGCTGTCATCGGTTTTGCCAACGCTCCCGTCAACCGTGTCATCGGCAGCTTCGTCATTGGCAGTGCGCTCGATGATGCGCGTCGCGCCCACGCCGGTATGAAGCTGCACGCCGAGTTCACGTAGCTGCGCGGCCGCAGGCGCGGCGATTTCCGGTTCCATCATCGGCAGCACGTGACCGGCGAGGTCGACGACATGAATCTCCAAGCCGCGGATGGCGAGGGCTTCGGCAGTCTCAAGACCGATGAAACCGCCTCCCAGCACCACGGCAGAGGTTGCATTGTGCGCCAGTTCCATGACGCGGTCGGCGTCCGGAACCGTGCGCAGCGTGCTGACGAACGATGACCCTATTCCCGGAATGTCGGGAATGAAGGGCTTTGCGCCGGGAGTGAGCACGAGGGCGTCGTACTTGACGGTTTCCTGGCCGGCCGCCATGCGTACATCGACGGTATGTGCAGCCGGGTTGATGGCGACGACTTCGCTGCCGGTGCACACGGTGATATTCAGCACGGCGGAGAGCGAACGCGGGGTCTGCACGAGCAGATCTTTACGTTCAGCGATTTCGCCGCCGACATAATAGGGCAGGCCGCAACTGGCGTATGAGACGTGCTCGCCGCGTTCCAGCACGAGGATTTCTGCGCTTTCGTCATTGCGCCGGGCCCGGGCCGCGCAGCTCATGCCTGCGGCGTTGCCTCCGATGATGACGATTCTCATAGCCGCGCTCCTTGCTGAGCGTTGGCTTGTGTGGCGTCTTGCGCATCGGTTTGCGACTGGGAGGCTTGGACTTGCTCGTCTGCCTGCGCGCTGATTTGCGCGCGTATGCCATCCATGTCCAGCTGCGATAGCTGCTCGATCAGGGAATCCAGCGCGGCGGGCGCGAGCAATCCGGGCTGCTGAAAGACGAGGATGCCGTCGCGGAAGGCTGCGAGCGTGGGGATGCTGGCAATGCCGAATTGCGCCGTGAGCTCCTGCTCGGCTTCGGTGTCTACTTTGCCATGCAGGACCTCGGGATGCTTGGTCGAGCTTTGCTCGAAAATCGGGCCGAACATGCGGCATGGGCCGCACCATGAAGCCCAGAAATCGAGCAGCACGGTGGGGTGATTGGCAATGGTCTCGCGCAGGTTCTGCGCGGTGATCGTTGTTGTGCTCATAGTGTCATCCTATACCCCTAGGGGTATTCAGTCAATTCGAGAATTCCATACTGTGTTGTTGTGTCGTGTAAGGTTTTATACTTCTGACGGCAGGCAGCATGGACGGAACGAATTGCGTCGGCTCAGCGTACGTTATATGGCACGTTGGCGAGGCACGTATTGGAAAACGTACGCTGAGCAGCGGTTATCGTACGCTTTCCAATACGGACCTCATGAGCACGTAGGAAACCGTACGTTGCGAGGAGGAATTCGAGAGCGGAATGTGAGGGGGCTGCGGTTGCGGCGTGGCACCAGGCCATATGTGCCGTAGATACAGACGAACCCCCGTTTCGCACTTCCCGACTATGAGTCAGGAAATGCGAAACGGGGGTTCGTCTGCTGTTGAGACCGGATGGGGTACGACGGAATCGTGTTCACCGTGCCAATCCGGCCTATCGACCAGCGGAGCTCGGATTCAGTGGAACTTAAACTTCACCGATACCCAACGACTCGAACTCAGTGGAACTGCATGCCGCCGTCGACGATGATCGTCTGGCCGGTGATGTAGTTGGAATCGGGACCGGCGAGGAACGCCACGGCTGCGGCGACGTCCTCGGGCTCGGACAGGCGGCCCAGCGCGATGTCCTTGGAGAAGGTGCTCATGCCCCACTCGTCGTCCTTGCCGGCGTTCTTGCCGACCTGGTGCGCGATGTCGAGCATCATCGGGGTCTTCACGATGCCAGGGGCATACGCGTTGGCGGTGATGCCTTCAGCGGCCAGATCGCGGGCGGCGACCTGCGTGAGGCCGCGGATGGCGAACTTGGTGGAGGAGTACAGCATGAGGTTCGGGTTGCCGACGACGCCTGCCTGGCTGGCGGCGTTGATGATCTTGCCCTTCTTGCCCAGCTCGCGGAACTTGCGGGTGGCGGCCTGCACGCCCCACATGGTGCCGGCCACGTTGATGTGCATGACCTTGTCGAACAGCTCGGGGGTGATGGTGTCGATCGGGGTGGTGGGGCCGAGTCCGGCGTTGTTGACGATCACATCGAAGCTGCCGAGCTTATCGGCGACCTCGTCTACGGCTGCCGAGAAGGCTTCGCGATCCGAGACGTCAAGCTTGATGGCAATGGCTTCGCCGCCATTGTCCTTGATGGCCTGGGCCACTTCGCCCGCCTTGTCGACGTTGAGATCGACGACGGCCACAGCGAAGCCGTCCTTCGCCAGACGCTTGGAGATCGCTTCGCCGATGCCCTGGGCGCCGCCGGTTACGAATGCTACTTTTTCTGCCATGTCAGTCCTCCTGTAGGTGTTATGACGCCGCCAATACTATCGGCCCTGATTGACTGAAATGTGAGGTGTGTCACGCCCGCGTGTCCCCGACCTGCCAGGCGTCAAGCGCAAAGCGCCGATGCTCAGTCCAGATCCTCGCCCTCGCTCTCGGCGAGTTCGATCTGCTCGCCAAGCCAGATGCGCTCGGCGGGATTGACGTCCAGCAGATCCAGATACTTCTGATACACCGGGTAGAGCAGCCGCAGCCCGGGATACAGGGAAATCAACGCACGCTCGGTCTTGTGCCGCCGCCAGTGGTCGGGATGCGCGGCGAAGGTGTTTCTGAAGCGCTTCATGTAATTGCGGAAGGAAATCAGCGAAGTGTCCATGCGCCGCGCGGAAATGGCGCAGATCATGCTGCGCGAGTAGACGGTTTTCATGTCGTTGTCGAGCAGATGCAGCGAGATGTCGATGTCCTCGTGCATCACGTCGTCCGGGTCGCGGCATACCTGGTTGGCGATGACCTGCCAGGCGCTCGCCCGAACCGCCATATTCGAGCCGAAGAGGAGCACCTGCCCGCCATCGGCGCGGTAGGTGGTGCGCCGCACGCGGTCGTCGCCGCGCAGCGCCATATGCTTGGCAGGCATGTCGTAGTAGACCACCGGGCCGGTGGCGCCCATCGCCTCCGGATCGTCGGTGAACAGGCCGGCGACCACTTCGACCCAGTCGGGCTTGAGCATGCAGTCGGCGTCGATGCGCCCCAGCACATCGCCGGTGGCGTGACTGAATCCGTAGTTGCGTGTGGGAATCAGGCCCTGCTCGCTGTCCTGGTGCAGCAGACGCACCGGTGCCTCGGGATTTTCGGCCATGAACTGTTCGACGATGCGGCAGGTGTCATCGGTTGAGCGGTTGTCGACGATGATGACCTCGTGCGGGGCGACGCTTTGGAGGGTGGCGTTGGTCAGGCAGTCGGCGATGCGATCCTGCTCGTTCCATGCGGGTATGACGATCGAAACACTCAGCATAGGCATTAACAATAGAGGGCGTTGCCTACACGACGCCCGAACCTGGCGCGAAACCAGCGCAGACTCAGCGCGGGCGCGGCCTGGACTCGCCGCAAACGCAGGTGCAAACACAGTCGCAAACGCAAGCACGGACACCGGCGCGAAACGCAGGCGGCCAGCGGCGAAAGCCGTTCAGCCGGCGACGGCCACCGCCCGCCGGCTACGCCCCTGCTTGTACGATATGCTGTATGACTTCACGAGACGATCAGAAGATCGATTTAGCCTCCGTGTTCCCCTCCAAGGGCGACTCGCGCCGCCCGCCGGACTGGTGGGGCAGGGCCTTGCTGTATACGGCCATAGCCGTGTTCCTGGCCATTTTCGTATGGCGGTCGTGGGGCAAGGTTGAGTTCGTCGTCTTTGACGTCGTCGTCTCGTTGTTCATCGCGCTTGCCATCGAACCTCTGGTCGTGCGGCTGATCCGGCATGGGTGGAGGCGCGGCGCCGCCGCCGGAATAAGCCTGATTGGCCTGCTGATCGTCGTCGTCGCGCTGCTTGGGATGTTCGGCAATATGTTCGCGCAGCAGGTCATCTCCATGGTCAAGGGGATACCGAGCCTCTACGATCAGATAGCCGAATTCGTCTCCGGGAAGACCTCGTTCAAGCTGCCGGCGATGGAAAGCCTGGGCGGCGAGATCCTCAAGAACGTGCAGACCTCCTGGGTCACGGATTTCGCAGGCCAGGCCGTGAACACTACGGTGGGCTTCCTCAGTTTCGTGATCAACGCGATGACCGTGCTCATGGTGACGTTCTATGTCTCGGCGGCCGGTCCCAAGATGCGTCGGAGCCTGTGCCAGTGGATGGCACCGGTGGCGCAGCGGCGCTTCCTGCTCGGCTGGACCGTGGTGCAGGATCAGATATCCGGCTTCCTGTTCTCCCGCATCATTCTGGCAGCGTTCAGCGCGGTCTGCATGTCGGTTTTCCTCGTGGTCATCCAGGTGCCGTACTGGCTGCCGCTGGCGCTGTTCTGCGGCATCGTCTCGCAGTTCGTTCCCACGGTGGGCACGTATATCGGCGGCGCGCTGCCGGTGATTTTCGCGTGGAGCTCGCGCGGCATCCTGTATGCGGTGGGCGTGGTTGTGTTCATCATCATCTACCAGCAGATCGAGAATCTGATTCTGTCGCCGAAGATCTCGCAGCGCACGATGGATCTGAACCCTGCCATAGCCTTCCTGTCGGTGCTGGTGCTGGGCGCGATGTTCGGCGCGCTGGGGGCGTTTCTCGCGCTGCCTATCACCGCCAGCATCCAGGCTATCGTCAAGGTCTACACGAAACGCTACGAGCTGGTCGACTCCCCGCTGATGTCCGACCCGCAGCCGGTGCGCAAGTCCAAGGTCGTGGAGGGTGCCGAGGCCTTCAGCGAACACGTCATCCGGCCGGTGAGCGACCGCATGCCGCGCGCCGCCCGGGGGACGAGCGCCCGCGTGCCGATGAACGACGAGCTCAGGAAGCTGCAGGAGGAGTTGTATCAGGCGTCTGGCGACGAGGGTTCCCGGGGGTCGGAGGACTCGGCTACTGTCGCCATCCCCAAGCGGGTGCTTGCGAAGAATGCGCAGGCTACTGGTCTTCGTGGCATCAGAACGGATGGCGGCAATGAAGTCGATGCAGCCGGCGACAAATCGGGAACCGGTGCAGGACTGCGGTCTGATGCAGACGCCTTGGGCACCGATGATTCTGACGCTGCCGGGGTCGGCTCTGACCTTGGCTCCGATGCCGCTGCTGACGCTGCCGATAGCAGCAATGACAACAATGCCGATGACAACAATGACAATCCGCGAAGCCGGTGGCACTGATGGTTCTGCTCTCCATACTCGATGTGCTGATGCTGATACTTGGCGGGGCCAGCTTGGTCTACCAGGTCGTATGCATCCTTGCCGGGCTGTTTTCCAAGCAAATCGGCTTTCCCGCGGCTCCTATGGACAAGCGCTACGCCGTCCTGATCTCCGCACGCAACGAAGAGGGCGTCATCGGCAACCTCATCGATTCGATTCGCGCGCAGACCTATCCTTCCGCGCTGGTCGACATCTGGCTGGTGGCCGACAACTGCACCGACGACACGGCTTCGGTCGTGCGCGCCAAGGGCTGCAATGTTGTCGAGCGCTTTAACACCGAGCAGATAGGCAAAGGCTACGCGCTGACCTATCTGCTTGACCATATGATCGACACGGGAGTGGCCGAGAACTACGACGCCTATTTCGTGTTCGATGCCGACAACCTGCTCGACGCGCACTACATCGAGGAGATGAACAAGGCCTTCCACGCAGGATTCCGCATCCTGACCAGCTACCGCAACTCGGTCAACCTCTCCGACAACTGGGTCTCTTCGGGTTCGGCCCTGTGGTTCATCCGAGAGTCGCGCTTCCTCAACAATTCGCGCATGGTCTTCGGCTCAAGCTGCCATGTGGGCGGCACGGGGTTCATGTTCTCGCGCGAGGTCATGCAGCGCAACAAGGGCTGGAAATTCCATCTGCTCACCGAGGACTTGGAATTCACTATGGACTCGGTGCTGCACGGCGATCGCATCGGCTACTGCGGCACGGCGATTCTCTACGACGAGCAGCCGGTTGACTTCGCCCAGAGCTGGCGTCAGCGGCTGCGGTGGAGCAAGGGATTTCTGCAGGTCTTTCGCTATTACGGCCCGGCGCTCATCCAGCGCGCGGTAAGGGAACGCGACTTCTCCGCCGTCGATTTCACGCTGCTGGTATGCCCATTCACCGTGCTCAGCGTGGCGCGGCTGCTGCTCGGCTGCCTGTTCGCGGCCTTCGGTTTCGTGACTTGGACGAGCCAGCTGTCGTCGCTGGTCAGCTGGGTCACCGGCGGCATGCTCGGCGCGCTGGGCATGATGGCTATCGCCGCGCTGACGATTCTGGCCGAGCGCGACCATATCGGCGCTTCGAACAAGGAGCTGGTCGCCTACGTGCTCAGCTTCCCGATCTACATGTTCAGCTACGTGCCAATCTCCTTCCAGGCCGTGTTCTCCAAGGCCGAGTGGAAGCCGATCGCGCATCGCGGCGAGGAGAACGCGGCTGCCTGACGGATGGCACAGCGCAGTACGCCACAATCCGACATGCTGCTATGCCATGCTCCGATATTCCGTTACGTCTCATCCCGATATTGTGTTAGCGATAATCCAATATTTTGTTATACATAACTCCGATATTTTGTAGTTTTCAATCCGATATTCTGTCATGAGCTCTCGTGAGAACCCAGGCATGAGCTGCGCGACAGACGCTGCTGGTATGGTTGCTATTGAGACGAACAGCAACGATTTGTCGATTGCTCGACTGGACGGGGATGCCAACGATGACCGAAGAACCGCAATTCACGCAGGAGGCTCCATCCGGCGAGCCTATGCAAGTGCCATATGAGGGTTTGAGGAGCGGCGCTGCCGGCGAGCCGATGCATAGGCCGCTTGGCGAGCCAGACGGCCAAGGACCCGCCGTGCTGCCGCCTTATCCGGCAGCTAGTCCGTATCAGCCGAGCAACGCCAATGCATACCCGGCGGGCAACCCATACCAGCCCGGCAATGCATACCCGGCTGCCAATCCCTACCCGCCTGACCCGAACGCCGCAGTGTCGATTCGGGGGCTGTTCAAGCATTTCGGCGACAAGGTAGCCGTCAACGGTCTGGCGCTCGATATCCCGATTGGTTCCTTCTATGGCCTGGTCGGCCCCAACGGCGCAGGCAAGACGACCACGCTCAACATGGTCACCGGGCTGCTCGTGCCCGATGCGGGGAACGCGATGATTCTGGGCCATGACGTGTGGAGCGACGTGAACCGGGCCAAGCGCATCATCGGCGTGATGCCGCAGCCTGACCAGATATTCGACCGTCTCACCGGCATGCAGCTGCTCATGTACGCGGGCATGCTGCGCGGCATGCCGCGAGCCGAAGTCGCGCAGCGGGCCGGCGACTTGCTTACGGCCTTCGACCTCGCGGACGCGGCGAACACGATCGTCTCCGATTATTCAGCAGGCATGACGAAGAAGATCTGCCTGGCCTCCGCGATGATTCACAGCCCGCGCATACTGGTGCTGGACGAGCCCTTCGAATCCGTGGACCCGGTGTCCAGCGCGAATCTCAAGGACATCCTCGCCGAATACGCGCAGACGGGCGGCACGGTTATCATCTCCTCGCATGTGATGGCGCTGGTCGAGCGGATGTGCACGCATGTCGCGGTCATCAACCAGGGGCAGGTCTGCGCGGCAGGCACCGTCGCGCAGGTCGCCGCGGGCGAGGACTTGGAAGACCGCTTCCTGCAACTGGTCGGCGGGCGGCATAGCGCGGCGCATCTGGCATGGCTCAACGGCGGCGATGCGGCCGGCGTGCAGCCGCCGATTATCGGGCAGCCGGGCCTAGCGATTCCGCAGCAGAACCCAGCGTTTGGTGCATCTGGATCTGATACGTCTGGGTCTGACACGTCTGCCTCTGCGGCTCCGCCCGCCGGAAACGCAGACACGCAGTCGAAGGACGGCTGGTCACGATGAGCACGATTCCGATGAATGCTGCAGAGGCGCATACAGCACCGGCGAACACGGCGCTTGCCGACACGGTGATGACCATCGTCCGGCTGCGCTGGACGTTGACGCTGGCGACGCTGCGCAAATCCGTATGGCAGAGCGTCGGCTACGTCATCTCGGCCATTCTGGGGCTTGGCCTCGTCATCGGCGTCGGTGCCGCTGCATGGTCCTTGGGCTCGCAGTGGTTCGTTTCCACGCAATCCTCCGACGCATGGTTCACAGGCATCATGCGGCCGGCGGTCGTGCTGGTGGGCATGAGCGTCATGGTATTCGTCATCTTCGTGCAGCTGACGCTCATTGGCGGCAGCTCGACGCTCAATCCTCATCGTTTCGCGCTCTACGGTATCAAGGACCGTGAGCTGCAGGCGGGCCTGCTGGCGTCCGGTATGACGGGCATCCCTGCGATTGCGGGCGTGGCGTCGCTGCTGCTGTGGGCGCTGGCCTACCGCTGGGCGGGCCCCGCTATGGTCATTGCGCAGCTCATCGCCGCGCCGCTGGCAGTGGTGACGATGATGAGCCTGTCCAAGCTGGTGCTCGCGCTGGCCACGACGCTCGTGCGCTCCAAACGCGGGACAAGCGTGTTCTACATCGTGGCGATGCTCGCGTTCATTTCCATGTTCCAGCTGCCGAACATCATCCTCAATTCGTCGGACTCGCGCACCTTCGACCCGCAAACCTACGGCACGGCGACATCCATAATCGGCTGGACGCCGTTCGGCGCCGCATTCCAGCTGCCGTTCGATGCCTACGCCGGCAACTGGGTCGCGCTGCTCGGGCGAATCGCCGTGCTGGCGCTCACCTGCGTGCTGTGCTTCATGGGCTGCACCTGGTGCCTGCGTCGCGACCGGCTGACCTCCGATTCAAGTCTTGGGGCCGTGAAGGCGAAAGGCATCGGCGCCTTCGGCTGGATGCCTGACTCGGTGTCGGGAGCCGTCTCCGCGCGACTGCTGACGAATCTGAAGCGCGATCCACGTCAGGCGCTGATGCTGCTGATGCCGCTGTTCTTTGTCGTGGTTTTCGGACTGCAATCCCACGGCATTTCAGCGATTATCTGGCAGTCCATCCTCTGGGGCGGCCTTTTCCTGAACCTCGCGGAAAGCAACGGCTTGGCCTATGACGGTCGCGGATTCGCGATGCAGGCCTCCATAGGCGTGCGTGGTGTCGAAGACCGTCGCGGGCGCGTGCGCGTCTATGGCACGATTACCGTGGGCTACATACTGCTGCTGGGGGTTGGCGTCATGCTGTTCACTGGCGACTGGCGCACGACGCAGGGCTGGGCCACCGCCTGCGCGTTCCTCGGCGGCTCGATTGCTCTCGCCCTGGGCGGGCTGGGACTGGCCGAGGTCCTCTCCTGCGTGCTCATATACCCGGTCGCCTCGATCGACAAGCCCTTCTCCTCGCCGCAGGGCCGCGCGCTGGCCCAGAGCCTCATGCCGTTCGCGACTATGCTGGGAACTGCGGTCGTCGGCCTGCCGACCATCGCCTGCGTGATTATCCTGCTGGTGAGCGGCAATTGGAGTCAGTATTGGCTCATCGGCCCGGTTGGCGTGATCAACGGCGCGGTGATGCTTGCGCTGGGCGTTTGGTTGGGCGGCAAGGTGATGGACGCGCGGCTGCTCAGCATCGTCGCGACGCTTGACTCCTTCGCTTCGCTACAGAAGTGAGTCTGATGAGTCTGGGGCTGGCTTAGGCTAACGTGCGGTCTATTGCCAACTATTACCATCGACATTAACAGCGACGAACAGCGACAAGCAGCGTGAGGGAGGCGGACGTCAGTGGGGCAGGAGCAGCCGATCGAGCGTGCCGGGGATGATGCCGGGCGGCCTGTTGCCGCAATCGCAGGACTCACTCCGAAAGGCCGGCATCGCCGCATACTCACCGTTGTGGCCGCCTCGCTTGTCACCGTGCTGCTGGCCGCAGGCTATGTCATTGCTGATATCGCCGACGTCGCCCCTGGGCTGCTCACCGTGAACACAGCGGTGCTGCAAGGCCAGCCCGGGCCGCGTGCAGCGATTCCCGCAGGCGCGGTTGCCGCTGCGAAGGCCGAGCAGGATGTGCCGATCAATGCCGACAAGGCCAATGCGCTGCTCGATCGCTTCGCCGAGGCTGAAGGCGTCGGCTCGCAGTATTCCATCGCGATTGCCGACCAGCGCGGTTCGGTCATTGCGCAACGCAACGACGGAACGCCGCGCGAACCGGCTTCGACGCTGAAAACCCTGACCGCGCTCGCCGCCGCCTCATCGCTCGACATGGGGTCGACCTTCAGCACCGAAACCTACCTCAATCAGCCCGCAGGAGGCCCGGACACCATAACGCTCAAGGGCAACGGCGACATGCTGCTGGGCAGGGGCGTGAGCGATCCGAAGCATGTCAACGGCCGCGCCGGGCTGGAAACGTTGGCACAGCAAACCGCGCGAGGACTGCGCCAGCGGGGCATCACGACGGTCGCCCTAGCGTATGACGACACGCTGTTCGGTGCGGTACGCGCTCCGAAAGACATTGCACAGAACAATCCTGGCAATATTTATTATGCGCCAATCTCCTCGATGGCTGTGGACGGTGGCAGAGCATGGCCGAGCGGCAGCGCGCCGAATCCCGATACCTTCGATGGCTACCCGCCGATGTCCACGCAGCCGGCTGCGGATACGGCAGGACTCTTCGCCACGCTGCTCAAGCGGCAGGGCATCGCCGTGAAAGGCGCGCCGTCCGCCGCTTCGGCTCCGGCTGGTCTGTCTCCGCTCGCCTCGGTGCATTCCGCCGCGCTGAGCGAAGTGATGGCTTTCATGATGCGGCACTCCGACAACACTTTGGCCGAGGAATTCGGGCGTCTCACCGCGCTCAAGGCCGGCCGCGAGAATTCGCCGCAGGATGCGGTATCGGCGGTGCAGGAGAAGCTTAAAGGCATGGGAATCGACTTGTCCGGTCTGACGATGGCCGACGTCTGCGGCCTGAGCCCCGGCTCGCAGGTCACCGCCAGCACGCTGGCCGCAGTGCAGGCGCGCAATCTCACGGCAACGGGCGCTGCTGCGGCGGGCGAGGGACTTTCCATCCCCGGATTGGTGGGCACCGCCAGCGACCGGCTTGACAATATGAACGCCGCAGGCCTGCTGCGCGTCAAAACCGGCAGCCTCGACACCGTGACCGCGATGGTGGGCAATGCCTCGCGCAGCAGTGGCGGCACACTCGCCTTTGCCGTCATCGTCAACAACCCTGACGATATGGCTGCGGCGAAGTTGGCCGTGGACACGTTCATCAGCGAGCTGACAGGGCTGTGATCCGATGACATACACTTCACGATTGCGGGCAGGAACCGGATGCGTGCGCAGGGCCTTGGAGCGACTCGGCATCACGCTGCAGGATGCGCGCTTCGCCGAGCATGGCGAGCATGCAGCCTCGCCCGACGCCCCGCTGGTGCTGGTCGCCTGCTCCGGCGGGCGCGATTCGATGGCCTTGGCTGCGCTGAGCCGTACGGTCTGCGCATCTCTCGGCGTACGTTGCGGCGCGGTGATTGTCGATCACGGGCTGCAGCGCGGCTCCGACGCAGTGGCCCAGCAGGCCGCGCAACGCTGTAGTCAGCTCGGGCTGGAGCCGGTCACCGTCCACACCGTGCATGTCGAGGTCGACGGTAGCGGCGTCGAAGCGGCGGCTAGGCAGGCCCGGTATCAAGCCATTATCACGGTCGCGCAGCGTTGCGGGGCTTCGGTCGTGCTGCTGGCGCACACGAAGGACGACCAGGCGGAGACCATCGTGATCGATTTGCTGCGTTCGGGCGGGCTGGATGCGCTGGCGGGCATGCCCGAGTCGTTCATGTTGGATTCAGTGCGTTTCGCGAGGCCGCTGCTGTCGCTGACGCGCGAACAAACCACGGGCATCTGCCAGGACTTGGAATTGCCGTGGTGGGATGACCCAACCAACGGCGACGGCTTTGACGCTAGCGAGGAGCTGCCAGCCGATTTCCCCCTGCGTTCGCGCATCCGTCATAGTCTGATTCCGTATCTGCGGCGCTTCTCGGGCGGCGATGTGGTGGCGCACTTGGCAGGCATGGCGCAGACTGCGGCCCTCGACAAGGAGTATCTGGATATGCAGGCGGATCGTGTCGCCGCAGCCGCTACCAAATATGCTTGCGCTGCAGCATGTGGCGAGGCCGATACCAAAGACGCCGACGCCAAAGACTCCGATGCCAAAGACGCCGCTCTGTCTGTTCCGGCCGCTCCAGCTGCTCCGATTGCTCCCGGCGCTCCAAGCGCTCCCGTTGCGCTGATCTGGTCGGTTGACGCGCTGCGCGGCGAGCATGCGGCGATACGTCGGCGCGTGATTGCGCATGGGCTGTCCTCATTGGGCATCGCGGCCTCCTCGCGCCACGTCGAAGCCATCGATCGGCTGATCGCCGAGTGGCATGGGCAGGGTCCGGTGTCGCTTCCCAGCGGATACACAGCGATTCGCAAGAAACACGTCATTCGCCTGTGCCAAGATGGTGGTCATGCAAATCGCTGATGTCCCAGATGCAATCGACCACGAGCTGGTCAGCAAAGCCCAAATCGAAGCCAAAATCAAAGAGACCGCAGATCAGGTGAGCCGGGATTACCGCGGCAAGAACCCGCTGCTCGTCGCCGTGCTCAAAGGAGCCATCAACACGATGGCGGCCTTCTCGCAGGCGCTGAGCATCCCCGCGCAGCTTGATTTCATGACCCTGTCGAGCTATGGCTCAGGCACAGTCAGCCAAGGCACGGTCACGATTCGGCAGGATCTGACGGCTGATGTTCGCGGTCGGCACATTCTCATCGTTGAGGATATCGTTGATTCCGGCCATACCCTTGCATGGCTTGTCGACGAACTCAAAAGGCGTGGGGCGGCTTCCGTGGAGATTTTTGCGCTGCTCGAGAAGCCCTCTCGACATGAGGTCCATGTTGACCTGAAATACAGGGGATACGAGATTCCGGACGAATTCGTGGTTGGATTCGGGCTGGATTATGACGAACGCTTCCGCAACCTCGATTCGATCGCCGTACTCAAGGCGGAAGTATACCAAGGAGAACAGGCATGAGCTTCCCTCAGGCGCCGCAGACGCCGCCGCCCGGCAACCCCAACCGTCGCAACGACGGCAATAACCCATTAAACCCTTTTTCGCGCAATAACGGCAGCAATGGCAACCAGGCCCCGGGAGGCAAGAAGCCCTTCTGGCAGTCTCCGTGGCTGTGGGTCGCCGTGCTTGCGCTCTTCGCGCTGACGGCATTCCAGATGATCGCCGGCCAGGGCACGCAGACCATCGATTCCAAATACGGCATACAGCTGCTGCAAGGCGACACGGTGTCATACGCCGAGATCGTCGACAATCGGCAGATGGTCAAGCTCACGCTGAACAAGGACTTCAGCGTTGACGCCTCCAACGGCCAGCGGGCGCACGATTACGGCAAGGACGTCCAGTTCTACTACACGGCTGCGCAGGATGCGCAGATGGTCAAGCTGGTGCAGAAGGCCGACCCGGCCAAGGGCTGGAACGTGAGTATACAGGAGACCAGCATCTGGTCGAACCTGCTCATTTCGGTGCTTCCCATCATCCTGCTCGTAGGGTTGATGTGGTTCATGATGCGCCAGATGACGGGTGGCGAGGCCGGCGGCATGTTCGGCCTTGGCGGTCGCAAGAACAACGGCAAGCTGCTTGAAGGGCAGACCCCGACGACGAAATTCGCCGATGTGGCTGGCGAGCAATCGGCCGTCGAAGAGGTGCAGGAGATCAAGGACTTCCTCAAGGATCCGTCGAAGTACAAGGCTCTGGGTGCGCGCATCCCGCGCGGCGTGCTGCTGTACGGCCCTCCCGGAACCGGCAAGACCCTGCTCGCCCGCGCCATCGCAGGCGAGGCTGGCGTGCCGTTCTACGCCATGGCAGGCTCGGACTTCGTCGAGATGTTCGTCGGCCTCGGCGCTTCGCGTGTGCGCGACCTGTTCGATGAGGCGAAGAAGAACGCTCCGGCCATCATCTTCATCGATGAGATCGACGCCGTCGGCCGCAAGCGCGGCTCGGGCATGAACGGCGGTCATGACGAGCGCGAGCAGACGCTGAATCAGCTGCTTGTCGAGATGGACGGCTTTGACAATGACACCAATCTGATTATCATCGCGGCCACGAACCGCCCCGATGTGCTCGACCCGGCTCTGCTGCGCCCCGGCCGCTTCGACCGGCAGGTAGGCGTGGAAGCGCCTGATCTGGAAGGCCGCGAAGCGATTCTCAAGGTGCACGCCAAGGGCAAGCCCTTCGTGCCGGGCGTCGATTTGCACGCCATCGCCGTGCGCACTCCGGGCTTCACTGGTGCCGATCTGGCGAATGTGCTCAACGAGGCCGCGCTGCTGTGCGCCCGCGCTGGCGCACAGTTGATTGACGACCGTGCCATCGATGAGGCCATCGACCGCGTGCAGGCCGGCCCCAAGCGCCAGTCCAAGGGCATGGCCCTGAACGAACTGCGCAACACCGCATATCACGAGGGCGGGCATGCCCTGGTCGCGGCGGCGCTGCACCACACCGACCCGGTCACCAAGGTGACGATTCTGCCGCGTGGCCGCGCGCTGGGCTACACGGCCGTGATGCCGACCGAGGACCGCTATTCGCAGTCGCGCAACGAGCTGCTCGATCAGATGGCGTACGCGATGGGCGGGCGCACGGCTGAGGAGGTCATCTTCCATGACCCGACCACTGGCGCGTCCAACGACATCGAGAAGGCCACGCAGATCGCGCGCAGGATGGTCGTCGAATTCGGCTTCTCCGCTAAGCTGGGCGCCATCAAGTGGGAGGATAGCGACGATTCGGCTTCGGGCTTCGACGGTCTGCAGCCGCGCAAGTACTCCAACCAGACCGCGCAGGTCATCGATGACGAGGTGCTGCGCCTGGTTGAGACCGCGCACACCGAGGCGTGGAACATCATCAACGAGAACCGCGAAGTGCTCGATGAGCTCGTGCGTCAGCTGCTCGTCAAGGAGACGCTGAACGCCAAGGAGCTCGCGCAGGTCTTCGCGCCGGTCAAGAAGGCGCCGGAACGGCAGCTGTGGCTTTCGGACAGCCAGCGCCCGGATTCGGACCTTCCGCCGGTCCCGATTCCCGAAACGCTTAAGCGCTCGGTCGGCATGAAGCCGGGGGAGTAGAGCGGTGACGCTCAATTCAGCACAGCACACGAGGGGCATGTCGGATACCGGCACGCCCCTCGGCGTTCGAGCGGATAGTACGTGCGCGGGTGACGCTCAGCCGCACGATGACCAAGCTGAAAGTGCTCAGACTGGGGGCATTCGGACTGAACGTGGTGCAGGCAGTAGCAGCAGTCCTCAGGCACAGGTTCGTCTTCGCGTCGAAGATGTTGACGACGTTGCCGATGATGCGGCTACCAGAGAGCACCTTGACTGGCTGCGTGCGCATATCCATGCGGATGTTGTGCTGCATGACGCTTCGGGCTTTCCGACTGCGCAGAATGCGCATGATGCCGGCGAGAATGCCGCTCCGCAATCCATGCTCATCGACGTTCCGGTCACTATTGTCACGGGGGCTCCAGATTCGGCGGCTCCGGTCGCGCAATCGCAGCGGCCAGGTGCCGCAGCCGAGGCCGCCATGCCGACGTCCCGCCGTGCCGTTGTTGCTATGCAGAGCAAGGCGAGGGATGCCGAACGGCGCTTCCGTGCTGCGATCGTATCGATGGACGCCATACCCGGCAGCCAGATCGAGGGCATCTCGCCGCTGTATCATGTGAGCAGCTTCGACGGGCCTGACTCCATGACTGCTGTGATGCAGCTGACCACGACGATGCCGCCGACTGCGCTTGCCGCCACATTGGGGAGCGTCGAACGGGCGGGCGAGGGCGCTGTCGAGCTGCGACTTGTCGATATGGAAGGCGTGCGCGGTGACGGGCCGGATTGCGCAGTGCCGCTGCCGCTGGCCGATGTGGTTTCGCAGGCGGCTGTGCTCGCGCCGTGGCTGGATATGGACCCCGGGGCAAGCCTTGGCGGCAAGCCCGTGTCCTTCCTGCTGGCCTTGGCTCCGGACGCCATGCAGGTCGGGCTGCTGTCCGACAACTGGATTATAGGGGAGACACAATGAAAGCACGTCGGACACCGTGGTGGTATTACCTGTTGGCCATGCTGCTCGGCCTGGCCGCAGGCGTGGGCATCGCCAAATACGGCGAGCGCACAGGCCTGCCGCTCATCGGCGCGCCGTGGTTCGTCGCCGCGCTGCTGGCGCTGCTCGGCGTCGTCGTGCTGGTTCTGGCCTGGCAGGTGCATAAGTATGCCACGACCGACCCCGCGAAGCGTTCGAGCGTATTCGACCCGATGAAAGCCGTGTACACGCTTGTTCTCGCCAAGGCGCTGGGCCTGGCGGGCGCGGCGCTCGCCGGATGGTATGGCGGCCAGATACTGGCCAGTCTGCCGCACGCTCAGGCCTCGTACTTCTCCGAGGCGATACTGGAATGCGCGATAACCGGCGCGGTGAGCCTTGCCGATATGGTGATCGGCATCATCGGCGAGCGGCTGTGCCAACTGCCGCCGAATGACGGCCCCGAGCATCCCAAGGTGACGGAGCCGGGCCGCAGTCGCGGACTGGCGCAGCCAACCGCCAATCGCTCGGCTGAGTAGCTTTGCTGAGTAGTTCGGTTGGGTGATTGGCTGGGTAGCTCGGTTGGGCGGTTAGAGCTGTGGGGCTACCGTACGAAATGTAACGTTTTACGAGCCGATTACGTTGCAAAATGCACGCTTGCCCGACCCTACCGTACAAAAGACGACGCAATCGGCTCGTAAAACGTTGCATTCTGTACGGTAGGGGCGAGAGGGATGACTCCGTTGTTACCTCGGCCCCTTGGCGGAGCCTCGGCGTCGGCTACGTAAAGCCCACTGGGCTTTACGCTTCACGCCTCCGCTGGTACGCGAATCATGGCTTCCTGCGACATGACGGCCACTAGCTCGCCGTCCTGCGTATAGACCTTGGCGTTGCCTAGGCCTCGGCCGTGCGCGGCGGTGGGGGTGTCCTGCACGTAGAGGTGCCAGTTGTTGATGTTGATGTCGCGGTACCACCACATCGAGTGGTCGATGGACGCGTAGGTTATGCCCGGCGTCGACACGCTCAGGCCCGCGCGGCGCAGCACCGGCTCCATCATCACCTGATCGCAGCCCAGCGCCAGCATCGCACGGTGGAAGACCTGTGGCACATCGACCGTGCCATCGACCTTCATCCATACCATCTGCTTGCCCGAGTCGTGCTCGGCGCTGTGCTCGTCGGCCTTGAGCATAATGGTCTGCGTGATGTGGCGGATGTCGAAGGGCGACTTCTCGACATAGTAATTCGCGAAGGGCGACTGCTTGGCGTACGGCATCATCAGCTCTTTCGCGCTGGTCAGCTCGTCCGGCCCGGGGATGTCCTGCGGCATCGGGTCGGCGAATTCCACGCCCGACTGGCCCTGCTGCTGGAAGCTGGCGATGGCGGTGAGAATCGCGCCCTGCGATTGGGTCACATTCACCCGACGCGCCGAGAACGAGCGTCCATCGCGCAGCGACTCCACGTCGAAGAGCAGATCCTGGCGGATGTCGCCCGGACTGATGAAATAGCCATGAATCGAATGCGGCAGGCGCGATGGAGCGACCGTCTTGGATGCGGCGATCAGCGACTGTGCGATGACCTGCCCGCCGTACACTTGGCCGGTAGGGAAGTACAGGCTCTCGCCGTTGATATAGGTATGGCCCCGATACTGCGAAGGTTCGCCCAATCGCAGAACTTTCACCAAGTGCTCCAATGGAGTGACTCTCGCTTCCTGTGTCGTCTGTGCCATACCAAGTCCTCTACTTTGATCGTTCAGTGACATATCCTATACCAACCTCCGCCGGGGCTCCCGCCCTACGCCCGTCGTATGGATCATTGCCTCAGACTATCCGGCGCAGGTAAAATCGCGTCCGACATTGTGTAACGGGCGTATGTACAATCGGCGCGTGTTAAGGATTTCCGATAGAATCCGTGGTATAGGTGTCGTCCGTATCTCTCCTGGAATCGCATAACCGATAGTTGAGAGACTTGGTCGCAAAGTTCATAAGAGTTCATAACACGCCCGGGAAACGAAATGCCTATTCACGATGCTCGAATGTGGTTGTTCGGTGTGGCCAGTAAGCGGACTTATAGAGAAGGGGCCGTCTGACTCTATGGATATGGAATCAGACGGCCCCTCGAATGACTGTCAAACTGATGCGAACTATCGCGTGAGCTTGCGGTGCAGACGGTGGGGGCGCGAAGCCTCCTCGCCGAGCCGGGCGACCTTGTTCTCCTGGTAGGCCTGGAAGTTGCCTTCGAACCAGTACCAGTTCGCCGGGTGCTCGTCATCGCCCTCCCACGCGAGGATATGCGTGGCGATGCGGTCGAGGAACCAGCGGTCGTGGGAGATGACCACGGCGCAGCCAGGGAACTCGATAAGCGCGTTCTCCAAGGATTCCAAGGTCTCCACATCCAAGTCGTTGGTCGGCTCATCAAGCAGCAGCAGATTGCCGCCCTGCTTCAAGGTCAGCGCGAGATTGAGCCGGTTGCGCTCGCCGCCGGAGAGCACGCCGGTCATCTTCTGCTGGTCGGAGCCCTTGAAGCCGAAACTTGCCACATAGGCGCGCGTAGGCACTTCGACGCCGGCGACCTCGATGAAGTCAAGCCCGTCGGAGACCGCCTCCCACAGGTTCTTGTTCGGGTCGAGGCCTTCGCGGTTCTGGTCGACGTAGGATATCTTGACCGTGTCGCCCACGGTCAGCTCGCCCGAGGTGAGCGGCTCAAGGCCGACGATCGTCTTGAACAGGGTGGACTTGCCCACGCCGTTCGGGCCGATGACGCCGACGATGCCGTTGCGCGGCAGCGTGAACGACAAGTCGTCGATGAGCACGCGCTCTCCGAAGGCCTTGTGGATATGCTCGGCCTCAAGCACTTGCGAGCCCAGGCGCGGCCCCGGCGGAATCTGAATCTCGGAGAAGTCGAGCTTCTTGGAATTCCTCGCCTCGTTTTCCATCTGGTCGTAGCGTTCCAGACGGGCCTTGTTCTTGGCCTGGCGCGCCTTGGGGGAGCTGCGCACCCAGTCGAGCTCGTTCTTGAGCCGCCTGGCCATCTTGGCGTCCTTCGCGCCCTGAATCTCCATACGCTTGGCCTTGGTCTCCAAGTACGTGGAATAGTTGCCCTTGTAGGGGTAGAGCTGGCCGCGGTCGACCTCGCAGATCCACTCGGCGACGTTGTCCATGAAGTACCGGTCGTGGGTGACGGCGATGACGGCGCCCTGGTACTGGTGCAGGAACTGTTCGAGCCATAGGATCGACTCGGCGTCCAAGTGGTTGGTAGGCTCGTCGAGCAGCAGCAGATCGGGCGCTTCGAGCAGCAGCTTGCACAGCGCTACGCGACGGCGCTCGCCGCCCGAGCATTGGGTGACCGGGGTATCCGGATCGGGGCATTGCAGCGCGTCCATCGCCTGCTCAAGCTGCGAGTCGAGATCCCAGCCGTTGGCCGCGTCGATCTCGGTCTGCAGCGTGCCCATTTCCTCCATCAGCGCATCGAAATCGGCATCCGGGTCGCCCATCTCCTCGCCGATCTTGTTGAAGCGCGTGACCTTGTCGTAGATGCCGCCGAAGGCCGTCTTGATGTTCTCGCCGACGGTTTTCGTGTCATCCAGCGGCGGCTCCTGCTGCAGGATGCCGACCGAATATCCGGGCGTGACGTAGGCCTCGCCGTTCGACACCGTTTCGAGCCCGGCCATGATCTTGAGCAGCGTCGACTTGCCCATGCCATTGGGCCCGACTACGCCAATCTTGGCCCCGGGCAGAAAGTTCAGGGTCACATTGTCGAGAATCACGCGGTCGCCGTATGCCTTGCGCGCGTTGATCATCTGAAATACAAATTCAGCCAAGCTGCATCCTATCCTTCTTGAATCTAGTGCAATGAAATGTAAGAGTTCGTATCAACCCACCATATGCGTCCAAGGGTAGCAAAACGGCGCAACAAGGGGCGCTGCGTGCCACAAACTGGGGCGCGGTGCGGCACTCGCAACCGAGATGGACTGAGCCTATAACTGAGCCTATAGCAGCGCGGCCACCTTGCTGTCCAGCTCCTCGGGCGTGGTCTTGGAGGCGAAGCGGGCTACGGCATGGCCGTCGCGGTCGATGAGAAACTTGGTGAAGTTCCACTTGATGCGGCTGCCGCCCACGCCGCCCTGCTGCGATTTGAGCCAGACATACAGCGGGTCGGCGTCCTTGCCGTTGACGTTGATCTTGGAGAACTGCGGGAAGGTCATCGCGAATCGCCCCACGCAGAACTCATGGATTTCCTCGTCGGTGCCGGGAGCCTGACCGGCGAACTGGTTGCAGGGGAAATCGAGTATTGCGAAACCCCGATCCTGGTACTTCTTGTACAGCGTCTCAAGGCCTTCGTACTGCGGCGTGAATCCGCAGCCGGTCGCCGTGTTGACGATGAGCAGCACTGTGCCACGGTAGTCGGCCAGCGATGCGCTGCTGCCGTCCTGCGCGGTGACGGTGAAATCGTAGATAGTGGTTGCTGGGGTTGCGTTGGTTGCCGTAGTTGCCGGGTTTGCCGTTTCCGCCGCGGGATTGCCAGTTTCGGGAATAGTATCTGCTGTTTGCGTGTCTTGCGTCATCCGAGTCTCCTTCTATATTCGTTGTTCAAATAGCTGGTCTTATACCACTGTATCGAAACGAACTTGCGGTTGGTCGAGCGGGAGCCGAGTATTTCGGCAGTAGGCAGAATTTGGCAAGTCTCTGCGGCAAAGAATGCGCATAATGTGTATAGTTGCATAATGAGATTCAAAGAGATAGAGAGACGTCTGCTTGCGGACGGGTGGTACCTCGTAACGCAAAAGGGCAGCCATTGCCAATATGTGCACCCCATAAAGGCAGGGAAAGTAACGGTTCCCGACCATCCGGGGGATGTCAATCCGAATATTGTGCGATCGATTTGGAAACAGGCCGGAATCAAGGAAAGGAAAGTCACATGAAGCTCGCTTATCCTATTGTGCTCACTCCATATGAAGATCATAGCGGCGGATACGTCGTTGAGTGCCCTGATATGCCCGGACTCGTCACCGGAGGCGACACGCTCGCCGAGGCGCTCTACATGGCCGAAGACGCGGCGAGCGGCTGGGTGCTGACTGAATTGGAAGCAGGAAAGCCGGCTCCACAAGCCAGCAATATTGAAGACGTAAAACCAGAGGAGCCGAATGGCATCGTGAGCCTCGTTGTGCTCGACATGGACGCCTATGCGCAGAAATACGGCAAGAAGGCCGTGCGCAAGAACGTCACCATCCCGGCATGGCTCGACACCTACGGCGAAGAGCAGCATATGAACTATTCGCAGATTCTGCGTGACGGCTTGGAAGCGCGCTACCGCAAGGATCTGCAGGATGCGTGATTGATATTCCGTAGTGGTTTTCTATGTATGGTTTATCTGGCTTATCGCGCGATATAGCCGATGACGGGCCGTGTTGATATAGTGAGTTATCTGTGGGAAGTCGCCGCGCGGGCTTGGTGCCCGGGGCGCGTGAGAGACGGCTTCAATTATGTAGCTGTATGTAAATGCCATGATATGCAATTGTCATGTGCGTAGTGTGTGAAAGGCTGTTGTGCCGAAACTTCATTCTGTTTCCGATTCGAATATTTCCAATACTTACTCCGATGCCGATGCTCGCAATACCGGTGTGTCCGAGCTCGATGAGGGCGCTGAGTCCAGCTCCCTATTCGGCGACCGCGATGTGACCTTCGCCGAGCTCGGCGTGCCCGAGCCCTTGGTGCATGTGCTCGCCCTCGACGGCAAAACCACCGCCTTCCCGATTCAGGTCGATACGCTTCCTGATTCGCTGGCGGGGCGCGATTTGCTGGGCCGAGGCCAGACCGGCTCGGGCAAGACCCTGGCATTCGCAATACCGCTGGTCGCGCGTCTTAGCCAGAACAATGGCAGCGATGCCGCCATCCGCAGCTTCGAGCATTGGCGCGAGCACGGCGATTCCCGCTCCAAGGCGCAGGCCATGCTGCCTCGCCCGCGTGGGCTGGTGCTTGCCCCGACCCGCGAGCTGGTTAACCAGATCGATGAGGTGATTGCCCCGCTGGCGCGCGCCTACCGCATGACGACCACGACGATCTACGGCGGCGTCAACCAGAACCGCCAGGTCGCCGCGCTGCGTGACGGCGCTGACATTGTCGTAGCCTGCCCGGGCCGCCTTGAGGATCTGCTGCAGCAGCGGCTGCTGTCGCTGGACTCGGTGGAGATCACCGTGCTCGATGAGGCTGACGAGATGGCCGATATGGGCTTCCTGCCAGCGGTTTCACGCCTGCTGGGTCAGGTCGATGCGGACGGGCAGCACATGCTGTTCTCCGCCACGCTCGACCATGGCGTCGATAAGCTGGTCAAGCGCTTCCTGACCGACGCGCGGATTCACTCCGTGGACTCCGCCGAATCGCATGTCGACACGATGACGCACCACGTATTCGCGGTCTCGCAGGGCAACAAGCACGAGGTGATTCGCATTCTCGCCTCCGGCATGGGCAAGCGCATTCTGTTCACTCGCACCAAGTATCAGGCCAAGAAAATGGCCAAAAAGCTCGTCGCTGAGGGCATTCCAGCCGTCGACCTGCAAGGCAATCTTTCGCAGAACCAGCGTGACCGCCATTTGGCGGTGTTCACGAGCGGCGAGGTGCGCGTGCTGGTCGCCACCGATGTGGCGGCGCGCGGCATCGACGTGAGCGATGTGGAACTGGTCGTGCAGACCGAGCCGCCGGAGGACCCCAAGTCCTTCCTGCACCGCTCCGGACGTACCGCACGCGCCGGCGAGACAGGCGATGTGGTGACGCTGGTGCTCCCCGAGCAGCATCGCGACGCGCGCGATATGTTGCGCCGTGCCGGTATTCATGTGCATTCCGTGGAAGTGACTCCCGCCTCGCCAGAGCTTGAGAACTTGGTCGGCGAGCATGCCCCGCTGGTCAAGGACTGGGAGCTGAGCGCGCCGGTGCAGCCGCAGTCTGGGTCCGGCAATGGTTCAGGTGCCAGGCGGCATCGAGGTTCTCGTGGCGGCGCTCGTGGCGGTTCGGATCGCAACGCGGGCAACGGTTCTCGCGGTTCGCATGATTCTCGTGGCGGCAACACAGGGCGTGGCGGTTCGCGGCGCGACGATTTCGATTACAGCGACGGTCGTGGAGACAGAGGCGGTTCGCGCGGCGATGGGCGTAGGCGCAACTCGCGCGACGGGCACGATGAGCGCCGCAGCGAGCGTCACAGTGATTACTATGAGTCCGAACAAGGCGGCCGTCGTGGCTCAACCCACAGCGATCGCGGTGGCTCCGGTCGGCGCGGCGGCAGCGGCGCAGGAAATGCCTCTGGCCGTTCCTCGCGTACGGCGTCCGGCTTCCGCCATTCCCGTGGCGGCAAGGGCGCGGCCCCGTTCCGCAGCGGTCGCTGAGCTGCTACCGGTTGTTGTCGGATGCCGCCTTTGCGCAGCATCCGACAACGTATGGCGCTCCTGAGCCGGTTGCGTAAGTCGCGCATTACCTCGGGTTGCGGTCGATGCGGATGTCGGAGACGGTGAGGTTGAGGTCGTTGACGAGGTTGGCGAGAATTATCGTGGCAAGTTCGTCGGCGCGCATGAAGGAATGCTGCTTGTCGAGCGGCACGTAGTCATGGCTGCCGCGGTAGAAATCGGTGTCGATGCCGCCGGGGTAGACGCCGACCACGCTGACGCTGCTGCCTTTGTACGCCGCTTTGAGGCTTTCGGTGTAGCCGCGCTCGCCCCATTTGGCGGCGCAGTACACGGATTCGTTCGCGTTGCCGCGTGTGGCGGCGGTGCTCATCACGTTCGCGATTTTGAGATCCGTTTCATTGCAGGCTTTGAGCGTCTGCACGCACCACAGAATCATGCCGGTGAGGCCTTTGAGACAGCGCTCTACGTCGGACGCCGTGTATTCTGTCGGCTTCTTGAACGAGGGCTGTCCGGCGTTGTTGATCAGCAGATCCACATGGCCGAGTGCGCTGATCTGGTCCAGCGTCTGCCGCGCAAAATCTTCATCGGTGATGTCGCCGACGAAGCCACGGAAATGATCGGCATCGAACTCGCCATCGAACTCAGCATTGAGTTTGCGCATGGCGGCTTCGTTGAAATCAATGCCGCACACCAGCCAGCCCTTGCCAATCAGCTGGCGCGTGAGCTCGTAGCCCAAGCCCGCCGCGCATCCGGTCACAATCGCAATCCCATTCGCCATAATTGCCCTTCCGTGTATACACCTATCGTTCCTGTTGAAACCGCTTCCCAGTCTACTGGGCACGGCGGGAATCAGGCACATAACACGGGGTGCGAAAATAAGAAAAGACAAAGGCGGGGTGCTTGCAAGACCTGCAAGCACCCCGCCTTTGTCTATTGCGATATATGACTAATCCGTCAGTGGTTGTCTATCAGTAGTTGTGGTGGTCGAGCCAATAGCTGTAGGCGCCTTGGACGGAACCGTAGCGGCCTGCGCAATACTGCCAGAACCATTTGAGCTGGGTCTGATAGTTGGTGGCCCAGTCTGCGCCCTCAGTGCTCATCTTGCTGCCCGGCAACGCCTGCGGCAGACCATAGGCCCCAGAGGGATTCATGGCGTTGACTCGCCAGCCGGATTCGTGGGAGATGATGTAGACGGTGGCGCTGAAATCAGATTCCGAATAGCCGTTGGACAGCATGTAATCATGCGCCCACTGCTGCATATCGCCGGCGGGAACGGTAGTGCCGATGCTGGCGGATGCGGAGCTGCCGGGATTGCCAGCGTTTCCAGAGCTATTGGATGCTGTAGAACCAGTGCCGACCAGGATGACCTTGTCGGTGGGAGCTGTCTTGACGAATGAGGCGAAGATGTTGGATGACACCACTTTATCGCCGGTGCGGGTGACGATGCTGGTGGTTTCCATCACGCCAGCCCGGCCTTCGGTCTCTACCTTTTCCTGCCCCTGGGGGAGCGCCGCGGTTTCCTTCTTGACGGTGTTGAAGGCTATGGGGGAGTCTGTGGTTTCGAGATCGGCTCCGGCGCGATTGATGGTGATGACGGTTGATTCGTCGACCTTGCTGTTCAGTGCAGGGGTGACGCTGTCATTGGGTTCGAGCGTGATGTCGCCAGCGTCGAGCACCGACTTGACATCAGTGAAATTGGTGCCCAGCACCACGCGCGACTTGCCGTTGATCTTCACCGTGACATAGGAGGTGTTCGCATCGGCCCCGCGAAGATCCTCACGATCGGCACCACGGGAGACTTCCAGCGCATTGGAGTCAGTGGCCGAATATGAAGTCACCTGCACGACAGGGTGCTGCGAGACATAGAAGCTGCGGGAGGCGAAACCAGCGCCTGCGAGCAATCCCATCGTAGCCAGAACCGCTGCGATTTTGGTCCACTGCCGTTTGCTGAGCGACTTCAGTGTCGTGACTTCCTTACGGTGGTTGGCCATTATGCTCCTTGTTCGACCAATAATTCCTACTGCTGCATCATCCGCCGGCACCCCGGCGCAATCGCGACTGAATATGCAGCATCACCGCAGGGCATGCCGCCTCAGACGCATTCACTGGCTACCATCATAAGAAGAGGTGTGGAAGTCTTCGGCAAAGCCTTGGAAAACACTGGTATATGCGCAATATGCGCACCCGGTCAGACGAGCCAATCAGGCCTTGACAGCATCCTCGGACTGCGCCTTGGCAGCGTCCAGATCCAGGCTCTTGGCCTGCGCGATCAGGTCGTCCAGATCGGATCCGCGCAGCGCACCGGCCTGTTTGAAGATGATCTGGCCCTTCTTGGCGATCATGAGGGTCGGCACCGCCTTGATATCCGCAGCGGAGGCGAGCTCCTGGTTCTGGTCGATGTCGACCTTGGCGAAGACGATGTCCGGATTGGCCTCGCTGGCCTTCTCATACACCGGGCCGAAGGCCTTGCAGGGGCCGCACCAGGTGGCCCAGAAATCCACGAGCACCAGCTCGTTGCTGGTGAGGGTCTGCTCGAAATCTTGTGCGGTCAGGGCTGTCGTTGCCATAATGGCTCCTTCCATATCGCGCCGTTTACGCTGGCTTCTAGCATTCCAGCACCACTCAACAAACACGCGAGTCGGCTTCGCTCTGAGACGAAGCCCGGTGGTCGTACTAGTGGCGTGTCCGCAGCGCATCGGCGCGGCGGGCGGCGAGTTGAACTGCACAGGCCAGAGCGCATGAGCCAGAGCGCGCGTCAAATCGCGCATGAATGTCGTGAATATTCGGAGATTTTACCAATCGTTTGCATTCGGTGGGGCTATGCGGGCGATAATGGAGGAATGCAAGTCCTGAATGATGAGGTGCCCGACGACGATGACTTCGATGCGAGCCGTCGCCGCGGGGAATTCGATGGCATAACCCCTGAGGATTTCGTGCGCGGTTCTCACGGCAACCCTCCCGGATGGCTTTCCCGAGAAGACATCGACCGCATGCGTCGGCAGATTCCAATGGTCTATGTCCAGGTTGTTCCGGTGCGCACCGATGAGCTGGGGCGCGTCTCGCAGGTCGGCTCCCTGCTGCATGTGGGCGATGACGGCTCGTTGGAACGCACACTCATCGCCGGTCGCGTGCTCTACCACGAGACGCTGCGCGAGGCCATCGCGCGCAATATCGCCAAGGATCTCGGCGATATCGCCATCCCGGAGCTGCCGGTGGCCCTGCAGCCCTTCCATGTGGCCGAATTCTTCCCGACCCCAGGCGTGTCGCCGTATTACGACCCGCGCCAGCATACGGTCGCGCTGTGCTATGTGGTGCCGATTCCCGGCGACTGCAAGCCGCAGGACGAGACCTTGGACGTGGAGTGGTGCGACCCGGAAGGGGTGCGCATCGAGACCTTCATCCAGCAGATGGCGAACGGGCAGGGCGATATCGTGCGCAGGGCCTTGGCATGGGTCGGGCGCTGAATCAGGCGGGAAGCGGCGCGGCAACGGCGCGGCAGCCGGGCGCGGTGCGCGCGACGAATACGAATACCGTTGGGACATGGATGTAAATAGGGCATAGATGTAAATAAGGCACAGATGTGAAAATAATGCACGAATGCTATGCGACGCGCATCGCATAAGCGCTCGCACGGGAAGGGAGACGCAAGGCAATGGCCATATCGCTGCAGAACACCATATACCGCCGCCAGTTGGCTGACAAGGAATTAGGAGACGCGGGGCCGGGTGCCGCCACACCGCTGGTGCTGGTGCACGCCTTCCCGGTCGACCACCGCATGTGGGACGACTGCGCGCCGCTTATCGCGCAGCTCAGCGACGAGGCAGGGCTGGCACCGTTCGCCATCTGGGCGCCCGACATGCCGGGCGCGGGCACCTGCCCGGTGCCCAGCGCCGGCGAAACCGGCGAAGTCAACGAGGATGGCTCGTATGCGCAGGCGCTCGATTTGGTCGCTGATGCCTACGTCGATCTGGTGCTGCAGACGGGATTCAGGAAGGCTGTATTCGTCGGCCTGTCGATGGGCGGCTATGTGGTGATGGATATCGTCAAACGGCATCCGGAGGTGCTGGCGGGAATCGCCTTGTGCGACACTCAGCCCAGCCCGGACGCGCCTGAAGCGCGCGCGAATCGGCTGGCCATCGCGCAGCGCTGCGAGGACGAGCAGACTATCGAACCGGTGATGCATTTCGCGGTGCCGCAGCCAGGCGATTCGACGTTCAAACGCTCGCCGCAGTGCGTCGACCTGTTCACACGGTGGATTCATGAGCAGAGCCCGGATGGCATCGCCTGGCGACAGCGCATGGCGGCCGGGCGGCCCGACTTCACCGATCAGCTTGCAGCGATTACGGTTCCGGCCGCCGTGGTGTGCGGCACGCGGGACCCTTCGCTGCAGACGATGCGCGGTTTCGTGTCGCTGCTGACGGGCACCAGCCCTGCAATCACTGAGATTGAGGACTGCGGCCATTTCAGTGCTGTCGAGCAGCCGGCCGCCGTGGCCCAGGCTCTGGCGGACCTCATGCAGCGCGTGGTGAAAGGCTGATGACGATGGGATCAACGATGTTTTCACCGGCGTTTTCCTCATTGGCGCTCACGCAGACGCTGCCATTCCTCCCGCTGGCTCAGGGCGACATCGATTACGACACCACGCGAAGGGACGAGCCCGGGCTCACTCAGGCCCTGCTGCGTGGGCCGGAATCGTCGACGACCTCGGTCATGCTCGTGCGCGATGGGAAGGTGGCGGTCCCGCATGGACAAGGGCGCTTGGGCGGCTATGACGTTGCCCGCATGCGGCTCGCCGAGCTGCCTGGCCGGTATATCCTGAGCGATCTTGCGGCACATCCTGAGATCATCGCGATCTATCTCGGCGTATACGGGAGCGAAACCAGTGCCGCCGACACCCGATTAGCCAATACCCGCCGCCATGCCATCGCCTTGGATCTGACGCGGATGTTCGACGGCTCGCAAGGCCCCTCGCACAGCATCGCGCCGGATGCCGCGCATGAAGGCGCCGACGACGCCTTCGACCCGGACAACGGTCTTGACGGGCGGGCTGCAAAGCCTAGCGCATCGCTGCTTGAGCAGGCGGCGGACCGCTTCGACTGGGTCGATTTGCGCGCTTTCGTCCCGCATGCCTCGGCCCGGGAGTCCGGCCAGGCCACCAATGCCAGCGCGCTGAGCCTGTGGCATGCCCGCCAGCGCTTCTGCCCGAGCTGCGGGGCTGCTGTGCAGCCGGCGATGGGCGGGTGGGCCCAGCGCTGCGACAACGAGGCGGACGGCAACCGCACGCTGTTCCCACGCGTCGAGCCGGCAGTGATCACCGCCATTGTGGACGCGCAGGACAGGCTGCTGCTCCAGCACAACAAGGCGTGGGGCGATTCGCGGCTATTCTCCGTTTCCGCAGGCTTCGTCGAGGCCGGCGAGAACCTTGAGCACGCCTGCCGGCGCGAAGCCAAGGAGGAGGTCGGCGTGGATGTGGGCGAAGTGCGCTACCTCGGCTCGCAGCCCTGGCCGTTCCCCTCCTCGCTGATGGTGGCGTTCAAGGCCCGTGCAGCCAGCACCGCAATCACGGTGGATGACATCGAAACTGCCGAGGCCCGCTGGCTGACCCGTGATGAATACACCGCCGAACTGGCCACCGGCCGCATGCAGGCGCCCGGCAAGGCCACCATCGCGCGGTACATGATCGAGGAATGGTACGGACGCGAGCTGTGAAAGCACGCTCACAGCTGAGACGGCGTGCATTTCAGGTCATAAGATAGGCATACAATTCCCCGGAGTGAGAGGGAAAGGATACGACGTGACGAGCGCTACTGAAGGACAGGGATTCATGCCCGATCAGACGGGCAGGATTCCCGCATACCAAAATGCTCCCACAGACGGGTTTCCGTCGGCCGGCGAACGCACGGAAGCGTTCCCTCCGCTTGGCGCGTGGGATGCGCAGCTGCCAGTAGACACCGCCGCACTCGCCGCACCGCGCAAACGCAGCAGGGCCGCGCTTATCGTGGCGCTGAGCATTCTGGCCGCGCTTATCGTGCTTGCGATCGGATCCTTCTTCGGCGCACGCTGGTACTTCCAAGACAAAGCAGCCCCGGGCGTCACCTTCGGCGGCGTATCGGTGATGGGCAAGACGGCTGCCGAACTGAAGAACACGGTCAACGCCGCAGTCGCACATTCGACGATCGCGGTGAGCGATAACTCCGGCAAGAAGACCAATGCCTCGCTGCGCGATCTCGGCGTGCAGGTCAACACCGATGCGACGGTGAACAATATTCTCGATGCCAAGAGCAGCAACGATTTCACCAGGCTCAACCCCTTCTCCCATGAGTCGGTCTCGCTGGCTGCAAAGCCTGACAAGCTCGCCGCATCCACCTACCTGACCAAGACCTTCATCGCCGAATCGGACCGCGCCGTGCCCTCCACTATCGCCTTCGACGGCAACGCCAAGCAATTCAATGTGCTGCCAGGCAAAGACGGCAAGGCACCAGTGTCGGCACCGGTCGACAAGGCCGTGGACGCCATGATCGCCACGCCGGGTCAGCCGACCACGGTGGCTGTGGCCTACAGCAACGTCACCACGCCAATTCCCGTCGCGGCTGCACAGCAAACTGCCGATCAGGCGAACCAGCGCCTTGCGAATACGATAACCGTCAACAACGGCGACGCCAAATCATTCGTCATACCAGCCGATGTCGTTGCTTCATGGATTAAAACGGACGCAGACCCCTCCGCCGGCACCATCGCCGTAAGCTACGACAAGGCGGCGGTCAGCGCGTATATGGCCAAGGATTTGCCCGCGCAGCTCAATCAGCAGAAGGTCACGCAGGAGGACATCGTCAACGATGCGGGCACGGTGCTGGCCACGAAGACGCCGGGCGTCAACGGTGTGGCAATCAAGAACACCGAGGCTGTGGCACAGCAGGTGGTGCAGGCGCTCGACGCGGGCAAGCCGGTCACCATCCAGGCCGAGGCGGATGTGACCAAGTACGACACCAAGCAGGTCAAGCCCGAATACCGCATCGTCGTCGACAAGTCTTCGCAGACCGCGACCGTGTACCGCGGCGAGACGCCGGTGAAGACCTTCCTGGTATGCACCGGGCGCTCGGGCAACCATGAGACCGACAGCGGCAACTTCTTTATTGATCTCAGGTATGCCACGCAGGATATGCGCGGGCTCAACGACGATGGCTCGCACTATCTCTCGCCCGGCGTGAAATGGGTGAGCTACTTCAACGGCGGCGAGGGCTTCCACACCGCCGACTGGAACTACGGCGGCATCGCAAGCGGCGACCCCTCCAACAACGGATCGCACGGCTGCGTCAACATGTACGAGCAGGATGCGCAGTGGATCTACGACAACTGCCCTGAGGGCACTCTCGTCCAGGTGATCGGTTCCCAGCCATCCGGCGCGGTGCGCTAGAGGCGCATCAGCCATACAGCTATATCGCGCGTATACGTGCGGATGCATACGCACGGGAGCTTGTCAGCTTTACGCAGGGTTTACGCAGGGCGTGTCAGCGTTATGTAATGCAGGGACGCTAGGCTGGTGAGCCATGAGTGCAAACACCGAAGACAAGCCAGCGAAGCTTGACGTCCCCGACCATCTGCAGTATTCCACTGAGCATGTGTGGGTGGATGACTCGGTGAGCCCCGCGTTGATTGGCGTAACCGAGTACGCTGCGAACCAGATGGGCGAGCTGGTGTTCCTCGATCTGCCGGAGGTCGGCACGCGCGTCGAGGCGGGCGATGAGATCGTGGAGCTGGAATCAGCCAAGGCCGTCGAACCGCTGGTGTGCCCGGTGGCGGGGGTTGTGCGCTACGTGAATTGCGATGCCTCTGACGATCCCAGCGTGATCACGAATGACCCCTATGGCGAGGGGTGGATCCTGAAGATGGATTTGGATGACGATGAGCCGCAGCTGCTCAGCGCCGACGAATACGGCGCAATGATCAAGTAACGATCAAATAATTTCACAACTCCTTGAATCCACAGCCCATAGGGCCGCGCATATGGAGAGAATATGACTGCACAAGACGAGCTCGAACCCGACGACATGGCCACCGTGCCCATCCCGGTGCGGCGGGTCGTCACGACCTTCGACGCCGCCTCGCGCCATGAGCGCTTCGAGGACAAGCCACTGCTTATCCGTTCCATGCGTTCGCTGATCGTCGCCGGCTTCGGCGCGTGGATACGGGTGTCCAGCGCCATCGGCAAATACCTCAACTGGCGTCCGAATGTCGAGCCCTATGTCGGGTACGGCACTGACGACTACTCGCGACTGATCTGCCGGACCGTATACGCGCCGGTGCGCAGCGAGCCGGGCAGACTGGTCCGCGGTCTGCGGGCGATGCTCATGGTCCCCGCGCCAGCCACGAACGTCAGAATCGCAATCGACGAAGCGCCGCTCACCACCGTGCAGATCGGCAGCTCCGAGGTCTACGATCGGGTCGACAGAGGCAGGGACCGCAGCGGCGAGACCATCATCTCCGATGTTTCGGGCTATCTCGACCTGGTGGCCGAACGTCGGCTCGAACCGGGCATCCACACCGTGTCCTATCAGGTGGCCCATCGCAAGCCTGTCGCCTCGCAGCTGTTCACCATCGCCCCGGGCACGCCGATCGGCGTGATCTCGGACGTTGACGACACGATCATGGTGACGCAGGCGCCGTCGCCGCTGCGCGCGGCCTACAATCTGCTGCTGCTGAATCCGAAAAAGCGCGGCTCGGTTCCGGGCATGGGTGTGCTGTTCAACAAGATCGCCGACATGTTCCCACAGGCGCCGTTCTTCTACCTGTCGACCTCGCCGTGGAACGTCGAAAGCTCCATCCGCAACTTCATCGCCGATCAGGGCTTCCCGCAGGGTCCGCTGCTGCTGCGCGACCTTGACCCGCGCCCCAAGACCTTCATTCCCTCCGGCGTGCAGCACAAGCTCGAATTCGCCGAGCAGCTCATGGGCGATTTCCCCGACATGCGCTTCATCCTCATCGGCGACGACGGGCAGAAGGACCCGACCACCTACGCCACCATCGCGCGGCGCTACCCTGGGCGGGTGCTCGCCATCGGCATCCGGCAGCTCAGCCCGCGCGAATACTCACCGCTGGGGCCGGTTGCGGGCCTGACCACGACCCAGCCGGTGCCGGTCACCGACGTACCCGTGTTCACCGGCACGACCGGCTCGAACCTCATGAAGACGATGCTGCCGTATCTGGCGAAGTTCCAGTAGCGCGCCGGTAGCGCGTTTTTGAGGTGGTTGGCCCCTCAGCGTACGTTTTCCTGATTGCTTGCGGCGGCCGTATCGGAAAACGTACGCTGCCACGTGCTCAGCGTACGTTTTCCGATATGACCTTCGGCAAGGTGACAGGAAACGTACGCTTGGGGACACAGTGTTGACATACAACGTTGGCATGGGGCAGCGTTGCCTGCGGTGTGAGCGACATCACGAGCATAGCGGTCGGCTGGGCGCATAAGTCGATTCGCGCGCGCCTCGGGGTCGTATAATCGGGCAGCATGACCATTGTCACTACCATCGCTGAAGAGGGAACAGACACGGCACGGCATAATCCGAAGGCGGATTCACGTTCCGGCGCGTCTGATACGCGCCCGCCCGCAGCCAGAAAACTCAACCATATCCGCTCGATGCACGGCGACGTGTTCAACGATCCCTACGAGTGGATGCGCGACAAGGAATCCGCCGAAGTGCGTGACTACGTCAGTGCGCAGAACGATTACTGCCGCTCGCGCACGGCGGGTTTGCAGGGTTTGAGCGCGACGCTGTTCGACGAGCTCAAATCCCGTGTGCAGGAGACGGATATGTCCGTGCCGACGCGCATCGACGGCTTCTGGTACTTCGTGCGCACGCAGGAGGGGCGGCAGTATGCCACGCAATGCCGCATCCCGATTGCCGGGCCCGACGACTGGACCCCGCCGCAGGTCGATCCGAAGGGCGAACCCGGCTCGATGCGCGGCGAGGAGATCATCTTCGACGCGAATCTCGAGGCGCAGGGCCATGATTTCTTCCGCCTGGGCGGGCTTGATTTGAGCCGGGATGGGCGCTGGCTGCTCTACGGCGTCGACATCGCCGGCGACGAGCGCTACGACTTTCGTATCCGCGATCTGCGCGACGGCACCGAGCTGCCAGAGGTGCTGCACGGCATCGGCGGGGCATGCTTCACGCCGGACGCGCAGTGGGTGTTCTATGCGGTGCTTGACGACGCCTGGCGACCTTATGCGATTCGCCGGCATCATGTCGGCACGCCGGTCGATGCAGACGTGGAGGTGTTCCGCGAAGACGATGAGCGTTTCTGGGTGGGCGTGGGCCTGAGCTTCGACGAGCGGAACATCGTCATCGCCACCAGCTCGAAGACCAGCGGCGAGGTGTGGATGCTGCCTGTGGCAACGCCCGAGGGGGAGTTCCGCGTCTTCATTCCGCGTCAGGATGACGTGGAGTACGATGTGAGCTTCGCCTGCTTCGAAGGCGCAGGCGAGCAGGGCGAGGATATTCCGCTCGCTGTCGTATACCACAACGCGTGCAACCCGAATTTTGAGATCGACGTCATCGATATGCGCACGCATGAGCCGCCATACCGCCTCGGCGAAGGCACCGTGGTCGCGGTCGGCTCGCCGTACGGATGCAAGGAGGGCGAACGCCTTGAGGCCGGGGCATCGACCAAATCGGTCTGCACGCCGTATTACGACCCGCGCAATCCGGCGATTCTGCAGGGCGTGCGCGGCTTGGGCATCGAGGGCATTGCGCTGCACCGGCACTTCGTGTCGCTGTCGTATCGCGCGAACAGCCTGCCGCATGTGGCGGTGATGACCAAGCAGGACGCCGCGCAGGACTTCCTTGCCGGTCGGCCGTGGCGCTTCCGAGAGATTGAGCCGCAGGAAGATGAGTCGCAGGATGGCGAGGGCAGCAAGGAGCGTGCGGGCGAGCCGCAGAAAGCCAGCGCGACTGGTGAATCCGGTGAAGCCGCGAAACTGAAGCCCAAAGAGCCGAGGCGGCTGTATTCCTTCGGCACCGGCGGCAATCCGTCGTATGACGCGCCGCGCATGCGCTATTCGTTTGGCAGCTACACGCGGCCAGCCGAGCTGCACGAGTTGGACCCCGCCACCGGCGATGATGTCTTGCTCAAGCGGGCGCAGGTGCTTGGCGGCTTTGATGCGCGCAACTACTCGGAGCGCCGCGTCTGGGTGAAGGTGCGTGACGGGGAGGATGTGCCGGTTTCGCTCGTCTGGCGCACTGAGGCGATGCCCCGGCTGGCCGCGTGCCCCAGGCATATCGCGGCCCCAGCTCCGGATGCGGTGCCGGGAAGCAGCGCAGACATCGCCGCGCATGGAGCAACCGGGTCTGCCGGTTCGATGCCGATGTTCGTCACCGGTTATGGGGCCTACGAGATCAGCTCGGACCCTGGTTTCTCCGCAGGCCGCATCAGCCTGCTTGATCGCGGCGTGCTCTACGCGGTGCCGCATATCCGTGGCGGCGGTGAAATGGGCCGCGCCTGGTATGAGCATGGCCGACGGCTTGAGAAGAAGCATTCCTTCGAGGATTTCGTCGATGTAACCGCCGCACTGCAGGAGGCCGGGTACGTCGATTCGACGCGGACAGTGGCCAATGGCGGGTCGGCGGGCGGCCTGCTCATGGGGGCCGTTGCCAACATGGCGCCGGAGCGCTTTGCCGCCATCGAGGCGGATGTGCCCTTCGTGGACGCGCTGACCTCGATACTCGACCCCTCGCTGCCGCTGACCGTCACCGAATGGGACGAGTGGGGCGACCCGTTGCACGACGAGCAGGTGTACCAGTACATGAAGTCGTACACGCCCTATGAAAACGCGCCGAGCGACGAGCATCCGGCTGTGCGGTTCCCGAAGATCCTCGTGACCACCTCGATGAACGATACGCGCGTGCTGGTCGTCGAGCCGCTCAAATGGATTGCCAGGCTGCAATCGGCCGGCGTCGATGTGATTGCCAAAATCGAGATCGAGGCGGGTCATGGCGGCACCACCGGGCGCTACAAGCAGTGGCGGGAGGTCTCCTACGAGAACGCCTGGTGTCTTGACGCGATGGGAGCCACGCGGTTGATGACATCGTGATACTGCGCGGTGTTGCGTGATGCTGAATGGCTGAATGCGAGAGCCTCGTCGTTGCGTCGCGTTGTGTACGCTAATGCGACCCTAGCGGTTGAAAGGTGACGTAATCGGCCCCTAAAACGTTACGTTTTGTACGCTAGGGCCGAATTATGACCACATTCATGTCCAATACTTGGAACGCGCGCTCGGGTCTGCGGGCGGGCGCGACTAGTGTCACGGCTATGACTACAACCCAGACATATCACATCGCCGTCATCCCCGGCGATGGCATCGGCAAGGAAATCATTCCGGTCGCGCAGGCGGCCCTCGATAAGGCGGCTGAAGGCGCGGCGCACTTCGAATACGAGCCCTTCGACCTCGGTGCCGAACGCTATCTGCGCGACGGCGCGATTTTGCCGGACGAGGACCTCGAGCGCATCAAGCGCACCGACGCCATCCTGCTCGGTGCCATCGGCGATCCGCGCATCAAGGCGGGCATCCTGGAGCGCGGCCTGCTGCTCAAGCTGCGGTTCGCGCTTGACCAGTATGTGAACCTGCGCCCCTCCAAGCTCTACAAGGGCGTCACTTCGCCGCTTGCCAACCCCGGCGACATCGACTTCGTTGTCGTGCGTGAAGGCACCGAAGGGCTGTACTGCGGCGCGGGCGGCGCGATTCGACGCGACACGCCGGCAGAGGTCGCCACCGAGGTATCGCTCAACACCGCGTATGGCGTCGAGCGCGTCGTGCGCTACGCCTTCGAGCTGGCGATGAAGCGGCGCAAGCACGTCACCCTCGTGCACAAGAAGAACGTGCTCGTCAACGCCGGCGATATGTGGCAGCGCATCGTGGACCGCGTGGGCGAGGAATACCCCGAGGTGTCGCACGACTACCAGCACATCGACGCGGCGACGATCTTCCTGGTCTCCGACCCCTCGCGCTTCGACGTGATCCTGACCGACAACCTCTTCGGCGACATCCTCACCGACGAGGCGGGCGCAGTCGTGGGCGGCGTGGGCTATTCGGCCTCGGGCTGCATCAACGCGTCGAATGAATACCCCTCGATGTTCGAGCCGATTCACGGCTCCGCGCCGGATATCGCCGGCAAGGGCATCGCCAATCCGACCGCTGCGATTCTGTCCACCGCCATGCTGCTGCGCCATCTCGGCTTTGAGGAGCCCGCCGTGCGCATCGAGAAGGCCGTCGAGGCCGATATCGAAGAGCTCGGATCCACGCAGCGCAGCACCCAGCAGGTGGGGCAGGACATCCTCGCCCGGCTGTAAAGCGCAATCGCGTGCTCGCTGCGTTGGCTAACGCTGTGTTGGTCAACGCTGTGCCGCACAATGCAATGCCATGACGCAGTAAGCATAATGGAGCAGTAAGCGCAATACAGTAAGGTTGTAGGCATGAGCGACTTCAACCCCGATAACGGCCAGCAGCAATACCCGAGCGACAGCTATGCGCAGACGCCACAGGCCCCTGTCGGCGGCGAGCAACCGCCGCAGCCAGCCCAGCCGACGCAGCCAATGCAGCAGGGTCAGGCCGGCCAGACGGGCCAGCAGCAGTATGAGGCTGGGCCAGCTGACCCGTACGGCTATGCTGGCGCGAACGCCGGTCCGAATGCGAGTCCGAATGCCGGGCAGCCGCAGTACGCTCAGCAGCCGTATGATGCATATCAGGGCGCGTACTACGCCCCCGGGCAGGATGGGTTCGAAGGCGGTTTTGCGCAGGGCGGGCAGCAAGGTCAACCAGGCCAGCAGTGGGGCGCGCAGCCTTACTCGGCGCAGGGCTATGCTGGTCCGGAGCTCCCGTACGGCTATATCCCTCGGCAGAAGCTGGTGGCCGGGCTCTTGGACATTTTCCTGGGGAGCTTCGGCGTGCATAACTTCTATCTGGGCAACACCGGCAAGGCGGTCGCGCAGCTGCTACTGACCTTGGTCGGGTGGATTATCCTCGTCGGTCCATTCGTGGCTTGGGTGTGGGGACTGATCGAAGGCATCCTCATCCTATGCTCCAACTACGGCTCGCCGTGGCACCGCGATGCGCGTGGGGTCGAACTCAGGGACTAAGCGGCGTAAACGCTGCTCGGTGAGCAGGCGGAAGCTTGGTACGGCTATTCGTACGGCGAAGGAGTGGACGCGCTCATGCAGATGAGTGACGAGCAGAGTACCCGTGAAGATGCCCGTAAGGGCTTCTCGCGCGGGGAATGCAAGCTCGCTGGCGGCAAGCTTGTGGGAGTCAATATACGTCGTGATGGCACCGGAGCCGTCACGCAGTGCCATCTTGACGGCGATTTCTTTCTTGACAGCGTCGATGAGCGGGAAATCGCGGCGCTGGTGCGCGATATCGAAGACGCGCTCATGGCAGGGACGCCGGTCGCAGAAGCCTTCGCCCGGCATCTAGACACGTCGATCGTCGGGATTGACGCGGCAGCAATCGAAGTCGCTTTCGCCCGAGCCGTGGGCAGCACTGTCGTGGATAGCACTGTCATGAACAGCGCTGCAAACAAGGTAAGCGGCGCTGCCGATGTACTGCGTGAGGACGCACTGCGCGACGAGGCGCGGCGGCGCTGGCAGGCCCTGCGTCCGCAAGTCATCCACGACATTGCCCGCCAGCCACAGGAGCAGATGGATATCGATGAGCAATGGGCCTGCGAGGTGGCTGCAGGAACGCGGCCGGCGACGCTGCGCATCTGGGAGTGGGCCAATTCCGCGGTGATCATCGGCCGTTTCCAGTCGCTTGAGGATTCGGTTGATTTGGCGGCCTGCCGCCGCGAGCAGATGAGCGTGGTGCGTCGGTGCACCGGAGGCGGCGCGATGTTCGTGGAGCCGGGCAACACCATCACATATTCGCTGTACGCGCCGAGGGATTTCGTGCGCGATGTCAGCATTGAGCAGTCCTACCGGCTGTGCGATCAGTGGCTGGTGGACGCCTTGGGCGGCATCGGCCTGGATGTGCGGTTCTCGGGGCTCAACGACATTGCCTCCCAGTACGGGAAAATCGGCGGAGCCGCCCAACGCCGCTTCCCGCCGCAGAGCGAGGGTCCGGGCTCGCTGCTGCACCACGTCACGATGGCGTACGACATCGATACGGCGAAAATGAGTCGTATGCTCAAGGTGTCTCAGGAGAAGCTGCGCGACAAAGCCGTGCAGTCGGCGGCCAAGCGCGTCGACCCGTTGCGCTCGCAGACGGGCATGAGCAGGGCGTCCGTAATCGCGCTGCTTATGGAATCGGCGCGGGCGGGTCTACAATAGGCCTGAGTCGATGAGGATTCACCTGTTCATGGAGGATGACAAGCGTGGCAAAGCCGAATGAGATGCCTGAGCCGGATAATATCCTGCTGCGTACCGCCTTGTTCAAGCAGGTATCCCCTGGGCAGGCCGAGGAGCTGCTGCCGCACTTGAAGCGGGCCACATTCGCGAAGAACCATTTCATCTTCCGCGAGGGCGGCGAGGACCAGCGCATATTCCTGCTCGAAGAGGGGCGGGTCAAGCTCATCCGCGAATCGCGCGACAATCGCGTGCAGCTGCTCAGCATCCATGCCTACGGAGAGGTGCTCGGCGAGATACCCGTGTTCGACCCCCACGGCGGGCCGCGCACCGCTTCGGCGGTCGCGATGACGAACAACACGCGCGTCGCCCGACTCGAACATGATGCGTTGTTCGCCTGGCTCGGCAAATACCCCCGGGTTGCTGTGGACATGCTGCAGGTGCTGGCCAACCGGATGCGCGCCAACAACGAGCGCATCTCCGACCTCGTGTTCATGGATGTGCCGGCGCGCCTGGCCAAAACCCTGCTGAGTCTTGCCTCGCGCTTCGGCGAACCGGTTGAAGCCGGTCTCAAGGTGCCGCACGACCTGACCCAAGAGGAGCTGGCGCAGCTGGTTGGCTCCTCGCGCGAGACGGTGAACAAGGCGCTTATGGACTTCTCCAATCGCGGCTGGATCGCGCGCGAAGGCCGTTCCATCATCATCTACAAGCCAGGCATGCTCATTCGCCGCTCCCGGCGCTGAAATCCGCGCGAAACGTATCTCGTGATGCGCTGCATCACCATTGCGTGCTGGTGCATCCCTTCGCTGCCCTCATTGGCGAATCCAGCGAATTATCGGCGTTCGTACAGCTTCGGCATCGCAACGTGAGGGCTTCGTTACGACTTCGCGACGGCGGCGATGCGGTAGAGACGCCCCCCTAGAATGGTCACCATGCCGAAGAAGAAACCCCTCATCGTCCGGCGCGTGCTTGCGCTGATTCTCGCCTACGTGACGCTGTGCGTCGCCGGTGGCGTGGTGGCGAGCTTATTCCTTGCGCCTGGCGTACTGGGGATGAACAGACTTACCAAAGCCGTCGTGCCGTCGCTCAAGGTGGAGGGCATCGACTTCGATGTGACATCGCTGCCGCAGAAATCGCGGCTCTACGCCTCCGACGGCAAAACCGTGCTGGCGTCGTTCTATGCGCAGAACCGCACGGTCGTGCCGATCAAGGACATCTCCGAACCGATGCGGCAGGCTGTGGTCGCCCGCGAGGACCGCCGTTTCTTCGAGCACTCCGGCGTGGACGTGCAGGGCGTGCTGCGCGCCTTCATCCAGACCTTCGTCAAGAAGGGCGACACCCAAGGCGGTTCGTCGCTGACCCAGCAGTATGTGAAGAACGTGCTGCTCATCAAGGCTCGCGAGAACAACGATCCGATCGGCGAATACCATGCCTCGGAGGATACGATTGCGCGCAAGATACGCGAAATGCTCATAGCCGTGCAGATGGAGAAGAAATACTCCAAGATGGAGATTCTGCAGGGCTACCTCAACATCGCGCAGTTCGGCACTGACAACCTCTACGGCGTCGAGACTGCGGCGCGGCGCTACTTCAACACCTCCGCCAAGGACCTGACCATCGTGCAGGCCGCGACCATAGCCGCCATCACCAAGAACCCGGCCGCCTTCGACCCCTCGATTGAGCAGAACCAGCCCGAGGCTCAGAACCAGCGCAACATCGTGCTCGATTTGATGTACCAGCAGGGCTACATCACCAAGGGAGAGCATGACAAGGCGCGCAATACGCCGCTCAAGGACACGCTGAACATCCAGGACAATGTGACCAACGTGGGTTGCCAGGCCGCAGGCGATGCCGGATTCTTCTGCGATTACGTGACCAAGCAGATACTGAATTCCCCCGAATTCGGCAAAACCGAGGCAGATCGGCAGAAGATGCTCACCGAGGGCGGGCTGGATATCTACACGACGATGGATGTGCACGCCAACGCGGCAGCCATGCAGGCGGCGCGCGACACCATCCCGGTGGATGATCCCAGCGGCTTCGAGGTGTCCATCGCCGCAATCAAGCCGGGCACCGGTGAAGTGCTCGCCTTCGGCAGCAACCGCATCTATGACGCCACGGACGCGGCGAAAAGCGATCCGACGCACACCGCCATCAACTACGCCGTCGACCAGAAGGATGGCGGGGGATACGGCGCTGGCGTCGGATCCACATGGAAGCCGATCAACATGGTGGCCTGGATGCTTGCGGGCAAATCAATCAACACGCCGCTCGTCACCTCGACGCGCTACAGCAACAGCTCCTTCAACTGCAGCCGCTACGGCGGCATAGGCGTATGGTCCGTGCAGAATTCAGGCGGCGGCACTACCAGCCCGGAATCGCCGCTGCAGGGCCTTGTCCGTTCGCACAACACGACCCAGGCTTCGATGGCGGCGCAGATCGGGCTGTGCTCGATAGCGGATGCGGCGAAGACGCTGGGCTATGAGAATTCGCCGCTTGGGCATGAGGATGTCTACGACCTCAATTCGCTGAACCCGCCAATGACTATCGGCGCGGTACAGGCCTCGCCGCTTACGATGGCCAACGTCTACGCGACCCTTGGTGCCAACGGCGTGGAATGCACGCCTATCGCAATCAAGAAGGTTACTGACAGGACGGGCAAGAATGTCCCGGTCCCCAAAGCCAACTGCCATCAGGCCATATCCCCTGAAATCGCCCAGACCACGGCCTACGCGCTGAATCAGGGCGTGGTGACGCCCGGTGGCGAGGCGGCCACGACCCAGCTTGACAACGGGCGCAAGACCTTCTCCAAAACCGGAACGAACGAGGACACCTACATGACCACTGCCGGGTTCACCCCCGGTCAGGTGGCGGCGTTCGTGAGCGTGGGCAATATGGAGGTCCCGAAGAGCTTCACTGGCATGACGATCAACGGGCGTTCGATGGGCAGCTGGTACGGCATGTACATCGCGACCCCGGCTTGGAAGGAGTTCATGAACAACTATCTGAACTCGGCCGGAATCCCGCCAGACAATAATTACGGCAATCCGGCTCCGCAGTACATGTCCGCTCCGGCTGCGGCTCCGCGCACGCAGCAGAGCACGCCGCAGCAAAGCACACCGCAGCGACGGTAGGCGCGGCATGCTCGTCCGGCTCGTCGGCCGTTCTGGCAATGCCAGGTAACGCGGAAAACGGGTCGTGGGAGAATTGGGAATTGAGCATTGAACTGTGCGGGAGACGAATCGCACTGAAAGCAAGCAAAGGATGACTGCTATGAGCAAAGCCACGAAACCAGAGACGCCGAAGCTGTTCGAGCCGCTGACTTTGCGCGGCCTGACCATGCGCAACCGTGTGTGGATGCCGCCGATGTGCATGTATTCCGTGCCTGATCGTGACGGCAAGCCGACCCCATTCCACTATCAGCATTACGTCTCGCGCGCACTGGGCGGCTTCGGCATGATCATCGCCGAGGCGAGTGCAGTGAGTCCGGACGGGCGCATTTCGCCATGTGATGTGGGACTGTGGAACGATGACCAGATCGATGCATGGCGCTGGATTGTCGAAGGCGTCGAGGCTGCGGGCGCGGCTTTCGGCGTGCAGCTCAACCATGCCGGGCGCAAGGCCTCGACAGGGTGTGCGGGCATCGGGTATGAAAACGCTTCGGTGCCGCAGGGTCAGGGCGGCTGGCAGACTGTCGCGCCGAGCGCGATTCCCTTTGGCGACTATGCTGAGCCTCGCGAACTGAGCGTCGATGAGATTCACGGCATCGTGGACGAATTCCGCAACGCTGCCGGCCGCGCGGTGGCTGCCGGCTTCCAGATGATTCAGATTCATGCGGCGCATGGATATTTGATTTCGCAGTTCCTCGATCCGCTGTCCAACAACCGGCATGACGAATATGGCGGCGAGCTGGTCAACCGCATGCGCTTCCTCATCGAGATAGTCGATGCGATTCGCGGCGTCATCCCCGAGACCATGCCGCTGACGGTTCGCATTTCAGCTACCGATTGGGCGACGAACGGCTGGGATCTTGAGGAGACGACCGAAACCGCCCGCGTGCTTAAGGAACATGGCGTCGACCTGGTCGACGTATCGACTGGAGGCATCGTCGCCGGCGTTTCCATTCCCGTCAAGCCGAACTATCAGGTGCCTTTCGCCGATGCGATTCGCCGCGATGCCGATGTGCCGGTGACGGCCGTAGGGCTTATCACCAAGCCGAAGCAGGCGGAGAAGATATTGCGCTCCGGCAAGGCCGACGCCATCGAAATCGGCCGGGCTTCGTTGCGCGACCCGTACTGGCCGCTGCGAGCTGCCGATAAGCTGGGCCTGAGCGCCGATCAGATTCCCTACCCGCAGCAGTATGTGCGCGGGGCGTTTGGCGACTAGGCGGGTTCGGCGGCTGGGAGATGCTGGGCTGTTGAGTCGCTGAACCAGTCACGGCCTTCATGACTCGGTTTGCATGACTGGTGCATCATATGCGATTAACTCGTCGCATATGATGCACCAGTCATTTTTTTTCAGGAGGCAATGCCAGGAGACTGAGCTGGTTCAGGCGTCGATGCCGACCGCGTCCGATACATGCTCGAAGCCGTCGGCGCGCAGCAGTTCGGCTAGGCCGCGTTTGAGCACAGTAATCTGCTGCGGGCCGCGGTACATCAGCGAAGTGATGAACATGACCAGGCTTGAACCGGAGCGAATCTTGGCATAAGCCTGCTTTGGGGTGAACACGCCGCCGACGCCGGCGATGGTGAAGCGGTCACCGAATTCACGATAGGTGTTGCGAATCAGTTCGTTGCTGGACTGGTACGCCGGGCCGCCCGACAGGCCGCCCACCCAGTCGCGCGGAATGCTCAAGCCCGTGCGGTCCTTGCGCAGATTGGCAATGGTGACTCCCTGCACGTCATGCTCGGCGAGCACTTCCAGCAGTTCGCGGAAATGCGGCCAGCCGGTGTCCTGCGGCATCTTAACCAGCAGCGGTTGCGGATGCGAGACGTTGTCCAAGACGGTGAACAGCCTGTCGAGGCTGTCCGGCTCTTCGACAAAGGGCTCGCCCACATGGGTGTTGGGGCAGGAGATGTTGATTTCCACCATCGAGCTGCGGCCTGAGGCCTGCTCGAGCGAGAGCCGGTAGTCTTCGATGCCTTCGTCGATATCGCCGACAAGGTCATCGTTGGTGCGGGCGATGGAGATGGACATGCGCATTGTCTTCGCCGCGCGTTCGGCCTGCTCGACGCGCCCGATGATTTTCGCGCTGCCCTCATTGGCGAGGCCGACATGCACGATCATCGAATCGTATTCAGGCAGCCGGTGGAACCAGGGCTTCGCATTGCCCAGGCAGGGGCGGGAAGTGATGGAGCCGACCGTTTCGAAGCCGAAGCCGGCATTGTCCATAAGCACGGGCATATCGCAGTTTTTGTCAAGCCCGGCCGACAGTCCGAAAGGATTGGCGAAATCGAGGCCAAGAGCTTCGGTTTCCAGAATCGGATCGGTGTAGTCGATCGTCTCGCGCAGCAGCCACATGAGCGGCGTGATGCCTTTGGTCAGGCGGCAGAAGTCGACCATGTTCTCATGCGCCTCGTCCGGGGCGTGGTTGAACACGAAATGCGGCTTGACGACATGCTTGTACCCGAAGGTGACCATGTCGGTCGCAGCCTTGTTCAGTGCGTCGTGCCAGTAATTCGTCGAAACATAACCCATGACCACATTGTGCCACTGGTGCGAGAGAACGACACCCAGGCGGATGCTGTGTACCTTTCTGCGCTGCGGCAAAGGAGGTGCGAGGCCGCATGATTTACGCTGCCGGCAAGAGCTGCAAAGTGACGCGGCTGTGGACAATGAGGCGGCGACGCTTGTACAGTGAAGCCGTGAGAATCAGACAGGACGCGGACGCGGCGGCTGCGCAGCCACGCGATGGGCGAACGAGCAGTGGGAGCGCGGCGAACGATGCCGCTGCTGCTGCTGCTGCGGTGGCTGGCGACTTGGCGCATGATGGCGCTGTGCATGATGAAGATGTGAATAACGATGCTGTAGACGATGAAGCGTTGGGCAATGACGCGGTGCATAGTGATGCATTGGGTGATGATGCCGTGGATGACAACACCGCAGGCGGCGGCGAGATATGCGTCATCATGCCGACGTACAACGAGCGTGAGAATATCGGGCCTACGCTGGCTGCGCTGTTCGAGTGGAATCCGCAGGTGCACGTGCTGGTCGTCGACGACGCTTCGCCGGATGGGACCGGCGAAGCAGCCGAAGCCATAGCGGCCGGCGAGCCGCGCCTGCATGTGCTGCACCGGGAGGGCAAGAACGGGCTGGGGCCGGCATATCTGGCGGGTTTCAATTGGGCGCTGAAACGTGGCTATGCCACGCTGTGCTCGATGGATATGGACGGCTCGCATCGCGCGCAGGATCTGCATGCGATGCTGCGGGTCATAGCCGATAATCCGCATGTCGACCTGGTGATTGGTTCGCGCCGCATTCCGGGCGGGCGCACTGAAGGCTGGTCGCGGCACCGCAACTGGATTTCGAGCGCCGGCTCGTGGTATGCGCGCACGATGCTCGGCCTTGGCGTACGCGATATGACGTCGGGCCTGCGCGCCTACCGCGCCCGGATTCTACGCGCGTCGGGCCTGCGCTCGGTTGAGGCGAACGGCTACGTCTTCCAGATCGATATGACCCGGCGTGTGGCGGCGGCAGGCGGAAGCATCGTCGAGGTGCCGATCGTCTTTCCGGAGCGAGTGCATGGGCGCTCGAAGATGGGCATTGGCATCGTGGTTGAGGCGATGCGACGCGTGACCGGATGGGGGTTGCGGCGGCTGTTCGGCCGGAGCTGACCAGAACTGATAAGGCTCAGCGATGTGAAGTCATGTTCGGTTAAAAGTATGTTTTGTTTGACTTTCTGGAAAATATGTGCGATAATGTTCATATGATTTCGTCACAACGTCAGCATCTCATACTGAGCCGGCTGCGCACCCGTGGAGCCGTGCGCATCACTGCGCTGTCCAAGGAACTCGGCGTGTCCGCAATGACCATTCGGCGCGATATCGCCGATCTCGCCGATAAAGGACTGCTCAAGCGCGTCCACGGCGGGGCAGTGACCACCAGCACGCTGCTGAGCGAGCCGCTGTTCTCCGTAAAATCGCAGCTGGACATCGGTCTCAAGGATGCCATCGCGCAGGAGGCGGTCAAATATGTGGCGCCCGGGGATGTGATCGCCATCGGTGGCGGCACTACGGCCTACGTCTTCGCGCAGCACCTGCTCGAATCGCAGCAGTCGTCGGGCATCACGATTCTGACCAATTCGATTCCGGTCGCCGAACTGGTGCAGGCCTTGGAATCCAAGGACATTGAGGTCATTGTCACCGGCGGCGTCATCACCCGGTCGAATTCGCTGGTCGGGCCGATTGCGGACAAGGTCATCGAATCGCTGCGCGTCAACACGGTGTTCCTCGGTTCGCATTCCGTGTCGATTCCGCGCGGCTTCCTCATGCCGAACTCGCTTGAGGCTGCCACGGATATGGCGATGATGGACATCGCCGACCGCACGATCATTCTCACCGATCACACCAAATGGAGCTCCACGTCGCTTTCGCTGTTCGCGCGTTTCGACCAGGTGGACACGGTCATCGCCGATGACGGGCTCGACCCTGATTCGACGGCTAGGACCAAGGAGCTGGTCAAGGAGCTGGTGCTGGTCCATCAGAACGAGAACGCGCAGGAAGGCGAGCGGCAATGACGGCACAAACAGCGGCAACGACGGCCCAATTCGACCATTACACGCCGGGAACATATGCGGCGCAGCATATTCGCATCACGCCCACGATGCTTGCGGACGGGCGCGAGTTCTTCTATATGGACGATGACCCGGAGTATGTCTCCGGGCGTAAGACGCGTGAGCTGCACGACCCTCGCCCGTTGGCGTACCGTTTCGCGCCGCACCTCGACGCCGATGGCAATGAAGTGCCGTACGCCGCCCCGCAGATGCGCCGCGACCCGCTTACCGGCGACTGGATTCCCATGGCGACCGCACGCATGAACCGGCCGATCAACACCGGCCCGGGGGCCACGGCGAAGGGCAATCCGCTCGCCGCGCGCAAACCCGGCGATCCCTATCAGGACGGCGAAGTGCCGGACAGTGATTATAACGTCGTGATCTTCGAGAACCGTTTCCCCTCGATGGCGCGCGTGCCAGGGGCTTCCACTGAAGTCGGCTACGTCAACAACAACCCGCTGTGGGAACAGGAGCTTGCCGCGGGGCGCTGCGAAGTCATCTGCTTCGACCCCAACGAAAACGGACTGCCAGCTGATCTGCCGGTATCTAGGCTGCGTACTGTGGTCGAGGCGTGGGCGTTTCGAACCGCCGAGATTTCGCATATGGAGGGGATCGAGCAGATATTCCCCTTCGAGAATCACGGTCAGGAGATTGGCGTTTCGCTTGCGCACCCGCACGGGCAGGTGTACTGCTATCCCTTCATCGCGCCGAAGCTGGAAAAGGAACTGGTGCAAACGCAGGCCTATTACGAGCGCACCGGCGGCAATCTGCTGCACGACATCATGCGCAGCGAGATCGAGGCAGGGGAGCGCATCGTGATGCGCAACCACAGCTGGGTGGCCTACGTGCCGGCCGCTGCGCGCTGGCCGCTCGAAGTGCATGTCGCCCCGCTGCGCGACGTGCTGACCTTGGATGAGCTGGACGATCAGGAGCGCTGGGACTTGGCTCAGATGTATTCCACGCTGCTCAGGCGCGGCAATGCCTTCTTCGATACGGGCGACGGCAAGGGCATGGACCTGCCGTACATCGCCGCCTGGCATCAGGCGCCGATTCACGACGAGCGTCGCGCGCACTACCGGTTGAACTTGCAGTTCTTCTCCTTCCGGCGTGCGACGAACAAGATCAAGTACCTGGCCGGGTCGGAATCAGGCATGGCTGCCTGGGTTTCCGACACCACGCCGGAGCTGATCGCGCAGCGCTTCCATGAGATCGGTGACGTTGAGATCGGTGACGTTGACATCGATGACTAGCTGCTGTTGCAGCTGCACAAACAGCAGCTGCAACAGCAGACAATATATGCATATATACAAAGGAGTACCTATGAAAACCGTTCAGTTCATTGACGCACTGACGCATGACGAGGGTGTTGAGCGAGCCACCCAATTGTTTACCCAGGCTTATGGCGAGCAGCCTGATGGCGTATGGTCCGCTCCGGGGCGGGTCAATCTGATCGGTGAGCACACCGATTACAACGCCGGTCTGTGCCTGCCTATCGCCCTGCCGCACCGCACCTTCATCGCGCTCAAAGCCCGAAACGACACGACGGCGCGGGTTGTTTCGGATATTTCGCCGGGCAAAGTCACACAAGCCAATCTTGATGGCCTGCAAGCTGGCGGTGTGGATGGCTGGGCCGCCTACCCGATCGGCGTGGCCTGGGCGCTGCGTGAAGCCGGGTTCGCGCAGGTGCAGGGCTTTGATGCCGCCTTCACATCCTGCGTGCCGCTCGGCTCGGGCCTGAGCTCGTCGGCGGCGATGACCTGCTCCACTGCGCTGGCTCTGGATGACGTATACGGCTTGGGCTACGGCGCGTCCGATGCGGGGCGTGTGACGCTGATCAACGCGGCGATGGCCTCCGAGAACGACATGGCCGGCGCGTCCACCGGCGGGCTTGACCAGAACGCCTCGATGCGCTGCACGGCCGGGCACGCCCTGCTGCTCGACTGCCGCCCGGAGCTTACGCCGCTCGAAAACGTCTCTCAGCAGCCCTTCGATCTTGACTCGCTTGGGCTTGAGCTGCTTGTGGTCGATACCCAGGCGCCGCACCAGCTCAACGACGGGCAGTATGCGCAGCGCCGCGCTACCTGCGAAGAGGCCGCGCGCATCCTCGGCGTCACCAGCCTGCGGGTCAGCGCCGATGGCATCGTGAAGGCGGGCGATTCCTTCCAGGCGCTCAAGGAGACGCTGGACGCGCTGCCGGACGAGACGATGAAGAAGCGCGTGCGCCACGTCGTCACCGAAATCGAGCGCGTGCGCTCCTTCGTGCATGCCTTCGCGCAGCACGATATCGTGGCTGCCGGGCGGCTGTTCAACGCTTCGCATGATTCGCTGGCCTCCGATTACGAAGTCACCGTGCCCGAGCTGGATGTAGCCGTGGACGTGGCGCGGCGGGCCGGTGCCTACGGTGCGCGCATGACCGGTGGCGGCTTCGGCGGCTCCATCATCGCGCTGGTGGATCGGAGCCGCAGCCAGGGAATCGCGCAGCAGATCGCCGACGAATTCGCCGTGCGCGGATTCCACGCGCCCCGCGCACTCGCCGCCGTGGCCGCTGACAGCGCTCGTTGCGAAGGCTGAAACCGAGGGTTTGCACACTATGCCCCTTTCGTGACGCTTATCACGGGTTAGCGTCACAAAAAGGGCACTATGACAAGAGTTATGCCCCTTTCGTGACTATAACGTGGTATTAGCGTCACGAAAGGGGCATTATCTGTGGGGAGCTGCGCGGTGGCGAGCCATAATGCTGCGCCGAGGGTGAAGAAATCGTTGCAGAGCGCTTGTCTTCATAGGACGTTCACGTTGTTGCCGGTAGTCTGCTTAAGGGTTGATGAAGGTGACGGCGTGTCCGGATGACTATGGAGGGTGTATGACTCAGGCTCAAACGGTGGCGGATGCGGCTGCGCTTGACGGCAGCGATGTCGTCATCACCTCCGCGTACCGCACGCCGACCGGCAAGTTTCGCGGGAGCCTGAGCGATGTCAACGCCGTGGATATGGCGTCCCGGCTGGTGTCTTCGGCGCTTGAACGCGATCATATCGTCTCCAAATGCGTCGATCAGATGATTTTGGGCAATGTCCTGTCTGCCGGACTGGGGCAGAATGTCGCGCGGCAGGTTCAGATCAATGCCGGGCTGTCGGTCGACGGCACGGCGATGACTGTGAATCAGGTCTGCGGCTCCGGCCTCAAGGCGGTCCGGCTCGCCCAGTCGGCCGTGCTGCTCGGCGACGCGCGCGTGGCGATTGCGGGCGGCGTCGAAAGCATGTCGGGAGCGCCGGCTTTTGCGCCAAGAACCGGCAAGAAGGCATTCGATACTGATGACTGGCGTGACACGCTGTTCAACGATGGGCTCAACGACGCCTTCGAGGACTATGCGATGGGGGTCACGGCCGAGAACCTCAACCGGATGTTCCATCTTCGCCGCGCTCAGCTTGACGAATACGCGCTCGATTCGCAGCGTAAGGCGGCGCAGGCGTGGCAGGTCGGCTGGTTTGACGACGAAGTACTGCCGATCAATGGGCTGCTGCGAGACGAGTCGTTGCGGCCGAATTCGACCTTGGAAATACTGTCCGGTCTGCCCCCGGTCTATCAGCAGGACGGCATGGTGACCGCGGGCAATGCGGCGCCGCTGAACGACGGTGCGAGCATGGTGGCCGTGACCACGGCGCGCACGGCGTCGGAACTAGGGCTGACGCCGCTGGTGCGCATCACTGGCTATTGCGAGGCAGGCTACCAGCCCGGGCTGATGGGCTACACGCCGATTCTGGCAATTCGCCGGCTGCTGGACCGCTGTGGGCAGAACATCGGGGACATCGATTTGTTCGAGGTGAATGAGGCCTTCGCCAGCCAGGCTATCGTGGTGCGGCAGGAGCTCGGCATCGACCCGGATATCTATAATATCTCCGGCGGCGCTTTGGCACTGGGGCATGCGCTGGGGTCGTCGGGCACACGGATTCTGACGACGCTGATTCACAATCTGCGACGCACCGGGGCGCGCATAGGCATCGCAGCGCTGTGCATCGGTGGCGGGCAGGCCATCGCGATGGAAGTCGAGAATCTGGGCAGTAGCGAAAAACTTGAGGGTCAGGCATGACGAAATTCTATGAGCTGAGCACGGCTGAACGGCTGGACCAGCTGGTCGCTGATGGGCTGCTAAGCGAATCTGACACCGTTTTGCTGCGCGATGGTGGGCTGAATGCTGATATCGCTTCGCGGATGGTCGAAAACCATATCGGTGATTTTCCGGTGCCACTGGGTCTTGCTGAGCATTTCCTCATCGACGGCGAGCAGTATCTCATTCCGATGGCTACTGAGGAGCCGTCGGTTATCGCAGCCGCGGGCAACGCGGCGCAGCGAATCGCCCGCAGCGGCGGATTCCATACGGATTCGACGCGTGGCGGTATCACCGCACAGATCGTGTTCCGGAGTGGTCGATCGGGTGACAGCGTTGACGCGATTGACGAAGATGCTGATGGAGCTGATGCAACCCATGGCGGTGCCAATGGCGATATTTCTTCCTCAGCCATCCTTGCCGAGATGAATGTGGCTGGTAGCGCTGCCGATTCACAACAGACGAAGAATCCGTGGCGCGATTTTCTGCACGCGCATATCGCGCGAATCAGCGAGATTGCGCAGCAGGCCCACCCAACGCTGGCGAGTCATGGGGGAGGGCTGCGGTCAGTGAGCGTGCGGTGGACGGGCGATATCGGCGCTGTTGAGCACGGCACAATGCATGGTGGCATGCTGAACCAGGCAGGAAACTGTGCAGAAAATAATGCGAAGAGCGCTGCGGTGAACAGCGCAGGGGCATACGCAAGGACATGCACAGGCGAGTTCATCGAATTCGACCTGCTTATCGATTCGGGCGCGGCGATGGGCGCGAACACCGTTAACACGATTGCGGAGGCGGTGTCGCGCTATCTGGCAGATCAGCTGCCGCAATACGAGCTGCTGATGGCTATCTTGTCCAATTGCGCGCCGCAGCAGCGGGCAAGGGCCCGCGCATGTATCGATGCTGAGCTGCTGGCGACCAAGGATATGCCCGGAACTCAAGTGGCGGAGCGGATTGCGGCTGCATCGCGGTTCGCGCAGATGTCGGAGCTGAGAGATGCCACGCATAACAAGGGCATCATGAATGGCATTAACGCGGTCGTGCTGGCGAGCGGCAACGACACGCGCAATGTGAACGCCGCCGCATATGCCGATTTGAGCGAGCGGCATCGCACTTGGACGGACTGGCGCTTCGATGGCGAGCGGCTCATTGGCGAAATCGACATGCCGATGCCTATAGGCTCGGTAGGCGGCGCGATTTCCACGCTGCCGATGGCAAAGCTCACCATGCGGCTGCTACGCCAACCCTCGGCAGAGACGCTGATGGGCATCATCGCCAGCGTCGGTCTTGCCTCGAATCTCTCGGCGATGCGGGCGCTGGTGACTCGGGGCATTCAGGCGGGGCATATGAATCTGCAATTGCAGAGTCTGGCTATGATGGCCGGCGCGCAAGGCAACGAGGCAGAAGAACTGATTCGCTGGCTCCGCGCGAACCCGCGTCAAGCGAGCCTCGCCGCCGCGCAGGAACAGCTGCGGCGGCTGCGCGGAGAGTAATCAGCGTGGCAATCGAAAGCTGGCAATGCGCAGACGTGATGATAATGCATGTGCGCGCGTGCCACTGAGCCTGCAACGTAAAACGAGAACATATATGCATATATAAGGAGCAGCACATGAAGGTCGGCATCGACAGGATCGAGTTTTCCACGCCGAATCGCTATCTGGATCTGGTGGATCTGGCGCATGCTCGCGGAGCCGACCCCAACAAGTATTTGATTGGCATTGGTCAGCGTAAGATGGCTGTGCCGACGCTCAGCCAGGACATCGTGGCAATGGGTGCCAATGCGGCAGAGGGAATACTGGAAAACCTCGATGATGCGGCAAGAGCGTCGATTGGCTTGCTGATTGTCGCCACTGAAAGCGGCGTAGACCAGTCCAAGGCCTCGGCGCTATTCGTGCACGACCTGCTTGGGTTGCCGACCTCGATACGTGCCATTGAGATCAAAGAGGCTTGCTATGGCGGCACGGCCGGCTTGCAGCTTGCTGCGGATTTCGTGCGCGCGCATCCCGGTACCAAAGCGCTGGTGATTGCGGCCGATATTGCCCGATATGGCCTGAACACTGGCGGCGAGGTGACGCAAGGCGCCGGCGCAGTGGCGATGCTGGTGGGCGAGAATCCGCATATTCTCGCGCTTGAGGAGCGCTCGGTGATGCGCAGCCGCAGCACCGATGACTTCTGGCGGCCGAACTATTCCGCCGAAGCCTTCGCGAAAGGCAAATACTCGGAGCAGGTGTATCTCGAGATGTTCGCCGAGGACTGGCGCGAGGCCGAGTCGCTTGGGCTGACGCAGGTGAGCGGTCTGCAGGCGCTACTCTTCCATATTCCCTTCTCGAAGATGGGCCGCAAAGGGCTGCGCTCGCTGGAACCCATAATTCCCGCAGCAGACTACGAGCGGCTGACTGCGCGCTTCGAGAAGGGGATTATGTACGGTCAAGAGGTCGGCAATCTGTATACTGCGTCGCTCTACCTGAGCCTGATTTCCCTGCTTGAACAGGACGAGAGTCTGTGCGCCGGCGACCGCATCGGGCTGTTCTCCTACGGTTCGGGTTCTGTGGCCGAGCTGTTTTTCGGCACGTTGCAGCCCGGCTATCGCGATCGACTCAATTGCACAGGCCACGAGGCGCTGCTCGCAGCTCGCCAACGGCTTTCGATGGATGAATACGAGGCGATTTTCAGCGCCTCGCTGGTCACTGACGGTTCGCGGCAAGACATAGCCGATGGTGACCCGGCCGCTCCGCATGCCCTGATTTGTATGGAAGGCCACGAACGCTTCTATCGGTGAGATGTAGCTGCGCATTTGCCTGCCCTCAGAGCTTGTAATGAGCAGGCGGTCGACAGTTCGGTCGCACGTACTAAGCAGATTGTGGTGAATCACGGTGCTGCAAGCGTTGTAGTGCCAATGCGTCATAGGCTAAGAATGGCGGCATTCCGCCATTCCGTTGCGGGCTGGTTTTCGAGGCTACTTGGCAGAGTGCTTAATAGACGAAAAATGTGCTTAATCAATGATGCTAACGGTGATTCTGCACGGTACTTCGTTTGGTTTAGCTTGTCTTGTCTTGTCTTGTTCGGGCAGATAATTTCTGCTCGGCAGGCCATTATTGCCTTCATAGACACGTATTAAGCACTTTTTTCGTCTATTAAGCACCTCAGCGAAGTACAAGCCCAATGTACTGTTTTGGGATCCTTGGAATTCCGCCATTCCTCGGAAAAGGCAATGTCTAGGGAAGTCTTTCGCATGCGGTTTCAGTTGGTAAAGTGCTTAATAAATAATGAGCACGACGGTAAACAGCGATAAAGCAGACAGTTGGCAGCGGCGCAAGATCGACAGCATTATCAAGTAAGGGTTGTTGGGAATGCTGTCGTTGGGAATGCGCGAGTCTGCATAGGCGCGGGGAAACAGGCAGCGTTGTTGCGAAGATGCAGAGACGTCCAATCTCATATGATGATGCCCCGCACAAGCATTTGGCTTGTGCAGGGCATCTGTTCAAACATCGCATGTGCGAGTCGGTTCAGCGGTTTACTTCCACTGACCTATCGCTCGACGACTGCGCTTCAGCGGTCGCTGGTGCGCTGGGCGTCGCGGTGATAGTCGCGGCGGCCACGGTCGTCATAGGAGGAGTGACGGCGGTTGTCGGAGTGGCGATAGTCGCCGGAGCCGCGATGCGACTGGTCTTCGCGCCTGTCATAGGACTCGGCGTGGTTGCGGCGCTTGTCGCTGCGGCCGTCGAAGGGCTTCGACCAATCGTCGTTGTCGGCGTCAGTATGACGGGATTCGGCGTGATCGTGGAAGTCCCTGCGCGAGTCGAATTTGGAATCGTTGCGGAAGTTGCGGTGCGAGTCGTGCGAACGCGGTCCACGATTGAAATCGCCATCGCGATGTCCGCCACGGCGGTCGTCGCGATAGTCAGAGCGATCAGAGCGGTCGAATCCATTGGAACGCTCGGCATCATCCGAACGATCAAAACGATCGGCATGCTCGAAGCGGTCGGAACGGCGGAAGCGGTTGCCCCGCCCTGAATGACGGCGATCCGAACCATCGCGATTGTCACGCGAACCGTATCCGCGGTGGCCGTAGCCGCCTCGGCGTGAATCACGTGAATCGCGCGAAGTCTTGCGATTGCGCCTCGTGAAGTCCTCCAGCGACTAGCCTTCGACCAGCGGCGCGGTTTCGCCGACGAGATCGAGCAGAGCGTCAGAATCCTCGTCCACGCGCACGACATGGCCCTGAAGCCCGGCGCGGTGCAGCATCTGCATGGCGCGGCGCTTCTGCCGGGGCAGCACGAGTGTGACGACATCGCCATCCTGACCGGCGCGCGCGGTGCGGCCCGAGCGGTGCAGGAAGGACTTGGGGTCCTGCGGCGGGTCGAGCTGAGCGACCAGTTCGACGCCGCTGATATCCATGCCACGAGCAGCCACGTCGGTGGCGACCATCACGCGCACTTCGTCGGAGCTGAAGGCCTTGAGGTTGCGGTCGCGCTGCGATTGCGAAAGATTGCCGTGCAGTTCGGCGGTCGGAATGCCGCGCTCGATAAGCGATGCGGCGAGCTCCTCGGCCTGAATCTTGGTCTTGGTGAACAGGATGCGCTTGCCCATGCCGGAGGCGAGTTCGTTGATGATCTGCGGCTTGTCGGCGGCGCTCACCTGGAAGATGTGCTGAGTCATGGTCGAGACCTGCGCGGTGGCCGAATCGATTTCGTGCACCTTCGGGTCATTGAGGAAGCGGCGCACCAGCGTGTCGACGCCGTGGTCGAGCGTGGCGGAGAACAGCAGGCGCTGGCCGTTGGCCGGAGTCATGCCGAGCAGTTCGCTCACGTCGGGCAGGAAGCCCATGTCGGCCATCTCGTCGGCCTCGTCAAGCACGGTGATCGCTACGTCATCCAGCGTCAGGCGGCCCTGATCGATGAGGTCCTTGAGGCGGCCGGGGCAGGCCACGACGATGTCGACGCCGCGACGCAAATCGCGGGTCTGCACGCTTTGGCGCACGCCGCCGTAGATGGTGGTCGTGGTCAGGTTGCAGTCGCTGGCCAGCGGGCGCAGCACGTCGTTGATCTGGTTGGCGAGCTCGCGGGTCGGTGCCAGCACTAGGCCGCGCGGGCGGTTGGGCTGGGCGCGGCCTTCGAGGCGGGCGAGCAGCGGAATCGAGTAGGCGAGCGTCTTGCCTGAGCCAGTAGCTCCGCGGCCCAGGATGTCGCGGCCCTGCAGCGAATCAGGGAGCGTTTCGGCCTGAATGGGGAAAGCGGTGGTCTTGCCGTCGCGGGCCAGGCCCTTCACCAGAGTCGAGGGAACGCCCAGTTCGGCGAAGGTCGGCGCGTCGGAGTGCTGATCAGCGATGCTGTTGTCAGCATTGCTGGCATCGTTTGCGGCGTCGGCCATAGTGTTGGCAGCTTCAGCAGTGTTGGCGGACTCGACGGAAGCGTTGCTATCAGCGGAATCAGCGGTAAGCGTTGCTGCGGATGTCATATCGGTTGTGTCTGAATAAGACAAATGGGTACCTTTCGGGATGTGAAGAAAGTGTCTGCATAGGGTCTGCGCCGGTTGGCGCGCCTGATGAATCGCAAGTAAGTGAGCCGTGTACCTTATGGAATTCGCGATTCACTCCTGCGGCCTGTATGCAGCCGACTCATCGTCTATCCCGAAATACTTAAGCATTTTTCAGCGACGCCGGGGATCTTTCTTGTCCTTACCCCGGACTGTTGCAACACTATACGCGAGGGTCGCTACTTTCGGTTGCGGCGGACGATGCCGCGACGGCTAACGCCGGCTTGGCTGGTGCCTTCCTTATACTGAGGAACGATTGACGCGGGGCATGTGGATTGCGCGCATTCGGCGGCGCTACGGCGCTAGAATTCGGCGTTTAGGCAATGTGTCGATTCGGCACGGCGAATGCCGCATCGACACGGGCCGGCACTAGCCGCAATGCCCATGCTGCCCGCGTCGGCAACGCGAAGCACCGGAGGAAGCATGAACAAGGCCATCATCACCGTCGTCGGGCAGGACACCGTCGGCATCATCGCACGCGTGTGCACGTACCTGTCGCAGCATCGCGTCAATGTGCTCGACATCTCGCAGACCATCATCGACGGATTCTTCAACATGATGATGATTGTCGACTACGCCGATTCCGACAAGGAATTCGGCACCATCGTCACCGATCTGGACTCGCTGGGGGAGGAGATCGGTGTGCGCATCCGCTGCCAGCGCGAGGAGATCTTCACCAAGATGCATCGCGTCTGAGCCGGCTGAAAGGGAGAAGACCATGCTGAATATCATGGAGGTCCACGAGACCAACCAGATGATCGAGCAGGAGAAGCTCGATGTGCGCACGATTACGATGGGCATTTCGCTGCTCGATTGCGCGAGCGACGATGTGGACCAGCTGTGCGAGAACATCTATCGCAAGATCACCCGGCTCGCCAAGGATTTGGTAGCTACCGGCGAGGCCATCGAACGCGATTACGGCATACCGATCGTCAACAAGCGCATCACCGTCACGCCGATCTCGCTGGTCGGCGGCGGGGCGTGCAAGACGTCCGAAGATTTCGTCGCCATCGCCCACGCGCTTGACAGGGCGGCCAAAGAGGTCGGCGTCGATCTCATCGGCGGGTATACCGCGCTGGTGTCCAAATCGATGACCAAGGCCGACGAGCTGCTTATCCGCTCGCTGCCGCAGGCCTTGTCCGAAACCGACATCGTGTGCTCCTCGGTGAACGTCGGCTCGACGAAAACCGGCATCGATATGGATGCGGTCGAGCTGCTTGGGCATATCGTCAAGGACATCGCCTACGCGACCCGCGACACGGACAGCTACGGCTGCGTGAAATTCGTCGCCTTCTGCAACGCACCGGACGACAACCCCTTCATGGCGGGTGGATTCCACGGCGTGACCGAAGGCGACGCGGTCATCAACGTCGGCGTGTCGGGTCCGGGTGTGGTTTCGCGATCCTTGGACGCCGCCGTGGGCAAGGACTTCGAATTCCTGTGCGAGACAATCAAGCGCACCGCGTTCAAGATCACCCGCGTCGGCCAACTGGTCGCGCAAGAGGCGTCGCGCAGGCTCGGCGTGCCTTTCGGCATCATCGACCTTTCGCTCGCGCCGACTCCGGCAGTGGGCGATTCCGTGGGCGAAGTGCTTGAGAAGATCGGACTTGCTCAGGTCGGCGGCCCAGGCACCACAGCGGCGCTCGCCATGCTCAACGATCAGGTCAAAAAGGGCGGCATCATGGCCTCGTCGTATGTCGGCGGGCTTTCGGGCGCGTTCATCCCGGTCTCCGAAGACAAGAATATGATCGACGCCGCAGCGGCCGGCTGCCTCACCTTGGAGAAGCTCGAAGCGATGACCTGCGTGTGCTCGGTCGGTCTCGATATGATTGCGATTCCGGGCGACACGCCGGATTCGACCATCTCCGGCATCATCGCCGACGAAGCCGCCATCGGCATGGTCAACCAGAAGACGACCGCCGTGCGGCTCATTCCGGTGTACGGCAAAGGAGTGGGCGATATGGCCAACTTCGGCGGCCTGATGGGCTACGCGCCCATCATGCGTGTCAACACCTCATCGTGCGAGCCCTTCGTGACGCGCGGCGGGCGAATTCCTGCGCCAATCCATAGCTTTAAGAACTGAGCCTTGAAAACCTGAGTAGGCGCACCATTTTTGGTATGTGACTACTCAGGTTTCATATTTTCCCATGAAAATGCAAGCTGACGATTGCGTTACTCCCCGCCTTTAAATTCCAGCTGCCGCCACGCCTCGTAGAGGGCGATGGAGGCGCAGTTGGTCAGGTTGAGCGAGCGCAGGCTGGGGCGCATGGGCAGGCGGACCTGCTCGGCGACATGCGGGCCGGCCATGATGTCCATCGGGTCGGGGATATCGCCGGGTTCGGGGCCGAACAGCAGAATATCCGAAGGCTTGTAGTCGACTTCGGTGTACAGCTTCGTGGCATGGGCGGTGAAGGCGATGATGCGCGAGTTCGGCATCGACGTGACCAGATCGTCGAAATCCGGATGCAGCACCACATGCGCCATATCGTGGTAGTCGAGCCCGGCGCGGCGCAGCTTGGTGTCGTGCAGGTTGAAGCCCAGCGGCTCGACCAAGTGCAGAATGCTGCCGGTCACCGCGCACAGGCGGATCGCGGAGCCGGTATTGCCCGGGATGCGCGGCGAGTAGTAGCACAGGTGCGGCGTGACGGTTTCGGTCTCGCTGGCCTCGCGCGCGCTCATCATCGCGTCGACCACGCTGATCGGGTTGCCGTGCGCGTCGGTCACCAGCTCGTCCGGGCCGTAATTCGACTTGCGATACCCATACTCGTACATGCCGTCCACGCGCGACTCGGGGTCAGTTGTTTTCTTTACAGTCGTATTGTTCTGCGCGCTTTCGCCCATGTCACTGTCCTGATTCTCTAATTTCCTTCGTGATAATGCTTTGGCTGTGTGCGAATCGAACTGAGGCCGTAAACATCATCCATCACCATGCATGAATGAGCTTAGAACGGCCCGTACCCGGTGGTGAAGTGGGCGCTGGTGTATCCCGTGTGGAGCACAATGGTGGCCGTGCAGTATGCAGGGAACAATGCCGCGACGGCGGCTGACGACATGACCGATTCTGATCAGGCGATGAAGGAACTCATCGAAAATGAGCTGTTCGCGTGGTGGGATCGGAATGCGCGCGATTTGCCGTGGCGTTTCGGGCGGACGACGCCGTGGGGCGTGCTCATATCCGAGGTCATGAGCCAGCAGACGCAGATGAGTCGCGTGGTGCCGTATTGGCTCGCATGGATGGAGGTGTGGCCCGACGCGGCGTCATTGGCCGGCGCGAGCACGGCTGAGGTGATCACCGCGTGGGGGAGGCTCGGCTACCCGCGTCGTGCGCTGCGCTTGCAGGAATGCGCGCGCGTGGTCGCGCAGCAATACGATAACGAGCTGCCGCGCACATACGATGAGCTGCTTGCGCTGCCGGGAATCGGCGATTACACGGCCTCGGCGGTGATGAACTTCGCCTTCGGGGGCCGCATCGCGGTCATCGACACGAATATCCGCAGGGTGCTCTCCCGCGTGTTTCTGGGAGTGGAGTCGCATGGCGGTGCGGCGACGAAGCAGGAACGCGAGCTGGCAGAACGGGTGCTGCCTAAAGATGCCAAGGTCAGCGTGGTGTGGAACCAGTCCGTCATGGAGCTTGGCGCCACAGTCTGTACGGCTAAGAATCCGCTGTGCGAGCAGTGCCCGCTGGCCGATTCGTGCGCATTTCTTGCAGCGGGGCGTCCGGGGCTGGGGGAGCAGCGCACCCGGCCTCGCCAGCGCTTCCAAGGCACGAACCGACAGGTGCGCGGCATGATACTGAATGCCTTGCGCAGCCTTGGTACTGGGGATGCCTCAGATGAAGCGGCTGGGAAAAGAGCAAAGGAAATAACGAAGGAAACGACAGCGGAGGCGGGGAGTGCAGCAGTCACATCGCTGCCGCGCAATCAGGTCGAGGCGCTATGGGGCGACCATGTGCAGCTGGACTTGTGCATCGCTTCGCTGGATGAGGACGGCCTGATCGAGATTCTCCCTGACGGGTCGCTGCGGCTGCCGCAGTAGCTGCGCGGGCTCGCAGATTCGGTTCGTGTCTGCCGTAAGTCATCCCGGTTGGGCAGTCGGTTTAGACTCGTGGGTATGGCCAGTACACCGCATTCTCCCAACACGCGCAAATCCTCTACCGGACGCGGCGCATCGGGCGCATCGGGCACATCTGGCGGGCGTCAGCAGCGCGGCCAGCGCAGAAAACCAAGCAGGGAGCAGCAGCGGATCTTTCGCCGTCGGCGCATTGTGGCGGCTGTGGCCTTGGTACTGGTGCTTGCGTTCCTCGTGTTCTGCGTCTACAGCCTCGGCAGGGGGGTCGCGGCGGTTTCCGGCGTCATCCGGCATGACGATCTCACGGCGCTGACGCGCAATGAGGTTCCAGGCGTGAAGCAGACCAGTGGCGTCCACGATTGCACAGCCGGTGACGTGAAATTGGAATTGAGCGCACAGTCGCAGACCGTGCCGGTGGGCGGTTCTTTGGATTTCACGATGACGATCGCCTATGAGGGCACGAGCAGCTGCCTGATTGACGTGTCGAATGCTTCGCGGATCCTGACGATCACCTCGGGCAGCGACACGATATGGAGGTCGGACGCGTGCCCGGCCGACCCGCATAGGCTGCTTATGTCCAAGGGCGACAAGCGCGTAGACACGCTGACATGGAACACGGACAGCACGGGTTCGCAATGCGTCGACGACGCCAGCCTCCCCAGAGTCAATCCCGGGACGTATATGGCCAAACTGAGCCTGAAGAACGATGCCAAAGCAGTGAGCGATGCGGTGCCGGTTATCGTGCAGTAGAGGCGATAGTGCAGTAGGGTAGATACGGCAGTGCAGTAGGGATTACGCCCAGACACGCCAGCTTGCGCAACCAATTCCAGCGTGCTATGCTCTTGACTCTACGTGAAGTATGTCATATAGCGGGCATGCCAACAAGACAACGAGGCGCCCGCAGCTTAGGCATACGGCGGTTTGCGTTGTGCAGCTTATTAGTAGGGATATACGAGCTTGCACAGTGCGGCTGCATCCGGGCGTTTCGCTAGCCATACAGTGCTGATAGTAGCTACTTTAAGCAGCTGCACAGTGCTGATCCGTACAGCATCGATCGAACAGATCGTAACGAACAAGCGAGCGATAAGGAACGTCTTTTGGCTGACGAACAAGCTATGACGAATACCACAACAGTCAACGCACGCGCCGACGAGCAGGACATTGCACGACATCTGGCATCGGACCGCGTGAACTTCGGTTCCATCAAGGAACCTATCGATGTGCCCTACCTGCTGGGCGTGCAGACCGACAGCTTTGATTGGCTCATCGGCAACGAGCGTTGGAAGAAGCGCGTGGAGGAGGACGAGGCCAACGGCACCAACACCGTCCCTCACGCATCCGGCCTCGATGAGGTCTTCCAGGAGATCTCCCCGATTGAGAACTTCGCCCAGACCATGAGCCTGACCTTCTCCGACCCGTACTTCGAAGAGCCGCGCCACACGGTCCAGGAGTGCAAGGAGAAGGACTACACCTATTCGGCTCCGCTCTACGTCAACGCCGAATTCGAGAACGGCGACACCGGCGAGATCAAGAGCCAGACCGTCTTCATGGGCGACTTCCCGCTGCAGACCCCGCACGGCACCTTCATCATCGGCGGCACCGAGCGCGTCATCGTCTCGCAGCTCGTGCGCTCCCCGGGCGTCTACTTCGACCGCTCGCGCGACCGTACCTCCGACAAGGAGGTCTTCGGCGCGAAGATCATCCCGAGCCGTGGCGCATGGCTCGAATTCGAGATCGACAAGCGCGACGTGCTCGGCGTGCGCGTGGACCGCAGACGCAAGCAGTCGGCCATCGTCTTCCTCATGGCCATCGGCATGACCAAGGCCGAGATCGGCGCGTCCTTCAAGGACTACCCGCTGGTCATGGACGCCCTCGAAAAGGAGACGATCGAGACCCAGGACGACGCCCTGACCGATCTGTACCGCAAAATCCGCCCGGCCGACACCCCGACCCCCGACGCCGGACGCAACCTGCTGGACTCCTTCTACTTCAACACCAAGCGCTACGATCTGGCGCGCGTGGGCCGCTACAAGATCGACCGCAAGCTCGGCTTGGAGACAGACATCAATGACCGCAGCCTGAGCGTGGATGATATCATCGCCACGATCAAGTACCTCGTCTCCCTGCATGCCGGCGACAAGACCTTCCCTGGCAAGCGCAATGGCGAGGACGTGGAGCTGCGCGTCGATGTGGACGATATCGACCACTTCGGCAACCGCCGCATCCGTCAGGTCGGCGAGCTGATCGAGAACCAGCTGCGCACGGGTCTGAGCCGTATGGAGCGCGTCGTGCGCGAACGCATGACCACGCAGGACGCCGAGGCCATCACCCCGCAGTCGCTGATCAACATCCGCCCGGTGAACGCCACCATCAAGGAGTTCTTCGGCACCTCGCAGCTGAGCCAGTTCATGGATCAGAACAACCCGCTGTCCGGCGTGACCAACAAGCGCCGCCTCTCGGCCCTGGGCCCCGGCGGCCTGTCGCGCGACCGCGCCTCGATGGAGGTGCGCGATGTGCACCCCAGCCACTTCGGCCGCATGTGCCCGATCGAGTCCCCTGAAGGCCCGAACATCGGCCTGATCGGCTCGCTGGCTACCTTCGGCCGCGTCAACCCCTTCGGCTTCATCGAGACTCCGTACCGCAAGGTCGACAACGGCCACGTCACCAACGAGGTCGTCTACATGACCGCCGATCAGGAGGCCGAGCACGTCATCGCGCAGGCCAACCAGGAGATCGACGGCAAGGGCAACTTCGTGGCGAAGACCGCTCTTGTGCGAGACGCCGCCAGTGAGGCTGACGATGTCCCGATCGAAACGGTCGACTACATGGACGTCTCGCCGCGCCAGATGGTGTCGGTGGGCGCATCCCTGATTCCGTTCCTCGAGCATGACGAGGGCCACCGCGCGCTAATGGGCACCAACATGCAGCGTCAGGCCGTGCCGCTGGTCAAGTCCGAGCGTCCGCTGGTGGGCACCGGCTCCGAATGGCGTTCCGCCTACGATTCGGGCGACACCATCCTGGCTGAGAAGCCGGGCGTGGCTATCTACGTCTCCGCCGATATCATCCGCGTGATGAACGACGACGGCACGCAGTCCAGCTACAAGCTGGCCAAGTTCCAGCGCTCCAACCAGACCACCTGCTACAACCAGGTGCCGCTGGTCAAGGACGGCGAGCGCATCGAAAAGGGCACTGTGCTGGCCGACGGTCCGGCGACCGAAAAGGGCGAGATGGCGCTGGGCAAGAACCTGCTCGTCGCCTTCATGCCTTGGAACGGCTACAACTACGAGGACGCCGTGATCATCTCGCAGCGTCTCGTGCAGGACGACACCCTGAGCTCCATCCACATCGAAGAGTACGAAATCGACGCGCGTGAGACCAAGCTTGGCGCCGAGGAGATTACCCGCGACCTGCCGAATGTCGGCGAGGACGCGGTGGCGAACCTCGACGAGCGCGGCATCATCCGCATCGGTGCCGAAGTCGAGGCCGGCGATATCCTCGTGGGCAAGGTCACGCCGAAGGGCGAGACCGAGCTGACCCCGGAGGAGCGTCTGCTGCGCGCCATTTTCGGCGAGAAGAGCCGCGAGGTGCGTGACACTTCGCTGCGCGTGCCCCACGGCGAAACCGGCACGGTGATCTCGGTCAAGGAGGTCACGCGCGAGGACGCCGAGGAGGACGGCGACGAGCTGCCGAACGGCGTGAACCAGATGATTCGCGTCTACATCGCCCAGCATCGCAAGATCACGGTGGGCGACAAGCTCTCCGGCCGCCACGGCAACAAGGGCTGCATCTCGCGCATCCTGCCCGAAGAGGACATGCCCTTCCTTGAGGACGGCACTCCGATCGACATCATGCTCAACCCCTTGGGCGTGCCTTCGCGTATGAACCTGGGCCAGGTGCTCGAGCTGCATTTGGGCTGGATCGCCCATGCTGGCTGGGACATTTCGCTCGACCCCGATATGGAAGCCGAATGGAAGAAGTTCGTGCCCAACGGCGCTGAAAAGGGCGAGCCGGGCACTCCGGTCGCCACTCCGGTGTTCGACGGCGTGCGTCCCGATACGCTGCGCGGCCTGCTCTCGACCACCTTGGCCGACCGCGATGGCGACCGCCTCGTGCGCGACAGCGGCAAGGCCGTGCTCTTCGACGGCCGCACCGGCGAGCCCTTCCCCAAGCCGATCTCGGTTGGCTACATGTACATGCTCAAGCTGCACCACCTCGTGGACGACAAGATTCATGCCCGCTCCACCGGTCCGTACTCGATGATCACCCAGCAACCGCTGGGCGGCAAGGCCCAGTTCGGCGGCCAGCGCTTCGGCGAGATGGAGGTGTGGGCCCTCGAAGCCTACGGCGCCGCCTACACGCTGCATGAGATGATGACCACCAAGTCCGATGACGTCGACGGCCGCGTGCGCGCCTACGGCTCCATCGTGAAGGGCGAGAACCTGCCGCCGGCAGGCATCCCGGAGTCCTTCAAGGTGCTCCTGAAGGAGATGCAGTCGCTTTCGCTCAACGTCGAAGTGCTCAACGCCGAAGGCGTGGCGATCGACATGAGCGATGAGGACGATGATGACATCGTGTCCTCCTCCGAGGATCTCGGCTTCAACATCGGCGCCAGGCCCGACGCCTCCGCCAAGGAGGAGCAGGCCGCGCCAGAGCCCGAATACCGCTGATAGGCGACTAACGCAGTACTAGACAACCGAGACAACACAGATTTATAAACGCGCAGTGCAGTATTGATAAACGCGCAGTATTTATGAACGTAGAGACAGGACATAAGAGTGCAGGACGTCAACGCATTTGACAAAATGAGAATCGGACTGGCCACCACCGAGGACATCCACAAGTGGAGCTATGGCGAGGTCAAGAAGCCCGAGACGATCAACTACCGTACCTTGAAGCCGGAGAAGGACGGCCTCTTCGGCGAGCAGATCTTCGGGCCGACCCGCGACTGGGAGTGCGCCTGCGGCAAGTACAAGCGCGTGCGCTTCAAGGGCATCGTGTGCGAACGCTGCGGTGTGGAAGTCACCCGCTCTCGCGTGCGCCGCGAGCGCATGGGCCACATCGAGCTGGCAGCTCCGGTCACGCATATCTGGTTCTTCAAGGGCGTGCCGAGCCGTTTGGGATATCTGCTCGACATCGCGCCGAAGGATCTGGAGAAGGTCATCTACTTCGCGGCCTACATGGTCACCAAGGTCGACGAGGAGCAGCGCCATCAGGATTTGCCTGACCTGCAGGACGAATTCGACACCGAAATCGCGAACCTGCTCAGGCGTCGCGACAACGAGATCGAAACCCGCGCCCAGAAGGTCGAGTCCGATCTGGCGGCGCTCGAAGCCGACGGCGAGGCCAAGGGCAGCGCGAAGTCCAAGCTGCGCAACGGCGCCGAGCGCGATATGGCGTCCATCCGCCAGCGCTACGACGAGCAGGTGCAGCGGCTGAACGCGGTCTTCGATCGTTTCAAGGCGCTTAAAGCTGGCGATATGGAAGGCGACGTCGACCTGTGGCGTGAGATGGAGGATCGCTACGGCGACTACTTCGAGGGCTGCATGGGTGCTGAGGCCATCAAGAAGCGTCTGCAGGACTTCGATCTGGAAGCCGCTTCCAAGGAGCTGCGCGAAGAGATCGCAACCGGCTCCGGCCAGCGCAAGGCCCGCGCCTTGAAGCGCCTCAAGGTCGTCAACGCCTTCCTGACCACCGGCAACAAGCCTGAGGCCATGGTGCTTGAGGCCATCCCGGTCATCCCGCCCGAACTGCGCCCTATGGTGCAGCTGGACGGCGGCCGTTTCGCTACCTCGGATCTCAATGATCTGTACCGTCGCGTCATCAACCGCAACAACCGCTTGAAGCGACTCATCGAGCTGGGCGCGCCTGAGATCATGCTCAACAACGAGAAGCGCATGCTGCAGGAGGCCGTCGACTCGCTGTTCGACAACGGCCGCCGCGGCCGCCCGGTCACCGGCGCTTCGAACCGCCCGCTCAAGTCCTTGTCCGATATGCTCAAGGGCAAGCAGGGCCGCTTCCGCCAGAACCTGCTGGGCAAGCGCGTGGACTACTCCGGCCGTTCCGTGATTGTGGTCGGCCCCTCACTGCGCATGCACCAGTGCGGTCTGCCCAAGCCGATGGCGCTGGAGCTGTTCAAGCCCTTCGTCATCAAGCGCCTTGTGGACCTCAACTATGCGCAGAACATGAAGAGCGCCAAGCGACTGGTCGACCGCGGCGACGCCGAGGTGTGGGGCGTGCTCGAAGAGGTCATCTCCGAGCATCCCGTGCTGCTCAACCGCGCTCCTACGCTGCACCGCTTGGGAATTCAGGCCTTCGAGCCGATTCTGGTCGAAGGCAAGGCCATCCACCTGCCGCCGCTCGCCTGCGCCGCGTTCAACGCGGACTTCGACGGCGACCAGATGGCAGTCCATCTGCCGCTGAGCGTCGAAGCGCAGGCCGAGGCCCGCTCGCTGATGATGGCCTCCGACAACATTCTGAAGCCGGCTGACGGTCACACCGTGACCATGCCGTCGCAGGATATGATTCTGGGTCTGTACTATCTGTCCACTGTCGTGGACGGTGCCAAGGGCCAGGGCCGCGTGTTCTCCTCGCTTGAAGAGACGATCATGGCCGTGGATCGTGGCGATATCGACACGCAGGCCAAGGTGCTCATCCGACTGCCGAAGGACTTTGTGCTCTCCAAAGACTGGGAGCCCGCTGAGCTCAAGGTCGTCGACCCCGAGCCGGGCAGCCCGGACGTGGTCAAGGAGGAGCGCTTCAAGGACGGCTCCGTGCTGTTCGCGACGTCCTACGGCCGCATCCTGTTCAACGAGACGCTGCCGACCGACTATCCCTTCGTCAACGAGCAGGTGGCCAAGGGCAGGCTTTCCAGGATCGTCGACGAGATCGCGACGCGCTACTCCACCGAGCAGGTGGCCGCGACCCTTGATGCGCTCAAGGATCTGGGCTTCACCCGGGCCCCGTGGTCCGGCGTCACCATGTCCTTCTCCGACATCGTCGATCCTCCGGAAGGCGACGCGATCATCGCCGACTACGAGGGTCAGGCCGACAAGGTCAACTCGCAGTACGACATGGGCCTGCTGACCGAGGAGGAGCGCCGCCAGGAGCTCATCAACCTGTGGACCGAATGCACCGACAAGGTCGCCAACGCCATGCGCGACAACTTCCATGATGACAACAACGTGAACATCATGGTGCAGTCCGGGGCGCGCGGCAACTGGATGCAGATTCGCCAGATCGCCGGCATGCGAGGCCTTGTGGCCAACCCGAAGGGCGAGATCATCCCCCGACCGGTCAAGTCGAACTACCGCGAGGGCCTGTCTGTGCTCGAGTACTTCATCTCGCAGCACGGCGCGCGCAAGGGTCTGGCCGACACCGCACTGCGTACCGCGGAATCGGGCTACCTGACCCGTCGACTCGTCGACGTGGCCCAGGAGGTCATCGTGCGCGAGGAGGATTGCGGCACCAAGCGTGGGCTGGCGATGAAAGTCGCCGAACGCGACGAGGACGGCAATCTCGTGCTCGTCAAGGCGGCTGACGGCGGTCCTTACTCCCGTCTGCTTTCCGCTGACGTGATCGACCCGGCCGACGGCACGACCGTGCTCTACAAGCGCGACGACGGCCTTTCGATGGATGTGCTGCGCGATCTCGTGGCGCATGGCGTCGAAGAGGTCAAGGTACGCTCTGTGCTCACCTGCGAGTCCAAGCGCGGCGTGTGCGCCAAGTGCTATGGCTGGTCGCTGGCCACCAGCAAGCTGGTGGATGTCGGCGAGGCCGTCGGCATCGTCGCGGCACAGTCCATCGGCGAGCCAGGCACGCAGCTGACCCTGCGTTCCTTCCACTCCGGCGGCGTGGCTTCGGCGTCCGATATCACTCAGGGTCTTCCCCGTGTCACCGAGCTCTTCGAGGCGCGTACGCCTAAGGGCGAGGCGCCGATCGTCGAATTCCCGGGCACCATCAAGGTGGAGGACACCGATCGCGGCCGTCAGGTCACGCTGACTCCGGACGATACGAGCATCGAGCCGATCACCTACCCGGTGACCCGTCGCGCGCCGATGCTGGTCAAGGACGGCGATCACGTCGAGTCCGGCACGCAGCTCATCGAGGGTTCTGTGGATCCCAAGAAGATCCTGCGCATCCTCGGACCCCGTGCTGCCCAGGTCAACATCGTGGAAGAGGTGCACAACGTGTACCGCTCCCAAGGCGTGGACATCCACGACAAGCACATCGAGGTCATCGTGCACCAGATGCTGCGCCGCGTCACCGTCATCGACTCCGGCGACACCGTGCTGCTGCCCGGCGAGCTGGTCGACCAGGCGCGCTTCCGCGAGGCCAATATCGCCGCGGTCAAGAACGGCGGCAAGCCTGCCGTCGGCCGCCCCGAGCTCATGGGCATCACGAAGGCTTCGCTGGCCACCGACTCGTGGCTGTCCGCCGCCTCCTTCCAGGAGACGACGCGCGTGCTCACCGAAGCTGCGCTTGGTCAGCGTGAGGACGAGCTCAAGGGTCTCAAGGAGAACGTCATCATCGGCAAGCTCATTCCGGCCGGCACCGGTCTGGCCCGCTACCGCAACGCAGTCGTGGAGCCCGACAAGGCCATCCGCGACACCATCTACCCGAACTTCGGGCTGGGCGGCGACGAGCTGGGCAGCGGCTACTCCGATTCCGAGGCGAGCGATGTGGACTTCTCCAACATCGACTTCGGCGATCTGAAGCTCGGCGACGACTTCAACCCCGATGACTTCCTCGACGATCAGGGTGGCCAGGGCGACTTGGATATGTAAGGATTACAGGGCTGCGGATTGTAAGGATTGCAGGTTGTAGGGATACAGAGCAGGGCTGTGGATTGTAGCTTGTGGTTTTGGCTGGTTGCGGTTTGCGAGCCTTGAGCTTAAGCTATGGGCCTTGAGCTGTGGTCTGGTTGAGCTGTGGTCCTTGAGTGTGGTCTTGACCTACGGATTGTGATCTGTGGGTCTTGTATTCAGCGAGTGCGCTGTGACGATATACGCGGATGCGTATGCGCCACAGCGCACTTTGCGTTTGTGGACGCTTCCGGGTTTGCGGGTGCTTCCGGATTGACTGTGTGCATCGGAAGGTTAGCCGCGTGCGCAATCGTCGCAGACGCGGCTGCTGGCGCAGCATTGCGGCACGGAGACGATCGGCGTCCCGCCAGCAGGTTTGAGCGGTGTGCTCAGCTGTTGGCTGATTGGAGAAGGTAGCCCGGTCGGCCTGCTCGCAGAGCCGCATCAGCAGTGGCTTGTCGATGCCGGGGATTCCGGCTGCGATGGCTGCTGCCTGCATGCGGCGTGTGCAGACAGGGCGGGCGCACGCAAGTTGGGTTCGAGCAGACTGCATCCCGCTTCGCTTGACCAGCAAGCATACCGATTCCCAGGCGGATTCGACGCGCCTGCTAGGCGGGCCGCGACGACGCAACCGAGCCAGTTGCCGTGCGTTCGTCAGCATAAGCGACATGCCAAGCAGCAGCGCGAACCACAGCGGAAGGCTGTACAGGGCCAAGCGAGCTGCGATGCGTTGCACGGCGCGCAGAGCCGAATCCGGTTTCGGTCGCTCGGCATCGCGGCCTCCCGTAGCTGAGTCGATATGCTCGGGTCGGTCGTCGTAGAGCGGATCGGCCAGCGGTGGCGGAGGCTGTCGGCGCAGCGTCTGCGGGTCGGGCGGCGTAGCCATGATGTCGTCATTCGGTATCTTGGTTTTTTCGGGTGTCGGATGGAAGGCAACCCAGCCCAGGCCGGACAGTTCAACCTCCACCCACGCCTCGATATCGTTACCGGTGAAGGATTGCTCGCGATTGCCCGGCGGATTACTCTTCGTTGGCGCAAAACCCAACACCACGCGCGATCGAAGACCAAGCTCCCGTGCCATCAACGCCATAGCCGAAGCATATTGCTCGCTGTCGCCGACCATTGCCGGGCCTGACAGCAGCAGATTGATGCGGTAGCTTCCGTGCCCAGCCGGAGAGGGATAATCCCCGCCTAGGCCATGCGAGAACCAGCCGCCTTCGCGCAGGCCGCGCGCCAGTGCGTGCGCAGCCTTTCCGCCAGTGCTGCCGCCCGCCATCGAGCGTGCCACAGCGCCCACGGAATCGGGAACGTGTTCGGATTGCGGCAGAGAATGTCTTGTTTCGGGCGTTTGCGCCGCGTCGATGCGTGCCTCGGAGACGTTAGGTGACGCCGTTGCGGACACAGTGTAGCGCGTGCCGGCTCGGATGGGCTCGGGAAGCAGCGCGGTGTGGGTGCTGCGGTTGTAATACACGGATTGCGCAGGCTGAGTGCTGTTTTCTGCGCCCAAGGAGTCGTGTGCGTCGTCATGTGCGCTATCTGAATCATGTGAACCACCTGAACTATGGGAAACGGCTGGACCATGCGAGACTGCTGCGTTTGGCGTGTCTGGGCGCATGATGATATTCGTGGCGGCCCCTGCGCTCGGCAGCCAACGATCTGGCAGATTGGCCTTGACGAGAAAAGTCGCGTCGAAGTGCGGTCCTTGCCGCTGATCATCGTCAGCGGTCGTGCCGATGAGGCGGAAATCCGATGAGCTGCCGGTAGCGTTTGCATCCGACAGATTCCAGACATTGCCGTCAAAACGGTCCATAACCGCCAGCCGTATCGGCGTGTGCGGCGCAAGCCCGCGCACGGTGAGCAGCACGTCGTCCTTATGGTTCGTGATATACCAGCGCATGCCGCTGAGCGGGCTGGTCTGATTAAGCGCATCGATGGGCGGCTCGTAGTGATCGCGACCGATGAGCCGTTCGCGTGGCAGTGCGAGACAGGCCGTAGCTGCGATGGCACTGGCGCATAGGCAGGAGATGGCAATCGTAGACCAATCGCGACTAGCCCATGTGCGGTTCCGCCAGGAAAGCCACAGCACGAGTATGACGGCAATGGCGGCTCCGCGCACGATGACCGTGGGATTGTCACCGCCATTTGCGCTGGTGCCGAGATACGCCGCAGCAGCGAGGTTCACACCGACGGGGATGGAGGCCAGCACTGCGCGATGACGCTTGAAAGATACTGCTGCGATTGCAGCGAGGAAAGCGCACCACAGCATGGGCGTCCACAGTGCCATAAGACTCTGTGCCATAAGACTCTGCGCCGCAATATTCTGCGCCATGCGGTCGCCTTCGTCAATCCCTATAGGCACGGGAAGCACCAGCACGTATTTGAATGAGCCGATGGTGGATGTGAGTCCTTTTGCGATGGTCTGCCATGTTGGGATAATCCCGAATGCGGTCGTATAGCGCAGGGCAATCGTCGGGCCGATGACGCATTGCCCGGCCAACAGCGTGGGTATGCTCCACAGCGCCCGCGCGCCGGTGCTGGAAGCGAGCAGCCCGGCGAATGCGCCAATCAGCGCTGCGGGAAGCGCAACGCTGAGCCAAAGTGTCAACGAGCCGTAGACGGTGACCAAGCTGGATGAGGCCAGAAGATTGACCATGATGACGACGCCGAGATTGATTGCATGCCGCTGATATACGCGCCCTTGCGCACGCGCGTGCGCAAGGGCGTCGGCTCTGCTTGCAAGTCCCTCCAGCTTGCTTGCGCTGCCATGCAGTGGAGCATGGCTGTCGACCGGCAGCAGCAGACTGCACGGGTCCGCATTCTGCTCTGCTTGCAACCAGGCGCTCGCGTCGCTGCTGCGATGGCGCTTCGATTGCGTATGAGTGTGCGTATGCGCATGAGTATGAATGCCGGTTGCTGAAACTGACGTTACTCGCTGTGAATATATCTGAGTTGCCGTGGTCATAGCGCACCTCCTGCCGTGGCAAGCTCATGCAGATTGCCGAAGCGCGCCAACGTGAAACCATGCAGATGTTTGAGCTGCATGGCGGCACCAACATCGGCTTGCAACACTACAACGCGCGCATGCGTATGAAGCGCGAGGGATGCGCGTCGTATGGCGGCCACATCGGCAAGCGAGCCGACTGCGAGATACCGTACCGAGGCCTGTGATTGATACAGCGCTGCCTTTGCGCAATCCTGCGGGTGCCAGGCATTCTGGTGCTGGATGCCCGTATGCTGGGCGTCCGGCTCAAGCGTGCTGCACCAGTCAAGCAGCGTCGTAGCGTCTGGCGCAGATTGACATGACGCTCCGCTGCAGACAGTCAATGCATCGCCATTGCGCAGGCAGCGCGAGCCCACCGAGGCACCAAGCGAGATGGCGAGCTCGAATTCCTCGCGGCTGCGATAGTCGCTCGAGTCGAGATCGATGCTCAAAGCACTGCCGGTGCGCAGCGTGGATTCGTACTGCCGGGTCATCAGATCATCTGATTTCGAAGAACTCAGCCAATGGACGTTACGGATGTCATCGCCGGGAGCATATGGCCGTAAGCCGTGGAAGTCGAGATCGTCGTCCACGATGCCGCCGTGCGCGCGTCCTTCCATATCGCGTACGATTCCCGCCGCTCGCATGCCAAGGTCGACGGTTGACGGATGTACGTACAAGGTCACCGGCTCGGCCAGTGCGTCGCGTCGGCGCATCAGGGCGAAGGGGTCGCCGGTGCGGGTCGTGAACGGTCCGATTCGGATTGCCGCCCTGCCTGCAGCCTGATATGCGCGCGTGATGCGTTCGCTGCGTTGCGCTCCCAGCGTGGGAATGCTCACACTCGCATGGGATTGTCCAATTGCCAGGAATCCATGCAGGGCGGGAATCGGCAAGGTTCCAGGGTTGCGCGCAGCAAGCGTTATGGTGACTTGGTCGCGCACTCCGACGCGAGGTCGGTCGAGAGCTATGCGCATGTCGATATCAGGGCTTTTCGTCGAGAACCATGCGGCGAACACCAGCAGCGTCAGTATCGTTACGCCGCATGCCAGCAATTCGTGCCATCCGGTAAGCGGGAATGCAAGCAGGCATGTTGCGCAGATCGCGACCATAATCCATCCCAAAGTTGAGAGGCGTACCGAGGCGAGCTGAGCGAGCCGAGTGAGTCGGATGGTTCTGATGAACGCGGCAACGACGGTGAATCTGGCGAAACCAGTGGGTTCGGCGGGGTCGGCAACATGGCCGAAACCGCTGCTGGGAGAGGCGCTGCTGTGCAGCCGCTGGGCACGATTGCGCAGTTGCCGGGCACGATTGCGCAGTTGCCGGACATGACTGTGCAACCGCCAAGCATGACTGTGCAGGTGTCGGACATGGCCGCGCAGTTGCTTACCGAGCCCCACGATGATGGCGGAGATGCCAGCGTATGCTGCGGAAACCGGCGCAAATAGTGTTCGCGCACGTCGCGTAGCCGTCTTCGGCTGCCTTGCGCGTTGTCGCGAAAATGAGGAATCCGACATTGTTCTCGCCTCGTTTCATTGGTATTCGTTCGGCAGCGCCAGCGTATTGGCGGTGTCGGCGCAGTAGTGATGTCATGGTGCTGGCGTTGTCAGCGCAGGGACGGGAACCTGATCGAGAATCTCCTCGATGATTCGCTCGATGCCGATTGAGGCGAAAGAAGTCTCGGGCGTAGGCGTGAGTCGGTGGGGGAGCACGAAGGGGACAAGCTCGCGTACATCGTCAGGTATGACGTATGCTCGCCCCTGCGAAGCGGCCCAGACTTGGGCGCATCGGGTCAACGCGAGGCCGCCCCGCAGCGATGAGCCGATTGCCAGACGCTCATCCTGACGCGTCGCCTCAACTAAGCGCATGATGTATGCGAGAATGCGGTCGTCAATGTGAACCTGCTGGGCGACGTTACGCAGCTCAAGGATGTCGCCGCCCGTGAGCACCGGTGATATCAGCTGCGAGCGGTCACGGATGTGGCTTTGCCTGAGCAGTTTCACGCTGACATCATGGCCGGGGTACCCGAGCGAAGTTCTGATGAGGAAACGGTCCATCTCCGCCTGCGGCAGCATATAGGTGCCGAGGTGATCGCTCGGATTTTGCGTGGCGATGACGATGAATGGGTCAGGTGCCTGATGCGCGGTTCCATCGACGGTGATCTGGCGTTCCTCCATCACTTCAAGCAGCGCCGATTGCGTCTTGGGCGAGGCCCGGTTGATTTCGTCGGCGAGTACGACAGATGCGAATACCGGGCCCTTGCGGAAGACGAAGGAGCCTGTTTTTCGCTCGTAATAGGTCACGCCAATCACATCCGAAGGCAGCAGATCGGCTGTGAACTGGATGCGATGGCAAGTGGTGTGGATGGCTTGTGCCAACGCGCGGGCCAGCTGTGTCTTCCCGGTGCCGGGGTTGTCTTCAAGCAGGATATGGCCGCCTGCGAGCAAGGCTGTGGCACAGAGCCTGACGACCATCGCCTTGCCGGCAAGAACCCGTGAAACCGTTCTCGTCAGCGTCGCGAAACGTTGTTCGAAGCGCGCGATATCAGCGTTGAAGCCTTCGACGTTGCAGGGCGAATCGTCTTCGAGTCGGATTGGCGCGCCGATAAGACCGGGCTTGCCGACGTCACGGGCTTGACGCTGTTCAGAATGTGGTGCGGCAAGCGGTTCCCATGCCGTGCTCTTGTTGGATGCCACGTTCTTGTCGGATACCATGTTGTCGTCAGTTTCGTCAGCGGAAGCTGTTTTGCTTGACAGCATTGTTCGGCTTGACACTGTCCTGTCTGACAACGCGGTCTCGTCTGACAGCATGGCGTCCGGCTGTGCGGTGTTTGACGGTGCAGTGTTCGACAATACCGTTTCGTCAGGAAGCCGTGCAGAGGGCGTGTGCGCGCCCTCGTGCTTGGGGGCGGTGCCCAAGCGTATGACGCTGCCCAAGCGTGTCCGCAAGTTGTTGCTGCTCATGATTGCCTCCTTTGATCATGGGAGTGCGGCGGTTCGTGTGTTGCCAAAAGCGTGGGATGAGCGGGTCCGAAATGAACGGGTGCGGGACGTTCAAACTCGAGGCGAAAGGGCACGAAGCGAAAGAGCGCGGGATAAGAGAGTGCAAGATGGGGGAGAGCAGAAGGTGCGGATGAACGCAGTAGTATCGGCGAATGTTCATCGAACGCCGAGGGAATAGGGGAACCCAGCGGTTTGCGAATGCCCTGAACGCTTTGTGGCTGGCTTGACGCATGCAGTCCATCCTCTCCGGCAGACGATGTCACTACGATGCTCCACGTGTATGCACTCGCATCAGGCAGATTCGAGACATCGATTTCCGTCATGCCCGGCTGCCAGGGATATTCCCGCCGCACAGCTCCGGCGGTGACGGCAAGGCGTATCGAAGCCGGCTGTCCCCAGGTCTCGACGCTGCCTTCGGTGACGGTAAGACGGCCGTGGCCTTGCCCCGCCCACATGACGATCGGCGGCGTGATAACAGCCGGGACTTGGTATTGGTAGTCGTTGCGCGCGCTCGATGCCGGGCCGCTGCGCCCATTGAGCGTCTGCACGACCTCGGCCAGCGCGCATCGCTGCCAAGGTTCAAGCGCGAATACGGCAGACTCCTCCGATTCGTCGGCGCGTACGGTTCCCAGTCCTGAAACGGTGACGATGAAGCCGTCGTGCTCGCCCTGATTCCGCCATGTGACTGTGCACTGCTTTCCCTGCCCATGCAACGACACGTCTCGGGGCGCAAGCAAGGCGTATTGCGGCGTTATCGATGCCGAAGCCGTGGATTGCGCAGCGCCAGACTTGCCTGGGTGCAGCACGGCGGTGACTGTGAAAGGTTTCCAGAACTGTTGTCTGGTGATGCCCAGATGCATGATCGATGCTCCGCAGCCTGTCTTGCCTGATCCGTCACCTTCAAGGGTTATGGCGGAGCAGCCGGCGTTATGCTGGTTGCGTGGACTTACGGCGGCAATGATTGCGTCGCCCTCCTGCTCAAGCGCGATACTGGGTGGGTCAGGATCCGACCAGACGTATGCCTGCGGGCTAGCGGGGCTTGGAGCGCCTTGTCCGATGCGACTTCGGGCAACGACAGTGGCCGAGAATGCCGCACCGTCGCCCGTAGCATCATGCTCGACGCTGAATGTGATTGGCGATGCCGTGCCTGTGGCGGTTTTGCGCCATCCGTTGGAGCCGCTCAACGTCACTATGTATGCCTCGGGCGCGCTGCCCTCGTAAGCAGGCGCTTCCCAGTGCACAGTGGCCTGACGGTATCCGGCTTCCACGCGAACATTGCGCGGAGTACTTGGCGCTCTGTCCGGTTTCGCGGTGACAGGGGCCGAAAGGCCGGACCAGCCGGCGTCGTTCAAGGCCTGCACGCGAAACGCATATTCCTTGCCGTTCGTCAGGCCGTCTATACGGCACACAGTGACCGCTCCGCATGACAGGGAGCCTGCATCCCACAGGACGCGATAGTCGCTGATGGCGCTGCCATTCGCATTCGCTGCGGACCAGCGCAAGGTGACTGACGAGTCGGCTGCCTGCGCCGAAGCGGAGGACAGTTTCGGCGGATCGGGTCGCCCGATCGTCGAAATCGTGATGATGGCGCTCACCTGACGTTCCTTCGACCGCGTGGCATCCTGCACATTGACTGTCAGCGTGCGGCTCGCGGCGGTGATTGCGGCGGAAGCGCTGATGCGCAGCCGGCCATTCGCAGCGCAGTCGACGCGTAATTCCTCGTCTTCGGGAACGCATTTCATCACAGTCAGCGGCGTATCAGGGAACGGGTTGTACGCACCGTCAAGCAGGTCCATGCTGGCGCTCGAGCCTGCCGTGATACGCAGCTGACGATCGGGAACCTGTGCCAGCGCGCGTCGTGAGGCGACCACCAATGCGCTCACTCCGGTTTTCATTGTGCCGCCGGGGTAGTCGATGGAAACCGGGATGACGACTCTTGCGCCTATCGGAGCCGCTGGCCGTGCGCGCACCGTAAGTCTGCCTTTCGACGACACAGCGGCGTCGAGCGCCGGAGACTTCACGCCGCCCGAGAAGCTGTAGGGTATGCCGGCATCGCCATGCGGCTGCATCAGCGCGTTGAGTTCGATTGCACGCTCGCCGTCTCCTGCGGCTATCTCCACAGTAGGTGCGGCGAAGACCGGTGGATTGGCGGAATCGGCGAGGATGGTGATTGGCAAGGTCAGCGTCGCGGTATTCGCACCATGCGTGGATTTTGGCTCCTTGGATTCAGCTGATTTGGCAGAGACACCGCCGTCCGTTGCACTGAAGGTGATGGATGCCGGTCCATAGTAGCCATCGACTGCGGTGAAGCGCAGCGTCTGTGCATCGGCACGCAGATCGTCGTTGGCGTTTTTGGTGGCGCTGACCGGGCTGGTGGCGTCAATGGATACGTTTTTGCCGGCACCGACGCGCACATGATCGGCGATGGCGATGGTCAGCGTCTCGCCGGCGTGCACGGTGAGCGGCGGGGCCTTGGGGCGCAGCTCCGGCGGGAACATGCCGCATGCGGGCACATGGATGAAGGCCGTGGAACTGAGATTGTGCACGGTGTTCGTCACCCGATACGGCACGATGCGGGCACGGGGAGTCAACTCAATCGTGATGATACGAGGCAGCGTTGCATGTTCAGACGCTTTGACGTTGGCGCTGCTGCTGTCGAGCGTATCGATGCGCAGCTCGCTATAGGAACCGGAAGGATTCGCGATCAGCGCGGCGGCATCGACCTCCACTGTGCGTTTGCCGACCGTCGCCGAGGCAGGAACGCGGTAGTCGCGGGCGACAGGCGGTTCCCAAGGAGCCGTAGCATCAACGCGTATCGTCAGCGTCGCAGTGTCGCTTAACCCGGCATCATCCATGACTGTATAGACGATGTATGCTGTTCCGTCGCGTTCAGGAGCCGTGAAGGAGATAGAGTCTCCTGCAGCCGTTGCGTCGCTGACGCCTTGCAGCACAAGATCAGCCGAGACGACGAGCCTCTTGCCAGCCGAAGAAAGATCATTGTCGGTGACTGGCACGGTGGCACGGACTCCTGGGCGCATGATGATTTCGTCATCACGTGCATGCACTCGCCGTTCCCCGGGCGTGCGGGTTATGCCGACCCGTATCCTCGCCTGCGCGCGCTGACCGGTCCAGTCTTCTACGGCATAGGAGAAGGAATCCGTGCCCGAGGAATCGGGGTAAGCCTCATAGGTCATGGACGTAGCGTCGACCCGGGTTATGCGGCCTAAGTGAGGCGCGTCATTGCCCAGTCCCAGCAGCATATCGTCATCGCCATCCTCATCGATGCCGCTGAGTGGTATCTCGATGGGTACCGCCTGGCCGGCAGCGACGTGAGCCTGGACGTCTTTCGGCTTCGGCGCGGCCTTGGACTGCGCGTCTGAGGCGTGGACCTGCCATGTGATCGTGCCCGAAGCGGCGTTGCCATGCCGGTCATGAATCGTGTACGTCGCCGTGTGAGTCCCGGCCCGTGACGGGGCCAGATACTGTATGCGCCTATCGGAGACGGCAGGAATCCCGGCGAAATCCTTCTGGTCATGGCGCAGCAACTTTTCGAGTGTGAACTCCCCGGAGGGAATGCTGACATAATCGCGGATATCCGCTGAAACCGTTCCCTCGGTACGCACGCTGAGGCTGATATCAGCGGCGTTCGGCATCGCGGTATTTGGCGCGCGTGCGGGAGGATGCAAGGTGATGGTGCCAGGGGAATCGCCAGCGGCGTTGGATGCCGTATAGATGATTTCGACGGTGCGTGAAATGGCTTGCTGCGCCTTGACATATACGCGACGGTGATCGACAAGCGTGACAGTGACGCCCGTTGACGGCTCGGCATGCACTGAGCTTGCTGCAAGCACGCCGCCCATAGGGTCGATATCGTTCAGCAGCGGCTCGATGATCGCATTGCCGTCTGCGCCCAGAACCGCAGTATCGTTGACCGCCACGGGCTTGATGCCGTCCTGGCCACCAACAGGCACGACTTCGATGCGCGCCAGTCCCACAGATTTGATGTCGCCCTGCGCCATCGTGAAGGCCATATGATACGTGCCGACCTTATCCGCCGTGAAGTGCAGCGACGACGCCGTGCTGCCGCGCGCTATGCGCGTATGGTCCGGAGTGTCGAAGGACGCGAGCGTGGGCTCCTGCATCGAAGTCCTGTGAATATAGGGGCGCAGATCAATGGTTGCGGCGACGTTGACGATGGTGGATACGGTGCAGGCGTCCGCGAATGCAGCCACAGTGTTCGCCGGGCGCACCAGGAAGTGGATGAGCCCCAAGGCGGTATGCGTGCCATCTGATACACCGACTTCCACACTGACGCGACCTGTGGGCGACGATCCGGCATCGAGGGTCAGCAGGCCGTCGGGCCGTACGCGAGCCAAGGCTTCGCTGCTATTGCGCACCTGCGCTGAGACCAGCGTCAACGCATCGCCTTCCTTGTCGTCGAACGCTGCCACGGCATTCGTGGTGAATGTCGCGCCCTGTTCGACATCGTGCTGCGGAACTGGGCCTGCCTGCTGCGGCGGACTGTTCGCCGAGTCGCCTACGATTTCGATAGTGACCGTAGCCGAGGAAGTCTGTCCTCTGCCGTCGTCGATGGTGTAGTCGAAGGTGGCGCTGCCAGGCGGCCCGGTGCCTGCATCCACAAGAACGGAACGCCCGGAATCAACGATCGAGACTCGGATGGGGGAGCCGCGTGACGGCGACAGCGCAGTGATGCGCAGTACTGAACAGTCGCTCTGCTCATCGTTGGCCAGAACAGTGATGACGCGGCGTTTCCCTGCGCGCACGCCGAAGCGGTCTGCTACAGCAGTGATCGCGCCGGATTGCTCGGCGCAGGAGTCCGCGAACGTCGACGCGTCGCTCGGGGCCGTTTCACTGGCGTCGATATTGTCGATATGCTCATTTGCTGCCGTGCTCCATTGGACGGAGATGCGTTCGACGCCGTTCTCGGGATTCCATAGGCCTCCGCTGCCCACATCATTGAGTATCGCCATGCGGTGATTGACTCGGAAACGCAACTCGGAGGTCTCGCTTATGCCTTCAAGCGTGCTGATGCTCGGTTTCGTGGAGCTTGCAGTGCACAGTCGCAGATAGTTGCGTTCAGGGCGTGCCCATGCGGCGTGGACACAGCCGCCGACCGAAACCGGCTGGGCTGGTTCGCCCGGCCCTGTGAACGGTATGCGTTCGGCGTGCTGACGGCCTGATTTCAGCGCAATCGTGAGCAGCGCATCGTCGCCTGCGGCAGCGAGCCATCCATGTTGACGCTCGTCGCTGGGCGCGGCCTGAAGCTTGAGCGGGCCGCGCGCCTTGGTGTCGCTGCCGCCATCAGGCCATGCCAGACGACCGCCGTATGATGCGACCGGCACGCCGTCGACCACAGTGAAATCGTCCGCCTGCTGCGCCTTGCCCTGAGACAACGACCCGAGCTGCTTCACCTGTCTTGCGTTGGATTTGCGTATGGACATCACCATGCCATCGCTTCGCCGGAGCCCATAGACTGCCCCGTCGTGGTCCACGGCGATGCGCCCTCCCGCGCCCAGACGCATATTCGGCGTCCGCGTCAGCTGGATGTCCTGTGGTCTGCTTGCCTGACCCACCCATACGCGGCCGGATGCAGGATCAAGCACAGCCAGGGTTTCGCCGCCTATTAGCGTGACCGCCGTCTGCGCAATGTCTGTGTCGGAGCGTTTCAGAGTCACCGAATCAATGCCGCTGAGCCGCCGGCCTTCGTACAGCACAGTGCTGCTGCCATGCTGCGCCACGTCGAATGCGGCGGTCGCGGTGTGCACCGTGGCGTTGGCTTCGGACGTGCGTACGTTGAACCGGGCCGCTGCGCGCCGGTCGGACGAGGTCACCCAGATGGTGCCGTCGTCCAGTTGCACATGCTGGCGTGTCGCCGAATTCATGATTAGGGCGAGCACGACTATGCCGATTGGCATCATGATGGCAACGCCGATGCTCATCCATCGGCTGCGTGGACTGCCGTGCGAGGTCAGGGCCATGCGCCGCAGCACCTCGTAGGCACGGGCCAAGCGATGCGTATGCCTTGTCGGTGGTTTCATGGGTGGCCTCCTTTAGCGGTAGCCGTTGGTGTGTATGGGATCGCATGGCTGCTGGCTTCGCAGATCATGACCCTGCACGAGGGCTGTGCAAGTCATGGGTGCGGTGCACATGCGATGGGCGAGCGCTGCGACATCCGATGACCGCTGCGGATGATGCTCACCTGGATGCAACGTCGATGTTGGGGATCTCGGGGCAGTGTGACGATGGTGCTCTTCGTGATGGTGGAGGGGCTGGGAACAGTGCTGTTAGGGGTGGTTGTGGCCGGGGCGGCGCTGTCCGAGGCCGCATCATCTGGGTCGGCAGGCGTCCAGGCGTACGCATCGCCTTCGTGCGGGTCAGGGTTGGTCCAGCGGAACACGGCGGCATCGCCGCTGATTGATCCCGTCACATGCTGGGGCGGGCTGATGGGTGTGCCTTCCGCGGTGAGATTGGTTTCGTCCTTCGCCAGGTCGTTGGGCGCAGACTGCCGATTCGGTTGCTGGAAAGCTGCACGCGAATACCCGGAAAATCGTTGGAAGGCAAGAGGCGGGGCATGGGAATAATGCGCAAGTGCGGCGGCAAGGGCGAAAATCAGCACAAACATTGCCGCGCCGAGTGGTATGGCTGTCCGTACTGCGTGGTGTGAACGCGTACGCCGGTTGCGGGGCGGCGGCATACGCGTGCCGAGTTGGGGCGAAGGGGCGCGCGATGACGATGGGCGCGTCGTCGTAGACGAGTGCGCCGATATGGATGGGCATGGTGCTGCTTGCGTTAACTCAGGCACGCGCATCCGAGCGGCGCTATGGCTGTCAGCATCGATGCAGCATTTCAGCTCGGCAGGAACGGGCACTGCCCCGTCAACCGCCAGCGGCGTGACATGGTGGAAGCAGGTGAACTGCGCGTGCTGCAAGGCGCGGGCGAAGTCAAGCGCCGAGGCGAAGCGGTCTCCCGGATCCTGCGACATCGCGACGAGCAGCGCCCGCGAGAGTGCCGGTGGCGCATGCTCTGCATCGAGCGCGGGCGTGGCGCGGGTGAGCATGACATGGACAAGTTCGCTATGCGAGCGCGGACGGTAGTCGTATTCGTATGGCGATCGGCCGCACAGCAGCGCAAATAGGGTCGCGGCGAGCGAATAGATGTCTCCGGCCTCGCTGCCGGGGCTTACTTGGCTCGCCACCTCTGGCGGTGCCCAAGGCAGCGAGAATCCGGGTGAATCCTCTGGCTGGTACACCGAGGTGCAGATGCCGAAGTCGGCCAGCAGTGGCGTTCCGGAAGCGGCGATGAGCACATTGCTCGGTTTGATATCGCGGTGCAGATATCCTGCCCGGTGCGCGGTGGCTAGGGCGCAGGCCAGGGCGATGCCCATGCTGAGCGCCTCGTCTGCCTCGAATGCCTTGGTGCGCAGTCGTTTGCGGCAGGAACCTAGCGCAGCGTAATCAAGCACGAGATACCCATGACCTGCCTGTGTGACGCCGGCAGCATGCCAGGCGAGAATATTCGGGTGCGGGCATAGTGCGGCAAGGCACTGGGCTTCGCGGCGCATCAGATCTGTACTATCGTGTCGCACTGGTCGTTTGCCCACTTTGACGGCGATATCCTCGCCGGCTCGCGTAAGTCGAAGGTCAATGCCGGCTTCGGCTCGGCCTGTTCGATGCAATCGGTACACCACCGCGCTGGATCCTGAGGCGATGCGCCCCGTGCAGGCATATCCCGGCACGGTGGGTGGTCGCGGGTCGCTGCCTGTTGTCGCCCTGCTCGCTTCCTGATTCATCTCCTGGCTCCTTTCTTCCATGGTGTGTAGTGACGGGGTATGGCGGTGTTCGTAGGACACATTTCTAGGGAAATATGCCGACGAATTTTCTTTATGCCGCGTGTATGCACACTTTTGGCATCGACCCGATTTTCGACCTATTTCGGCCTGATTTTCCACCTGTTCCGTGAGCAGGGGCGATAGGCGCAAAACGTTGGAATTCCAAGTCTGAGAGTAGGTCGAAGATGGGTGTGTCGCACGATTTGCTTTTTGCGGACAAATATGCATTGGCCTGTTTGAAATCGGCATGGAATCAGCGTGAAATCAGCCTGCTTTCGAATCGGCTCGGGGAGGGCGGACCTTAGTGTGGAGGCATGCACATGAACAACCGGATTCAGGAGCGTGAAGCCGTCGAGGCACTGATCGACGGCTCGCTGGGCAGCGCCTCCGGCGCTCCTACGAACACGCTTCTGGTCGCGGGGGCGCCGTGCACGGGGAAAACCGAATTCGCGCTTGAATCGCTGATGGCGGGGCTGCACGCTTTTGGCGATACGGGTGCCGTGATGACCGTTTCCAACCGTAAAACGGCTGACCGCTACGCCGACGAGGTCGTTCGTCGGCTGCAGGCCAGCTCGCAGGCGCGGCCGGTGACGACGCTGTCCGCCGTCGCGTTCCGCATCATCGCCGCCATCCGCGTTCGCGCAGGCACCCCGCTGCCGAAGCTGCTCAACGGGGCGGAGCAGGATGCCCTGGTGCGCCGGGTGCTGGCCGTGCATGTGCACCATGCGGTTTCGGGCGATGCGTGCGAGACGTGCGCGATGCTGCGCGAGTATTTCGCCTTTGATGATTGGTCGAGCATGGTCGCCGATCCAGCTTCATTCCCCGGTCAGCGCGGTGCCGGCGACTCGGCAGCGGTGGTGAACGGAGCGGGCACGGATGCGCGTAGCGCACATGGAACGCCAGCATCGTTAGCAACGGCGACTTCGCCGCTCTCGACCACGGAATCGTTGTTCGCGCGGGGTATCAACGATGCTTTCGTCGTGCAACTGCGCGATATGCTCGCCCGCATGGATGAACTCGGGGCGTCGTATGGCCGGGAAACCGAGATTCTCAACCGTTTGGGATCGTGGAGCCCGCATACGGAGCGCCTGCGCGTGCAGTGGCGGCTCGCGTTCGCGCTGCGCCGCGAATACGCGCGCATGGTTGACACGGAATATCCCGCTCAGTTTCGGCTCGACTCCTCCCGTCTGCTTGTCGAGGGCACGGATGCAGTGCGCAATGCGCTGCCGAATGAGCTGCCGCGCTATGTGGTCGTCGATGATTTCCAAGATCTTACGTTGGCCGGACTCGCTTTTTTGCAGGCTTTGTCGCAATCCGGCACCCGTCTGGTGCTGGTGAGCGACCCGGACGAAGCAGTGCAGACCTTCCGCGGCTCGTATCCTGAATACCTGTACGCGCGGATGCTGGAACCGCCGTTCTCTGCGCATGTCGTGCGGCTGCGTCCCAGTCGCGGCGGGCAGTTCGGGAGCAGCGTGGACGGCGAAATTACCGACAGGGGAGAGCTGAACAGTACAGACGCGGTTGAAGGAGCCGCTGCCGGCTCGGCACCGGACTACCACTCGCTGGTGGCTTCGCGGGTTTCGCTCTCGATTCTTTCGCCCGAAGACGATGCGACCGCACCGGCTCGTCGGGCATGGAAGCTGCCACGGTATGAGGGAAGTCTGCCGATTGCCGCTGTGCCCGAATCGGCTGCGCTGATTGATGATGGCAGCGTCCATGCGGCATTGTATCGCTCGGCGAACGAGGAATTGGACGATGTCGTCTGGCGGGTCAAGGAGGCTCGGCTTTCCCAAGGCAGGCAATGGAACGATCTTGCCCTCATAGCGCACGATAACGCCACGGTGCGTGCCTTCGGCGAGCGACTGCGGCGTGACGGGGTGCCGGTGCGCTATTCCTCGGTGACGCGGCCGCTGAAGGATGAGCCGTTTGTGCAAGGCCTGTTCGCGCTTATCGAGCTGGCGCGGCTGCGCAGGCGCCTGCTGCGTGAAAAGGCGGGGCAGATTCCCACTCGCCCGCGCCCCGGTGCCGTTGCCGGGGCACTCGGTGATCCACTCGGTGAATCACTCGGTGAACACGCAGCTCAGGCAACTGCTGAACCGAACGCTGAGGCGATTATTGAATCGACTGCCGAACCAGCCGCTGAGCCGGTCATGGAGTCGTCTGCCGGATCCATAGCTGATGCTGCCGCTGTTGAATCCGTAGCTGCGTCTGGCTCCGTCTCAGTCGCCGCTGAGCCTGTGCTGCCATCGAATCGCAATCGAGCGCCGTCACTGAACTCGTTGGCCGCCTATGTGCGCACGAGAGTCGCTACGCTGATGGACAGCCCGCTCGTTGCTGTGGGCTCGCAGACGCAAGGCGAGGGATTCCCTGCCCGCTTGGCTCCGGTGGAATCGGCGATGAACGCCCTTGGCTCCCTGCATGCAGTGCTTGCGCGGGATGGAACATCCGAAACGAATACGATGCCCGCGAAGCCGGCATCGCAGGAAGGACAGGGCACTACCATTTCGGCGCTTGCCGATTTGGAACAATCATGGAGTCGTCTGCGCGATAGCCTGCGCGCCAGTCGAAAATCGCACGACGATGAAGATAACGTGGTGCAGGTGGATGACCGGGCGTTTTCCACGGTTTCTCAAAGCGACAAAGCGCAGGATGACGACAGCATGGAACTCGGCCCTGAGGCCCTGTACGTGATGCTGGCCTGTGACGGCTTCGACAACCTTGCGGCGGATGGCGTCGTGGATGTGATCAGCTCCGTTGGCGGACACGAGCCCAACGCCGAGGCTTTCGGCCACCTGTGGGATCTGGTGGCGCAAGTCGCCGATGGAATGGCTGCACTGCCATCAACCGAGCCGCAGTATGCGTTGGCGTTGGCATGGGATTCCTGCAAGGTGGCCGAGCGGTGGCAGCGCGAAGCGCTGAACAACACTGATGACGGGCGGGCAGCCAACGATCGGCTCGATGCCGCGATGCGGCTGTTCGATTATGCCGCAGGCAGCGGGGCGAGCCGCGATATCGAGGGCTTTCTCGAACAGGTGCGCTCGATGCGCATTGAGGCCGATTCGCTGGCCAAGGTCGCGCCCATCGACCAGGCAGTCACCGTGACCACGCCAGCGGGAGCCGACGGCCAGCATTGGCCGCAAGTGTGGATTGTGGCGATGCAAGAGGGTGTGTGGCCGAATCTCGCGGCTCGCAACACGATGTTCGGCGGCGAGGAGCTGGCGCAGATCATGCTGCGTGGGCGGCTTGCCGACGACCGGCAGATTGCCCTGACGGGGCATGATCCGCAGCTGGCCGCAGTATTGTGCGGCGAGCAGAAGAGCTTCCTTGCCGCGCTGACCAGAGGACAGGAACAGGTGACGCTCAGCGCGGTCGCCAACGATGACCTGTCCCCGTCCGACTTCCTGTACGGCTATCTTCCCGAGTTGTTCGACCGCAATGCCCAGGCCAACCCCACGACCCGCAGTTACAGCGAGGTCGGCGGCAGCGATGCCTTCGCAGGACTGGACGCCGACCCGCGCGGACTGGTGGCCTCGGCGCGTGTGCTGCTGTCCAAACGCGCGCTGCAGCAGGCACAGGGCACTTCCGAGGCCCATGATGCCGCCGAATCCTTGGCATTGCTGGCCTGCAACGGCATCGCCTCGGCCGATCCGGACAATTGGGCCTACCCGCAGCCGCAGGGCGCATCGCCACTGGACGACGATGGCAATGCCACAGTGCGGGCGGAATCAGACAGTGCGCTGCAATCAGAATCGGCTTCGCGCCAGCGAGAGAGCTCCACACAAGAGCCCGAAGAACAGGTAGAACAAACAGAACAAGCAGCAGCGGGACCAATGGTCTCCTTGTATCCTTCCGCCGTGGATGGCCTGTGGGCGTGCCCGGTGTGCTGGCTGCTCGAAAACCATTTCGCCGGCCCGCAGCGTGGCAGCGCGGCGACGGCTTTCGGCACGCTGATTCACGCGGTCGCGCAAAACGCCAGCGAAAACGGCTTCGACATGCCTGACTTCCTGTCGGAGTTGCCCGAGGACGAGCGCATAACAGCGCTCACCGAACGCATGATGAACATCTACCGCGAGCTGCGAGACGATCCGCAGTCCATCGATGACCCGGCAAGCCGCTACAGCGCCATCCGCAAAGACAACGATGCCGAAGCCGTGATAGCGAATATCGCCAGATACTTCGTGACCTCCAATGGCACGGAATATCTGGGCGGCAACGCGGAGAAAATAACCGTGGGGACTCTGACCGATGTCGCATGTGAGCGCTCGTTTGCTTCCAAGTTTTCGCTGGATGACATTCTTGAGGCGTACAACGCCCTTGACGAGGTCGACCCGGTGTCTCGTCGCGACCTATACGGCATCATGGGCGCTCTCGTGGGCGGCTGGCCCGAGGCGATGCGCGAGGACATGACAATCCGGCTAGGCGGCAGGATTGATCGTGAAGAGACGCGACGCCTGCCGGATGGCAGCATGGTCGTGCGGCTGATTGACTATAAGACTGGTGCCGTTCCCGACATCGTGCAGCAATTCAGCGACTTGCAGCTGGTCTGCTACCAGCTTGGCCTGGCGTTCCCGGTCGAAGGCCCGGGCGGCGCGGCAGCGCTGAGCGTCATGCCGCGCATCGAGCAAAGCGACCTGTTCTACGTGGCGAATGGCAAGCTGCCAGCGGAAAGCTATGCTCCCGAAGGTCTGTTCCAGCCGCCGCTGTTCGTCGATGGGCACCTGAACGATGCGGCCTTCGCTGCGCGATACCATTACACGAGCTTGGAGAAGCTGACGGATACGGTCGCTCTCGACTCTGACGCAGTTCCTGAAGGCGTGAGTGAGTCCGCATGGCGGCAGTTCGTCGCGCTGCGCGGCACGCAGGCGGTGTGGGCGCTGACCATGATTGCCAGAGTGTTCTATGCGGCTGCGGCGAGCTGTTCCGCAAGCTTGATCGCCCACCCGAGCAAGAGCCATATGAAGTATTGCCGCATGCGTGCCGTGTGCCCGGCATGCTCCGGGCGCAGCGACACGGTTTTCGAGATCAGGAAGGGGCGGGCAGCATGACCGATATCACCGACAGCCCCGAGCAGGCGCTGGCCGTCAATGCGCCGATCAACGACGATATGCTGGTGGTCGCGGGCGCAGGCAGCGGCAAAACCTACACGATGACCCGGCGAATTATCGCGCTGATCGAACGCGGCGTCGCCCCGCAGAGCATCCTCGGCCTGACCTTCACCCGCAAGGCGGCATCCGAGCTGCTTGGCCGCGTCTCGCAGGCCGTGATGAGCCAGCCCACGCAAGCGGGCGCGGGCAGCGGAGCGTCTTTTGAAGCCATGAACCGGGCGTTCCTCAAGCCCGAGGTGCTGACGTACGATGCCTTCTTCCAATCGGTTGTGCGCCAATACGGCCTGCTGGTCGGCTTCGACCAGGATACGCAGCCACTGAGCGAGGCTGGCGCATACCAATTGGCGGCCAATGTCGTCGACGAGCATATGGAGCTGTTGTCCGGGCAGGACTTCGGCGCATTCACGACGGTCGTGAACGCGGTGCTGGCGCTGTCCAATGCCATCTCCGGCGCGATGATCGGCGAGGGATGCACGGGTGTCGGCGAAGCCACCGAACGCATCCGGATATGGGATGCAGGATTCGCAGAACAGCTGAATAAGGCCATCGGTGATGAATCGATGCCCGAGAGCGAACCTGCGCCGAAGATGAGAAAGCGCACGAAGAAGGAAAGTGATACGCACTACCAGCAACGTCTTGAGGAATATGAGACCGAGCTCAGACGGCTCTGCATCTACCGTTGCGGCCAGCTACGGCAGGTCGTGGCGCAGCGCGAAACGCTGCTCACGCTCGTGCAGGAATACCATGCGGCCAAACGCCGGCTCAATATGGCGGAATTCAATGATTTCACCGTGGCGGCATTCCAACTGGTCACGCGATTCCCCTCGATCGGCGAACGCTACCGTCGGCGCTACGGGCACGTATTGCTTGACGAATATCAGGACACGTCCACGACCCAGGCGGCGCTGCTCGCCGCCATGTTTCATCCTGCACAGTTTCATCCTGCACAGTCTCATCTCACGCCATCGCATATACAGGACGACAATTCCCGTGGGGAGTCCGTTAGGATGGATGCGGGCGCATTCGCAGATAACGCAGGTGTAGGTAACGCCGACGCGACCAGCGCAGATGCAAGAAACTCAGACATAGGAAGCGCAAGCACGAGAGACACAGGCGGCAGCGCGGTGGGCGCGGTCGGCGACCCCTTCCAGTCCATCTACGCTTGGCGAGGTGCCAGCCCGGGCGCGTTCCGCATATTCCAGCGCGATTTCGAGCTAGGCGAGTCAAGCCGCCCGTACGCGCTCAGTGTCACGCGTCGCAATGCGCGCATCGTGCTCGAGGCGGCGAATAATCTCACTGCGCCGCTGCGTGCGGCTGGGCGGCAGCAGCGCCCCAGCAGTTCGCTGATGCATGAAGTCGACGTCGACCGGCTGCAGGCGATGGACAATGCGCCAACCGGCACGTTGGGGGTCCTGGGATACGAGACGCTCGGCCAGGAAATCGATGCCGTGGCGAGATTCGCGCTCGCCTCGATTGCCAGACACTCCGGGCATGGCGACGGGCTCGACAGTGCAGGAACCGATGCTCCCAGCAGCTCCGCAGGCAATGGACCCCATGTGGCCGTGCTGTTCCGCACGAAATCGCTGATGCCGCAATTCGCGCAAAGCCTTGAGAAAGCCGGACTCACGGTGCAGATTGTCGGCTACTCCGCGCTGCTTGAACGCCCCGAGGTGCGCGACCTGCTTGCGCTGCTGCATGTGGTCGCCGATCACACGGATTCTGCGTCGCTGATGCGGCTGCTCGCCACGCCGAGATATGCGCTTTCGACGCATGAGCTGCAGGCGCTTGCGGATGCCGCCGAACGACGCAATACCGAATTCCGCTTCCGCGCACTGGTGCAGGCCGGAGTGGCAAGCGCCGATCTTCCTCAGGAGCAATGGGCGCAATGTGTCAGTGAGCATCGCGACGAAGTGCCCAATGCGGTGTTCCTCGGCGATGTGCTCGTCGATCCCGATTTGCCGCAGCAGCTTGAACGCATGCCATCGCTGACGCCGCGCAGTCGGCAAACCATAGCGCGTGCCGGTGCCGCGATACGACAGGTGCATCGCGTGCTCAACCATCCGCTGGCCGAAGTGGTGCGCACAGCGGTCGAGGCGCTGGATCTGGACATCGATGCCGTTGTGGCTCAGGCGCTCGCATACCCGGATAAGCCGGTTTCCCCGTCGGTGGCCCGTGCGCCGATGGACGCGGTCGTCCAACTGATCGACACCTACACGCAGGAGATCGCCGAAGGGCAGCGGGCCACCCTACGCGGCTTCGTCTCCTGGGTTGATGCGCTCGCTGCCATACAGGACCAGACCGCAGCGGCGCCGGATGAATCGGCGGATGTCGTGCTCATGACCATCCATCAGGCGAAGGGATTGGAATGGGATTCGGTGGCGGTGGTCGGCCTCGCCGAACGCACATTCCCCAGCAGCCAAGGCGACAATCTGAGCATCAGCCTGGATGAGGAGCATCCCGGCGGCATGCAGGGCGGCGCGTGGGTCGCCCCGCAATACGCGCAGACCGCGAACACCTGGCTGACCGACCCCGCCGCTGTGCCAGTGCCGATTCGCGCGGATGCGGGTATTCTGCCACGGTTCCCGCATGATGCGCAGCAGGGCGCAGACCCGATCGAGGTCCTGCGCTCTCTTGATGACGTCGAGCAGATCGACGATGAGATCTTCGGCGATATGCGGGCCGCCGCGCCTTTGAACGAAGGCGTCGGAGAGGAGGATCGCGAGGCATGGTACCTGACCCAGCGAGAGGAGTACGGCAGACGTTTGCACGCCGACGAACGACGGCTTGCATATGTGGCGTTGACGCGTGCGCGCGAGGAGGTTCTGCTCACCTACAGCGCCACGAACGAGACTGGCCGCGAGCCGGAAGAGGCGAAGGGACGACGTGCCAAACCTTCGAACTTCTGGGTTGAAGTGCGCGATTCGCTGTGCCATCACGAGGATATCGCCAAGCCGCAGACCGATAGCGACCAGGCCGCCGAACGCAGTCTTGCCGCCACTGAAGCCGTGCTGCCTGAGGGCTTCTTCGCTGGCGAGCATGCCCAATGGTATCAGCGGCTCGTAGTCAGTGAGGCCTGGCAGTCCGAGTTGGCGGACGATGAGGACCCGGAGGGACTGCCGTGGCCCAGCGCGATGAGCGAGAACGTATCGAGCGCTTTGCGTCTCTCCGCCGACGCAGTGCGCACAGCGCTGGCTCGCCGCCGGAACCCAGCATCAGATCTTCCCGTGCCGCAACAATCGCAAACGACGTCAGCTCATCGGACGATGCCATATCTTGCGAAGGCATCTGCCGACAGTACTTTGCCCCCTGCGCAATCCTTGCTGTTCAGGGCTCAGCTGCTGGTCGAGGACGAGGACCTCATGCCGTGGACCGCCGGCGGCGATGGGACTTCGACCCGCACATTGAATGACGTCGTCCGCGAGCGGGGCAAGCGGATTCTGGCCAATCGGCGGCAGAATGTCACCGCGCTGCAGGCGCGTTCCGGCTCCATGAATGCGCGTGAAGAGCAGCGGTTCTGGCGTGCGCTGGTTCGCCCGATACCGCAGGTCGCCTCTCCTGCGGCGCAGTCGGGCACGATGCTGCATGCGTGGGCTGAGCGCTTCGTTAATGCCTTCGGACGCGACGACGTGCCCGACAATGCGTGGGATGCGGATACGAACACGATTGCCGCCGAGACGTCCAGCCAGACTCGGGCGCAAATGCTGGAAGAGCTCAGCATCGTAGAACGACGCGTCGAACGCGGTGCTAGCGACGCCAAGCAACGGCGAATTGCGTTGTGGGAGCGCCGGCTGGCCGATTCGCGATGGGCGCGCCGACGCCCAGCTTGGGCGGAGCGGCAGATCGTCGTCGCGCTGCCGCAGCTGGGCGATCAAATCGTCGTAGGCAAGCTCGATGCGGTCTTCTTCGGAGGACTAGACGAGCAGAGCGATACTGCCAACGAACAACATGGGCGGGCTGACCAGCATGGTGGGCAATATGGGCGTGACAGCCATGATGAGCCGAAACGCTTCACCATCGTCGACTGGAAGACGGGTGCGAAACCCCGTACGGCAGAGGATGCCGAGCGCAAATTGCGTCAGCTGGACATGTATCGTCTTCTGCTCTCGGCGATTGAGGACGTGCCATTGGCCAGCATTGACGCTACGCTGTACTATCTGGATGAGCCCGAAGAGGGCAGTCGCGAGCTGCATGCTCGCGCGAAAACAGAACAGGAGATTCTGGCCGAGTTGAGCTCCGGCATCCCCCAGCAATCCGACAATGACTAGGCGACCGCGCGAGCGGTAAGGCCCTGCGACTGGAAACCGCGTCGCAATGCCGTTGCGGAGGGGAGCTGCGACCCTCGTGCCTCATGTGTGGGCGGCATACATGGTGATGCAACGAAGGAGGGGCATAGCCATGCCCGCGCAGAATGTGACGAAGCAAAACGTGACGAACCGGAACGTGACGAGCCAAAGCGTAACGAACCAGAGGAACGCAGCAAACCGGAAAGGCGCAGCAAACGGAGTGCGCAGCGCCAGCCGTGTCGAGTACCGACCCATGAGCTGGGACGATATCGAGGCGATTACGCAAGAGTTCGACCGCACCTGGGGCCGCGCAGAGCCGACGGACAGCCCGCAGCTTTCCAAGATGATATCGCGCCGTTTCGTGCTGCGCTATCTCGCGCCGAGCACAAGCACGCGAACCGCCTGCCTCGACGGGCGATTCATGGGGGTCACCCTCGTGCGGGCAGTCGGCCAAACTCCGCTGTTTCCTCGCGCCGAAGAAGAGCTGCGAGAGCTGGACCGCGAGCTGGCGCTCAGTGACGCCGGCCGGCATGCCTTGCACGGTATGGCGCTCCAACGTGATATCGATACGCAGATGGAGCAAGATTCAGGCGTCGACCGCGACTCGGATGCTGAGCTTGAGCTGTTCCTCGTCGCGGCAGATGCTCGTGGGCATGGGGTCGGCGGCGGTCTATGGCACGCCATGCTCGAAGACTTTGCCAGTGCAGGCGTGCAGCGCTTCCACCTGCATACCGATAGCGATTGCGATATGGGCTTCTATGACCACCAGCGCATGACCCGTGTTGCGCAGCGCAACATCTCGGATGCCGATGACACCGATCTGGTGTTGTTCGCTCCGGAAATCTCACGCATCTATGCCGGCGAAACAGAGCAGATCCTAGGCGATGTACAGCACATGGACCGCACTGAAACAGATCACACGGAAACAAGCCATATATCGCGAGCAGATCACACGGCACAGCCGGATAACACCAGGCATTCGAATCACACGGCAGCAGTACGAAAGGATGGTGCGCGGTGAACGCGATGTTCCGAATACCACGGCTCGCACGTCGGCGTTCAACTGCGGCCTCGGCGACATTTGCCGCTTCGCGCGATAAGCCTTCAGATGGCAAATTCGCCGATGGCGTGTCTTCGCATCGCAGGCCGGCCAGCAAACCCGCCGCAAGCAACCCTTCGACCGGCGGTTCCTCGCCCTACGCCGAGCTTTTCACTGTCCCCGGGTCGAAGGCCTTTTGCCTTTCCGGTGCCGTGGCGCGACTGCCGATGTCCATGATGAGCCTGGGCATCGTGCTGGCGCTGAACCATCTGCATGGCAACTGGACGACTGCCGGCACGATGAGCGCGGCCTATATTCTGGCGCTCGCAGCCGTCACGCCGCTCTATGCGCGGCTGTTCGACCGTTTCGGACAGCGGCGCGTCGGACGTGTCGCGCTGGTGCTGCAGGTTATCGCGATGCTGGTCTTCGCATTCGCGGCCTTGTTGCGCGTGCCGATTGCGCTGCTGTTCGCGTTGGCTGTGCTGATGGGGCTGACCCAGTTCTCCTTCGGCGCGCTGGTGCGCACCCGCTGGGCGTACGCGTTGCGCGGGCCAGCCAATGCGAAGAGGCTCAACACCGCCTACGCCCTGGAATCCGCCATCGACGAGATGGTGTTCATCTTGGGGCCGATTCTGGCAGCCTTCCTGGCGACTTCCGTGCACCCGGTTTCGCAGCTTTTCGTACCCACGCTCGCCTGTGGAATCGGCGGTGCGGTGTTCTTCTCGCTCAAGGGCACGCAGCCGTCGGTCGTGGAGATGGTCGAGGTCACTGCCGCTTCGCATGATGACGTCGACGTACGCGACGCGATGAGCAATGGCGGAGTCGGGAACGCTGACGTTGACAACACCGCTGCGGCAATCACTGTCGCAAACGGCACTGTCGCAACGGCCGCTGCTGCGGAAAACGCCGCAGCAAAGAACGCCACCGAATCAGCCGAGTTCAGCATCCACCAGCTGCATCGGCACGGCCCCAGGCCTAAAAGCGTGCTGCTGTATCAGGGCATTCTCCCTCTGCTGCTGGTGTTCGTGACCTTCAACATGAGCTTCAGCGCCTTCGATGTTTCGGTGACGGCCATGATGAAGGCGATGGGCAGGGAGCAGCTGCTCGGCCTGCAGCTGGCCATGTTCGCGGTCGGCTCGTGCGTCGGCGGGCTGATTTTCGGCGTCAAGGAGTTGAAGGGCTCGAACTGGCGGCATATGGTCGAGTTTCTGACCCTGCTCACGCTTGGATACGTGCTGATCCGCTTCGCCATGGGCAATCTGATCCTGCTCGGCTTCCTGTCGGTGCTTTCGGGATTGTGCGTCGCGCCGGTGTTCGCCACCGGCAACTTGATCGTCAAGAACACCGTACCGTCGCGCTCGCTGACTGAAGGCCTGTCGTGGATCACCACGGCTGGGCAGGTCGGCGCTTCGCTGGGGTCGACATTCGGCGGCATCGTGCTCGACGTCGCCGATTACCATACCGGCATGCTGTTGCCCTGCGCCACGACCTTCGTGACCTTGGTGCTGGCGGTTATGGGCTGGACGCTGGCGCGGCGACGCGCGGCGAAGGCACAGGCGTGAACGGGTGCAAGAAGAGCGCTGACTCACGCTCAGCGTACGTTTTCTGTATCGAAACAGCCCTGTGAATCGGAAAACGTACGATAACGTCAGCTCAGCGTACGTTTTCCGATACGGCCCTCGTGAGCATGACATAGAACGTACGCTGAAAGCCGTCAGCGGCATACGGTCCAGTAGTATACAAGAGTACGTAGGTAGTTACAGGAATTGCGTTCGCGGCTGCGAACGGCATGTGGAAAGTGTGAACGGATGATCAGAGTCGCAGTGGTAGGCGCGAAGGGACGCATGGGGGCCAGCGTGGTGCAGGCGGTGAACGACGCGAGCGACATGCAGCTTTCGCACACCATCGACCACGGACAGGATCCCGCGCAGATCAATTCAGGCAATACGGATGTCGCAGTCGAATTCACCATTCCTTCGGCTTCGCTGGGCAATGTGCTGACACTGGTCGCGCATGGCGTCGATGTCGTGGTTGGCACCACCGGCTGGGATGACGACAAGCTTGAGCAGGTGCGTCAGGCCTTGGCGAACGCGCCCCGCGCGGACCAGTCCGTGTTCATCGCGCCGAATTTCGCGATATCTGCCGTGCTGGCCGACCACTTTGCTGCACAGGCCGCGCGGTATTTCGAATCGGTCGAGGTCGTCGAGCTGCATCATCCCGACAAGATCGACGCGCCTTCGGGCACCGCCATCCACACTGCGCAGGCCATCGCCGCGTCCCGTCGCGAGGCGGGGCTCGGCCCCATGCCCGACGGCACGGTGACTGACGGCGGTTCGCGCGGCCAGGTGGTCGACGGAGTGCATGTGCATGCCGTGCGTCTGCGCGGCCTGAACGCGCATGAGGAGATTCTGCTGGGCAACGCGGGGGAGCAGCTGGTCATCCGCGCCGACAGCTTCGACCGCGGATCCTTCATGCAGGGCGTGCTGCTTGCCGTGCGCAAGCTGCGCGATGGCGGCTACCCGGGGCTGAACGTCGGCCTCGACACCTTCCTCGACCTTTAAATGCCGGCAGCTGTAGGTACAGACACATCCGTCATTCGCCGCCGGTCATCTGCGTCATGGCCTCATCCGATTCGTTGACGATATCCTCCATAGCCTTGCGTGCCGCGATCCCGTCGCCCTTGCGGATGAAGGCGGCGACATCGGTGTGCCGGCGCAGAGCATCAGCGTTTGCAATGCTCGGCATGAGCTGATGCTCGGTGCGTCCTTCGAGCGTGGCGACGATGATGCCGTCCAGCGCCGCGAACATCCGATTGCCGGTTGCCGTGAGCAAGGTGCGATGGAACATGATGTCGGCCTGCAAATATTCGGATTCGTTGGCATGATTCGAATAGGCGACCATGTCCATAGTCGCCTGCGTGAGTCGTGCCCAGTCGCTCGGAGTCGCATTCTGCGCGGCCAGGAATGCCGCGGCCGGCTCCACCGCCACACGCAGCTGCGACAGCTCGTGCAAGGTGGCGAGCCGCTCCGGCCCCTTGAGTCGCCAGCGGATGATCTGCCGGTCATAAGGATTCCACTGGGCTGATGGAGTGACGATCGCGCCGGTTTTGCGCCGGACGTTCACCATGCCCTTTGACTCCAAAACGCGGGTCACCTCGCGGGTGACGGTGCGTGACGGCACGCCGAGTTCCGCGCTTGGCTGCGGCAGCCGTTCGCCGGCCCCGATGCGCCCTGCGGCGATATCCGATCCCCATTCCTCAAGCAGTCGGTCGTGCAGGCTGGCCTCGTCCTGCGCAGCAGACGAAGCATTGATATGGCTGCCCGCTGCAGCTTCGGTCGAGTACCTATCCGTCATGCCTTCAAGTATGGCGCAGATAACAGAAAACACTGCGTGTCTCGCGTTGCGTAAACATGCAATATGCGTATATATTATCCTTATGGCATACAAAACAACGTTGTTTGCCGGTATATAACATATCAATACGTTTATTCATGAGTGCTCGAAGAAGAGGTAACGGATGAATACTGTGCTTGCTGCTGCAGTGACTGCTGCACCGCATCTGAATACAACGCAACTGGGCGTGAGCGTGATCGCCAGCATTATCGTGCTGATACTGCTGGTCACCGTAGCCAAGCTGCATCCTTTCGTATCCTTGATTCTGGCCGGCCTTGTCGTCGGCATCGGATCGGGATACGGGCCTGTTAACACCATCACCAGTTTCAGTACGTCCTTCGGTTCGACGATGGCCAGCGTCGGCATCCTCATCGGACTGGGTGCAATGCTCGGCCGCGTGCTGATGGACACCGGGGCGGCCGACAGCATCGTCGACACCTTGGTATCGCGCTCCTCGAAGGCGATGATTCCCTGGACGATGGCGGTTATCGGCGCGCTTATCGGCCTGCCGATGTTCTTTGAAGTCGGTCTGGTCATGCTGGTTCCAGTTATCGTGCTTGTCACGCGCCGCACCGGTCTGCCGCTGATGAAGGTGGCCATTCCCACCCTGGCCGGTCTGTCGGTTATGCACGCATGCGTTCCGCCGCACCCCGGCCCGCTGGCGGCGCTGAGCTGCTTCAAGGACAATCCCAGCGTCGGCATCACCATGCTGTTCGGCATTCCGATCGCCATTCTGACCGTCGTCATCGTTGGCCCGGCCTTCGCTGCTATCTCCGCGAAGTGGGTGCCGGTCGGCGCCCCGGCGAACTTCGCCGAGTCCAAGGAGGATCGCGGCGCGGACGGTCGCGCCTTGCCTTCTTTCGGCCTGTCCGTGCTGTGCATCCTGCTGCCCGCCGTCCTGATGCTGATTAACGCGATCTGTGAGATTGCGACACCCAAGGCATATGCGTCCCAAGTCATGTGGACGCAAATCGTGAGTTTCCTGGGCAAGCCGGAGCTGGCGCTGCTCATCGCCGTGCTGTTCTCCATGATTGCGCTCGGTTCGGTTGGTCACATCCCGTTCAAGAAGATCAACGAATCGCTCGGGGCTGCATTGCCTCCGGTCGCAGGCATTCTGCTGATCGTCGGCGGAGGCGGCGGATATAAGGGCGTGCTTGTCGACACTGGCATCGGCACGATGATTGGCGGCTTCGTAGAGCATTCGCATATCTCGATTCTGCTGCTCGGCTGGCTCATCGCCGTATTCGTGCGCGTGGCGACCGGCTCGGCCACCGTCTCCATCATGACGACCGCCGGCATCCTCGGCCCGGTCATGGATTCCATGGGCGCATCTCCGGCTGCGGTTTCGCTGCTGGTGCTCGCCATCGGCGCCGGCTCTATCTTCCTTTCGCATGTCAACGACGCCGGCTTCTGGTTGGTCAAGGAATACTTCAACCTCGATGTCGGCCAGACCTTCAAGACCTGGTCCGTGTTGGAATGCCTGCTGTCGGTAGTCGTGCTGGCGCTGGTGCTCATCGCGAGCATCTTTGTGCCGATCGGCATATAGCTAGCTAGTGCAGCAGATATGAAAATATGAGATAAGTAACAGCTCGATACGCACCGTGCGCAACAATTCACGACGATAATCAGCAATATGCAAGAAACGGAGAACGCTCATGAGCGAGCATGAGACACTGACCATGACACGCGATGACACCGAGTCGATCACAGGGTCAGTCACCGACGACGTCATCGACGAGGTCATTGAGAACACCATCCCCGACGGCTATCTGCGCGGTGCTGCGCCGATTCTCGTCGTGATGGGGGTGTGCGGCTGCGGCAAGACCTCCGTCGCCACAGCCATCGCCGAACGGCAGGGCTGGGACAGCGCGGAGGCCGACGACTTCCACCCGCAGGCCAATATCGACAAGATGGCGGCGGGCATCCCGCTCACCGACGAGGACCGCTGGGGCTGGCTCGACAAGCTCGCGGCATGGATTCGCGAGCATGTCGACAACGGCAAGCCGGGAGTGGTGACCTGCTCGGCGCTGAAAAAGGTCTACCGCGACAAGTTGCGCCTGCCCGGCGTCATCTTCGTGTATCTCAGCGGCGACTATGACACGGTTATGGAGCTGCTTGCGCACCGCAGCGGTCATTTCATGAAGCCGGCGATGCTCGATTCGCAATTTGCGATCCTTGAACCGCCGAGCGCTGATGAGGTGCATCTGACCCTTGACCTCAGCAAGCATCTGAGTGTCGAGCAGGAAACCCAGGCCGTCCTCGACGCGCTGGGAGCCTGATTACATCAACCCACAATCTAGGCTGCGCGCAACACAGCGCAGCGGACACCAATATCTCCATAGGAAACCTTAAGGAAAGGAATCTCATGAAAATCGGCATGATAGGACTGGGCCGCATGGGCGGCAATATGGTCGCCAGACTGAAAAACGGCGGCCACGACGTCGTCGGCTTCGACATGTCCCCGGAGTCGGGCCGCGACGTGGACTCGCTGGAAGCACTGGTCGCCGCGCTCGACGCGCCGCGCGCCATCTGGATCATGGTGCCCGCCGGCAAGCCCACCGACAGCACCGTCGACCAGCTCGCGCAGCTGCTCGAACCCGGCGACCTCGTAATCGACGGTGGCAACACCCGATATCGCGAGGATCAGCGCCACGCCAAGGAATTGGAGCAGCATGGCATTCATTTCATGGATGTCGGCACTTCGGGCGGCGTCTGGGGCCGCACCGAAGGCTATGCGCTGATGGCAGGCGGCGCTGCCGAAGACTACGAACGCATCAAGCCGGTGCTGGAAACTCTGAAACCGCAAGGTGACAGCGGTCTGGTGCACGCTGGACCGGTCGGCGCGGGGCACTACGTCAAGATGATTCACAACGGCATCGAATACGGCATGATGCAGGCTCTGGGCGAGGGCTACGCGATGATGGAGGCCAGCGAACTGGTCGACAATCCGCGCGACGTATGCGATTCCTGGCGCGAAGGCTCGGTCGTACGCTCCTGGCTGCTCGATCTGCTGGTGCGTGCGCTGGACGATGACAAGGATCTGGAGCATATCGCAGGACGTGCGCAGGAGACCGGCGAGGCCAAGTGGATGATCGAGGACGGTCTGAACCTCGGCGTGCCGCTGCCCGTGACCGCCGCCTCGCTGTTCGCCCGCCAGAACTCGCAGCTTGACGATCCGATGACCATGAAAGTGGTGGCGGCTCTGCGCAACCAGTTCGGCGGCCACGCAGTCGACAAGGCCTAGCTGTTCGCCCCAGCTACCAGCACAATCTGAACAGTCCGAACAATCCGTTCCTCGTACTTTTGTCACGCAAAGTGCTCGGTTTGCGTGACAAAAGTACGAGAAGAAGGTGTTTCAAAGGTTTTCGCCGTTCTGGAACGGCCATTGCGTCCCGCCCGCGAAGTACCGTGGGCATTATGAGTGACGGTTCCATGCATCTTCTTGACCCGGCGCCATTTGGGCGCATTCTTCCCGCAATGGTTACCCCTATGACAGCCGACGGCTCCATCGATTTCGATGCGGCGCAACGCCTTGCCAGACAACTGGTAAGCGACGGCGCCGACGGCCTGGTCGTCAACGGGACCACGGGCGAATCGCCGGTGACGCATATGGATGAGAAGGTCGATCTGGTCAAGGCCGTCAAGGACGTCGTGGATGTTCCGGTGATCTCCGGGGCTGGTTCGAACGACACGATTCACACCGTGCGCATGGCCGAACAGACGCAGGAGGCGGGTGCCGATGCGGTGCTCGTCGTCGCGCCGTACTATTCGCGGCCTTCGCAGGAGGGCATTTTCCGCCATTATCAGGCGGTGAACGCTTCGGCTGACAAGCCCATCATCATCTACGACGTCCCGGGCCGCACCGGCGTGCACATCCAGCTGGAAACCTACCGGCGTTTGGCCGAGCTGGATCACATCAAGGCCGTCAAGGACGCCACGGGCGATATCGCTGGCGCGGTGCGCAAGCGCATCGAGACCGGGCTGACGTGGTATTCGGGCGATGACGGGCTGTTCCTGCCGTTCCTGTCGGTCGGCGCGGTCGGCATCATCTCGGTTATCGCGCATGCGGCCGCCGGCCCGATGCGTGACTTGGCAACGGCCTTCGACCGTGGCGACATTCACACCGCGCAGAAGCTCGCGGTGCGCCTCGCCCCGCTTGTCGAGGCCCTGAACGGCAACGGCTTCCAGGCGGTTATGGCCAAGGCTTCGCTTAAGGTGCGCGGCGTGCTCGAAGAGACGACCATGCGCCTGCCGAATGTCGGACCAGGCCCTGACGAATTCACGCGCGCCGAAAACGGCATGCGTGCTTCTGGGCTCCTGTAACGCTGCTCATCGAGGGCGCTTGGCAATGCCGAAGCGCTCAAACCGGTTGGCGGACACGGGCTTGCAAGGTTCGCACCGACCGGCGCATCAATCCTCGTCCACGCATAGGCGCGGACACTAAAAGAACAGAAATTCACTAGGATATGGACACAGAAGAACAAACAGCAACAACCACACATCGGCGCGGCAGCAAAGCTGCCAGACGGGGCAGTGAATCCGCCGTGGATTTCACAGCGGAATCTGCTGCAGAGCCCACGTCGGAACCGACGCAGGAGCGCGAATACGCGGCCGATCAGCGCGACGTCGAAGCACAGGCTTCGGAGCCTGAGGAGACGCGCGGCCGGTCCGAGCGCTCGCACAATTCACGCTCCGGAGGCAGGCGCTCGAATTCTGGGCGCTCCAACTCGAATCGTTCCAATTCCAGCCGTTCGAACTCGGGCCGTGGTGGCCAGCGCCGCAACGGGGGGCGCTCCAACGGCTCATCTCTATCGCCCCAGCAGGACGAGCATCTGATCGCTCCGCCGAAGTATCGCAAGGGCTCTATGCGCATCACGCCGCTCGGCGGCCTCGGCGAAATCGGCCGCAACATGAATGTAATCGAATACAACGGCCACATCCTGCTCGTCGACTGCGGCGTGCTCTTCCCGGAAGAGGAACAGCCCGGCGTTGACCTGATACTGCCCGATTTCGACTACATCAAGGACAAGCTCGACCAGGTCGATGGCCTGGTGCTCACCCACGGGCACGAGGATCATATCGGCGGCGTGCCGTATCTGCTCAGGCTGCGCCCGGACATCCCGCTGATAGGATCCAAGCTCACGCTCGCCTTCGTCAAGGCGAAGTGCGAGGAGCATCATCAGAACCCGACCATGGTTGAGGTCGATGGCCGCGACAAGCTCAAGGTCGGCCCCTTCAACCTCGAATTCATCGCCGTCACCCATTCGATTCCCGACGCGCTGGCCGTGCATGTGCGCACGCCTGCCGGCACGCTTATCGACACTGGCGACCTGAAGCTCGATCAGCTGCCGCTCGACCACCGCATCACCGATCTGGTGGAGTTCGGCAAGCTTGGCGAACAGGGCGTCGACCTGCTCATGATGGACTCGACCAACGCCGAGGTCCCCGGCTTCGTCAAGCCCGAAACCTCGATCGGGCCGGAGCTTGAGCGGGTCTTCTCCGAAGCCACGCGCAAGATCATCGTGGCGAGCTTCTCCAGCCACGTTCATCGCGTGCAGCAGGTCGTGGACGCCGCGCACAAAATTGGCCGCAAGGTCGTCTTCGTCGGCCGTTCGATGGTGCGCAACATGGCCATCGCCTCCGACTTGGGCTATCTGCACATCCCCGAAGGCACGGTCATCGACCTGAAGAAGGCGCATGACGTGCAGGACAACAAGATCGTCTACATGTGCACCGGTTCGCAGGGCGAGCCGATGGCCGCGCTCGGCCGCATCGCCGAGGGCACGCACCGCGACATCACCGTCAACGAGTTCGACACGGTCGTGCTGGCCAGCTCGCTCATCCCGGGCAACGAGCACGGCGTCTACAAGGTCATCAACAAGCTCGTGCAGAAGGGCGCGCGCGTCGTGAACAAGGACAGCGCCGCGATTCACGTCTCCGGACATGCCGACGAGGGCGAGCTGCTGTATCTGTACAACATCATCAAGCCCAAGTGCGCGATGCCGATTCACGGCGAGAACCGCCACTTGGTCGCCAACGGCCTGATTGCCGTCAAGACCGGTGTGAGCCCGAATAACGTCGTGCTGGCCGAGGATGGCGATGTGGTTGACCTGTACCACGGCCAGGCTGCAGTCGTCGGCTCCGTGCCGTGCGGCTACGTATACGTCGACGGCGATTCGGTCGGCGAGCTGACCGATGACGAGCTTGAGAAGCGCCGTATTCTCGGCTCCGAAGGCTTCGTCTCCTGCTTCGCCGTGGTCGATACCGACCGTTCGGACGTCGTGTCCGGGCCGAAGATCTACTTGAACGCCATGGCTGAGGACGAAAGCGATTTCGAGCAGGTGCGCCGCCAGATCATCCAGCAGCTCGAGGATGCGATGATGCAGGGCACCAAGGACACCTACAAGCTGCAGCAGATCATGCGCCGCACAATCGGCAGCTGGGTGGCTCGCCAGCTGCACCGCAAGCCCATGGTGGTGCCGGTCGTCGCCGACATCGCGCAGGACGTCGACGCTTCGGGCCGGCGCTGAGGTGTTTGTAATAAACGAATAGCAGCGGCAGCTTAGCTGTGTGCCGGTCACGATGCCGCTTACGAGTGCGGCGCAATGCGGACGAACTGCATTGCGCCGCACTCGCATAGTTGGCGCTTGGAGTCGCAAGTTACGCAATAACAGCGGCCGACGCCGATATAGTCGCACAGCCACATAGCCGCAAGGTCACACAACCGCACAGTCATATGGTCATATAGTCACACAAGGAGAACCATGCCAGGAGCAAACCTCACCCGCGTCGAAGCCGAGGAACGGGCGGGCATCGTCTCGTCCCCGATCCATTACGCCGTCGAACTCGACCTGACGAAAGGCCCGAAGACCTTCGGCTCGCGCACCACGCTGCGCTTCGACGCGACGCCGGGAGCCGAGACCTTCCTTGACATCATCGCCGACAGTATCACTGCAATCACCTTCAACGGCGAGCCGCTCGGCCCGGCTGCAGCATATGAGGACAGCCGCATAGCGCTCAAGGATTTGCACGAGCATAACGAGGTCATCGTTGAGGCGCTGTGCCGGTATTCGAACACCGGCGAGGGCCTGCACCGCAGCGTCGATCCCTCCGACGGCAACGTGTATCTCTACTCCCAGTTCGAAGTGCCGGACGCGCGACGCGTCTACGCGGTCTTCGATCAGCCTGACATCAAGGCCGTATTCGATTTCACCATGCTGGCGCCGGAAAGCTGGATCGTCACCTCGAATATGCCCGTTGCCTTGTGCGAGGCGACGGAAGGTAGCACCGCCGAAGGCACGCTGGGCGACCATGCGATTGAAGGCATCAAACGCTGGGTGTTCGAGCCGACGCCGGTAATGAGCTCCTATCTCACCGCGATCTGCGCCGGGCCGTATGCCCAGTGGCACACCGAATACGCCAACGAGGACGGCCGCACCGTGCCGATGGCGATGTATTGCCGTCAGGCGCTTAAGGATGCGCTTGGCAAGGATGTGGATTACCTCTTCGACATCACGAAGAAGGGCTTTGCCTTCTACGCTAAGACCTGGGGCGTGCCGTATCCGTATGCGAAGTTCGACCAGATCTACGTGCCGGAATACAACGCGGGCGCGATGGAGAACATCGGTATGGTCACGATCCGCGACTCCTACCTCTTCGAATCCAAGGTGTCCGACGCGCTGGTCGAACGCCGCGTGGTGACCGTGCTGCACGAGCTGGCCCACATGTGGTTCGGCGATCTGGTGACCATGAAGTGGTGGAATGACCTGTGGCTTAACGAGTCCTTCGCTGAGTTCATGTCGACGCTGGCCACTGCCGAAGCCACCGAATGGCATGATTCCTGGGCTACCTTCACCTCCGGCGAGAAGAGCTGGGCGCTGAACCAAGACCAGCTTTCGACCACGCATCCGATTGTCGCGCCGATCAACGATCTGCATGACACCGAGGTGAACTTCGACGGCATCACCTACGCCAAAGGCGCATCCGTGTTGAAGCAGCTCGTCGCCTACGTCGGCCGCGAGCAGTTCTTCACGGGCATCAACAGCTATCTGACCAAGCACCAGTACGGCAACGCGACGCTGGCCGATCTGCTCACCGAACTGGAAGCCGCCTCCGGCCGCGACCTCAAGGCGTGGAGCGCGCAATGGCTGGAACAGGCGGGTATCAATACGATTGCCGCTGAGGTGGAGACGGCCGCGGACGGCACGATTACTGCCATGACGCTCAAGCAATCCGCGCCGGCGGAGCATCCGGTGCTGCGCGCGCATCGTCTGGCGATTGGTTTCTACGACGTTGATAATGCTGATAATGCTGACGGCGGTGTTGACGGCAGCGGCACCATCGTGCGCACCGACCGTTTCGAGCTCGACGTCGACGGCGAAAGCACCGAGGTGCCGCAGGTTGTGGGCCGCAAGCGTCCGGCCTTCATCCTGGTGAACGATGACGACCTGACCTATACCAAGCTGCGCTTCGACGCGGATTCGCTTGAATTCGCCGCCGAGAACCTGTATCGCTTCGACGACGCGCTTGCCCGCGCCACGATCTGGCTGTCGCTGTGGGATATGACGCGTGACGCCGAATTCCCGGCCGAACGCTTCGCCGATCTGAGCCTGAAGATGCTCGCAACCGAGCACGAGTCGACCACCTTCCGCTATGCGCTGGCGACCCTGCGCACCACGGTGATGCACTATGTTGCCGCCGCTCGCGCCGACGAGGTCGCCCAGCATGCGGCCGCACAGCTCTGGCAGCTGGCCCATGACGCGCAGCCCGGCTCCGACGAGCAGTTCCAGCTGGTCAGCGCCTACTTGGGCTATGGCACGGAGGGCGACGCCGAGTTCGCCGCGAACGCGCAAGGTCTGCTCGATGGCTCCATCACGCTCGACGGGCTGGAAATCGACAACAATCTGCGCTGGGCCATCATCCACGCGCTGGCCGTTGCCAACCTGATCGACGAGGCCGGAATCGACGCCGAACTCGCCAAGCGCGACACCACCGAGAACCGCGAATTCGCCTACGGTGCCCGCGCCGCGCATTCCACGTCCGAGACCAAGAACTGGGCCTGGGATCAGGCGCTGGATAATGACACGCTGACCAACAGCCAGCTCGAAGAGGTCATCCGCGGCTTCGCGCAGGCGAACGCCGAGCTGGCTGAGCCGTATATCGACCGCTACTTCCAGACCGTGGACTGGATATGGAAGCACAAGACCTTCCACATGGCCGAGAATCTCATCGGCGGGCTGTACCCCTTCTACGCCGATCCGGCCAAGCTGGTGTCCGGCGGCACCCGCTGGCTCGAAACCCACGCCGACGCCGACCGCGCCTTGCGCCACATGATTAGCGCCAACGTCGAAGCCTCCCAGCGCACCCTCAACGTCCGCAAGTACAACGAGTCGTTGTAGGGCAGGACAAGACCCAGCCCCCGGGCACATGTCATGACATGCGCGGGGTAATGCGCACAAGTCGGGCGATAGCGTTGTTCAGCCGCGGAAAATAGCGGGCCGAAAACGCTATCGCCCGACTTGTGTATGAGATTCCGGGTGTGTTGCCCATTCACGATCTCTGCAGGGCTGTATGCCCGAATCAATGACATTTGTCATGCGCAACTTATGACTTCTCGTACTGCTGCTGACGCCTGTCTTTTTCTATCGTCGTAACTATTGGCATGACGCTGCGTTTTGGAATGACGCAGCATTCGGCATGCCTCGGTTTCGGCGAAAGGAAGCGCAATGGTCGTCTCGCTCAGCGATGTCAGATTCTCCTATGGGAACCGGCATGTGCTCAAGGGCGTCAGCCTCAGCATCGGCAAAGGGGAGATACTGGGACTTGTCGGACCCAACGGCGCCGGAAAATCAACGATGCTGAACCTCATTCAGGGCCTGCTGCCCAATCCGGGCGGGATAACGGTGTTCGGCGGGCAGCCGGGCAATATGACGGCGAAGAGCCGCACCGGCTCGATGCTGCAAGGCAATCTGCTGATCAGGCATGTCACGGTGATGGAGATGGTTTCGCTTATCGCGCACCAATACGATCATTCGCGTGATGCCGCAGAGGTCATCGCGTCCGTGGGATTGGGCGAACAAGCGGGTCAGGACTTGAGCTCGCTGTCGGGCGGGCAGCTGCGCAAAGTGACCTACGCCTGCGCCATCGTCCACCAGCCGCAACTGCTGTTTCTGGATGAGCCGACCGCTGGAATGGATGCGGCAGCCCGACGGGATTTCTGGACGTCCATTCAGGCATTGCGCGCGAACGGCATGACCATCATCATCACGAGCCATTACCTGGAGGAGATCCAGCATGTGGCCGACCGCATCGCCATCCTCAAAGCAGGGCGGCTCGCCTACGTCGGCACGTGGAAGGATCTTCAGGCATATAAGAAAAACGGCACAGTGACGTTCTCGATTTCGGCTTCTCTTCCGCAAGCATCGCTGGTGTCCCTGCCCGCAGTGGCGAATCTGGAGCAGCAGGGCAATACGGTCGTTCTGACGAGTACGGATACGGATCGCACTGTGGAAGGGCTTATGACCTATCTCAAAGGCATCCATGACTTAAGCATCGAGCGCCAATCGTTGGAAAACGTCTATTTGGACATGTTCGCCAACGCGAATGATGACGATGATGGCAGCGATGGCAGCGATGGCAGCGATGACGGTGATGCGAAGAGTGCGATCAATGGCAGCAACGCGGAAGGCGAAAGCAAATGACCACAACGAGAACGATACAACCAGCACCAAATCCAACAGCACAACCAGCCCTGACGGCACAAACGACAACGCAGCCGGCACCGAAATCCAAAGGTGAGCTCGCCATGAGCAGGTTCATCGAGCAGCTGGGCTTCGACTACAAACGTTTGTTCGCGCGCAATCTGAAATATCCCTTCTTTGTGATGCTTATGCCGATCATGTTCTATGTGCTGTTTACGAAGATCTTCACCTTCGGCGACGCGGCAGACATGGCGTCGTTCCACAAGACGTATCTTACGAGCATGATCGTTTTCAGCGTCATGCTCGGCGGCATCATGAGCCTCTCCACGCTGATGCAGAACGACCGCAGCGTCGGCTTCGTGCGGGCGCTGAGCATGACGCCCACTGGCACGCGGAACTATTACTGCTCGCTGATGGTGCTCATGACGCTGCTGAATATGGCGTCCGTCATCGCCTTGTCGCTTGTGTCGATAGTCGTCAACAGGACAGATCTGACAGTGCTGAACGTGCTGGGCATGATGGGGCTGCTGATTATCGGCAGCATCCCAGTGCTGGCCTTAAGCATCCTCTACTCGCGTATCTCCTCGCCGCAATTGCTCAGCATCGTCAGCAATCTGACCGTCTTTCCGCTCGCCATCATCAGCGGCTTGTGGTGGCCGCTGCAGATGTTTCCGGCATGGCTGCAGCGCATCGGCACAGCGAGTCCGATGTGGGCGATGAATGAGTTGATGGGCGATTGGATTCAGGACAGGCCGCTGGAAAGCGATGCTATGGTGAATCTTGCGGGATGGGTAGCGGCAACCGTTGCGGTATTCGCGATTGTTGCGCTGAAAGGCCGACATGCCGGGCGCTCGCGGCGCAACCATGATAGGTGAGGGACACCATGCACAGGAAGCCAGATGAGTCGTTCGGAATCGCGCAGCGCGGCATGAGCGCGACGAGGCTGGTTTCGTACATCTGGCTGATCTATCTGCCGTTCAATCTCGTTCCTTACGTCCCGCCCAAGAGCCAGACGGATTGGCTGTGGATTGGCATCAGTGCCATATTCCTTGCGAGTTATATAGCATCCACGGAGCGCAGCAGCATGTGGAAATGGTCGATGCCGGTGGAGCTGGCGACCGCAGGCGCGTTCATCCTCTTCCAGTCCAACGCCTATATGCTCCTGTTTCCCGGGTGGCAGATATCGGCGATGCTTGCTCGGCGTCCGCGTCAGCGTTTCATCATTTTCTGCGTCGGATATTATGCGTTTCTCGTCGGCGGCATCATCGCATTCGTCATGAGCATTCCCGATTTTGGCGCAGCAGATGCGTGCAACGCCGGGAACTACATGTCGCTGTTCCTGGCTGCTATGGCACCGCTGTTATCGCGCACGCTGACTTTGGCTGGCATCCAGCGCGCGCAGCTTGAACAGTCGAACCAGCGGCTTGAATCCATCATCCGGGCCGAGCGCGAACGGATAGCGCGCGATTTGCATGACACGCTGGGGCAATCGTTTTCCATGATCACCATCAAGGCCGAGCTTGCGCAGCGGCTTGTGACCAAGCAGCCCGAGCAGGTGGCCGGTGAGCTGGAAGACATCGCTGCCGCAAGTCGGCGCAATCTTCAATTGGTGCGGGATATCGTGGGGAATATGCGGCAAAAGGGCATTGCGGACGTGCTGGTCGAGGAGGAGAAGAATCTTCATGAGGCCGGAATCGATGTTGCGACGCAGGGGGAGCAGACTGCCAGTGCATGGCCTACGCCTGTGCAGACGGGCTTCGGCGCCGTCGTGCAGGAGGCATGCACGAACGTGATTCGCCACGCCCATGCGCATAGTGTGGTCATCGCTTTCGCTTTCGCCGAGGTCGACGGCATGTACACGGTCAGCATTCAGGATGATGGAAACGGCAAGCCGCCCTACGATAGGGATGGGTCGAATGGCATAGCCGGGATGCGCGAGCGAATCGCCGGGCAGGGCGGGCGTTTCGCCATCAGGAATAATGACATAGGCACGCTGGTGACGGCGTGCATCCCATACGAAAGACCGCACGAGGAACCGCACGAGGAGACTGCATGACAGACGGTTTGAAGACAAGCGATTCGACGATTACCATCACCATCGCGGAAGACCAGAGTCTGCTCAATTCCGCGCTTTCGCAGCTGCTTGATCTGGAAGATGATTTCCATGTGATCGGCAGCGCACGCGATGGCAAGCAGGCATGGCTGGATATCGCGCGGCTTGAACCGGATATCGCGATACTCGATATCGAAATGCCGCACGCTTCGGGACTTGACGTCGCCGATCTGATCAGCCAATCAGCGCTGGCGACGAAGGCGGTGATCCTCACGACCTTCGCCCAGAAAGCCTACTTCGAGCGGGCGGTGAGGGCGCAGGTGAACGGCTACCTGCTCAAAGACATGCCCAGCGACACGCTTATGGCAGACATACGGCGCATACAGGGCGGCGAGACGATTTATTCGCCCGAACTGGTGCGCAACATGTTCGAAGGGGATGAGAATCCGCTGACGCCGAGAGAAATGGATGTGCTCAAGGCCGCGCAGAACGGTTCGAGCACCAAGGACATCGCCGCGCATACCTTCCTGTCGGAAGGCACTGTGCGCAACTACCTTTCAGCGATTTTCAGCAAGCTCGCCGCCCGAAACCGCCTGGAGGCCATCAGCATAGCCCGCCGAAACAAGTGGCTGTGAGATATACCCAACAAAAGTGAAATGTTGGATATATCTCACATAGATGCAGCGAGGCCGTGCTGCAATCGAAGTCAACTGGATTAGCTGGCAAACCGAGTCTGCGAGGCGAAGCCGTCTAGATTTGCACATAATGAAATCTGCTCTGCCTCCATAGTAGCGGCTGCGCGGTGTTTCGTTAAGGGCTGCGCGGGCGGGACACAGAGAGCGCGATTACATTCAGAGTCTGTATATAACGTTGCCCCGCAATCTCGGCCGAGCGAGATTGCGGGGCAACGCGTTAATGGCAACGAGTGCCGAATGAGCTATCGGGTGAATCGTCAGGCGACGACGCTGAGCAGCGGCTCCCCGGCGTTCACGGTGGCGGCATCGGTGGGAACTACATCGACGAACTGCTGCGAATTTGTGACCACGGTGATGACCGTTGTGTCGAAGCCGGCCTGGGCGATGTGAGCCAAGTCAACAGTGCTGAGCAGATCGCCAGCTTCCACGCGCTGTCCTTGCGTGGCGGCGGATTGGAAGCCTTCTCCGTTGAGCTTGACGGTATCGATGCCGATATGCACCAGCACTTCCACGCCGTCATCGGTCTGTATGCCAAAGGCGTGCGGCATCGCCGTGATGACAGTCCCGCTCACCGGTGTGACTATGCGGCCGTCGGAGGGATTCACTCCGGCTCCTTTGCCCAGCGCTCCGCTCGCGAATATCTGATCCGCGATATTCTGCAGGGCAACCACTGTGCCAGTGGCGGGCGCGCCGACTGCGATGACCTTGGTTTCCGTGGCGGTCTGAGTTGCAGTCTGAATCGCAGTCACGGGGGCGGCGGTCGCGCTCGCGACAGCCGGAGTTGCGGCGAGCGAAGCATCCGCCTGAGCGTCGCCGACACTATCAGCGTCAATCCCAGCTTCAGCCGCCACCGAAGCCGCCGAATCCTCAGGTATGTCTTTGAAACCAACCGTGAGCGTGAGGACGAAGGCAATCACAGCCGCGACCCCAGTGCCGATCATCTCCAAGGAGAAATTGCCCACGCCGATATAGACCGGTATGGTCAGGCCACCAGGCAGGGCAAACGCAGTCGTTCCGCCACCGCCCGCAGCAGCGATCGCACCTCCGACGCCGCCGCCGATAACCGCGTAGATGAAGGGCCGGCGCAGCGGCAGCGTCACGCCGTAGATGGCCGGTTCAGTGATGCCTGCAAACACGCCGGTTATGGTCGCCGGTCCGGCAAGCTCCCTGAGATGCTTGTTCTTGGTTTTCAGGAACACTCCGAACACGGCACCGCACATGCCGAACACGGCGGGCAGCAGGGGAGCGGAGAGATGGCTGAAGCCGTTGAGCGCGATGTCGTTGATGATGACCGGCCATACGCCCCAGTGGATGCCGAACACCACAAGCGGCTGCCAGGCAGCGCCCAAGATCAGGCCGCCGACGATAGGCGCCTTGCCCCAGAGCCATTCGAGCCCGTTGGCAAGCCCCTCTGCGCACCAGCTCGACAGCGGTCCGATGGTCAGCAGCACCAGCGGAACCGTGATGAGCACGACGAGCATGGGGGAGAGGAAGTTACGCAGATTGCTCGGCAGATATTTGTTGAGGACATGCTCGAGCTTGCTGGCGGCCCAGATCGTGATGATGATCGGGATCACCGTGTAGGTGTAATTCACAATCGCCACGGGAATGCCGATGAAATGCACGGATTTGGCGCTCGCGAGCGTGATTATTGACGGGTATATCAATGCGCAGGCAATCGCCATGGCGACGAACTGGTTCGACTTGAAGCGCTTGGCGCTCGTAGCGGCGAGGAACACGGGAAGGAAGTACAGCACGCTGTCACCGATGGCATGCAGGATGATGTACGTCTGGCTGGTGGTGCCCAATACGTTCAGTTTGACGAGTATCAGGAGCAGAGCCGAGACCAAGCCGGTGCCCGACAGCACCCAGATGATGGGCAGGAAGATCGAGGAGATCATGGCGATGAACCGCATCGCCAGATTCTGCTGCTTGCCTGCCGGCTCGTTGCCATCGGAGGCATCGGCTGAGTCTGCGCTACCTGTAGCCTCGGCGGAGCCGATGTTCGAGATGCCGATGATCGCATCGTACAGCAGCGGCACATCATTGCCTACGACGATCTGGTATTGACCACCGGCGCTCACTGTGGTAATCACCTTCGGATCGGCGCGGAGCGCTGCCTCGTCGACCTTTGATTCGTCCTTGAGCTGCAGACGTATTCGCGTGGCGCAGTGGGTCATATTAATGACGTTCTGCTCACCGCCCACGCCCTTGAGCAAGCGCCGGGCGCTCGCGGTCCAGTCGTATGCCATCCCTCATCCTCCTTGATAAACGTTCTTCATCGTTCGTTTACATGTACGAGAACCTGATTCTACAGCATGGCTGCGCGTGTAACTCGTTCCGCCGCGTCGCGGATTGGGGGTTATAGGCCTTTTGGCCCATAACTCCGGATGGGTACCCCGAACAGTTGAACAGCGAAGGGTCTCCGACGTATCGCTACGCCGGAGACCCTTCGCTTTGTTTGGGGATGGGCACAGAAGCCATCCCACCGGATTTGGCAACGTTCCCTGAAAGTTCTTAGCGCCTGCCGAGAGTGTAGGGAACGTGCGGAAGTGCCGTGTCCAGCGTCTCCATCATAACCGATAGTTCCAAACCCCCACGCACTCAGGCATCGGTAACCAGCCATTAATACAAGTCGCGGTTTTGTAACTGGTCTGTAACAGCTCCACCGCGATTGCGCGGGCGATGTTGGCGAGAATGGAAGTCACCAATCACGAATCCGCTATACAAAAGAGGTTTCGATGTTACAGATTTCCACGATTCTCGGCTCCGATGACCAGCCGGCAAGCCTTGACGCGTTCAGCGGGCTGACCAAAGGCTCGTCGGCCCCGTTCTGGTTGTTCCAAGGAGTGTGCGCGGCCTGGGGCATCGAGAAAAGCCGAGCCGAAATCAAACTCATCACCGTCTCGGAGAACGCGACCTTCGTGCTCAAGCTCGACGGCAAGGAGGAAGGCGTCGTGCGCGTCTCACAGCCTGGATACGTAGGCGGGCCGCAGGCGGTGGCTTCTGAGATCCTATGGCTCAACGCACTGCACGACATTGATGGCGTCAGGCTCATCAATCCCGTGCCCACGGTCCGTGGCACCTTCGTGACCACGATCCATGACACCAGCGGCATCGGCTGGACGGTGGTCTCCACCAAATTCGTCAGCGGCGAGGTGCTCGAAGATCTCGATAATCCGGCACCGTACTACGAGACCATCGGTTCGTGGGCGGCGCTGTTCCACGAGCAGTCGCGCCATTGGAAACCGCCGTATGGCTTCCAGCGGTTCAATTGGGATCTGTCGAACATGGTCGGCCCATCCCCGCGTTGGGGCCGGTGGGAAAGCGCGAATCTGAATGATGCCGGGCGCGAGACGTGCGAAAAGGCGTTGTGGAAGGCGATGGACGTGGTCATGAAAGTGCCGCGCACCAACGAGACCTGGGGCTTGATCCACGCCGATCTGCGCCCTTCGAATGTGATCAGAGCCGAGGATGGCGAGCTGACCATCATCGACTTCGATGACGCCGGATACAGCTGGTACCTCTACGATTACGCGTCGTCGCTGAGCTTCATCGAGCACGAGTCATACGCTCCCGAACTCGCCCAGGCGTGGGTGCGGGGATACGAGCGCCAAGCTGGTCGGTTCAGTGCCGACGAGCTCGAAACCATGTCGGCGCTGTCGATGATTCGCCGCCTGCAGATGCTCGGCTGGACCACCAATCACCGCGAGGATGCGCTGCCTGACGGGCTGGCAGCAGCCCAGGCACCGGGCAGCGTCGAATGCGCGCGACGGTATCTCGAAGATTCGCTGTGGCTGCTCAAGCAAACAAACAGCCGAAACGGGTCCGAATAGATTCTGATTTTGCAGTATCCAACCAACCCTCAACCAACCTCAATAAACAGTAAACACATTTATTCAAGCAATATGTATGGAGCAGCAATGAAAGCATCATTCGTCAAGAAATCGCTGGCGGTTCTCGCCGGCCTGTCCATAGCCGTGACATCCGCAGCCTGCGGCTCGTCGTCCGGCGGCAAAGCCGATGCAAAATCATCCACGGCCACCAGCGCAGCAGATTTGGGCGGCATGGATGGGCTGGTCTCCAAAGCTAAGGCCGAGGGCTCTCTCACGCTGATCGCTTGCCCGGATGACTGGGCGAATTGGGGCAGCATCATCAAGCAGTTCCAGTCGAAGTACGGCATCAAGATCAATTCGACCAATCCCGACGCCTCCAGTGCCGAGGAAATCAAGGCCGCGAAGGATCTCAAGGGCCAGAAGAACGCGCCTGATGTCTTCGACTTGGGCCCGGCCGTTGCCACCACCAGTACATCCTACTTCGCACCATACAAGGTCAAGAATTGGGATACGATTCCGGCCGAAAACAAGGAATCCACCGGCCTGTACGTCAACGACTACACCGGCGTCATCTCGATCGGCTACGATTCCTCGAAAGTTCCCGAGCCCAAATCGCTCGATGACCTGCTCAAGCCGGCATATAAAGGCAAGGTCGCGATTAATGGCAATCCGACCCAGGCGAGCGCTGCATTCGCTGCAGTCAGCTGGGCAACGTTGCAGCAAGGCGGTACGCTGGATGATTTCTCGACCGGCATCGACTTCTTCAGCAAGCTGGCCAAAGCCGGAAACTTCCTGTCGGTGAGCGCCACATCAGCTACCGTCGCTTCCGGGGAGACTCCGGTGGTCATCGACTGGAATTATCTGAATGTTGCTGCCGCCAAGCAGAATCCGAATTACAAGACGGTCGTACTCCCGAACAATGCATACGGCTCGTATTACAACCAGGCAATCAACAAGGACGCGCCACACCCGGCTGCAGCCCGCCTCTGGGAGGAATTCCTCTTCGGCGACGAGGCGCAAAACCTCTTCCTACAGTCTGGCGCACTGCCAGTCCTGGCCAAGAATATGAAATCGAAGGGCACGATTGACGCCAAGGCGCTCGCAGTTGCAGGTGGCCTGCCCAAGGAAATCAACACCGCGTCCAGCGATCAGGTCGCTAAGGCCAACACCTTGCTCGCCGATAAGTGGTCGTCAATAGCGGCATCCTGAGAATCTATCGCGATTAATCGTTCTCTATCGAAAGGGGCATGGCTGTGGCAAAAGTTACGAACACGTTGAGACTGCTGCCGTTCACCGTCTACGTTCTGCTGATGTTCGCGCTGCCGGCCGTGCTGGTCGTCACCAGTGCGTTCCAGAACGGTGGGTCCTGGACGCTCGCGAATTTCAGCATCTTCTCGCGGCCGGGTATCGCCGTTTCATTCTGGAATTCGTGCTGGCTCTCGGCCTTGGTCGCCTTCGTGGGAGCGGCGTTTGGAGCTGTGGTGTGCTTCGCACTGCTTGCATGCAAGGAAGGTGGCGTCATACGACGGCTGGTCGATTCCGCTTCGAGCACCCTTTCGCAATTCGGCGGCGTCATGCTGGCTTTCGCCTTCATCGCCGTGATGGGCAACCAAGGCATGGTGACGCTGCTCATCCGCAATCTGCTGCATGTCAACATCTACAAGAACAGCATGTGGCTGTACTCGACGCAGGGCCTCATCCTGCCGTACTTGTTCTTCCAAGTTCCGCTCATGATCATCACTTTCTACCAGTCGATCGCGCGGTTGCCGGAGAATCTGGCCGAAGTGGTGGCCGGGCTGGGCGGCAGTAAGTGGATGTTTTGGAAGAACGTCGGTATGCCGATTCTCTTCCCCTCGTTCATGAGCGGCTTCTTGCTGCTGTTCGCCAACGCGTTCTCTGCCTATGCAACCGCGGCCGCGCTGATCAGCCAAGGGTCGCAGATTGCACCGCTGCAAGTGCGGGCTGCGCTCATCAGCGAAACCGGACTTGGCAGTGAGGGTGTTGCGGGAGCTCTAGCTGTCGGCATGTTGGTGATCATGCTGGTTGTGATGGTGGTGTACGCCGCAGTGGAAAGGAAGGCTGCAAAATGGCTCAGCTAGCTACGGAACCTGACTCGAATAAGCAGGCGGCGGACAGCCAGCCTACCCCCGATGCCGTGATTTGGAAACGATATGATCGCCCCTCGAAGGCGATGAAGACCGTCGTGCTGACCCTGTTCCTGCTGTTCCTTGCATTCCCCGTCGTCGGCATGATCTACTTCACCTTCCGATCTTCGGCTGGCGGCTTCACGCTCAGCCACTGGGCTGATTTGGTATCGGGAGAGGCATCATCGTTGACCTCCATGCAGGACGGGCTGATGAACTCGATCGTGCTAGTCATCGTCACTATCGCGATTGAATACGTCATCGTCATACCTGCGCTGGTGCTCATCAACGTGCGCTTCCCGCGTCTCGACCGGGCGATGCGGATCATCATGCTGCTGCCTATCGCGATTCCCGCGATCATTCTGGTCGTTGGCTTCGCGCCGATCTTCTCCTTCCTGTCCACCGTGTTCGAGGCGGGCACATGGACGCTTTCGCTGGCGTACGGCATCATCGCGTTGCCATTCGTGTACACGACCATTGAATCGGATCTGGTCGGCATGAACGCGGCTACGCTGACCCAAGCGGCAGAGTCGCTGGGTGCGGGGTGGTGGCGGGTGCTGCTGTCCATCTTAATTCCCTGCTTGCGAAAGAGCATTATTTCATCGACGCTGATCACAGCAGCCATCGTCTTGGGCGAATTCACAATCGCGTCGCTGCTCAACCGCGAGACCTTGCAGACGGATTTGATTGTCGTGTCGCAAAGCGACGTGTATTTCTCGGTGATCATCACGTTGATCGTGCTTGCGGTGACCTTCCTGGCGCTTTTCGCGGTCAGCGGTTTGGGAAGCAAGCGGCGCAAGAGCTGAATCCACAGGAATCCGTACAGCCAAGCATTTCAAGAGGAGAACAATATCATGAGCGATGATTCCCAGACGGTAGTAGGCGAATCGGTGACGTTCCGTAATGTCACGAAATCATATGGCGGCAAGGAGGTGTTGCATTCCTTCAATCTCGATATCAAGGCAGGTGAAATGGTGAGTCTGCTCGGGCCCTCGGGATGTGGCAAATCCACAGCGCTGCGGTGCCTGTCCGGTTTCGAAAGCATCACCCGAGGCGAGATTCTCATCGGTGACAAGTCCGTGGCCCCCGTTCCTCCGCAGAAGCGCGGCATCGGCATGGTGTTCCAGCAGTATTCGCTGTTTCCCAATATGAATGTGCTCGATAATGTGGCCTTCGGTTTGAAAGTACGCAAGGTCGGCAAGGACGAACGTATCGCGTCGGCTCGTAGCATCCTTGACATGGTCGGGCTCAAGGACTTTGCAGAAGCGTACCCCGCACGTCTTTCGGGTGGCCAGCAGCAGCGTGTGGCGTTGGCTAGGGCTATCGTCGTCAATCCGAAGGTGCTACTGCTCGACGAGCCGCTTTCTGCGCTTGATGCCAAGATCCGCGTGCAACTTCGCGATGAGATTCGTGCGTTGCAATTGCGGCTGGGCATCACCGCCATCTTCGTCACACATGATCAGGAGGAGGCACTGGTCGTTTCCGACCGCATCGCTGTTATGCATGACGGCAATATCGAGCAGATTGGTACGCCCAAAGAACTTTATCTGCATCCCGAAACCCCGTTCGTGGCTGATTTCGTGGGGCAGACGAACAAGATTGAAACCAAGGTTGGCCATGATGGCACGGTGGATGTGTGCGGCTATGCCATCCCGCTGTCGCACCCGCAACCGGAAAGCGCTTTGGTGAAAATATTCGTCAGGCCGGAGAACGTCATACTTCAAGCCGACCCGCAGGGCGATTTTGAGGTTCTGAGCGAGAGTTATCTCGGCTCCATCGAACGCACGACGGTGGGTGCCGGATCCATGCTGCTGACCTCGCAGCATGCACCGAGCGAGCAGTATCACTCGCATGAGCGCGTCCGCGTGACGATCAGACCCGAAGCCGTGGTCGCTGAGCCGATAGAGCTGCGATGGGCCAAAGACAGCACGGCGGAAAGGGAGGCATGATGACACCATCTGAGGAGACTGAGATGGCTGAAATGGCTGAATCAGCACAACCGATTGAGGCGGCATCCAGGACCTCACGAGGACTTGGGGATGACCGTGATCGATCAATCCGTCTGCATAGTTCTCGGCAGAAGGGCGATTATGCTTTGCATTTCCGCGAGAACGGAACGTTGCGCGTGCTCCAGCTGGCAGACGTTCAGGACGGCCCTGATGTGGATCCCGACGCCGTGGCGCTCATCGAGCGGGCGGTTATCGCGGCCGATCCGGATCTCGTGGTGCTCACTGGCGATCAGGTGCGCGGCTATGATGCGGCCTATGCATCCACGTTCGTGGCGAGACGCGGCGATGAGCCCGGCATCCAGCTTCCGCTGGCCATGCGCGTTGAACAGCTGCTTGCCGAGCGCAACGGGTCCGCTAGCCCAATCGATGATTCTTCGGTCGATGGCGGTGAAAGCTTGGAAAGCACGCGCGTCAAAATCCGCCATTCGTTCTCGCAATTCCTAGGGCCTATCGTCTCGCGGGGGATTCCTTTCGCGGCGACTTATGGGAACCACGATTTTCAATGCGGAATTCTTCCCGACGAGCAGGACGACATGTACCGCGAATTCGCGGGGTGCTTGAATCCCAAGTGTCTCAATCCCAAAGTCGAAGATGGCGCTGCATCGTCTGCAGATGCAGGTCCTCTGGCTTGCGAGCCTGGAACCTTTGCCTTGCCGATTGCCTCGCATGACGGCAAGCGCACCGCCATGAGCATCATGATGGTCAATTCCGGCGATTTTGAACCTGGCGGCGGCTACGGTTCCCCTAGCGATGCCGCGATTGAATGGCTTGCCAGCGCTGAAGACGCCGTCAGTGGCACCGGCCCGCGCGTACCCTCTATCGTTTTCCAGCACATCCCGCCGCAGGATTTTTACCAGTGCCTGAAAAAAGTGTCGCCGTTCACGCCCCATGCCGTCGAAGGCTATCGGGCATTCTCGGACTCCTGCTACGTCATCAACCCTGAGATCTGCCGGCCGGGATCCACGTTGGGAGAAGGCCCATGCTGCTCGGAGCGGGCCGTCGGCGAGATTGAACGCATCCGTTCAGCAGGTGGCTATTTCGCCCTGTTCTGCGGGCATGATCATAAAAACAATTTCATCGGGCATATCGACGGCGTGGATCTGGGCTATGCGCCGACATGCGGATTTCGCTCGTATGGGCCGAAAGCCGTTGATCGCGCGCTGCGCCTCTTTGTATTTCACGAGGACAAACCCGAGCAATATGAAACACGACTGCTGACTTATGGCGACTTGGTTTCGCGGCGTGTGCGTCATCCGTTGCGGCTGCTGGCCGGGGAATACATGATATCCGGCCCGTCATCCGTGCGCGATTTGCTGCGCCATCCGAAGATCTTCATCGGCATGTGCCTAGTAGCCGCACAGGCGATTTTCGCGCTTGTCGGCCGACGTTCACCGCCGCAATGATCGTCGATCATCGTTACTCATATGTGAATACGGTGCGGAATGCAACAGACAATAAGAACTCAACAACACACTAGAAGGAAAAGAAATAATGGCAACCCGTTCAACGATCATGGACACCAACAGCTTCCGGCCTGAAATGGCAAACGAGCTGGACCCTGAGACGCGCAAGCTGACGGAAGAGCGCGAAGTGCTGGGGCCGGCGTACCGGCTGTTCTACCGCAAGCCCGTGCATCTGGTCAAAGGCGTCGGCTCGCATTTGTGGGACGCCGACGGCGTCGAGTATCTGGACGTGTACAACAATGTCGCGTCGGTCGGGCACTGCCATCCGCGCGTGGTCGAAGCCATCGCGAACCAGGCCTCGCTGCTCAACACGCATACGCGCTATCTGCACGAGAATGTCCTCAATTACGCCGATGACATTCTTTCTACCATGCCGGATGAACTCGACCGCGTGATGTTCCAGTGCACTGGCTCGGAGGCCAATGATCTTGCGGTGCGCGTGGCACGAACGTATACGGGCGGGCAGGGCATCATTGTCACTGCCGAGGCCTACCACGGCAATAGCGCGCTGACTTCCGGACTTTCTCCGGCTTTGGGCACGGCCCAGACATTGGGGCTGACCATGCGTATGATTCCTACTCCTGACACGTATCGGCTTGAGATTGACGGCGTTCCGGCTTCGCAATGCAAGCCCGAGGCCTTTGGTGCGTGGATGGCCGGAGAGGTACGCAAGGCCGTTGCCGATATGCAGCGCCACGGCATCGCCTTCGCCGGGCTGCTGGCCGATTCGATTTTCTCCTCCGATGGCGTGTACCCCGATCCGGTCGGCTACTTGAAGCCGGTGATCGACACCGTGCACGAGCTGGGCGGCGTATGGATTGCGGACGAAGTGCAGCCAGGCTTCACGCGCACCGGTGACGCCTTCTGGGGCTTCGCGCGTCAAGGCATTGTGCCTGACATTGTTACCTCGGGCAAGCCGATGGCCAACGGGTTGCCGACCTCCATGATGGCCGTGCGGCATGAGGTGCTGGAACCCTTCGCCGGCTCGATTCCTTATTTCAACACCTTCGGCGGCAACCCTGTATGCATGGCGGCGGCGCAGGCGGTGCTCAACGTCATGCGCGACGAAGACACCATGGGCAATGCGCGTACGGTCGGCGCGCGCTTCAAGGCCGTGCTCACCGAAATGCAGCAGCATCATGCGTGCATCGGCGATGTGCGCGGAGCCGGGCTGTATATCGCGTGCGAAATCGTGAAGCCAGGCACGAAGGATGCCGATCAGCCCATGGCGCTCAATATTCTCGAGTCCCTGCGCGAGCATCGCGTGCTGACTTCGGTGTGCGGGCGCTACGGCAACATCCTCAAGCTGCGCCCGCCGCTGGTTTTCAGCGACAGCGACATCGACTGGTTCGCTGACGCCTTCGAGAAGACCCTGAGCGAGCTTAAGGCCTGAGATTCCTGAGCCTGAGGCCGGGCAAGGCTAGTCAAGGCCGCGTGCCCTATTGCGCAAGCGGCTGAGCAACCGGTGAAACGGCGGGCCGTTACACATACTCACAGTTGCATGTATAACGGCCCCTACCTTCCCTGAAACCGTTCAACGTTACGATGGGCTACAACATAGCCGGATGATATGCATAGGCACTTGTCATCAGTGGCATGTCAGGAAGGAGAGTATACGTGCATGACGGGCAGGGGCGTGCCGGTAGCGTTCGCCGCCGGTATGCCCACAGCGAGACCATACGCCGGCTGCGCGCGATAATCGGTTCAGGCGAATACGAGATCGGCGAGCGGCTCGGATCGGAGCGTGCGCTGGCCGCACAATTGGACATCAGCCGCGCCGACTTGCGCCTCGCCTTGGCAAGCCTCGAAACGACGCATGAGATACGCCGCACCATCGGCAGGGGCGGCGGCATTCTGGTCTCCGACAGTCGGTTGGAACGCAATATCAACACCGTCGAATCGCTGCCGATTATCGCCCGCCGCCAAGGCTTCCTCGTCTCCTCGCAGGTGCTTTCCGCATCGATTGCCACGGCGTCAAGCTCCGATATGCGACGTTTGGAACTCAAAGAGACACCGGCTTCGATCTACGACATCGTACGACTGCGATTCATCGATGAAACGCCGTTGTCGTTGGAAATCAGCCATCTTCCGGCGCAGACTTTCCCCATGCTGCTCACTCGCGACCTCACCGAGTCCTTTTATACGATTTTCGAACGCGATTATGACGTGCGCCCCTGCATCGTCGACGAAACCGTGGAGCCGATGCTGTGCAATGCCAAGGAATCCCGTCTTTTGCAAGTCCCCGAGGGCACCCCTGTCGTCAGGATTCGGCGCATCGCGCGTGACGTGGACGGGAAGCCGTTCGAGCGGGCCACCGATGTATACATCGCCTCGCGAGTGCGTTTCACCATGCATCATTCCGGCTATGTCAGGCTTTCCGCCACGGCGAAGGAGACGAAGGAGACAAGGGAACCCAACGAGTCTGAAACCAGCCTGCGCGAGCGTTGAACGAACTGTTCCGTGATTTTCTGCCCTGAAGGTTGGGTTAGGTGTTGCCGTGTCGATGCCGTCATGTCGCTCCCTCGCGGGAGCGTGGGAGCAACGTCGATGAAGGAGGGCGGGATATGACCCAGCTTTTCGCGCTTCCCACGTGGAGCCAGTTGGTGTCCGCCGTGCTGACGATGCTGCTGTGCGGCCTTATCGGCTTCGAACGCGAGTACCACGGCAAGGCGGCGGGCATCCGCACGCATGTGCTCGTCGGTATCGGCAGCTGGCTGTTCACCATGATCTCGTTCTACGGGTACCGGGCGATGGGCGGTCCTACTGGTAGCTGGGATCCGCTGCGCGTGGCGGCTCAAGTGGTTTCCGGCATCGGGTTCATCGGCGCCGGCGTGATCTTCGTCCACCGCGACAATGTGCGCGGGCTGACCACTGCCGCGGGCATCTGGGTTTCCGCAGCCATCGGCATGGCCTTGGCATGCGGCCTGTTCTCGCTGAGTGTGCTGACGGCGCTGCTGTACTTCCTTGCGGTGCTCGGCCTTGCGCCGCTCGTGCACTACCTGACCCAGCGCCGCCGCCATGCGACAATTCGGCTGACCTATCTTAATGGCAAAGGCTCCCTGCGCTCTTCCCTGCTCGAACTCGAACGGGAAGGCTTCGAAACCCAGGTGATCTCCTCACGCAACGTCGAAGCCAATTCGCACAGCATGGTAGCCGTGGAAATTCGCGTGCAGGGCAGGGTTACCCCGGACATGGTAAGTGCGCTCGCCCGCGTCGACGGCGTGAAGGACGCGGAACTGATGCTCGGGGATGAGGAGTGACGCGGGAAACTGGTAATCAGCCATTAACCTCTTTTATCCTCTAAGAGTCACCAAATTTCAGATGGTTGCGGATTCGCAATAGGCATACTCATTGATATAAATTCACACTGTTCTAAAGAATGCGGTTGAAAAAGTACTAATGAGGATAGTTATTGTATATTTTGTGATGAAGTCAGATTGCAACGGGGCAGTCTGATATAAAGCTTTGCTGCTGCGGTTTTTGAGAAGTTCGCATAGTCGGCAGGACAGAAAATTTTATCAGAATAATGCTGGCAACCGCTTCGCATGGTGGGTGGCATACGAAGATTCAAATCGTCTGCAGGATGCTACGCTGCAGATCCTTGCACCGCACCGGGCACGCATCAGCAGGAAATAGACCATTAATATTCAGTGTCGATAACTAACAGTTTTGTAACAGTACTGAGAGATTCGTCACCTTCCTGTCACCGATAATTGCGTGTATCAGATGAAATTCATCGCAATAATGCATCGATAATTCGACATTTTATCGTTTATCCGACATTAAGGAGACCTCTATGTTTGACATATCCCAATACGTCAACGCCTACAGCAATGGCGCATTAGAGCCGACCCAGGTGATTGCGGACCATATGCAATACGCCAAAGCGGTATCCGAGGAAGTGAACGCTATCAGTGTCGTAAATCCATTTGCGATGAAACAGGCTGAATTGAGTGAGACTCGCTATAAGAAAGGCAAGCGGATAGGACCGCTCGACGGAGTGCCGGTGGTTGTCAAGGACAGTTACCACGTAAAAGGACTTCCTCGATGGCATGGCAGCGCGATACATGATGGAGACCCGGTTTCTTCGTTTTCATCGGAGCCAGTTCAGCGACTTGAAGAAGCCGGCGCAATCATCATCGCCAAAACCACTATGCCGGATATGGGCATGTTGGGCAGCGGTATCAGTTCGCAGTTCGGCATTGTTCGCAACCCTTGGAACACGAATTGCAGCCCTGGAGGTTCAAGCTCGGGGACCGGTGCTTCATTATCGTGCGGTTTGGCCGCCCTCGGGTTGGGAACTGATATTGCGGGTTCTGTGCGACTGCCGGCAGGGCAGTGTGGTTTGGCTGGTATAAAACCAACGCAGGGCAGAATCGCGTATTCTCCAGCCAGCGTGATGCGCTCGGCAGGAGTCCTCGCACGCAGCGTCTCTGATGTTATTGAAGGCCTCAAAGTGGTTGGCTGTCAATCCGAGTCTGACCCGTGGTGTTTACCGGGTGCTTTTGAGCCTCGACCGGTGGAGCAGATTCTTGACGGCGTTGTGAAGGTCGGACTCGTACTGGACATGGGATACGGGACTGCGTTGGACCCTGCAGTTGAACAGGCGGTTAGGCAAGCTGCCTCTCGACTTGAATCTGCCGGCTGCTATGTGGAAACGGTGGGTTTGCATCTCAATGATGCTGATTTCGACAATGCCGACCGCGTATTCAAGGCACATGCAATCGCAGAGATTCGTGCCTCGCGCCATCCCGATGCCGTACTTGAATCGGTTGCGGATTGGGTGAGTGACGACGAGAAGCTTTTCATGGCGGATTATGAAGATGCAATGAACGGTTTGCTAGGAACGGTTCATGCGATTTATGAACGCACATCAGCATATGACTACTTGGTCTGTCCGGTAATTCCAGTGATTGGCTTCCCTGCGGACAGCCCTGGGCCGGACGATGAGGGCGAACTGCTGCATCACACACAGTACACGGCATGGTTCAACCAGACGTGCCAGCCTGCGGCAGTGTATCGCGAAACGGTTAACTCTTCGTCACATCTGCCAATTGGCGTGCAAATCGTCGGAAGGCGCTTTGACGATGCCGGGGTGCTGGCTCTTGCGCAAATGCTGGAAAACACACGATCGCAGGTTGATACATTTCCTGCATACGAGGGAGTACCTGAATATGAAATCTGAAATCGGCGAACAATACGAATGGGGAGCGACCCAGGAAACTGACATCACACCAAGTTGGATTGGTGGAGATGGCATATTCACGCATGGCACAGATGCACAAGGCGGCCCAGTACTGAAACGAATTTTCACGGATGAAAGCGCAGTATATGCTTCACCTGTTGATGCCGTAATAAGCCTGATGCAGGCGGCAAGCAGACGCCAGATAGCGCCTCCAATACTGCAAATAGGCGAAAACTCGATAATCATGGACAGCATGCCGCAATCGTGGCGAAACGTGAAACTTGATGAGCTGCGGGACCCGCTCTTGTTAGGTTCTGTGCTGGAACAACATCGTCGGGTGCATACCATACCAGCCAGTGAGCTGGTGAGTGTACATAAACGCGAATTGCTGGAAACCGTAAACACAGTGCATGACCACTACTTGACTGTAGTGGGCTGTGTGCCGAGAGATGTGGATCGCATACTGCACCAGCTTGAGCCGTTTGCATCGGTCGTCGATTCTTTCCATGAGCAAGCGGTGCCTTGCCACGGCGATGGTGCTGCATCTAATGTGCTGTTTTGCACGCAGCCGGATTCCGCTGAAGCTGACAAGCCACTGCTTACAGGTTGGATCGTGAGTGGACTCATGGATCCGCTTGAGGAGGCGGGATCGATACTTGCCGAAATCGAACCATACTGTGGCATGCCAGGGAACTTGATTATGAGCGGATTGGGCTTGCCGCCTGAGGCTCTACCCGTGGCGCAGGTGTTCGGGATTTTTGATGACTTGCTGTGGTGCTTGATTGGCCTGCTGCGCAGTGCAACGAGCAAGGACACGACAGTGGATTATGCGAAATACGGTTTGTGGCGACTCACTAAGGCCCGCAATCAATTAGCTTCGCCAACTGGGCCTTTGGCATGGCTGAAGCAGTTGTGAGCACCGAAAAGGAGATAGTGCGATGAAACAGACGATAGCTGAAGGTCGAATCAGTCATGATGCTTCGGTGGTTGTGCCGAAAGAAGTGAAAACAGCCATAGAAGAGGCAGCGATCTGGCAAGGTGGCGCTGTCTTCACAAAACCTCTCGCTGGCGGCTTGAATAACGAAAACTGGCTGGTTCGAGATGAACAAAATACTCCATACTTCCTTAAAGTTCCTGGAGTAGGCACAGGCTTCATCGACCGCTCTGCAGGAGATATAGGGGCGCAACGTGCCGCGGATTTGGGAATAGGGGCGAAAGTCTATGAGTTTAATCCCAAATCTGGTGTCGAAATAACGCAGTTCCTTGATGGATATGACACATGCACGACGACATCATTGCGCACTTCGGAGCTTGGGCTGCAGGTCATGTCGATTTATCGGACTCTGCATGGTGGCGAGCTGTTTGAGCACACCAACACCTTATTTGATCAGATTGATCAGCATTTATGTCAGGTTCAGGAGCATAACATCGATCTGCCAATTTGGGTGATTGATTTAGTAGAGGAATACAAGGACGTCAAAGAGCGATTCATGGCGTCCGGCTTGCAGATAGTTCCGTGCCATAACGATCCGATGCCCGGAAATTTCATGGTCAAAGACAAAGACATGAAAGTCATTGATTTTGAATTCTGCGGGAATAACGAATCAAGCTGCGAGCTGGGATTATTCCTTACCGAGATGTTCTACGACGATGAAGACGCAATGCCTTTGCTCGAAGAATATCTTGGCACTGTGACTGCTCAAAGTCTGAGCAGAGTACAGGCGTCAAGGGTCATAGGCGACATCAAATGGGGATTATGGGGAGTCATCAACTCGGTGGTTCGAAACGCCCAATTCGACTACTGGAAGTACGGCATCTGGAAACTCATGCGTGCTTGCACCTATAAAAACCGACTTGATTGGCATCAGGTCAAAAGCAATATATGAAAGGAAGCAAAGAGTGAAAAAGGCAATTCAAACGATGTCACCAACCGTAAAAAACACGATATTCGTAATTCTCTACTGTATTCCGCTTGCATTCGCTATCTTCCCTCCGCTGTATCTGTGGGGGAGTGGGCAGGCAGCTCTGTTTTTGGGAGCACCTTTGTCTATTTGGTATTGGCTGTTTGATTTCCTCTTCCTCGTTGCCATCATGTTCTTCTTCTACTGGGTGGAGAGCGTGCGAGGCGAGGTCGATCCTGAAGAAGACTTTGCCGCAGGCAAGGAAAGGAACTAATCATGGCAATTATGCTCACAATGATCGCTGTGTTCTTCATCGGAGTCATCGTTATTTTGTACGTGACGCTGAAAAGAACCCGCTCGTTCGATGATTATGCTGTGGCAGGTCGTTCATTTGGCCCATGGTTTGTCGCGATGTGCTATGTCAATTCATGGTGGCCGGGGACGGTTTTCATTTCTTTCGCGGGCCTGAGCGTCGCGTCAGGCGTGTTCGGGCTGTATGGCCTAGCTTATTCGACGCTAGGGCTTTCATTCATGTACTTCATCGCTACACGAGCATGGCGCTGGGGCAAGCATTATAATTTGGTCACACAGCCGGATTTGATGCGCTTGCGTTACTCGTCGAAACCAGTCGGCGTGGTGTCCTCGATAATTGGTGCAATTGCGATTCTGCCGTGGACAGTGCTTGGCATGCAGGCTCTGGCTACTGTATTCCATATCGCCTCCGACGGGAAATGGGCGCTTACGGTATGCCTGGTCATTGGACTGCTTGTCATCCTTATTCGCCAGATATGGACCGTGCAAATGGGCATGCGCGGGCTGATATACACGGATATGTATCAGGGAATATTCGCATATGTGGTGGCAGCGATTGTCTGTGTCTATCTGCTTGTCGCATCGAATTCTCCAGCGAATTGGGGCCAGCTTGCTCATCTGTCCGACAAGCTCATCCACTTGCCAGGTGATGGCGGATCCTATGGGGCTATGTACATGTTCTCATCAGTGTTCACTGGTGTGGTGGGTGCCTTGTGCTGGCCTATGAGCTTCGTACGCATCTATACCGCGAGCAATATCCGCTCCGTGAAGAAGTCGTCGAACTACGCGATTCTGCTATCCGGCGTTTTCTATGCTTTGCTCACGCTTGTCATGATCGCAGCCGCGCATATTCCGAATATTGCGAAGAATCCTCAGGGCGGGTGGACAACGCTGCTGAGCGATTATGGCGGTGTATGGCTGCTTGGCTTGGGTTTGGTCATGATTTTCGCAGGCTCTATCGGGCATATTGATGGCAGCGTTCAGGCCGCCGGAACACAGATCGCAAACGACATCATCGGCAATAGGATCAAGTTGGATGATAAGCAGAAAACGATCGTATCCAAGATATGCATGGTGATTTTCGTCATCGTTTCCGCAGTGCTCGCCTACTTCACCAACGGCATGCCGCGGTTGCAGCTGCTGGCGCAATTGTCATATCAAGGCATCGTTCAGCTTGCGGTGCCCCTGTTCCTTGGAATCTTCTTCAAGTTTGGCAACAAGTATGGCGCCTTGGCCGGCATGATATCCGGATTCAGTGTGGCTGCGATTCTCACAATCATCTATCCTGATGACATTCCTGCTTTGTGGAGTCTGACCAGCGGCATAGTCGGTCTGGTTCTCAATTTGATTATGTACATTGCGGTGTCTTTACTGACGAGGAACAAGGTGAGCGACGCTGAGAAGGCGCATGTGGATGAGCTGTTCGATGTCGCAGCCGCGAAGCAGGCCATTGCCTCTCCGAAACCGCTGGCGCAGCCTATAGCGCAGCAGCAAGTTGCTGAGGCCGAGTAGTGGACGCTGCGATTCGACTGTCAGTTTCATAACGCATAAGTCCTTGCATCAGGCGCGTCATTCTCCTACACGGAGTGTGGCAGCCCGACGCAAGGATTTATGCATTGTTACAACCCACTGAAAAGAATCGGATTTCATATGACTTGTGATGAGATGGATAAGGAATACCAGCAACTATTTGCGGCTGAAAGCAACATAGGGCGACTCTCTAACGGGGGAACTAACAGGATGGCGCTGACCGGGGATGATGATGAGCAGCGTCGTTGGTTTATTGGGCGGTTGCAAGCGAGTGGTGCACGAATTGTGGTCGATCAGGTCGGCAATATTTTCGGGCTATTCGAATGGAATAACGACAATGTGTATGTCATCGCCGGGTCTCACCTTGACAGTCAAGAGAACGGGGGTCTTTTTGATGGCGCATATGGAGTTATCGCAGCTCTTGCAGCGGCTGCACAGATACAACGCAGTGTCCGCGCGGGTGCGGTGCACCCTCATTTCAACCTCGCCATTGTGGCTTGGACCAATGAGGAGGGCGCGCGTTTCGAGCCGAGCATCATGGGAAGCCGAGTATTTACCGGAGCTCTTTCCTACGACGACATCGCGGATTCAGTCGACGAACATGGCGTGCGTTTTGGCGATGAGATAGAGGCTCGCGGATGGAAAGGGAGTGGGGATTGGCGCCCGCAAGTGCAGTCATATGTCGAGATTCATGTCGAACAAGGCTTACATCTCAAGGAAGCCAGCTGCGATATCGGCATCGTCACCGGTAATTGGGCGGCCGTCAAAATTGACATGAAAGTTGAAGGCGAGCAGTCGCACACCGGCGCGACTGAAATGTCGAGAAGGAAAGATGCCTTATATGGCGCGTCCTTGGTCGTGTGCGAAGCAAGGGAACTCGCCGACTCGTATCCGGATGACGCGGTGCATACTTCAGTGACCAAGATGCGAACTTTCCCGCACTCACCGAATATCGTGACATCTTTGTGCACTTTTCATGTCGAAATACGTTCTGAATATTATGAAACCGCGCGAGAAGCGGAAAACAGTTTTATGAATCGATGCGAAGAACTGTCCCATCGCGGCAATGTATCCATTGCTGCGACTCATGTCGAGCGCCGTGATAGCATGCGCTACTGGGAGCCGGGCCTCGACATCGCACAGCAGGTGGCGCGGGAGGAAGGCCTTTCCTGCATGCAGATGAAAACCATATCCGGACATGATTCGGTGGCGATAAACGCAATATGCCCAACGATTATGCTGTTCGCCCCGAGCAACGGTGGGTACGCCCACTCGCCTCGGGAATCTACCGATCAGGATGCGCAGCTCAAAGGAGTGCACGAATTGTTTGGAGTAATGTGCAAGCTGCTGCAAACGGTCTGACTGGCCTGCTTGGTTTGATTGCGATTTCCTGACTTGATGCTGCTGGGCACCGGCACAGGGTACGGCTAGCTTTTTCTATATTTCGGCTTGATGTCGGATAAGGTGAAGCATATGAGCATGGCAAACAGTGCGCCGACAGATGCAACGGTTTTTGAAGGGGCTTCTACTGGTTCGGGTTCCGTAGGCGATTCGCCCGCCGACATCACCGACGTGGTGTTCGGCTGGTATGGGGTACTGGTGGAGCGCCTGCCTCGGCTTGCATTGGAAGGGCAGTATCCGCCGGGCGTCATTGACATGGTGCTTGACCAGGACGATATCTGGGGCTTTGACTATTACGACGCGATGCTCGAATGCGGGTGGAGCGAGGAGCGGGTGCTCGCGGATTACGAGCGTCATCACGGGCCTGCGGTGGCATGGGTGTTGCGCGTGTATCTCGAGCGTCGGCGTCTGGCGTTGCATGCCGTGATGCCCGGGATGGGCGCGGTGATGCGCGACTTGCGCTCGCGGGGGATTCGGATGTGGGCGTTGGCGAATGCTGCGGCGGCCGACTACGACATGGCGCTTGAGCGATTCCCTGAACTTGGTGCTTTGTCTGGCGGCATCGTCTCTGCGCGCGAAGAGCTGCGCATGCCTGACCTCGCGCTGATGCACCGCGCCGAGGAGCGGTTCAGGCAGCTCGGTTTTGAGCCGCAGCGTACCCTGTACGTTGACTGCGATACGCGCAGCGTCGAAGTCGCACGGCAAGTCGGCTGGCGTGGCGTGGTATTTCAGGATGCAGACCTGCTTCAACGCGAGCTGGCGCTAGATTAGCGTCCGTTTTGTAGCGCTAGCGAGGGGCTAACTGGGGCGAAACGACCGCTGACTGCTGGTCAGTGGCCCTTTCGCCCCATAGGCTCGGCTACTGGCACGAAACGACCGCTCAGCACTCGTCAGCGGCCCTTTCGCGCCAATGAGATACGGCTTGCCGTCGCCAAGAGGGTCGGCAGCCGCCAAGGGCGGGATGTCCATATCGCCCATATACATGGCAGACCTAGTTATTTCGCGATCGACTTCTTGGCAGCCCTGAATTCCCGGGCGGATACGAGGACGTTGCTGAGAATGATGAGCGTGATGCCGGCCCATTCGTTGGGTCGGAGTGCCTGATGCAGCAGGAGCCAGCCGGCCAGCGCGGCCCACACGGGGTTGAGGCTGGTGAAGGTGCCGAACATCTGGGCTGGCACTCGCCTCAGGGCGAGCATATCGGCGGCATAGGGGATGGCTGAGGCCATCAGGCCGCAGGCCACGGCGAGAATGATCGACATCACGGTCGGAGTGTGAACGGCGAACCATGCGATTGCGATGGGTATCCATACCATGGCGGTGAGGAGGCTGGCAGTGGCGGTTCCCTGCAGACCGGGGAGGCGCTGGCCGAGCGAGCGGTTGAGCAGAATGTAGACGCCCCAAGCTGTTGCGGCGAGCAAAGCGCAGGCGATGCCGATGACATCCGTCGTCGGGCCGGGATCGGTCAGCACGATTACTCCTACGGCGGCAAGTATGGCGCACGCGACGTCGGTGATGCGCCGTGAGCTGGCTATGGACACGGTCAGCGGTCCGAGGAATTCCAGCGTGACGGCCATAGCCAGCCCTATGCGGCTGACCGCCGTGTACAGGCTGAGATTCATCACACTGTACACGACCACCAGTCCGATGATCGGCCGCCACTGGTCCTTGCGCAGCCCGCGAAGCGTGGGGTGCGCGATGGGGGCGAGCACGATGGCAGTGACGAACTGACGGATGGCGACGACGCCGACCGGGCCGATTATCGGGAACGCTTGGGCACCAAGGGCAGCGCCTACTTGATTGGAAACGGAACTGGTCAGCATCATGCCGATGCCGGTTGCGCGCTGCGCCGCAGTCGCCGTTTGCGCAGACAGTTGCTTGCGTTGCTTGCCGCTCGCTGGTGCTGTGCCAGGTGTTGCGTCAGATGCTGCGCCTGAAGTTGCAGACGGCGTTGTGGCAGGTACCGCGGCCGATGCCGCAGCTGGTGACACAGAAGAATGACTGATGCTGTGATGTTCCATGCTGCCACAGTAAGTCATAATCAGTAATAATCCTATTGCAAGTCATAACATAGGCATACGTTTAGGTTATGGATTTGAGTCTTCGGGAGATTCGGTTTTTCGTCGCCGCCGCTGAAACGGGATCATTTACCGATGCAGCACTGCAGCTTCATGTGTCGCAAGCCGCGGTTTCGCGCACCATTGCAAACTTGGAAAAGGTTGCTGGGAGCAAACTATTACGACGATTGCCGCGCGGGTGCGAACTCACCGGCATCGGCCAGCAGATTCTGCCGCATGCCCGTCGGGTGCTGGCCGAGGCCGAGCGGCTGCGTGAAGTGCTGGCTTCGCAGCACAGCACACTTCGGCTGGGGTACGCATGGTCGGCGCTTGGCTCCCACACGGTGCCATTGCAGCGGGAATGGGCGAAGAGGTACCAAGATATTGCGTTGGAACTGATCAGATACAATTCGCCCACGTCGGGGCTTGCGGAAGGGCTGTGCGATGCGGCTATCGTGCGCATTTCCGTGAATGACAAACGATTCGACTCCGTGGTGGTCGGCTTGGAGCGGCGGCTGGTCGCGTTCGCCTCGGACGATCCGCTCTGGTCCCAGCGCGAACGGGTCACCATGGGCGAGATCGCCGAGCGCACGGTTATCATCGACCCGCGTACCGGGACCACAAACATCCAGCTATGGAGCGGTTTGGAGCATACCCCGAAGGTCATCGAGTCCAATGACGTCGATAGCTGGCTCGACGCGATAGCGGCGGGGCAAGGGGTCGGGACCACGGCCGAAGCCACTGCGCACCATCATCCCCGGCCCGGCATCAGCTACCGACCGATAACCGACGGCCCACGCATACCCGTGCGGCTCGTCTGGTGGCACGACGAGCAGCCCGCCGGCTTGAATGACCTGATCGGTACCGTCACGCAGCTGTACGCGAGCGACTGAGCGACTAAATGAGCGCAGACTCAGCGTACGTTTTCCCTCACCGTGTCGAAGTCCGTATTGGAAAACGTACGATGAATGATGCTCAGTGTACGTTTTCCAATACGAGACTGTGAAGCGTAGCGGAAAACGTACGTTGACTCATACGATCCGCCGGTCGGCGGCCCAGCGGGTCAGTTCGGTGCGGTTCGAGAGCTGGAGCTTGCGCAGCACTGAGCTGACATGGGTTTCGACGGTTTTGATGGAGATGAACAGCTCGGCGGCCACCTCCTTGTAGGTGTATCCGCGGGCGATGAGGCGCATGACCTCCTGCTCGCGCGCCGAAAGACGGTCGAGCTCGTCGTCATGCGCGGCGGGGGCGACGTCTTGGAAGGTGGAGAGCACGAATCCGGCGAGCTTGGGCGAGAACACCGCGTAGCCCTCATGCACCTGGATAATCGAATTCATCAGATCTTGCCCGGTGATGGTCTTGGTCACGTAGCCGCGCGCCCCGGCGCGGATTACGGAGCCGACATCCTTGGGCGAATCTGAGACGGAGAGTGCCAGAAATGCCGAATCGGGGGAGAGCGGCTGCGATTTGGCGAGAATTTCCGCGCCGCCTCCGCCCTCGCCGCCGGGCACATGCACATCGAGCAGCACCACATCGGGCGCGGTCTGGCTGATCATCGCGATGGAGCCTTCGACGTCAGCTGCCTGCCCGACAATCTGGAAATACGGCTGCAGCGTGGCGATGACGCCCGCACGGAACATCTCATGGTCATCGACGACGGCGATGCGGATATGTTTGAGATCTTCGTTGCTGTGGCTGGGGGAGGGGTCGGTGTGTTGAGCATCATCGCCCGAAAATTCGACGTTTGTAGCGGGTTTATTGTCGAAGGTATCGGTGCCGTTCATCGTTGCTCCTTGTTATTCGCGTCGTCACTGGTGCTGTGCGGTTTGCCGCCGCCCGCGTCGTTGCTGTGTGGCTTATCGGCAGCTGCGCCGCCATCTGCACTGTCATGAGCATTTTCAGCGGTCTCATCGGCCTTGCCGTCTCCGTCGCCTACGCAGGTGACCGGCATATGCATGCGCACTTCGGTTCCCCAATTCGGCTTCGACACAATCTCCACTGTACCGCCGCGCCGCGTGATGCGCCCGACGATCGATTCGCGGATGCCGAGCCGATTGGCGGGCACGGTGTCCGCGTCGAAACCGCTGCCGTGGTCGCGCACATACACTTCGACCGTGCCCTTGCCCGCCTCGCAGTACACCGAAATCGGCTCGCCGCCATGCGTGGCCGCGTTGACCAGCGCCTGCCGCGAGGCGTCGAGCAGCGCATCGGTCTGCGCGCTGGGCAGCGCGTCGCCTACGGTCACCACCTCGATCGGCTTGCCATGCTCATCCTCGACCTGCGCGGCAATATCGCTCAGGCCCCGGCTCACGGAGCGCTCGGGCGGCGTGCGTTCCTGATAGAGCCAGTCGCGCAGCTCGCGCTCCTGCTGGCGGGCCAGCGTGAACACCGTGGTCGGCTCCTCGCTGTGCAATTGAATCAACGCCAGCGTCTGCAGCACGCCGTCGTGTAGATGGGCTGTCATATCGGCGCGCTCTTCCTCGCGCTCCTTGAGCGCCCGCTCGGTGCCGACATCGCGGATCAAGGAATGCATCCACGGCACAATCGCGATGCCAGTGCCCACGAGCATTGCCAGACCGGCGAGAAGCACCATGCGGATATCCGGATTGCCGGCGTTCGCAGGCGATGAATTCATATGCGCCGAAGAGACGATATACGTCGTAAAGGCAAGGAACTGCATGGCGATGCCGATGATCATCGAGCGCAGTTGCCCGTTTTCGGCGTTATAGCGCAGCCATGAGATGCCGATACCCGCGAGCGAGATCAGCGTGGCGGCGAGAATGCCTACGGCGAGGCCTGTGGCGGCCAGCAGCACGCCAATCGCAAGGATCAGTAATCCAGCGAGTGCGAACAACGACGACTTTGGAGCGCGACGCAGCGCTGCCAGCAGACTTTCCGCAGAACCACGTATATCGTCTGCAGCGTCATGCATGGCATCGTTGGAGGCGGATTCGTGGGCGGTGGCGCTGCCCGTGTCGGTACCATCGGCTGGCGGCTTCGCGGCATTGCTCTGCGTGGCCCTGCCCTGTGCTGCGGCGTAAGGCCTATTGCCATGCGACAGCGGCGAATCGGCCACCGGAACGTCACGCGCGAGCGCCGCGGCGGCGCGAACCGGGTCGCCGGAAGGAACGAAAATCCACAGGAACAGATAGGCGATGAGGCCGGACCCGAACAGGAAGGTCGAAGCCAGAAACGCCAGCCGCACCGGCCAGACCTTGATGCCCAGGTGTTTGGCAATCCCCAGACACACCCCGCACAGCATGCGGCCGTGCTCCGGGCGCATCAGCGGCAGCACGGCAGGACGGACTGGCGGTGCCAAAGGGCTGGGCGTCATGCCGTGCATCCGGCCGGGAGCCATACCGGGAGCACCGTTGTGCTGCGGCGGTCGCATGGTGGTGGTCTGCGTCATACCCTCTATTGTGCCTTCCTGATGCGCCCAAGGGTAGGCGGAGCGCCAGAGTTCAGGGGATAATCAGGGTGTTCCCTGATACGATGCTGCGCGTGCGTTTGCTGTAATAGAGGCATGAGCAATCCATATGACGCGGCACCGCCGCAAGAACCACATCCGCAGGATCCGTACGACACCATGTTCTCGACCCATGCGCGACGCTTCTTCGCATGGATACGGAGCGGCCGCATCAGCCGCAGCGAGGATCGCTGGGTTGGCGGCGTGTGCGCCGGGCTGGCCGAGCGCATCGGGTGGAGCCCGGTGCTCGTGCGCGCGCTGATGGTCGCCTCCACCGTAGTATTCGGCTTCGGCCTGGCGTTCTACGCCCTCGCCTGGTTCCTGCTGCCCGACGACTATGACGGCCGCATCATGGCGCAGGATCTCGTCAATGGGGTCTGGCGCTGGGTGATGCTGGGGCCGCTGGCCATGTTCGTGGCTGTTTTCGTATTCCCCGGCCGTGGGCTGTTCGTGGACGCGCTTGCGCTCGCGGCGCTTTTGGTCGTGGTCAACAATCTCTCGCATCGCGAGCATATCGCTGGCAGGGGAGCCGGGTACACCGGCCCGCAGGGCAACCCATCTGGGCCGCAGCCGAATCCTGAAGGGTGGAGCCCGCGGTTCGGCGGGCCTATGGGCGGACCTGCGCCTAGGCCGGCTGGTTCTACCGGTCCTACTGGCTCCACCGGTCCAGCAAGTCCGGCTGGTTCACATTCCGGCGGGCCAGCCAGGCCAGCAGGTACTGAACCGCCAACATATGGCATGCCTCCTGCAAGCGGCTACGGAACGGCCCATTCCACGGCAAACGCAAGCGCTGCAGGCTCTGCCGGTCCCATGAATGGCCCCACAGGCGGCTCTGCGGGCTGGGCTCCTGGCCCCAATCCTGCTGCGTCGGCCGCGTCAGCATACCGTAGGCCGGTTCCGCCGCATGACCCGCATTATGCGAGCCATCTTGCGCACGACATTCGTGACCAGAGTTTTGCGGCGACTTCGCCTGTGCCGAGGTACGCGCGGCGCAAACCGGCCGGCTTCGGCGTGGTCATGGCTGTGCTCGGGCTGATATTCGTCTCGGCGGCGGTCCTGTTCGGCACGCAGCTGAACGCCAGCCTCTATCTCGGCGATATCGTGAAGATGGCGGTGCTGTGGAGCGCCGGCGTGTGCCTGCTTATCGGCGGTGTGATCGTAGTGCTCGGGCTGATGGGCCGGCGTTCGGGCGGGCTGATTCCGCTGGCTTGGCTGGCGGGTTTCGTCGCGGTCAGCTTCGCCGTCGTCGGCGCGTTCTATACGTACAATCTCAACGATATGAGACTGACGAACGCCTCGTATGCGACGGTTTCAGGGCAGAGCGAGCGTTCATTCGGGCCGAGCGAGCAAGACATGACGACGCTGAAGAACGGTGTCGCCTTCGTAGGCAACGACTATGACAGCAATCGTGCCAGCATCGATTTGAGCGGCTACGCAAAGGGACACAAGCCGCATGATCTGAAGCTTGACAGCGGCAAGACGGTGCCCTCGCAATGCCCCACCGGCGTCATCAATCTCACCGCCTACCGCACGCAGGTGTCGATTACGCTGCCTGATGGATGCTCGTACGAGTTTGGCAACGGCATCGATAATTGGCAATATTATGGTTCCGTGCGGTCGGTCGGCGGACGGTATGCGTCCGTGAACCGGTCGTCGTCGGCTGGCCTCTTCGAATTCATGCAGTATACAGGCCATGAGAATGACAGCAATTATCAATGGCTGTATGGCGATGATCGGCCTGCCGACGGGCCAGAGCTGTGGATCAACGCCACGCATGTGATCGAGGCCAGGGTCTCGGTGCGCTATGCTTCCGAACCTGCTGCAAGCACTAGCGACATGGCCTGGGATGACATGAATGGCGTGATTTGGAACGGTTCTTCCGCTTCCTTGTCCTCCTTATCATCGCAAGTGCCTGCGGTGACTCTTATCGCCGAGAACGGCGTGAATGATGGGAATGGCACGCAAGATACGAAAGGCTCGAAAGAATCCGCCACGCAATTGAGAGTGATTGGCACGCAGCAATCCGCATCGACTAAGGAGTTTGGCCATGAGTGAGTTCAACGAGACGCCGGAGACCAATCGTGATGATGTCGAAGCCGTACTCCCGGCAGAATGCTCGACGAACACCACGCAAATGCCGATCTACGACGGGCATGCGAAGGATGACGCCGATGTGGCGCCAGCTGCGGACGCCAATGCCGACACAGGCGTTGAAGTGACTGAGGTTCTTGGCGCGACTGCAATTCCTGACGCATTCGAAAGTCCCAGTGCCGTCGAGAGCCTTGACGCAACGGAAATCATTGAGAAGAGTGAAGGCTCTGACACGGCCGAAACCGTCCAGTTGCCGAGCGCTCTTGACCAAGCAGTGTCGGTTGAAGCAACTGCGGTCATTGATTCGTCTGAAAGCATTGACTCGGCTGGAAGCGCCGATTCTTCTGAAAATATTGACTTGCGTGAAACTGGTGCCGAGCGCGAGCCTGATGCCAGTGAAGCGGACGCGAATGCAGCCGGTTCTGATGCCGAAACCGAATACATCGCGGAATCGGCATCCGATGCTACGGATGCTTCCACAGTGGTACTCGACGGAGCCGCCGAATCGAACGGGACAGCCGAATCAAGTGGGGTCGCTGAATCGAACAGAGCTGCCGAGCCAGATGGAGCTGTTGAATCGAACGAAACGGAAGGCGATACTGCCGCGCAAACTGACGCCGATGAGTCCCCATCGGCCACAGCGCAGGGCGACCAGCCGGCCTCGACCTCGGTGCCGCTGTACGCAACAGAACCGCCACGAGGCTATGGCGATCCGCAGCATGGCGCGAATCGGCAGCATGGCGCGAACCCGCAGTCTTCCTGGAATCCTCAGCACTCCCAGCAGTCGTACGTGCAGGTGCCGCGTGAGCCGCAGCCCGTCGCCCCGCTGATGGTGAAAACCGGGCCAAGCGTCGCAACAATTGTCTTCGGTACACTCGGTCTGGTACTGGGGGCGGTTATCGCCGCGTTCGGGTTGTTCTTCCCGATGGCAACTGTCGTCGACCCGGTCGTGAGTTTCCGCGTAGCCATCGCCGCGCTATGCGCCATACTAGGCGGCATCCTCATCGTCGTAGCGCTGATATGGGCGCTGGTCTCCTGGCTGCGCCGAGGCAATCGGCGTTTAGATGCAGAGGACGTCGATACGGAGCAGGCAGCAAAATAGAAGCCCCAGGCATCGTCAGAATGCGTGGAATCATGCGGTTTGCGGTGCGATTGCAGCCTTGTGCCCCTGCGTGCCACCGGTGCTGGAAAACTAGCTAGTTCGGCCCGCTATGACGGGTGGGACGCGCGGTCATGCTTTGGCTGGTATCTCGAAGGCGGTGTCGATGGTGCTGATGCGGGCGAAGCGTCCGGCGAGGGCGAATTCGGTGCGTTCGATGATTGCGTCGGTGCCGAGCACCGCTCCGGTGTCAGGCCGGCGGATGGGGAAGGTGGCGGTGGCTTCGGTGACGAAGGTGACATGGTACCCGAGGTCGGCGGCGACCCGGGCCGTGGTTTCGCAGCACTGCTCGGTCTGGATGCCGCAGATTACGAGATTAGTCACGCCAGTACGGGTCAAGTGCTGGGCGAGATTCGTGGTCGTGAACGCGTTGCGCGAGGTCTTCGTGACGATATGCTCGCCCTCGGCGGGATTGAGGCCGTCAAGTGGCCGGACGAGCCCGTGCGCCGGATCGAATTCATCGCTCGAGTTCGGGGATGCGTGAAGCACCCAGACAACCTGATGGCCCTTTTCGCGCGCAGTGGCTACGAGACGGGCCACATCGGTGACGATATCCGGGTTTGAGACCTGGCCCCATTCGGGCAGAGCAGGGAAGGATCGCTGCATGTCGATCACGATCAGGGCGGAATGCGAAGAAGTCATATCCCTATTCTCGCCCGACGACACGACCCGCAACGTGATGATGTGACGATACATCTGACGGAGTCGCTCGGGGGTGTCGCGAGTGCGTAGCACTCGCGAGGTGCCGCTATTCTCCAAAGTGAGTTTTACGGATTGTCGTCAAGCTCGCTGTAAGCGGGTTCGTGCAGAAATGTTTCGTCCATCACTGGTCCGACATGCCGAACCCGATTGGCGTCACTGTAACTGACTGGTGTGACGATGGCGGCATGCTCTGACGGCTGTGCCGGTGAACCGTCGATGTGTACATAGAGCTGTGAAACATTTCGACTTGACAGTTAGAATTCTAATAGTTAAGATTCTAACTATGAACGCTCGCATCGCAGATATCACCACCGCCATCCGCACGCTCGCCTTCGCCCAACGAGAAGACGCAGACGCTTGGGTGCGCGGCAGCGGTCTCACCAGGCAGCAGGCGTTCAGCCTCGGTTTCATCGAGGGACGGCAACATCGCGGAGTGATCGCCCGCGATCTAGCTGAAAGCACTCGGACCACGCCGGCCTCCGTCGCCAGTGTGCTCAAAGGGCTGGAGGAGCGCGGACTGGTGGTCAGACGGCCATCCCCGGAAGATTCCCGGGTCAAATTGCTGACCGTGACCCCCGAGGGATCACGGCTCGTCGCCGGTTACGAAGAGCGGATGTGGGCCGATCAGGCCCAGCGCCTCTCCGTGCTCAGCGATGATGAACAAGAGCAGCTGCTCACGCTGCTCAGGCGTGTCACGGCTGGGGTGCAAATGCCCGAGCGGCCGCGCGCCTTCCCGGAGGCTGCGCGCCCCGAATAAGCGCCACGTCTTTATCCCATTATTTTTTTCGTATATTCGTAGACCCCTGCATGCGCTGGAGCCTGCCCGAAAACACCCCAAATGGAGGGTCTACCATGTCTGAAAACAATCAGAACATCCTTGCCAAAGCGCCGATATGGAAGGCACTTGCCCATCTGTGCATCCCCATGATCGCCGGTCTGCTTATCGGCGTCGTCTACAATATCGTCAACGCCGGTTTCATCGGTTCGCTGCCTGAATCGACTCCGTTGCTTGCCGCGCTGACATTCTCACTGCCCGTCTTCTCGCTGCTCATGGCCGTGGGCAACGTTTTCGGCGTCGGCGGCGGCACCTACATCTCCCGTCTGCTCGGCTCCGACCAGCACGAGGAACCGCAGTCAGCTCCCGGCGCAAACGCCGCTGAGCAAGATTCCACGGGAATCCGCATCCGCAAAGTCGGCGCGTTCACTGTTTGGGGCGCGGCTCTGGGAGGCGTCGTGGTCGGCATCCTCGGCGTCATCTTCGCCACGCCGATATCCATGGCCCTCGGTGCCTCCGGCACCGACCTGCTCCCGACCTCACAGTACATCGGCGCGATGTTCGCGTTCGCTCCCGCGCTGGTCTGCGCCTTCGCGATGGAACAGGTCGTGCGCTCGGAAGGTGCCGCAACCGCCTCGATGATTGGCCTGATCGCCTCCACCATCGCCAATCTGGTGTTCGACGTGCTGTTCATCCTGATCCTTGGCTGGGGCGTGCTTGGCGCGGGCATCGCGCTGGGCCTCTCGAACGTCGTCGCCGTCGCTTACTACGGATGGTGGCTGAGCAGGAGGGCTGCCGCGGTATCCATCGCGCCGAAATGGTTCCACATCGATCGCACCATGCTGGCCACCGTCTTCGGGGTGGGCGTCTCGGAGTTTCTGCAGGCTTCGTTCCTTATCGTCACCGGTCTGGTGCTCAACTGGATCGCCATCGCCTACGGGGATGCCCTGCTCGCTGCCTTCGGCGTGGCCCAGCGCGTCGCCCAATTCCCGGAGATGATCTGCATGGGGTTGTTCATGGGAGCCGTGCCGCTATTTGCCTTCAGCTTCGGCGCTGGCAATCAGCCACGACTGCATACCGCCGTCAGAAACGTCGCCATTGCCATCGCCGGGGTCACCGTCGTATGCTCCGGACTCATGTTCCTGTTCCGCAATCCGCTCTTCGCCTTATTCAGCCACGATCCCGCTGTCGTCAGCGACGGCGTCCTGATTCTTACCGCCATGCTTATCTCAACCCTGTTCAACGGTTTCACCGGACTCATCATCGCGGTGTTCCAAGCCACCGAGCAGATGAAGGCGGCTACGGTCATGTCCGTGCTCCAAGGCGTGCTCTTCATCCCCGTCGTGCTTATCGGCAACGCGGTATTCGGCATGAACGGCGTGATCTGGGCCATGACGGCCACTGAGATCATGACCTTCATCGTCGGCATCGTGCTCTACCTCGTTGGCAGCCGCAGGCCGCAGCAAGCGCCAGTGCCTGACGTCGCGGTTCGGTAGACGGTCTGGGCCAAAGGCTTAGGATCCGCACAAGCATGCGGTTCCGGCCTTTTAGAAGCTTATTTGGCTAGGTATAGCCGCTTTTGAAAGCTAGAACTTCTTAGATATTCCTTACTACCTGATCGTGGAACACGAGGGTGATCAGATAGTATTCGGAAAGCTTGCCCCATTCGCCGGACTCGTCGCACATGATGCTCAGTTCGGGCATATGAAATCCTTGCGAACAGAAGAGGTGCCGGGGGAATACCCCCGGCGGCTTGGAGCCTTCCTTGGCAAACCCAAGAGAAAGCAATTCCATTGTAGGGTATGGCTATCTTTGATGCAACATAACTTTCGCGCTCGCTTTTACCTGAGACACCTCGGGAAAATGTGGAATAGGAATGGAAGTGGAAGCCGGATTCCCTGTGCATCATGGGGGCCGGCTTCCGCGCCATCCGGTACCTCTGCCGCCTCAGATTCATCGCGCAGCGCCATTCATTCCGTCATTTTCCGCGATTCTACTCCGTACTTTTCCTTGATTTCACTCCGCTGTTTTCCCTATCTGCGCCCCGTCGTTTTCTGTCGTCTACGATGGGTGTCATGACGCATACGCCAAACGATGAACTCGATCTCGACGCATGGATTCGCAGTCAGCCTCAGGAGGACTTGGCTGAGCTGCTTGCCGCCGCCGTGGCGGATGTTCCCGGCATGCACGAGTGGGTCCAGGCCCGATCGGTGCAGCAAACCGGTGACATGGGCAGCCTCGCCGCGCTCGTGGACGAAATCCTCAAGCCCTCTGCACGCTTTTACGATTACTATCAGTCGATCGATTACGCTAACGGCGGCTACGACACGGTTGTGACGCTGTGCCATTTCGCACATCAGCAACCCACCGCCGATCTCGTGCCGATTCTTGAACGTGCTCTCACGCTGACGACGCGGACGATGATGAAGGCTGACGACTCCTCCGGATCGATCGGCGATCTTGTGTACCGGCTTCTTGAGGCGCACTCGGCTGCGGTGGCGGGTGCGCGGCCACCGCTGTCCCAGCCAGAGCAGACGCGGCTCATCAAATGGATGGTGAAGTACCGCTATGGAGGAAAGCAGGATTCCTTCGATCTGGACATCGTGGCGTACGCTCCGGGGCTCTCAGCGAAGAGCATTGAGTCCTATCGGAAGGCGATTTCCAAAATCGACCTCGGAGAGTACGGCCAGTACCCACTCGAGCGATTGGCGGTGCTCGATCGCGACCGTGACGAGATCGTGGCAACGCACGGCGGCGAACCGCGCAACGAACTCATGGCGGGGCATCTTGTGAAGAGCCTCGCAGAAGCCGGCCTCACTGACGATGCCCGCCACTATGCACAGCTTGGTTTCAATATGGCGAGCCGCAGTTACGGAACCGAGCTCGACATGTATCTCGTTGACGATGCCATCTCGCGAGGGGACGCCGCAGCCGCAATCGAATACCGCTGGCAGTGGTTCCGAAGGTTCCCAGGCAGCGGCTCATTCGACAAGCTGCGCGAAACCGCCGCGACCCTCGAAGTCTGGGATGAGCATCGGGAAGCAGCCGAGCAATTGCTGCAGCGACACGATCCGCGAGGGTATGTCCGCTATCTGCTCGGCAAAGGCCAAGCTGACCGGGTTGATCGGACTGATCAGACTGACCATACCGACGCCGCCTGGGACTTCGCTCTAGAGCATCTTGACACCGAATCCACGCTCGACGCCGACCTCTGGCACTCGTTGTGCGTCGCGCGCGCAGCGACTCACCCCTTGGATGTTCTTCCTGTTTACGAGCAGCTTGTGACGTCCACGCTGCTGGAAACGGATGTGCGCAACTACCGTCGCGCGGCAAAACTCCTCAAGGAGATGGGCAAGATAGCCAAGAAGGCGGGCGACGATGCCGAGCGCACGTTCCGTGAGTTCGTGCAGCAAACCGCAGAACGCAATCGCCGCCGGCCCCGGTGTATCGAGATTCTTAGCAAGGCCAAGGTGCTCGCGTGATGAGGTAGTGCTGTGTTTTCTTGCCGATGCTTATTGCCATTGTCGGTTGCGTGCCGACCATGTTTTTCCCTGGGCTTCGCCCGTGATTGCGGGGTCGATGAGGCGTGATGCGAGAGCTGATGCCGACTCGACTGTGGGGAAATCGGCGCAGTGCGGAATGGATTTGCTTTGCTTGGCGTAGCCGTTGCCCCAAGTGGACGGGACAGTGAATCGCTCGAATGACTCCATATTCCTCCGCCGTCTTTCGGTTTCAATCGCAAGCCTGAGAGCGGTGCCGCTGATGTCCTGTGTGGCGGCGAGTATCACGATGTCGACGAGATCCTTCTCTCGACTGGACGGGCGGCCGTCGTAATTGGTCATTGTGGCGCAGACTTTATCGGCAATCTGATCTACAACTGGATAGAGTCGATATGGATTGCTGGCGAGTCGCGGCAGATCGAGCGCCGTCTTGGGAAACATGATCTGAATTTCATCGGTCATTCCTGCACCGACGACAAGATCGATATGCACGGTGCCTTTGCTCGCGACGCCGATGAATACGTTGAAGAACACTCGGTATCCGTCAGCGTAAGGCTGCGTGTCATCGCCGAGGGATGGCTCATGCCCGGCGTACTCAAATCGAAAGTGGTCGCCGAGATCGATTGCAGCAAGTCTCCTGAGATCTGCCAGGGCCTGATTGAGAGTGAAGCCTTGAAGGTAGAGGTCAATATCATGGGTGGAGCGAGTGGATGGGATTCTGGCCAGCATGCCCGTGCCGCCTTTCAGCACCCATTCCGATTCGTTGCCTTCGGAGAATGTTCGGCTGAGAAAGCGATTGAAATATTCCAGTTGGATGCGTTTGCCTGTATCCAGCGCCGGGTCGGCTTGGGCGGCTTTCTTCGCAGCGGCCTTGATCGCCGCCTCCACGCCGCGGGCTGTTGGATATGGTTCCGGGCTCTCGGTCACTGCTTCGCCTCCTGACCTGTCGTGTTTTCGATCTTGCCTTTGAGCTTATTGGTTGAGAACGCCACGAGGGCCCCTGAAATGTCCGCCAGAGCGGTGGTGTCCTGTGCTTCTAAAATAGGTTTGTTGCGATTGGGCTCCTCGGATATCTTCGTGGCTGCTTTGTGATTGTCAAAGATCCGCGAGCTGATCGCCGGATTTGCCATGATTCTGCTTGCGATGGAGTCGGGGCCAAGACCGGCGATCTCCAAAAGCCTTTCAAGCACTGCGTCGCCGTCGTGTCGTCTGAACCCGTTGCGTTCGGCCAGCGGGGAGAACAGCTCGCGCAGTCGGTCGAAGTCGAGCCGCTGCTTTTTTATTGCCATGCCCAAGGCGTCGGCGACGAGGCTCATCTCCCGCACGTCGTCGAGAAGATCGGCGAGGGTTCGTTCCAGAGTCATCACCGGAAGTCCAGCGGCCAGGGTGACGTCACGATTGTCAAGACGGCGTTGCCGGTAGCGGATCTCCGCGCGCTGTGTCTGGCGGCGCTTCGCCGTCACGAACTCGTGGCGGTCTGCCCATAGGTCCCCGACGCCGTGCAAGGCCGCGGCCGATGAGCTTGCGACGACAACGCCGTCGGCCAAGTCGTGCAGCCGCTCCTCGGCGCGCAGCTTCGGCTCGGTGCTGAGCCACGCCGCGCGAAGGTCCTCGAACTCGGTGTTCGGTGCGCCGGCGTCCCGGTACACGCCGTAGGCCAGCCGCTCCAAGTGTCCCGCATCGGCCAGGCGGGAGAGCGTAAGACGAGTGACGCCGAGAGCCCCAGCCTGCGCAGTGGTCACCATGCCCCACTGCGAAGCGGTGACTTCCGAGAGCGTCCGCAGAGCTTGATTCGATTTCATGCTTGAAATGTATCATATAAAAAGATACAATTCAAGCACAAAATTTGCACATGAAATCAGGTGAGGCTGATTTATCATTTGCAAATTCCTTGCATGTCATAAAGCTGGTACTCTCGTGGATGCGGCTTTGTTCCCGAAGATGCACTGCTTGCGGTCGATTTCGTCATGGATCTCACTACTGACCATCGACGCAGCGTCGAAAACATTCATGGTGCCATCGATGAACCAATCACGGAAGGCTTGGCCGAGCAATGGGGCCCCAAAGCAGGCGACCGGCCGAACCAAGCGGCCGCGCGCGAGGCAATGCGAGACGCCATCCTCATCGAGCCCTTCGACTGGTACAAGCAAAAGCTCACCCTCGCCCTCGATGGAATAGAACTCCACTTCAAGAGATAACGAGACTATCACGCCACAGCATATCGAATATCTCTGATTTCCAGCGTAAGCCTCAGAGCGTGAACAGGCCCCAGAACGCCAGTGAGATCAAGGAGAACACTGCGCTGAGCGTCAGTGCGCCGAGCACGATCCGGTGGCCGAACCCGGCAGCGACGACCGGCGTGGAATCCTGCGTGTGCAGATGCTCGGGTTCGCGCGCCAAGCGATTCTCGGCGAAACGAACGAGCAGCCAAGCGAAGGCCACGACGCTGAGCAAAGCAAGCGCCCGCAATGCCATCCATCCTGCAGACAATGCCGAGGCATCATTGCGCAGCGCAAGCGCGGCTGAGACGGTTCTGGCTAAATAAGCCAGCAAACCAGCCATGCTCGCCACAACGACAAGGGCATTCGCCACGAGCAAGCCGGCAATTCCTGCGCCGAAAGAGCCGTGCCTGTCGCCCTGTGTCCCGCGCCTGCGGCGTCGATGGGTCAGCACAAGCACCAGCGAGCCCAGCGCGCCAACCAGCAGACACAAGGGCGCCAGCGCCAGCAGTATCAGCAGCACTGGTAGCGAGCGAATCAGCCCGGGAGCAGTCGTCTTCGGCACGGCGAGGCGCTGATGAGGCTGTGTGCCGGCGATCATCGGCGTGCTCCAATCGTTGGCGGATGCGTCGGCAGCCACCGCGTTCACCCAGTTTTCGAGATCATGCGTGTACGACTTGTCAAGCGGCAGGCCGGGCTGCGAGGTACGCGCGCCGACGCGCATCTGATGATTGGCGGGGTAATAACGCATAGTGACATTGTCATTGCCGACCTGATGCGCATGCTCGCGCAGCATCGTCGCGCCCTGCTCGATAGGCATCGACAGGTCCTCGGTGCCGTAGTTCACCAGCAGCGGCATAGTGAGTGCGTCGAGGTAGCGCTCGGCGGGGAAGTCGGCGTAGCGCAGCCCCAGCATTGAGAAGTCCATGCTGATGAATTTGGCGACATTGCGCACCATCGGCTTCGGAGCGCCGATATACGTCATGTAGTTGCTCGCCGCCATCGCCATCTGCCTGCGCCCCGGGACGACGGGCGGGGAAGTGAGAATCATGAACGCGAGATCGGGGTGGTCGTGCGTCATGACGCTGGCGATCCAGGTGCCCTCGGACTCTGCATAAAGTCCGACGCGCGAGGCGTCAACATTGTCGCGGCTTTTGAGCACGTTCAGCGACGTGACATAGTCGCGGGCCATAGCGGTGTAGTCGCGCTGGAAGGTCGAATAGTTGTCCATGCGCTTGTCCGGCACCAAAGTGACGATGCCGGCCGAAGCCATTGCGGAGGCGATATCGCCGTAAACTGTATGCGCCTTGCCGGTTCCCGCGCCGTGAATGAACAGGCAGCCCGGACGTTTGCCTGTCGCGCCTACAGGTTCGCGCAGCACCGCGTCGACGGTGACTGACGGGGCGAGCCGGATGCGCAGCGTGGTTTCCTTGACTTGGTAGGTGCCCTCCTGGTTCGTGCGCTGCCCGCGTGCGGCAATCGCGGTGTCGGGCGCGGCGACGGTAACGCGATTGTTGGCAAGGCTGTTCCCGCTGTTGCCAGCACTGTTGCCGGCATTGTCGCCGGTCAGCGGGCTGACTTGCCAGTTCGGCGTCATCGCAGCGCCAAGCAGCGCGCACAGCACCAACAACACGACCGATGCGGCCGCAATCGAGGATATTCGCTTCACAGCGCTTTTCACAACATGCACGCGCCTTACTGTAGCGCCTCGGCCTCCTCAAGGCTTGTGAAGCCGCCGAGCAGCACGGTGTTGCGCACGGTCTCCTCGGTCAGGTTGCGGCCCTGCGACTGCAACTCGTCGATGAAGCGGCGGTAGAGCTCGAAGGTGCTAGACGAATAGGTGCCGAGCTCGCCGCGCAAGTAGCTTTCAAACGAAGTCGCGTCCGGCGCGTCCTCGGCGGTGCGCAGCACGCGCATGCCATTGCCAAGCTTGGGGTAGCGCGTACGGAATTCCAGAGCCCAGCCAACCTGCGTGGTGATGACCTGCTCCTGCAGCGCGATGCGTGCGTCCGGCAGCTGGGGAATATACGGCTCGATGCTCCTGCGGTATTCGCCTGGCGCGGTCGAGGCCATCATGCGGCCGTATTTTTCGGTTATCAGATTGCGGCCGAGGCAATCGGCCTCATCTAGGTCGTCGGCGTAGCTGCTCAGCAGCGGCGCGGGCCATGTGAGGAACTGGCTCAGCCGCATCTGATGGAACATCGGCCAGTTGCCCTGGCATGCGGCACGTCCGCCCTCGTTGTCCGTGCGCTGGAACTGCTGCCATTCATGCCGCACAATGGCTTCAGCAAGTTCGTTGCCGTCGCTGTTGACGCTGCCTTCGCTGATGTTCATAATCGCTCCTTTATCCCTGTATACAATGCCCCTGTACATATCTCTGGGTAGATATCCCTGCGCAAATATATGCGATACCGCTGCTCACAAGCTGTGCAATACCGCCGCGCTCGACTCGATATGCTCTTCGACATAGGGCCGCTGCCATTCGAGGAACGGCTCAGACGAATTGCTTAAGCTCTCGGCGTTAAGCTCGTGGACGATTTCGGCGCAGATATGATCAACGATGCTGCGGATTTGGTCTTGCGCCGGCCCTGAGCCCTTGCCACCTTCGCCGAATCCCGCGCCGCCGAAGCATGCCGCCGATGAAAGCCGCAGTATGGCTTCAAGCTGCTCGCACACGTCGGCGAGTCGCGTCGCCATACGCTTACTGAGCCTGCGCATCGCCGCGAACCGCCATTTATAGTACGGCAGGTAGCCCACGGTTACCGGCTGATTGATAAGAAAAACCAGCGAGCAGCACGCGTTAACGAATTCGTTGATCGACAGCCAGGCTGCCGCGCCGTCGCCACGGGCCAGCATGCGCGGCAGATTGTATTGCCCAGCCTGCGCGATCATGCCCAAACGGCGGGAAACCAGGGCGAGCCGCACGTCTTCGGGCATCATCTTGAAGCCTTGGCGGGTTTTGAGGAACATGCCGAGCGGATCGGCGAACACTTCGCCGTTGGTCGCCGCCGCCAGCGTGGCCTCGTCCAGCAGCAGCCATTCGTGCGACGTGCTGGCGGCAGGTGCCTGGCGGTATCCGGTCAGGCGCTCGAAGAAATCGCCGATGGCGAACACGCCGACCCGCCGGCTCGCCCCACCCGCCCGCGCCGTGGACTCGCGGGGTCCATATCCCATGAACTCGCTCGGCAGCGCGTCGTAATCGGCCTGCAAACGCTCGCCGATGCGCGCGTAGTCGTCATCGGCGAGCCACAGGCAGAAGCCGGGGCCGAAATCATGGTCCTGCGAGAATTCGTCATCGAAGCCGTAGCATTCCGAGCCGTGCCCGATCAAGCCGGCCGCGATGCGCCCGCGATACTCGGGATATCGCTCGGAGATAAGCGCCTTGCCGTACTCGTTCCAATACGCGCGAGCCAAACGCAATCCAGATATGCGCTCGCGCGGCTGGCCAGTGTGAGGTTGCTGGGCTGCAGTGCGCTGGTTGGCGACCGAACCATCTGCGACTTGATTCTGCGCCAAACCAGCCGCCTCCTGCGCGCTCTTCAGATTCTCCTCGGTGATGCGGTAGTAGTCCGTGTCGGTGCCATAGCATTCCGCGATCACCGCAAGCGAGTGCTGATACACGTCAGCAGCCTCGGCGAAACGGCCCAGCGCGAAGCAGACCTGCGCATAGCCAGCCAAAGCCGACGCATAATGCGCACTGTGTTCGAGATGCCCCGTATGGTAGATGTGCAGCGCCTGCGACGCATGGCCCAATGAGTTCGCGAGCAGTTTCTCGCGCTGTGCGGCATCACCTACGGCGGCACTATTCGTCTGTGCGCCCGCCTCGGCCTCCTGCAGCAGCACCAGCGCCAGATTTGTATGGGTGGAGGCCACATCGATATCCGCCGTGGCGTCAACGCTTGCGGTTTCAAGGATATGCAGCGCGGTTTCCAATTCCTGCTGCGCGTGGGGCAGCTGCCCGGTTTCGCTGTAGAGCATCGAGAGATTGTTGTGCAATGCGGCCATGCGCCGGTCGGTGGGGGAGAGCGTGCGCGTGGCATTGTCGAGCGCCTGACGATACAGGTTCTCAGCCCTGTCGTACTGACCTGCGGCGCGCATTCCGGTCGCCGCATTGATCAGCGTCGTGGTCCATGCCTCGCTGCCTTGCAAATCCATGCGCGAAGCCAGCTCGAGCGTGCGCTGGATGATTCGCTGATTGTCCTCATGCCGACCTTGGGAACGGTAGAATCCCATTGTTTCGTTAAGCACCGTGAGCATCCCGGCGTCATCTGCGGCGTTTTCAGCGTCGGACAGCGCCTGCTGCAAGTACGGTTCAGCCTTGGTGCCCGCGTCGTGCGCGTCGAAGATGGCATCGAGACCCGCCAGAAATTCATTAACATCGAAATGCGCCTGCCTGCTGGAAGCACTGCCGCCGCTGGTACTGGTGTTGCCATTGTCATCGCTGGCACTGTTGCCGCCACTGTCGTTGCTGTTATTGCGCCTGCCGCCGTTCAACTGTGCGTCTTTGCCCATCAGCGTTCCTTCCGCCAAATTCTTAGGATCATTACAGCATAGGGATCATTGCAGCACGAGCCTCACTACAGTCTATGGCGCGACGGGTACGGCTGCGCATGACGACTCGGCTCGCAATGCGCGATAAAGTATCACGGTTTGACAATCTGCGAGGCGTTTTGAGGTTTCGACTTGAGCCGAAGTTATTTAACCTATCTGTATCAGGTCATAATCAATACTGATACGAAGGAGTGTCATCATGGCTTCACCAATGACTCGTTTTACGACCGATTTCCAGCATTCCGGCATGCCTGCCAAGGATCTGGACGAGACGATCAAGTTCTATACCGAAACGCTCGGTTTCGAGCTGGCCGGGCTGTTCCACAATGGCGAGAACCGTTGCGCGTTCTTGCGCTACGGCCATCTGACCATCGAGACGTGGGAGGGCGATCCGGCCCCGATGACCACCGGCGCCATCAACCACTGGGCATTCGACACCCCGGACATCGAGGCGGCGTTCAAGAACGCGCAGGAGCTGGGACTGAACTTCAAGGACACCGAGATCCAGTCGATTCCGACGTTCTGGGAGAAGGGCATCCGCTACTTCAACATCTACGGCCCCAACGGCGAGACGATCGAGTTTTGCCAGATCGTCAAGTAAGTAGTCAAGTAGCCCAATAGCCAAGTAATCGGCTAGCAATCCTCAGATAGCCGCCTGAGGCGTCACGACTCCCGCACTATTCCATATACGCAGCGGGAGTCGTGACGTCTCAGGCGTCCCAAATATCACAAAACCCGCAGTGCCCCGGCAATCATGCGGGAATAGTGACGGTCTGAGATAGTGCTGGATATATCGCTGTAGACACAACAGCGGCAAGAATACATAAGAAAATATGAAACTGAAAAATACGAAAAGATAAAACAAACACATGGAAGGGGACGCCGTTGTCCGGCTTCTGCATCACGTGCCCAACTTCGGCACTTTATTGATACATCATTACTTCTTGTTCAATTATTGATTATATACTTTTCAGCGCGTTTCGATGGTCTCGATGGCGTTGACAGTGGACTCGCTGTAGCCGGCCTGAGACAGGGCGCTCATACCGCTGACTTCGAAACCACGCATCACGGCAGCCATGAAGCTCTTCTTGTTCATCATAGTGAATTTCCTTTCGTTGCCGCGCCATTTGGCGCTTCAGTCGGGCTTTCCGGCTGATGGCTTCCAATATAGCCGCGCGCGACGACTTCTGCTAGCCTGTTGTGTAAAGGGCATGTTTCGCGTGCTTCATCAAATGTGAAAGAGCTCACACCGCAAAACAGCGATTGCAAAAAAGTATTAATTCTTGGCGACATGCACGCCAAAGCAGCGTCATTTCCGGGCGGAAACTGGTATCACCGCTCCAATGAAGGGCGATACGGAATAACGAGGTTCTGAACAACGTAAGGAAAAGGTAATGGCACAAGGATTGGTGCGCAAACTGCTGCCGGGGTTCCTAGCAGTCGCGGTATTCATGACGGGAGACGGGTTCGAGCTGACCTTCCTGTCCAAATACGTCGTGGATCAGGGATTCAGCTCGTCGCAGGCGTCATTGATGTTCACGATGTACGGTCTGGTGGCGGCTCTCGCGGGCTGGTCTTCGGGCGTGCTGTCCGAGCTGTTCGGCCCCAAGCGCATGATGCTCATCGGCGCCGCGTCATGGATCATCCTGCATCTGGTGTTCGTCGGCATCGCGCTTCCGAGCCACATCTTCTGGCTCATGCTCGTCTCGTACATGCTGCGAGGCATGGGCTACCCGCTGTTCATCTACTCCTTCGTGGTGCTGCTCGTCCAGACCGTTGACCCAGCCAAGCTGTCCTCGGCGCTAGGCTGGTTCTGGACCGCCTATTCCTTCGGCATCGGCGTGTTTGGCGCCTACCTGCCGGCATGGATCGTGCCTCTGATCGGCGAATACCATACGCTGTGGTTCTCGCTCGTGTTCTCGGCCATCGGCACGGCTATCTGCCTGTTCTTCGTGCCGAAGACCCATAACGACAAGCTCGACACGATGAGCAGCTCCGACAAGATGCGCGAGCTCGCCCGCGGCGTCACGATTCTCAAGGACAACCACCAGATCGCCCTTGCTGCCATCCTGCGCGTCATCTGCAACCTCACGCTGTACGGCTTCCCGGTCATCATGCCGCTCTACCTCGCCACGCACAACAACGGCGGTCTCGCCTTGTTCAAGGTCACCGAGTGGTCCACCATCTGGGGTCTGCTGTTCCTGGTCACCGTCTTCGGCAACGTGTTCTGGGGCCGCACGGGCGACCGCTTCGGTTGGATGGGCCAGATGCGCTGGTGGGGCTGCTGGCTGTGCGCCATCGGCACGCTCGCCATGTACTATGTGCCGCTGTACTTCGGCCATAACATGCCGCTGATGTATCTGTGCGCCGTGGTGCTCGGCATGGGCATCTCCGCCTTCGTGCCGATGGGCGCCGTGTTCCCCGCGCTCGAACCTGAGCACAAGGGCGCTGCGGTCTCCGCGAACAACCTCGCCTCCGGCCTGACCACCTTCTGCGGTCCGTTCATCGCTACGCTTCTGCTGCAGACCGTCGGTTTCGCCGGTGTGTGCTGGGCGTACGCGATCTGCTACATCGGTGGCTCGATCATGTCCTTCTGGATTCGTCCCAACCAGCCCGGCATGCCGGAGCGCAAGTCGCGCAGAAGCAAAAAACTTGCGGCGTAACAACCGCACCCAACCAAACCAATCAATTTCAACCCAAACAAAGGAGTTATCATGAAGGCTGCTGTTCTCGAAAAGCAGGGTGTCATCAACATTCGCGAGGTCCCGGACGTCAAGGCCCCCGGCCCCGGCGAGCTGCGCATCGCGCCGCATACCGTAGGCGTGTGCGGATCCGATCTGCATTACTACACGCACGGTCGCGTCGGCAAGTATGTGGTCGAGCAGCCGATGATCATCGGCCATGAGGCCTCGGGCACCGTGCTCGAAGTCGGCCCCGGCGTCACTGATTTCAAGCCCGGCGACCGCATCGCGATGGAGCCTGGCATCCCCGATATGATGTCGCGCGCCAGCCGCATGGGCATGTACAACGTCGATCCGGCCGTGCGCTTCTTCGCCACCCCGCCGGTTGACGGCTGCCTGTGCGACGAGGTCATCCACCCGGCCGCGTTCACCTACCACCTGCCCGAGTCCGTGAGCTTCGGCGAAGGCGCGCTGCTTGAGCCGACCGCCGTGGGCATGTGGGCCGCGACCAAGGCCGGCATCAAGCCCGGCGATGTGTGCGTCGTGACCGGCTCTGGCACTGTGGGCATGCTCACCGCCTCCGCCGCGCTCGCCGGCGGCGCCTCCAAGGTGTTCGTCTCCGACATCTCCGACATCAAGCTTGGCATCATCGGCCAGATCCCCGGCATCATCCCGGTGGATCTCAAGAAGGAGGACCTGGTCGAGCGCGTGCGCGAAGAGACCGCAGGCTGGGGCGCCGATGTGGCGTTCGAGTGCTCCGGCGCTCCGAAGGCCTACGAGACCTTCTGGAAGCTCATCGCGCCTGGCGGCACGGCTGTGCTCGTCGGCATCCCGGTCGATCCGGTCAAGATCGACATCACCGAGCTGCAGGCCACCGAGGTCCGTATCGAAAACATCTTCCGCTATGCCAACGTGTACCAGAAGGCCATCGATCTGGTCGCCAGCGGCAAGCTCAACCTCAAGCCCTTCATCACCGAGACCTTCGCGATGAAGGACACCAAGGCCGCCTTCGACCGCATGGACGAAGGACGCCCGGGTGACATCAAGCTGCAGATCACCGTCGACCGCGACTGATTGCAGCCAGGTGGTCGAATGCCGGCTTGCTGATTGCTGTTTTGCTGATTGCTGATAGCCGGTAGTCGGCGTATTGCCTAGCCATTACAGCGGGGATGCTCGTTCTCAATATATTAGGGAGCGGGCATCCCCGCTGTTTATGGTTGTGGCGTCTGTGGTTGCGGGTTGTGGCGGCGTTTGCCGAGCCGGCGTTTTGCTGAGCTGGGCTACGGGGGCTACGGACTGTTTCGCTGGCCGCGGCGAGTCTGTTGTGCCGCGTCGATACGCGATACAGTGGTGGCGGCAAGGTGTTACGGCGTTGAGCGCGATGATGGAGAATCGATAATGAGTTCGCTTCCAGGCAATGTCGGCGGGCGACCTGACTCAGGCTCGCTTGAGGTGATCGTCCCCGATGGAGGAGAGGCCATCCGCTGGACCAGCCACGGCTACCCCAATTCGCTGGCGAGGTGGCATTATCATCCGCAGATCGAGATTCATCTCATTCGCGAAGGCAGTGGCCAGTTCATGGCGGGCGATGGCCTGATGTCGTTCGAAGCCGGCCATGTGGCCTTGATCGGCTCGAATCTTCCGCATAACTGGATTTCGGATATTCGTCCTGGCGAGCGGCTCGCGCATCGCGACGTGCTGTGCCATGTGCGCCCGCAGACCATTCGCATGCTGTCCTCCGTATTCCCTGAGACCGCCGGATTCGAGCAGGTGCTGCGCCGCGCCCTGCATGCCGTGGTGCTCTCCGGCGAGTCGGCCCGTCAGGCGGCGGATCTGCTGGTTGCGATGGGGGAGCATGACGAGGACCGTCGTGTGGCCGATCTGATTGCCATACTCTCGATATTCGAGCACGCCTCGCCCGATGAATCGCGCACGCTGGTGACGCCCGAATACAATCCGATGGTGGCGGTCGGTGCCGAAGACGGCATCAACGCCGCTATTTCCTATATCTCCAAGCATCTGGACGAGGTCAGCCTTCAGGATGCCGCCGACGCCGCCTCCATGAGCCCCTCCACCTTCTCGCGGTTCTTCAAGCGCGTGGCCGGCATCGGTTTCGCCGACTTCGTGCGCCGGCTGCGCATCGGACGCGCCTGCCGGCTCCTGTCGTGCACAGATATGCCGGTTGCGCGCATACAGCGGATGAGCGGCTACTCGAACGCCTCAAACTTCAACCGGCGCTTCCTGGAAGAGACCGGCCTGACGCCCTCCGCCTACCGCAAGAACTATTCGCCGCGGTGACGCTGCGGCAGGCCTGTCTGCAGCAGAAAGTCGAAAAGGCGGATTGTTGATAGTTCAACAATCCGCCTAAGTTGTCGGGCTGGTGAGATTTGAAGAACTGTTGCAATAACGCCATTCCTGCGAAGGTGTGTACTTATGTATGTCCTTCGAGCGAAGGGAAATGGCGTGTCGTGATGCAAACATTTCTCAGTGTCACTCACTGGATGTCACTCATCATCACTGTCGAATGTCGGCACGGGTGGTGCACACCGTCGAGTGTGGGCACGGTGTGGGCACGGGTGGTTCGCGCTTCTGAGCAACTTAAGAAATGCTTAGGTTGCTCTCTCGCCTCGCGCACGCGGGGAAGCCACTAGGGAATTACTGGGGACTTACTAGGGAGCGCCCTCGCCTCGCGGCGCAGTCGGCGCATACGGCGCATTCGGCAACGGTGCGAACAGCACACCGCGTCGCTGCGGTACGAGTCGAACCAGTATTCGCATTCGGGGCACTTGTGGACTGATATCTTTCTCATATGATCTCCTATCGTGTGGTTCACCTGTGACGCTTATCGAACGATTGCCGACACGCCTCATGCCAATCGGCAGTAAGCATCGTGCGCCTTGTGACGGATAAGTTTATGGGTCCCGGAACGCATTCGCGGGCAGAACCCGGACCCCCTGCGGCCATTTAGACAAATACCCGGGGGGCTCTCTCCCGCCCGGGGGCGGTGGGGGTAGATAGAGGTGACCCCGCTGGCCTGAAAGGGGCAAAATCAGCGGGGTCTGCGCAGGATTGCAAGCAGCTTGCAGATGAAATGAATGCATAAAGCCTGCTGTGCTTGCTCTAGGTTGCTATGCCTTGGGCTTCAGAGTGATGATGCCGTTGCGATTGGGCTGCACGAGACCGAACCCGATGCGCGACGTGGCGCGGAGCATAGACATGTCTTTGCTGAACAGCGCGTCGGTGCTGGTGGCGACGCCTACTTCGCTTGCGCTGGCGACGATGTTGCTGTTGTCGCTGACCACGATGGTGTTGGCGGGCACGTGCGCGTTGAGGATTACTGGCACGCCGAAGAGCACTGGTGCTGCGGTCTGCGCGACGTCGGGCGTGATGACCGGTCGTCCGTCTGTTGCTACGAGTCCTTGCAGTCTTGCCCAAGTGCTGTAGCGCATGAGAAGTGAGGTGACGTTCGCGCCGAGATCAGTCAGTTGCGCGATCATGTCCAGGATTGGGCTGAGTCCGTTCTTATCAAGGTCTGCGTTCGCGGTGGTTGTTTGGCCCGCGATGTTGACGATTCCGGTGGGTTCGCCGTTGTCACCCGGATTATTTAGGAACACCTCGTCTGCTGCGTTCACCATCGCGCGCGTGATTCCTTGCCCGAGCATGTCCGAGCCGTTGCCAGAGCCGATTGCCTCGTTGGAAATGGAAGTGAGCAGGGCGAGCTTCCGCGTCTGCACCACCACTTCTGATAGCGCGGCTTGGCTCTCTGTGATCTGCTGGGCTTCTGCCACGATGGTCGCCGTCGGGTCTGCGGTTATGATGGGAATGCGGAGCGATGGCGCGTCTCCCTCGATGAGCGGGCCTTGTGTGGCGATTGCGGGGTTGAGGATCAGCGCTTCGCCGATGGCTTCGGCGGGCTTGACCCAGCTGGTATTAGGGAATGCGGCTTCGCCGCCGAGCGAGGTTGTGATAGCCATAAGTGTATGTCTCCGAATCTGTAGTGATGCTGATTGGAGAACGCGAAAGGACGCCACAACCAACATCGAATGATGCTAAGTTGCGACGTCCTCTGGAGCTGTCGCGGTCAGCGGCACAGCCGTTAACTACGTATTATTGTATCACACTTTTCGGGGAGTGCATAGTATACCACTGGTGTGGTGTTTCGCCTAATCTGTTTCGGCGCGTCAGTGTTTGCTGGTGCTTTCGCGTATCGCCTGGGCGACCGAGTTGCTGTTGCCCATCCGGTTCACGTTCCTGAGGGCGAGGTTATACCCTTTCATGGCTTGGGACGCGTTACGGCGCTTGGCGTTCTCGATATCCTCGCGGTCAGGAAGCCAATTGTGTACGTACGAACTGAACTTTTTGCACCATTCGGCGATTTCCTCGTCGTCCTCGCACGGGCAAATACCGTGGTCGAAGAGCTGCTGCTTAATGACGGGGTATTCTTCGATGGCTTTTTCGATTGCGTATTTCCGGTTCTTCACCTGGTTATAGTCGAACAGGTACGGCTTTCGCTCCTGGATGCTGCCCAGCGCTTCTGTCATTTCGGCGTAGTCGAGCTTGTCCGCGTCCCAGCAATCGTAGTTCCCAAGCTCTTCAATGATCGCCTCTTGCGCGCCCGTTGCGGCCTTGTACTCGCCTTTCACGAGGACGCTGCCCAGCGCGATAAGTTGCAGATTCTTCACGGTCCGTTTGAGTTCGTCGCGCTCCTCCTCGGTCTCGCGCAGGCGTACGCGGTATTTGGCGGCTTCGCGGTTCGGGTTCGGCTCCGGCTGCTGTTCCTCGGCCTGCGGGTTCTCCTCAGGCGTGGTGTCGGCTGCGGTGTCGTCTGGCTGCTCTGTGGGCGGCGTAGCGGGCGTTTCAGCGGGCGTTGCGGTGGTTGTGGTTGTGGTTGTTTCGGTGGTCATAGCGACCCTTTCTTGCCCTGATTTGGGGCGGTTTAATGATGGTGTGTCAGGCGGTTGCGAATGCTTCGCGGGCCGCGTCCCAGTCGCGTGATGAGACTGTGGCCCATACCACTACGCGCGCGATATCGGTTAGCCATGCTTGCAGGTCTTGCAGGTGCGCGCCTAAATCAAGCACGGATGAATATGTTGGTGCGCGGTCGGTGTAGTCGTTGATTAGCGCCATCTGCGCGACACCATCCATATCGGCGGAGCAGGTGAAGGTGTATCCGAACTTCGCGTTGGTGGAACGGAACAGCCACGGGTCGTCCAGTCCGCCCCACCCCGGCGCGTGCGCTAAGTGGAGCACAGGGCGGGGTGCAGTCAGCAGCGTCGTGGTCATTTGCGTTCCCATTCCTTGGTGAGTCGGTCGAGCTTGGCTTGCAGCTTGGCGGTCTTGCGGTTGCGCCTGTACTGGTTCTCGGCTGCTCGACTCCGGTGCTTCCAGTACGCTATCTGCTCTGCGATAGGCAGTTTGTCTACTTCGGCTTCGGTTATGTCCGGGTTCAGCCCGGTGGACGTGTATTTGGGTTCCGTCATTATGATTTCCTTCATAGTGTTATATGTGCGTTCTGGGCTAGTTCGATGATGGCGTCGAGCGCTTCTGAATATGCTTCGGCTCGGGACTTCCATGTGGCCCGGCCCTTATACAGGGTCTTGGCACGCTGGTGCAGGTAGCGGGCCGTGCGCTCCCATTGTTCTGGTTGTTCTTCTGGGGGGAGCTTGGCGATGACGCTCGGGAAGAGCCAGCGGGGCGCGTGCTCGGTCTGCTCCTGCTCGGTCGGCTCACTTTCCATCGGCGTCGCCCTCCTGCTGGTCGATGATTCGGTCTAGCTGCTGGATAATTGTCTGAAGCTGATGCGAGATGTCGCCACTGGGGAACCGGTGGAGAGCATGGCGGTAGAGGCGTTCACGGCGCTTGTACTGGTGTTGAATATCAGACATCGAATCTCCCTTCAGCGATGCGCTGTGCGCGATTCGTGATGTTCTCCGGTTGCACGCGCAGCACTTCCGCGATGATGTGCAGGTCTTCGAATGTGATGGTGCTCGGGTTGCCTAAGAGTCGTCTAAGGTGGCCGCGAGCGTATCCGGCTGACTCCTCCACTGCTTTGATGGTCCAGTCCTTTTCTGCGAGCAGGGCGCGGATGGCGCGTGCGGTGGCGAGTGTTTCCGGCATGTAGATCATGATTCCTCCTTGGGAATATCGGTTGTGTCTGGCCTGTTTAACGCCGGGCCGGGGCGAGATTTCAATACGATGGTGACGGCGATGCCAGCGGGGTGACGGGTGACGGTCACCGACCAGCCGCACCGGTCGAGCAGCGTGAAGTCCGCGAAGGCCGTGGCGTCGAGGCGGGGCGGAAAGCAGCGGTAAGCAGTCGTGCCGTCGTCCAGTTCGACGCGCTGTAGGTTTCGTGCCCAGGCTGGCGGCTGATACGGTTCCGGCCATGAGGCAGCGCGCAGGAAGCGAAACACATGGCCGCGATACGGTGGTCGCTGCACGGTCACCATAGCGTCCCCTGTACTGTCGGCACAGGCAGCTTCACGTCAGCTAGCAGCAACGCAGCCTCGCAGAGAGGACAGCTGAACCATTGGCCGGTGTCCTCGAAGTGGGTTTCGATATCATGGCTTATGGTGACTTCGCACCCGCAGAGGCATCGGCATGTGGTGCCGTCCGGGCCGGGTTCCTCGGCTCGGATATGCATGACGCATTCGGCGTCGGCGGGTATCGGCGGCATCAGATTGGGGTGTTCATTCGTGTTCACTTTTGTTCCTTTCACTGCTGTTTTGATTAGTACTTTCACTACTTGCGTATCTGAAAAGTACTAATCAAGTACTAATCTGAATCCCTTACGGGAGTAAGGCTAAGCATTAGTACTTGATTACTACTTTTCGTGCACGGAAGTCATTAAGTTCTAATCATTCATGTTCGTTTGTGTTCGATTGAACAAGCCATAGATATTGCTTGCCACGGCCCTTGTAACCGGGGTCGCGCTCTGTGGCGATGACGCCGTTGGAGTTGTCCCGCGCGTTCTGCAATTGCTTGGGCGTGTACCCTTCGAGGCTGCTGGCGTCCTTCTTGATCTGGGAGAACGGTACCTTTTCGTCACCGAGGTAATCAGTCAGCCATGAAAGCACCGCGCCGGACTCGGCCCGGCCGTTGCCGGATTGTTCGCCTTGGCCGATGTTCCTGTTGATGACCTCGCTGACGGTGCGCTCGGAGGGCATGAAGCCCGTCACTTTCGGCACGCTCATGGACTGGCCCAGATCGTCGGTGATATCCACGCTCGTGAGGCCGTACGAGTACGAAGCGCCTTGCGCCAAGGTGTAGTTGTTTTTGTCGAGGGTGGCGATGATGCTGCCGTCCTCGTCGTCTTTGGCGACCAATAGCAGGCTTCGGCAGATGTCGCGGAAGGCGTGCGAGCCGCTGACCTTATCGGAGGCATAGCCCGCGCCCTTGTTGAAGTGCAGGATGCCGACGATGGCGATGTCCAAGTCCTCGGCCAGCGCTGCCAGCGGGTCGAGCGCCGCCCGCACATCATCCCGCTTGTCGGTGTTGCCGCTGATGCAGGAGGTGATGGGGTCGAGTATCCAAAGTCGAATGTCGGCGTCTATGAGCAGCTTGCGGATCTCTGGCAGGTCGTCGGGCAGGCTAAGCCCTGTGGTGATATCCGTGCCGTTGACCGTGTTCTGCATGGTAAGGAATTGCACGCGGCTCATATCGGCGTCCGCCGCCATCAACCGCGCCTTCTGCATGGATAGCGAGTCCTCGATTCCGCTGAACGCCACGTTGACGGGATGACCCTTGCAATCGCCTTCCAGTAATCCTCTGGTGGCCTTGGCGGCGCGGTCGATGGAAAGCGTGCTCTTGGACACTCCGGCGCGGCCCGCGAACAGGGTGATGACGCCCAGCGGCATGATGGGCTGATCGATAAACCGGGGCTTCTCGATGGTCACGTCGGATGCGGCAGTGAGCGTGGCGTGCTTGCCGGACGGATGCGGCTTCGAGAGCGGTGCGGGAACGTTCGCAGCGGGTGCTGGTGGTTTCGTCGTGGCGGTCTTCCTTAGATCCTTGGCTTTCTGATATGCCTCGGCCTGCGCCTTGTTAGCGTCGTCTACTTCGCTCCACACTCGGGCCTTGAGCTTTTCAGTATCGGGCGATATCGGATGCACTGTTCGCATGGTGTGGCTGAGATTTTGAGAAGCTGTGAAGCACTTGTCCATCGCGGCGATGATCGTGGCTTGGCTCATACTTGCAACCTCCCCCACGAGAGCGGCTCGTACTCGTGGCCGCTGGCGTCTCTGGGCACGCCGTCGCCCTCGTAGTGGCCGTCCGGCTCGATGCCGTCAAGCGCGGCGTCCTCGGCTTCGCGCACGTGATGTAGCCAGTTGTAGAACTGCTCAGGGCAGTCAGAGGCCACGACGCCAATCAGCGCGCAGATCGCGGCGGGTAGCATGTTCCCGGCGCTGGTGAAACCGGCACCGAGCAGGATGCAGAGCAGCGCCAATGGGTACCGCGATTTTATGTATAGTTCTCCCACGAAAACGCGCCGCCTTCAGTCGATAACGCGAAAATTGCTAGGCTGGGAGAAGAAAGAGCGCACATCTTCGGCGTTCACCAAAACGTGGCGCTTCCCGATTTTATACACCCGCAGCTTGCCGGAGTTTATGAGCCTGTCGATGCTCGTGCGCGAGAGTCGCAGAGTTCGTGCGGTCTCCGAAACGGTCAACGTCTCAGGTATTTCAAATGTTTGCGTGGTAGGTTTAGCCATGTCGAACCTTTCTCGAACTGAATGGGGCGACACCGCTCGGTTGCGCCAACAACCGGAGCTGCGGTGTCATACACACTAATGTTTATCTTGTGTATGACACCCACCTTAACACGGGTTATTGCAGTTTTCAACACAATGACCTAAAATGTGTGTATGGAAATAAAGAAACCGCAGAAAATAGCCGAAACCGCTGATTCTGAGATAGCTAGTGCCGGCGTGTCGTCGCTCGGAGAACGGTTGCGTCGATACCGAACCGTCAAGACCGATAGCGAAACCGGGTTAAGCGCGACCCAACTTGCCGAGAAAGTAAACGAGTTGTACGGCGAAAAATCAATTACCCGATCAGTGATCGCAAATATCGAGAACGGCCGAGGGGCTGACGTGAGTTTCGAGCGGATCGTGCAACTTGCCCACGCGCTGAACGTGTCGCCCGTTGCGCTCATTGTCGATTGCGAACAGCCGTGGTTCTCGGACGCCAACCCGGTATTCGCTGGCCTGTTGAATTACCAGATCTACTACAGGATGCTCGTAAATCTGAGTCTTCCGCACTACGGTGGGCGCATGGATAATGCGAGTTCTGTGTTATGGAATTTTGCGCAGTACAATCTATCGATTGCGAACGCGCTTGACGCGGTGAAGCGTTACGAGAAAATAGTAAAGGGGCCGGATGGCTCAGAGCGCGAGCCGGTTGACGATGATGACGCGCTATACCTTGCGGAAGAAAACGCCGGCACGGAATCCGGCGCGACGCTGGCGTTGGACGACGTGAGAACGTATCGTGATTTTCTTAAAGGGCTGCACGTCGTCATCCCGGAATCCGAGGCGAGACATATACGTGAACTTGAAAATCGCGTTGCGCTCATTGTGACGATATCACGACAGAAGGGCGTTGTGACCGAGGAGCAGGCGCAGCGGTACGAGAGCAAATACGGTCTTAAAAGATCGAACGGTGCATCAACTTTCTAATCTTCATCTTCGGCAAGCTCCTCGTGCAATGACGTTAGCTTTGATTGCAATTCCTTGATCTGCGCTTCGACTTGTTTGATCTCATCGCGGATCACTTCGGGCGTGCGATCCGGCAAAATAAGCATCTCACCGAGAGTGTCCGCAACTTGCCGTTCATGCTCACCTAACACGCGCTGGTAGCGTTCGACTGCGGTCTTCGAGTCCTTATGGCCGGCCAAGTGCATGGTCTCTGCGAGCGTTGCCCCGGCTAGAATCGCCTCCGTGGTCGCAGTGGCTCGGAGCGTATGAAAATGAAGATCAGGCCGTCCGGCTGCCTTGGCCGCACGCTTGAACTGCGCGTAGAGGGTCTGTCTGGAGATCATCGCGCTCTTGGGGGCGGGAAGCAGCATATCCGTCTGTCGCGGGCCGACGTATCCCTTTAGATGCTGTTCGAGCAGGGGAATGAGGGCGGCGGGGATGGTAACATCCCGAACGCTGTTCTTCGTCTTGGTGTCGCCTAGCCGAAGCTCTCCCCGGTCGGTTTCGCCACGGTTCACGCTATGCCTCACATGAAGGATACGGTGCTTAATGTCAATGTCGCGGCGCTGCAAGGCGCACACCTCGCTGACGCGCAGCCCGCCGGCGGCTGCGGAAATATACACGGATATCCTCGTGCGCTCGGGCATCAGCTCGTAGATCCTCTTCAATTCTTCGGGCGAGGGCGGGTCTATCTCTGATTGCTTCGACTCGGGCGTGGGTAGCGCACGGATGCAGGGCGAAGCGTCGATTAGCGGCGGCTCCCCGTCTGGCCCCGGCAATGTCGCCGCACGCATGACCTGCTTGAGTGTTTTGTAGGCGTTGAAAGTCGCGTACTCGCCTTCGAGGTCGTTGCGGTCGAGGAAGTCGCCTATATCGCCGGGCTTGATATCGGTCATCCGCATATCGCCGAACACGGGCAGCAAGTGGTCAAGGTCAACTCGCACCTTGCGTTTGCTGGTGCCGCGAAGCTCCGCGCCGGTCTTCGTCCGATGCCCAGCGAACCATCGTTCGGCGTAATCTTCGAACATCGTATTATCTCGTTCCTTGGCCTTGATGCGATCCGCTGGCTTCTTCCAATCGGAGGCCCCACGCTCGTAGGCCCTCACTAGCTCATGCTCGGCTTCGAGCCACGCATAAGCCTGACCCTTGTCGTCAGGGCCGAAGTTGCGCGATATGCGGCTACGGTCGCCGGGGAGCGGAGAATAATAGCGGGCGATCCAACCGACGCGCTGCCTCGTGCCACGCTTATACCGGGGCGTGACCGTTCCCCAACTCCCACGTGCCGCCCTGCTCATAGCGCCCCCCCTCGTATGTCCTTATGTGTGTCCTTATTATGGCATATTCGGGTGATTTCCGGGGTAATCTGAGCAATAAGCCTAGAGCGGCAAATAGCCTGCAAGGCCAATAGACAGTAAGAAAAAAGCGGCCTCACGACGAATCGTGAAACCGCAGTTGTCGGGCTGGCGAGATTTGAACTCGCGGCCTCCTCGTCCCGAACGAGGCGCGCTACCAAGCTGCGCTACAGCCCGTTTTGGCAACGTGGGCAATACTACATCTCGTAGCCGGACATGGCAAAGCGGAGTGTCGAACCGTTAAGCAGACAGCCCGGTGGGCTGTCTGTAGGTTCGACCGAGCGGCCGCTAAGGCCGTGGGCTGAGCCGTTAAGCGAGCAATCCGGTGGATTGCTCGTAGGCGAGGTGAGGCTCCGCTAAGGAGCCGAAGACGGAGCGATGAGTGACAAGCAACCAGATTGTGATTACGCATCGCGAGGACTGTCAAGCGGGCAATCTGCACCCATGCATCATTCATGCCATCGTCCTCGTGTATCGGCACTTGGATAGAGTGGTGCGTTATGAGTGAAACGACTGAGAACGTTGGCGCAATAACCGAAGAGAGCGCCGAACAGGCTTCCGCGATGACCACCGTCGAGCGGGCCCATATGCTGCTGCAGCAAGATGAGGGCATCCGCAACGCAATTGACGGCGGCGCGAGCCTCGATGAGGCGATCGACCCGAGCAATGCCACGTACGGCCCGCTCGCGCACCCGGAGCAGGTGCAGATGCGCGTGGCCAAGCGTGCGCTCATGCTCAAAGAGGGCCTGCAGCCTTATCCGGTCCATCTTGACGTGAGCGACCGCATTGAAGACGTGCGCGCCAAGTATGATGGCACGTTGCAGCCGGGCGAGGAGACCGAGGACATGGTCGGCATTGCGGGCCGCGTGCTCTTCATCCGCAACGCTGGCGGACTGTGCTTCGTGCAGCTGTGCGCAGGCGATGGCACCAAGATCCAAGGCATGATTGCCAAGCGGGAAATCGGCGCGGATTCGCTCAAGCAGTTCAAGCAGCTGGTCGATCTGGGCGATCATCTGTATCTTCGCGGCCGTGTCATCGCGTCGAAAACCGGCGAATTGTCGGTCTTCGCCACCGAATGGAGCATCGCCGCCAAGGCCTTGCAGCCGCTGCCCGCGCTGCACAAGGAGCTCAACGACGACACGCGCACGCGCAAGCCCTATATCGGCATGATCGCCGACGAGAAGATACGCAACATGGTGCGCAACCGCTCCAAGGTCGTCTCCTCGCTGCGTCGCACCTTCGACGAGCATGATTTCATCGAGGTCGAGACCCCGATGCTGCAGACCATCCACGGCGGCGCTGCGGCCCGCCCGTTCACCACGCATATGAACGCCTTCGACATCGACCTGTTCCTGCGCATCGCGCCCGAGCTCTTCCTCAAGCGCTGCCTCGTGGGCGGCATCGATCGCGTGTTCGAGATCAACCGCAACTTCCGCAACGAGGGCGTCGACGCCACGCATGCTCCGGAGTTCACCATGATCGAGGCATATCAGGCCTACGGCACCTATGACACCATCGCCAAGCTTGTCAAGGAGCTCATCCAGAAGACCGCCATGGACGTCTTCGGCTCCACGACCGTCACGCTGCTGGACGGCACTGAGTACGATCTCGGCGGCGAATGGAAGCAGATCAGCATGTACGGCTCGCTTTCCGAAGCTCTCGGCGAGGAAATCACGCCGGAAACCTCGGTTGAGCATCTTGGCGCGATTGCCGACAAGCTCGGTGTCGAGCGCGACGAGGTGGAGAACCACGGCAAGCTTGTGGAACACCTGTGGGAGCACTTCTACGAGGATAAGCTCTACGCGCCGACCTTCGTGCGCGATTTCCCGGTCGAGACCAGCCCGCTGGTCAAGGCCCACCGCTCCAAGCCGGGCATGGTCGAGAAATGGGATCTCTACGTGCGTGGCTTCGAGCTCGCCACAGGCTATTCCGAGCTCAACGACCCGGTCGTGCAGCGCGAGCGTCTAGTCGCTCAGGCCCGCGATGCGATGGCCGGAGACGAGGAGGCCATGGATATCGACGAGGACTTCCTCGAGGCGCTCGGTGTGGGCATGCCCCCGGCAGGCGGCATGGGCATGGGCGTCGACCGCCTGCTCATCGCCCTGACCGGCGCGACAATCCGCGAAACCGTCACCTTCCCGCTCGTCAAGCCGATGAACTTCTAGGCTGCTGACGGTGCGTTCCGTACGTCAGCATGCGCGGCGTTGCTTTTTGTACGCTAACGAGAGGCTAACGTACGTTTCGTAACGTTTTGCGGCTGTTTTGCGTCGCTTTTTGTACGGTAGCTTCGCGCTAGCGTACAAAAAGCGACGCAAACCGCGAGTCGCGATTATATGGGATGGCGCAGAGCGGGAAGGCGCCGGACGGTGTGCGGATGTGCGAAAGACTCGTGACGAACCTGCCCTCGGCGTATGGTGGGGAGCCATGAAGCTTGGATTGTGGATACAAGGGGCGCGGCCGAAAACCCTGCCGCTGGGGCTGGCTCCGGTTATCGCCGCCGCTATGACGATGTGGCAGACCGTGTTCGTGGGCGTATACGGCGGGTCATATGACCATAAGCCGTGCCCGGTGTTCGGTGGCAGGCCGAGTCTCGATCTGGCCAGCAACTACGGCCGGTGCCTGACCTCCCACGGCTGGTACATTGCCGTGACCCTGCTGTGCGCAGGCGTTGCGGTTTTCCTGCAGATCGCCGCGAATTTTGCCAACGATTACTCGGATGGCGTGCGCGGGGTCGACAGCGGGCGGGGCATGCAAGGCGTTTCTTTGGCAGATGCTGCTGACGGCGCAGGCCAGTCCGGCGCAGATCAATCCCAATCCCAAGTTCAAGCTCAGTCTCAACAGTTGGCCAAGGAATCGGCAGCCGCCGAAGGCGCACAACGCAGGCAGGCCCCATCGCGCCTCGTCGCGTCGGGCGTCGCGCCGAAGAAGGTGCTTGCCGCGGCAGGCATCAGCGCGGCGCTCGCCTGCGCGTGCGGTCTGGCGATCATCGCGCTCACCGGCCATTGGTGGCTCCTCGCGCTTGGTGTGGCGTGCATCGTGGCTGGCTGGTTCTATGTCGGCGGCAAGCATCCGTACGGCTATCACGGCTGGGGCGAGATTTCGGTGTTCGCATTCTTCGGCCTGATTGCCACCTGCGGCACATCGTATGCGCTGTCCGACACGGTGCCGTATGTCGTCATCTGGGTCGCCATCGCACAAGGACTGCTTGCCGTCGCGGTATTGTCCGTCAATAATCTGCGCGATGTCGATGAGGATGCAGCGCACGGCAAGCGCACATGGATGGTGCGCATGGGCAGAAGCGGCGGGAAAAAGTTCACCGAGACGCTGATTGTGGTACCGGCGCTGATGCTGGCGGCGGAGTTCGCCATGGGTCATCCTTGGACTGCTGCCGCTGAGGAAGTCGAGACCGCGTGTGGCTGGCAATACGCTTCGCCGAGTGATTTCGTGGGCAAAGAGGTATGCGATTATTCGCATGTCGCGTATACGCAGCATCTGTTCGTGGTGACTGCCGTGGCGTTTGCGCTGGCCTGCATCGTGTGCCTGGCGGCTGCGATTTGCGTGCACCGGGAGAAATATCGCGCGGCTTTGCCGTTATGCGCCTTCGCTTCGCTTGCACTGGCTTTTGCCTTCGGTACCTTGTATCTCATGTAGCATCCTCCCTCATGTGAGCGTGCACGCGTGCCGGAGTGTGATACTGCCCACAGTGTCGCCGATGCACATTATGATTGGGGCATGTCTTACAAACTAGTACTGCTCCGACACGGTCAGAGCGCATGGAATAAAACCAATCAGTTCACCGGCTGGGTGGATGTCCCGCTGACCGAGCAGGGCGTCGCTGAGGCCAAGCACGGCGGCCAGCTGCTCAAGGAGAAGAACGTCCTTCCCGACATCGTCTTCACCTCGCTGCTGCGTCGCGCCATTAACACGGCCAACTACGCCCTCGATGAGGCCGATCGCCTGTGGATCCCCGTCCAGCGCAGCTGGCGTCTCAACGAGCGTCATTATGGTGCACTGCAGGGCAAGAACAAGTCCGAGATTCGTCAGGAGTACGGCGACGAGAAGTTCATGATCTGGCGCCGTTCCTACGCTACCCCGCCGCCCGAGATCAACCCCGACGACCCGTACGCCCAGGACAAGGACCCTCGCTACGCCGGTGATCCGGTGCCCGAGGCCGAGGCCCTGGCCAACGTCGTGGCCCGCGTCACCCCGTATTGGGAGTCGGCCATCGAGCCTGAGCTCAAGTCCGGCAAGACCGTCCTGATCGCCGCGCACGGCAACTCGCTGCGCGCCATCGTCAAGATGCTCGACGGCCTGAGCGAAGAGGAGATCTCCAAGGTCAACATTCCGACTGGCATCCCGCTGCTCTACGAGCTGGACGAGAACTTCAAGCCGATCAAGCCCCGTGGCGAGTACCTCGATCCCGAGGCCGCCGCAGCCGGTGCCGCCGCAGTCGCCGCGCAGGGCCAGAGCAAGAAGTGAACCAGCTGAGAGGCATCTGACGCTGCTTCAACGCTTCAACGCAGAAAACCGCTGCCGTCCATCGCAAGTCGATTGAACAGCAGCGGTTTTTGCATTTCGCATTGCCTATTGGAACGAAAGCGCCGCACCCCCGCAACTCAGCGGCGTTTTCGTTCCAATAGCCCTTGGCAACGCTACGCAAATACGCAAAACGAGGCGGAACCCCGCCAATCGGGAGTCCGCCTCGTGTGATGGGCGTGACCGCGCTATACGGTCAGCTATGACACTATGACGCTATGATGCTCAGTCGATGTCGGTGCCTTCATCGCGCTTGGGGGCCTTGCTGGGATCGAAGCCAGAGACGATGAACGTCACGCGACGCGCGGCCGAAACGGCGTGGTCGCCCAGGCGCTCCATGAACCGGCCGATCAGCACCACGTCGATGAGCTGCTGCTTCGTGCCTGCCCACGAGTCGTCCAGCACCATCGAGAAGGTCTGGTGATGCAGATCATCCAGGATGTCGTCGTCGAGGATGATCTGCTCGGCGACATCGGCATCGCGGTCGGCGAGCATGCTCACCGTGCGGTCAGCGGTCTTGTCGAGGAAATCGCGCATCTGCGTAAACAGATCCTTGGCCTCGTCCGGCACGGGCGAAAGCGGGTAGGTGCGGCGCGCAGCCTCGGCGATGTGCCGGGCCAGGTCGCCCATGCGCTCGAATGTGGAAGCCAGACGCATCGAAGAGACGACCACACGCAGATCGGTGGCCACCGGGTTCTGCTTGGCGAGCAGACTCACGCACTGGTTGATGATGTTGGCTTCCAACGCATCGATTTTGATGTCGCCGTCGATGACGTTCTGTGCGGCATCCAGATCGGCATTGAGCAATGCCTCGCCCGAAGCGTTGATCGCCTTGCGCACATCTTGTGCCATATGGTCGAGGTCATCCGCCACGGCCTTCAACTCCTCGTTGAAAATAACGCGCATAATTCAGCCTTCCTGCTGTGGGATTCGCGACTATTACCTTGTACCAGTGTATGGGCAACACCTCTTCGGCGCGACATCGACATGTCTTCGCGCGGTGTTGTTGTTGCAGAATTCACCGCGGCGTTCACCTGCCATTCATATTGCCAGCTGGCAGGGGCCGCGCATATATATGGCATATATATGGCATCCGCCACGGAGCGTCGCATGTCGCATGGGACGGCGCACGGCGGGATATGGGAGAATGGGGGGCATGCCCCTGACCATGTCCTCCGTCCTGATTTTCTCGGTGTTCGGCCTGCTTGCCGCCGCCATCGTCGTTGTAGCGCTGTACTCGGTGCTCGATTGGCTGCGGCCTCTTGTGAAGCGTGCGTTCGGTTCCGCAGGCTCGGTGCTGCCTGAGCGCCTTGGATCGTTGCGTCGCTGGCTGGCGCGTTGGCAGGCGGATGATGAGGCGGGCGACGATCTGGACGATTCGACGGCCGCGCTGATTTCGATGCTCAACACCGTTTCGATTGTGGTGGATGAGTCCGATGGCGTCGTGCGGGCCACCCCCGACGCCTATGTGCTGGGGGTTGTGGATGACGACGCGATTGTCAACGAACGCGTGCTTGAGCAGATTCGACTGGTCCGTGCCAAGGGAGGCCGTCGGCAATTCGATCTCACGACGAGCACGCCGGAGCGATTCGTCGGTCTTCCGGACGACACGCCTGAGTACAGCGGCCACGGGGGCCAGGGGCCTGCCGGCGACACGTCCACCGGCGACACGTCTGCTGAGGGTGCGCGAAATAACGATGTGCAGGCAGTGAGCCGGCCGAACTGGCTGAAGGTTACCGTGGGCCGCATCAACGAGCATTTCGTGGTCGTGCTGCTTGACGATGTGAGCGAGCTGAAGCGGTTCGCCCAACTGCGCGATTCCTTTATCGTGAACGTATCCGAGCAGCTGCTGGCGCCTGAGCGCGATCTCGAGCAGCTGGCCGATGCGCTGGAACGCGACGATGCGGATCTCGAGTGGATACGCGCCCATGCCCGGCAGGTGCGTATTTCGAGTCGGTATCTGAGCCATATGGTGTCCGATCTGCTGCTGCTCATCAAGGCGCAGGAGCCGGTCACGCCAAGCGAATCGAATCGGCTTGACGTCAAGGAGCAGTTGGACTGGGTCGCCGACACGCTGGCCGAGGAGAGCAGCCAGTTCGGCACGCCGATTGTCGTGAGCTGCGAGAACGGACTGAGCGTCAATGGCGAGCGTGAGCAGATTCGCGCCGCCGTGCGCAAGCTTGTTGAGAACGCCATGGCGTACTCGCCCAAAGGTTCTGCGGTGAGCATATCCGCGCAGCGTTCCAAGGACGGCAAGCAGGTGCTCATTCGCGTGCTCGATCGCGGCAAGGGCATCGCGAAGGCAGAGCAGCCGCGCGTCTTCGAGCGCTTCTATCGCGGTGGCAATCAGAATGCCCGCAGTGCCGAGGGCATCGGGCTAGGACTGGCCATCGTCAAGCATGTGGCGCTGACGCATCACGGCAGCGCCACCTTGTGGAGCGTGCCCGGGCAGGGCAGCACGTTTACCTTGATGCTGCCGCTGGCCTGCTGAATGCGCTATTCGCCTAGCCGTCGATAATTCCACCGGTCGAAATGCTCCCAGAGCAGCATCAGCAGGCCAGCGGCAACGCCGGAGCCGCAGATGATCAGCAGCTGCATCATAGCGAATCCGCAGGCCATGAGCACCAGGCAGACGGCGGTCGCCAGCAGCCACAGTCCAGTGCCAATAAGGAACACTTTACGTAAGTCCACGCGCACCGCGCTGGGTGCCGGCTTGCGAACGTCGGGGTTGATGATCGGCGCGAATTTCATACCATCACTGTAGCGTGCACCGTGGCCTGCGGGGTAACCTTGATGCAGTCCGTCGTCCGCCAGGAAGAAAGGAATGACTGTGTACCCGATTCGTCCTGTCGTCAAGCAGTATGCCTGGGGATCGTATGACCGGCTGCAAGCCATGTTCTCCTCGCAGTTCGAGCAGCCGTTCGAGGGGCCTGTGGCCGAGATGTGGTTCAGCGGGCATCCCCAGTGGCCGTCGACGCTGAGCATTCCCGCGCGCGGCGAAATCAGCGTCACCGATGCGATTCACGAGGATCCCAAGGGCATGGTGGGGCAGCGCAACTCCGATCGTTTCGGCCCGGTGCTGCCGTATCTGCTGAAGGTGATCTCCGCCAGGATTCCGCTGTCGCTGCAGGTGCATCCGGTCGGCTTTGAAGCCCGTGCGGGGTACAACGCGCAGAATGCGGCCGGCGTGCCCTTCGATTCGCCGGTGCGCTCCTTCAAGGACCCGGTGGCGAAAAGCGAGATGGTCGTCGCCATGGAGCCGTTCAGCGCCTCGGTCGGCTTCGCATCGATACCCTTCATGCTGCGCAACCTCAGGCTGGTCGACCACCCGCTTGCCGCGCGCATGGCCCAGGCGCTCGCGCCGCGCTTCGCGATGCGGGCGCGCAGCACGGAGGGCTTCGAGGAGGCGGACGCGATGATGCCGGTTGCCGCCTCGGTCTGGCCTGAATCGAGAAGGCAGGTGTTCCGGGCCTTCCATGCGGCGATAACCGCCGACGAGAGTGCCGACCTGCTGCCGGCGTTGGAAACCGCAGCGAGCCAGGCCACCCACCCGCGCGCGCACCTCGCCTTCGAGCACGCACTCATCGCCGCACGGGCGTTCGAGAACGACGCCAGCGTGCTGAGCCTGCTGATGCTGAATCCGGTCACGCTTGACGAAGGGGAGTCGGTGTTCATCCCCGCAGGCACCCCGCACGTCTATCTGCATGGCACGGGCGCGGAGATCATGACCAATTCCGATAATGTGCTGCGCGCCGGCATGACCGTCAAGCACAAGGACATCCCCAGCCTGCTGCGCACGCTTGACTGCAGATCGGGCGCGCCCATCGACCCGGCAGCCACCAATCTGGTTGCGCTTATGATGCGCGATGTGGTGGTGTACAAGCCCAAGCTCGAGGAATTCATGCTTTCCTATGGGCATGTGGACGCGCAGCACCAGCAGTGGCCTATGGTGGAGCGGCTGATTCGCCGTTATGGCAAGCTCGTTCGCCAGATCGGCAACGGGCGTCCGCTGGTTCCCAGAGAGCAGGGCCCGCGCGTGCTGCTGTGCACGCAAGGTGCGGTGCATTGCGTCAGCGCGAGTGACGAGCGGGTGCTGGTGCGCGGGCAGTCCGTGTTCATTCCCGCCCAGGAGGGCTGGCTGAGCGTTGATGCCGTCGACTGCGACCCCGACTCGCCCCATGCCCCGTTCGCGGCCAATGGCTCGTTCATCATGGCCTCGACGCAGCGGTAAGGGAGTGTAACAGGTCCCTCTTAACGGGTAACGGGTCTGCCTAACCGGTCTTAACGAGTAACAAACGGGTCTCTGAGCAGGCCTAGAGACCTGTCTAGAGACGCGCCTAGAGGCGTTCAACCACGTAATCGATGCAGCGGATCAGCGCCTCGACGTCGTCGGGCTCGACGGAGGGGAACACGCCGATGCGTAGCTGGTTGCGCCCTAGTTTGCGGTACCCGGCCGTGTCGAGAATGCCGTTGTCGCGCAGCACGGCGATCACCTGCTTGGCGTCGATGGCACCATCCAGATCAATCGTGACGACCGCATGCGAACGGGCCTGAGGGTCGCTTACGAACGGCGATGCGTACTCGCTGGCCTGAGCCCACTGGTACAGGAGGTTCGCGGAACGCGCGCAGCGCGCCGTGGACCATGCCAGGCCGCCGTTGGCGTTGAGCCAGCGGACCTGCTCGGCAAGCATGATGAGCGTCGCGATGGCCGGCGTGTTGAGCGTCTGGTCCTTGCGCGAGTTCTCGATGGCCGAACGCAGGGAAAGGAAGGGCGGCACCCAACGTGTCGAGCCGTCGCGCTCGGCTTCGCCGGCCAGGCTGTAGGCGCGGTCGAGCGCGGCAGGGGAAAGCGCTGCAACCCACAGCCCGCCATCCGAGCCGAAGGCCTTCTGCGGGGAGAAGTAGTAGGCGTCGCATTGGGAGACATCCACGGGCAGCGCGCCAGCGCCGCTGGTCGCATCGACGAGGACCAGGGCCTTCTGCTCGCGGCTGCCCTCAACGCGGCGCACCGGTGCCGCCACGCCTGTCGAAGTCTCGTTCTGCGCCCAGCAGTAGGCATCCACATGCTCGGTGCGTTCGGGGATGCGGTAGGAGCCGGGTTCGGCCTCGAAGATCACCGGGTCGTCCAGGAACGGCGCGGAGGAGGCCGACTGGGCGAATTTGGCGCTGAAGGATCCATAGCTGCCGAATGCGGCCCTGCGCGCAATCAAAGAGGCGCAGGCGAGATCCCAGAAGGCGCTCGCACCGCCGTTGCCAAGCACGATTTCATATCCGGACGGCAGCGAGAAGAAGTCGGACAGCCCCTCGCGAATCGAGGCGACCAGATGCTTCACTGGATCCTGACGATGCGAGGTGCCCAGTAGCGTGGCGCCCCCCTCTGCAAGCGCGCGTATCTGCTCGGGACGTATTTTGCTGGGACCGGAGCCGAACCGTGCGTCGTGGGGTCGTAGGGATTCGGGTATCGTCACTGTTTTGGCCATACTTGCCAAGAGTAGCAAGGTGGGCGCACCGACAGTGGCGCTTGTTCACGCTTCGGCCATGCCCGGCTGCAGCTCAAGACACGCCGAGGACGGTTTGTGACGCAGTAGACATTTGAAGAGGCGCAAGGGCGCGGTTTCGGCCCCTTTGCGCTACGCGGCGTCGGCTGACATGCCCGTGGGGGAGCAGACCGAATGCCCAAGCGTTGGACCAGCCCACCATGTAAGGTGCTTCTTGAGCTTGTACCGGGTCGCCGCATGCCGCGTGACCCTGAACCCGATAAGGAGCTGGGCACGTATGAAGCATGCTGCGCATAAGGCGGCCAAGGTTTCCCAAGGAAAAGAACAACGAGAAGGCGCATCGCGTCGGCTGTTCGCCTTGGAGCATGGCACGCACACCGCAAAGGCTGCCCTTGTTCAGACGCCTTCGGGCACGATGGCCGTGGAAATCGATCAGGCGCTCGCCGCCAGGATCAACGAAGTGGCTCCGCTTACGCGCCGCGCAATGCGCGAGTCGGCCCGTGCTGCGGAACGACGCTCGCATATCATCGCCTCGACCTCGCTGGCTGCCCTCGTAGGCACGGCGGCGACGGCCATGGCCTTCGCCAAACCCGCCGACAGCGCGCTGGCCGCCACTGATGCGCCAACGACGACCACGCAGCTCAAACGTGTGTCCACCAACGAGGCCGCATCCCGTTCCCAGGATCGCGAGCCGCTGAGCGGCGCGGATGCGCAGACGTCTTCCGCCACGCAGACCAGCAGCAATGAGGGCAATTGGCAGCTGGGCGATTCGAGCGGCAGCCTGGATGTGAACAGCATGTCCCGCTCCACTGCCAACAATCCGGCCGTCGCTGCGCTGATGGACGGCGATCATGACGCTTTGCCAGCAGGGTTCGATCCCAATCACGCCACAGGAGACTCCGGCAACGCCTACGAGTTCAGCCAGTGCACCTGGTGGGTCTACGTGCGCCGTCATCAGCTGGGGCTGCCAGCCGGCTCGCATATGGGCAATGGCAACATGTGGGGTAATTCGGCGCGCGCTTTGGGCTATTGGGTCGATCATCAGGCCCGCCACACCGGCGATATCATGGTGTTCGCAGCAGGACAGGATGGTGCCGATGCCGCATACGGCCATGTCGCGATCATCGAGAAGATCAATCCCGATGGCTCGGTTGAGACTTCGGAATGCGGTTCGGTGATGGACGGCAAGACCTATTCCAAGACGTACAGCGCGCAGCAGGTCGCGCAGCACGACATCATTCACTACTGATTACTGATTCACTACTGATCGGCGCGCGGCTGTCGCGCTGACCCAGCCCCATTTCCTACCTTGTCTGGACTGCTCTGAGCCAATGACGGCTCCGTCTACTGCATGGGGTTACCGCATGAAGCGATGGCGAATCAGAGCGGGCCGACTGTAGCATCCTGCCGCGTGTCCCCGTCAATGGCAACGAAAAGGACACGATGCCCCGTTGATGTGTAGGGAAGGTATGCTATTTTCAGAAATTAATGATGAAAAAAAGCAAGTCCCTATCCGCAGCTGTAGCCATCGTGTCGATGAGCACGATGCTCACCGCGTTTGCCCCTTCCGCCATCGCAGCGAGCGGTGACTCCGCGTCGTCAGATTCGTCGACGAGCGTCGGGTCCTCCGCCATTGTGGCGTCTTCGCGCTCTTTCACGGCCGTGCACCCGAAGAGCGACCTGCTTAAGGAATCCACCTCGACCACCAATGACGGAGACTGGGCCACACAGGGCCTCAACGTGCCGCAGACCAAGTCGCAAGCCGAAAAGGACGCCGAGGCGGCGCGCAAAGCTGCTGAGGCGGCTGCAGCGCAGGCGGCGCAAGATGCTGCTGCGAGCCGCTCCACGGAGCGCGAGCCGCTGTCGACATCTTCGACGAGCAGCCAGAGCTTTGCTATTGCACCGCCGAACGGCGCCTCTGCAGCCTCGGTAGTGTCTTTCGCCGGCCAGTTCGTGCATAAGGCCCCCTATGCTTGGGGAGGCGCGACGCCTTCGGGTTGGGACTGCTCTGGATTCGTGCAGTATGTGTTTGCCAGCATCGGAATCTCACTGCCCCATTCATCCGGCGCGCAGGCCACTGCGGGCACTGCGGTTCCTAGTCTGGCCCAAGCCATGCCCGGTGATATCATCGCCAATGGCATGCATGCGGGTATCTACGTAGGCAATGGCATGGTCGTCAATGCGCTGAATCCGTCGGCGGGCACAGACTATACCAGCGTCGCAATTGCCTTCGTCGGCAGCTATTCGATTCGTCGCGTGCTGTAGACGTAACGGAGCTGAGATTCTAGCGGCATGTCCTCGCGGGGACATGCCGTTTCGCTATCCGGATGCAATTGGACACAATCATTTGGCATAATCACATGCCGTAATCGTTTGAACACTGCACGTGGGGCCTGCCGGCTTGTATTCGCCGGCGACAGGCAGCGCATGCGAACAGCAGAAAGGCATATGCGACTATGGATGACAAGCAGCGCATCATGGACATCGTCGACGACAAGCAAGACGAATTCATTGCGGCGTCGGACCGGATCTGGGGCACCCCGGAGACCCGGTTCGCGGTGAAAGAGTCGGTGCAGCCCTATTACGAGGTGCTGGAACGGGAAGGATTCTCGATCCGCAAAGGCGTGGCGGGCATGGAATACGCCTTCATCGCCACCTATGGCAGCGGCAGCCCGGTGATCGGCATCACGGCCGAATACGACGCCTTGGGCAATTTGAGCCAGGAGGCGGGCAACAGCGAGCGCAAGCCGCTGGTTCTGGGCGGCGCCGGGCAGGGCTGCGGGCACAATGTGCTGGGCACCACGGCGCTGGGCGCTGCGGTCGCGTTGAAAACCCTCATGGAGGAGAAACAGCTCACGGGCACGCTGCGGCTGTACGGCTGCCCCGCCGAGGAAAGCGGCTACGGCAAGGCCTTCATGGCGCGTGACGGCGTGTTCAACGATCTGGACGCCGCGTTCACCTGCCACCCCGGCGACATCACCGCAGTGGCGGGTTCCGCCAGTCTGGCCGTGATGCAGGCCAACTTCGAGTTCACCGGCGTCGCCGCTCACGCCGCAGGTGCCCCCGAAATGGGCCGCGACGCGCTGGACGCCGCCGAGCTGATGAACGTCGGCGTGCAGTTCCTGCGTGAGCATATCATCGACCAGGCGCGCATCCACTACGCCTTCCTCGACGCTGGCGGCGAATCGGCCAACGTCGTGCATCCCTCCTCCAAGGTCTACTACTTCGTGCGCGCGCCCCGGCTCGAGCAGGTCAAGGAGATCTACGATCGCGTGGTCAACATCGCGAAAGGCGCGGCGCTCATGACCGATACCACGCTCAATATCGACTTCGATTCGGCCTGCGCGAACTACATTCCCAACCACCCGCTCAGCGAGGCGATGGACGCGAATCTCGACTTGATCGGCCCGCTGCAATTGACGGCGGAGGAGCTCGCCTTCGAAAAAGACATCCAGCTCCACAGCGCCCAGCCGGGCCTTATCGGCAAGCTGACCGCGCGTGCCAAGGAAGCGTTCCCGGACAAAAGCCCCGAGGAGATCGACGACATGGCGAACAGCGGCATCGCCGTGCCGAAATTCCCGCTGGTCTATACATCCGACACCAAGGGGGGAGGCTCGACCGATGTGGGCGACGTGAGCTGGTGCACGCCGACCACATACGTGGCAGTCGGCTTCGAGCCGCAGGGCATGTCGCCGCATTCCTGGCAATGGGTCGCGAATGGCAAGTCTTCGGTCGCGCACAAGGGCTTGGTGCTGGGCGCGAAGACCATTGCGCTCACGGCGTATGACGCGCTGACGAATCCCGATCTGCTCAAGGCCGCGCGAGAGGCTTTCGAGCGCGACCTCGATGGCTCGACCTACACCTCGGTGATCCCGCCCGAAGTGGTGCCCCACTGAGGTAGCCGCTGACAATAGCCGAGGTATATGGCGATATCTTGATTGAGATGACACAGTGGGCCGCTGAGCTTCGCGCAGGATGATCGTGCGTGAAGCCCAGCGGCTTTGTGCATGATCGATTTCGACACGATGTTTACGCCAGCTTCTGCACTTCGCACGCGTCGCGCGGTATTCTAGTGGGAGAAGGCCGGTTGCGCAGCAGCTTCGGCCGCTACTCCAAGGAGGTTCGCCATGATCAACGAAAAAGCCATTCTCGTAGGCGTCGATGGATCGCATGCCAGCTACAAGGCCACATGGTGGGCGGCGAACTACGCCAAACATGCGGGGCTGACCCTGCAGATCGTATGCGCGTACTCGCTGCCGAGCTATGCGGCGGTATCGTTCGACGCGACCTATACGGCGATGGGCGATGACAACGCCGCCCACAGTGACGCGCAGGAGATTCTTTCCAAGGCCAAGGCCATCGCGGATGAGCAGGGTGTCGAGGCTGCGACGCTGATCGTGACAGGCGACCCGTCTTCAGTATTCGTCGAGCTCTCGCGCAACTACAATCTCATCGTCATCGGCAACCGGGGCAAGGGCGGCCTGGCCGAGCGTCTGCTGGGCACCACCAGCTCCTCGCTGCCGGCATATGCCTACTGCCCGATTGTCGTTGTGCCCTACACCGACGACGACGGCAAGGTGATGCACCTCAACAACACGATCGTCAAGGTGGCCGTCGGCATCGATGAAAGCAAGTGGGGCCTCAAGGCCTTGGAGATTGCCGCCGATTTCGCCAGCGCCTGGGATGCTTCGCTTGACGTGATTCAGGCCGTGCCCAATATCAAGGGCCTTGAAGGCGAGCAGGGCGTCACGGATTCGTATATGGAGGATTTGGGCGAAAACATCAAGCCCTTGCAGGCGGCCCATCCTGATCTGCACATCGACAAGACCATCGTGCCGGACACTGCCGTCAACGCGCTGACCAAGGCCAGCTATGACCATGACGTCGTCGTGGTGGGTTCGCGCGGCCGCGGCGGCTTCACGGGGCTTATCATGGGCTCGACAAGCCAGGGGCTGATTCAGCATTCCGTGGGCCCGGTCTATGTCGTGCCGCGCAAGTATGTGGAGGCGCAGGAGGCTCGCGCCAAGAAGATCTCCGAAATCAGCGGCGTCGAGGAAATCTCGGTGCAGGCCGCAGGCGATGCGACGGCCGAAACCATCGAGTCCGCCATCGACCCGATGCACGAGACGCTGAACGGTAATTCGTCAGCGCAGTAAGCAGTAATTCCTGCGGATAGCGCTTACCCGTTGTGGCCCGTACCTGTTGACTTTGCGTGAACAGGTACGGGCCACTGTTTTTGTTGCAGCAGCCCATGCAACTGGCAGGAATGTGCCACTGACCGCAGCTCAGCGGTCGTTTTGTTCCAGTAGTCCCTGCCCGCTCTGCACAGAGGCGCTGGCGGAGGCATGGCCTAAAACACCGCGAAAGTCCCTTTAACCCGCTCCTTTCGCGGGCGTTGTCCTCTTGAACGAATAGGTTTGAGCCATGAATTCCACAGCACTTCGTATGTCAACTCTGTTCCTGCGCACCTTGCGCGAGGATCCCGCCGACGCTGACGTTGATTCCGCGCGTCTGCTGCAGCGGGCCGGCTATATCCGCAAGGCCGCCCCCGGCATCTGGACCTGGCTGCCGCTCGGCCTGCAAGTCCTGAACAAGATCGAGGCCGTGGTACGCGAGGAGATCAACGGCATCGGGGCGCAGGAGGTGCACTTCCCGGCGCTGTTGCCGCGCGAGCCCTACGAGGCGACGCATCGCTGGGAGGAATACGGCGACAACATCTTCCGGCTCAAGGATCGCCACGAGGCGGACTACTTGCTGGCTCCCACCCACGAGGAGATGTTCACCTTGCTCGTCAAGGACATGTACTCCTCGTACAAGGATCTGCCGGTCACCTTGTACCAGATCCAGACCAAGTACCGCGACGAGTTCCGCCCCCGCGCAGGACTGGTACGCGGCCGCGAGTTCATCATGAAGGACGCATACTCCTTCACCATCGACGAGGAGGGGCTGCGCAAGGCGTACAACGACGAACGCGGCGCCTACGAGCGCATCTTCCAGCGGCTGGGCGTCAACTACGTGATCGTGAGCGCGATGTCCGGGCCTATGGGCGGCTCGCAGTCCGAGGAGTTCTTGGCCCCGCTAGCCATCGGCGAGGACACCTTCGCGCTTGCCCCTTCGGGCAAGGCATGGAATGTCGAGGCGCTTACCACCCCGAAGTTGGACGATATCGACTACGCGCAGATTCCGGCCGCCGAGAAGCGCGCCACGCCCGATGCCAAAACCATCGACGGCATGATCGCGCTTGCCGATGCGCGCTATCAACGTGCTGACGGCCGCGCTTGGGCCGCTACGGACATTCTCAAGAACGTCGTCATCGCGGTCAAGCACCCCGATGGCGGCGAGGACGACAAGCCGTGGCGCGAGGTGGTGGCTATCGGCGTCCCCGGCGACCGCCAGGTTGATATGAAGCGGCTTGAGGCCCAGTTCGCGCCCGCCGAAATCGAGGAGGCCAACGAAGTCGACCTCAAGGCGCATCCTGAACTCGTTCCGGGCTATATCGGGCCGATGGCGCTGGGGCCGCAGGCCAAGGCCGCCGGCATCGAGCATCCGGTGCGGTATCTGATAGATGCGCATGTGGCCAAGGGGTCCGCATGGTTCACCGGTGCCGACGAGAATGAGGTCGACTATTACGATCTGGTCTACGGGCGCGATTTCGAGGCGGATGGCGTTGTCGAGGCCGTCGAGGTACGCCCCGGCGATCTGAGCCCGGACGGCTCGGGTCCGCTGAGCCTGGAACGCGGCGTGGAGATCGGGCAGGTCTTCCAGCTCGGACTTAAGTATTCCAACGCGCTTGGTCTTAAAGTGCTTGACCAGAACGGTAAGGCCGTGCCGGTGTGGATGGGCTGCTACGGCGTCGGCGTCTCGCGCGTGCTCGCCTGCATCGCCGAGGCGCATCATGACGACAAGGGCCTGGCCTGGCCCGTTAACATTGCACCTGCGCAGGTGCATATCATGGCCACCGGCAAGAACCAAGAGGCATTCGAGGCCGCTGAGCAGCTGGTCGCCGAGCTGGAATCACGTGGCATCGAAGTGCTCTATGACGACCGCCTCAAAGTCTCGCCTGGCGTCAAGTTCAAGGATGCCGAGCTGATTGGCGTGCCGCTGGTGGCAGTCGCAGGCCGTGACACTGTGAACAACGGGACCATTGAAATCCGCAACCGCGACGGCTCCGATTCGGTGGCCGTGCCGGTAGCGCAGGCTGCCGACGTGCTGGCACAGCGGGTTGCCGCGCTGCAGTGACGCTGGTGCAGCTGGTCTGCGACAACTGCTGATGGAATAATGCTGCAAGGATTGCAGCGCTAGAGATACGGGCGACGTCATGCATTGGCGTCGCCCGTTGCGCGTTATCGTGCATACGATGCTGCCAAGAGCATTCCTGGGCGCAGAGCGTGGCAGGACGTGGCGCAGGATGTGGCGCAGCGCGTGAGGTTTGTCACAAAGCATAAAGTCGTGTCTGCATCCCAAGGAGGCGATGCCAGCATACAATAAATATGGCCCCTTAAGCAGGGCCTGAAAGAAGGCAAAGATGCAACAAGTTACTGTACTGGGCACGGGCGTGCTCGGCTCCCAGATTATTTTCCAAGCGGCGTACAAGGGCAAGGACGTCGTGGCATACGATATCAGCGACGATATCCTCGCCAAGCTTCCGGAGCGCTGGGAATACCTCAAAAAGGCGTACCGTCAGGATATCCCCGATGCCACCGACGCGGCGCTTGATGCCGCCGTTTCCCGCATTCGCGCGACCTCCGATCTCAAGGATGCGCTCAAGGACACCGATATCGTCATCGAGGCGGTCCCCGAGCGACTTGACATCAAGCAGAGTACCTGGCGCAAGGTGAGCGAAGCCGCCCCGGCCAAGACGGTGTTCTGCACGAACTCCTCGACCTTGCTGCCCAGCAAGATCGCGCCGTTCACCGACCGCCCCGACCGCTTCCTCTCCCTGCATTTCGCCAACGAGATATGGAAGAACAACACCGGCGAGGTGATGGCGCAGCCGCAGACCGATCCGGAGGTCTTCGAAAGCGTCGCCAAATTCGCCGAGGAGATCGGCATGGTGCCGATTCGCGTGCGCAAGGAGCAGCCTGGCTATGTGCTCAACTCGCTGCTGGTGCCATTGCTCGGCGCTGCGGCCGACTTGTGGGTGCGCGGCGTCGCCTCGACCGAGGATATCGACAAGACCTGGCGCATCGCGACCGGGGCCCCGCTCGGTCCCTTCCAGATCTACGATGTCGTCGGCATGATGACCCCGTACATGCTCAACAAGGACAGCAGCGACCCGGTCAGCCGCGAGTTCGCTGAGAAGATCAAGACCGAATACATCGACAAGGGTCGGCTTGGCAAAGGCGCAGGGCACGGCTTCTATGACTATGAGTGAGATATAGCGGGCTGTAGGTTGTGGATGGGCGTCGGCTGCAGTGCAATTCAGTTTAGTAATTGCGCTGTGGTCGACGCCCATGCAGTGTGGATAACTCGATATTGTCCACATCGTATCCACAACACGCCGGATTCGTAGCCTTCGACCACATGATCCGTTTTCGTTTGCGGTGGTTCGCCTCCAGGCTGCATAGTGGAGTCACCGCGGGAAGCACGGCTCAGGCCGATGCCGGCTGGCGTCGCAGCCAGCTTGATATATTTCCTGTACGACGGCATCCCTCGCCGTGTCTCCTGCGGTCCAACGACTGCAGCGCAAAAGCTGCAGTCCGGGCGATTGTATTCAACGACGAATGGAGGAGTCATGGCACAGCAGGGAATAATCACGATAACCGGCTTCGTAGGCGCAAACCCAATCGGCTTCGGCCGAGAAGGGAAGACTGGCGGCTGCTCGTTCCGCGTTGGCTCGACGCGCAGCTATTTCCACGCCGCGAGCGGGGAGTGGAAAGACCAACCCACGACCTGGCTGACGGTAAAAGCGTTCCGCACGCTCGCAGTGAACGTTCTTGCCTCGGTGCGCAAAGGGGATCCGGTTATCGTCTCCGGACTGCTGAACACTGAGGAATGGCAGCAGGATGGCGGCAATCGCAGCCGCATCGTCATCGAAGCCAGCGCTATAGGGCACGATCTGAGCCGTGGCGTCGGCTCGTTCCAACGGCAGAACGCACAACGCGGACAGACGCCTGGACAGTTATCCGGACAGTCAGCGGAGTCGGCTGGGTCGACTGGACAGTCGGCGGAGCCATCAGCGTTGTCGGCGGGGCCTCCTGCGAATCAGCAGGGCGACGGGCAAGACAGCGGGCAGGAATATGACGGCGAAAACGCCGAGGCCGGCGAACCCCGCAATGCCGAGGAGTTCGCCGGCCCCGAATTCTGAGGCGAGTCAGTCACCAGATGTGTACGCGCTGCTCCGGGTCGAGCCACATGCGGTTTTCGGGGCCCACGCCGAAGGCCGTGTAGAACAGGTCGACGTTGCGCGTGATGCCGTTCGTGCGGCACTCGGCAGGGGAGTGCGGGTCGATCTGCAGGTACTGCTCGGCGAGCTCGTCGCGCTGCGTCGAGCGCCAGACGGACGCATAGCCGAGGAAGAAGCGCTGCAAGCCGGTGAACCCGTCGATGCTCGGAGCCTGTCCGAGCGTGCGCTCGATGGCGGCCTGCGAGCCGTCGTTGTCCCGTCCGGCAGCTTCATCGAGTGCGAAGGCGTAGGCTTTGAGCGCGATGTTCACGCCGCTCAGGTCGCCGATGTTCTCGCCGATGGTCAGCGCGCCATTGACATGCGGCGCCTTGCCGGGCTCGTCCGCATATTTGGCGGCCAGCTGGCTGGGCACAAAGGCGTTGTACTGCTCGATCAGCTTGGAGGTCAAGACCTCGAAGTTCTTGCGGTCCTCCGCGGTCCACCAGTCGTTGAGTTTGCCGTCGCCGTCGTACTTGCTGCCCTGATCGTCGAAGCCGTGGCCGATCTCGTGGCCGATGACGGTGCCGATGCCACCGTAGTTCACGGCGTCCTCGGCCTGCGGATCGAAGAACGGAGGCTGCAGAATGGCGGCGGGGAAGACGATGACGTTAAGCGAAGGCTCATAGTAGGCATTCACCGTCTGCGGGTTCATCAGCCATTCGTCCTTGTCGACAGGCTTGCCGGCCTTGGACAGCTGGAAGCCGGATTCGTAGAGCGAAGCGGCGCGTATATTGCCGATAAGCCCCGCGTCGTCGCGCACGTCCAAGGCGCTGTAGTCGCGCCAGTGCTGCGTGTAGCCGATTTTCGGCGTGAACTTCGCGAGCTTCTCAAGCGCCTTGCCTTTGGTGGCTTCGCCTAGCCATGCGCTGTTCGAGATCGAGACGCGGTAGGCCTCGATGAGGTTGCCGACGAGCTGCTCCATACGTTCCTTGGAGCTCTCCGGGAAGTGGCGTTTGACGTATTCGCGGCCGACATCCTCGCCGCAGATGCCATTGACGAGGGAGACGCCGCGCTTCCAGCGGTCGCGCTGCTGTGTGGTGCCCGAGAGCACTTTGCCGTAGAAGTCGAAGTTGGTCTGGTCGAAGTCGTGGCTAAGCATGCCGGCCCAACCGGTCAGCGTATGCACGCGCGTCCAGAGCTTCAAATCCTCAAGATCGGCGGAATTCCAGAATTCATCGAGTCCCGTCAGGAAGCTGGGCTCATGCACGATCGTGTGCTGCAAAGCGGCGATCATATCCACATGCAGGCTGCGAGCGGCGGCTGTCGCAGCGTAGGTCTCCTGCCACGCTTGTGCCCATGCGTCAATGTCGAAATGCTGCAAGGCGGCGGACAACGCGGCGTAATCGGTGGGGTTATAGGTCTTCTCGGAATCGCGCGTGGCCACGTTGTCCCAGTGCTGCGCCGCGATGCGGGTCTCGGCACTCAGGAATCGCGCGGCCTGCTGCTTGGTTTCCTGCTTGTCGCCGTAGCCTGCCAGCAGCAGCTGCTTGGCCACCATCTCGGTGTACTGCTCGCGGATGGGAACGTAGCGATCCTCGCGGTAGTAGGCTTCGTCGGGCAGACCGAGACCCGACTGCTCGATATGCACGATATTCGTATCCGGGTCGCCTGGGTCCCCATAGATGCCGATGCCGAACAGGTCAGGGCCTCCGGCGGGGTTGAGCGAACCGAGCAGATGAGTCAGCTCGGCCTTGCTCCCAACGGCGTCGATGGCCTGCAGGTCCGCCCTGATTGGCTCGATGCCATTGCGCTCGATGGTCTGCGTATCGCAGAAGGAGCGGTACAGCGCCTGCGATTTCGCGGCTGGGCAGTCGTCGTCTTCCAGAATGTCGCGAATCTGCTCTTCGGCGTCCTGTGCGAGCTTGTCGAAGGAGCCGAAGCGCGAACGGTCGTCGGGCAGACGATAGGTGTCGATCCACGGGCCGTTGACGTAGCGGAACAGGTCGTCGCCGGGTTTGATGACTGAAGAGAAAGAGGCCGGGTCGAGGCCTGAGATCATAGCTGTTTCCATGACCTCACCCTATCGGCGTTCGGTGACAATCCTGCGTCAGCGAACGCCGATTTGAAACTGCTTGAGGATTGGCACCAAAGCTTATAGTGTGAACGTAGGCAAAGTGCCCGTTCGCAGATAGCGGATGATCTGGAAATAATAATACAAAGGAAAGATGGTGTGGTTATGTCGGATTTTACCGATGCCTCAACCCCTGATTCGAATAATGCTCCGCAACAGCCCGTGAACCCGTTCAGGCTCGTCGAAGAACAGCTCTCCAAGGAGGCGACCAACGCGGTGCGCGGTGTGTACGGCGTGGTCGGCGTTGCAGCGGTCATCCTCGGCGTGGCGCTGCTGTTCTGGCCGGTCAGAGTGCTGTCCGTAATGGCTGTCGTGCTGGGCATCTACTTCGTCGTATCGGGCGTCATCCGCATCGTCAGCGCAATCGTGGGGCTGGGCTTGCCCAGCGGCTGGCGCGTGCTGGATATTCTGGTCGGCTTGCTGCTGGCCGTTGGCGGCGTGGTCATCCTGAAGAACGCCGTGCTTTCAGGAGCGGCTGTGGCGGTGCTGGTGACGATGACCGTGGGACTGGGCTGGCTGATCGAGGGCATCATGGCCATCGCCGAATCCTGGCGGACGCCAGGCTCAGGCTGGGGCGTGCTGTATGCCGTGCTTTCGATCATCGCCGGTATCGTGGTGCTGGTCTCTCCTTTCAGCTCGACGGCTTTCCTCATGCTCTTCTCAGGCATCGCACTGGTTGTCATGGGCATTTCGGCGGTTATCCGCGCCTTCTCCTTCGGCAGGTCTGCGAAGGCCAAGAAGAACTGAGAACGAAACCGAGCCGCTCGGTGACGGTGCAGGAAGCCCGACTGTGGCACAGGAAGCCTGACGGCGTCGCAGGAAACGACGAGGTATTGTTGTTAGGCGTTGTTAGGCACGCGCAGTAGGGTGAAGGCATGATAGAGCTGAAAACACCTGCGGAAATCGAAGCGATGAAGCCTGCCGGCCGGTTTGTCGGCAGCATTCTCAAGGAATTGAAAGCCATGACGAAAGTCGGCACGAATCTCCTTGAGATTGATGAGCTCGTCGCCAAACGCATCGCCGACCGCAAGGGCGCCGAATCCTGCTACGTGGATTATGCGCCGGACTTCGGCACTGGTCCCTTCGCGCATTACATTTGCATTTCGGTGAATGATGCCGTGCTGCACGGGGTGCCGTACGATTACAACCTCAAGGACGGCGATCTGGTCTCGCTTGATCTCGCGATCAGCGTGGACGGCTGGGTCGGTGACTCGGCCATCAGCTTCGTGGTCGGCAGGGATGCGGATCCGGAGGATCTGCGGCTGATCAAGTGCACCGAGGACGCGCTCGTGGCTGGCATCGCGCAGGCGCAGCCGGGCAATCGGCTGGGAGACATCTCCAACGCGATCGGAGACGTCGCACGCTTGCAAGGCTACCCGATCAACCTCGATTTCGGCGGTCACGGCGTCGGTCATATCATGCATGGCGATCCGCATGTGGCCAACGACGGCAAGGCGCACCACGGGTACCGTCTGCGCTCGGGCTTGGTCATCGCCATCGAACCGTGGTTCCTCAAGACCACCAACGAGATCTATCAGGATCCGAAGGACGGCTGGACGCTGCGCTCGTCTGACGGCTCGCGCGGCGCGCACACCGAGCACACAATCGCCATAACCGACAACGGGCCGGTTATTCTCACCACGCGCGATTGATTGACTGAAGAATTGAATACCTTGAATAAAGGCTAGTCAGGCAGTTTCGAGACTGCTGTAGGCGGGTCGTCGCACATGTTGCGGCGGCCCGCCTACACGTTTTCGCGCAATTCCGCCAGTTCGCAGCCAATGACGGCTGATGATCCGTGACATTGTTTACCGAATTGCGCGTGTTGGTCTGATAGTATGACTTTCCCGGTACCCGTATGCGCGGGTCTCGCCATCCGACGGGCTGACGGTGTTGTGCCAGCTGCCGGGACACGCCAATTGCGCGCCCCATGTCGCTGCGAGCAGCCGGACTGATCCGAAAGGGGAGCGCCGATGGCCACAGCCGAGTTGGATATCGACACGAATAAATTCAAGCTGCCAGTAGTCAAGGCCACAGCCGGCCCGGATGGCATCGTGGTTTCCAGCCTGCGCAACGACGGCTGGGTGACGCTTGACCCTGGTTTCCTCACCACCGCGCAATGCGAATCGAAGATCACCTACATCGACGGCAACAATTCGGTGCTGCGCTATCGGGGATATCCGATCGAGCAGTTGTGCGATCAATCGGACTTCTTGGAGGTCGCATGGCTGCTGCGTTTCGGCGAGCTGCCGACGAAGGAGCAGTACGACAATTTCAGCTCTGACGTGAATCATCGCACGATGGTGGGGGAGGACTTCCGCACTTTCCTGGGATCCTTCCGGCGCGCCGCTCACCCGATGAGCGTGCTCGCCTCGGCGGTCAACGCGCTGGCGACCTTCTACCCGGATACCACGGATCCCAACGATTCCGACCAGCTGGACGAGGCTGCGACCATCATCATGGCCAAGGTGCGCACCATCGTGAGCTACATCTTCCGCCGCCGGCGCGATGAGCCGATGCTCTATCCGGATTACGCGCGAGGCTACGTCGACGACTTCCTGCGCATGTGCTTCGCTGTGCCTTACGAACCGTTCGAATCGGACCCGCTCTACGTGCACGCGCTGGGCCGGCTGCTTATCATCCACGCCGATCACGAGCAGAATTGCTCGACTTCGGTGGTCCGCATCGCGGGTAGCGCCCATGCCAATCTGTATTCCTCCATCGCCGCAGGCATCAACGCACTCTCCGGACCGCTGCATGGTGGGGCGAACGAGGCCGTGCTGCGCCAGCTCAAAGCCATTCGCGACAGCGGCCTGAGCGTCAAGGAATTCGTAGACAAGGCTAAAAGCGAGGGGCGGCGCATCTCCGGACTTGGGCACCGCGTCTACAAATCCTACGATCCCAGGGCTGCGATTGCACGGCAGTATCTTGAACAGCTGCTCGAACGCGAGGACACGCTCAAGCTCTCCCAGGAGGAGCGTGCGCTCTTCGACGTGGCAACCGAGCTTGAGCGTATTGCGCTCAGCGACGAGTACTTCGTCTCCCGGCATCTGTACCCGAACGTCGATTTCTACACGGGCCTGATCTACCGCGCCATCGGTTTCGATCCGGCCATGTTCACCACGCTGTTCGCCTTGGGCCGCATCCCCGGCTGGATCGCGCAATACCGCGAGATGCTCGCCGACCCCGACGCCAAAATCGGCCGCCCCCGCCAGGTCTATACCGGCGAAGCCAAACGTGACTACGTCCCGATGGAGGAGCGGTAGCTCCTTTACAGCGATATCTCATGCTTATTGGCACGAAGGGGTCGCTGAGCGCTGTGGCATGCTCCGATTGCCCTGCTCGGCTATAACTTCAACCGTCCGAATCTCGTTGGATTGCTGCTGATGGTGATTGGCTGCGTCGCCTATGGCGTGCTCGTCGGATGGCTCCGCATCCGCTCAGGCAATATCTGGCCCTCCGTTGTCGCCCACGGTGCGTTCAATGCGGCGGGCGTGGCGCTCCTGTTGTTTTCGGCCGCCGGTGCTCCTTCGGACCCAGCCGTAGTGGGTCTGCTCGGCTGGGTGGCGTGGGTCGTCATGGCCGCGATTGCTGTGGTTCTTGTGCTGACCCATCAGATTCCTGACCGAGAGCAGTGGAACTGATAACCAGTCACAGCAGTTCGTCGTGGCTTCCTGTGGCGACGAGCACCAACGTAAGCGTGTTGTTCTCGATGCGATACACGAGCAGCCAATCGCTGTCGATATGCAGTTCACGATATCCTTGAAGGTTTCCAGTGAGAGCATGATCGCGGTAATGGGTAATGAGCATGCTCCTGTCAGCCGACATAAGGTGCCGTATTGCCGCTTCCAAGAGGTCGAGGTTGTAATGCTTGCGTCGCAGCTTCTTCACCTGTCGCAGAAATAAACTCGATCGCTCAATGTGTTCAAGCACTGCGAAGCTCTTTCATAAGCTCATCAACGCTGTCGAATCGGCGTTTTGGCTCGCTGTCGGCTTCGAGCACGGCCTGTTCGAACTGAGTGAGCCCGGGATGGAACGGCAGCCGGTGTTCATGAACGGTTTGATGCAGAAACATGTTGACGGCGGTGCTCATGTCGAGCCCCATATCTTTGAAGATCTCCTGAGCCTGGCGTTTGGTGTCCGGATCAGTGCGGACGGCGATGGTTGCACTGGCCATAGGTATTCACCTTCTTTCAGCTATTCGTATGACGAATGTATTCATATTGTATAACAATGTGTTGGTGCTCAACAATTCGTTGAGCTCGCCGCCAATCTTCGATCGTACATTGCGCCTTATGACCGAGCAGAAGGTAAAGGTATTTGCCCAAACAATCATCGGATGAGATGCCTATGAAATCACATGATATTTCTAGCTGACGCATAGGGGTATATTCGGCATCGTAGATGCATGACGGCGCGGCGTACCAGGGAAGGGCGGCAACGATGAGCATCATGGGGTTGGCATATGTGTCATTCGCGTTATTCGTGATTCATGAGTTCGAAGAGATTGTCCGCTGCAGGCCTTGGATCGAGAGGCATGCCAGCGATAAACGGTATGCGCGGGACTATTGGATCAGGAACAGGGAATATTACCCTTCGACTCCTGCGCTGGCTGCCTGCATAGCGGAGGAAATCATGTTGTATGGTGTCGCGATGTTCTGCGCAGGCCTCGTATCCTTTGCGCCAGTGGTGTTTGCGGTGACATTTGCGAATTCGCTGCATCTGCTGGGACATCTTGGGTTCGCGCTGCGCTCGCGGTCATGGAATCCGGGGAGCGTCACCGCCACGGTCATGCTGCCCATTAATATCGGGGTGATGGTCGTTACGGCCCACGCTCTTGACGTGATTCCCGCCATCATCTGGACTGTTGTGGTAACGGCTGTCGCAGGCGCGAATCTGCAATTGCTGCACCGATACGCTGGGGCCACCGAACGCATCGTGCGCGGATAAGCGGCGGCGTAATGGGCTCAATGGACCACAGGTTGTGTCTATTATGCCGGCAGTCTTCCTGCAATGGCACGAAAAGGCCGCTGAGTACTGGTCAACGGCCTTTTCGTGCCATTAGTCTTTGGTAGCTGAATCTGGGCAGCCTAGTTCTTGTGCAGGGCGGCGTTGAGCTCGATGCCGGTTTTGCGCTGGCGGGCTTCGATGCCGCCGGTGATCGAATTGCGGATGAACAGCAGATTGTCCTTGCCGGACAAGTCCGCGCCCTTGACCACGTCGAAGGGTTCTCCCGCGGCCTTTTTGGCCTTGTCTACGACGGTGATCTTGGTGCCGGCGGTCACGTAGAGGCCGGCCTCCACCACGCAGTTGTCGCCCAGTGAGATGCCGATGCCGGCGTTCGCGCCGACCAAGCTATGCTCGCCGATCGAGTTACGCAGCTTGCCGCCGCCCGACAGCGTGCCCATCGTCGAGGCGCCGCCGCCGATGTCGGAGCCATCGCCCACGACGACGCCCTGCGAGATGCGACCCTCGACCATAGAGGTGCCCAGCGTGCCGGCGTTGTAGTTCACGAAGCCAGCGTGCATCACCGTGGTGCCTTCGGACAGGTAGGCGCCCAGCCGCACGCGGTCGGCGTCGCCGATGCGCACGCCGGTGGGCACGACGTAATCGACCATACGCGGGAACTTGTCGATCGAGAGCACGTTGACGGCTGCGTGCGGCACACCCGGGTTGGTGCGCATTGCCGCTGCTTCCACATCGAGCTTGCGCTGGGCAAAGTTTTCGACGGCGAAGGGGCCGTAATTCGTCCACACCACATTAGTGAGTTTGGCGAAGATGCCATCCAGATTCAGCGTGTTCGGTTTGGCCAGCCGCATGCTCAGCAGGTGCAGACGCAGGTAGGCGTCGGCTGCATCGACAATCTCGCCATCGAGCTGCGAAACCGTGAACACCGGGACGCGCCTCACGCCTCGTGCATCCGGCTCCTCATGCAATACGCCATCGAATCCGTGCTTCGGCCGCGCGGCTTCGCTCGGCGCGTCTTCCAAGTGCAGCTCGGGATACCAAGCGTCCAGGGTGGCCCCGGATTCGTCAATCGAGGCAAGTCCCCAGCCCCATGCAGTGCGTTCGTCGCTCATGTGTGCTCCTTTACATATGTGCATTTCGTTATACCGGTTCGGCGGTGCGTTCTGCCGTCCCATAATCACCACACACGATACAACGAAGCTTAGGCGAGCGTACGTTGCATGGCATGCTTATGGACTCCGTATTGGATAACGTACGCTGAATGCGAGTAAGCGTACGTTATCCAATACGGAGTCCATGAACGATTAGGAAAACGTACGATACCGAACATGCGCCTGCATCGATGAGAGTGTGCCGGTGAAGGCAGCAGGACGGCTACATCCACCAGTACCGGCCTGCCACGGCTTCGCCCACTCGGATTCTGCCGCTCGTACGCACGCATGAGTACAGTGAAGCCCTATGAGCAAGGAACGCGATGATCGGCTGCGGCGCGAGAACCGCCGGCGCGTGGTGACGCGCACGGTGTGCATCGTGCTGGCCGTAGCAATGCTGCTCGCGCTGGTGATTCCGGCGATTTACGCCGGGCTTTGACGCGGCTCTTTCGGCATGATTCCCGTTCATACGCCATGCACTGAATACGCTTGGGCAGGTTCGCGGCCCGATGCTGCATAGTGCGAGCAGGGCTTGCCGGACGGGCAGATCATGCGGGCCGGTTTGTGCAGGCCCTGTTGACGCGTGGTCGACGATGATATTTTCAAACAGTACGTATGTATGGTGGTAATGATGGCAGATTTTGATTTTTCCCAGGCGCTCGGCGAGGCGCGGACCAAGTACGAGTCCATCGCCAAGGCGCTGAATGTCGAACGGCTCAAGGCCGAGATCGAGGATCTCGAACGCCAGGCGTCCGCGCCCGGCTTGTGGGATGACCCTGAAAACGCGCAGAAGGTGACGAGCCGACTGTCGGCGGAGCAGTCGCAGGTCAAGAAGCTGGACAGCTTGGGGGAGCGTCTTGACGATGCTGAGACGCTGTTCGAGCTGGGCCAGGAGGAGGGCGATGACGATTCGCTCGCCGAAGCCCGCTTCGAAGTGGGCGCGATCCAGAAGGATCTCGACGAGATGGAGATCCAGACCCTGCTCGACGGCGAGTACGACGCCCGTTCGGCTGTCGTGACGATTCGCTCGGGCGCCGGCGGCGTCGATGCGGCCGACTTCGCGCAGATGCTGCTGCGTATGTACCTGCGCTGGGCCGAGCGCGACGGCTACAAGGCCAAGGTGATGGACACTTCCTACGCCGAAGAGGCCGGCATCAAGTCGGCCACCTTCCAGGTCAACGCGCCGTACGCCTACGGCCGGCTTTCGGTCGAGGGCGGCACGCACCGGCTGGTGCGCATCTCGCCCTTCGACAATCAGGGCCGGCGCCAGACCAGCTTCGCCGCTGTCGAAGTGGTGCCGCTGGTCGAGGAGACCGATCACATCGACATCCCGGATTCGGATATCCGCGTGGATACCTACTGCTCCTCGGGCCCCGGCGGCCAGGGCGTGAACACCACGTATTCCGCGGTGCGCATCACCCACTTGCCCACGAACACCGTGGTGACCATGCAGGACGAGCGCAGCCAGATTCAGAACCGCGCGGCCGCGATGGCCGTCCTGCAGTCGCGGCTGCTCGTGATGCGGCACGAGGCGGAAGCCAAGAAGAAGAAGGAGCTTGCCGGCGATATCAAGGCCAGCTGGGGCGACCAGATGCGCTCCTATGTGCTGCACCCGTATCAGATGGTCAAGGACCTGCGCACCGGCTACGAGACCTCGCAGACCCAGGCGGTCTTCGACGGCGATATCGACGGGTTCATCGACGCGGGCATTCGCTGGCGGCATGAGCAGCGCCGCGAGGCGGCCGAAGCCGAAGAGACTGCCGGGAAGTAAACCCTGAAAGCAGAGTGAATGGTAAGGATGGCATAGCATGGCACTTATTTCGCTGGACCACGTTTCCAAGGTCTATCCCAAAGGCACTCGACCTGCGCTCGACGACGTCACGGTGCATGTCGACCGCGGCGACTTCGTCTTTCTGGTGGGGGCTTCGGGCTCGGGCAAGACGACCCTGCTGAGCCTGCTGCTGCACGAGGAGGAGGCCACGGACGGGGAGATTCGCGTCGCCGGCAACGACCTGCGTCGGCTGGCCAACAGCCAGGTGCCGCAGTACCGCCGTTCGATAGGCTTCGTGTTCCAGGACTACAAGCTGCTCAACAACAAGACCGTCTGGCAGAACGTCGCCTTCGCGCTCGAAGTGATCGGCACCAGCCGTTCCACGATCAGCTCCTTGGTGCCGAAGGTGCTGGAAACCGTAGGGCTTGTGGGCAAGGAAAGCAACTACCCGCATGAGCTTTCCGGCGGCGAGGCGCAGCGCGTGGCCATCGCACGGGCCTATGTGAACCATCCGCAGATACTCCTGGCCGACGAGCCGACCGGCAATCTCGACCCCACGACCTCGCTGGGCATCATGGAGGTGCTTGAGGCGATCAACCGCACCGGGACCACGATTGTGATGGCGACGCATAACGAGGAGATCGTCAACTCGATGCGCAAGCGCGTCGTGGAGCTGCACAACGGCAAAATCGTGCGCGACCAGAAGCATGGCTCCTATGATTCCGCGCTGTTCTTCCCTGATTCCGAAACCGAGTCCAAATCCAAGGCGCAGCAGGTCGTCGCGACGTCGGCGCCGACGGTCACAGGCGTGGGTGCGATCGAGGCCGTGGAGGCAGCGAGCAATATGCCGGAGCACGACGCCAGCACCTTCCAGGCGATGAACGCCGTGGTCGAGGCGATGCATGACGACTCCGAGGACGACGGAGGCATCGCGCGGCTGGCGAAGTCGGTGCATTCCGGGCGGAAGGGCCGCTACGGCGAGACCTTCAAATCGGTCGAAACGACGATGACCTGGGGGCGTGGGCTGGACGTCGACGAAATCGCGGCCCAAGGTGATGTGGATGTACCGCCTGCGCAGGGGGATGATGCGCAGAACCAAATCGATGCGCATGTGCCGTCCGCGCAGGAGCATGATGCGCCGGAGAACGATACGCCGGAGCAAGGCGAGCAGCAGAGTCAAGGCGAGCAGCAGGGTGCAGATTCCATGCCGCCCGTTCCGCCGGCACCGCCTACGCCGCCGGCGCAGCAGACGCGCGATTCCGCGCAATCGGGAGATGCCGAATCCGCACAGGTCGACGGCGCAGACGCAGCGACCGATGACGGGGATGCGGCATCCGAGCATGCGGAGACAGAGAACGCAGTGTCTCAGAACGCAGTGTCTCAGAACGCAGTGTCTCAGAACGCAGTGTCGCAGAATACAGTGCCCCAGAATGCCGACGCCGCAGACGGCAGCGGGCAAGAGACCGAGACCATCCACCATGAGGAGCAGTAGACGATGAGGACGCGATTCATACTTTCCGAGACCTGGACGAGCCTGAAGCAGAACGTCTCGATGATTCTGTCGGTGATGCTCGTCACCTTCATCTCCTTCCTCTTCATCGGCGCCTCGGGCCTGATGCAGGCGCAGGTCACCAAGGCCAAAGGCGACTGGTACGACAAGGTCGAGATCGTGGTGTGGCTGTGCCCCGACGGCACCAGTCAGGCGGCCTCCTGCGCTTCCGGCAAGGCTCCGACGAATCAGGAGATCGTCGATCTCGAAAACGTCATCCACCAGGAGCTGGGCAGCGTGGTCTCGAAGATCACGTATCAGAGCCGTGCGGACTTCTACAAGAACGAATTTCTCAAGCAGCATCCCAACGGCGTATTCGAGGGGCGCACGCTGACCGCCGCGAATATGCAGGACACGCTGCGACTCAAGCTCTCCGACCCGACCAAGTATCAGGTCGTCTCCGAAGTGCTTTCCGGGCGCACCGGCGTCGAGGAGGTGGTCGACCAGCGGCAGATATTCGATCCGGTGTTCAATGTGCTCAACAAGGCGACCATCGTCACCGTGGTGCTGGCGGCCGTGATGGTGGTGGTCGCCATACTGCTCACCGGCACGACGATTCGCATGAGCGCGGCCTCGCGCAAGAACGAGACCGAGATCATGCGCCTGGTCGGGGCATCGAACTGGACGATTCGATTGCCGTTCATCTTGGAAGGCGTCATCGCCTCGTTCCTGGGGTCCCTGATGGCATGCGGCGCGCTGAGCGGCATCGTCAAGGTGTTCATCACCGACGGTTTGTCGCAGACGGTGCAGTGGATGCCGTATATCGATCAGCGAACCGTCTGGATCATAGCGCCGGTGCTCGTGCTTGGCGCGATGGCGTTGTCGGCGCTCGCCTCGGCCTTCTCGCTGCGCCGCTATCTCAAGGCGTGAGAGGCCCTGCAATGCTTGGGCACACGCGGAACCCTTGGCATGCTCAGAATCATTTACTACACTGGGCTACCTAACAACGCTGTGCAGCGTGATGACGCTATATAACTGAACCGCATAATAGCTGAACTGTTGTGCAACTGAACGGCACGATGATAAGTGAACTGTTGTACAACTGAACTGCATAGTGACATGCAACGATACTGTGGAATCCAAGCGCTAAGGAAGGCTTTACAAGAATGACGCACGCGAAACGCATTAACGCCGCTGTGGGGATTGCGCTGGCTGCGGCCAGCATATTTGCCGCCGGCACGATGGGCACGATGATAGCAGTGCCGCAGGCGCAGGCTGCGCCTGATTGGAATGCATATCAGAACAAGGTGCAGGATCAGGAGAATCTCAAGCAGCAGCTTGCCGGAGTGAACCAGAATCTGGCGGACCAGATTCTGTCATTGAACGATTTGACGGAGAATCAGATTCCACAGGCTCAGCAGGCTGCGGATTCCGCCCAGCAGCAGGCCGATCAGGCGCAGAGCCTTGCCCAGGCTACCAGCGAGCGGCTTGACGCGGCCAAAAAAGACCAAGGTGACCTCGAAGCGAAAATCAAGCAGACCGGTGCCGACTATGACGACGCCAAGGAAGCGGTCGCCCAGCTCGCCCGCGACAGCTTCCACGGTTCCAGCGCCTCCCAGGTGATGGACGTGGTCACCAAGTCCAAGACGACCGATCAGTTCGTCAATTCGATGCAGTCGGATGCGGCTATCACGCGCAGCGAGGCGAATGCTGCGGACAGTGCCGCCACGACGCTCAACACATCGAAGAACCGCAAGGAGCGCCTCAACGCGATTGCGCAGCAGATCTCCGATCTCAAGCAACAGGCCGACGCGCAGGCCGCATCCGCCCAGAGCGCCGCGCAAAGCGCCCAGGACAAGCAGACGCAGCTCCAGGCGCTGCGTGAGCAAGGCAATCAGGCCCGTGCCAGTCTGGAAGAGCAGAAGAGCGGACTGACCAGCAAGGCGGCTCAGGAGGCCGCCGACATCGTCACGCTCAAATCGCAGATCGACTCCTACAACGAGCAGATGGCCGCCCAGGCGGCAGCGGCCCCGGATCCGGGCAACGGCGGCCAGCAGCAGACCACGGGCGGCGGCAATGCCGGCGGCGGTTCGGGTGGCGGCGGCTACACGCCTGCACCAGCACCCATCCAGCCAGCTCCCGCGCCGGCCCCTGCCCCGAACAACGGTGGCGGCGGTGCCAACGGCATGAATTACGGCGTTCCTGGAAACTGCCCCTCGGGCTCCTCATTCTGCTACGGGCACTACACCGGCAATACGGCGGGCGGCAGCGCCTATCCTTCGCGCCAGTGCACGTTGTGGGCCTATCTGCGCCGCTCCGAACTGGGCTTGCCGGTCGGATCCTACATGGGCAACGGCGGCCAGTGGGCCGCTACGGCGCGCGGCATGGGCTACCTAGTGAACAACACGCCGCATGTCGGCGCTGCGATGGTATTCGCCCCGGGCCAGAGCGTCGGCGGCCACTGGACCGCCGACTGGCAGTATGGCCACGTCGCCGTCGTCGAGCGCGTCAACTCCGACGGTTCCGTGCTGATCTCCGAAGGCGGCACAGGCTTCGCGAGCTTCCCGGCGTATGAGACCATCAGCGACTCGTGGAACTATCAGTACGTGCACTACTAAAGTGCATTATTAAAGAGTTCACCCAGCACATATTCATATTCATAGCGCGGTCGTACCTCATGGTGCGGCCGCGCTATAAATAGATTGCGCTGATGAGTGTGCGCTGAGTGAATGACACTGATGAATGCACACTGCTTGATAGCATGTCATCGTGATGGCATGCACAAACTTGAGAGCATGCACAGAGAGGAGGGGATAGCGTGGCCAAGGAACAGGGAACGACGACGATCGCGCTCAACCGCAGGGCGCGGCACGACTATGAGATCGAGGATCGGTACGAAGCGGGCCTCGCGCTGACCGGCACTGAGGTCAAATCGCTGCGCGAAGGCAGGGCGTCGCTGGCCGAATCCTTCGTCTCGATCGACCGCCGTGGCGAGGTATGGCTGGAAAACGCCAACATCCCCGAATATCTCAACGGCACATGGAACAACCACGCCCCCAAGCGCAAGCGCAAGCTGCTGCTCCACGCCGCGCAGATCGCCAAGCTCACCCGTCAGACCGAGGCCAAGGGATACACCATCGTGCCGCTCAGCCTGTATTTCAAGGATGGTCGGGTCAAGGCGGAAATCGCCGTAGGACGCGGCAAACGCGAATACGACAAGCGCCAGGCGCTGCGCGAGGAACAAGACAAGCGCGAGGCACAGCGAGCCATGCGCTACAAGAACCTGCGCTCGCGTTCTTAGCGCAGAACGATGATGCGCTGAGGACGACTCAGCGATATGACGTCACAGTGGTGTGACGGCACAGCGATATGACGCCATGCTGTGGTCACATAGCGGTCAAACAGCGGCCTTATACACACGGCGGTCATAATAGTGCAGTATTTTGATGAACGCAGCATGAACGCAGCGTAATCCCAGCAACCACAGAGAAATCACAGAGAGAAGAATCAAAGCCATGTCCCACTATGCCAAAGGGCTCAAAGCCCTTGTCGCCGTCGCACTCGGCGCGGCCATGATCGTATCCGCCGCGGCCTGCGGCACCAACAATGGGGATGCAAGCGGTTCGTCGTCATCCACAGCCAGCAAAGGCTTTGACGTCAGCTCCATCAAGAAGGATGACGCCATAGCCGCCATCGCGCCTGCCTCGGTGACCAAGGACGGCACGCTTACCGTCGGCTCCGACATTTCGTATGCGCCGGCCGAACTCCTCGATACCGACGGCAAGACGGTTATCGGCTACGATGTCGACCTGTCCAAGGCCATTGCGGCCGTGCTCGGACTCAAGGAGAAGACCATCCCCTCCAGCTTCGATTCGATCATCCCCTCGGTCGGTTCCAAATACGACATCGGCATGTCCGCGTTCACGGTGACCAAGGAACGCCTCAAGTCGGTGGACTTCGTCAGCTACTTCAACGCCGGCTCCACGTACGTCGTGAAAAAGGGCAATCCCAAGAAGATCAACACTGCCGACCTGTGCGGCTCCAAATTCGCCGTGGGCACGGGAACCATCCAGGAGACCGCAGTAGGCGAGCTGAGCAAGCAGTGCGCGGCCGCAGGCAAGAAGCCCATGCAGACTCAGTCCTTCAAAGCGCAGAGCGATGCGACCACCGCCGTAGCCACCGGCAAGGCGGATATCTTCTATGCGGACAGTCCGGTCGCCGGATACGCCGTCAAGCTGACCAACGGCACGCTGCAGACCATCGGCAAGAATGTCGATGTCGCGCCCGAGGGCATCATCATCAAGAAGGGCGACGATGCCACCGCGCAGGCGGTGCAGAAGGCGCTGCAGAAGCTCATCGATGACGGCACGTATACGAAGATCCTCGATCACTGGGGCGTTACTTCCGGAGCCATCAGCAAGGCCGAGATCAACCCCGCAGTCTGACCGGCGAAACCGGGCTGCCGCCCGCATCCCTTCTCTTCTGTCAGCTGCCCTATGATGGGCATGTAACGCTTTCGTAGCAATGCGTGCCTAGTGTGTGAACGCAGAGCGGCGCAGGCCATGTGCCGAACGAGACAAGAGCAACACCAGAGAAAAAGGGATGTGGGTATGTCCAGCAAGATAATCACACGGATTTCGGCCGTCGCGCTCGGCGCAGCCATGATCGTATCGGCGGCCGCCTGCGGCACCAACAATGCAGGCTCCTCAAGCGGGTCGTCCTCATCCGCAGCAGCCAAGGGCGTTGATGTCAGCTCCGTCAAGAAGGATGACGCCATAGCCGCCATGCTGCCCTCCTCGGTGACCAAGGACGGCACGCTTACCATCGGCACTGATACATCCTATGCGCCGGCCGAATTCCTCGATGCCGACGGCAAGACGCCCATCGGATTCGATGTCGATCTGGGCCAGGCCATCGCGAACGTGTTCGGTCTCAAACGAGTCACCGTCAGCTCCACCTTCGATTCGATCATTCCTTCGGTCGGCTCCAAATACGATATCGGCATGTCCTCCTTCACCGTGACCAAGGAGCGCCTCGCAGCCGTCGACTTCGTCACCTACTTCAATGCCGGCTCCACCTTCGTCGTGCAGAAGGGCAATCCCAAGAAGATCGACACCGACAACCTGTGCGGCGCCAAGCTCGCCGTCCAGACGGGAACAACCCAGGAGTCCGCGGCGCACACGATCGATAAGCAGTGCACGGCTGCGGGCAAGAAGTCCATCCAGATTCAGTCCTTCAAGGCGCAGACCGATGTGACCACCGCCGTGGCCTCGGGCAAGTCGGATATCTTCTATGCTGATACCCCGGTCGCCGGCTACGCGATTGTGCAGACCAACAATACCCTGCAGACCATCGGCAAGGATGTCGATGTCACTCCTGAAGGCATCGTCGTCAAGAAGGGCGACACGGCCACCGCACAGGCGGTGCAGAAGGCCGTGCAGAAGCTCATCGACGACGGCACATACAAGAAGGTCCTCAGCCACTGGGGCGTTGCCTCCGGCGCCATCGACAAGGCCGAGATCAACCCCAGCGTCGAGTAGTCCCACCTGCCGCCAAGACGCGTGAAGGCCGGGTGGAACTGGTCGCGTGGCGGCGGGCGTCGGGAACCCCAGATCGGAAAGAGGATATTCATGTCGCAACACAGTAAATCCGATGCGGATAGCTACGAGGGTGCCAAGATATTGCCGGTAAGGCATACAGGAACCCTCGTGGCCAGCATCATCGTCGCCCTCCTGGCCTTGATGCTGATTCAGGGCATGGTCACCAACAAGAACATGGACTGGCCTATCGTCTGGAAGTACCTGTTCGACACGAACGTGCTCAACGGCATCGGCTGGACGCTGATCTTGACGGTGGCTTCGATGCTCATCGCCATCGTTCTGGCCGTGCTGCTCGCCGTTATGCGCAAATCCCTAAATCCGGTGCTACGTGGCGTGAGCTGGTTCTACATCTGGTTCTTCCGCGGCACGCCTGTATGGACCCAGCTGGTGTTCTGGGGACTGTTCGCCGTGCTGATTCCGCAGATTTCGCTGGGGATACCATTCACCAGCGTCAGCTTCTGGTCGATGGACTCCGATCACTTCACCCAGGCCATTCAGGCCGGGCTTCTGCCGGCCATCCTGGGCTTGGCGCTCAACGAAGCGGCGTATCTGGCCGAAATCGTGCGCGCCGGCCTTGAGGCGGTCGACCCCGGTCAGTCCGAGGCCGCGAAGGCTTTGGGCATGCGCAGCACGAAGATCATGCGCCGCATCATCCTGCCGCAGGCCATGCGCATCATCGTGCCGCCGACGGGCAATGAGGCGATCGGCATGCTCAAGACGACCTCGCTGGTCACCGCCGTGCCCTTCGGACTCGAACTGCAGTTCGCCACCAACGCCATCGCCAACCGCATCTACAAGCCGATTCCGCTGCTGATCGTGGCGTGCATCTGGTATCTGCTCATCACCTCGATTCTCATGGTCGGGCAGTCGTACTTGGAGCGTCACTTCGGCAAGGGCTTCGACCAGCGGCACGTGTGGCCGCAGAAGGATGCCGTGCCGCTGCCGGGCAAAACCGAAAGCGAAGTGAAGAACGATGTGAGCAAAGGCAACCAGGCCACCTTCGTGGGCCTGAACGCGTGAATGAGGCATGATGACAACCACAACGAATACATCATTTGACGACGCTCAGATCGATTCCTCTGATTTCAGCCAAGACGGGGAGGCTGAGTCTTCCAGGCCCGCCGTGCAGGCCGTCGGCGTGCAGAAGAGCTTCGGTTCCCTGCAAGTGCTCAAAGGCGTTGACATGACTGTTATGCCGGGCACGGTCACCGTGATTCTGGGGCCGTCCGGCTCCGGAAAATCGACCTTCCTGCGCTTGATCAACCAGCTGGAGACGATTTCGGCGGGCACCATCACCATCGATGGCGAGCTCATCGGCTTCCGCCCGGTCACCAAGCATGGCGAGCAATGCCTGCAGGCTTTGAACGAAAAGGAGATCGCCCGCCAGCGCGAGCGATTGGGCATGGTGTTCCAGCGCTTCAACCTTTTCCCGCACAAGACGGCCCTCGAGAACGTGATGGAAGCCCCCGTGCATGTCGCGAAGGAATCCCGGTCCAAGGCGCGCGAGGAAGCCATCGCGGAGCTGACCCGAGTCGGCCTGGCCGAACGACTGGACTACTATCCCTCGCAGCTTTCCGGCGGGCAGCAGCAGCGCGTCGCCATTGCCCGCGCGTTGGCGATGCACCCCGAGATTATGCTCTTCGACGAGCCGACCTCGGCGCTCGATCCTGAACTCGTCGGCGAAGTGCTGGGCGTTATGCGCTCGCTGGCCGATGGCGGCATGACGATGATCGTTGTCACGCACGAGATCGGCTTCGCCCGCGAGGTGGGCGACCAGATCGTCTTCATGGATGGCGGCGTGGTCGTGGAGAAGGGCGGTCCGGAGATCTTCGACAATCCCAAGGAGCCGCGCTTCAAGGACTTCCTCAACCACGTGCTGTAGTGGCTCGGATTTTTGAATGCTGGTAATAACGGCACGTACACGACTGTGAATATACGGACTGCGTGAATATTCATGCGAAGCGGGGTGTGTCTCCAAAAATTCCCATAGACTGGTGAACCATGTGTGGAATCGTTGGATATGCAGGAAATGTCACGACCGCCTGCGGCAAGCCTTTGGAAGTCTGCCTGCAGGGTCTGCGTCGTCTGGAATACCGCGGCTACGATTCCGCGGGCGTGGCGCTTACGGCACCCGGCATGGGTTCGGTCGCGGTGCGCAAGAAGGCCGGCCGGCTGGCCAATCTTGAGACGGATCTCGAGCGTCGCCCGATGCCGGATGCGACCGTGGCCATCGGGCACACGCGCTGGGCGACCAACGGCGAGCCGAGCGATGTCAACGCGCATCCGCATACCAGCGCCGACGGCCATATCGCGCTGATTCACAACGGCATCATCGAGAACGCCAACGAGCTGCGCTTCAACCTGCAGACCGAAGGCTACGCCTTCGTTTCCGGCACCGACACCGAGGTCGCTGCCAAGCTGCTGGGCAAAGTCGCCGCCACGGTCATCGAGGAGACCGGCAAGGCGGACCTGTTCGAATCGCTGCGTCGCGTCGCACGCATGCTCTCCGGTGCCTTTACTTTGCTGGCCGTCGATGACCGGCAGCCGGATATCGTCGTCGGCGCGCGGCACGACTCGCCGCTTGTGGTGGGACTGGGTGAGGGCGAGAACTTCCTGGGTTCCGACGTCGCTGCCTTCGTGGCCTACACCAAGCACGCCATGGAGCTGGGGCAGGACCAGGCCGTGTGCATCAGCGCCGATAGCGTCACCGTCACCGATTTCGAGGGCAACGTCGTCACGGATTCCAAGCGCTTCACCGTGGACTGGGATGCCAGCGCCGCCGAGAAGGGCGGCTGGCCGTCGTTCATGGACAAGGAGATTCATGAGGACCCCGAGGCCGTGGGCAATACGCTTATCGGCCGTTTCAACGCGGCCGGCGACATCGTGCTGGACGAGGTGCGCATCGCGCTTGAGGATTTCAAATCCATCGACAAGATCATCGTCGTCGCCTGCGGCACGGCGAGCTACGCCGGCATGGTCGCGAAATATGCGATCGAGCACTGGGTGCGCATCCCGGTCGAAATCGAACTGGCACACGAATTCCGCTATCGCGACCCGATTCTGACCCCGCGCACGCTTGTGGTCGCCATCTCGCAGTCCGGCGAGACGATGGACACGCTTATGGCCTTGCGGCACGCCCGCGAGCAGGGTTCGCGCGTGCTGGCGATCTGCAACACGCAAGGCTCCACGATTCCGCGCGAATCCGACGCTGTGCTCTACACGCATGCCGGGCCGGAGATTGCGGTCGCCTCCACTAAGGCCTTCGTGGCGCAGATCGTGGCCGCCTACATGCTTGGCCTGTATCTGGCGCAGATCAAGGGCACGATGTTTCCCGACGAGATTCGCGGCATCGTCGCGCAGCTCAAGGCCATGCCCGCCAAGATTCAATGGGTGCTCGACACGCAGGCCGAGACGGTCGACAAGGCCGCCAAGCGTATGCTCAACGCGCATTCCTTCCTGTTCCTGGGTCGGCATGTGGGATACCCGGTGGCGATGGAGGGCGCGCTCAAGCTCAAGGAGATCGCCTACACCTTCACCGAAGGCTTCGCGGCCGGCGAGCTCAAGCACGGGCCGATTGCATTGGTGGACGAAGGCGAGCCGGTCGTGGTGATCGTGCCTTCGGCGCGCGGCCGCAACACGCTGCACAACAAGGTCATCTCCGGCATCGAGGAGGTCAAGGCGCGTGGCGCATTTACCATCGTTGTGGCCGAGGAGGGCGACCCCGACGCCGAGCGCTACGCCGATGTGGTCTTCTGGCGGCCGGCTTGCCCGACGCTGCTCAGCCCGTTGGTCGATGTGGTCCCGCTGCAATTGTTCGCCATGGATATGGCCAATCTCAAGGGCTACGACGTCGACAAGCCGCGCAACCTCGCCAAGTCCGTGACTGTGGAATAAGCACGGCTCGATAAGTACTGTTGGAATAGTTATCTGATCTTATGCGCCAGCCTATGCGCCAACGCAGCCGCGCTTTTTTCGCTGCCCACATCATCGATATCGCCGTCATTCTGCTGGCGATATGCGCTGAGGTATTCGTGTTCAACATGCCGTTCTGGCGGATGATGACCAGCACGCCGACGCATATCGCGCAAGGGCAGGTGACGCTCGGTCCGGGGCTGAAAGCGCAGGGCCATGCCGCGGCGAAGGTCACTGATGCGAATCAGGCGTGGATTGAAATAACGAGCGACGCGCCGGTTGAGTACCTGCGGGTCAATCCGCCGGCGGGGCACATAGCAGGCGATGCCGAGTCGGGCGTCGCCGCAGCGGATAACACGACGGACGTCGTCACATGGACGATGGATGCGAAGCAGAAGGCCGCGGGCGGGCTGCGGAGCAATCCCGACAGCGTCAAGCAGTACTCGCCGTGGTATGAGGATTCGCAGTACATCCGCATCGGCGGGGGCATGAACACCATTCGCTTCCACTATCAGACGCATAACGGCGCTACCGTTGCGCTGAACTCTTTCACCGTCAATCCGCGCATGCCATTCAGCCTTGCCCCGGTGCGCGTGTGCCTTGAGCTGCTTGCGGCGCTGTTCCTCATCGCGTTCCGCCCCGGCTCGCGATTGTATCGATACCGTTTCTCGCTGCGGGACCGGCGCTGCGCGATGGGGCTGACGGCCGTGTTCCTGCTGCAGATTGCGATTGTCATAGTCATCTGGCTGCTGTTCGGCGGCAATCATGCCGTGCCGATGCTGCGCCCAGCGCCAGCGGGGGACTACTACGACCCGGGGCTTTACAACCAGATGGCCGATGCGCTGATTCACGGTCATGTATCGCTCGATTTCCCCGTCAACCCGGATCTGGCGGCTATGGCGAACCCGTACGACACACTTTCACGCCAGCAGATTGCTGCCCATACGCACTCGGGTGTCCCAATTCCTGTCGATGTCGCGTTCAAGAACGGGAAATACTACAGCTATTTCGGCGTGCTGCCGGCGCTGGTGTTGTTCGCACCCTACAAGCTGCTGACAGGCATGAATCTTGAACTGGGGGTGGCGGTGCTGGTGCTCGCGCTGCTTGTCGTGGCAAGCTCGATGCTGCTGTTGGTCCAACTCACGCGGCTCATCGCGCGCAGGATCGGCGCACCGAGCCTCGGCAGCGTGCTGCTCGTCGCCAGCACCATGATGCTCGGCTATCCGCTGTTCATCGACATGAAGAAGATCATCATCCACCAGCTGCCGCAGACGATGGGCATAACGCTCATCATGCTCGCCTTGTCATGCTGGATGGAGTCCACGATGCGCGGCCTGAGCAGGCGCTGGCTCGCTGCTGGGGCGCTATGCATGGGTCTGGTGGTCTCGTGCCGGCCGCAGATGGCCTTCGCGGCGATTATCGCGATTGCGCTGTTCTGGGGAGACATCGTGCGGCTGTGGCGAAACGGGCGCTCCTCCCGGCAAGCCATCAGAACGGAACTCGCGGTATGGGCTGCGGCCTTGCTGCCATTCATCGCAGCGGTGATTCCGGCGCTGCTGTACAACAAGGCGCGGTTCGGCAGTCTGCTCGATTTCGGCGCGAAATACAATCTCACCAATTTCGACATGGCACATCAGGCCTTCCCCTGGACGCATGTCTTCACTTATGTCTGGCTGTATCTTGCGCAGCCGCCGAATGTGCAGACCGAATTCCCCTTCATCGATCAGACGGTGCAGCCCATGCCGGTGTGGCTGCTGCCGCAGACCTTCAGCTACGGCGGGCTGTTCGTGGCGCTCGCCCCGTTCGCCTGCGTGCTGTTTGCTGCCATCGCATGGCGGGGGAGCCTGAAGCGGGCGCATATGAACGCGCTGTTCATGACGGTGCTGCTGTACGCGGTGGCCGTGCTCGTCGCCAATGCACATATCGCCGGATACGACGTGCGCTACACCCTGGACTTCGGCTGGGCCGTCATGCTGATGCTTGCGATGTATCTGCTCACCGCCGATGCCTGCCGGCCGCGCGAGCCGACAGGCATGGTGCGACCCGCGGATCGCGATCCGCAGGGATTCCTGATGCGCGGGATACCCGGAGCAGGCACGAGCGAGGTACGGATTTCGGAGGCAGGCGCAGCGCGGACCTTGCCACAAGCGCTTCCGGCGATGTCCGATATCTCGCGAATCATGACGGTTTTCGTCGTTATCGGGGCGTTGTGCGCTTACGCATTCCTGTTCTTCAGCCTATTCCGCACCGACCCGCCGGTTTTCAACGCATGGCTGTGGTGGGATGTGCGCTCATGGTTCCTGTTCATATAGTCAGATAGCGTCAGAGGGGAAAATCGGAGCGGAAGGGGCGAATCATGGTTCAGGGACACCGTTGGGTGGGCGACGAGCCGGAAATCCCTTTCGAATATGACATCGTGTACGAGGACAGCGGCATCATCGTCATCGACAAGCCGCATTTCCTCGCCACGACGCCGCGCGGCATGTGGTACCGGCAGACCGCGCTGATTCGCCTGCGCGAGCAATTCGGCGAGCCTGACATCACGCCGGCGCATCGCCTGGACCGCTCGACCGCCGGCATCGTCGTGTTCACGCGCAAGCCCCGGCTGCGCAAGACCTACCAGATGCTCTTCCAAAAGCATACGGTCATGAAAACCTACGAATGCCTAGCACCGAGCGCGCCGATTACTCGCCCGAGATTTGGCACCATCACGCGGCTTGACCCGCCCGCCGTGTTTCCGCTGCTGCGACGCTCGCGCATCGTCAAGCAGCGCGGCATCTTGCAGGCATACGAGGAACCCGGCGAGGTGAACGCCGAAACGGTGATTCGGCTGGCGGATGTGGGCGCGGACGTGGCTGCGGGCACGCCGCGAGCCTGGCCGCTGCGCTACCGCCGGTACATGCTCGAGCCAAGAACCGGCAAAACGCACCAGCTGCGGGTGCATATGAACGCGCTGGGCCTGCCGATAGCCGGCGACGAGCTCTACCCGAGCATCCAGAATCGCGCCTACGACGACTTCTCGCAGCCCCTGCAACTGGTCGCCAGATCGCTGGAATTCATCGACCCGATCACTGACGAGCCCCGTCGCTTCGTGTCGCGGGTGGGATTGGGATGGGGATGATGTGCACTACGCGCCTGAGCCGTTGCATAGTGCGCACGAAACGCACATGTCAGTCAGATTGCATTCCCGCGCGAAGCTTGCTGAGCAAAAGGTTGCGTGATAATCAGCTGAGACGGGCAATGTGCGTTTCGTGCGCACTATAGGAATCGGTGTGCGAGTAGTGCGCGGCCCACGCATGTTCTACGCCCAATGTCGTAGACTCGACGTCAGCGGTTGCGACGGCCGACATGAGTGAGATGCGCGACGACTAGCTGCGGCGGAAAGGATCGAGGCATGGGATTGAAGCGTGCAAAGCGTGCGTTGGCCTTGGGGCTTGCGGCGCTGATGCTGCTTGCCTCTGCGGCCTGCGGGCAGCAGGACACGCGCACCGTGGTCACGGTCTGGTCATGGGAGCCGAGCATGAAGGCGTTGGCTGCCGGGTTCGAGGCAGCGAATCCGGACATTCGCGTCGATATCAAGGGGACGAGCGGCTACGAGAACCTCAACACGGCGATTCAGGACGGCTATGGCATGCCCGACGTCGTGCAGCTCGAATACTTCGCGCTGCAGCAGTATGCGATCAGCGGGCAGTTGCGTGATCTCACCGACAGAACCTCGGCCTACGGCGGTGCCTACACGCCGGGCACCTGGGCTTCCGTGCGGCTCAATGGCCAGGTGTATGGGCTGCCGATGGATTCAGGGCCGATGGCGTTCTTCTACAACAAGGACGTCTTCGATCAGGCGGGTGTGGATGCCTCGAAGATCCATACGTGGAATGACTATTACGAGGCGGCCAAGAAGCTCAAATCGATAGGCGTGTACATCGCGGCCGACTCCGGCGACGCAAGCTTCTACGCCGCGATGATCTGGCTCGCCGGAGGCCGGCCATTCCACACTTCGGTCGACGGCAAGACGGTAACTGTCAATCTGGATGGCGACTCGGGCACGAAGACCTTCACTGCGTTTTGGCAGAAGATGATCGATGAAGGGCTTATCGACACTCATCTGCCCACGTGGTCCGACGGGTGGAAGCAGGCCTTGGGCTCCGGCGATGTGGCCTCGGTGTTTTCCGGGGCGTGGATGCCTTCGCTGATGCTCGCGGATGTGCCGGGGACTGCGGGGCTGTGGCGTGTGGCACCGATGCCCACCGCCGATGGAGCGTCCACGAATTCAGAAAATGGAGGTTCGGCGCTGGGCATTCTGCAATCCAGTCGCAGGCCGAATGCGGCCTTCCGCTTCGTCGAATACGTCTGCCACGAATCCGCCGGAATCCGCACGCGCGTGGACGGCGGCTCCTTCCCAGCCGACACGGCCTCGCTCAATGCTCCCGGATTCCTCTCGAAAACCACCATCAGGGATGCGCGCGGCATCGACGTACCGTACTTCGGCGGCCAGGAGTTCAATAAAGTGCTCTCCCAGGCTGCGGAAAACGTGTCGGTAGGCTACCAGTATCTGCCCTTCGAAGTGTATGCGCGCAGCGATTTCAACGATACTGTGGGCAAAGCGTACCGCTGGTCCACCGCCGAGCGGGATTTCGCGCGGACGCAGTCTCGTATCGATTCAGGGGCCCTCAACCCTGATGGCAGCCAGATCACGCTGCCCGAGCTGCCGGGGCCTCAGGTCTCGCTGGGCGACGGCATCGCCCTATGGCAGAAGGATCTCAAGGAGTACGGGGTCAATCAGGGCTTCACCATCAGATAAGTTGGCCGTTCATTATTTGACGTTGCGCTGGTAGATGGCGTACATGCCCTTGAACATGAGCTCGGGGTCATAGATGTCGATTAGATCGGTGTCGTTGATGAAGATGCTGCCGAGTCCGCCTGTGGATACCACGGTGAACTCCTCGTCGATCTCGTCATGGAACTGCCGAATCGTGCGCTCGATGCCGCCGAGGAAGTTGTAATACAGCCCGGCCTGCATGGCGGTTTTGGTGTCGGTGGCCAGAATGGAGTCCGGCCGGGTGATCTCGACTTCGGGCAGCTGCGCGGTCTCGCCCCACAGCGCTGCGGCGGCGGTGCGGATGCCCGGGGCGATGAACCCGGAAACGATAGTGCCTTTGGCATTGACGTAATTGAAGGTCGTGGCGGTGCCGAAATCGGCGACCAGCACTGGGCCGCCGTAGCTGAAATATGCCCCGGCGCAGTCGGCCAGGCAGTCCGCGCCCAGCGATTTGGGGTCGTCGAGCCGGATGCCGATGCCCGATTTGAGGCCCGGCCCCACGATCATCGGGTCGATGCGCAGGAACTTGATAATGCTTGAACGGAAGGAATGCATGACCTTGGGCACCACCGAAGCGATGATGACATCGTCCACATCATCGGGTTCCAGACCGCTCAACGTCAGGAACTGCCTGAGCATCAGGCCGTATTCGTCCGAGGTATGGCTCACCTTGGTGGCCATGCGGTAGGTGCCGATGACCTCCTGCCCGCGCAGGAAGCCGAGCACAATGTTGGTGTTGCCGATGTCAACCGCGATAAGCATGGGGCCTCCAGACCGGTGATATTGCTTGCGACGTGCCGTCATATGCCGTGAACAGTTGCGGCTAGTTGTGACTAGTTGCGACCAACTGCTACGTGCTGTGACAAGCTATGAGCCTATTCGACTTCCCATCATAGGACTATGCTAGGCCTATGCGGACGACCCATGCGGGCGGCCAGCGTAGAACTGAAAACATAACGACACCGAGTCATATTCGAGGCAATGATGACAGAGCAGAACGGTGCGTACGGCGATGCCGACGCAACCAAGAGCAACACAGACAATACCGCCAGCACGGCCAATGAGGCCGGCATTGGCGTAGGCGGTATCAATGCAACCAATGCAGGAACCGATGCCGAGCTGAACGCCAGCATCAAGCCGCGCAAGCCGGATCATAGCCAGCGCAGGCCATGGGTATGGATTGCGATTGCGGTCGTAGCGGTGGTGGCAATCGTCGCCGCCATACTCGCATTCAATAACCGGCCGGGCACAACCGCGCCAGCAGCCAGTGCCAAGGATTCGATCACTATCGGCCTCAAACTGGCGCCGACCAATCTTGACATTCGCAATCAGTCTGGGTCCGCGCTCGACCAGATTCTCATCGGCAACGTCTACGAAGGCCTCGTGGCGCGCGACGCGAAGAATCAGGTCGTGCCCGCGCTGGCCAAAAGCTGGGACGTGAGCCAGGACGGTAAGAGCTACACCTTCCACTTGAACACCGGCATGAGCTTCTCCAACGGCGACAAGCTCGACGCCAGCGACGTGGCGTGGTCGATCAACGAACTCATCGCCAAGCAGTATCACGACTCCGAGTCACTGCGCAACTTCCAATCCGTGCGAGCCGTGGACGCCAAAACCGTTGAAATCACGCTGAGTGCGCCATACTCGAGTTTGCTGTGGACGCTCACTGGAAGGCCCGGGCTGGTTTTCGACAAAAACGCGCAGTATGATGCGAAAACCACCGCCGTCGGCTCGGGGCCGTACACGGTGCAGCGCTTTGTGACCAACAATTCGATAGCCTTGAAGGCCAATCCCAAGTACTGGGGGCCGAACAAGGCGAAAATCGAGAATATCTACATACGCTACTTCGCCGACGACAACGCCGCCGTGAATGCGCTCAAGTCCGGGGATGTGCAGGTGCTTGCGCCGATAAGCGACAATCTGGCAGCTCCTTTCCGCAAGGACACGGGCAAGTACACGGTTCAGGCGGGCGACGGCACGGACAAGTTCGTGTTGGCGTTCAACTCCAAGGGCGCGAAGACCTCGGACAGGCGCGTGCGCCAGGCCATACGTTACGCGATCGACCATCAGGCGATCATCGCTTCGCGCGGCGGTGCCGACAAGCCGCTCGGCGGCCCTATCCCCAGCCTCGACCCCGGCTATGAGGACCTGACCGGTTTGTACCCGCATGACGTGGCCAAGGCGAAAAGCCTGCTCGCGCAGGCCGGGTACGGCCCGTCCAAACCGCTGCAGCTGAGCCTGACCTACGCGAACGTCTATGGCACCGAGCTGGGCGACCAGCTGCGCTCGCAGCTCAAAGCCGTCGGCATCGATCTGAAGGTCAACGTCGTCGAATTCTCCACTTGGCTGCAGGATGTCTACACCAACAAGAACTATGATCTGTCGCTGGTCGACCACAACGAAAGCCATGACTTCTACCAGTGGGCTACGCCGGACTACTATTACAACTACGACAGCAAGGACGTGCAGGCGCTGTACGCGAAATCTCTCGCAGCCACGAGCGACAAGGAACGCGACGGGTATCTGGCGCAGGCCGCACGCCAAGTGAGCCAGGACGCGCCGGCCGACTGGCTGTTCAACTACCGCGTCACCACGGCCTGGGCGAAAGGCGTTGAGGGCTTCCCCGTGAACCTGAACCAGACGCTGCTGCCGCTGGCCGGCGTGGTCTACCGGTCGTAACGGCGGCATGCTTGGGTTCGAAGTCATAGGGCGCGGCATATGAGCATGGCATCCATGCGGTTTCTTCTTCGCCGACTGGCATTGTTCGCGGCGGCGCTCGTCGTCATCTCCGTGCTGGTCTTCGTGGCGCTGCGCATTCTTCCCGGCGACGTGGCTTCGGTTATGGCCGGCCATGATTCCCCGCCGGAGCGGGTCGCCGCGCTACGCATGCAGCTCGGACTCGACCGACCGCTGACTCAGCAGTATGTCGACTGGGCTGTGGCGCTGCTGCACGGCAATTTCGGCGTGTCGATGCTCACTGGGCGCACGATTTCCGAGCAGGTCGGCGCGCGGGCATTGGTGACCTTCCCGCTCATTGTCATGGGGTTGATCGTTGCGCTGCTGATTGGGATTCCGCTCGGCTGTGCCTCCTGCCTGGCGAAAAGCGAGCGTGTGCGCGGGCTGTTTCATCTGGTCGCCATCATCGGGGGCTCGATTCCCGCACTGTGGGGCGGACTGCTGCTTATTCTGCTGCTGGGCAAAGGCATCGGGCTGGTTGGGCTGTTTCCCTCTCAGGGTTTTCCGCAGGACGGCTGGACGGCGTTTCCGCAGGCCGTAGCTTCACTGGCGCTTCCGGCGCTGGCGGTCGGGATTATCGTCGGCGCCGGTCTGATGCGTTATACGCGCGCGGCGCTGGAAGAGCTGATGACAAGCAGCACCATCGATATGGCGATGGCCTGCGGCATGACCCGCACACGGGCCATGCTCACCGTGGGGCTGCGGCTGGCGATGCCGCAGCTCGTGTCCGTGATCGGGCTGACCTTCGCCGAGATGATAACCGGCGTGATGGTCATCGAGAATCTCTTCGATCTGCCTGGCCTTGGCGAAGGACTGATAACCGACGTGGGCAACCGTGATCTGATTGCCGTGCAGGGCGAGTTGTTCATGCTCGCCGCATTCTTCCTGACCATCGGGCTGGCGGTTGATCTGCTACACCGCGCGCTCGATCCGAGGCTTAACGATTCGGGAGGGCGGGAGCTATGACCAAAGGCTTCGGCTATTACAGGGCAGGTGGGAAACGAGACGATTGCGAAAGGGGGCGGCTATGACTGTGCTGAAATCCATCTGGGCGCATGCGCAGGGCCGCTACGCGCTGATCGTGCTCGGTTCTTGGGTGCTGATTGCGTTCGTATCGCTGCTGTGGACGCCGCATTCGCTCTGGGCTACCGACGGCTATCACGTCTGGGCCGCGCCTTCGGCGGATCATTGGCTCGGCACTGACGGCACAGGGGCCGATGTATTCAGCTGGCTGATGGCCGGCTCGCGCACGAATCTGCTGATTGTCGTGCTGACCATCGGTGTCTCCGCCGTGATCGGGCTGCTGCTCATAGCCGCTATGGTATCGAGCGCCGCAATGCTGTCGGGCGTGACAGTGGTCGCCGTGGACGCGCTGATTTCGATTCCCACCGTGTTGATTGCCCTGATTCTGGCGGTTCCCATGGGCGCATCCATCGCCGTCATCGTCATCGCCTGTGGACTGGGATATGGGCTCAACCTTGCCAGAGTCGCGCGTCCTCAGGCCTTGCTCGCGGCGCGTTCCGACTACGCGGAGGCGGCCCGGGCCGCTGGCGTTTCGCCGTTGCGCGTGCTCGTGAGCCATATCGTGCCCAATGCCTTGCCCGCCATGTCCGTGCAGCTTTCGCTGTCCGCCGGCACTGCGGTGCTGGCGGAATCGGGGCTGACCTATCTGGGCATCGGCGTGCCCTCGGGCGTGCCGAGCTGGGGGCATTCCTTGGCGACTTCGGTCAAATTCATCAATGTGTACCCGCTCACCGTGCTCTGGCCGGGATTGATCGTCACCTGCGTGGTCGTGGCGCTGAATCTGTTCGGCGACGCGCTACGTGAAGCTGCCGACCCGGTGGCGAATCCACTCTTGAGACAGACGCGGGTGAGACAAGTGCAGCTGCGGAGGGCGGAGCCGGTGGAAGCGGCGGCGGTGCAGCCGCAATCGGAGCAGGTGGTTTCGCAGCCGCCGCAGCCTAACCAGGTGCGCCCATGAGCGTGAATATCCAAGGACTTTCGATTGCAATCGGCGGCGTACCGATCGTCAGCGACGTGAACCTCCATATCGGCGACCGCAGCCGCGTTGGTCTGATAGGCGCTTCCGGTTCGGGCAAATCGATGATCGCGCGGGCGATGATGGGCCTGCTGCCGCCGACCGCAACATGTTCCGGCTCGATTCGCTACGAAGGCGAGGAAATTATCGGCATGGGCGAACGCGGGCTTGCCGATCTGCGCGGCCGCTATGTCTCGATGGTGTTCCAGAATCCCGGCAGCGCACTCAATCCAGTGCTGACTGTTATGCAGCAGGTGATGCTGCCGCTGACCTTGCATTTTGAGCTTTCGGCAGCGCAGCGCAAGGCGCGTGCGATTGCGATGCTCGCCAAAGTGGGGCTTGATGCATCGGTCGGCAGCCGGTTCCCGCATCAGCTTTCCGGCGGGCAGCAGCAGCGCGTCGGCATCGCCACTGCGCTGGTGGGTGCGCCGAAACTCATACTCGCCGACGAGCCGACCACTGCACTGGATTCCATCACCCAACGCCAGATCGTACGGCTGCTCGTGTCGCTGGTCGACGAAGCTGGTGCCTCGATGCTGTTCATCACGCATGACTTTTCGGTGCTCGCGCACGCCACCGACGGCTGCTACGTGCTCGAATCGGGCCGCATCATCGAATCCGGTTCGACGCGCGCTCTGCTCGAACAGCCGCACACACCGCAGGCCCGGCAGCTCGTGCATGCCGCCCGAGAGCTGACATTGCACACTGCTTCGGGTGAAGCGACAGCGTCGAGCCATGAGGAGGAGCGCCGATGAACGCGAATATCGATTCTGGGTTTTCGGCTGATGCGATGTCCTCGGAGGGAATCGCTACTGGTGACGCTGTCGGCAGCGCTGCCCGCAGTGATGTTGCCATGATTCGCGCTGAGCATGTCAACAAGCACTTCGGGCGTGATGCTGCAGGTCGTCAGGCTCTCTCCGATGTGTCGTTGCAGATTCGCCAGGGCGAATCCGTGGCGATTATCGGCGGATCGGGATCCGGCAAATCGACGCTTATCAGGATTCTGCTGGGATTGGAAAATGCCGATTCAGGAGCGGTGGAGTATCGCGGGCAGCCGGTTCGCGGCAAGCGCTCGCCCGGCTGGCGGCTGCTGCGCCGCGAGTCCGGCCTCGTGCTGCAGAATCCTTTCACCTCGCTCGACCCGCGCTGGACTGTTGCGCGTTCAATCGCCGAACCGCTGCGCAGCGCCGGGGTACGCGGCCGTGCTGACGTAACGACCGCAGTCGGGTCGGCGCTGCGGCAGGTAGGCTTGGAGCCTGACCTTTTCATGCCGCGCTATCCGATCGACCTTTCCGGCGGCCAAGCGCAGCGCATCGCCATCGCCCGCGCCATTGTGGCTGGCCCGTCGCTGCTGGTAGCCGACGAGCCGATGAGCGCCATCGATGTGGCCGCTCGATTGCAAATTCTTGAGTCCTTCAAAGCACTGCGCCGCGCACGCCCGAGTATGGCGTTGATTATGGTGTCCCATGACCTCGGTGTGGTGCGTCGCATCGCCGAGCGTATCATCGTGCTGCACGAGGGCGTGGTGGTCGAGTCTGGCCCGACCACCGCCATCCTCGAACGCCCGCAGCATGACTACACCAAACGCCTCATCGACGCCGCCTCGCTGTAAGTGTTTCAATGCAACAAGATGCCAATAAGGCGCTTTCTTACTCCGACCTGCTCACCCCAGTGTGTTGTGATGACTTTCTGAGGTATGAGTTGACATTCATTAGGCCTATTTTGAATACAACATCTCGTTCAGGGTGTTTCAAGTGTGTGCCGTATGCCCGCGATTGGCGGAATTTCAAGGGGCGAGGGAAGCAATGACGGAGTTATACTTTCGCATCGGCCTAATGAACGAAAAAAAGACCTAATGAATGGTCTGAACGGTATTGCAACGGTCGCCGATGTGACTGCTCCCGAACAAGTCGGTGATCATATCCGTTCAATTGTATCTGGTGCATTGAGATATCGTTCGTTAGGTCTTTTTTTCGTTCATTAGGTGCTTTGCAAAATAGGCATCGAATATGGTTTATGCTGTTTGGCGGTATTACACCATTCTGACGCCCAGTATGAAAACGGGGGAAGAACATATGACAGCATATTCTCTCAAATGGGCCTAATGAAATTTCCGAGTGCCCTGCAGCACAGGTTGCAGAGCACCTCTCCATAATCAGCCGGGAACCAAAATCCCTAGAATCAGATCTCAGTTCGCGACGTTGAAGGACTCGCCTGTGAAGTACGCGGCAATCGACTGCGTGACCTGCTTGGTGAGGCTCTCATATGCCGCCTCGGCGCGCCACGCGACGTGCGGGGTGAGCACCACATTCGGCAGTGCGCGCAGCGGGTCGTCGTCTGGCAGCGGCTCGACGTCGAAAACGTCCAGCCCTGCGCTGATGTCACCGCGCTGCAGACGACTCGTCAATGCGCCCGGCTCGATGACTTCGGCCCGTGCCGTGTTGACGAATATGGTTCCGGGCTGCAAATGATCCAGTTGTTCTGGCGTGATCACTCCGGCGGTGTCCGGCAGCAGCGGCAGATGCAAGCTGACGATGTCGGCGCGTTCGAAGAGCTCGCCCATATCGTCTACAGGCGTGGCTTCCAGATCATGCACGGCCTGAGCGTCGAGATGCGAATTCCAGACAAGAATGTGCATGCCGAATCCGCGCGCGATGCGGGCCACATGCTGCCCGATGCCGCCGAAGCCGACCAGTGCGATGGTCTTGTTCTCAAGCGAGATGCCGTCCTCGCCACGCCAGCCGCCGATGTGCATCGCAGCATCCATCCGCCCGGTGCGCCGCGCCAGCTCCATGATGAGGGCCACGGCATGCTCCGCCACCGCGCCGTTGCCGTAATGCACGACATTGCACACCCGGATGCCGCGCTCGCGGGTCGCGATGAGATTGATGTAGCTGGCGACGCCGGTGCCGCCGAACGCGAAGCACTCGACGTGGTCGCTGACGCGGTCCAGCATCGCATCGCTCACATGGAAGCCGATGACGATGACGGCCTGCGCGCCGTCCATGCGCTCGACCAGCGTGTCTTCGTCCAACGTGGGCTCGGTGTAGATGCGCACGCGCGCGATGTCGTGCAGGAGGTCCAGCGTGCTGGTGAACGGCTCCACCATGGAATCGACGATATTGGGGACCGAAAGAAGCGGCAGATCGGTGCGCTCCGGCTGTGTTTCGATGATGCTCATGTCAATACCCTAAGCGATGCCCTGCACGAGCGGTGCATGCTCCCACTCTCTTTTCGCGTTCCAGTGAATTGCGGAGTGTTCCGAGATACCCTGTGCAGTGGCGATCCTTGTAGTATTGTCACGCAAACCGACTGTTTTGCGTGACAACACTACGAGAAGCGGACGAGTCCAGTACGACCACGAATGCTTGGCGAGTAAGATGGGCAGTTATGTACCACGAGGACGCGTTGATGGGGGATAGGGCCTCGCAGGCTTTCGTGCGTGGCGTCATGATCGATTGGACGCAGATCGGGGCGGATTCTTGAGTTTGACGAACATGGCTTGCAGCCCTGCGATTGGGAGGATGCCGACAGCTACCGCGTGACCGAGCTGTTCATAAACCGACGCGAGACCCTGTTGCGCAGGTTGTTTGAGTGAGTCAGGAAAGTGATCTCGTCTATTCGGCGCTGTCTGTCCGTTTCACCATCGAGAGGATGATGTCGGCGGTATCCTCGATTACGATTTCCCTGTCGTAATCCACCTCGGGCAGCTGTGGCCACGACAGCTCATTCTGCACGGCGTCGACCAGCATGCTCGCCAGCATCGACTGCTCTCTGGGATGCCGCAGGACATAGCCGTGGGCTTTGAGCTTGTCGAGAATCGCTTCCGTGAGCACGGCGATGGTGGAATCGAGGAACGCCCCGATCTCGGCGTCGCTGTATTTGAGCGACATGAGATCGTCATGATATTTTCTGCTGTACTGGTCGTGTGCATCTACAAGGATGCCCAGGATATCGCGCACGGTCTGCCGCAGATCGTTGGTGGTTTCCAGCTGATGCAGTTTTTCGGTGAAGTCGGCGAGCCGCTCATCGCGGAACTGCTGCATGCATATGAGCAGAATGTCGCGCTTGTCGTGGAAGTAGGCGTACACCGTCCCTGTCGAGATGCCTGCGTGCTTTGCGATCTGAGGTATGGTGACGGGGAAGTAGCCGGATTGCGCGAAGGCGGTGCGCGCGGCCTCGACGATGCGGTGCTTCTTCTCGATCGAGCGTTTCTGCACGGGAACGCGGATCTTGGTGTGCGGCATCGCAAAAACCTCCCTGTGTTGGCGTAGCTCGAAGCGCTTATCTTTTCTATCTAGGGCAATATCGTACCCGCAGCTCAGCCAATCACAATTATATGAAATACGTTTCATATTCACTTTACAAACAGTAAAACCATCGCTAATATACAAATATGAATTCGATTTCATATATGGAAGTATATGAAACTGCGCAAACGCGGCTGCATGCCGCACGCCTCTACAAGGGGAGCATGATGACGAGTAAGAACAGCGCTGAAAGCAGGTCGATAGTCGACACGATGCCGTTAAACGCGATGTCGTTAGGTGCATCGGCTTCGGAAACGGCGTCAATCAGCGCAGAACGTCACGCCGCCAACGAAGAAGCGGGTACGGCGGCCAGCACAGGCGGCCGAATGCGGCGTGTCTTCGGTTTCATTGCGATTTGTCTGGCGATGTTCGTGGTGATGCTTGACACCACCATCACCAACATTGCGCTGCCTGACATCATGGATTCTTTCCGCTCGAAGCTGAACGACGCGAGCTGGATCAGCACGGTGTATGTGCTCGGCGTCAGCGTGCTCATCATCCCTATGGCCCGAATCGCGGACCAGTTCGGGCGCAAGAAAGTGCTGACCGTCGGATTCGTCCTCTTCGGCGCAGGCTCGGCATTATGCGGCGCTGCAGGCTCGCTGCCGTTCCTTATCGCGATGCGGGCGCTGCAAAGCGTTGGCGGGGCGATCGTGCTACCGCTGGCTGTGCCGATGGGACTGGCCATGTTCGGCATGAAGCGCATGCAGGCGATCTCCGGCGTGGTTGGCGCGACGACTGCCGTGGCCGCTGCGGGCGGCCCGGCGATCGGCGGACTACTGATTCAGTGGTTTGGCTGGCGCAGCATCTTCTACGTGAATGTGCCGTTGGTCGTGCTCGCTGTCATATTGTGTGCGATGTGCGTAGATGAATCCTACGATGACACCGCCTCGAAGCGCGTCGATGTGTTCGGCATGGCGTTTCTGGCCGCGACCCTGTTCCTGCTCACCTTCGCCCTGCTCAAGGGCAAGGACTACGGCTGGGGGTCGGCTGCCATCATCGGCATGTTCATTGGCTCGGCTATTTGCTTGGCTGCGTTCATCGTCACTGAGCTGCATGTCTCGGCCCCGATGATGGAATTCTCGCTGTTCCGTGAGCTCACGTTCACCGCCTCCACCATCTCGTATTTCATCGGCGGATTCGCGGTAGTGTGCCCGGCGCTGATTCTGAACTTCTTCCTGCAGAACGTGCTCGGCTACACGGTGCTGCACGCTGCGCTTATCACCATGTGGACGTCTGCCACTGTGATTATCGCCATGCCGCTGGGCAATGTGATCGCCAGCAAGATCGGCGACGCGCGGGTGATCAACCTGCTCGGCCTGCTGCTGCTCAGCCTTGGCTGCTTCCTCATGGCGCGAATCGGCGTGGATACGTCGAAGTCGGTCATGATTGCGGATATGGTTGTGTTCGGCTTCGGGCTTGGTCTTTCCGCCCAGTCGATTATCACCGCCGTCAAGCACCTTCCCATCGAGAAAAGTGGCATGGCCTCCGGCATCGTCAACTCGATGCGGCAGATCGGCACCTGCCTCGGCATCGCGATCTTGGTCACCCTGCTCGATGCGAATATCACCACCGCGCGCAGCACTATCGAAAGCACGGCCTTGCAGACGGTGTCGCAATCCAGTCTTGCGCCATCGGTCAAAAGCGTGGCGTCGAAGGATATCCGCACGCTGTTGGTGAGTGGTGTGGACTCCGGCTCCGGCTCTGGCGGTGGTGCGAACGCGGCCTCATCAACCGACAAGCTCAAACGAGACCTGACCGGCAGCATCAATGCGCTGCAACCCACGCCGACCCCGGAGGATGCTCCACTGCGTACGTTGTATCACGGCTCCCAAACCATCGGGTCATCGGCGTCAAAACTCGCCAGCGGGCAGGGCAAGCTCGCCGCAGGGTCGTCAACATTGGCGAATGGGATATCCGGACTTGCAACCGGCTCGGCAACGTTGTCGGGCAAACTCAATCAGGCGGCCGACGGCTCGGCCAAACTCTACAGCGGCATTGACGCATATGCGGCAGGCGTGGCCAGTGCGGCGTCGGGGGCGACGACGCTGAACGCGAAGTCCGGCGAAGCGTTGAATTCGCTGGCAGCAGGCGCTTCCACGCTGGACGCCGGTGCGCAGCAGTTGTTGGCGCAGATGAATTCTGAACTGGGGTCGAACAACACGACGAATGGCACCATTCGAGACGGAGCCGATGCTCTGGCCTCCGGAGCATCCCAGCTCTCGCAGCACATGGCTGAATACACGAACACTTCGGCGGCGATATACTACGCCATGATCAGCACCAACCCGAACTCCGCGCAGTTGCTCAAGACGTACACGGCCCAGCTCGCCGCCTTGCAAACCTCGTGTGCGAAAGCCGCGACCAAAGCTGTGGCGAGCAACTGCGAGCAGCAGATTCCTATGTTGTCAAATCTTGTCGCGCTGTACACGGCTGGCACCAGCAGCAGCGTCACGAATGAGTCCGATTTCGTCAAAGTTTTGCAATCGCAAGCATCAGCTTCCGGCCAGAGCAACATCGTCGCCGCTGGCAGCTCGCTCAACGCAGCCACGGATGAGCTGTCCAACGGAGCCGCCAGCCTATCGAGCCAATTCCAGCCCGATGGCAAGTTCTCCCAAGGAATCGCGGCACTCGCGCAGGGAGCTCAAACCCTCGACGCTGGCGCAGCCCAGACTCGCGATCAGTTGCACGGCGGCATCAGCCAGCTTTCCAATGGTCTCGATAAACTCAACCAGTCTGGAAGTGCACTGCAATCGGCGTCATCGTCGCTTTCCGTAGGACTCAACACGCTCGCACAAGGTTCCAGCACGCTCGGGGCCGGTCTAGCATCCGCGCAGCAAGGCAGCGCCTCGCTCGCCGAGGGAAGCAAAACCGCCGCGCAGGGCGGCCAAGCCCTTGCCGAGGGCGCTGGCAAGCTGACCAATGGCATCAGCAAAATCGACCAAGGCAAAACCCTGAGCGCCGTGTTCGATTCCATCAGCGACACCAAAAACAACGAGATCTCACACGCTTTCGGCAAGGTATTCACGGTAGCTGGCATCGTCCTAGGCCTGACCAGTATCATCGGCATCTTCACCGATCGCAAGGCGGCAGCGTCGCCCGAGTTGGCTGGCGCGGCATCGGTCAGCACATCAAATTGAGGTACCTAAGCCAGAATTTAGAAAAAACTGCCACTGGTGCCGGGTCGTGGCAAAGGTTGCGCTGGCCCTATATGCAGAGCAGACAAAATAAAATGTATTTTTTAACTTGTGACGTTTTTCAACATAAATAAAATACATTTTATTTATGTTGAAGTATGGGCTGTTTTCTCTGCAGACGGTACGCGACAATTATCCGAAAACGCTGATCACGCTTGATGATGAGAGGCCTTCCTTCCATGAAGGCATACGACAGGTGTATGCCTTGGATTGGCTGCTGAGTCAGGGCACTGGGGAATCTCAGTAGAATCTAGGCGACACGCGGGAGCGCGGGGCTGTGCTATGGTATGAGGCATGAGTTACCTCTTATGTTGTTGTTGTCTCTGACCGACGCCACTGAAGGCGGACGGGCAACGACGCATAATTGAAGAGACGATGACTCAAGTCACATACCTGCCAGAGTGAAGTATTTCTGGATTGAAGCACATGATTCTTGATTGATGGTTTGTGATTTGGACGAATCACAATCATCGAATGAACGTTTTCGCGGTGTTGTAGATAGCTGACATTGTAGAGTTCGGCGATATAGAGAATTCTAGTGTTTTGCGCATATGCTGCATGTGCCGAGACCGTGCAATGGCATGAGACGGAATCCAAGCGGCGAACGAAGGCACTTGATTCGCTGCGATTCGATGGCTAAGGCACATGGAGCATAATCGACTGTGCATGGCATTGCCGCGGGATTCCGGCACTGTTTTGGTTGTTGTGCTGCTAGTTGCATCACTCGCTTTCGTCATCGTCTCGACTCGTACATCGTTTGCCTATCGTCTTCCCTCGATGCTGATATCGCACAATCTCCGTCCATCGGCCTCGCATCTGCGGGCCACGGACAGCACAGAACCCCAAGACTGTAAGACTTGAAATATCAAGCGATGAGCGTCAAGCGCATCGCGGAAAACGAGACGATGATGACCATTCCTGCCACAATCGATTTCACTACCCATTCCGTTGCTGATGAGCCTGCTGACGACTCTTCCGATACCTCTGTCTCAGCCGCGCACTCTGACGACACCCGCTCTGCTGGCATTGCCTCTTCGGTAACCGAACTCATCGGCGACACGCCGCTGGTGCGGCTGAATCGCATCGCACGCGACGTCGACGCGACCATCGCGGTGAAGGTCGAATACCTCAATCCCGGCGGATCGAGCAAGGATCGCATCGCGCAGCGCATCATCGAGGCTGCGGAGCGTTCCGGGCAGCTGAAGCCCGGCGGCGTCATCGTCGAGCCGACCAGCGGCAACACCGGCGTAGGCCTGGCGCTGGTGGCCCAGCAGCGCGGGTATCGGACCATATTCGTCCTGCCCGACAAGGTTTCGGAATCCAAGCGGGCCGTGCTGCGCGCCTACGGTGCCGAAGTCGTGGTGACCCCGACGAATGTGGAGCCGCAGGACCCGCGATCGTACTATCAGGTTTCCGACCGGCTCGCACGTACGATTCCCGGCGCATTCAAGCCGAATCAGTACTCCAACGAGAACGGCCCATTGAGCCATTACGAGACCACCGGACCCGAAATCTGGCGCGACAGCGGGCATCGCGTCACCCATTTCGTCGCTGGCATCGGCACGGGCGGCACGATTTCCGGCACCGGTCGCTACCTCAAAGAGGTCTCCGACGGCGCGGTGACGGTCGTCGGTGCCGACCCGGAAGGCTCGATCTACTCTGACCCCGCTAATGTGCATGTCTATGACATCGAAGGCGTGGGCGAGGACTTCTACCCGCAGGCTTTTGACCAGTCCATCCCTGACAGCATCGTGCAGATCAGCGACGAGCAGGCCTTCCTGATGACTCGGCGGCTAGCCCGCGAGGAGGGCCTGCTGGTCGGCGGGAGTTCCGGCATGGCGGTCGCGGCGGCCATGCAGTACGCTCGCGAGCATCAGCTCACCGCAGACGACCTCGTGGTCGTGCTGCTGCCCGATTCGGGCCGTGGCTACCTCGACAAGATCTTCGACGACGAATGGATGCGGGCGCACGGCTACGCGGATGTCGTTGAGGCGACCACGCCCGAGCCGTTGGTCGGTGCGGATGGTGAGGCGCGCGTGCCGGCGGGTGTTGCAGGCGGTGCAAAGGAGGCATCGTCTGTGAACTCATAGATTCCAACGCAAACTTTTAACCTACATAATTAATCGTTCCAATAACCGCAATTACCAATACCTACAAGCGTTCCAACATAACCATCACAAGGAGCAATCCATAATGACCACCGAGAACATCGCCACCGCCGCATCCGCCGCTCTCTCCACCCGCGCCATCCACGCAGGCCAGGAGCCCGACCCGACGACGGGCGCAGTCTCCACGCCAATCTACATGACTTCGACCTTCAAGCAGGATGGGGTCGGCGGCCTGCGCGGCGGCTACGACTACAGCCGGTCCGTCAACCCCACAAGGACCTCTTTCGACAAGCAGCTGGCGGCAGTGGAAGGCGCGAAGCATTCGATCTCCTTTGCCTCCGGACTGGCCGCCATCGATGTGCTGCTGCGTGCCACGCTCAAGCCCGGCGACGCGATCCTGCTCGGCAATGACGTCTACGGCGGCACCTACCGGCTGCTGTCCAAGGTGTTCGTGCCGTGGGGCATCACGCTCGACGTCGTCGACATCACCGATCCCACGGCGGTCAGCGCGGCGCTGGCGCAGCGCCAGTACGCCTACGTGTGGGTCGAAACGCCCAGCAATCCGCTGCTGAGCATCACCGACATCGCGGCCACAGCGGCGCTCGCGCACGCGCACGGCACCAAGGTCGCGGTCGACAACACCTTCGCCTCGCCGGTGCTGCAGCACCCGCTGCAGGATGGTGCTGACGTGGTGGTGTATTCGACCACGAAGTACATCGGCGGCCACTCCGATGTGGTCGGCGGCGCGGTGCTCGTGGACGACGACGAGACGGCCGAGAAGGTCACCTTCCTGCAGAATGCGGCAGGCGCAGTGCCTTCGCCCTTCGATGCATGGCTTGAGATTCGCGGACTCAAGACGCTTGAGCTGCGCGTCAAGCAGCACAGCAAGAACGCGCTCGCCATCGCGCAGTGGCTTGAGCAGCACAGCGAGGTGGAACATGTGTGGTATCCGGGTCTGGAAAGCCATCCGGGTCACGACATCGCGGCGCGCCAGATGCATGGCGGCTTCGGCGGCATGATCTCCATCCAGCTCGCCGCCGGGGGAGAGGCCGCGCGCGCCTTCGCCGCCGCGACGAAGATCTTCACGCTCGCCGAGTCCCTGGGCGGAGTCGAATCGCTCGTCGAGCACCCCGCAGCCATGACACACGCCTCGGTTTCCGGCACGACCTTGGAAGTGCCCGACAATCTGGTGCGCCTGTCGGTCGGCATCGAAGGCGTGGACGATCTCATCGCCGACCTCGATCAGGCCTTCGCGGCGATTGAGCAGTAGTGCTATAAGTGCAGCAGAACACTGTGCTGCTTCGCGCTCAGCGTACGTTTTCCATATCGAAAAGGCTTCGGATGTCGGAAAACGTACGCTGACGCATGGGCATCGTACGTTTTCCAATACGTCCTTGGTGAACGTGCCTAATAACGTACGCTGAGAGTTGCCGAGGGCCAGGATTTGCGATCCGTATGAGATTTGTGCCTGATTCGACAAGGCTGCTCGTGGCGAAATAAGGATGCGGCTATAGACTCGAAGGCATGACACCGTCGCATTCAACTGAGTCGCTTGTAACCGAGCCGCAGCAGCTCGAATCGCCCCGCGCTGAATCGCGCGAAGCTGAGCCGCATCGCGCTGAATCGCAGCAGGCCGCGCTTGATGCGCTGCACCGGTATTTCGGCTATGACTCGTTCCGTACTGGGCAGGCGGGGCTTGTCGATGCGATTCTCGCTGGGCGCGACGTGCTGGGCGTCATGCCCACCGGCGCGGGCAAGTCGATCTGCTACCAGATTCCCGCCACGCTGCTGCCGGGCCTGACCATCGTCATCTCGCCGCTTATTTCTCTGATGCGCGATCAGGTCGATGCTCTGAACGACCTCGGCATTCCGGCGGCGTACATCAACACCACGCAGGATATGGACGAGCAGGGCATGGTGCTCGCCCAGGCGGCGCGCGGCGACGTGAAGCTGCTCTACGTTGCGCCGGAACGCCTGGAAACCGAGCGGATGCGCTCCTTCGCGGCGCGAGTGCCGATTTCGCTTATCACCGTGGACGAGGCGCATTGCGTTTCGCAATGGGGCCAGGATTTCCGTTCGTCGTATCTGGGCATCGGCGAATTCATCGCCGCCTTGCCGAGCCGTCCGACCGTGGCTGCATTCACCGCGACCGCCACGCAGCATGTGCGGCGCGATATCGTCACGCTGCTGAATTTGCAGCACCCGCAGGTGACGGTGACCGGCTTCGACCGGCCGAACCTGTTCTTTGATATTCTGCGCATGCCGACGAACACCAAGAACGTCTGGATCGCGAACTACGTCATCGACCATGCCGACGAGTCCGGCATCGTCTACTGCGCCACGCGCAAGGAGACCGAAGCGCTCGCGGGGCTGCTGGCTGAGCGCGGCGTGCCAGCGGTCGCCTACCACGGCGGCATGTCGGCGCAGAATCGCAATGACGCCCAGCGCGCTTTCGTCACCGATGCCGCGCCAGTCGTCGTGGCCACGAACGCGTTCGGCATGGGCATCGACAAATCCAATGTGCGTTACGTCATCCACCACAACATGCCAGAAAGCATCGAGGCCTACTACCAGGAAGCTGGCCGCGCCGGGCGCGACGGCGAACCGAGCCGCTGCACGCTGCTGTGGAACGACAGCGATATCGTCACGCGCCGCCGCCTGCTCGACATGGATTCGAAAAACGACCGCATGAGCGAAGACGAGCGCGAAGTCGTGCGGCTGAGTCATCGTCGGCTGCTTGACGCGATGATCGGCTACTGCCGCACGACCGAATGCCTGCACGCCTATATGACGCGCTATTTTGCCGATCCCGATGCGGCGCAATCCGCGCTTCCCCAAGGCGAATCATCGCAATCTGCCCTAACGCAAGGTGAATCGGCACAATCCACTTCTACCGACAATCAAACGAGCAACGACCCGGCACCAGCCAAACCAAACGGCTGCGGCAATTGCGCCAACTGCCTGAGCACCTTCGCCACCATCGACGTCACCAACATCGCGCGCTCAATCAGCCGGTGCGTGCATGATCTGAATCAGAGCTTCGGCATGGGCAAGATCGTGGCCGTGCTGCGCGGCTCGAAAACCCAGGATCTGCTCGCCCGTCACCTCGACTCCTGCCCGAGCTATGGGGTGCTCGAACAGGTGCCGCAGGCCCGCGTGCGCGATGTGCTCAATCAGATGACCACCGACGGCTTCCTGACCGTGTCCGAAGGGCGGCTGCCCGTCGTGCATTTCGGACCGCGAGCCGCAGCGACGGCCAGCAGCGATTTTCATTATGAAATCAAGCGCGTCGAACGGCCTGCTGCGGTTGGCGGACGAACCGGTCAGGTGAAGCAGTCCGGACAGACGCTTGGCTCGGATGCTGGCATGGATACCGAAGTCGACGAGCCGCTGTTCGAACGGCTGCGGGTTCTGCGCCGCGATATCGCACGCGAAATCGGCAAGCCGCCCTACATCGTCTTCTCCGACAAAACCCTGCGCGATATGACACGCATCCGCCCGGTGACCAACGCGCAGTTCCTCGCGGTCAACGGCGTGGGGGAGAACAAGCTCAACCTCTACGGCAAGCGCTTCATGGAAGCCATCCGCTCGTTCGAGGAGTAGTAAAACGGTACTGCGTAAATGGCACTGTGTGGATGACACTGCGCGGATGGACACTGCGTGGGGTAGACGTCGCTCAACTCGAATGTTGCGAGGTCGGGACGCCGTGCGGGGCGGACGCATCCAACCCGGCATTACTTCCACATATAGCCAGTCATAACATTTGGCGTACTTGCTGAGCGAAAACTTGGCTGCACGCCAAACCATGCACGGCGTAGGATGCTCATAGTGACGAATTCTCCGTGCGGGATATGCCGGGGAGCCGAATGTCGCTTATGCACGAACGGAGGAATCATGCCAACGGATACCGCAACCAAAACAGCCGAGACGGAGGGTGCCAAGCCGCAGCCGGAAAGCTTCCAGCTTGACCATACCAAGGTGAAAGCGCCTTACGTGCGCTACATCAACACCGAAACCGGCCCGAACGGCGACGTGATCTCCAACTACGACCTGCGCCTCGTGCAGCCGAACGAGAACGCCATCCCGACCGCCGGCCTGCACACCATCGAGCACACCATCGCCGTGCTGCTGCGCGAGCGCATCCCGGGCTACATCGACTGCTCGCCCTTCGGCTGCCGCACCGGATTCCACCTGCTGACCTGGGGCGAGCACTCCACCGTGGACGTGGCCAAGGCGCTCAAGGAATCCTTGGAATTCATCGCGTTCAAAGCCACATGGGACGATGTGCCGGCCACCACGATCGAGAGCTGCGGCAACTACCGCGACCACAGTCTGTTCACCGCCAAGGAATGGTGCAAGGACATCCTCGCCAAGGGCATCAGCTCCGACGCCTTCGAGCGCAAGGTGGTATGAGGGCACCATATCTGGGCATACCGTGGTCTGAAGGCGCTGGAATCTGGGAATAATATTGTGATTTAGCCGGCTCGATGGAAGTCTGCACTAGGAAATGGCTTGCTGCTGAGTCGTATCTCGCTTATGTGAGGCGTTATTCCAAGCCCGCGGAGGTCTATCTGCGTTGTGTGAGGCGTTAATACTGTGAGGTTCCATATACCAGTGGCCGAAAACGGCGGTTTTCAGCCACCTGATACTCGACGCTTTGTGAAATAGCGCCTCACATAGCGCAGATAGACCCCGCAGCACGCCCATAGCGCCACACACAAGCGAGATAGCTGGCGATAGCATGTTGAAACGGAACTCTGGGAACTCTGGGGCCGATACCGTTGGGGGACAGGCCTAAACATCCGTGTGGCGGCACGCTGGGAGGGCGGCGTGATAGCCTAGCGGCCGATTCTTTCCATTGTTCTGTTTGGCTCAAGGTGGTTGTGGTTGTATGGGCAGTATTGCGTCCTCTCGTCGGTTCCGTCATGCGACTATGCGCGATTACGAGCGCATCCAGCGCATCTACGCGCATGCCCGCGCGGTGATGGCGGCGAATGGCAATCCGACTCAGTGGGGCGATTCCTTCCCGCGCGAAAGCACTGTGCGCGCCGATATCACCGAAGGCCGCACGATGCTACTGATTGATGACGGAATCGATGACGGTGCCGAAAGCGACGGCGAGCGCATCCTGGCCCAATTCGCCTTATGCGCGGGCGAGGACCCGACCTACCGTGACATTGACGGCGGCTGGCTCGACGACGACCCCTATGTGACCATCCACCGCATCGCCTCATCAGGGCAGGCCAGGCATGTCGCCTACGACTGCATCGGCTGGGTGGTGGAGCACTACGGCAACGTGCGCGCCGACACGCACCCCAACAACAAGGCCATGCAGCATGTTTTCGAACGCAGCGGCTTCATCCGGTGCGGCCTTATCGCCCTGCTCGACCGCGACACGGATAAGACGCGCATCGCCTATCAGCGGCACGAGTAGCAGAAACGCAGGTGATGATGGGGCCAAGGATCATTGCTTCACGGGTCGAATTGGGTGGTTTGCAGCATCGTCGTCAATGACGCGAGTCACAATGAAGCCATGACTGCGAATGCATGCGAACCATGGCCCTTCTCCTCGCCCCAAGGCATAGCGAATTACGAAGCCGCGCTGCGGCAATACCCAGGCCAGGCGGTTGTCGATCTGGCCGCACTGCGCGACAATATGCGCCACTTGGTCGAGGTGGTGGGCGGGCCGAAATCCGGCACGGCGGTGATGGGCGTGGTCAAGGCCGACGCCTACGGGCATGGGCTGGTTCCTGCGGCGCTCGCGGCTCTGGCAGGAGGTGCCACATGGCTGGGCGCGGCGCAATCGCATGAGGCGCTGGCCCTGCGCAAGGCTGGCATCAGGCCGGATCGCTGCCATATTCTCACCTGGGTCTACAACGGCCTGGCGGTGCCGTTTGACGAGCTTATCGCCAACGACATCGATATCTCGCTCGGCTCGCTTGCCGGCATCGATGCGCTGGCTGATGCGGCTCGGCAGCTGGGCCGCCCCGCTCGCGTGCATATCAAGGTGGATACGGGCTTTGGGCGCAACGGCTTCACCGAGCAGGGCTTCGACGCGGCTTTGCGCAAACTCGTGCCGTTGGCCAAGGAAGGCGCACTGCATATCGTCGGGCTGTGGAGTCATCTCGCCGTGGCTGATGCGCCGGACGTCCCCGAATTCGTGGACTCCACGGATAGCCAGATCGAGCATTTCCACGATTTCGAGCGCCGTATGCGCGCCGCCGGCATCGAACCGGAGATCCGGCATCTGACGAATACTGCCGCCACGTTGACCCGCCCCGAGATTCATTTCGAATTGACCCGACCGGGCATTGGGCTATATGGCTACGAAGCCGACCCGGCGATGGGCACGCCGCAGGATTACGCGTTGACGCCCGCCATGACGTTGCAGGCCCAGCTGGGCACCGTCAAGGATGTGGAGGACGGACACGGCATCTCCTACGGCCGCACCTATATCACCGAAAGCGAGACCAGCACCGCCATCGTGCCGCTGGGCTATGCGGATGGCATTCACCGCTCGGCCTCCGGGTTCGACGAACGCGGAGCCAAGCATACCGTCAAGCTCGGCGGCCCTGTGCGCGTCATGACTGCCGCAGGACCGGAGCTCATGCGCGTTTCGGGGCGTGTGTGCATGGATCAGTTCATCCTTGATCTGCATGGTTCTGCCTCACGACTCGGCATCCACGAAGGCGATACGGTCAAGCTCTTCGGACCCGGGCGTGGCGAGGAATTCGCTGAGCCGACGGCTGACGACTGGGCGCGTGCCGCCGACACCATCAGCTACGAGATCTTCACCTGCCTGCGCAACCGCATCCCGCGGCTGTACCTGCATGCGAACGAGGTGCTGGGTGCCGAGGACCTTGCCAAGCTTGATCCCGCGAGCGTGCTGTAGGGATTGGTTGTGCGGCTCACACTTTTTTGACTGGCCTGGAAAAAGTGTGAGCAAAACGCACATTTCATGTGCGTTTATTTCGGGTGGCAAACGTTGAGACTACGCCATTTGCAGTGCGGAAAACTAACATTTGCATTGTTCATTTGATTCGCACTTTTTCAAGGCCGATCAAAAAGTGCGAGCCACAAACGCGGCGAAAGTCCCATGCTCTCCCCAAACGCGGGACATGGCCCTATGCTGGTGCTATGGGAACAACGCGAGATGGCGAGCAGGTGCTGGGCGACGAGGGCTACGATGCCTTCGACGAGGAGCGATGGGCGGTCGAACCGCCGAAATCGCGCTCCCGCACCGCTTTTGAACGCGATCGAGCGCGTCTGATTCACTCCTCCGCACTGCGCCGGCTCGGCGCGAAAAGCCAGATTCTGGTGGCTGGAACAGACGATTTCGCCCGAACCCGGCTTACTCATACGCTCGAAGTGGCGCAAATCGGCCGGCAGATCGGTATGATGCTCGGCTGCGACCCCGACGTGGTGGATTGCGCCTGCCTGGCGCATGACCTCGGCCACCCGCCCTTCGGACACAATGGCGAGAAGGCGCTGGCCGCCATTGCCGCTGATATCGGCGGCTTCGAAGGCAACGCGCAGACCCTACGACTGCTTACGCGCTTGGAGCCCAAGGTCTTCCATGCCGATGGCCGCTCGGCCGGCGTCAATCTGACGCGTGCCTCGCTGGATGCCGCCGTGAAATACCCGTGGACGCTGGCCGAGGCCGCGCAGCATCCCAAGGGCGAGCGTAGTGCCAAATACTGCGTGTACCCCGACGATGTCGACGTGTTCAACTGGCTTAAACAAGGCGCGCCGAAGGCCACGAAACCGATGGAATGCCAAGTGATGGATCTGAGCGATGATATCGCCTACAGCGTGCATGACGTCGAGGATGCAATCGCGACGGGAGCCTTCAACCCGATGGCGCTGGCCGATGCGCGCATCATCGACGCGCTCATCGAAGACGCGCGGGCCTGGTATGGCGCGAAATGGGATGCCGACAAGCTGCTCGCGGCCTTGCAACGGCTGCAGGGCGAGCATATGTTCCCCACGCATTTCAACGGTTCGCGCGGGGCCTTGGCGCAGCTCAAGAACATCACGAGCGCCCTGATAGGCCGCTTCGCCGGGTCGGTGGAAGCCGCTACGCGCGAACGCTACGGCGACGGCCCGCTGACGCGGTACAGCGCCTCGGTCGTCATCCCTGAACAGACCGAGTACGAAATCGTGATTCTCAAAGGCATCGCCGTCTACTTCGTGATGGAGCCTCGCGAGCGCGAGCCCATGCACCAGCAGGAGCAGGCCATCGTCGAGGACTTGGTCGATGTGCTCATGGCTGACTCCCCACGGCCCAGCGACGCACTGGAAGCCGTGTTCCTGCAGGACTGGAACGAGGCCAGCAATGACGACGAGCGCCTGCGCGTGGCCGTCGATCAGGTCGCCAACCTTACCGACGGCTCGGCGCTGGCGATGCATTCCATCCTGTGCTAGGCGCGTTTCGGTTGCGAGTTCCGGCGAGCCGCCCGCTTCACTGGGGTGGGGTAATGTAGGGCGCTATGGCTGGAATGATTCTGAAGGAAGATGTGGAGAAGGTGCGCGCTGCGGCGGACCTGTACGACATCGTGTCTGCGTCCGTGACGCTCAAGCCTTCGGGAACCGGCACCTACGTAGGGCTGTGCCCCTTCCATGATGAGAAGACGCCAAGCTTCTCGGTGCGGCCGTCGCTGGGCGTCTGGCATTGCTTCGGCTGCGGGCTGGGCGGCGATGTGTTCGGCTACGTCGAGCAGCAGGAGAACATCGACTTTCGCGAGGCCGTGGAGCTGCTGGCCGACAAATACCATATCGAGCTGCATTACGAGGCCGGGTCGGGCCGCGAGGAGCACTCCGGCTCGAAGCGCACGCGGCTGCTGGACGCGAACGAGGAGGCGCAGCGCTTCTTCGTCTCGCAGATCATGAGCAAGGAGGCGCTCGCGGCCCGCAAGCTGCTCGGCGGGCGCAACTTCAGCCAGGCCGACTGCGAGCGCTTCGGCTGCGGATATGCGCCGCAGGGCTGGGACAATCTCGTGCGCTATTTGGCCGCCAAGGGCTTCACCCAGCAGGAGATGCTGGACGCCGGGCTTGCGCGCCAAGGCCAGCGCGGCGTCTACGACTACTTCCGCGGGCGGGCAACCTGGCCCATCCGCGATTCCACCGGGCGCACGCTGGGCTTCGGCGCGCGAAAGCTCTATGACGACGATACAATCGGCGCGAAGTACATCAACACCCCAGATACGCAGCTCTATCGCAAGACGCAGGTGCTCTACGGCATCGACCTGGCCAAATCCGCTATCGTCAAGAAGCGCCAGGCGGTTATCGTCGAAGGCTACACGGATGTGATGGCCTGCCATTTGGCCGGCATCGACACCGCCGTGGCGACCTGCGGCACCGCCTTCGGCGCGGAGCATGCCAAAATCGTGCGTCGACTCATCTCCGACGATTCGCTCGGGGCCGTGCAGCTCATCGGGCCGCTCAATGTGGAAGGGCAGTCGCTCAGCTCGCGCATCGTATTCACCTTCGACGGCGACGCGGCGGGGCAGAAGGCGGCGCTGCATGCCTTCGCGCTTGATTCGGCGTTCCTCTCGCAGACCTTCGTGGCGGTCGCCGACGGCAATCTCGACCCCTGCGATCTGCGCTTGGAGCAGGGCAACGAGGCGGTGAGTTCGCTCATCGAGCATGCGAAGCCGCTGTATGATTTCGTGATTGAGGCCGCCATCGCGCGCTTCGACACGTCATATACGACTGGCCAGATGGGCGCGGTGAAGGCTGCGGCACCGCTGATCGCGCAGATACGCGACCGTTCGCTGCTGGATATCTACACGCGCAAGGCGACGCGTCGCATCGGCGTGGACCTCGACATCATGCGCCGTGAGGTCAATGCCGCACGTCGGCAGCTCAACGTGCGCGACGACGACGCCTATGCGCCGAAACGACGCTTCGGCGGGGCGGCTTCGGGCAGCGGCATGGGCGGCTCAGGAGCTTCCGGCGGTTTTGCGGGTCGGGGCGAGCGTGGGGAGCGCGGCGAGGATCCGTATGCGAATCCGGCCCGGCGCAAGGCGCTTGAGCGCCGCGATGCCAACGAGCAGACCTACTATCGCATCGATGACGCCGTGTTCATCTGCGAGCAGCAGTTCATGGCTACGCTTATTCAGGTGCCGCGTGCCATCGATCGCGCGTGGTTCGCACAATTGAGCCTGTCGAACTTCATGACCCCGGTATTCCGCTCGCTCTTCCAGGCGGTGGCTGCCGCAGGCGGATTGCCCAGCGATGACACGCCGCAGGGATTGTGGATTCACAACCTCACCAAGGCCGGCGGGCCGCTGCTCGAACAGGTCATCAACGAGCTGGCCGTCATGCCGCTGCCGTTGCCGCCCAATCCGCGCGACAGCTCCAATTCGGCAGTCAATTCATCGGCCCAGAACGGCCAGAATATGCAGAACGGCCAGGCCGCGCCCGTGCAGCTGCGTGCGCCCAGTCCGGCTGAGCAGCGCTACGCCTCCGAGCTTTTGGCGCGGCTGCTCGATATGGGCTTCATGCGCCGCATCGGCGCCGCCAAGCGCAAGATGTCGCAGCTACCCGATGGCAAGGAGAAAATCACGCTGCTGGGCGACATCACCACGATGGAAACCGCCCGCAAGGACCTGCAAACCCAGGTCTACGGCAACGTGGCCTGAATAGCTCTTCAGGCTCTTGGCAACGCTGCCTGATTTGCGGTTTCGGCGCGTGTCTCTCGATTTACTCCTCGTAGGCTCCTAGCGGACCGATTGACAGCGCGTCGTCGTGGGTGCGGCCGGAGTGGATGGCGTCGTTGATGCCGGCGATTTGGGCTACGTCGACGTCGTAGGTGCGCCCGTCAAGCGCGGATACGGGGATAACCCAGCCGCCGTGCGTGATGAACAGCCGGTCGGCCTCGCGCAGCTGGTCGATGGGCAGCTTGGCATACTTGATATCCAGGCCTTCCTGACGCGCCCAGGCGAACATCTCGCGCTGCGAGGTGCCGTTCAAAATACCAATGCGCGGGTCGGGGGTGATGAGGCTGTCGCCGTACTGCGCCACAATCGACGAATTCGGGCATTCGAGCGTGAAGCCGTCGGCGGTATAAGTCACCGCGTCATCGACGCTGCGCCGCCGGCATTCGCGGTGCATCGCCTGATTGACCGCGTAGCTCAGGGTCTTCGCGCCGTTGAGCAGCCACGGCGCGCGGGCGGTAATATCGCTGGCATATCCTCGGTTGAGCGAGGTCAGCGTGATTGGCGCGGTATCGTGCAGCGTGCCGCGTCCGTCCAGGAACATCCACACGCTGGGTGTGCCGTAGTCCGTTTTGCCGATGCCGGTGTCAGGATCCATGCCGCGCGACACGAGGATGCGCAGCAGGGGAGCCGGCTCGGGGTCGTCGTACTGCGCGATGACTTCATTGATCGCCGCGATGAACGCCTGATGATTCGGCTGAGGCATGTCCATCAGCCGTGCCGAATTCGACAGCCGCTTGAGATGGTTCTCCAAGGAAATCGGGTAGCCGTGCCACACCGTGGTCGCCTCGAACACCCCGTCGCCGCGCAGCACGCTCAGATCGAAGGGCGACACGCAACGGTAATACGGGTCGACGATACGCACCAGGTCCTCGCCGAAATCCTTCGGTGAGGTGCCCGCCGGCGCGAACAGGCCACTGCCGCCCACACCCAGAATGATCGAGTTCATGACGCTCCTTCTCCTTCGAGCTTTTCCTTCAAGTCCAAGCACAAGATAACGCATCGATATTACCGCCGCGCCCGCCGGGGCATGTCTTCATGACGAGTTCGCCGTCGCGCTGCTGCGCTCGATAACGGAGTCCATCGCAAGGTTTAATCATAATCGAACGCCCACAGAAATTAGCAGGGCATGACAGGTCTGTTCATCCGATGGCCGGTGGCACGTCGTCGAGCAACTCGATTCGACTAGTTCACGTAATACCGCGTGGCCCGTGCGCGGCCGACCCTGCGAATCTTGCCCTGCGCGGTCAGGTTGCGCAGCAGATAGGAGGCTTGGCCGTGACTGAGGCCTAGCTGATTTTCGATGTCCTTGCGCGACAAGGCAACGCCTGCATCCGCCATGACGTGCAGCGTCACCTGTTCGAGCAATTGCACATCGTAGGTATGGGGCTGCTCAAGCGGCTGCTGCTGCGGTGCTGCTTCGGGCGCGCCGAGCACCAGCGTCGCAAGCGGCGCGCAGCCGATCACTCTGGCTCCGACCAAGGCCTGCGCGTAATCCTGTGTGATGTAAGGCCGAAGCTCGGGGAAGACATAGCGTTTGGCTGCGGGCTCCGACTTGTTGGTGCCGTTGCCATTGCCATGCGGCGTATCTGCGTCATTCGCGCTATTCATGGCATGCTCGTCATCCACATCATCCCAAGATTCGTCATCGAGCACCGGCACCGGCAGAATCATTGCCACTGAAGACGGTCCCACGCGCAGCTGCGGGCTGGCCGAACTGGTGGCGTAGGAGTCCATGATGCGCGGAATGCCAGTGCCGTAGTTCTCGCTGATTCCCAGCGCTGTGGCGGTCAGCACGAGCCAGGCATTGCGCGGCTGGCAGATGCCGTTGAGCAGATCGTTGATCTGCAGGCCGCGGACGAGACCGCCCAACGAGACGATTTCGACGCGATTGGAGAAGATGTTGACGAGAATCGGTCCAGAATACTCATAGTCGCGGTGCAGCACGGCGTTGATAAGTGATTCGTGGAGCGCCGTCTCGGGCCACTGGCCATCGGTGTTGTGCTGGTTGAGAAAGAGCGCGGCCTCATTGAGCTGGCGCAGCACGGAGCCGTGAATCTCGGCGCGGTCCGTAAGCTTCGTTTTGGTGTCTCCTTCGAACACTGCGCATTTCACCGAAAAAGGATTCTGATCGGAAAGCAGCAGCGCAGCCCCAGTGAACGCGCCGTGGGCGTCGCGCAGATGGAATGCAGCCGGGTCGAATGCGTCCCAATCCAGACCTGCCGTGGCGTATGCGTGCTGCAGGTAGACAAAAGTGAGGTTTTCCTCGTTGCAGGGGCGGTGATCATATGGCGTGGGAGTCTGCGCCGACTCGTCCGCAGCGGGGCTATACCCGCCGCCTGCGCCATCGTCATGTGGCTTTTCCTTATGCATCCCCATGCTGCTCATGGTATCGATGCGATACGACACGATGCAAAATTCATCGCATTTCATCGATTTTCATCGATTATCAGTTTCTTGCGATTAGGAGTGTATGGCAGCCTTGTACAGCAAGCCAGCCTTTTCGGGTTTCAGCGTTGCTGCATCTCAGCACCACAGGATCTCAGCGCTGCGTCGTCTCAGCGCTGTGTCATCTCAACATTGTGGCCGCTTCACGATGGTGGGGTCGCTGCCCCAATACGCGCCCGAGCCGATGTGCTTTGGCGCATCGGGTACGTTCAGCTGCTTGCGCCGTTCGCGCCAGCTCTGCGCGGTGAGCGCGAGCACATCCTCGTCCCGAATCTCGCCAAGCGAGGGGAAGGAGTTGTCGTATTCGGTGTGGTCGTAGGCGAATCCGCAATGTTCCAGCAGTATGCGCGAACGGGTGTTGTCCAGAAAATGACGGGCGTATACGGTGTCCAAGCCCAATTCCTCGAAGCCATAGCGCAGCATTGCCCCAAGCGCCTCCGGCATGAATCTACGGCCCCAATGCGGCTCGCCCAGCCAGAAGCCCACTTCGCGGCATGCAGCTGGATCGCCGCCGTCCGGAAGCTTTTGGGCCTGTGGCAGCGGTTTGAACGCGATGGAGCCGATTGGCATGCCGGTCTGCTTGAGAATGATCGCGAAGCACTCCGGGTCAGGCGCCTGAACCTTGTCGTGGTAGGCGCGGCATTCCTCGATATCGTCATAGGGCGCCCAGCCGCTGGCCCTGGTGACATCCGGATTGGTGGCGTAGGAGTATTGCGCGGAAATCTCGATTTCGTTCCCGACTTGCCAGCGGCGCAGGATCAGTCGGGACGTATGCAGCAAGTCCGATTCTTCACAGGCGTTCTCGTTCATACCTATACGTTATAGCAGAGCTTGGGAGCGTGTGCAGGCAGGGAGCGTCAGCGGCTGCCCATTTGGTGCTGCTCGTGCTGCCTGCGCTGTGTCGATGCTGTGCTGTGCGGGATTGTGCCAGTGTTGAGACCTTCATGCGAACAGGCGATAGGGAGGTGCTGCTAAAGTATCGTTTCGTTGTTTGGCCCCGTAGCTCAGTTGGATAGAGCAGGAAACTTCTAATTTCAAGGTCGCCGGTTCGAATCCGGCCGGGGTCACCATGATTGCGTCGCCTGCATGGGTGATGAAGCGGTTGCATAGCAATAGGTCCCGAGGAATCAGATTCTTCGGGACCTATTTTATGAATGCCGTGGCGCTCATCGCGCCGGCAGAAATCAGGCATTTGGCCTTTTGCCGTGATTGGCGGCCTTCTTACGGCGATCCTTGCGCTTGCGTCCGCGCATACCCATGATGGACTCCTTTACTCAACGTTTATTAGCCTAGGGGATTATCGCACACCCGCACGACGTTGACAAGACAGCGTCCGTGCTTCGCCGCAGCCGTAGCGTTTGCGTTTGTTGCGCCCGGAGGTTTCAGTGCTGCTCGGCGTGAATGAGCAGCGACGTGGACGCCGTATCTCCCGGTTCGATGGCGATGAGGTCCTTGCCGGTGTTGAAAGTGTTCGCATACGCGGTCTGCGGCTCGATTGCCACGCCGGAAGGGTGCTTGAATGCTGGGAAGCCGGTTCCGGTGCACACCTGGAAGGATGTGATGCTCTCATCGCCGACGACTTGTACCGCGAGTCCGTCAGGGCGTTCGAACTCGGCGGTCGTCGTGCCATCGGCATTATGGTGCAGATCGGTCCATGCGTCGTCATAGGGCTGCTGGTCGAGCAGCTGGCCTTCGCGCAGATCGTATTTCGTGCCGTCCACAGGCTCGGTTCCGGTGGGCAGCAGCCGCTCGTCGACGGTCACATGCGTGTCGCCGGGAATCGTCACGCGGCACTGGGCGTTGAACCCATCGATCTCGTCGCCGTAGCCGTCGAATCCGTTGGCGAACCACGGGTGCAGTCCGAAGGCCCACGGCGCGCGCTGTTTGCCATGGTTCGCGGCGGTAATACTTAGGTGCAGACCGTCGTCGGCCAAGCGGTACTCGGCGGTGACGAGGAGATAGAACGGATATCCGGATATCTGCGGAACGCGCCAGGCGAGCGTCACCCGGTCGTCCTCAAGCGTCTCAAGCTCCCAGTACGAGCGATAGCCGTAGCCGTGGATGGCGTTGCGCCGTTCGATCTCGTCAATGGAGAGCTGGTAGGTCGTGCCGTCGAAGGTGTACGCGCCGTCGGCGATGCGGTTGGGGAAGGGGACGAGCACTCGCCCGTTGCTGCACGGCGCGGTCTCGTCGGCCGGCCATGAGCAGACGACCTCCTTGCCTCGGTACGTGAGCTCGCGCAGCGATGCGCCGAGTTCGGTGACCACTGCGGTGTAGTCGCCATGCTTCAAGGAAAATTGCCGGCCCGAGCGAGGAGGCAGGTTAGCGGATGTCATATCGCATCTCCCATATCGTTGTGGATGACTCACGGCGAATCGTTGCCGCGGTCCATGATGATTGACAGTGTCACTCTACTGCGAGCAATGGTCTTACCGAGGGTTTCCGCTTGCGCGCCGTGTTATGCATCACCAGGTCGCAATGGAAGCGGTCGCTGCGCGCAGCAGCGTGACGAGATCCTCAGGATTGACCGCAACGTCGAGGCCTCGCTTGCCGCCTGACACGAGAATGGAGTCGAAGTCCAGCGCGCTTTCGTCAAGCACGGTGCGGTGCCGGGTGCGTTGACCAAATGGCGAAATGCCGCCGAGTACGTAGCCGCTTTCGCGCTGCGCCACATCGGGCCCGGCCATGGCGGCCTTCTTCGCGCCGACTGCTGCGGCCAGCGCCTTGAGATCGAGGTGCCCGCTGACTGGCACGATGCCGATGACGCGCTCGCTGCCGGTGTCCGCCATCAGCGTCTTGAATAGCTGATGCGGGTCCATCCCGAGCCGTTGCGCGGCCTCAACGCCGTAGCCTTCATCCATATGGTCGGCGGAATGCTCGTATTCATAGATTTCGAATGGCACGCCGGCTTTGCGCAGCTGTGCGATGGCAGGCGTGCCGCCTTTGGCAGCTGTGCCTTTGACTTCTTCGCCTTTGCCATCCGATGTATGTTTGCTTCGTTTCGCCATGCCACCCGTTGTATCGCATGGAGACGATATTCGTGCCATGCAGCATCTCGTGCCACGGGCTGGGCTATCGCGTCGGCTTAACTGGCGCGAATCGGCCTCTGACGAGCGAACAGCGGCTCTTTCGTGCCAGTAAGCCGGGGCCAGAGTCGCAGCCGGAGCCCCACCAACGACTTCGCCCCTGCCAGGCACGAGCATAATGCTCGATGCCCGGCAAGGGCGAAGCGGCAGACGGAAAGTCTGCGATCAGTCAGCTAGCGGCGATGCGGACGAGCCGTAGTGCCGCTAGGAGCTCACTTGGAGAGTTCCGCGAAGTACAGCAGCGTGCGGATCATGTTGCAGGTGAAGCCGTTCTCGTTGTCGTAGAAGGAGACGGTGCGCACGAGCTGGGTGTCGCCAACGGTGTTGACATCGGTCTGCGTCGGGTCGAAGACGCCGCCGTGGGTGTCGTCGATGATGTCGGAGGTGACGATGCCATCAGGGTTGTAGCCGAAGTAATCAGTGTCGGAGTACGCTGCCTTGAAGGCGTCGTTGATCTCGTCGACGGTGACCGTCTTCTCCAGCACGGAGGTCAGCTCGGTGACGGAGCCATCGATCACGGCGACGCGCTGGGCATGGCCCTGCAGCTTGCCGTTGACCGAGGGGACGACCTTGCCGATGGCCTTGGCGGCACCGGTGGAGTGCTCGATGGTGTTCGCAGCTGCGGCGCGGTTGGCGCGCACGTTCTTGCCGCGAGGTCCATCCTGCAGCACCTGAGTGGCGGTGTAGGCGTGAATCGTGGTCATGAAGCCCACCTTGACGCCGAACTTGTCGTCGAGCAGCTTGACCATGGCGGCCAGCGAGTTCGTGGTGCAGGAGCCGGCGGAAACGATGTTGTCCGAAGACTTCAGAATCTCGTGGTTGACACCGTAGACGATGGTCGGCGTGGTCTCGTCCTTGGCCGGGGCGGAGATGAGGACCTTCTTGGCGCCGGCGTCGAGGTGAGCCTGCGACTTCTCGGCGGAGGTGTAGAAGCCGGTGCATTCGAGCACGAACTCGACGCCGTCGTTCTTGACCCACGGGATGTTGCTGGCGTCGCGCTCAGCGTACACGGTGTAGGACTTGCCGTCCACGACGATTGCGGTGTCGGTGGAGGTGACCTCGACCGGGGTGCCGTCGTCATGGCGGAAGTTGCCGTGGGCGCTGTCGTACTTGAGCAGGTAGGCGAGCATCGACGGAGTGGTCAGATCATTGATGGCTGCGACCTCGATGTCACCGGCCTGGCCGCCACGAGCCTGCAGCTCGAAGATGCGACGGAAGGCGAGGCGACCGATGCGGCCGAAACCGTTGATACCAATCTTGACTGTCATAAAATTACTCCCTTAGGGATCAGGCTCGGGCGCGCGCCTGCGCGCCCCGGCCATTGTTTATCAACGCTGCCTACTCTATCCCGTCGTCTGTACTTGCCAGTGACGTGCGCCACACTTCAGGCGCAAAACCGACCAAAATGCCGTGAGCGGTCACAACGATGGGCCGCTTGACGAGCATGCCGTCGGTGGCAAGCAGTTCCAGAGCCTCGTCGTCGCTCATCGCGGGCAGTTTGTCCTTCAGCCCGAGCGCGCGGTATAGCTGTCCGGAAGTGTTGAAGAAACGGCGGATTGGCAGGCCGCTGGCGTGATACCAGGCGGTGAGCTCGGCCTTGGTGGGGTTGTCGGTTTTGATATCGCGCTCGGTGAACGCGATATCGTGCTCACTCAGCCAGTGCCGCGCCTTGGCGCAGGTCGAGCAGCGCGAATAGCAGACGAATAGCGGGGCATCGGCGGTATGGTCGGTCATGGAACCTCCTGATTTCATGGTTGCTGAATTAACGATTGAATGCGCGATTGGTGAACCGGGAGTCCAGAATCGGCGAGATTTCGGTATCGAGCGGACCCAGGTCGCCAGTGAATTCGCGGTAGCGGGTGATTCTCGGCATCGGCGCTGTAAGGGGGAAGGTCACGATAAGCGTGCCGTCGTGCACGTTGATTGCGCTGGCGACGCCGGGCAGAAACTCATTGCTCACGCCCTGCACGACGCTGTTGGTCAGGGTCGCGTGCCGCAGCTGATATTTCAGCCCCGGCTCGTTCACGTCACTGGCCGTATCCGACTGCGCGAACACCGACACCATGCCGCCGGGCATCGCGTCATGTGCTTCGAAAGCAAGTTCGCCGTCAGCAATGGCGGTGACGATGGCGCCGTCGCCGTACAGGAAGCCGACGCCGCCATGCTGGGCCAGCAGCCCCATGAGCTGGATGTTGGCGATGGTATGGTCGATTCTTCCCCCCAGCCCGCCGAGAATATGGAACTCGCGCGCGCCGCGATTCCAGCCGACCTTGAGCGCCGAAAGCATGTCGGGATCGTCCTTGAGCGCCGGAAGCCGCAGCGTGCGGTCGTCGTCGGGGACGCTGCCCTGCACGGAATCGAAGTCGCCAATCACGATGTCGGCGCTGACGCCTTCGGCGCGCGCATGGTCGAGTCCAGCGTCGGCTGCAATGACCAAGGGACGAGAAAGCCCTGCAAGAAGGTCTGCGGGCACGCCCGGCGTCGGACCATAATATTGTCCCGCCGCGAAGATGACGCATACGTGGTTCGTCTGGTTCATGCTGCCACTCTAGCTCACGCGTCAGCCTGGGCAGGTGCGCGCTTTCTTCGTTTTGAACAGACGCAATCGCTGGTTTCGTCCGCCCCCCCCCCCCTCAGACGAACCCCAATAACGCTACAGATAACGCAGATACCCGATTGCCAAGGCAGCGAAGCGGGTGAACGTCATGTGCCGCGGGTTCACGCCGGTCTGATAGGCTCGCCCTGTTGTCCCATACAGGTTGTTCGGGGCTTGATGCTCGGTGCGTGATGCTGGTGTTTGGCGTCTGATGCCTGCGGGCATATCGCAAAGAGGGGAGTATGACTGCCATGACTGCTACGGACCACGGACTGGTCGCCGCACCCACGGCGACGGCCCATGTACGCCCGATTCTGCGCTCGAAGATGTTCCTATATATCACCGAATTCTTCTCCGGCATGGCCGTGATGGCTGCCGAGCTGGGCGCATCGCGCCTGCTTGCGCCGTATTTCTCCAGTTCGCAGATCGTGTGGACCATCATCATCGGTACGATTATGATCGCCCTGGCGCTGGGCAGCGTGTGGGGCGGACGCAAAGCGGACCGCGACCCCAACCCCGACAAGCTCTACATGCGCCTGATGATCGCGGCGGTGTGGATCGCGCTTATTCCGCTCTTGGGCAAATACGTCATCATCGTGGTTTCTGGTCTGCTCGTCGTCACCGTATCCACGAATTTCCTGGTGATTGCCGCCTTCATCAGCTGCATGCTGATTTTCGTGCCGCCACTGTTTCTGCTAGGCACCGTGACCCCGGGGCTGGTCAAATTCGCCACCGATTCGCTCGACGACAATGCCTCGGTGGTCGGCCGACTGAGCGCCTGCAACACCATCGGCTCGATTCTGGGCACCTTTCTGCCGACCTTCGTTACGATTCCGGCAGTCGGCACCTTCGTGACCTTCCTGATATTCTTCGGGCTGCTGCTGGCCCTCGCGATTGCGTACTTCATTGCCTCCAAAGTCAAGCTTGTCGCCAGCGCCATCAGCACAGTCATTTTCGTGGTGTCCGCTGTGGCTTCGCCGATGAGCGGCTTCGCTTTCTGGGAGCGCGGGCTGACCTACGAAGGCGAGTCGATCTACAACTACCTGCAGGTCAAGAACCTGTCCGACCGCACCATACTGTCGACCAATGTGCTCTTCGGCGTCCAATCGGTGACCATGAAGCGGCCAGGCCTGACCGGCATGTACTACGACACTGCGCTTGCCGCTCCGGCGCTCGCCGACCACGCCGATTCCGCGCTGGTTCTGGGCATGGGCACGGGAACCTACGCGCGCCAGCTGCGGCAGTACTACCCGCATATGCATATCACCGGCGTGGAAATCGACGAGAAGATCACGGCGTTGGCGGGCGAATATTTTAAGGAGCCGCAGGATATTCCGGTCAGCACCTACGATGGTCGCGCTTGGCTCGCCGCCAGCACAAGTCGCTATGACGTGATCATGGTCGACGCCTACCAAGACATCACGATTCCCTTCCAAATGAGCTCAACCGAGTTCTTCGACATGGTGAAGCAGCACCTCAATCCCGGCGGCGTCATGGTCGTCAATATGAATATGATCTCCGATGGCAAAGGTTCGATCAATGAGGCGCTGACCGGCACGATCGCCAGTGTGTTCGGGCACCGCAATATATTGACCGCCGACGTGCCCGACACGACCAACCGCGAGCTTTTCGCCAAAACGCCGAGTGCGGATGAACCTGGTGAGTCTGGCGAATCAGAGCAATCGGCACAAACCAAGCAGCACGGGGACAAGGCTCCTCAGCACGCCACCGATAGCGATATCATCCAAACCGGCACGCCTAGCTCTTTGCAGGCCACTGCGTATATGCGCACGCGTGACGGCGATCTCGAGTGGGCGATGGGTGAAGTCGGCAGCCGGCTCGTGCCGGTTAAGAAGCCGCAAAGCGGCGCAATGATCTTGACTGACGACAGGGCTCCGGTCGAGCTGCTCGGCATGCATGCCATCGACCAGCTCATCGTGCAACAGGCCGGGCCATACCGCGAGATACTGGAAACCAGAGGTATCCAAGGGCTGCTTGAGTTGCAATAAATCAACACATGGTGGCCATACTGACGCGCCGGAAGACGTGACGTGAAGACGCGACGTAAAGACACAGTGCGGAGAAGCAATGTGGAGAGTTGGCGTTTCGTGTGAAAGAAAGGGCAGGAATACTGCCATTAACGTGACGCGACCAATGGCGCTGCTAGGCTGAAGGCTGCGAATGTGAATACGATATGCTGCGAATATCCCATGCGTTTCGAGGAGAAAGAATTGTTATGTGCGGAATAGCCGGGTTTGTGAACGACGCTCCCATTGATGCCAAGGAACGTATCCTCAAGAAGATGACCGATATCATCGCCCACCGTGGGCCCGATAGCGAGGGGCACTGCATCGACGAGCATGCGGCGCTCGGGTTCAGGCGGCTGAGCATCATCGACCTCAAGGGCGGCGACCAGCCGATCTACAACGAGGATCGCACGATGGCCATCACCTTCAATGGCGAGATCTACAACTTCCAGCCGTTGCGCGAGGAGCTTATCAAGCTGGGTCACACCTTCTCCACGAAGGCTGACACCGAAGTCATCCTGCACGGCTACGAGCAGTGGGGCGCCGGCGTGCTGACCAAGCTGCGCGGCATGTTCGCCTTCGTGATCTGGGATTCCAAGACGAACGAGCTCTTCGGCGCGCGTGACCATTTCGGCATCAAGCCGCTGTACTACACCGTGATGAACGGCACCTTCATGTACGCCTCTGAGATCAAGAGCCTGCTGCAGCATCCTGATTTCGTCAAGGAGCTCAACGACAAGGCGCTCAAGCCCTTCCTCACCTTCCAGTACCCCGCCACCGATGAGACCTTCTTCAAGGGCGTGTTCAAGCTCAAGGAGGGGCATTATTTCACCTATCGCGACGGCAAGATGGATACGCACGAATACTGGGATGCGGCATTCGGCGAAGGCAATCAGAAGCTCGATGCGCTGGTCGATAACATCGACCAATCGGTGATTGACTCCGTGAAGGTGCATGAGATCGCGGATGTGGAGGTCGGCTCCTTCCTGTCTAGCGGCGTCGATTCCAGCTATGTGGCCGCCGTCGCGCGCCCCGAGCACACGTATTCGGTTGGCTTCGGAGCGGGCTACAACGAATCGACGCAGGCCAAGGAGCTGGCCGACAAGCTCAAGCTCTCCAACACCGCCGAGATCATCGACGAGGAGGAGGCCTTCTCCTATTTCCCGCAGATTCAGTGGCACTTGGACGAGCCGGATTCGAACCCCTCCTGCGTGCCGTTGTTCTTCCTGTCCCAATTGGCCGCGCGCGACCTCAAAGTGGTGCTGAGCGGCGAGGGAGCCGACGAGCTGTTCGCCGGTTACGACGACTACGGCCTGCACACCAAGTCGAAGGTCATCACGGGCGTCACCAATATGCTCACTCATCTGCCGGCCGGGGCGCGGCACGCCATTGCGCACTGGGCGAAGGACAAGCATTTCCACGGCGCGACGCATCTGTATGCGAATCTCGCGCCATCCGAGGAATTCTTCATCGGCCAGGCCAAGATATTCGATGAGAGCGAGGCGCAGCAGCTGCTCACGCCGCATTACCGCCAGGCGCCCGGCGTCCATGACATCGTCGACAAGACGTATGCGCGCATCGAAGGTCAGGGGCTCTCCGAGATCAAGAAGAAGCAGTACCTCGATATCCACCAGTGGATGCCCGGCGACATCCTGCTCAAGGCCGACAAGCTCACGATGGCGCACTCTCTGGAGCTGCGCGTGCCGCTGCTGGATCAGGAATTGATGAAGGTCGCCGAAAAGGTGCCCACCAAGTATCTGATTCGCAACGCGCTCGCTAAGTACGCCTTCCGTCAGGCTGCGGCGCGGCATCTGCCCAAGGCCTCGTCCGACCGCACCAAGCTCGGCTTCCCCACGCCGGTCAAGATCTGGCTGAGCGAGGAGAAGTACTACAAGCAGGTCCGCGCGGTGTTCCAGCGCGACTACGCGCGCGATTTCTTCGATCAGGACGCGCTGCTGAAAATGCTCGACGACAACTACGAAGGCAAGACGAACGACCGCCGCAAGATCTGGACGGTGTACACCTTCCTGACCTGGTACGACGTGTACTTCGTGCACGACGGCAGCAAGCCCGAGCCGCTGGCCGAGGAGTAAGCGACTGTTGACCCAACGGTAACGCTGTTGACCGAACGGTAACGCCGTCGCCCGAAAGCTAGGGCAGGAACCAGAGTGAAAGCTGGTCCAGCGCCGTACCCGTCGGGTTTGTCCGCGGGCATGGTACACTAGTTGATTGGCTTGAGTAATCAAGAAAGTGGGGAGACCCCACCTGGAAGCTTGTTATGGCTTCGGGTTCACGGCATGAGTCGCGCAATCGGCATGCGGATATGATTCCGCGCTGAACGATGCGCAGGCAACAGCATGGCGAATGCGCATATGGGCGTGTTCTCAAGCTGAAATGAGCCTGTTTCATGTCATGAATTCGAGCAGTTGCATGCCTCCGCCTGGGTCCCATGAGAAGGAACATAAGGATTGGAGTCATTATCAGCGACGAACCACGTATCAACGACGAGATTCGCGTCCCTCAGGTGCGCCTGATTGGGCCGAACGGCGAGCAGGTCGGCGTCATCGCGACCACGGTCGCATTGAATCTGGCCAAGGAAGCAAACCTTGACCTCGTCGAGGTGGCACCGAACGCGAAACCTCCGGTCGCCAAGCTCATCGACTACGGCAAATTCAAGTATACCGAGAAGATCAAGGCCCGCGAGGCCCGCCGTAATCAGAACACGGCGGAAATCAAGGAGATTCGCTTCCGACTCAAGATCGACGAGCATGACTTCGAGGTCAAGAAGGGCCATGTGACACGGTTCCTGAATGGCGGCGACAAGGTCAAGGTCACGATTATGCTGCGCGGCCGCGAGCAGTCCCGCCCGATCGGCGGCGTCGAGCTGCTGGAGCGCTTGGCCGATGAGGTCGCCGAATACGGCAGCGTCGAGTCCTACCCCAAGCAGGAAGGGCGCAACATCATCATGACGCTGACGCCCAAGGCCAAGAAGGTGCACACGCAGTCCGAGCAGCGCCGTCGCGGCGCCGAATCGCGCGCCGAGCGTCAGGCCCGTCAGGCCGCACGCCTGGCCGCCAAGAACAGCGCGGGCGAAGCCGAAGAGGCTTCGAGCGAGACGCCGGCAGACCAGGCTTCCGAGCAGGACGCGAAGAAAGCCTGAGCCGGAAGGCTGAATACCGAAAACTGTCACGCCGGAGTTGATTCCCCGGCTGATCACCGAGTCATCGGATAGTATGCGATGGCGAAATATTTGTGCAGTAACCACAAGGAGGGCAGCAATGCCGAAGATGAAAACCAATTCCGCAGCCAAGAAGCGCGTCCGCGTCACCGGCTCGGGCAAGCTCATGCAGGCCGGCAGCGCCATGCGACACAACCTCGAGCACAAGTCCGCGCGCAAGCGCCGCGCACTGAAGGCCGACCAGGTGCTCGCGCCCGCGCAGAGCAAGAACATGAAGAAGCTGCTCGGCCGCTGAACCGCGACGAGTGTATAGACGCTAGACAAAGAAAGAAGATACTACTATGGCACGTGTCAAGCGCGCAGTGAACGCTCATAAGAAGCGTCGCGTCGTTCTCGAAAGGGCTTCCGGCTATCGCGGCCAGCGCTCTCGCTCCTACCGCAGGGCCAAGGAACAGCTCCTGCACTCATTCAACTACAACTTCCGCGACCGCAAGGCGCGCAAGGGCGACTTCCGCAAGCTGTGGATCCAGCGCATCAACGCTGCCGTCCGCGCCGAAGGCATCACCTACAACCGCTTCATCCAGGGCCTCAAGCTGGCGGACATCGATCTCGACCGTCGCGCTCTGGCCGAGCTGGCCGTCTCCGACCCCGACACCTTCAAGGCGATCGTGGAGCAGGCCAAGGCCGCACTGCCCGAGGACGTCAACGCCCCGGTCGCTGCCTGATTGCTGATTTCGGCTGGCAGTGTTCAGTTTCGGACACTGTGTAAATTGGCACCGTGTAATTGACTACTGTATCAATTGGCACCGTGTAACTGACACTGTGCAGCCTAGTGAACCCCATGGTGTGCATGGCATATGTCGTGAGATATTGCGATATATGGCGTGCATGGCATGGGGTTTCGCATATGTGCTGCGCTTTTGCCTAGGATAGGTTGGTATGGAACGGAACGGATTCGATGCGCTGCTTGAGCAGTTTCTCGCGCATATCGATGTGGAGCGCGGGCTTTCGCGGGCGACGGTGAAGGCATACGAATCCGATATCCGCCGGTATGTCGACTGGCTGCACGACCGTGAAATCGACGCACCGAATGCGGTCGCCAAGCAGGATGTAGAGGATTACGTCGCCTTCCTCGATGCGGCGGGGGAGAGTGCACGAAGCAAGGCGCGTCGACTCGCCAGCATCCATGAGTTCCACAAGTTCGCGCTCGCGCAGCATGCGGTCGCCGATGATGTCGCCGCCGCAGTGAAAGCGCCGAAAGCCTCAAGCGATCTGCCCGATGTGCTCAGCATCGACGAAGTAGGGCGGCTGCTGGAGGCGGCGGCGATGCATGGCAGCGACGATCCGGTCGTGCTGCGCGATCATGCGCTGCTCGAATTCATGTACGCGACCGGCTCTCGCGTCTCAGAGGCGGTCGGCGCGGACCTGAACGACATCGATATGGATGAGCATGTCGCGCGGCTGACAGGCAAAGGCTCGAAGCAGCGGCTGGTGCCGGTCGGAAGATATGCGCAGCAGGCGTTGACCGCGTATCTCAACGTCGGGCGCCCGGCGTTGGAACGCAAGGCCAAGGGCACCCCGGAGCGGCGGGCAATATTCCTCAACAAGCGCGGCAGGCGGCTGTCGCGCCAGAGCGTGTGGGAGATCATCCGGCTCGCGGGGGAGCGGGCCCATATCGACCGACCGCTGCACCCGCACACCCTGCGCCATTCCTTCGCGACGCATCTGATCCAAGGTGGTGCCGACGTGCGCACCGTGCAGGAGCTGCTCGGCCACGCCTCGGTCACCACCACGCAGATATACACGCATGTCAGCCCCGAGAACCTCATCGAAACCTACCTGACCTCCCATCCGCGGGCGCGATGACGGGCAAAGCCAGCTGCGTGCGGTGTCTCCTGGAATATGCGGCGTCTCTCAAAATTCGCAGTGTCTCTTGAAATACATAACGTCTCTTGGAATTCATTATGATATCCCCTATAATTCACTTTTCGTCTGCTGAGAAGACACTGTGAGAATCTATCTTGAGATATGTGAAATCTCTCAAATATATCAGTAGGGCGGCCACTGCGGCCGCCGTCTCCTTGATAACCATCGGCAGCTTCGCCATGGTTCCTGCGGCCTTCGCAAGCGGCACCCAGACCACCGACACCATCACGCAGACGGGACTGAAGCCCGGCCAAGTCAAGCACGTATGGACGATCGTTCTCGAAAACAAATCATATGACGCGACCTTCACCGGCCTGAACCAGAACAGCTACCTCTGGAAGGACCTCCCCGCTCAGGGAGCGCTGCTCACGAACTACTTCGGCACCGGCCACTACAGCCAGGACAACTACATCTCCCTGGCATCCGGGCAGGCCACTTCCAACGATCTGCAGTCGGACTGCAGCTACAAGAACTTCGATTTCGGCACAAATAAGAATATCGTCGCAAGCCACACCGGCGCGAACTTCGGGCGGGACGACAACTTCGGACAGCTGCTCTCCCCAGCCGGTGCGAACGCCGCGAACGGCGAGAACGGCTGCACCTTCCCGAAGGACATCCCCACGCTGTTCAACCAGTTCGACGCGGCAGGCGTCAGCTGGAAGGGCTACGCACAGGACCTGCATAACCAGCCCGGGCGCGAGGATGCTCTTGGCGGCGGCCCCGGCACCGCAGCCAACAACCCCACCACCAATCCCAGGGTGATGAGCACTTCGGCCAGCGACAAGGCGAACGGCATCACCTCGTTCACCGGGGCGCAGTCGAACGACCAGTATGTTGCCAAGCACTTCCCATTCCCGTGGTTCCACTCAATCATCGGCGACGACAACACTGGCAAGGACGCGCTGACCGCCCCCGCAGGCGGCACGATGACCGACGCGAACCACATCGCCAATCTCGACGATCCCAGCCTGGGCCTGATCTCCGACCTCAAGAAGCCCGCCGACCAGGTGCCGGCGTTCAACTGGATCACGCCGAACAACTGCTCCGATGCGCACGACCCCACCTGCGTGGGCAACAACCTCTCGGGCGTGTTCGATGCGAATGGCAACCCGAATTACGCGCTGCCGCTGACGACGCCGCCCACGAACCACACCGGCGGACTGTACGCGGCGGATCTGTGGCTCAAGTACTACATCCCGCTCATCGAGCGTTCGGCGGCCTTCAAGGACGGCGGCCTGATCGACGTCACCTTCGACGAGGCGAATCCGCCCTTCTACAGCATGTCGTTCAACAACGCGACCGACCAGACCAAGGTTGCGCAGGACGCGGCGGGCAACGAGCGGTACAGCTACAAGACCCCGACGATCAAGGACTTTGCCGAAGGCTATAAGCAGTACTCCGCGAACACCTTCCCGGCACCCGGCCCGATGGCCCAGAACTACATCAAGGCAGATCTCGCCGGACAGAGCATCAACGGGAAAGGCGTCGACTGGGAGCCGACCGGCCCGAACACGCCGCTTGCTGCGGACGAGAACGGCAATCAGCTCTACCCTGGCCCCGGCGATAACGGCTACATCACCCGGCCGCCGTCATGCGAGCAGGACACGACACTCGTGAACGCCGACAAGAGCAACTGCGTCTCGGGCGCGAAGAACACGAGTTCCTCCTTCTCGGGCGCCAAGGATCTCGCCGTCACCGCTGCGGCTGGCACTGACACGCTGCAGGGCGCGGTAAGCGTCTCCGACATCGGCCGTGCGGTCACTGGCGCGGGAATCCCAGCCGGTGCCTTCGTCGGCTCCGTGGCGAACGAAGGTCCGAACCTCGTCGCCAAGTCTTCGGATCCCGTGACGAACGCATCCTTCAAGCTCGTCGATCAGCAGGGCAACGCACTGAAGACGACCGCTGCGGTCGCCGACGTCACGCTCTCTGCGACCGGCGTTCCCGGCCACCTGAACCCCGGCGAATCGCCGCTCTCGACCTTCGACGCGCAGGATGCGACCCCTGGCGGCGGCGACTCCGGCTCCGTGCTCATCTCCCCGCTCATCAAGCCCGGAACCGTTTCCAGCACGTACTACAACCACTACTCATGGCTGCGCACGATGGAAGACATCTTCCAGGTTGTGAAGGGCAATGATACGAAGCAGCTGACCGCAGGCAGCGTCAGCGGCGGCCTCGATGGCCTCGGCCACCTCGGTTTCGCGGCGCAGGACGGACTCACTCCCTTCGGCGCTGATGTGTTCACGAATGCAGCGGTTGACCAGACTGCGAATCCGACTCCGACCCCGACGAAGACCACGCCAGCGGGAACTCCGGCGCAGACCGCGCCGCAGGGCACCTCGCCTTCGAATCCGGCCAGCAAGCACCCTGAGGCGAATGCCGCCGCGAAGCCTCAGGCCAGCGGCCCGCTCGCTTCCACAGGCGTCGATATGACCACTGGCATCGCGCTTCTCGTGGCAGCGCTCGCCCTGATCGTCGGCGGCGTCACGGTCCTGCTGGTTCGCCGTCGTCACGAGGCTCACGAGTCATGATGCGCAGAATAGTGAAAACAGCCGGACTGCTCAGCGCGATGGTCGCCATGACGATCGCACTGGGTGCGTGCGGCGGTGCCCAGTCATCGGCATCCATTGCGAACTCAATCGGCGACATGCCGAGCTACCTGCCTTCGGCTCGCTCAGCATCGATTGCGCACGGCAGTGCCGACAAGCCTGCGCTGTCGTACCCTGGCAGTCCAGTGCTCGTATCGGTAGGCAAGGCGCAGCTGAAGATCGATATCGCCGGCCCTGAGTATCCAAGCGATACGAAGGAAGAGGCGTCCGATATACCGAGCGTATTCACCGCCACGCTCACGAACACCGCGGCCCCGGGCGGCGCCGATGTGCCGCTCTCCGCGAGCGTCTTCGACATACTCGACAACGCCGGAGCCACGCACGCGCTCATACCGACTCCGGGCCTGCCCAAGAAGCTCGCAGCCGGGCAGCAGCTCACGATAAAGCTGCGCACGTCGCTGCCGGGCGGCGAAGGGCTGCTGCGCTTCCACCCGGATGGCGGTCCTTCGGCCGCCGGATGGGACTACGTGCTCGAAGACGACTGATTTCGTCCTCTCAGGCGTTATCTTCCTATAAGGATACTGAACCGCAGCCGTGAGGCGGCCGGGCTTTCGAGCTTGGCCCTCTCTCGGCTGCGGTTCTCTGTTTTGGCAAGTCCGATGCAAAGCATGCGGGATGGGGCGAACTCATTTTGTAGCGCTGCGCTGGGTCTCGCGCACTGCACGTACTACGCGCGGCTGAATATACGGCTGAATGCGCCGCGTGCGTTACGATGTGCGCGTTATGATGTTCCTTTGTGAGCGATAATCGTCTGCGATGGTGAGCATGCCAAGATTGGCGAGAATCATGTCGGTGAAAGGCATGTCGCTGAGAAACGCATGTCGTTGAAAAGCATGGAACGGAGGGATGATGCCGTACGAGAGCCGGTGGGCCGCTGAGGTCGCCAAGGCAGCCAAGGAGCCGCGCGATTCGGATGCTTCGCAGTCGAATGCTCGCCGTGCGCATGCCGTGCAGGCGCAGCTGCCGATCTCGGGCACCTTGCGTATTCCGGCCGTTGACGATGCAGACGATATGCCCGGTGCGGCTGATTCGGCGCATGGGGCGGTGAACAGGCCTCTTGATATGGTGAAGAATATGCCTACTGATCTGCTTGGTCGCGAATATGAGACCTTTCCCGCGCCAAAATCCCTGCACCAGCATGGTCCGGCACGGATTATCGCCATGTGCAACCAGAAGGGCGGCGTAGGCAAGACCACCAGCTCCATCAACATCGGCGGGGCGCTGAGCCAGTACGGCAGGCGCGTGCTCATCGTCGACTTCGATCCGCAAGGGGCGGCCACCGTAGGTCTGGGCATCAACGCGAACACCGTTGAGAACACGGTATACACGGCGCTGTTTGACGCCTCGATTGATGTGCACGAGATCGTGCAGCATACCGAATTCGAGAATCTTGACATCATGCCGGCCAACATCGATCTGTCGGCCGCCGAAGTGCAGCTGGTCACCGAAGTCGGGCGCGAGCAGATCTTGGCCAGCGTGCTGCGCCAGGTGCGCAACGAATACGATGTCATTATCATCGACTGCCAGCCTTCGCTTGGCCTGCTGACGGTGAACGCGCTGACGGCCGCTGACGGCGTGATCATCCCCGTGGCCGCCGAGTTCTTCGCGCTGCGCGGCGTGGCGCTGCTCATGCAATCGATCGACAAGGTGCGCTCCCGCATCAATCCCAGCCTCGAAGTCTACGGCGTGCTGGTCACGATGTACACGCGCACCCTGCATTGCGAAGAGGTGCTGCAGCGTATCTACGAGGCCTTCCAGGAGAAGGTCTTCCATTCGGTGATTTCGCGTTCCATCAAGCTTCCCGATGCGAATGTCGCCGCCGCGCCGATCACGGTGTATGCGCCTGGGCACAAGACGGCGAAGGAGTACCGCGAGGTCGCGCGCGAGCTCATCGCACGCGGCATCGTCGCATAGCGTGTGATGACGCTTGCTGCCGAGGAGATGCCGGTTTCCGGCTTCCAAGTAGACGTCGAAGGCTATGCCGGGCCGTTCGACGTGCTGCTGGGCATGATTGCGAACAGACGGCTTGAGGTGACCGAAGTGTCGCTTTCGGCCATCACCGAGGAGTTTCTGGCGTATGTGCGGCGGCTTGGTTTGGCGGCGGGGCAGACTGTGTCACCGGATCAGTCGGTGGCGTCGGGGCAGTCGGTGTCGTTGGGCCAAACAGTGTCGCCGAATCAGGAAGCGGCATCGGAGCAGCCAATCCCATCAAGCCAGTTCGCCCAGCATATGGACGAGGCCAGCGCCTTCCTTGACGTGGCTTCGATTCTGGTTGAGGCGAAAAGCGCCGCGCTGCTGCCGGGCGACGAGCAGGGCGAGCGTGACGAGCAGAGCATCGAGGCGCTGCGCGAACGTGATCTGCTCTTCGCGCGACTCGTGCAATACCGTGCCTTCAAACGCGCCGCAGGGGATTTCCGCGCGCGCTTCGCCGCGAATTCCGGGCGATTCCCTCATCCGGCGGTTGTGGATGATGCGGTTGCGGCCATGCTGCCCGAACTGGTCTGGACGCTGGGGGTCGATGAATTGGCGGCGCTTGCTGCCCATGCGCTTGCCAACGCGCCCGTCGATCAGGTCTCGCTGCATCAGCTGCATGTGCCGATGGTGGATTTGCAGGCCCAATCGGCTTTGGTGCGCGACCGGCTGCGGGCGTTGGGGAGCGAGGGAAGCATGACCTTTGCCGCGCTCAGTGCCGATGCGGCATCGCGCATTGAGATCGTCGCACGATTCCTTGCCCTGCTTGCCTTCTTCAAACAGGGCGCAGTGCAATTCAAGCAGTCAGGGCCGTTCGAAACCTTGCATATCCGCTGGGCGGCGGATGCCGACGAGCACGCCGAACTGACGATAAGCGAGGGGGATTTCGCATGAGCGATGAAATGCAAACACCACAGGGGCCGCAGTCTGAGCCGAACTCGTCCGCAGCTACGGCACAAGGGCGCGAAACGCCGCCAGCCCGTCCGGAATACGTCGATTTCGATGTCGAGGATTTCCCGGGCGGTTTGCGCGGGTGTCTTGAGGCGATTCTCATGGTTGCCGATCAGCCGCAGCAGTCTGCCGATCTGGCGAGGGTACTTGCCATCGATGAGGCTCAGGTTGACGAGGCGTTGACGGCGTTGCAGGAGGATTACGACGGGCGGGGAAATATATCGGAGCACGGTATTGCGGGTCAGGGCGACGACTCCGGCAGCTCCATTGGCGCCAACGGTTCGGCTGGCATACTGCGCGGCTTCGAGCTGCGGCGCACCGCGCGCGGCTGGCAATTCGCCAATCGGGCGGATTATGAGCCGGTAGTCGCCGCATTCGTGACTGATGGGCAGGCCGCACGCCTGTCGCAGGCGGCCCTTGAGGCGCTGGCGATTATCGCGTACCGTCAGCCGGTGACCCGCGCCCAGGTCGCGGCCATTCGCGGCGTGAACTCGGATGGCGTGATTCGCTCGCTTGTCGTGCGCGGGCTGATACGCGAGGAGGGAATCGACCCGGAATCCCGTGCCGCGCTGCTGGTGACCTCGGGGCTGTTCCTGGAGCATATGGGCTTGGATTCGCTCGACCAGCTGCCCTCGTTGGCCCCGTTCATGCCGCCCATCAGTGAAATGGAAAACACGGAAGTGGAACATAGTGAAATGGAACACAGTGAAATGGAAAACGCGGAAGTGGAAAACGGTGGAATGACAGAGAACGCAATGAAGCTGAACGGTTCGGAAGGGAACGGCGACATCATCTGAGCGACGCCACCTCTCGCGTGTCACACGGTGATTTGATTTATAGTCATGATGACTATAAATAATGAATCGGGCGTGAAAGGCGGCGGGATATGGGTTCAGGCAATGTGACCGAGCGACGCCGGCAGCAGCCGCTGATTGGCGTGTCCACAGTCATTCTGGCGCTGGGAGGAGGAGCCAGACCTGAGTTTTGGCTGCCGCTGGTCCGTCGGGTGCGCCAGCCCTTCCTCGGCGATTGGGCGCTGCCAGGTGGGGGCGTGCAGGCGAATCGCTCATTGGAGGAATCGGCGTATGAGGCGCTCATTTCCACTACCGATTTGCGCCCCAGCTACCTCGAACAGCTTTACACCTTCGGCGATGCGCAGCGCTCGCATGAAGGGCTGCCGATGATTTCCGTCGTCTACTGGGCCTTGGTGGGCACGGTCGAGACCCAGAACTTTCACGAGGCAAACAATGTCGCATGGTTCGCGGAAAACGACCTGCCCGAGCTCGCCTTCGACCACGACCGCATCATCGCCTATGCATTGGAACGGCTGCGCTCGAAAATCGACTACCCCGACATCGTCGCCAAACTGGTCGGTCCGACCTTCACCTTGGCCCAGCTGCATGACGTCTACGAGGCGGTGTCGGGCAACTCGATAGACCTCGCCAATTTCCGCAGACGCATGCTCGCTTCGGGGCAGCTCGAAGCCACAGGTGACAAGGTGCGGTACGGGCGTCAGCGTCCCGCGACCTTGTATCGATACGCGGGCACTCAGGCAGGTGGCGACGATATGTATAGCTTGGGTACCGACGCAGGTGCCAACGAAGGCGACAACGGCGAATCAAGCCGAGAGAGCCGAGAAGTGTGGCAGCGTCCCACGGCATTCGACGTCATGTGGCATGGAGGAAACGGCGCACCGGAGTCCGACCTCGAAGAGGTGCTTTCGGTGCTGTCGCCCGAGCTGCGCCCAAGGGATGCGCCATCGAACGTGCCACGCGACGATATACGCCAATCCAACTTCAACGACAAGGAGTCGTTATGACGTCCCAATCCGTTCTACCAGCTCCCGAGGCTGCGAAACCCCCTGATTCCAAGCAGTCTGTTAGTGCCGCGCGTGCCCCGGAACGACCGTTGACGCGCAACGAACGACTGGACCGGCTGCCCTTCAACGCGGCGCACCGCAAGCTGCTGGTCGCCTCCGGCATCGGCTGGGCCTTCGACGCGATGGACGTCGGCCTCGTCTCCTTCGTCGTCGCCGCAATCGCCGCCGACCCCCATTTCGCGCTGAATAATACCGAACGCTCCTGGGTGCTGTCCATCGGCTTCGTCGGCATGGCGATCGGCGCGGCCCTCGGCGGCTTCATCGCCGACCGGGTCGGGCGCAAAACCGTGTTCACCGCCACGCTTGTCATCTTCGGCCTAGCCAACGGGGCTATGGCCTTCGCATGGAGCCTGGCGGCTCTGCTAGTCGCCCGCTTCGTCATCGGCCTGGGGCTGGGCTCTGAACTGCCGGTCGCTTCAACTCTTGTCAGCGAGTTCGCGCCGACCAAGCACCGCGGGCGCATGACCGTGCTGCTCGAATCCTTCTGGGCCGTGGGCTGGATCATCGCCGCCGCCATCGGCTTCTTCGTGATTCCGAGCACCGGCGACTGGGGCTGGCGCTGGGCGCTGCTCATCGGCGCGCTGCCGCTGCTGTACGCCATCGTCGCCCGCATGCATATCCCCGAATCGGTGCGCTTCCTTGAGGCTCACGGCCGCGACGCGGAGGCCGAGCGGGCAGTGCGCTACTTCGAAGCCGCCAGTTCCGTGGCGCCTGTGGCCTCGCCCACCGGCATGCCGCTGCCCAAGATACCCACGCGCACCCTGTTCGGGAAGCGCTATCGCGGGCGCACGATTGCGATATGGCTCACCTGGTTCTTCGTCAATTTCTCGTACTACGGCGCCTTCACCTGGATGCCCTCGCTGCTCGCCGACCAATTCGGCTCCCTGACCAAATCATTCGGCTACACGCTGGCAATATCCCTGGCCCAGCTTCCCGGGTATTTCCTCGCCGCATGGCTCGTCGAGGTCTGGGGCAGACGCAAGACGCTGAGCATCTTCCTCGCGGTGTCCGCTGTGGCCGCCTTCCTCTTCGCCCAAGCCGGCACTCCGGCCCTTGTACTCGTCTTCGGCATGTTGCTGTCCGCCGCGAACCTTGGCGCATGGGGCGTGCTGTATGCGGTCACGCCGGAGATATATCCCACGCGTCTGCGAGCCGCCGGCTCTGGTGCCGCAGCAGCGGTAGGGCGCATCGCGGCCATCGTCGCGCCGTTGCTGGTGCCGTGGCTGCTGACCATCGCCGGCGGCGGCAAGACGGTCGCGTTCATCGTGTTCGGCGCAGTGTTCCTCTTCGCCTGCCTTTCGGCGCTCGCCTTGCCTGAGCGCGCGGGGAAGGAGTTGGAGAACTAGCGGCAGCGTGCCGGGTTGCCGCCGCACTTGGTGAATAAGGCGAATAATGGCCCTGCCGTCCTCTCACTCTGCGCTGTCGTGCCGCATCGCTATTGTGGTGAAGGTTTGCGGGTAAATACAGGTGGAAACTCATTCGATGTTGGGCCGGTATGCAACGGCAAGTGGAACGCTAGAAATTTAGCTAGGAAATTTTAAACCATTAAAGAGAGGTTTTCGATGGCGGTACGTGGTGATATTCGAAATGTGGCGATTGTGGCTCACGTCGATCACGGCAAGACGACGCTCGTCAACGCGATGCTTCAGCAGTCGCATGTGTTCTCGGAGCGCGAAGAGGTTCCGGACCGTGTGATGGATTCGAACGATTTGGAACGCGAGAAGGGCATCACCATTCTCGCCAAGAACACGGCTGTGCAGTACACCGGCCCGCTGGCCGAGAAGTACGGCCACCCCGAAGGCATCACGATCAACGTCATCGACACCCCCGGCCACGCCGATTTCGGCGGCGAGGTCGAACGCGGCATTTCGATGGTCGACGGCGTGGTGCTGCTCGTCGATGCTTCGGAAGGTCCGTTGCCGCAGACCCGTTTCGTGCTGCGCAAGGCGCTGGAAGCCAAGCTGCCCGTCATCCTGTGCGTCAACAAGGTTGACCGTCCCGATGCCCGCATCGAAGAAGTCGTGAGCGAATCCACCGATCTGCTGCTCGGTCTGGCTCAGGATGTGATGGAGGAGGGCGTCGATCTCGATCTCGATGCGCTGCTCGACCTGCCGGTGATCTACTGCGCCGCCAAGGCCGGATATGCTTCGACCAACGTACCGGAGAACGGCGGTCTGCCTGACAACGACGATTTGGAGCCGCTGTTCGAGTCGATCATCGCCAACATTCCCGCGCCCGAATACGAGGAAGGTGCACCGTTGCAGGCGCACGTCACCAACATCGACGCCTCGGAGTACTTGGGCCGCTTGGGCCTTATCCGCATCTACAACGGCACGCTGATCAAGGGCAAGCAATACGGCCTTTCGCGTGTCGACGGCTCCATCGAGAACTTCAAGCTCACCGAGATCCTGCGCACGCAGGGTCTGGACCGTGCGCCGGTCGACGAGGCTGGCCCTGGCGACATCGTCGCCGTTGCCGGCGTGAGCGACATCATGATCGGCGAGACGATTGTCGACCCGAGCGACCCGAAGCCGCTGCCGCTGATTCACGTTGACGAGCCGGCCATTTCAATGACCTTCGCGATCAACGATTCCCCGCTGGCTGGCACCGAGGGCAAGGACCACAAGCTCACCGCCCGTATGATCAAGGATCGTCTTGAGCATGAGCTCATCGGCAACGTGTCGATTCACGTCCTGCCGACCGACCGCCCCGACGCCTGGGAGGTGCAGGGCCGAGGCGAACTCGCGCTGGCGATTCTCGCCGAGCAGATGCGCCGCGAAGGCTACGAGCTGACCGTCGGCCGCCCGCAGGTGGTTACCAAGACCATCGACGGCAAGATCAACGAGCCGATGGAGAATGACACCATCGACGTGCCCGAGGAGTACATGGGCACCGTCACCCAGCTCATGGCCGATCGCAAGGGCCGTATGGACTCGATGAGCAACCACGGCTCCGGCTGGATTCGTTTGCAGTTCACGGTTCCTTCGCGTGGCCTGATTGGCTTCCGCACCGCGCTGCTGTCCGCCACGCGCGGCACCGGCATTTCCAGCTCCATCTCCGCCGGCTACGCTCCGTGGGCCGGCCAGATCGTGACCCGCCAGAACGGCTCGATGGTTTCGGACCGCGCCGGCGTCGCCACTCCGTACGCCATGCAGCGCTTGCAGGCACGCGGCAACTTCTTCGTTGACCCGCAGAGCCAGGTCTACGAAGGCCAAGTCGTGGGCGTCAACAACAAGCCTGACGAGCTCGATGTGAACGTGACGCTGGCCAAGCATATGACCAACATGCGCTCCGCGACCGCCGATGTGCTCGAAACCCTGACCCCGCCGATCAAGATGAGCCTCGAAGAGGCGCTTGACTTCGCGAACGAGGACGAATGCGTCGAGGTCACCCCTGAAGCCATCCGCGTGCGCAAGCTGCTGCTGAACCGCGATGACTGGTACAAGTGGCGCTCCAAGCAGCGTCGCCGCGACGGCAACAAGTGAGTCGGTGATGAGTCGGTGATTCTGGACTCACATGTGTTGTGACTATGTGTTTCGTGCCTCGGAAAGGTTCTCGTATGGAGAGCTTTTCCGAGGCACACGCATATCTGGGCGTTTCGAGCGCTTTCGGGTGTCCACCGCTATCTTTGCGCATTGCCGGTTTTGCGTGTCTTAGCGATTCTGGCCCACACTTGGCGGGTCTGGTGGGCTTGGCGGGTCTGGTGGGCTTGCCGAATCCTCTTAAACAGTGCTTAACAAGTGCTTAACGGTGCAAGCCGAAGGCTGATGCGGCCGGCTTGACTAACGGCTGAGGCATACTGATAGCCATGACCCAAGCCAGCACAGACAATGACCGCGATGCACACGACGAGCCAGTTCGCCTCCTGCCGTGGTCGCACCAGCTCGATGCGCCGCTTCGCGCGCTGATCTGCGTAGTGGCGGGGATGGGCGTCGCCGTAGTCGGCACCTTCGCGCACCGCATGGGCGCGGCGCAGAACATTCCCTATGGCCTGGTGCTGGCGCTGGTGATTGTCGGCCTATCGACATGGTGCGCGCGGTCGCGTTCGGGCACCATCGGCCTTGCGCTGCATCTTATAGCGTCCTCGGCAGTGGCATGGCTTATGGCGATGGGCTATCCCCACGGCGATGTGGTCACTCCGATAGGATTCGGCGCCCCGATGCCGTATTTCAGCGAGCATGTCGGATACTTCTGGCTGTTCGGCATGATTGTGGTGCAGGTCGCGCTGCTGATGATGCCTGCATCGCTGTTCACGATGCCCGGCAGACGGGCTGATGATGATTACGACAATGGTTCTGGTCATCATGCCGATTATGACGCGGCGGGCAAGAGCTCTAGGAATTCCAAGGACTCCGCCTCGACAGCGGCAGCGCCCGCAGCCGGCGCTGGGATTGGACTGTGATGGCGAAGCAGGCACTGTATTATTTGGGGCCGCAGGGCACCTTCACCCATCAGGCGGCGGCCGATGCTGAGCGCACGCTGGCGGCGTACGCGCCCGAAGGCACTGAACTCGTCGCTGCCGAAGACGTGCCTGCGATTATCCGCATGGTGCAAAGCGGCCAGGGATGGGGTGTCATCGCCTGGGAGAATAACGTCGAGGGATATGTGGTCCCCAATCTTGACGCGCTGATCGACGTTCAGGGGGTGGCGGGCTTCGCGCGCATCGGCGTTGACATCAGTTTCGATGCCTTCACGCTTGCGGGCGATTCGACCATGTCTCACATGTCGTCCGTTGCCGCCGATTCAGTTGCGGTATTAGACGATGTGACGCGCAATGGGCAGGCTCATGAAGAGCATGCCGTTTCTGCGATGCCCAACGTCGACGCCCCAGCACGTCTGGAAGTCAGTGCTCACCCGCATGGATTGGCACAATGTCGCCGTTTCATCGAGCAATACCAGCTGTTGCCGGTTCCGGCGACCTCCAACGCCGCCGCCTGCCGTGACCTCAAGCCGGGGCGCATCGCGCTGGGGCCGGCTATCTGCGGGCCGCTGTACGGACTGCGCACCTTTGCCGCGCAGGTGCAGGATTATCAGGGCGCACGCACGGAGTTCCTGGTGCTTGGCCCTCGTGATGAGGTTCCCAACCTGCTGCAGGCGGCCAGAGTGCAGGGCGTAGCCGAATTCGAAAGCATTATCGCGTTCATCCCGTTGAGCACAGGGCCGGGCGTGCTGGCGAATCTGCTCGACGTGCTGCGTGACGCAGGGCTGAACATGACCAGCTTCATCTCGCGCCCCATCAAGGGCCATGACGGCACCTACAGTTTCATCGCCACCATCGATGCTGCGCCGTGGCAGGATTCGCTGCGCGAAGTGCTTGCTGAAGTGGTCAGCCACGGCGACTGGGTCAAGACGCTGGCCGTCTATCCGCGCCGCGAACGCCCGAATCCGCCGGTCGATGCGTGGATGCTGCCGACCGGGGGAGTGCACGTCGCTACGGGCGCGCTGTCAGCCGATGCAATGCCAGGCGACGGTGTGCAAGGCGAATCAGCCGAGGCGGCGCGTGAGGCGGCTGCGCAAACCCGCCGCACGGCGCGTATGGACGATTGGCAGCATAACGCTGCCACGAGGAGGGAATTGCTGTGGTGACTTCAATCGGCATCGTCGGCCTTGGACTGATCGGCGGATCGCTCGCGCGTCGCGCCGCTGCTCGCGGGTATGAGGTGCTGGCGTGGAACCATACTCCCAGGCCCTATGAGGCCGCTCGCCGCGACGGCATTCAATGCGTGGAGACCTTGGAGGATTTGGCACAGGCCAAGCCGGAGCTGCTTATCCTTTGCAACCCGCTTAAAGCTATGCCTGATATTCTTGCGCGTCTCGCCCCGGCCATTGATGCTGCGGCGACCACGCTGAGCGATGTGGGCAGCGTCAAAGGCATGGTGCGTGGGCAGGTCGAGCAGGCTGGTTTGGGCGGCTGCTATGTCGGTGCGCATCCGATGGCGGGCAACGAGCGTTCTGGGTTCGAGGCTTCTGATCCGGCGTTGTATGACGGTGCGCTGTGGGCCATCACCGTCGATGCCGACACCGAATACCGGCGTTTCCTTGCTGTCGCCCGGTTCATCACCAATGGCTTGGGCAACGAGCTCATCGTGCTTGACGATGCGACGCATGACCGCGCCGCCGCGCTGATCTCCCATATGCCGCATGCCGTCGCCACCGCGATGATCAACGAACTGTGCGCCAGTCCCGAGCGCAATATCGCTGCTGCGCTCGCCGCCGGCAGCTGGCGCGACATGACCCGAGTGGCCCTGACCGACCCGAACCGCACCCGTGCGATGATCGACGAGGACCGCACGAATGTCGAAGCCCTGCTACGCAGCATGGCCGCACGGCTACTCGCATTCGCTGACGACCTGCACTGCGCTGACGGCCTGCGGCGTGATGACGGTTTGCACGGTGACGCCGAGGCCGCCATCGCTGAGTTTTTCTCCGCAGGCCAGCCATTCCGCGATTTCAAGGCACAAACCGCGCGAGGTGTGCAGGCAGCGCAGAGTGAGGTTCGTGCCCATACCGGTTCTGTGGAGAGCGAGAGCCAACTGCATGAGACCACGCTCGATATCGACCCTGCCCATTGGCAACACGAGCTGCTGGAATCAGCGAAGCAGGGGGAGCGAATCACAAGTTTCGCTGGTGATTACCGCGCCGCGATTCGTCGCCAGCCGATAATCTGACCGCCAGCCGGAGTAGTGGCCGCCGCCAATGCCCCTTTCGTGACGCTAATTCGGGGGTTTGCGTCACAAAAGGGGCATGACTCCGTTGACAGTGCCCCTTTCGTGACTCATACCCACGTCCAGCGTCACAAAAGGGGCATAAAGGTCTCGGGAGAGGGAACGTCTCAAGGTTTGACCGCCCGACTCCCGCGTTGCCCCCGCCGCTCGGGAATCGGCTTGACCGTTACGATTATGTCGGCGTCGAGGCTCACATCCTGCTCGGGGCGGGACCCGTTGGCCGCCGCATCGCGGGTCAGTTCGAGGCGCTGCCCGTCCCACGAACGGACGTGGCCGATGAAATCGCGAAACTTCATACGTCCGTCCTGGCCGTCCACGCCGTCATAGACGCGCACCACAATCCGAGCGCCGGCTGGTATGTGCTGCGGTATCGGCATATGAACCCTTTCTACGCGATATTGTGAAACATTGCGAAGCAGAAACAGCATGGAACAACAATCGCCACCAAGCGTAGTCGGCTACACAGAATTGAGTGTTGAACTGCGTTATGCTGTGAACAGTGGCGTGACTGGTCAATAGAACAACGGCAGGGCATGGTTTTGGATTCGAGTATAACGATGGGCATTGGCGATAGCGGTCTTGCGAGCGGTGCGGTGGGCCGATATCTGACCTATATGCGCGCGAATCGTGGCGTGAGCGCGAATACTTTGAAGGCCTATGCGTCGGATATTACAGCATGCCTCCATCTGCTCTCTCTGCGCGGCACGCAGCAGCTTGCCGAGGTGACTATCGAGGATTTGCGCTCGTGGCTGGCCACCGAATCGCGCTTGCATGCGCGTTCGAGCATGGCTCGCAAAACCGTTGCGGTGCGTGGGTTCTTCGCTTGGGCGCATGAGCATGATGTGATTGCTACGGATCCTGCGGCAGCGCTGATGACGCCGAAGATACCCGACGTGCTGCCTACGGTGCTCAACGAGTCGCAGGCGCAGCGCCTGATGGAGACGGTCGAGGAGGACGCCGCTGCCGAAAATGGTGACGGGAGAAACAGGTCGAAGGCGCAAAGCGCACGAGAAGCGCAGAACACGCAGGAGTCAGTCTCCGACGGTCTTCAGCAGTTCCGATCTGACCAGACGCGGCAGCCAGACTCTTATGCCGAGCGACGACGCACGCCTGCCGCGCACGACAGCCACCACACCAAGCAACGTGATAAAGTCGATGCGCGTCAGCACGCCCTGACGCTGCGCGATGCGGCCATTATGGAAACGCTCTACGCCACCGGCATCCGCGTGGCGGAGTTGGTTGGCTTGGATATCGGCGATGTGAGCTTCTCCAATCGCACGCTCAAGGTCACGGGCAAAGGCAATAAGCAGCGCGTGGTGCCTTTTGGCGGGCCAGCCTCGCGTGCGCTGCAATCGTGGATTGCGCAGGGCAGACCAGTGCTGGTGGGCGAAGGCTCGGGGCAGGCGCTGTTTCTCGGCGCGCGCTCGGCCAGGCTTGACCAGCGCATCGTCCGCGGCATCGTCCATGAGCGCTCTCGTGAAGCCGGCGTGCCGGATATCGCCCCGCACGCCCTGCGCCACAGCGCGGCGACCCATATGCTCGATGGAGGAGCGGACCTGCGCGAAGTGCAGGAGATGCTGGGGCATTCCTCCCTGAGCACGACGCAGCGCTATACGCATGTCTCCATCGAGCAGCTCAAGGCGCGCTACGGCCAGGCCTTTCCACGCGCATAGCAACGCATAAAGACGCATAGAAGCGCATAGCGCGAGACGTGTTCACCGCATATTCAGCCACTCAACCCCGTGCATTACCCATGAATTAACGCGCTCGTAACATCAGCGTCGCCGTTTTTTCTTCGCAATGCGAAGCCCGGCACCGATTGCCTAAGGCGTCCACATGCTGGAAATATATTGAAATCTCAGTGCGTATACGCTTCATGATCGTTGCGAATATGTCTCGAACACGGCTCTGCGTGGATTTTGCGAGGGCGATTGCAATTTACCGGCATGAGTACAAGAATGGAGTGCGATCAGCAGAGAGGTGGGCGGTATGCGGCCTCTTTTGCATGACGCAGGGATGTTTCGGCGTCCTTGCACACTACTGAATAGGAGAAATCTATGAAGAAGAAAGCGCTTGCCCTGGCAGCGGCGGCATTGTCGTTTGCCATGCTGCTGAGCGGCTGCGGCGGTTCGGGCAGCGATGCCGGATCCAAGAGCAACGGCCCGGTCATCATCTCGTCCTACAACAGCGAGCCGCAGAACCCGCTGGTTCCAGGCAACACGAATGAGACAGGGGGGGGTAGCGCCATTGACCTGCTCTTCTCCCGCTTGGTGTCCTTCGATGCCAAGGGTGATCCCTCCAACGAGGTCGCCCAGTCCATCACGCCGAGCAATGGCGGCAAGACCTACACCATCAAGATCAAGGACGGCTGGAAATTCACCGACGGCACGCCGGTGACCGCGCAGTCCTTCACCAAGGCGTGGAGCTACACGGCGAACGCGAAGAACGCCTATCTGTGCTCCTCCTTCTTCTCTTCGATCGCGGGCTATGACGCGCTGCAGGATGCCAAGACCCTCAAGGGCGACGAGCAGCTCTCCGGTCTCAAGGTCGTCGACGACCACACCTTCACCGTCGATCTGAACCAGCCTGATGCGACCTTCCCGGTCAAGGTCGGCTACAGCGGCTTCGCGCCGCTTCCGGAGTCCTTCTACAAGGATCCGAAGGCCTTCGGCGAGAACCCGGTCGGCAACGGCCCCTACAAGTTCAAGAAGTGGGACCACAACAAGGTCATCTCCGTTGTCAAGAACCCTGATTACAAGGGCAATGTCAAGGTGGAGAACGATGGCGTCGATCTCGTCGATTACACCAGCACTGATGCCGGCTACGCCGATGTGCAGGGCGGCAATCTCGATGTGATGAACACCGTGCCTGCGGCCGATACCAAGACCTTCAAGACCGATGATACCGTCCAGGCCTATAGCAAGCCGGGTTCGGTCTTCCAGTCCTTCACCATCCCGTCGAACCTGCCGCATTTCGATACCACGACCAAGGAAGGCGTGCTGCGTCGCCAGGCCATCTCCATGGCTCTGGACCGCAAGACGCTGATCGCCAAGGTCATGAACGGCATCAACACCCCTGCCGTCGAGTTCACCTCGCCGCTCACCCCGGGCTACTCGGACTCGATTCCGGGCAACGAGAACCTCAAGTTCAACAAGTCCAAGGCGCAGGAGCTGTGGAAGCAGGCCGACGCCATCTCCAAGTATGACGGCACGCTCACCTTCTCCTTCAACGCCGATGGCGGCGCCAAGCCGTTCTACGACGCGGTTGTGAACCAGCTGAAGAACAACTTGGGCATCAACGTGGCGACCAGCCCGGTGCCGACCTTCCAGGAGTTCCGTGACGCGATCACCAAGCGCTCCATCAAGGGCGCCTTCCGCACTGGCTGGCAGCCGGACTACCCGTCGCCGGAGAACTACCTCTATCAGCTCTACGATTCCGCTGCGGCTGACGGCAACGGCTCGAACGACGGCGATTACAAGAACCCGAAGTTCGACGAGCTTATGACCAAGGCGTATGCTGCGCCTTCCAATGACGCCGCCAACAAGATCTACCAGCAGTCCCAGGAGATCCTCCTCAACGACCTGCCGTCCATTCCGCTGTACTACATGAACAACAACGGCGTGGCCGCGAAGGGCGTCAAGAACTTCGCAATGAACTGGCAGGGTGTTCCTGTCTACGCGCAGATCACCAAGTAGCTGCTGCCATTGCCGCGTGTCTGACGCTGCGCCTGCTTGGAGCTAGCGCCATCACGCGAGGCATGTGAATTAAGGAATGCGGGGAGAACCAAGTGCAAAGCTTGCGTTCTCCCCGCATTTCGTTTGTGTAATGTTGATTATTGGTTTTCGTCACTGTAGCTTGACACTCGAGTCAGGCACCTGAATTGTGGTATGACACACAGTTCGATGATTTCGAAACACCCAGCGAACGCTAGGTGCGGTACACTGGCGAAACAAACTTACTGGCGGTTGCATGGGAGCTTTCGCGCCCTCAATCGCCACAAAGTCATAAGGAAGAATGGAGCAACCGATGGGCAAGTATCTTCTGCGTCGTATCGTGCAGATGATCCCCGTGGTTCTCGGAACGACACTGTTGGTGTACGCGCTTGTCTTCGCACTGCCGGGGGATCCGGTCAAGGCGATGTTCGGAGACAAGCCGGTCAATCCAGCCGTCGCAGCCCAGATCCGCGCAGAATACAACCTCGACAAGCCGTTCATCGTTCAGTACCTTCTGTTTCTGAAGAACGCGCTGACGCTTGATTTCGGACAGACCTTCGCCGGGCAGCCGGTTATCTCGGAGATAGGACGGGCATTCCCCGTCACCATCAGGCTCGCGCTGATGGCCTTCGTGTTCGAGGCGATTTTCGGTGTCATTTTCGGCATCATCTCCGGCCTGAAAAAAGGCAAATGGTATGACTCGGTCATCCTTGTCCTTTCCCTGCTGCTGATTTCGGTGCCGACCTTCGTCACTGGCTTCCTTATGCAGTATTTCCTTGGCGTCAAATGGCGCATGCTTCCCGTCACCGCAGGCAATGACCCCGGCTTCCTGGACCTCCTGATGCCTGCTATGGTGCTCGGCTCGGTGTCGATGGCGTATATCATCCGCCTGACGCGCGCCGAGGTCTCCTCGAACCTGTCCGAGGACTATGTGCGCACCGCGCGTGCCAAGGGCATGTCGAACCAGTCCGTGCTGCTGCGCCATGTCTACCGCAATTCGATGATTCCGGTCGTGACCTATCTGGGGCAGGATCTCGGCGCGCTCATGGGCGGCGCGATGATCTCGGAGACCATCTTCAACATCCACGGCATCGGCTACCTGACCTACCAGAGCATCCTGAAAGGCGAAGGCAATCTGGTCGTCTCGATCGTCACCGTGCTCGTGCTCATCTTCGTGATCGCCAATCTGCTCGTGGACTTGCTCTATGCGGCGCTTGACCCCCGCATCCGGTACGTGTGAGACGAGGAGGAACATATATTATGTCTAGCAACATGACAACAACATCGTCACCAATTTTTAGCCAATCGTCCGCCCTGCCCGGTCAGGAACGCTATGTGGCTCCGATCGACGAAACACCGCTGCAGGACGTCGATTCCATCGACGACTCCGCGCCGGCCACCAGCCTGTGGCAGGACGCATGGCGCACGCTGCGCACGAATCCGCTCTTCATCGTCTCCGCGCTGCTGATTATCTTCATCATCTTCGTGGCGCTGTTCCCCGGCGTTTTCACGAAGCAGAACCCGAACTACTGCAATCTTGACAATTCGCTCAATCCTTCCTCGCATGGTCATCCCTTCGGCTTCGACATGCAGGGCTGCGATGTGTTCACCCGCACGGTCTACGGCACACGCACTTCGCTGAGCGTCGGCATCCTCGCCACGGTGCTGGTTGTGCTGCTCGGCTCGATTATCGGCGCGTTGGCGGGCTTCTTCGGCGGCTGGATCGATGCCGTACTTAGCCGACTGACTGATATCTTCCTGGCGCTGCCGATTCTGCTTGGCGCGATCGTGGTGCTGCAGATGTTCCGCACCTCGTCATCGATCTGGAAAATCGTGCTGGTGATGACCCTGTTCGGCTGGGTTTCCACGGCCCGCATCGCGCGCGGCGCGGTGATGGAGGCGAAGAACCTTGAATTCAACACTGCCTCCACGGCGCTGGGCTCGACGCCGATGCGCAACCTGATCAATCACATCATCCCCAACTCCATGGCTCCGATCATCGTGATCGGCACCACTTCGCTGGGCTCTTACATCGTGCTTGAGGCCACCTTGAGCTTCCTTGGCGTCGGCCTGCCCTCGACCACCGTGAGCTGGGGCGGCGACATTGCCAACGCACAGACCATCCTGCGCACCAACCCCTCGGTGCTGTTCTACCCGTCGGCCGCGCTGGCCATTACCGTGCTGGCCTTCATCATGATGGGCGACGCCGTCAAGGACGCGCTGGACCCGAAGAGCCGTACGGCCTGAGCGAGGAGCAAGAGGATAACGATGAGCGCAACAATGAATACGACGAATACGACGGATGCAACGAGTAGCGAAAGCAAACTCGAAGCCCTGCAGCGCGCGCAGGGACCGCTGCTTGAGGTGAAGAATCTCGAAATCGATTTCACCACAGACAAGAACCACGCGGTCCACGCCGTGCGCGACTCCTCCTTCAGTGTCTACCCGGGGCAGTGGGTGGCTATCGTGGGCGAGTCCGGATCGGGCAAGTCCACCTCCGCGATGGCGGTGCTGGGCCTGTTGCCAGGCACCGGGCATGTGGTCGGCGGCTCGATCAAGTTCGAAGGCCGAGAGTTGACCGGTGCCACGCAGAAGGACTTCGAGCAGCTGCGCGGCGAGAAGATGGGCCTCGTGCCACAGGACCCGATGAGCAATCTCAACCCCGTCTGGCGCATCGGCGCTCAGGTCAAGGAGTCGCTCAAGGCGAACAATATGGACGTTGCGCACGAGAAGCGCTCCGACCTCGCCAAGGCGCTGGCCGGCGATGAGGTGACGATCAAAAGCGACGACGACGAGACCTTCATCGGCTCGGCCGAGCTGCCGGGGCTGTTGCAGGGCGCTTCCGAGGCGTTGGCTCAGGCTGGAGTCGAGGCTGGGAAGGCCGAGGAGCTCGTGAAAGGCTTCGGCCAGAGCTGGGTTCCCGGCTCGCAGACCCGCTGGCGCGTCGCCGACGACCTCATCCATGCCGGCGTCAGCGATGATGCGGCTTGGACGCTCGCCAAGAGCCACGTCACTGGCTCCACACAGGACGACCGAATCGCAGGGCTGCTTTCGGAGGCTGGTCTGCCGCAGGCCGCAGTGCGCGCCCGGCAGTTCCCGCACGAATTCTCCGGCGGCATGCGCCAGCGCGCGCTGATCGCCATCGGTCTGGCCTGCCGCCCCGATCTGCTGATTGCGGACGAGCCGACCTCGGCGCTTGACGTAACCGTGCAGAAGAAGATCCTCGACCATCTGCATATGCTGACCGACGAGCTGGGTACCGCCGTGCTGTTCATCACGCACGACTTGGGGCTGGCGGCCGAGCGCGCCCAGCACATCGTCGTGATGTACAAGGGCCGTGTCGTGGAATCCGGGCCGTCGCTTGAGGTTTTGCAGCACCCGCAGCATCCATACACTAAGCGGCTGGTTTCCGCCGCGCCGTCCTTGGCTTCGCAGCGCATCATCTCCGCCCACGAGCGCGGGGAGGACGTCGAAGACCTGATGGAGCATCAGGTCAAGGGCGAGAAGGTGCTGGAACGCAGCGAGCACATCATCACCGTCGAGCATCTGACCAAGGAATTCAAGCTCCCGCGCAACAAGGAGATGTTCAAGGCCGTCGATGACGTGTCGTTCTCGCTTAAGCGCGGCACGACGCTGGCCATCGTGGGCGAGTCCGGCTCGGGCAAGTCCACCGTCGCCAACATGGTCTTGAAGCTGCTCGACCCGACTGAGGGCACCGTCACGTATGAAGGCAAGAACATCGCCGGATTCAAAGGCAAGGAGCTGCTTGACTTCAGGCGTCATGTGCAGCCGGTCTTCCAGAATCCGTACGGCTCGCTCGACCCGACCTACTCCATCTTCCGCTCGATCGAGGAGCCGCTGCGCATCCACGGCATTGGCGACAGGAAAAGCCGCGTGCAGCGCGTGCGCGAGCTGCTTGAACTGGTCGAGATGCCGACTTCGGTGATGCAGCGCTACCCCAACGAGCTGTCGGGCGGCCAGCGCCAGCGCATCGCCATCGCGCGCGCTATGGCCTTGAACCCCGATGTCATCGTCTGCGACGAGGCCGTGTCCGCCTTGGACGTGCTCGTGCAGAATCAGGTGCTCGAACTGCTCAATGATCTGCAGGCTGAGCGGTCGCTGAGCTACCTGTTCATCACCCACGATCTCGCCGTCGTGCGCCAGATCGCCGATGAAGTGGTCGTCATGCAGCAAGGCAAGCTCGTCGAGCATGCCACCACCGACGAGGTCTTCAACCACCCCCAGCAGCAGTACACCCGCGACCTGCTCGACGCCATCCCCGGCGGCAACCTGGCGCTGGGACTGGACTAGGTTAGGGTTTCGGGCTCTGTGTTCTGGATTCCGGGTTCTAAGTTGTTTGTCTGGGCTAGCTTGGATTGAGGTCTGAGCTAGCCCAGATTGGGATTCGCTTTTCAGGCAGCATATGCGCTTGGCTGTATGAAAATGCGCTGATTACTTCATCGCAGATTCCGTTTTAGTTTCGCTGTCATGCATGGTTCGTACTGATGGCAGCAGGAGCGGGGCAAGAGTGAACAGCACTACGATTGCGATGAGGTAGATGAGGGTTTTCGCGCCGCTGGCGTCGTAGGCGGAGCCGGTGATAATCACCCCGATGGGGACTGCTACCAGAGATCCGAAGGTGTCCAATGATGACGCTGCGGGCAGGAATCGTCCGGGGACTGAGGTCTGCAGCGCTGTCTGCCAGACGATGGTGAATACTTCGGTTCCGAAGCCGCAGGGGATAAAGGCGATGAAGAGCAGCACGGCTGAAGGATGCAGCATGAGCGCGATCATGGGGCAGGCCATGAGCAGCGAGCATATGAGGCCAACGACTAGCGGGCGCTTGAAAGAGACTTTAGACAGCAGTAGCCCGCCTACCACCATTCCAATGGCCATCGCGCTTAACGCCGTGGACCATCCTGTTTTCCCGATGCTGGTGGATAAGGCGATTTTGAGTCCTGCAACGCTTTGGAATCCTGCGAAAGCAGCGTTGACCACGGCGAAGGAAAGAACAATGCCCCATACCCAAGTGAACGACATCAGCGTTCCTAGACTAGAGGCCAATGAGACGCGCGCGCTTTTTTCGGTTTGCGAGACGGTCATGTTCATTGGAATTCCGCATAGTGCCGTTGCCGCATACATAGCGGCTGAAACGTAAAGTCCCATAGCCGGATTCCGCTCGGTAACGACAAGTCCTGCGACAACCGGCCCTGCGACCATAGCGCCGCTTCGTAGTATGGCTATCCAGGAATTCGCGCGTCGTAGTTTCTCGGCGGGAGCAATCAGTGGAAGCAAGGATGTGAACAGGGGAAGGGTAAACGCTGCGGACACGCCATTGACCGCCTGAACGATGGCGAACATCGAAGTCGTGATGGAACCGCTGGCGATGAAGAGCGCCGCCGTAATCTGCGATGCCGCTGCGCAGAAACCAGAGATGAGGAAAATCCAACATACTGCAATCCTGCCGATGACGAATCCTGCGATCGGCAAGGTTACAGCCATGCCGATCGTTCGTGCGGCAACTACGATGGATAACTGCTTGGCGTTGCCTCCCAACGAGAACTGAAAGCAGTAGGCGATGACCAGAGGTGCCATGTATTCGGCGAGCAGACTCACGCCTCTGGAAAAGAAAAAGGCGTATAGCAGATTCTGCCCTTGTGCCGAACGGGAGGAATGGAATCTTTCTTTCAACGTCATCGCCTTCGATCTCGTTGTCTTGTCAGCATGAGCATATTCTACGTTTGTTTTTGCTATGTTGCTATGTTGCTATGTTGCTATGTTGCTATGTTGCTATGAAAGCAGAGTCACACAGCAACCGAAAACTCACACCACGGTGAGCGTGACGACTGTGGTCGTGCCTTTGGCGTCGCGCACGCGCACCTGCTGGCCGGGGGAGGGATCCTGCAGACGCACGGTGTGGGTGATGTCGCCAAGCGGCGCGGAGACCTTGACGCGCAGGCCCAGAGCCTCAATGGTCTTCTTGGCATCCTCGGTCTTCTGCCCGCGCACATCGGGAATCGTGACCATTTCAGGGCCTTTGGAGATAGCCACATCGACACTGTCGCCCCAGTGCAGCTGGGTGCCGGCCTTGACGGAGGCCGAGACCACATCGCCGGACGCCACGGTGTCGCTGAATTTCTCGGAGTATTGGGGTTTGAGCTTGGCATCGTCGAAGGCGGCCTGCGCATCGTCTTTCGAGCGGCCCACCACGTCGGGCATGCTCACCGGCATCGGCCCTTTGGACAGCACGATGGTGATTGCTTTGTTGTGGGCCATCGTCGTCCCCGGGTTCGGGCTGATCGAGCTGGCGGCGTTCTGCGGCAGATTCAGCGAATATTCGTCCCTTGCCACATCATGCGTGACGTTCGTGAAGCCCGCGCGTTTGAGCGCGGCCATCGGGTCCTTGCCGTTGGCCGAGGACGGATCGAGGATGTCGCCGGGAATCGTCGCCTGCTTGATGCCCTGCGAGACGACCACTGTGACCTGGCTGCCGTCTCTCTTATTAACATGGTCTCCGACGTGTGTGGGCCGTGTGGCGATGACCCGGCCTTTGGCAACGGTATCGCTGTAGGATTGGGAGACCCGGTAGGGGATATTCGCCACTTTCAGCGTGCTTTCGTACGGCTGCCAAGCCGCATCAGTGATTGCACAGGGTGTGTTGTCCGAGCAGCTCACATCGCTTGGCCTTGGCATCGTCCAATAGCTGCCGGGGCCGCGCAGATACCACCAGCCCACGCCTCCGCCGGACAGCGCAAGCACCAGCGCTACGACGAGCGCGATGATAAGTGTTTTCTTGCGTGTGCTGCTGTGCGTGGCGGGGTTTGTGGCAGGGTTCGGATTAGCGTTCGCAGCAGTGTCCGCGTCAGGGAATGAACCGCCTTGCTGCATATTGAGAGCCTGCGCACCTTGCATCGGCCTCGCCGGCATCATACCGATGGTCTGCGTTGCCTGGGTCGCCTGAGCTGCTGGCTGGATAGTCTCGGTGGCGGCTTCGTCATACTGGCTATTGCGACTATTGCGGTTGTCGGCCTGCCTGATTGCCGGTATCACGCGCGTCGACGTGGGTGATGCGTCCTCTGGCAGCGTGCTGGTCGCCGAAAGATCATTGCCGGAGGGGGATCCTGCGCTCGTTGTATTTGCCATCGTGCTGGTTGTGTCCGCTGTATTCGCATTGCTTCCCGACTGCGAAGGCGGAGTAGGAGGAACCGGCACCGGAGCCGCACCGAGCGGGGTATGAACAGTGTCGGAGGCAGCCGTGCCATCTCCTAAGGATCGCGAACCTGCGCCGGCGGCGTTGCCGACACGCGCAGGATCCAGCCGATACTGCCACGCATCCACGCCCAAGCCCGCCATGATGCCGCGCAGCTCGCCGAGCGCTTCCTGCGCGTTCTCGGGCCGCGCTTGCACCGCGCGTGCGGTGAGATGGGTAATGAACTGCGAGACCGCCGCATCGATGCCGGGGCAGGGGCCGGCAAGCGCGGGCACATCCTCGTGCACATGCTTGAACACGAGTGTCACGGGGTTATCGGAAGTGAAAGGAACTTCGCCGGCAAGCATCTCCCAGGCCATGATGCCCACCGAGTACAGGTCGCCCTGCGCGGTGGCCTGATTATGCTCGATCATCTCCGGCGCAAGATAGGCGGCGGTGCCCAGCAACATGCCGGTGGATGACAGCGTGGCCTGCGACGCGGCCCGGGCCAGGCCGAAATCGGTGATCTGCACATGGCCCCGGTCGTTGAGCAGGATGTTCTCCGGCTTGATATCGCGGTGGACTACGCCGGCGCGATGTGCCGCCGCAAGCCCGTCAAGCGTCTCGGCGATGATACGCAGCGTCTCGCGCACGCTGAAAGTGCCTTGCGCGTCCATTTCGTGACGCAGATTGACGCCGTGGACGTACTCCATCACCAGACAAGCGAGACCTTCGTATTCGCCGGTGTCGTAGACCTGCACGATATGGGCGTTCGCGATGGCGGCCGCCGATTTGGCTTCGCGATGGAATCGCTCGACGAACTGGTCGCGATGCGGGCCCTTGGCCAGCTGCGTGTGCATGACCTTGATGGCGACAGTGCGTTCGAGCCGTTCGTCAAGCGCCTGATAGACCGTGGCCATGCCGCCGTCGGCGATTTTGCGCACGATGCGATAGCGTCCCTCGATCAGCTGCCCTTCGGGCGCGTGTGCGGCTTCAGTCATGGCGGTGTGCGCTTAATCCCTTGTTCTTCATGGATGTCTTCATGGGTGATGCGAAAATAATCACCCGAGTCAAGTCTACATGCGCATGCGTGTCGTGCGTTGGCTTTGCGGCAGCAGTCGCGAGCAGCCTTCGATCAGGATGCTCGCGGCGCAAGCTTTGGCGTAGGGGGATGTGCTGTCGTTATCGCTGGCGTCGCTGACGTTGCCGACACCGGTGACGCCGGTGACACTATCTGTGATGCTTTCCGCGATGTCGTCAACGGCGCTGTCGATGGCGGCGAAGGCCAGGCTGCGTTGCTCGGCGATGCGCTGTTCGGACTGTGCCAGAGCGCCGGTGCGCTCGAATAAGGCGATTGTCTCCCGCACCTCGGCATCGGTGCGGCACGGCGCTCCGTAGATGGCGACGAGTCGGGCGCGGTCGGCGGGATCGGCACGCTGCAGCGCATCGGCCAGCAGCACCGTGTGCTTGCCCTCGCGGATGTCGCCGCCGACTGGCTTGCCGGAGGAACGGCTCGAACCCTGCACGTCAATCAGGTCGTCAGCGAGCTGGAAGGCGATTCCCAGCGGCTCGCCAATGCGCACGGCATGGCGATGCGATCGCTCAGGTGCCAGCCCCGCCGCCAGAAAGCCCAGCTCAAGCGGAGCGATGGCGGTATAGCTGGCGGTTTTCCAACGGAACACTTCCAGCGATGCCGCTGCGAGCCGGGCCGGGTCATCGAGCGCGATTTCCTCGGCGGAAAGATCGAGCACCTGCCCGTACGCGACATCGCGCTGCATGGCGAGGAACACGCGCAGGCCCTCCACCTGATTGTGCAGCATGCCCAGCGCCTCCTGCGCAACATGCGCGCTCAGCGTGGCAAGCGCGTTGCCCAGCATGATGGCGAGCCCGGTGCCGATGCGCGTGTCGCCTGATGCCACTTCCAATGCCTTGTGCGCGCTCGGCTCGCCGCGGCGCAGATCGGAATCGTCGATGATGTCGTCATGGATGAGCGCCGAGGTCTGGTAGATCTCCACGGCCGCAGCGAGATCGATCATCGCAGTGCGCGCCGAAACAGCCGAAACATTGGCAGATTCGGGGCTTTCCGGATTACCGTGCTGTATTGCTTGTGCCGCGTCGAAGGCCGACAGCGCCAGCAATGCGCGCAGCCGCTTGCCACCGGCATTCGATGCGGCCGCCTGCGCACGCACCGCAGGCATCAAGCCGCTATAGCCGTCGGACTGGGTGGACCGGGTGGACTGGGTGAATTGTGGAGCGATCCAGGCTTCCGTCAATTCGCCGATACGGGACTCAAGGGTGCGCAAATCATGATCCGTGCTCATGTATATGAGTTATCCACAGCGTGCTGACAAAACAAAAATGGCGTCATTGCAAGGCCTACAACCATTTATCCACATTACCCGGATTGGCTTGCGCTGCGGATGCGCACTCCAGCATAGTGGAATGACCGGCCGCGATTCCAAGCGACCGGCTGCCAGCGGCTTCGTTGCGATGGAGTTGTTTGGCGGGTATGAGACACGGCATGAGCATAAGGAGGAGATCATGGACAGCAACACGGTGACGCTTGCTGGCGCAGATGCGCGCGTTGGCGCGGGCAAACCGAAGGCCTCAAACGAGCCGAAAGGCAAGGAGAGCGCCGAAGATGCTCGTTGCGAGGCCTTGGCCAAGCGTTTTCGGGAGCAGCGCAGGGAAAACGGGATTGCGCAGGCCGATGCCGCATGGGTCGAACAGCCGTTTGCAGCGTGGCTGCGGCATCTGGACGAAGGAGGACCATGCCCTGGCGTGCAGGATCTGGAAGCGCTGGCCGTTGGCATGGCCGAAGCGCTTGCGATCAGGGACGCGCTGATTGTCTCGCTGGTGGCAGGGCGTGGGCAGTGCGATATGCACCGTATGGTCGCATTCGCCTCCCATCCGCACGATCCGCGCAATGCCCGCAGCATGTATCGTCTGCTGCGCACCGCCTTCGAAGACGAGCACGCCGAGCTTGACAGGCGACGCTGCCATGCCGGCATCGCGATGATGTGCGACATGGCCGATGTCGTTCCCGGGCGCTTCAAGGTGCAGCCGCTGGCCGTCGCCGGGTATATCCTATGGTGGATGGGCGAGGCCAAGGCGCTCGAATATGCGTTGCGTGCCTTGGGATTGGATCAGGGCTGTACGCTGGCAGCGATTGTCTGCTCCGCGCTGGAACACGGGATAGGTCCTGCAAACAGCGGGGAACGGCGAGTTCGTGGCAAGCCGTCATGAAAAGAATGGGCGGGTCGCGGGAATAATCGTCCGTGCGAGGTGGTTAACTCCAATAGTTGACGATTTGCCCTTGCCAGAAGTGCGCCTTTGTGCTATGCGCGTTCTGGCAGGATCACTCAGGAGGATAAGTTTGGCCACGAAGGAAACGACGGCGATCACGGAACAGGCTGACCAGGCTACCGGCAGCGCCTCCTCGAAGCAGGCAGCGCCGCAGCGTCCGACTTCCAAAACGGCTGGCTCCAAGACGAGCAGTGCCGCCGCTACGACGAAGAAGACTGCTGCAAAGACCACTGCGAAAACCGCTTCCAACAAGTCGAAGGCCACCTCTGCGGCTGCTGCGAAGAAGGCGGCTGCGAGCAAGTCTTCGGCGAAGAAGAGCCCGGCCAAGTCGGCCTCTTCGGCGGCGTCCCGCAGCACCCATGACGACGACGACGAGGTTCTGGACAAGGATCACATCGACGACGAGGACGTTGAGGATATGGACGCCATCGATGCTGATGATGTCGACGACGATCAGCTCGATGATGACGCTGATAGCGATGACGACAACGACGATACGGACGATGACACCGACAGCGACGATTTCGACGATGCAGGCGACGATGACCATGACGACGGCGAGGAGGAAAAGAAGCACGCCGAAGAGCCGGTGGTTCCCAAGGCCAAAGGCGTCTTCGTGGTGCGCGACGACGACGATGATGAGAATCTGACGCCTTCGGGCAATCCGAAGCGTCGCGTGGTTGCGGCTGGCGCTACGGCCGACCCGGTCAAGGACTACCTCAAGCAGATCGGCCGCGTGAGCCTGCTGAATGCCGAGCAGGAGGTCGATCTTTCCGAACGCATCGAGGCCGGCCTCTATGCCCAGCATCTGCTCGACACCGAGGGCGAGGGCATGGAATTCCGCCGCAAGCGCGAGCTCAAATGGGCGGCGAACGACGGCAAGAAGGCCAAGGACCACCTCCTTGAGGCGAACCTGCGACTTGTGGTCTCGCTAGCCAAGCGCTACACCGGCCGCGGCATGCTCTTCCTCGATCTGATCCAGGAAGGCAATCTGGGCCTTATTCGCGCCGTCGAGAAGTTCGACTGGAAGAAGGGCTTCAAGTTCTCGACCTATGCCACCTGGTGGATTCGCCAGGCCATCACCCGCGCCATGGCCGATCAGGCGCGCACGATTCGCGTGCCCGTGCACATGGTCGAGGTCATCAACAAGCTTTCGCGTGTCCAGCGCCAGATGCTGCAGGATCTTGGGCGCGAGCCCACGCCGGACGAGCTGGCCCGCGAGCTCGACATGCCGGTGGAGAAGGTGCAGGAGGTGCAGAAGTACGGCCGCGAGCCGATTTCGCTGCACACTCCGCTCGGTGAGGATGGCGACTCTGAATTTGGCGATCTGATCGAAGACACCGACGCAATCGCCCCCTCGGACGCTGTGGCCTTCTCCCTGCTGCAGGAGCAGTTCAAGCAGGTGCTCGAAACCCTTTCGCCACGCGAGGCGGGCGTCATCAAGATGCGTTATGGCCTTGAGGATGGCCAGCCCAAGACGCTCGATGATATCGGTCGCGTCTACGGCGTGACCCGTGAACGCATCCGTCAGATTGAATCGAAGACCATGTCGAAGCTGCGTCACCCCTCGCGTTCGCAGACGCTGCGCGACTTCCTCGATCAGTGATTCGGTCGTCGGAAGGAATATCGCTGGGGTGATGCCCCGTGGTTCAGGCTCTTCCCGCCGTCAGCTGGCGACGAGAAGAGCTTTTCGTTGGGTGAATTGAGGAGAATAAGTGGCTGAGGATTACAGCGCCAAGAACCTGTCGGTGCTCGAAGGCCTGGACGCCGTGCGCAAGCGCCCCGGCATGTACATCGGCACGACCGACAGCCAAGGGCTCATGCACTGCCTGTGGGAGATAATCGACAACGCGGTGGACGAGGCGCTGGCGGGCGCGTGCAGCCACATCACCGTCACGCTGCACGATGACGGCTCTATCGAAGTGGCCGACAATGGCCGCGGCATTCCCGTCGACGTGGAGCCGAAAACCAAGCTCACCGGCGTCGAAGTCGTGCTGACCAAGCTGCACGCCGGCGCGAAATTCGGCAACGACTCATACAACGCCGCCGGAGGTCTGCACGGCGTGGGCTCCTCGGTGGTCAACGCGCTCAGCTCTCGGCTGGACGTCGAAGTCGATCGCAACGGCAAGACCTATCATATGGCCTTCCATCAAGGTCATCCGGGCATTTACAAAGACGCCGATCCGCAGCAGCCCTCGCCGGATGCGCCCTTCAAACGCACAAGGAAGAACAAGCCCACCGAGCTCGAAATCATCGGCAAGGTCAGCCCGCGCACCACCGGCACGCGCGTGCGTTACTGGGCCGATCCCGAGATATTCAACGACACCGCCGAATTCAGCTACGACCTGCTCATCGACCGCGTGCGCCAGACCAGCTTCCTCGTGCCAGGCCTCAAGATCACTGTCGTTGATGAGCATATTCCCGAAACCGGCGATGCCGACGTTGACGATCTGCTGGAAGTCGATGCCGAGGCAACGGCTGGTGTTGCAGTCGATGCCGAGTCGGCGGTTGAAAGCCCTGAGAATGTTGGGAATGCCGAGACTGTGGCAGCCGACGGAGTTGAGCCTGAGCTGTTCGCTTCTTCCGCGCCTTCTATGCCTTCTACACCCGTACAGGGCGGCTCGGCACCCGCGGCGTCTGCTGCATCTGCAACGCCAGCCGCCGTCACTTCGCTGGTCGTCACTCAGTCAGACGGTCATACCCACCGGCGCGTCGAGGAATTCCTGCACACCGGCGGGGTCAAGGACTTCGTCGATTATCTTTCGCACGGCGAACCCGTGTGCGGCATCTGGCATATCACCGGCAGCGCGACCTACAACGAGGAAACGCAGGCCGTGGACGAGAACGGCGATCTGCATGCGCAGAAAGTCACGCGCGATTGCGGCGTCGACATCGCGCTGCGCTGGATCAACGGCTATGACACGACGCTGCGCAGCTTCGTGAACGTCGTGGAGACGCCGGGCGGTGGTATGCATGTCGACGGCTTCCTGCAAAGCCTGACCAAGCAGATTCGCAAGGCCGTGGAAGACAACGCCCGCAAGCTCAAGGTCAATCTCAAGGATTCCAGCACTCGCGTCGAGCGTGACGATATTCTCGCCGGGCTCGTGGCCGTCGTCACCGTGCGCATCGCCGAGCCGCAGTTCCAAGGCCAGACCAAGGATGTGCTCGGCACGGCGGCGGTGCGCGGCATCGTCTCGCGCATGACCGACAAGCAGTTCGGCGAGATGATCGCCGGCTCCAAGCGCGGCTACAAAGAGCAGTCAGCCCGCGTGCTTGAGAAGATCACCAGCGAAATGCATGCGCGCATCCAGGCGCGCAAGACCAAAGAGGTCACGCGGCGCAAGAACGCGCTCGAATCCGCCTCCATGCCGCCCAAGCTCTCCGACTGCCAGCCGGGCAACGACGACGTGGCCGAGCTGTTCATCGTCGAGGGAGATTCCGCGCTCGGCACCGCCAAGGCCGCCCGTAATTCGAGCTTCCAGGCGCTGCTGCCCATTCGCGGCAAGATCCTGAACGTGCAGAAGGCCTCGCTCGCGCAAATTCTCGCGAACAAGGAATGCGCGGCGATCATCCAGGTCGTCGGTGCAGGCTCGGGGCCGAACTTCGACATCGAACAGGCCCGATACAACAAAATCGTCATGATGACCGACGCCGACGTCGACGGCGCGCATATCCGCACGCTGCTGCTGACGCTGTTCTACCGCTACATGCGCCCGCTGATCGAGTTCGGCCATGTCTATGCCGCCGTGCCACCGCTGCATCGCATCGCACTGACCGGCAAGCGCAAAGGCGAGTACATCTACACCTATTCAGACGACGAGCTGGCCGGCAGGCTTGACGAGCTGACCCGCCAGCACATCGATTTCAACAGCGAAGTGCAGCGCTACAAGGGCTTGGGCGAAATGGACGCCGACCAGTTGGCCGACACCACCATGGACCCGCGCACACGCATGCTGCGGCGTATCCGCATGGAGGACGCGGCGCATGCCAGCGACGTCTTCGAGCTGCTGATGGGCGACGAAGTGCCGCCGCGCAAGCAGTTCATCATCGAGAACGCCGACGACTTCGACCGCTCGCGCATCGATACCTGAGCACTTGCGCCATATCGGCGTGTACGGGCAGGTCAGTGCGCGGGTGGCCGGAGCAATGCAATGAGATAGCATGCGGACCGGCTGACTGGCCTTCATGCTTTGCCTGCATGCTATGTCTGTATGCCGTACCTTCATGCCGGCTGTGTTTGTTTGGTTGGCTTTATTGGCGTCGTTCGCGGCAGGTCTGGCCGAGTCTGCGTGACAGGGCGATGGGGTCGAGCAGGTCGTCGAGTTCGCTATCGGACAGCTCGGTGCGCTCGCCGGCTACCTGCCGCACGGTTGTGTGCTCGCGCATGGCCTCTTGGGCGATTTGCGCGGACCGCTCGTAGCCGATGGAAGCGTTCAGGGATGCGGATATCGAGGGGGAGGACTGCGCGTGCAGGAGGCCTGCGGCGACGTTGATGGTGATGCCGTCCACGCAGTTGGCTTTGAACATGTGCATCGCGTTGTCGAGCAGTTCCATGCCGTCGAGCAGCGAGTGGACGATGACCGGGTCGAAGGCGTTGAGCTGTAGCTGGGCCTCGGAGGATGCCCAGGTGACTGTGGTGTCCATGCCGAAGATCCTGAAGCAGCATTGGTCGACGCATTCGGGGATGACCGGGTTGATCTTGCCGGGCATGATGCTGCTGCCGGCCTGGCGGGCGGGCACGTCCAGCTCGTTGAAGCCGTCGCGCGGCCCCGAGTTGAGCAGGCGCAGGTCGTCGGCGGCCTTCTTGAGATGGACTGCGAGGTTCTTGAGCGCGCCTGAGAGCGTGATGTACATGCTCATGTCGGTGGTGGCGCTGATCGGGTCTGGCGCGGCGGTTATCGGCAGCCCGGTGTCCTCGGCCAGTCGGGCGGTGGCGGTCTGGCGGAAGCGCAGGTCGGCGCAGATGCCGGTGCCTACGGCGGTGGCGCCCAGATTGAGTTCGCTCAGCTGGGGGATGAGAGATTCGAGGGTGAGCCAGTCGCTTTTCAGGAAGCTGGCGAAGGCGTGGAACTCCTGGCCGAAGGTCATCGGCACGGCGTCCTGCAATTGAGTGCGGCCTATGGTCACATCGTTGATATGCCGGTCGGCGAGGTCGTGGAAGGACTTGGCCAGCGTCTTGCAAGCGACGACCAGCGGCTTGATCTCGCTGATGAGCGCGAGCTTGGCGGCGGCGGGGTAGGTGTCGTTGGTCGACTGCGATTTGTTGACGTCGTCGTTGGGGTGGATAAACGCGTAGTCGCCCTTGGCACGCCCGCCAAGTTCCAAGGCCCGGTTGGCGACCACCTCGTTTGTGTTCATGTTCAGCGAGGTGCCGGCCCCGCCCTGCAGCTGGTCGATGGGGAACTGGTCGGCCAGGGCGCCGCCCTCGATCTCCAGACAGGCCGCGACGATGAGCCGCGCTTTGCCCTCGTCGAGCAGCCCGAGCTGCGCATTGGCCTGGGCGCAGGCGCGCTTGACGGTGGCATAGGCCTTGACAAGCTGCGGGTGATGCGCGTCCGGACGCCCCGAGACGGTGAAGTTGCGCGTGGCGCGCAGCGTGTGGATGCCCCAATAGGCGTCGAGCGGCACGTCGAGCTCGCCTATGCAGTCGTGCTCGCGGCGCGTAAGGGGCTGGGCCTGCGGCGCGTCGGCTGTGCTGGCTAGGACTGTGCTGGCTGAGGCCGGCTGAGTCTGTGTGGTCGGTTGCGTCTGCGTGGATGATTGTGCGATTGCCTGGGTGGCCTTGTGGGCGCCAGGCGTTTCGGTTGTGGATGTTGGCTGGTAGGACATTGTTTGGTCTGCCATAATGGGCACCTTCCATCGTTGTTGCCGCAATCAATCATCGCGAACTATGTTACGAAACATCGCATCGGCGCGGTGTGTTGCGTTATGAGGGGATGTGCGTGTCGCATCTGGCGTAAGCAACTGAACATGTGCCAGAGTTCAGACGCGAGTCATATGCGTTGCGCGCCACAACTCCCGCACTAACCTGACCCGTGTGCGGGCGGAAGCGTTAAGCGCAGAACCCAGTGGGTTCTGCGTAGCCGACGCCGAGGGCCTACCAAGGGCCCGAGGAAACAACGGAGTTCACCCTTGGGCAGTCGTTGGGTCACGAATCGTCACAACCCCTGCATTGAGATCACCATAGTGCGGTAGTTGTGATGTTTGAACGCTTCCAGACGTTACAACTCCCGCACTGTGTTCGTGGTAATGCGGGAGTTGTAACGTTTGCAGAAGGGTACGTGGCTAGCGCGAGGTGCAATGAGGAAGCTGGTGGTTGCGTTACAAGCCATATGCTCGTGTGCGCGATGGAGGGAAAGCCGCGCCGCTGAAATGCTGGGTTATCGCGTGTCGTGGACCGGTTCGTGATTGAATAGCGGAGTTATAGGAACATTCGTACACCATGAGTGAGGGCGGCGGAACGCACTCTCTCTGGCGTGCTCGCAACGCAGCGGCCTGACCAGTCGCTGAGTCCGCCAGATTCTACCCGCAAAGGAGCTCATGTGGCCAATCTGCTGCTTGCCGTGATCTACATCGCCTTCATCAGCCTGGGATTGCCTGATTCGCTGCTGGGGTCGGCCTGGCCCACGATGAGCCATGATCTTGGCGCTCCGCTGTCATGGGCGGGCGGCATCTCGATGGTGATTTCGGCGGGCACGATTATCTCCGCGCTGCTCTCTGACCGCATGACGCTGCGCTTCGGCGTCGGCAAGGTCATGCTGATTTCGGTGGCCACCACCGCCGTGGCGCTGCTGGGGTTCTCCCTCGCGCCGAACTACTGGACGCTGCTGCTGGTGGCGATTCCCTACGGTCTGGGCGCGGGCGGCGTGGATGCCGCGCTGAACAACTACGTAGCCATTCACTATGCGAGCCGGCATATGAGCTGGCTGCACTGCATGTGGGGCGTCGGTGCCTCGCTTGGCCCCTACATCATGGGATTCGCGCTGACTCGAGGCCAAGGCTGGTCGTGGGGCTATCGCTATATCGCCATCCTGCAGGTCGTGCTCACGGTGGTGCTGACGCTTTCGCTGCCTTTGTGGAAAGGGCGGGAGTCGGCGGCTACGGGGAAGGGTGACGCTCCCGAGAGTGCGGGCAAGTCCCATGCATCGGACAAACCTGTCGAATCTGTCAACGCTGGCAAAGCTGTCAAACCGCTCGGCTTTCGGCAGATCATTGCCATCCCCGGTGCCAAATCCGTATTCGTGACCTTCTTCTGCTACTGCGCTGTCGAATCCACAGCCGGTCTGTGGGCGAGCAGCTACATGGTGCTGCATCACGGGCTGGATGCGAAAACTGCAGCAAGTTGGGCGAGTCTGTTCTACGTCGGTATCACCATCGGCCGCGCGCTGAGCGGTTTCATGACGATGCGATTCAACGATCCGACGATGATTCGCATCGGTCAGACGATTATGCTGTGTGGCATTGTGCTGCTCATGGTGCCCTTCCCGGGGCAGATTATGGCGCTGGTCGGGCTGATTCTGGTCGGGCTGGGCTGCGCGCCGATCTACCCGTGCATCATCCACTCGACGCCTGCGTATTTCGGCGCGGACAAATCCCAGGCCATCGTCGGCGTACAAATGGCCAGCGCGTACGTCGGTGCGCTCGCCATGCCGCCGCTGTTCGGCCTGATTGCCGACCACACCTCGATTTCGCTGTATCCGATCTTCCTGCTGCTCATACTGGTGATCATGGTCATGATGCATGAGCTGCTGCGAAGCACGGCGCGGCGAGCGGTATAGCGAGCCTGCCATGTGACAGCGCAAGGCGTGTCGTGTAGTCAGTCAGCAGTCGCCACACTCTGCCATAATCGAACATATGTACGAATGCTTGAATCTGTTCTCGACGCCGACCCGGGCGTGGTTCGAGCATGCATTCCGCGAGCCGACCGCGGTGCAGCAGCAGGCATGGCCGGTGATCAGCGCGGGCGGCAATGTGCTGGTGATTGCCCCTACCGGGTCGGGCAAGACGCTGACGGCGTTTTTGTCGGCCATTGACCGGCTGTTGACGCATGGTGATGTTCATGAGGGTATGGGCGATGACGCACGACAGCTTGCAGACGAGACCGCGCAGTCTAATGGCACAGTGCAGTTCAATGACGCGGTGCAGTCTAAAGACACGGTGCAGTCCAATGATACGGTGCAGTCTAACGGCACAGCGCAGACTGTCGCAGACCATGCTGTCTCGGCTAGCCAGACAAAGCATGAGAAACGCCGCGTCAAACGTGGTGTCCGCGTGCTTTATATATCCCCGCTCAAGGCGCTCGCTGTCGATGTGGCGCGCAATCTCAATGCGCCGCTGGCCGGAATCGCCGAGGAATGCCGTGGCGAAGGAGCCACGCCGCCCGATATTCGCGTAGCCATCCGCAGCGGCGATACGACGCCGAAAGAGCGCCGGTCAATCGCCACGCATCCGCCGGATATTCTTGTCACCACGCCCGAATCGCTTTTCCTGCTACTTACTTCGAAGGCCCGCAGCATCCTGTCCACTGTCGAGACGGTGATTCTTGACGAGGTACATGCTTTGGCCGGCTCGAAGCGTGGTGCGCATCTAGCGCTGAGCTTGGAGCGACTTGATTTGCTTACGGCTGCCCCAGCGCAGCGTGTGGGATTGTCTGCCACGGTGCGCCCGGCCGCGGAGGCAGCGCGGTTCATCGGCGGTGGTCGCGACGTTGCTATTATCGAGCCGAAAGAGCGGCCGGCTATGGATTTGCGCGTCGTGGAGCCGCTGGCTGACATGCGCGATATCCACACGACAAAAGCTGTGGTATCGGCCAGTTCTGGGGCGCGCGGGCACATCAGCGGAGTGAGCCCTGCCATGCAGCGCCTCGCTGAACGCTCGGAGATCGTAGCGAAGAAGTCTGCTCGCGGTGGTTCGTCTCAGTTTGGGCAGCTTCCTAGCGGCACCGATAAGGATTTCTCGGGGTCGATATGGCCTGCCATCGAACGCGATGTGCTCGATGAGATTCTGCGGCACCACACCACACTGGTGTTCGTCAATTCGCGCGGGCTGGCGGAGCGTCTCACCGCCAAGCTCAACGACCTTTACGCCGAAAGTCTTGGCGGTGCTGGTTCCCAAGTCCAATCATCATCGCGGCATGACTACGGTTCCGCAGCCCATTATGATTCGGTGGTCGGCTCCTCGACAAACCTTGTCGAATCCCATGACGGTGACACGACCATCGCCATGGCTCATCATGGGTCGGTCTCCAAAGATCGGCGCAAACGAATCGAGGAAGATCTCAAGCACGGTCGGCTTCGCTGCGTCGTCGCCACGAGCAGCCTGGAACTCGGCATCGATATGGGTTCGGTCGATCTGGTGATACAGATCGCGCCACCGCTTTCGGTGTCATCGGGGCTGCAGCGTGTGGGTCGCGCCGACCACCGTGTGGGCGGCGTCTCGCACGCCCTGTTCTATCCCTTGACTCGTGAGCAGCTCATCGGCTCCGCGGCATGCATCGAAAGCATGACCAAAGGCGATATCGAGCCGCTGAGCGTCATTCGCAGCCCCTTGGATATCCTCGCCCAGCAGACCGTCGCTGCGGCCGCAATGGATGATCTCAAGCCCGGCGACTGGTATGCGACCGTGCGCCGGGCAGCGCCATTCGTCACGCTTGAGCGCGATATGTTTGACGCCGTGCTCGGCATGCTCACCGGCAGCTACGATAGCGAGGATTTCTCGGCATTCCGCCCGCCGCTGCAATGGAATCATGAGAGCAATGTCATCTCGGCGCGCCCCGGCGCACAACGCCTGGCCGTCACTTCAGGAGGCACCATCCCCGATCGTGGCATGTACACCGTCGTGCTGCCCGAAGCGCAGGCAGGGCCAGGGCCGCGTCGGGTGGGCGAGCTTGACGAAGAAATGGTCTACGAATCGCGAGTCGGCGACGTGATCACCTTGGGAACCTCCACATGGCAGATCAAGGAGATCACCAACGACCGCGTCATCGTCAACCCAGCCCCCGGCCGTACCGCACGGCTGCCGTTCTGGCATGGAGAAGGCAACGGGCGCGATGTCGGCTTCGGCATATCCAAGGGCCGCTTCATCCGCGAAGTGACGCAAGGACTGGTGTCGGCGCGCGACGGCGAAAGCGCACGATTTGATGAGCCAATAACACGGCGATTGCACGATGACGGGCTTGACAACAACGCCTGCGCGAATTTGGCTGGCCTGCTCAGCGAACAGGTTGCCGCGACCGATGTAGTCGCCAATGACCAGCAGCTCGTGGTCGAGCGCTGCGAAGACGAGGAAGGCGATTGGCGCGTCATCCTGCATTCGCCCTTCGGCAGGCGGGTGCATGAACCGTGGTCGATGGTCGTTGCCAACCGGCTCAAGGCACGCTACGGCTTCGACGGGCAGTGCTATGCCGCTGATGACGGCATCGTGGTGCGCATACCCCAGACTGATGCTGATATTCCTGCGGACCAGATATTCCTGTTTGACCCGGACGAGCTGCAACGTGACGTCGAGAATCAGGTCGGTGAATCGGTACTCTTTTCCGCGCGATTCCGCGAGTGTGCGGCGCGGTCGCTGTATCTGCCGCGCACCAAGCCCGGCAAGCGCGTCCCACTCTGGCAGCAGCGCCTGCGCTCCGCCCAGCTCTTGCAAGTCGCCAGAACGCAGCGCAACTTCCCACTGATTCTGGAAACTGCGCGCGAATGCCTGCAAGACGTCTACAACCTGCCAGCGCTACGCCGCATCATGACTGCGCTGGACAGCGGCGACATGCTGCTGCATGACGTGCGCACAGAAACGCCGTCGCCGCTGGCAGGCAATCTGCTGTTCGGCTTCGTCGGCTCGGTCATGTACCAGTACGACGTGCCGCAAGCCGAGCGCGCCGCCTCGCTGCTGTCGATGGATCCGGAAGTGCTTGAGCGCCTGATAGGCGGCAATCGCATTGCAGAGGTGCTTGATGAGCAGACCACCCACGACGTCGAAGAGGAGCTGGCGCAGACCCATTTCTGGAACGAGCTAGGAAGCGATGATGTGACTGGGCGGGTCACGCGTTACGCCAAAACTCATGGCCCATTTACTGCCGATGAAGCGATTGCGGCGCTGGGATTTGACGCTGTCAGTGTGGTGCGCGAACTGGATGCCTTGGCTGCCCGAGGTGATCTGCTGAACGGGCATTTCACGGGGGAGGGGACTGATGTTGCTGACATTGCACAGTATTTGCATCGTGACGTGTTCCGGCGCATCCGTAACCGTTCGCTCGCCAAAGCGCGAGCCGCTATCAAACCTGTCAGCAGTGCGGCTTATCAGTCGTATCTGATTCGCAGGCAGGGAGCAATGAGCGCGGGCGCTGCTGCGAGCGAGGAAACTGACTCTACTGGTCACGCGGCTGTTGGCTTTCATATTGCCGATAACAGAGCATCCGAAGGCACGGTTTTCGAAGGTGTTGACGGCCTCCTGCACGTCATCGAGCAGCTGGAAGGGCTGTCATTGCCAGCAGCGCTGTGGGAATCCGCGATATTCCCGGCACGTATCCGCGATTACCAGCGATCCATGCTTGACGAGCTGCTTTCCAGCGGCGATATCGTCTGGGTTGGCTCGGGCAGTCCCGCACACGGTGAAGCCGGACAAATCGCTTGGTGTCTCGCCGATTCTCCGCTACTTGCGGCGGCTGCCGTCGATATCGTGCGAACGCGTGACAATGTCAAATCGACAAATCCAACAACATCACGCATTGCGCCCAATGACGCGATTATGCAGGTGTTGGAATCGAGCGGTGCCTATCCGGTCCATCGATTGGCAGCCTTGTGTACCGAAACCGCTGAACAAGTGATGGCCAGTAGTAGTGTCACATCGTTGATGGTAAACGAATCAACTGGCGAGCTTTCCGTCCCGTGGACTGAGGGCGAGTTTCAAGAGTCACTATGGAATCTGGTATGGTCCGGCGCAGTGACGAACAGCTCATTCGCCCCCGTCCGCGCGTTGAGCGCTCCTCGTTCCGCTCGTCGCGCCATGCCTCGTCGTCATGGGTGGAATTCTCGGGCGCGAGTGCGTGTCACTGTGCCGCCGGCGCTGAGCGGGTTGTGGTCATTAGTGCCGCGGGATTCCGATAATCAAAGCTATGGTAATGAATCTTCCGGAAGCCAGAATCATGAAGGCTCCGAACGCATAGCCGTAGCCCGTGTAGAGGCGTTGCTGGAACGGTACGGAGTCATCGCGCAGCCGGTAATCGACCGGGAATCGATTCCGGGCGGTTTCGCCGGCATCTATCCGGTACTCAAAGCGATGGAGGAAGCCGGCAAACTCGTGCGCGGCATGTTCGTCACCGGTCTGTCCGGCGTCCAATTCGCCGAGCGCCAGACCGTGGATGCCCTGCGCGCCCAGCAGCGCGAGCTTGACGCGCAGCAAGGCAATGAGTCGCAGGCAACGCAACAGCATGCTGAATCAGCGCAATCCCAACCCGAGCCGAGGCAGTCCCAGCCACCGCAACCCTTCGATAATCAGCAGGACAAGGCCGCGCTGCAAGCCGTGGCCCTAGATGCACTTGACCCGGCGAATCTCGCCGGGGGAGCCGTCCCATGGCCGCAGGCCCTGTCGGAAGGCGGCCGCAAGCCTTCACGCCGCGAAGGCAGCATCGTTGTTATAGTGCAAGGCGAGGCCGTGCTCTACATGTCTCAGCGACACCTTTTGGTCTTCGCGCAGAATGGCCAAAGCGGTGACCAGGAAATCGGACAAGAACACGACATCCAAGAACCCAACGACACCATTCTCATCGCCGCACTGCGTCAACTCATCTCAGCGCTGCAACGCAGCCACCGTGGCAGCATCGTCATCGCCGACGTCAACGGCGAGCCTTTAACCTCCACAAGCCGCTACACCCGCCTGCTGCGCACCGTCGGATTTGTTCCCGCTCCCCAGGGCATGACTTTATACCGGTGAGTAGGCGCGGGCATCACTTCGTCAAGCGCTGTTGTAAGCGAATCTTCATTCTTGCCCGTGCGAAACGGCTATCTCATTGAGGTGGCTGTTTCACATATACGATAAATGTGATACGAAGATGCAAACGACCACATCTTGCTTGAAGAAGAGCATGGTATATCGGTTATTCGCCGATGGTGTTGCCGAGTTCGCTAACCAGCTTCGCCAAGTTGGCTTCGTTGCGACGATAATGGGTCCATTGCCGCACCCGTGTCGAAATCACCAGGCCTGCTCGTTCGAGCACCGACATGTGGTTTGAAACGGTCGGCTGGGCGAGTCCTGTTTTGGTTTGGATTTGCGTGACGCAGATTCCGTATTCGTCCGGGTCTGCAATGACGTTGTCCATCGGAAAATTGGCCCGAGGCTCTTTGAGCCACACGAGAATCTGCAAACGCACGGGGTTGGCGATGGCCTTCAGCGCAGGTATGAGAGAATCCGGCGTGCGGCCCCTCGCTGCTGCGTTCCCACGTATGCCAGTCTGATCCATAGCCGTTTCGCCTCATAACAATACGGATTAATCGAAATATTTCTATAAGTCTATTTGGCAAGGTGGGCAAGAGCAAATTGCTAGCCTGCGGCTGAAATGTATTGTCTGGATTTCGATGCCTTTGGTCGTGACACTGAGTAGCAACATCGAATATCTATATATAGTTATATTGTAATATTTAAATATAAAGATGCGATTTGCAATGTCTGGTATCGGGAGATGGGAAGCATGGAAAATATGAAGCAGTCGGAACGACCATTGGGGTTGTGGGCGCTGGCCTTGGGAGGATTCGGCATCGGGCTGACCGAGCTGTCGGTGATGGGCATATTGCCCGAGATAGCCCGAAGGTTCTCCGTCGCGGCGGACACCGCAGGGACGCTGGTTTCTGCATATGCCATCGCGGTAGCAGTGGGGGCCGTGTTCCTCACGCTGGCGGTCCGAAGGATAGATCGCAAGAATGTGCTGGTGGGCCTGGTAGGGCTGTTCATCGTCGGGAACCTGGTGTGCGCCCTGGCCCCGAGCTTCCCGGTGCTCATGATCGGGCGAATCATCGCCGCCCTGTGCCACGGCGCCTACTTCTCGGTCGGCTCGGTTGTGGCCGCCGACATGGTCAGCGAGAACAGGCGGGCGGGTGCCATCTCCCTCATGTTCGCCGGGCTGACCGTCTCGAACGTGATCGGCACGCCCTTCGGAGCGTTCCTAGGGCAGCGCTGGGGATGGAACACCATCTTCTGGGTGCTGACCGGCATCGGATTCCTCGTGCTGCTCAGCACATGGCTGCTGGTGGACAAGACGCCGGCAGGGGCGAGACGGACCTGCGCGGGCAGCTCGCCGCCCTGCGCCGTCCGAGCCTATGGGCCTCCGTGGCGCTCAGCATGCTCACCTTCGCCGCGCTGATTGGCCCGTACACCTACGTCTCGTACATCCTCACCGGAGTGGCCGGCTTCCGCTCCACGCTATTGCCGGCGCTGCTGGTGGTCTACGGCGTAGGAACCTTCATCGGCAACATGGTCGGCGGGCGGGCCGCCGACCGCTCGCTGGACGGCTCGCTGCTCGCCTTCATCGTCGGTCTCGCCGTCGTGCTGGCGCTGTTTGCATCTCTTGGGCAAATGCTCTGGGTATCTCTCGTAGCGCTGGTGCTATGGGGCGTGCTTGGATACGCCACCGCGCCCGGACTGCAGCTGCGGCTCATGAACCATGCGAAGGACGCCCCCACAATCGGCTCCTCGATGAACATCGCCGCGCTGAACGTCGGCAACGCCATCGGAGCATGGCTGTGCGGCATCCCCCTCGGCTCGGGAGGCACTAACGCGCAAGGCGCACTCTGGATCGGCGCGGCACTCGCCGCCGCAGCCGCGATAGTCCTATTGGTTTCAACAAAACTCGAAAGGCAATCCAAACCAATCAAACAATCTTGAATATGAGCATAGTGGCTGCATTGCCGCATGTACTCAGTTCGAATTCAGACCGGTTGCATTTTTGGCTAATCGTCGGGCCATTCTCGTCCAAACACGCCCGATGACAGTTCGGCATGCGTGCAGATACGCTGCATCGTCAATGAGCGTTTCGGATAGGGCGGCGAAAACAACACCAGCACGTCATCCGCAAGATGAAACTCCATGCAACCGTTGTAATGCCCGCCACGATTCTCCAAAACATGAGGATCGTACGCATCGCTTACAACACCATCAGTGCGAAGCTCCTCATCGACGATCGCGTATAAATCACGGACAAGATTGGGCCATTGGCGTGCGAGGCGTTTCGCGTCCCTAAGAAAACCATGCGAGTAGACGACATCAATCACCAGCAGCCGCCTCGCTTAAGATACCCTCGAAGAATCTGCGCACATCCTCATGGGTGCGCAACACCCCGGCTATCTCATCATCATCGCTGAACTCACTGTTCCGTACCTCGGCATCATGCGCATACGTCTCAACCTCGTGGCTCAGCTTCGCGCGCAAATCAACACCGCGACGCCGCGCCTCAGCCTCAGCCTTCGCATACTTCACATCATCAAAAGTCAACACAGTCATAACAACACCTCCTTCGTTTTCGATAGCTCAAGCATACAATGAGGCGCAATTCTCCTACAGCGGAAGATCGAGTCCTTTCCCTGCCCATAAACAGCAGACGCGCACACGCAAGCCCTAAAACCCGCGCAACCGCGCAATCTCACGCCACAAATCCGATTGGCGCATCGAGGTCCACGCCGGACGCATCGCGACGCATATCCGGCTTCGGCAGGTCGATGGGCGAGCCGGAAGCCGTGCTGGCGCGCAGCGGATAGGAGCCGACCCATGCGGCGATCAGGGTGTTCTGGCCTTTGAGGAAGCGCTGAGAGCGCACCCCGCCGGTGCCGCGGCCCTTCATCGGATACATTTCGAGCGGAGTGACCTTCGCAGCGCCGTTCTCTGTGCCCTCAAGTGCGTCAGAGTCCCCAGCCACGGTAAGCACCACGGCTCCGGAGGCGGAGAACAGGCCGTTCTCGCCCTCCTCGTAGGTCCAGGCGACCTTGCCTGCCTGCACCACGTTGAACGCCTGCGCCCGGCAGCCCTCGGCAAGCTTGATGCCAGCCATGCCGCCCGCCGAACGGCCCTGCGGGCGCACGACTGAGCCGACGAAGGTCAGCAGCGAGGAATCCGAGGAGATGAATACCAGCCGGTCGTCGTCAGCTGCGGGCGCGGCGAACAGCACGCGGTCGCCGTCTTTGAGATCGATGACACTCCACGAATCCATGGTCGTAGGCGACTCCCGATTCCAGCGCTTGACGACGCCGGCAGCGGTGCCGATAGCCAGCGGCGGCTCATCGTCCCCTAACGACACGGCGGTGACGACGTGCTCGCCGGCAACCGGGTCCGTGCTTTCGGTCTGCGTCAGCAGTTCATCGGCCTTGACTGCGCCGCTGAGCGACAACGTGACCGAGGCTGGCAGGGCGGGCAAGTCGGCCACCTGCGCGAGCACCAGCCGTCCAGCCGAAGTGATGAGGCCATAGGAGGCCAGAGTCGTGGTGGGGAAGACGGTGACGATCTGGTCGTCGGCTGCGCGGCCGTCCGAAGCGGAATGCGTCTGCCAGATGTCCAAGGCGCTCGGTGTGCTGCGGGCGATCAGCCCCGTGGCGCTCATCAGCACCGTGCATGGCTCGTCGTCCAGCTGCAGCGCCGAAGCCGCCTCGTCGGCGTTCCCGGCCTTGCGTGCGGCAGCAGCCGCTTCGACACCGGCAGCCGCCGAGGACACCGACGAAGCGGCGTGCATGGCCGCAAGCGCCGAAGCAGACAACGTTTCGTCGCCTTCGGCGCTTACCGGGGCCAGCTCGCCGGAAGGTCCTTCATCAAGCAGCACCGTGCGGCGCGGCGTGCCCCAAGACGCCACAGCCTCGTCCATTTCGTCGGTGATGACCCGATCGAGCGCCTCGCTCGACGCCAGAATGCGTTCCAATTCCTCGATGCTGCGCTTCAAGTCATCGCGCTCGGATTCGAGCTCGATGCGGCTCATGCGCGTCAGTCTGCGCAGCCGCAGATCGAGGATGTACTGGGCCTGAATCTCGTCGAGGTCGAACACGGCCATCAGCCGCGTCTTGGCGCCTTCGGCGTCTTCGGAAGTGCGGATGACCTGAATGACCTCATCGATGTCGATCATGGCCAGCAGCAGGCCTTCGACCAAGTGCAGCCGCTCCTGCGCCTTCCTGCGGCGGTATTCGCTGCGGCGGCGGATGACGGCGCGCCGATGCCCGACCCACACCTCAAGCATCTCTTTCAGGCCCATCGTATGCGGGCGTCCGTCGACCAGCGCGACGTTGTTGATCGAGAAATTGTCCTGCAGCGGGGTGAACTTGAACAGCTGCGCGAGCACGGCGTTGGGGTCGAAGCCGGTTTTGACTTCGATGACGAGCCGGGTGCCGTTATGCCGGTCGGTCAGGTCGATCGCGCCGGAAATACCTTCGAGCTTGTGGTTCTTCACGCTTTCGGAGATACGTTCGAGCACCCGCTCCGGGCCGACCATGAACGGCAGCTCCGTCACCACAATCGCGCGTTTGCGGGCTGTCACGTTTTCCAAGTGCGTGGCTGCGCGGGTCGTCAGCGTGCCGCGGCCGGTCGCATAGGCCTCGCGGATGCCGTCGCGGCCGATGACGATGCCGCCGCCGGGCCAGTCCGGCCCTGGCACGAAGCGCATCAAATCCTCAAGCGTGGCGTCGGGATGATGCATGAGATGCTTGGCTGCGGCCACCACTTCGCCGAGGTTGTGCGTGGCCATATTCGTCGCCATGCCCACCGCGATGCCTGACGCTCCGTTGACCAGCAGGTTCGGGATAGCGCTGGGTAGCACGGATGGCTCGCGCAGTTTGTTGTCGTAGTTCGGCGCGAAGTCGACGGTATCCTCGTCGATGCTGGCGTTCATCCCCAGCGCTGCCGGAGCCAGCCGCGCCTCGGTGTATCGGGAGGCCGCGGGCCCGTCGTCAAGCGAGCCGAAGTTGCCGTGGCCGTCGACCAGCGGCAATCGCATCGCGAAAGGCTGCGCCAATCGCACCATGGCCTCGTAAATGGCCGAATCGCCGTGCGGGTGCAGCTTGCCCATCACTTCGCCGACCACGCGCGCCGACTTCATGTAGGCGCGGTCGGGCGTGAGGTTCATCTGGCCCATCTGGTAGATAATGCGCCGCTGCACCGGCTTCAGCCCGTCGCGGGCATCCGGCAGCGCACGCGCGTAAATCACTGAGTACGCGTATTCGAGGTAGGACTTGCTCATCTCCTCGTTCAGCGGCGTCTCGACGATATGCTCCTTGACCGTGCGAGGGTCGAAAGCCGCCTGAGCCGATTTGCGAGCACGTGCCATGCCGGAACTCCCTTGCCTGTTGAGTGCGATTGAGTGTGAACCGCCCCATGATATCCCAAACGGTCGGCCAACAGCGTTTTCGGTTGCAGCAGGCCTGTTCATCGGGCTTGTTCATCAGTCCTGTTCGTCAGTCTTGTTTGGCAGTGCGAAATTCGGGTGGAGATATGCGGAGATACGAATGCGATACTGCGATTTCGCTCAATTCCAAGCCATTTTCGTGCTGCGGTGCTTGAATGGTGCGTATGAGTGTTGAAGTGCCGGATCGCAAGACGTTGCTAGGATTTGTGCCGACGGCGCAGTATGGGGACTTCGATGGCACTGCAAGTGCAAGTGACGCGGACAACAATCCTGCTGATGTCACCGCACAGCGAGGCGGCGCAAGGCATCTGTCATCCGTGCTTCCAGCACTGTCCAGCGCCATCGGCCATCCGATAACTACCGCTGTGCATAAGAATCCCGCCGCATTGCAAGGTGCGCTTGGCATTCCCGACGCACGTTCGGCCATCATCGTGCTTGTGGACGGCTTGGGATTCTGGAATCTCAATCTGCGCATCGGGCATGTACCCTACCTGCGCTCGCTGCTGCGTGATCGCGTGAACCAGCGGCCCATCTCGACCTGCGCGCCGAGCACTACGGTGGCCGCGATGGCCACCTTCGGCACCGGCACCTGCCCAGGGCTCACGGGCATGGCGGGCTACACGCAGCGCAATCCGCAGACGGGGGAGCTGTCGCAGCTCATCCAGTTCAGGCAGGCGATCGCGCCGCATGACTTGCAGCGCCAGCCCACGGTTTTCGAGCGCTTGGCCGAGCAGGATGTGCCGGTCACCAGCTCGGGGCTACCCAAGTTCGCTGATTCGCCGCTGACTCAGGCGGCGCTGCGCGGCGCGCGATACGTTGGCAATACGAAGCCAGGGGACAGGGTCAGGGCGGCATGCCAAGCGGCGCGAAATCCAGGATTGACGTATCTGTATCTTCGCGACACTGACAAGGTGGGGCATGCGTATGGCTGGAATTCGCCGGAATGGATAGCGGCCCTCGAAAGCGTCGACGCACAGCTGGGCATGCTGCATCGCAACGCCTCGCGCGGCACGCTTATCGTGATCGTGGCCGACCACGGCATGGTTTCTGCGCTGCCCGAGGAGCGCATCGACATCGCGCTGACGCCGCAGCTCAGCGACGGCGTGGCGCTGGTCGGCGGGGAGCCGCGAGCCGTGATGCTGTATGCCGAGCAGGGTTGTGCGGCCGATGAGATTGCCGGGCGTTGGCGGGATTATCTTGGGTCCCGCGCCTTGGTGCGCACGCGCGACCAAGCCATAGCGGAAGGCCTGTTCGGGCCGGTCGATTCGCGTGTCGAGCCGATGATCGGCGATGTGGTGGCGCAGTCCTCGGGCAATATGACCCTCGTGGACTCGAGCACCCAAACCGACAAGGCCACGCGGCTGCCGAGCGTGCACGGCTCGCAGACCATGATGGAGATGGATGTGCCCTGCCTGATCGACGTCATCTGACTGGTGTCGGCTGACGGCTTGCAGAAGCCACGCTGATAGCTAATTAGCCGATTAGCCAATGCTGCACCACCCATGCGTTGCGTTTCGTACGCTACGACGATGCTGACGTGTGAAATGTTACGTATGAAGGCCCTATTGCGTTGCGTTTCGTACGCCAGCCATGAGTTAGCGTACAAAAGGCGGCGAAATACCGGTACATGTACCTGAGAGTCAGCTGAGCTGATTTCAGTCGCCGAAGAGAATCTCATCCCAGCTAGGCACCGCCGAGCGCCGGGATTTGCGCTTCGACGGCTTTGCCGCGTTGGCCTTCGACTCTTTGGATATCCTGCGCCCTGATTGTGCAGCAGCGTCATCCGTGTCGTTGGCAGAGGCAGTACCATGCTCTTCGGCAGAAGCAGCGGAAGCGACGGAATCAGCAGCGACGGCAGCAGAGCCTTCGGCGTGCGACGTGGCTGTGTCGGCATCGATGCCTGCATCCGAGGCAGTGGAACCAGCCGACGCGGCGTCGCGCGGGCTAACGTCCAGTGGCAGAAGGTTCAGCGCTGAAGCGTCAGCCGATGCCGACACGCTCGCACCAACGCGCCCGTCGGCGCTGGCCTGCTTCCCAGGAACGACTGTTCCCGGAAAACCTTGCGTGTCGCGTTCGTCGCCAGCCGGATGCCCAGCAGATGCCGGCGAGCCCTTAGCGCCGCCTGAGGCAGGCGTTGCCGAATGTGCGGAACCTCGCAGCATATCCCGCGACCCGTCCTGTGACCTGTTCTGCGGCTGCGCCTCGCCTTCGCCCGCCCCCCACGCGGATACCGCCCGTTCGATGCGCGCCGAGCGAATCGAATCGCCTGGTATGCCCAGCACGATGGAGAATGCGTCGTCAAGCTCGCCGTCCGTATTCGCAGCCGTATCATCCGCATCGCGATCATGGGGATTAAGGCCCCCAAGCAGCCGTGTCGCAGTCGGATTGAGGCAGGTGACCGCGTTGTCGTGCATATTCCACGTCCATTCGGCGCGCAGATGGCGACCCGCCGAATCGAATGCGGCCGTAATCCGCCACGGCTCAAGCCCCCGGCGTGTCGCAGTCCATTTCAGCGATTCCATGCCGATGCGCGCGGTGGCCAGCGTACGCTCGATGAGCTCGGCCATAGTGTGCACGCGGCTTTCCTTCGGCGCGGGGACGATGAGGAACTGCTCGATGGCGTACTGCTTCTCGGTCTGCACCGAAGCCGAGAAACGCCTGACCAGCGCAGGGCTCAGCCCGTATCGCTGGGCCACATGCGCGGGTTCGGCACCGGCGCGAATCAGCGTCTGAATCTGCGAAATCGGCAGGCTCTGGCCGCTCGAAGGCTGCTGAACGTCAAGGGATTCGGACTTGATCTGCTTGGCCTCGAGGATCGCGCGTTCCAGCGTGTCATTCACCTCGAGAGCGAATTGTGAGCCGTCAGCCGAAAAGACAAGATCGCCCGACGGGCTCACCGTGACGAAACTTGCCTGCGTGAGTGGCTTCTCCGGCATTGCGCACCGCTTTCCTCATTGTTTCTCGTCTATCGTATTACTTATTTCCATTGTGCCCCACGTGTCGTATTTTACGAGCTTTTCGAATCGTGTATCCTATGCGGGGTAAACGTCATGTATTCTATGGCGCATAATACGACGTCACGGATGAAAGGATTGCGATGGCTCAGGATTATGATTCCCCTCGCAACAAGGACGAGGACGAGGAATCGCTGCAGGAGCTTGGCAAGGGTTCGCAGAATTCCTCCAATGAGATCGACGACGACGAAAACGCCATCGCCGAGGATTATGAGCTGCCTGGGGCGGACTTGAGCAACGAGGATGCCTCGGTCACGGTCATTCCCATGCAGGGCGACGAGTTCGTCTGCTCGCAGTGCTTCCTGGTGAAGCACCGCAGCCAGCTGGCTTATATGGACGAGGATGGTCAGCCGGTCTGCAAGGAGTGCGCTGCCTGATGGCCTACGACGAGGCATACAACGAGCCGGAGCAGGTCGAGGTGCTGGTGCGCTCCATCGACTCGTCGCAGCCGGTGACATTGTCCTATGCGATTGCGGGGGACGCCGGCGCGGATCTGAAAACCACTGAGGATTTCTCGCTCAAGCCCTTCCAGCGGGCCCTGGTGCCCACGGGCGTCGCCATCGCGCTGCCTGCCGGGTATGTCGGCCTGGTGCACCCGCGTTCGGGTCTCGCGGCCAAGCAGGGCGTCACGGTGCTCAACGCGCCAGGGACGATTGACGCCGGCTACCGGGGGGAGATCAAGGTGCCGATCATCAACCTTGATGTGGAGCATACTGCGGTGTTCCACGCGGGCGATCGCATCGCGCAGCTCGTCATCCAGCGGTACGTCGAGGCGCGTTTCGTCGAGGCTGAAACTCTGCCCGGCTCCGATCGGGCGCAGCGCGGCTTCGGCTCGACCGGCATCTCGTCGTGATTGGCGTTTCAGCCGGTCAGGCGCTGTGAACACTGGGTGCTGCGAGTCGCTGTACGACGGCATCACAGCCGGAGAGACCATGCTGCGGCGTGCCGACAGTGAAACGCTCGAAGCGAAGGTAGGATAAGGAAGCAATGCGAGGGAGGTGGATCGATGTCCGGCAAGGAAAACGAAAGCGGATCGGCTCGTATGCTGGGTTGTGAGATCAGCGGCGATCCGCTCGATCCGCTCGCCCCAATCGTGCGAGTGTGCTCATACCATCATCCTGACGGGGATATGGAGATACTCGAGCGGGCCTACCGACGGGCGGTCAAGCAGCACTCCTCGCAGCGCCGCAAGTCCGGCGAGCCCTACATCATCCACCCGCTGGCGGTCTCCCAGATTCTCGCCGACCTGGGCATGGGGCCCATCGTCGTGGCGGCGGGCCTGCTGCACGACACGGTTGAGGACACCGACTACAGCTTGGAGCAGTGCCGCGCCGAATTCGGCGATACGGTCACCGGCCTGGTCGATGGGGTCACCAAGCTGACGAAAATGGATTACGGCGATTCGGCGCAGGCTGAGACGATCCGCAAGATGGTCGTGGCCATGAGCCGTGATGTGCGCGTACTGGTGGTCAAACTGGCCGATCGCGTCCATAACGCCCGCACGTGGCGCTATGTCAAGCAGGCAAGCGCGCAGAAGAAGGCCCGCGAGACGATCGACGTCTATGCGCCGCTGGCCAACCGGCTGGGCATGAACGCCATCAAAACCGAGCTTGAAGAGCTGAGCTTCAAGGTCCTCTACCCGAAGATCTACAACGAAATCGTCGTGCTCGTGGCCCGCCGTGCCGGTCAGCGCGACGTGTACCTCAAGCAGATATTGGCCGAGATCAACGAGGATCTCGCATCGCAGCACATCACGGCGGCGGTCAGCGGACGGCCGAAGGACTACTTCTCGATCTACCAGAAGATGATCGTGCGCGGCCACGATTTCTCCAACATCTATGATCTGATGGGCGTGCGCATCATCGTCGACACGATTCAGGACTGCTACGCGGCCCTTGGCGCAGTGCATGCGCGGTGGAGCCCGGTGCCCGGCCGCTTCAAGGACTACATCGCGATGCCCAAGCTCAACATGTACCAGAGCCTGCACACCACGGTCGTCGGACCGGGCGGCAAGCCGGTCGAGATCCAGATTCGCACGTGGGACATGCATCGGCGCGCCGAATTCGGCATCGCCGCCCACTGGCGCTACAAGGAGAACGGCCAGGCCGGCCGGCCGCTGAGCACGCCGGGCAAGGCCGATCGCCAGCGCGAAGACAGCGACCATCAGGAGCTGAGCGAGGCCGATAACCTCAAATGGATTCAGCAGCTCGCCGACTGGACGAGCGAAACGCCGGATTCCGACGAGTTCCTCGGCTCGCTCAAAGAGGACTTGGGCTCGGCCGAAGTCTACGTGTTCACGCCGAAAGGCAAGATCATCTCGCTACCGGCCCGCGCCACGCCGATCGATTTCGCCTACGCCGTGCACACCGAGGTCGGCCACCGCACGATGGGCGCGCGCGTCAACGGCCGTCTGGTGCCGTTGGACACCGTGTTGGAAAATGGCGATACGGTTGAGATTCTCACCTCGAAATCCGATAACGCCGGACCGTCGCGCGACTGGCTAAGCTTCACGAAAAGCCCGAAGGCACGCAACAAGATACGCCAGTGGTTCAGCAAGGAGCGCCGCTCCGAGGCCATCGAAGAGGGCCGCGACGAGCTGATTCGCGCCATGCGCAAGCGCGGGCTTCCCGTTGCCTCGATGCTCACGCCCGGCGCGCTCATCGGCATAGCGGACGATCTCAATCTCGACAATGCCGATGCCGTGTTCGCCGCGATAGGCGACGGCCAGATCTCGACGCAGAACGCCATCGCCCACTTGGTCAAGGACGCCGGCTCGGACGAGATCAGCGAGGAGGTCGAGCAGGAAGCCCTGCCGCTGCGTCAGATCGAGCAGGGCAAGTCCAAGACCAGCTCCTCCGGCGTGGCCGTCAAGGACGTCGGCGATGTGTGGGTCAAGCTGGCCCGCTGCTGCACGCCGGTGCCTGGCGATGAGATTGTCGGCTTCATCACGCGTAATCAGGGCGTTTCGGTGCACCGCGCCGACTGCCAGAACATGCTCGACTTGGAGAAGCACCAGCCCGAGCGTGTCATCGAAGTGCAGTGGACCAGCACCAAGGGCTCGTTCATGGTCAGAATCCAGGTCGAGGCGCTTGACCGTCCGCATCTGCTTTCCGACGTGACCCGCGTGCTCTCCGACCACGGCGTGAACATCATCTCCGGCTCGGTCTCCACCGGCACGGATCGCGTCGCCACCAGCCAGTTCTCCTTCGAAATGGCCGATCCGCAGCATCTGAGTCGACTGCTGGCCTCGGTGCGCAAGATTGACGGCGTGTTCGACGTCTATCGCATCACCGGTGCCAAGGATTCCGCCGAGCCGCGCCTGCGCAAGATGTAGCGTGAAGCGGTTCCAGGCACAACCAGGGCATGTTTTCAGACTTCCAGCAGCGCCTCGGCGGTTGCGCGGTCGGTGACGAGCACATTGATGAGCCTGCCGACCAGACAGGCATGAATCGCCTTGAGCTTTCGGGCTCCCCAGGCGATGCCGATGACCATTGGTATGCGTTTGAGGCGTTCGAAGTCGATGGATATCGTCCGGTCGCACAGTTCGGTGTGGATATGGTTGCCGTCGGCGTCGATGAGATGGCCGCAGATATGGCCGACGACGCCGGTGTGCTGGATCTCGCGCAGCGTGCGTGCATCCATGTAATCATCGAAGATGTGTCCCAGCCGCTGCCCGGTGGCCGCGCCGACCCCCACGATGGCCGTGTCGGCGCCGCCTCCGAGCGCCAGTGCGGTGGCGATCTGCGGCTCCTTGCGCATGGCGTTGGCGATATGGCTGGATGACAGGACCATCGGCACGGGCAGGGCGGTGAAGGTGCCGCCCAGCCGTTGCGCCAGCATGTGACACACGGCGGGGGAGTCGATCATCGGATTGGCCGGGCTCAGGCAGCCGATCATCTGCGCGACGTTCGATTTCGGCCAGTCGCATACCGGCACTTCGCGCACGGTGGCGGCCACGGCGTAGCCATTCGACACGGTGATTAGAGAATTCGGCGCGCAGATTTCCGTGAACAGCGCCGCGGCGCAGCGAGGCACCATAAGCTCCGGGCTGTCGTCATGCGGCATCTGCGCCACTCGGGCGTGTACGAGGTGGAATTTGGCACACAGCGCATCCTCCAACGAGCGTAGGTGCTCCAAAGGATGCCCGATGGTGATATGCACGATGCCCAGGTCGCGAGATTCCTTGAGCAGCCGCGAAATGGTGGAGTGCGAATAGCCGATTTCCTTGGCAATCTGCGTCTGCGTCTTATCGTCCTGGTAATAGGCGCGCGCCACCTTGAGCACCAGGCCGATATGCTCTCGCGATCCAGCAGTGACAAGTGATTCATCTATGAACATATGTTCATATTATATCAATATAAACAATAAATTGCTGTTATTTTGCGGTAATTATATGAAGAATATGCCACGCTTATTTTCTTACTATGAACATTTGTTCATCGCTATGATGCGGGCGATGCCGGTGATGGCATATCTTCTCAACTGTCAGGTTCCCCGAGCGCTGTGGGCACGGGGCAACGAAACGGAATAACAAAGGAGTTGTCATCATGGCATTTGCACGTACGATTCTAGGAGATGTGGACCCTGATTCCCTGGGCGTCGTCGACGCGCACGACCATCTCATCCGCGTCGGCGCGGGGGAGGTCTACATCGACCGCGACCATCAGCTTGATTCCGTCGAAAAGGCCGTCGAAGAAGGCGGCTACTTCGCACAGGCCTGTCAGCAGTGGAGCGCCAACGGCGGCACCATCGTCGATATGTGCCCCATCAACTGCGGCCGCAATCCCGACAAGCTCGCCGAAGTGGCGAGGACGGTCGAAGGGCTGCAGGTCATCGCCGCGACGGGTTTCCACCGCGAGCATGTCTATTTGGAGACGCAGTCGCACTGGATCAACCGCTATTCGCTCGACGCCATCGCCGAGCTGGTCATCGCGGATGTGCGCGAGGGCATAGATAAGAACGACTATTCTGGCCCGATTGTGGAGCGCACGCCGTACAAGGCAGGCATCATCAAGATCGGCACCGCCTACGGCGCGATCACGCCCTTCGAGCACAAGTGCATGGAGGCCGCCGCCATCGCTTCGATTGAGACCGGCTGCCCGATCAACACGCACACCACCTTCGGCACCTGCGGTCTCGAACAGGCGCAGACGCTCATCGAGCTGGGCGTGCCGGCCGACCGGATTGCCATCGGTCATATCCAGCGCAACGCCGACATCTACTACCTGGAGCAGATTCTCGACCTCGGCGTGTATCTGGAAATCGACGGCACGAACCGCATCAAGTACCAGCCCGACTCGAACCGGATGGCGGAGCTTGCCGCCTTCAAGAAGGATGGATTCGAGGATCGCATCCTGCTGGGGACCGACTCCGGGAAGCGCTCGTATCAGAAGGCCTATGGCTCCGTCTCCGGAATCGACTACAACCCGGCCGTCGATGGGCCGCGCATGATCGACGAGGGGTTCGACCCGGACTATGTGAACAAGCTGCTGATTGGCAATGCGCGCACCTTCTTCGCATTTCGTGGGGAGGACTGATCGCAATGAGCATGATTTCACAAGTTACCAAGCAAACTGAAGCCAAGCAAACCACTGAGCAAACTGAGATCAAGCACAGCAGGACATCGACGTTGCAGCGCCCGCGCTTGCAGATCGCGCTTGACACCACGGATATGCCGAGCGCGCTCAGGCCACTGAATGCGGCCATCAGCCAGATCGACGTCATCGAATGCGGCACCATTCTCATCATCGCCGAAGGCTTGCGGGCCGTCCGTGAGGTTCGCGCCCTTTACCCCGACAAGACCATCCTTGCGGACGTTCGCATCGCAGAGGCAGGAGCGCTGATAGCGCGCAACTGCTTCGAAGCGGGGGCCAACTGGGTCTCGGTCGTGGCCGGGGCGTCGCTCACCACCGTCGCGCAGGTGGTCAAAGTCGCTCAGGAGTTCGATGGCGAAGTGCAGATCGAACTTGGCGAGGAGTACGACCCGGACAAGGCCAGAATCTGGCGCAGACTTGGCGCGAAGCATGTCATCGTCCATCGCTCGCGCGATGCCGAAGCGGCAGGCAAGCTCACATGGGGTGCCGATGACATCGCACGCATCCGCGAGCTGCACGACATGGGATTCACCGTCACCATCACTGGGGGCGTGAAAACTCAGGACATCGCCTTCTTCAAGGGTTCGCCAGTGGGTGTGATCATCTCGGGCCGTGGCATCGTCAAGGCTGAGGACCCGGTTGTCGCCGCGAGTGAGCTGAACGAGGCCATCGACCAAGTGTGGCCGCAATGAGCAGCGTCACTCTGGGCATCTACGAGAAGGCGCTGCGAGGCGCCAACGACTGGCGTGCCTTCTTCGCGCAGGTCGTCGAAGGCGGGTTCACCTTCATGGACCTGTCCATCGACGAGACGCCGGAGCGCATGGCGCGCTTGGACTGGACCAAGACGCAGCGGCGCGAGTTTCGTAGCGCGGCTGAAGACGCACATGTGCAGATTGGCGGCATGTGCCTAAGCTGCCACCGCAAGATCGGCCCCGGCTCGGCCGATGCTGCGATTCGCCGAGAAGCGCAGGAGATATTCCGCAAGGCGATCGAGCTGTGCTACGACACTGGCATCCCCGTGGTGCAAGTGGCCGGGTACTACGCCTACTACGAGCAGGCGGATCCGGGGCAGCGCGAGCGCTATGTCGATGCGCTGCGCGTCGCCGCCGAATACGCCGCCCAAGCCGGCGTCATGCTCGGCATTGAGAATGTGGACGGCAACGACGTCACCTCGATCACCAAGGGATTGGCGATATGCGACGAGGTCGGCTCGGCCTGGCTGTCCATGTACCCGGACGTCGGCAATCTCGCCGAACAGCAGCTCGACACCGTTGCGGAATTGAAAGCAGGGCAGGGCCGCATGCTCGCCCTTCATCTCAAGGATGTGCTGCCCGGCCATCCCAGACGCATTCCTATGGGAACCGGAGCCGCTGATTTCCCTGCGGCGTTCGCGGAGCTTGAACGGCAGAACTGGTCCGGACGCATGATGATCGAGATGTGGAACGACGATTCACTGCACTCCAGCGCCATCAGCGTCGATGCGCGCGTGAAGATCGAAGGCTGGCTCAACGCAGCCGGCATACAGGTCGTATCGCGCTGACAGTGCTGACGATACTGATAAGCGCCGTTGCTGTGCAGGAAAAATCGCAAACCAGTTAATGAAATCAACCATCAACAGATACAAGGAAGTATTGTCATGACTACATATGATCTTTCGACCATTGGCGAGGGGCAAATCCGCTTCACCGTCGACAGCGGCGAACGGCTTATGTTCACCCGCAACGTCCGCATGAATCCGGCCTGTTCAGAGGCCAACGTGGCCGGCCTGACCGCGCAGCTCGGATGGCGCACGCTGTGGACGAGCTCGCTGCCCGAAGGCGATCTCGGCGACTATATCCTGTCCGAGTACCGTTCGGTCGGCGTCGACATGCACACTATGGTGCGCAAGCCCGGCGGCCGCACCGCGCTCTACTTCATGGAGCCGGGGGCAGGGCCTATGCCGGCGAACGTCATCTACGACCGCGAATGGACGCCGTTCCGCTCCACGGGCATCGACGAATACGACTGGGATACGATGCTGGACACCGAAGTCGTCTTCCTGACCGGCATCACCGCATCCCTCACCGACACCACGGCGCAGGTAGTGCGCTACGCCGCCGATGAGGCGGTCAGGCGAGGCGCCGAGGTGATTCTCGATGTCAATTTCCGGCGCAAGCTGTGGAGCGGCGAACGGGCGCGCAAGGTCCTCGAACCCATCGCCGAGCGCGCCAGCGTGCTGTTCTGCTCGATCGGTGATGCCAGCAAGGTCTTCGGCATCGAAGGAACGCCCCAGGAGGTGACCGCCAGGCTCATGAAGCGCTTCGGCAGCCGATACGTCGTGTCGACCGACCACATGAATGGGCCGTACCTGCGTGGTCCCGAAGGCTTCACCGCCTACGCGACCACAGCGGTGCCGGTCATCGACAGGCCCGGCGCGGGCGACGCGTTCATCGCGGCGACGATTCACGGATACCTGTCGGGTGACATCGCCTCGGGCGTGCAGTGGGGCCAGCGCGCCTCCGAATTCGCCATCACCCATATGGGCGATCTGACGCGCATACGGACAGGAGAGCTGCGCATCCCTCTGGGAACCGACATTGATCGCTGAGCGTATATACGGGCCGTATATATCGCCTTCACTGTAAGGATGGGATTATGAATAGCATTGCAGCCGTTACGACGCATGCCCCCGTGACGGCATACGAGCAAATCGACGCAAGGCCGCTCACCGGCCACCAGAAAAGCATCATTTCGTTGGTCATCGTCGGCAACATCTCGGAGTTTTTCGACATGTTCCTGATCGGGTTCGTGGTGTCGCTGCTGACCGTCGCCTGGCATTTGACAGGAGTGGAGGCCGGAGTCATCCTGGCATGCTCCGGCTTGGGCACGGTCATCGGCTCCATTATGTGGGGCGGTCTGGCCGACCGGTACGGCCGCAAACGCGCCTTCCAATGGTGCGTGGCCTGCTTCGTCGTGTTCACGGCCCTTTCCGTGTTCCTGCCGACCGGAGCATGGCTGCTGCTGGCCATATTGCGCGTCGGTGTCGGCATTGGCGTCGGCGGCCTGAACATCACCTCGATTCCCTACGTGCAGGAGTTCGTGCCATCCAAGTCGCGTGGCCTGCTTTCAGGGCTGGCGTCGGTGTTCATCCCCTTGGGTCTGCTGCTTGGCTCCATATCCCAAAGCATCGTCGGCGACAACTGGCGCGTGCTCATCGCATTGGGCGTGCTGCCGGTGTTCCTGCTCGTCTGGCTGAGGTTCGTTCCTGAGTCTCCTCGTTTCTACCAGATCAAGGGACGTGATGCCGATGCGCGCAGGTCTCTAGCATGGGCATTGGAGATGCCTGTCGACCAGGTCGGCGAGCTGCCGCAGGTGGCGCTTATGAAGAAGGCCAACTACCGTGTGCTGTTCTCGAAGCATCTAAAGTCCTTGGTGATCATTTCGCTCGGGTCGTTCTGCTTCATTCTGGGCAGCTTCGCGATTCAGTCCTGGGGCCAGACCCTGCTGAAAGACGCCTTCGGATTCCCCATCCAGACGGTCGCTTACCTGTTCATGGGGGTTTCCGTGGCCGACTGCATCGGCCGCTTCGGATCCGCCTGGCTCGCCGACGTCATTGGCCGCCGGTGGACGATGTTCCTCTTCGGCATCATCGGCGCGGCCGGATGCTTCTACGCGGCGTTCTTCCACGATTCCGGCTGGGAGTTCTACATAGCGGTGCTGATCATCATGACCTTCGCGGACGGCGCGTTCGGCATCCTCAACGCCTTCGGCGGCGAGCAGTTCCCCAACGATGTTCGCTCCACCGGCTTGGGAGTCGGGTATGGCATCGGCGCAATCGCGAAAGTCGTCGGCCCGGCCTTCATGGGACTTCTGGTGGGCGGCAATTTCATCGCCCAGCACATCGACATCGGCGTCATCACCACGGCATTCACCTTCTTCGGCGCATGCCTGACCATTGGCGCAATCACCTACCTGTTCGCGCGGGAAACCAAAGGCAAGAATCTCGAAAGCCTGTGACACTCGCTGCCCACGGTGATTCATTCGGCTGACTGCAGGCTGCGACGCTCCGAGTGGAGCGGCTCTGCAGGGTGCAGCGCAGCCAGCCGGATGGGCGAGGAAAACGAAAAACAGTATGGGAAAGAGGTAATTATCATGGCAACTCTAGCTGATTTTGGACCGGAAACAGTAGCCGAAGTGAAGCAGGTGCGGCAGGTCGTCGCCGATCTGCACAAGCAGCTCATCAAGTGGAATCTGGTCGTGTGGACTGCAGGCAATGTCTCGCAGCGCCTGCGCACCGCCGATCTGTTGGTGATCAAGCCATCCGGCCTACGCTACGAGTATCTGACGCCGAGCTCGATGGTGGTGTGCGACCTCGATGGCAATGTGGTCGACGGAGCCGAAGCGCCGTCATCCGACACCGCATCGCACGCCTACATCTATCGGCACATGCCCGGCGTATACGGCGTAGTGCACACCCATTCGACCTATGCGACCGCATGGGCGGCCACCGGGCAGAACATCCCCTGCGGCCTGACGATGATGGGCGACGAATTCGGTGGCCCCGTGCCGGTCGGCCCTTTCCGGCTCATCGGCTCGGAAGCGATCGGACAGGGCGTGGTGGACACGCTCAAGCAGTACCCGCATTCCTCCGCCGTCCTCATGCGCAACCACGGCCCATTCGTCATCGGCAAGGATGCCGAGGACGCCGTCAAGGCGGCGGCGATGACCGAAGAAGTAGCGCATACGATGTGGGCGGCCCGGCAGCTCGGCGACATCATCCCTATTGAGCAGTCGGATATTGACAGTCTCAACGACCGTTACCAACACGTCTACGGCCAGCACTGATGCGATGGAGCGTCTTCTTCGTTGCGGAAGGCTCGACGTACCCTTGTACGCCTTCGCTTTCCGCGCCTTGAAGACGCACGCATCGCATCAGTGCTGGTTCCCAGCACGAGTATTACAGGGCGTTCCCTGCGTTGCAGAAAGCTCGACGTACCCTTGTACGCCTTCGCTTTTTGCGCCTTGGGGCCGCACGCGTCATGTCAGTGCTGGTTCCCAGCACCAATATTTACAGGGCGTCTTCTTCGTTGCTCCTTGGTCGACGTACTGTTGTATGCCTTCCCTCGGTGCGCCTTGAAGACGCACGCATCGCATCAGTGCTGGTTCCCTAGCATCGGTGTGGCAAAGGGATGAATCTGGTGCGTCAGGATTGCCTTGTGTGCCTGATGTTGAGGGAGATTGCCGCCGCTACGACTGCTACGAAGCAGCCGATTAGCAGTCCGACGCGGAACCCTGACTGACTGGGAATCGTTGCGCCGCCGAAGTGCACGCTCATGCCGGCGAGAATCATGGCGATGACTGCCGAGGACACCGACGTGCCAATCGAACGCATCACGGTGTTGAAGCTATTTGCCGAGGCCTTCTCGTTGGCGGGCACGCCGTTCATGATGAGAGTCGGCATGGCTCCGAACGCGAGGCCGGTTCCCATGCTGCCGATGACCGAGGCGACAACGAGCGCAACCAGCGAATGCATGAGCAGCGCAGCACAGGCATAGCCCGCGGCCATCACAAGCGCCCCGCATATCAGCGTGGTCTTCGCTCCTCGGGATTTGGTGATGCGCGCGCCCAGCGATGAAACCGCCATCATGCCCAGTCCGCTGGGAGCCATGCACAGCCCCATCTCCAGCATGCTCAGGCCCAGCCCGTATCCGGTCGCAGTAGGCAGCTGCATGAGCTGGGGCAGCAGCAGCGACTGCGAATACATGGCGAATCCGATGAAAATCGACGCGATATTCGTGAACAGCACATTATGCTTGCGGGTCGTGCGCAGATCGACCAGAGGATTGGTGTGGCGCAGCTCCCAGTAGCCCCAGGCAAGCGTCACGATGAGCGCGGCGGCGAACAGGCCGATGGTTTCCGGGCTTCCCCAACCCCATGAGCCCCCGTCGATAATCGCCAGCAGCAGACACAGCAGTGCGACGCCCAATCCGATCGCGCCGACAAAGTCAAAGATGTCGTAGGATTTCTGCTCTGCAGGAGTGGGGATGAGCACGGCGATAAGGACAGCAATAGCCAGCGCTATCGCAAAGTCCGCCATGAACAGCCCTCGCCAGTTGATGTATTCGATCACTGCGGCGGCTGCGGGCAAGCCAAGCGCCCCGCCGATGCCCATGGACGAACTCATCAGGGCTATTGCTGTACCGACCTTGTCCTTGGGAAGAATGTCATGTAGCAGACTGATGCCGAGCGGGACCATGCCGGTAGCGATGCCCTGCAGTGCCCGTCCTGTGATGAGCACTGCGATGTTCGGGGCTACGGCGCAGACGAGCGAGCCGACGATAAGCGGCACCAAGGCGATGAGCAGCATCCGCCGTTTGCCATAGGAATCCGCGAGTTTGCCGAGTATCGGCATGCCTACCGCCCCGGTGAGCAGCGTGACCGTGACCGCCCAAGCGCTTACCGATGATTGGGTGTGAAATAGGGTCGGGAGCTGGCCGATAAGCGGAATCACCAGCGTCTGAGTCAGTGATGACGTGATGCCTGCGGCGGCGAGCACCGCGACGATGACGGTGTCGCTTGTGGCTTTTCGTGATGTTGCTGGCTGTGTCAGTGATGGTGAAGTCTGAGTTAGCTCCATAAAATCCTCCAATGAGTAGAAAGCTATTATGTGTATCATACAATCAATATGTATAATACACATCATAGGTATTTGCACAAGTTGTGTATTCTGCATATCGGCGAGTTATACTGATGAGCAGCTGTTGAGAGACGACTTAAGAATTGGTCAGACGCTGCGAACGGCGAGTTCGTCATCCGTCATGATCGAATCGGTCAATGGTTGATGACGATGAATGGTGAATGAGGAGGAATGCATGTCAGCGAGCGACAATCGCAAGGACGCGATGCGCGATACTGCGGCGGATGAAGCTGGCGAACGCGGCGGCAGATCGGCTAGGCTGTCTGCAGTGGAGCGAAGCGCTGCGGATCCGCCAGCAGCGGTGGCCGAGAACATTGTCGCCATCGAGTATGAAGCCTTGTTGCTTGGCAAGCGCATCAACCGGGTAGCTGGTTTCCGCGGATCCCGTCTCGGCATGCTTGACCGCAGCGCCTACATACTGCTTGTCAGCTTGGAGGACCGGCCGATGAGCATTGGCGAGCTCAGCGAGATAACCGGTTTGGACGCTTCCACGCTCAACCGGCAGACGGCCGCGATGCGGCGGCAGAACATGATTCAACGTATTCCCGACCCCGATGGCGGGATGGCGCGCAAATTCACGCTCACACAGGAGGGCAAGCGCAGTCTTGCCCAGCAGCGCAAGCGGAACCTCGGGGCGCTGTCCACAGTGCTCTCCGATTGGAGTCCGGAGGAGATATCCCAATTCGCCGCGGCACTCACCAGATTCAACCGGGCCGTGCAAAGCCTCGCAACGCGCATCGATCGAACGAATAACGACCGTTAATCAAGCGGCGGTGCCCTGCTCTAGCTGTTCAAGACACTCAGATCGACATTAAAGGGCATCGAATCAGGCAGCTGCTCGGGTTCCAGAAACATCGTCATATAACAATCTGGCATAGATTCTATTAACAGAATGTCATATACGCTACTAACAGTTTGTCATAGATTACTTATCGGCGCTCTTGAGCTTTACCGCATCTCCGGTACTAAGGATTCCGTCGAGCCGCATCTGCGCAAGGTGCGGCACGGTGAGTCCTCCTAGCCGTTCAAGGCTTAGGCGCAACGGTGAAAGAGATCGATTCAGGCAGTTCGGGCCCCGGGTCTTAGAAGAGTCTGGATCTGATCAATAACGCAAAATCCCCGCTCTGGCGTAGAAAACCAGAGCGGGGATTGATTGGAATGAAGCAGCGCGAGAAGCGCCTCGTAGCGCTAAGGCAGCGCCAGCGCCTACTGCACCTCGACGGAGATGATGATGGCCGGCTCCAATGGGGCGTCGGAGCGGTCGGTGGGGACGGCCTCGAGCTTGTCGACGACGGCCTTGGACTCGTTATCGGCGACCTCGCCGAAGATCGTGTGATGGCCGTTGAGCCACGGCGTAGGCACCGTGGTGATGAAGAACTGCGAGCCGTTCGTGCCGTGGATCTTGCCGTCGGCGCCGCGACGCACCCCCGCGTTCGCCATAGCGAACAGGTAGGGCCGATCGAAGGTCAGCGCGGGGTCGATTTCATCGTCGAAGTCGTATCCGGGGCCGCCAGTGCCGGTGCCCAGCGGGCAGCCGCCCTGGATCATGAAATCCTTGATGATGCGATGGAAGGTCAGCCCGTCGTAGAACGGGTCGTGGGAGGTCTCGCCGGTAAGCGGGTTCGTCCACTCCTTCTCGCCAGTGGCCAGGGAACGGAAGTTCTCGACGGTCTTAGGCGCCTCGTCGTCGAACAGATTAATGGTGATGTCACCTTCGGAGGTGTGCATAACAACTGTGCTCATATGCCCAGTCTGTCATGCGAGTCGGACGGGGAACTATGTGCGGGGGCAGAAGTTCTGTCCAGCCTAAAGCTGGACATGCCACAGCTTTCACTATATGCATGCGCGCCCAGCAGAATCCCGCCCTACAGAATCGCGCTCTATAAAATCCTGAAATGCCGCAGCGCATTCATGATGCCGTCGTGGTCCACATCGTCGGTCACGTAGTCGGCGACCGATTTGACGAAGTCCGAGGCATTGCCCATCGCCACGCCGATGCCGGCGAACTGCAGCATCGTCATGTCGTTGCCACCGTCGCCGAAAGCGATGCACTGCTCGCGGGTATAGCCGTAATGCCGCAGGAAACGCCGTATGCCAACAGGCTTGCCGCCATCTGCAGGAATCAGATCAGTGAAGGAGGGGTGCCAGCGCACGCCTTTGACGTTGTCGCACAGCGCAGTGATCTCGTGCTCCTGCTCCTTGCTGATGAATGGGCTGATCTGGAAGGTCGGGTGGTCGAGCGGACGTATGTGCGGGTTGTCGATGAATGCCTTTGGCGCGGTTTTGCCCAGTTGGCGCCAGGTCTCGCGCATGGTCTCGGTGACTTGGTTGAAGTAGACGTAATCGCATTCGCAGAAGCTCGCCACGACGTCCGGATGCTCGTCGAGCCACGCGGTGATGATTCCTATATCATGCCCATTCATAGACTCGGTCTCAAGGAAGCCCTGATCGTCGAAGCAGTACTGCCCGTTCATGGCGACCACGCCGTCAAAGGATATCGGGATGGTGTCGAGTACCACGCCCATCTGGGAGGGCGAGCGCCCAGTGCAGATAAAGATCTTCACACCCTCGTCGCGCAGGCCTTGCAGCGCCTGCAATGTGGATTCGGGCACGATATGCGTCGCGAAGCTGGTCAGCGTGTCATCGATGTCGAAGAACGCGGCCTTGGTATCGGGACTGCCGAGGCTTGCATTGTGAGACGGCTGCGGCGCGGGCTTTCCGTGCGCGATTCGGGAATCGGCATATACGGATGCGGGTTGCGCTGCGATGGCATCACTGATTGTCATGCTGTCTAGCCTTTCATACGGTGCGAATGCTGCTCGGTCGTTCCAGCGGCCGGCAATGGACCATCCTGATGTGCCAAGGCCTGTGGTCCCCAATGCCGTGCGTTTCCAAGACAAGTGTATTTCCAAAACAAATTCGGATTCAATACACGTTTATTTTTAATATCACGTTTATTTTAATATGACAGTTTCTAATATCACGTTTATTCCTAATCACACAGTGTAATGGGAGCGGTGCACGCTTGCCCGGTCAGCGAAAGGCGGCAGCGAAAGAAGGCAACGAATGTGTCTGCATCTATACATGCAGTCCACCTGCATGGATTGCCATTATACACATGGTCCCTCCGCGCGTTTCGCCCTGTTGAGTCCCGCAGGCTAAGGCGCACAATGCCGCGGATCGAATACAGGCTATAACGAATATGTATAGAGGGATTGCTATTTTTTGCTCGCTTGACCGCGTTCGTCCTCGTATCGTGGTGAGGGCCATCCGGCCACTGCAAGAAGCGTGGGGGACTGTGTGCGGCAAACGCTGCATGGGGCTCAGCCAACACGAGGTTGCGTGGTGCGGAATGCAAGAGAACAAGTGAACATCAAGAGAAACAGAGGGAAATATCATGACTTCTTCAAACCAGCAGCCAGCTGACACGGGCAGCAGCCAGGAGCCGGTGCGCGTCAACCACACCGCGCGCAATATCATCATCACGGTGGTCGTCATCGCCGTCCTCGCCGTGGCGGTCTTCTTCGGATACCGCGCCATCGCGGGCAAGTCCGATTCAGCTGCGAAAGGCTCGCAGTCCAACCCGGTCAAGATCGGTGTCGTCGGCGCGACCGAGCCGCAGTGGATCGCCTTCACGAAGAAGGCCGAGCAGGAGAACATCCACGTCAAGATCGTCGACTTCCAGGATTACACCTCGGAGAATCCGGCGCTTGATTCGGGCGACCTCGACCTGAACGAGTTCCAGCACCTGCTGTATCTGGCAAATTACAACGTGAAGAACAACAAGGACTTGCAGCCCATCGGCGGTACTGCGGTCTATCCGCTGGGACTGTACTCCGAGCAGGTCAAGGATGTCAAGGACATCAAGGCCGGCAGCACGGTCGCGATTCCGAACGATGAGACCAACCAGGCCCGCGCCATCGGCGTGCTCAAGGCGGCCGGCCTCGTCAAGCTCAAGGGCGCGTGGACGCCATTCACCTCGCCCGCCGACATCGACACCGCGACTTCCAAGGTCGCTGTCGCTCCGCTGAAGGCCGAGCAGGTAGCCAACTCGCTCAAGGATCCGAAGGTGGCAGCAGGCGTGATCAACAACGACTATGTCAAGGACGCGGGCCTCAACCCCAAGGATGCCATCTACTCGGATAACGCGGAGACCGTGTCGGCACGGCCCTACATCAACGTGTTCGTCTCCCGCAAAGCCGATGTGAACAACGCGACCTACCTCAAGCTGGTCAAGATATTCCAGTCCAAGGAAGTGCTTGCCGCGCTGCAGAGCCAGTCGGGTGGCACCGCGGCCTTCGCCGACAAGTACAGTGCCCAGGAGCTGCAGGGCTTCCTCGCCACCATCGAGAAGGAAGCCAAGGCGAGCAAGTGAGTTCGGCTGACTGATTTGCATTGAGGTTCACTGATATGCATGGTGCTTCTGCTCAGCATGGGCGGGTAGCATGTCTGCGGCGGCTGGGCCTGCTGCGTGACTTCGGTTATGCGCCGATTGACTGGTGCATGACTGGTTGCGCGCAGACTGGCCGCCGCAGACATGACAATACGAGACTCGGCAGCCTCGGCAACCGAGACAGAGAACGACGGATAGGGCGGCAGGAATGGCAGAGGCGATTATCACGCTTGACCATGTGGTCAAGGAATTCCATAAGCGCGGCGGCTCGGGGAGGCAATCCGGCACATCACGCGCGGTCGACGATGTGAGTCTGCGCGTGGATCGCGGCGATATCTTCGGCATCATCGGCTACTCGGGAGCCGGCAAATCGACGCTGGTGCGCATGATCAATGCGCTTGAACGGCCGACAAGCGGCACTGTGAGCGTGCTGGGCACCGACATCACTGCGCTGGGGGAGTCCAAGCTGCGTCCGATACGCCAGAAAATCGGCATGATCTTCCAGCAGTTCAACCTGTTCTCCACCAAAACGGTCAGCCAGAACATCGCCTACCCGTTGCAGCTCGATCATTGGCGCAAGGACTATCAGGAGAGGCGCGTGGCCGAACTGCTTGATTTCGTCGGGCTGCGCGATCATGCCGACAACTACCCATCGCAGCTTTCCGGCGGGCAGAAGCAGCGCGTCGGCATCGCTCGGGCGCTGGCGACCAATCCGCAGATTCTGCTGGCCGACGAGGCGACCAGCGCGCTGGATCCTGAGACCACGGACGAGGTGCTTGCGCTGCTCAAGCGGGTCAACGAGCAATTCGGCATCACCATCGTGCTCATCACGCACCAGATGAGCGTCGTGCAGAACATTGCGAATCGGGTTGCCGTCATGAGCCAGGGGCGTGTCGTCGAGCAGGGTGATGTCTACGATGTGTTCGCCGCGCCCCGCCAGCCGGTCACCAAGCGTTTCATCGCCACCGCGCTGTCCGGCGTGCCGCAGGAGGAACGCGTCGAGCAGCTGCGCAGCGACTGGTCGGGCAGGATTGTGACGGTGCTCATCCGCCAGCGGGATGTGCTGAGCAGTAAAGAAAACAACGGTAAAGAATACAGCGATGAACGGTCCTCCGCCGTGCCGGCTTCCGGCCAGCGCATCTCGCAGCTCATCGCAAGCCGTGGCATCGCCAGCAGTATGCTCTACGGCGGCATCGACACGGTCGGTGGCTCCGCCATCGGTGCGATCACCTATGAATTCGACGATCAGCAGGAAGGCTTCGAAGCGTTCTTCGACGAGCTGAAGCACGACAGCGATGTAGTTGATTTCGGCACGGCGAGTCATCCGATTGCCTATGAGCAAGCCGTTGCATCGCTCGATTCCGCAGCAGCAAGGCGAACGACGGCTGAAGACGTCACAGACATTGCAGGCAGTGCAGGCTTTGCTGACATTGAGCGCACTGACGGCAGCGACACGAAGGGAAGCGACCGATGAGCGAGATAGTCACTGCGGCCGGACGCATCAGCATGGCTTTGGCAGGGCAAGGCGATTGGACCGTGCTCAAGCCGATGCTCTTCCAGTCCATTGCGCAGACGCTGGAAATGGTGTTCATCACGCTGATTGTCGGCGGCGCGTTCGGGCTGGTGCTCGGCGTGATCCTGTACGGCACGCGCCCGGGGAATCTGTTCGAGAATGCGGCGGTCTACCGGGTGCTCGATATCGTGGTCAATATCGTGCGGCCGATTCCCTTCATTATCTTTCTGGCGGCGATGCAGCCGCTGACGATTAAGGTCGTCGGTACGTCGATCGGCACGATGGCGGCGGTGTTCCCCATGGCCGTGATGTGCACTTTCGCCACCTCGCGCCTGGTCGAGCAGAACCTCGTGCCGGTCGATTCCGGCGTCATCGAGGCGGCCCGTTCGATGGGCGCATCCAAGATCACCATCATCCGCACGGTGCTGATTCCGGAGGCGCTTGCCCCGCTGATTCTCGCCTACGCCTTCCTGTTCATCGCGGTGCTCGACATGTCGGCGATGGCCGGCTATATCGGCGGCGGCGGGTTGGGCAACTTCGCCATCGCGTATGGCTACCAGAAATTCGATCCTACGGTGACTTGGACCGCAGTCGTCATTATGATCGTGCTTGTGCAAGTGGTGCAGGGCATCGCAAACGCCTTCGCCAAGCGCCTGCTCAGGCGGCAGCACTCCTGAGCGCGCTGTGCGTAGGCCGCACGGGAACAGCTTGGCGAGTTGGCTGGTCGGCGAAGCGGCGCAGCGGGCAGTGACAGACGGGGCATAGCGCGATGCATTCGCCTGTCGCCCCGAGGCAATTCGAGGAATGAGGATATATGGTTGAGCGTCTGACTATCGGACCGGAGCTTATTGACATCCGGCGGCATCTGCATGCCGACCCGGAGCTTGGCTTCCACGAGGAGCGCACGAGCCGATTCATCGCCGAGCAGCTGCGCAGCCACGGCATCGCGGTCCTCGACAATCCGCTGCCGTCGCAAACCGGCGTCATCGGCTTGATCGAAGGCGAACAGCCAGGACCATATATTGCCCTTCGCGCCGATATCGACGCGCTGCCCGTCGCGGAGCGCAGCGGGCTGGACTATGCCTCACACAACGAGGGCGTGATGCACGCTTGCGGGCATGATCTGCATATGACCTCGCTGCTGGCCGCCGCGTTCTGGTTGGCTGAGCACCGCGAACGCATCGCGGGCCGCATCATGCTGCTATTCCAGCCGGCCGAGGAAACCGGCCAGGGCGCGCAGGCTGTGGTCGACGCCGGGATCATCGACGGCGTCGACGCGATAATCGGCACGCATAACAACCCTGACTATCTGCCTGGCCAGATTGCGGTCGGGGCCGAGCCGATGATGGCCGGATGCGTGAAATTCGCCGTGACCCTTCACGCGCAGGGCACGCATGCCGGTTACCCGCATATGGGCACCGGTCCAATCGAGGCGCTGGCCTCGATAATCCTGTCGGTGCAGAGCATCGTGAGCCGCAACGCCACGCCCTTCCATCCGCTGGTCGTCTCGATAACCGAGGTGCATGGCGGCGACGTATGGAATGTAGTGCCGGCCGAGGCTGGTTTCCTCGGCACTGCGCGGTATTTCTACAAGGACGACGGGCAGCTGGTCGAACGCCGCTTCCGGCAGATTATCGCCTCGACGGCCGAAGCGTACGGCATCACGGCTGACGTCGAATGGGACGACTTCGCCGATCCGCTGGTTTCGGACGCCGCGCTGGCAACCGCCGTGGCGCAGGATGTGCCGCAATATGCGAGCCTTGAGCCGATTCATCCCTCGATGGCGGGGGAGGACTTCTGTGAATACGCGCAGCGCACCCGGCTCCTGTTCGCATTCGTCGGCTCGAACGGTGCGCCTGGACACTATGGATTGCACAGCCCGCACTTCGTCGGCTTGGATGGCGAGCTGCAGCCCGCCGCCGAGTTCTATGCGAATGCTGCGCTGCGGGTGTTGGATGAGTTGCGCAAATCGCCTGTGAACCGGGTGGCGCTAGTATGAAGCCATGACTCAATTGCGTTTTGCTCTGGCCCAAATCGACACTCGCGTCGGCGATCTCGACGCCAACGCTGAGGCGATTATGGCCTACTCGCGCCGTGCTGCCGCACACCATGCCCAAGTCGTGGTATTCCCCGAGATGTCGCTGACCGGGTACCCGATCGAGGATCTCGCCTTCCGCGCCACCTTCCGCAAGGCCGCATGGGACAAGGCGAACGCTATGGCCAAGCAGCTCGCGACGGATGATTTGGGCGGCTTATATGTTGTGGCGGGCACAGTCGGCACTGATACGGAGTCCGACAAGCCGCGCAACCGACTCGTGGTGCTGCACGACGGCGTGGTCTGGTCCGGCTATGACAAGCATTTCCTGCCCAATTACGGCGTGTTCGACGAATTCCGCATTTTCTCCTCCGGACAGCGCTCCGTCGTGCTCGACATCGATGGCACGCGCGTCGGACTAGCGATATGCGAGGATATCTGGCAGGACGGCGGCCCGGTCGATGAACTTGCCGGGCAGCGTATCGACGTGCTGCTGACCATCAACGGCTCACCCTACGAGGAGGGCAAAACCCATACGCGCTACGATCTGGCAGTCAGGCGAGCGCATGAAGTCAAGGCCCCGATGATCTACCTCAATCAGGTCGGTGGTCAGGATGATCTGGTCTTCGACGGCGGCAGCTTCGTGGTCGACGCGGACGGCACGCTGCTCGAGCGCTCGCCGATGTTCGTTGAGAATCTGAGCTATTTCGATTTCGACAAGCAAGCAGAGCATCAGCAGATTGGCACCATAGCTGCCGAAATGGAGCGCGACGAGGAAGTCTACTGCGCCTGCGTGCTGGGTCTGAAAGACTACATGGCCAAGAACCACTTCACCGGCGTGTGCCTCGGATTGTCAGGCGGCATCGACTCGGCGCTGGTCGCCACCATGGCCGCTGACGCCTGCGGGGGCGAGAATGTGTGCGGCATCTCCATGCCGAGCCAGTACTCGTCCGACGGCTCCAAGGATGATGCTGCCGATTTGGCCGAGAATCTCGGTGCCCATTACGAAGTGCAGGCCATCGAACCATTGTTCCAGTCCTTCCAGCAGCAGCTCACCTTGGGCGGTGTCGCGGCGGAGAATCTGCAAGCGCGCATTCGCGGCGTCATCGTCATGGCGTACTCGAACAGCAGGAATCTGCTCGCCCTGGCCACTGGCAACAAATCGGAGCTCGCCTGCGGATATTCCACGATTTATGGCGATGCAGTCGGCGGATATGCGCCGATCAAGGATCTGCTCAAAACCCGGGTGTGGGATCTTTCGCGCTGGCGCAACAAGGCGGCACAGGATGGGCTTGGCCTTGGGATGCTGCCGATTGTGGGCAATGAGGCTGTGGCGTCTGCCAAGGCGGTATCGAGCGTGCTCATCCCGGTGAGCAGCATCGAGAAGGAGCCGAGCGCCGAGCTGCGCCCCGGTCAGAAGGATTCCGACTCTTTGCCGCAGTACGCGCTGCTCGATCAGGTGCTTGCGGCTTACATCGAGCATGCGCATGGTCGCGCCGACCTGCTGGCGGACGGCTTCGATGAGACGACGGTGGATACGGTGATGCGCTTGGTCGACCGAGCGGAATGGAAGCGTCGGCAATACCCGTTGGGTCCCAAGGTCACGGCGCTCGCCTTCGGCCGCGACCGCCGACTGCCGATTACCAACGCCTTCCGGGAGTAGCAGGTACAGGCGGGCGAAAGCAGGTGCCGCGGGCATGCGGCGCAGAGTTCGCAGTGCAACGCACACAGCACAATCGCATAGGCAATACAGCAATACAGCAGAGGAATCGACACGAAGGAGGCCTGCCGTGGCAGACGAGCAGCAGTGGTATTTCAATACGGTCACCGGGCAACCCGAGCAGGGCATGATTTCGCCCTCATCGCATCGCATGGGCCCTTACGCTTCGCGCGAGGACGCGCTGCACGCCTGGGATATCGTCAGGCGGCGCAACAGGGAATGGGACAGCGAGGACAGGCAGTGGAATCAGTGGGATGAGAAAAAATGACGCTGCTGCCATGACGCCTGTGAAACGCCGCGAGAAACTATCGCAGACTACACAAGCCGTTGCCGTACGGGCACGCATCGCTCTCGGCACCATCGACGTCGATGCGCTGCCGCGCGACGAATTCGCCTATCCTGGTCCGCTGCGCGACAAACTTATTGCGTCGATTCTCGACGGCTCCAAAACCACGACGACCAGTCTGCTCGCCGAATATCTCAAGGATGGCGACGAGCCTTCGACAGTCGGTGCGCTTTGCGTCCCCATTGATTCGCAAGGTAAACCCGTCTGCGTGCTGCGCCAAGAGGCGGCGTATACATGCCGGTTGGCCGATGTGACTCTCGAACATGCAATCAACGAAGGAGAAGGGTATCGTACAGTTGCGCAGTGGCGCAAAGCGCACGAAAGCTTCTGGTCGAGTCCTGAATTCATCGCCGAACTTGACGACCCTGATTTTCGTCTTGACGACGACACCGTGGTCGTGTGCGAGCGCTTCGAACTGATCCAACGGCTGTAGGCCGTAGGGCTCTTTTGCGACATAGTGTCCGTTTCGTCAAGAGCTTGTATTGTTTTTCTTTTATCGGCGTAAAGGGAAGCTGGCTCCATGCTGAACATCAACGCTCAATCCGCAGAAAATAGTGGTTTTTCGAGACTGTTAGAAATTCGCGGCAATGCCCCCTTGTGGACACTCAATGAATGTGATATAGCTCACGTTGAAACGCGGACGGGTCTTAATACCCTGCGCATACAATGAAGGAAAACGCAGATGCACAGCTGTGCAATCGCGTTGCAGTAAAACACGAAGGAGTGACCATGACAGCAGTTGACGAAACCGCTCTCTCCCCTGAGGAACTCCAAGCGAAGGCTTGGGATGGCTTTACAGGCGGAAACTGGCAGAAGGACATTGACGTCCGCGACTTCATCCAGAAGAACTACACGCCCTACGACGGCGATGAGTCCTTCCTGGCTGACGCTACGGAGAAGACCAAGCATCTGTGGAAGTACCTCGACGACAACTACCTTGCCGTCGAGCGCAAGCAGCGCGTCTACGACGTGGACACGCACACCCCGGCCGGCATTGATGCGTTCCCGGCCGGCTACATCGAGGGCCCTGAGAGCGACAATGTGATTGTCGGTCTGCAGACCGATGTGCCGTGCAAGCGCGCGATGATGCCGAATGGCGGCTGGCGTATGGTCGAGCAGGCCATCATGGAAGCGGGCAAGGAGCCTGACCCCGAGATCAGGAAGATCTTCACTACTTACCGCAAGACCCACAACGACGGCGTGTTCGGCGTCTACACCAAGAACATCAAGATCGCCCGCCACAACAAGATTCTCACCGGCCTGCCGGATGCCTACGGCCGCGGCCGCATCATCGGCGATTACCGTCGCGTGGCGCTCTATGGTGTCAACAAGCTCATCGCGTTCAAGAAGCGCGACAAGGAGTCCGTGCCGTATCGCAACGACTTCACCGAGCCGGAGATCGAGCATTGGATTCGCTTCCGCGAGGAGCATGCCGATCAGCTCAAGGCGCTCAAGCAACTGGTCAACCTCGGCAACGAGTATGGCCTGGATCTGACCCGCCCCGCGCAGAACGCGCAGGAAGCCGTGCAGTGGACCTACATGGGCTACCTTGCCTCCGTCAAGAGCCAGGATGGCGCGGCCATGAGCTTCGGCCGCAACTCCGCCTTCTTCGACGCCTACTTCGAGCGCGACCTGAAGAATGGCACGCTTGACGAGACCGGCGCGCAGGAGATCATCGATCAGATCGTCATGAAGCTGCGCATCGTGCGCTTCCTGCGCACCAAGGACTACGACAAGATCTTCTCCGGCGATCCGTACTGGGCCACCTGGTCCGACGCGGGCTTCGGCGACGACGGCCGCTCGATGGTCACCAAGACCTCGTTCCGTCTGCTTAACACGCTGACGCTCGAGCATCTTGGACCTGGCCCCGAGCCGAACATCACGATCTTCTGGGATCCGAAGCTGCCAGAAGGCTACAAGCGCTTCTGCGCCCGCATCTCCATCGACACCTCGGCCATCCAGTATGAGTCCGACAAGGAGATTCGCGCCCATTGGGGCGATGACGCCGCCATCGCATGCTGCGTCTCGCCGATGCGCGTGGGCAAGCAGATGCAGTTCTTCGGCGCTCGCGTCAACTCCGCCAAGGCGTTCCTGTACGCCATCAACGGCGGCCGCGACGAGATGACCGGCATGCAGGTCATCGACAAGGGCGTGATCGAGCCGATCGCACCCGAAGCCGACGGCACGCTGGACTTCGAGAAGGTCAAGAACAACTACGAGAAGGCCCTGCAGTGGCTCTCGGAGACCTACGTCGAAGCGCTGAACATCATCCATTACATGCACGATAAGTACGCCTACGAGTCCATCGAGATGGCGCTGCACGACAAGGAGATCTACCGCACTCTAGGCTGCGGCATGTCCGGCCTGTCGATTGCCGCCGACTCGCTCGCAGCGCTGAAGTATGCGAAGGTCTACCCGATCTACAACAAGGACGCGAAGAATCTCGAAGGCCACGAGGCCGAGTACGTCGAAGGCGCCGAAGACGATCTGGTGGTCGGCTACCGCACCGAAGGCGGCTTCCCGATCTACGGCAACGACGACGATCGCGCCGACAAGCTGGCGACCTGGGTCGTGAGCACCGTCATGGGCCAGATCAAGCGCCTGCCGGTGTACCGCGACGCGGTGCCGACGCAGTCCATCCTGACCATCACCTCGAACGTGGAATACGGCACCAACACCGGTTCCTTCCCGTCCGGGCACAAGAAGGGCACGCCGTACGCCCCGGGCGCGAACCCGGAGAACGGCATGGACGCCCACGGCATGCTGCCCTCGATGTTCTCGGTCGGCAAGATCGACTACAACGACGCGTTGGACGGCATCTCGCTGACCAACACCATCACCCCCGATGGCCTTGGCCGCGACGAAGATGAGCGCGTGAACAACCTGGTCGGCATCCTCGACGCCGGCAACGGGCACGGCCTGTACCACGCGAACATCAACGTCCTGCGCAAGGAGCAGCTGGAAGACGCTGTCGAGCATCCGGACAAGTACCCGCACCTGACCGTGCGCGTCTCCGGCTACGCGGTGAACTTCGTCAAGCTCACCCGCGAGCAGCAGCTCGACGTGATCTCGCGTACCTTCCACCAAGGTTCCGTCGTCGACTGATGCCATATTCCGCCTGAAACGGAATTGAGTAAACGGCGGAATTGAACGAACACAAGGTAAGGGGCGTGGCTGCTGGCCGCGCCCCTTATTCATGGCCATAGCCGTATGCTGCCCGGGCGTCGGGCACAACAGGTTCCATAATTCTGGCCTCACTTCCGTCACTTGCACGGGACATTGGCTTAGTGGCCTGTACAAGCGTGACCTACGTCATGTTTTGCCGACGGCACACCGGCTGCGGTCTGTTGACGCACCTGCTTTCAGTATCATGGAAGCAGAGCTACAATCCGCAGGGAATCCAAAGGAGGACGACGATGTCTGACACAGCGACATTCCATGAGGCAATCCACACCGCGTTCCATACCACCAAGCCGCATATGCTCAAAGGCTCGCGCGAGTATGCGCGCCAGACGCTGATGGGCGGGCTCTCCGGGTTCGAATCGCCTATCGGGCTTGATCGCCACGACCGCATCGCAGCTCTGAAAACCGGCGACATCGGCTTCGTGCATTCCTGGGATATCAACACTTCCGTGGACGGCCCGGGCACCAGAATGACCGTGTTCATGAGCGGGTGCCCGCTGCGCTGCCAGTTCTGCCAGAATCCCGATACCTGGAAAATGCGCGACGGCCAGCCGGTCTATCTTGATGCGATGATCAACAAAGTGGCGCGCTACGCAGACCTGTTCAAGGCGACAGGCGGAGGCATCACCTTCTCCGGCGGCGAATCGATGATGCAGCCGGCCTTCGTCTCGCGCGTCTTCCGCGCGGCCAAGGAGATGGGCGTGCACACTTGCCTGGACACCGCAGGCTTCCTCAATAAGAACTACACGGACGAGATGATTGACGACATCGACCTGTGTCTGCTCGACGTCAAAGCCGGCGACGAGGAACGCTACAAGGTGCTGACCGGCGGCACGCTGGCCCCGACCATCAAGTTCGGCCAGCGCCTGGCCGCGCGCGGCAAGAAGATCTGGGTGCGCTTCGTGCTGATTCCCGGCTTGACCGACCCGGAAGACAACATCGAGAACATCGCCAACATCGTCGAGACCTTTGGCGACGCAGTGGAGCATATTGATGTGCTGCCCTTCCACCAGCTCGGCCGCCCGAAGTGGCACGAGCTGCGCATCCCGTACCCGCTTGAGAACCAGAAGGGTCCTTCGGCGGCGCTGAAGGACCGCGTCGTCAAGCAGTTCGAGGCGCACGGATTCACGGTGTATTAAATTCACGGTGTGAAAACCGGCGGTGCGGCATAATTCGCTGGCTTTTGGGCGTGGCGATGCTGGGTTGCGGCGTTGCGGTTTCGTAGCCTAGAGACATGAATCATATTTACGCGTTCCCCGATGCCCCGCGTATCGAGGACATTGGGCGTATCGAGGATTGTGAGCGCGCGGGTGGCATCAGGCGTATGAATGGCATGCGGCACGCTGGTGAAAAAACTGATCTGCTCCGTCCTGCCGGCGTGCCCGATGCGGTGTGGTCGGCGGTGCTGTCGGTGATGGCGATGCGGCGCCTTGACGGCATTGCATACCGGGAGATCGAAGTGCCGCGCTCGTTGGCGGATTTCGGCATCGGCGTTTCGCTGCGCTGCTCCGAAGATTCTTCCGAAGATCGTTCTGAAGACTCGCTTGGTGCCTCGGGATGGATTATGGCGTTGTACGCGCAACACCCGAATGCGCAATGGGAATCGCACTGGCGCTGCACGGCGTACGCCCGTGTGCCCTATGACGACTGCGTGAATGACGAACTGGCGGCGCAGATCGTTTGGGACGAGATGCGCATGGCCTTGGGGCCGCTGGCGACTGGCCTGCCGTCGGGCACCGTCAGTGTGACGCGGGACCGGTCCTTCGGTCTGCATGAGTCAATTGAGCTAATTGAACCGACTGGGTCGACTCAACCGACTGAGTCGACTGAACCGACTGAGCCGACTGAACTGAATGCAGCCGCTGAATCAAATGAAGCGAGCAGACCGGAGCAAATGTCTGAGCAAATTCCGGAGCAGATGCTTGAGCGCACTGCGGTTGGTTGTGAGCTGCGTGTATCGTGGTCGCCTGCCAGCGCGCCGGGCGTGGAAATCGCCGACGAGATCGGCACGCATATCGAGGCGTGGGCCGGTCTCCTGCATTCCATGTCCACGGCGGAGACTGGGAATAGCAGCAATGAGGAGGAAATCGCGCTTGGATGACGAACCACGATTGCAGGCGGAACCGCGCGGGGGAGTTCCTGACGTCATCGACACGCTTAAGGGATTTCACGAGGCCTGCGAGCGTTTCGCCGCGGCCGACGGGTCTGTGGCGGCCGACGCGGAACGCGCATCCGGATTTCGCTACGGCCATGAGGACTGGCTGGTGCAGTTCAAGCGCGCGGGTGCTGGCATCGCGCTGTTCGACCCGATTGCTTTAGGCCACAGCAGCGCTGATTGGAACGAGTTCAATAGCGCTGTCGGCAACGTGACGTGGATTCTGCATGATTCGCTGCAGGATCTTCCCGGATTCGCCGATTTGGGCATGCGCCCCCAGCGCCTGTTCGATACGGAGATAGCGGCGCGGCTGCTGAACATGCGCCATTTCGGTCTGGCTGCAGTCACCGAGCATTATCTAGGGCTGACGCTGGCGAAGGAGCATTCCGCTGCGGACTGGTCATACCGCCCGCTGCCGAGGGATTGGCGCAACTACGCGGCGCTCGACGTCGAGCTGCTCATCGAGCTGGAAGCAGCGATACGCAAGGATCTGCAGCGGCAGGGCAAAGTCGAATGGGCCGAAGAGGAATTCGCTCATGCGCTAGCCAAAGGCATGACGCCGCGCAAGCCGCATCCAGTGCCGTGGCTGCGCATCTCGCATATCACCGCGCTGAACCATGACGGGCAGGGTCAGGCGGTGGCGAAAGCGCTATGGGAGGAACGCGACAGACTTGCCAGATACTACGACATCGCGCCAACGCTGCTGCTGTCCGACTCGGCGATTATCGAAGCCGCACGGCGCAAGCCGCATAATGCCAAGGAATTCAGAGCCGTGCGTGCGCTCAACGAGCGTGTGCGCGTGCATACCGGCGGCGAGCAGGACAAGATGTTCGAACGCTATGCGCCGATTCAGCGCGAAGTGAAGCCATCCGTATGGAAGGGCGTCATCCAGCAGGCGCTTGAGCTGCCCGAGGAGCAGTGGCCGACTATGCCGGTCCCGTCGCCGGACACGCAGGGCAACGCGCCAAGATCGATGAAGCTATGGTCCACGCGCCACCCCGAGCGCTTCCGTCATCTGCAGGCCGCGCGCAAGACGCTGAACTCCATCGCCGAAGACACGCGCACGCCCGCCGAAATGATCTTGAAGCCGCAGATCGTGCGCAACCTGTGCTGGACCGATGAGCCGCAGCGCCGCGATGTGGCGCAATTCCTCGCGGAGCAAGGTGCCAGAGGGTGGCAGATCAGGCTTGTGGCCGAGTCCCTGAGTCGCGTTATCATATAACGGTTGCCTTATGGCAGAAATAGTTGCATACCGTAGTTCAGGAGCGCAAGCGTGAAAATCAGCGTCAGGAATCTCGAGCCCACCAAGGTGAAGCTCACCGTCACCGTCGACCAGGAAGAGTTCGACCCCTATCTTGATGATGCCCGCAAGGAAATCGCCAAGCAGGTCAACGTGCCTGGCTTCCGCAAGGGACACGTTCCCGGCAAAATCATCGACCAGCGCATCGGCTTCGCCTCGGTGGCCGGGGAAGCGGTGAATGCCGCCGTTCCCGATCTGTACTCCAAGGCGCTTGAGGAGAAGAAGATTCGCCCGATGGCCCAGCCTGAGTTCGACGTGCAGGAGGTTCCGGCCTCCGCGAAGGACGAGACCAAGCTCAAGTTCGTCGCCACCGTGGAGCGTCGCCCCGACATCGAGCTGCCCGAGCTGGAAGGCCTGGAACTTGAGGTCGCCAAGCCGGAAATCACCGACGAGGACATCGACAAGCGCCTTGAGGCGTTGCGTCAGCGCTTCGGCACGCTCGTGGGCGTGGACCGCCCGGCGGCCAAGGGCGATTACGCGAACATCGATCTCGAAGCGACGATCGATGGCGAAGTCGCCGATTCCCAGGAGGGCGTGAGCTACGAGCTGGGCTCCAACACCATGCTCGACGGGCTTGACGAGGCACTCGACGGCCTGTCGGCTGGCGAGGAGACCACTTTCGAAGGCACGCTTGAAGCGGGCGACCACGAAGGCGAGAAGGCGCAGGTCAAGGTCAAGGTCAACTCGGTCAAGACCGAGGAGCTGCCCGAGCTTGATGACGACTTCGCGCAGGATGCCTCCGAATTCGACACGCTTGACGAGCTCAAGGCCGACATCCGCAAGACCAGCGAGAAGGACGCCGAAGGCCGCCAGGCCACCGAGGCGCGCGACGCGTTCATCGCCAAGCTCGAAGAAGGCGCCGAGATTCCGGTGCCCAAGGGCGTCAAGGCGCAGACGGTCGAAGAGCATCTCAAGGGCGTGTCCGGCGACCCTGAGAAGGCCACCGACGAGCAGAAGAAGGAAGCCGAAGAGAGCGCCGAGAAGGAACTGCGCGATCAGATGGTGCTCGATGCGCTCGCCGAGAAGCTTGAGGTCCAGGTCTCCCAGGCCGATGTGACCAATTTCCTGGCCTCCATCGCCCAGCAGTACGGCATGGATCCCAGCGAGTTCATCAACGCGATCGTCAACAATGGCCAGCTCGGCTCCGCCGTGCAGGAAGTCGGCCGCTCCAAGGGCCTGCTTGCCGGCATGCGCGCCGTCACCTTCACCTCCGAAGGCGAGACGCTCGACCTGAGCGCCTTCCTCGGCGAAGAGGCGCAGGAAGAGGAATCTGAAAGCGTCGAGGCGGCTTCCGCAGCCGCAGCCGTCGCCGACGAGCTCTCCAACATCGACGCCGCCGCAGACAGCGAGTGAGTGTCCCCACGTTGATATGCGGTTTGCGGCGCTGATGCACGGCTGAGGCGCCAGGCATCCCGCACATCGTGAATGCTACGGTCCGAAACCTTGCGTAGGGTTTCGGGCCGTATTCTTATGCCCATGCCGATCGCCGGGCATGCTGATTGCTGGGCAGAACGGCGGCAGTGTCGAAACCGCTATTCCTGAGGCATGTACGACACTGCCAACACAGGGTACTTACAGCACAACATACTGATAACACTTGAATCCCTACGTCAAGGAGCGATGATGGCAGACGCCAATTCCACGCGCACGAGAACCGCCAGACTCATCGTGGCGGTGCTGACGCTCGGCATAGCGATTGGCATAGCTGCCGGTCTGCTTTCGCAGATGCTCTACGGCGTGGAATACCTCGCGTTCGGCTACACCGAAAGCAGCTCGCTGCCAGGGCCGTTCACGGTTCCGGCGCTGAGGCGCATAGCGGGCGTCGTCGGCGGTTCGCTTATCGCGGCTATCATCTGGTGGCTGCTGCGCACGAAAAGCGCGCGCGTGCCTTCGGTGAAGAAGGCTGTGAACGGCGAGCCGATGCCGGTGTGGCAGACCACGGTGCATGTGCTGCTGCAGATTCTCATTGTCGGCTCCGGCTCGTCGATAGGCCGCGAGGTCGCCCCGCGCGAATTCGGCGCGATGCTCGGCCAGCGCTTCAGTGGTGTGATCGGCTTCACCGGTGCCGATAAGCGCATGCTGGTGGCGGTGTGCGCGGGCGCAGGTCTGGCCGGCGTCTATGATGCGCCGCTCGCCGGGCTGTTCTTCACCGTCGAGATTCTGCTCGCCGATGTCACGCTGGAAAAGGTCGCGGTTTCGCTCGGCATGTCGGCGACGGCGGCTTACGTAGCTTCGCTCATCAAGGGGCAGAAGGTCTTCTACCATCTTCCAGGGCTCTTGCATGAGAACACGCCGACCCTGATGCTGTTCGCGCTGGTGGGCGGCGTGGTCTTCGGGGCGCTTGGAGCTTTGTTCCGCTTGGGATCGCAGTGGGCCGAGAAGGGGCCGCGCAACGACGCCGGCATTCTGTGGAAGATGCCTGCGGCGGCGCTGCTCACCGGCGTCGTGGCGATCTGGATTCCGCAGGTGATGGGCAACGGCCGCGCCTCGGCGCAGTTGTCCTTCGATATTTCGCTTATTTCCAATCTTGCCAAGGGCCAAGGGCTGTCGCTATTCGGCACTTCAGCAGGCCAGCCGCTCGTCGTGGCGCTCGTTGTGCTGACCGTGTCGCTGATTGCCAAGGCGCTGGTCACGCTGATTACGATACGTTCCGGCGCGTCGGGCGGCGTGCTGCAGCCGGGCATCGCGCTGGGTGCCATAGCCGGCGCGATGCTTGGCCTGCTGTGGATGCTTGTATTCCCCGGGGCTTCGATTCCTATTGCGGCATGCGCGCTGGTCGGCGCTGCTGCGCTGCTTTCGGCCTCGCAGCAGGCTCCGCTGATGGCGATGTGCCTGGTGATGGAGCTGTGCGCGGCCCCGATATCGTATTTCGTGCCGGTTGGGCTGGCTTCGTCTGCTGCTGTGGTCGTCTCGCGCTGGGTGCTGAAACGTTGCAATGCCGCCTTTTCTCGCAGTGAGCGCAAAACGAAGCAGGCCGTCGCTTAAAGGCGGTATTGTTCTAACGGTACGAAACGCGTTATATACGAAAACGCACGATCAAGGAGATATTGGTGGCAGATTTTCTGACATCATCGCCCGCAATGCAAGAGGGCGATGCGCCGTCCATCACGGACCCGATTTTCAACAGACTGCTCAGAGAACGCATTATCTGGCTTGGTGACGAGGTCAAGGATGAGAACGCGAACGTCATCTGCGCGCAGATGCTCATGCTCGCCGCCGAGGACCCCAAGCGGGATATCTGGCTGTACATCAACTCGCCTGGCGGCTCCATCACCGCAGGCATGGCCGTCTACGACACCATGCAGCTCATAGCGCCGGATGTGGCGACCGTAGGCTTGGGCATGTGCGCCTCGATGGGGCAGTTCCTCCTGAGCTCCGGCACCAAAGGCAAGCGCTTCCTCACATCGCATGCGCGCGTGCTCATGCACCAGCCTTCGGGCGGCATTGGCGGCACCGCTACCGATGTGCGCATCAACGCCGAGCTCATCATGGATATGAAGAAGACCATGGCCGAGCTCACCGCGGAGCAGACCGGGCATACAATCGAGGAGATCTACCGCGACAACGAGTACGACCACTGGTTCACCGCGCAGGAAGCGCTGGAATATGGCTTCATCGACAAGCTGGTGACCACGTCGGAGACCATGAGCGCCGACAAGTCCGGCAAGGAAGGGGAGTGACATGGCTTCACAGGAGGCACAATTCATATCCCGCGCCGAGCGTTTGGCCGGGCCGCGTGGAATAAGCGGATTGCAGGCGCAGGATCGCTACATCCTGCCGCAGTTCAGCGAGAAGACGCCGTACGGCATGAAGACGCAGGACCCGTACACCAAGCTGTTCGAAGATCGCATCATCTTCATGGGCGTGCAGGTGGACGACACCTCATGCGACGACATCATGGCGCAGCTGCTCGTGCTGGAAAGCCAGGATCCGAACCGCGACGTGATGATGTACATCAACTCGCCCGGCGGCTCCATGACTGCGATGACTGCGATTTACGACACCATGCAATACATTCAGCCCGACGTGCAGACCGTGTGCCTGGGGCAGGCCGCCTCCGCAGCCGCCATCCTGCTCGCGGCCGGCACCAAGGGCAAGCGGCTCATCCTGCCCAACGCCCGTGTGCTGATCCATCAGCCGGCCATCGATCAGGGCTTCGGCAAGGCCACCGAGATCGAGATTCAGGCCAAGGAGATGCTGCGCATGCGCGAATGGCTGGAAGACACGCTTGCCAAGCACACCGGCCAGGAGGTCGAGAAGATCCGCCGAGACATCGAAGTGGACACCTTCCTCACGGCTCCGGAAGCCAAGGAATATGGGATCGTCGACGAAGTGCTTGCTTCGCGCAAGCAGTAGGTAGCGCAAGCAGTAGTTCGGGGAGAGCGGGCGCGGCAGGGTTTCGGCGCGTATCATCGCCTAGCAATCCGCCACTCCGCCCAGTATCCCAGCAATCTCCACAATCCGATACCCCCGACAGGCTGCTGCCGGGGGTATCGTCGTAAGTGGCTCTCTGCCGTGTGATGCAGATGTGCGTATGCGATATGTGATGTGGTACGTCATGCGCATGACGCAGGCGGACGGGCGAATGCGACCGAGGGAATAAGGTTCAAGGAGCGACGTATGGGACGCGTGATCAGCTACAACGAGGATGCGCCTCGCTGCACCTTCTGCGGCAAGACGGAACGCCAGGTGCGCAAGCTCGTGACCGGCCCCAGCGCGGCCATCTGCGACGAGTGCATCGCGCTGTGTGTCGACATCATCTCTGAGGAGCGACAGCGCGACGCCGATGTCAGCGTGCTGAAACTGCCCAAGCCCGCGCAGATCTACGATTATCTCGATACATACGTCATCGGGCAGGCTGCGGCCAAGCGCACGCTATCGGTCGCGGTCTACAATCATTACAAGCGCGTCAACATGGAGCTACGCGAAGCCGCGAACCAGCTCTCCGATCGCAATGCACGCTCGAATGCGGATGCCATCGATCCGCTGCGCGACGTCAAGGTGGCGAAATCCAACATCCTGCTTATGGGACCCACAGGCGTAGGCAAGACCTACTTGGCGCAGACTTTGGCGCGCGTGATGAACGTGCCCTTCGTCATCACCGATGCCACGACGCTGACCGAGGCTGGCTACGTCGGCGATGACGTCGAAACGGTGCTGCAGCGGCTTTTGCAGGCGGCCGACGGCGACGTGGACCGCGCGCAGCATGGCATCGTATACATTGACGAAATCGACAAGATCGCGCGCAAAAGCGGCGAGAACACCTCAATTACTCGCGATGTGAGCGGCGAAGGCGTGCAGCAGGCGCTCTTGAAAATCCTCGAAGGCACCATCGCTTCGGTGCCGTTGGAGGGCACGCGCAAGCACCGCGATCAGGACACGGTGCAGCTAGACACCAGCGGCATATTGTTCATCTGCGGCGGCGCATTCGTCGGACTTGACGACATCGTGGAGCAGCGCCTAGGTACGCACGAAAGCGGCTTCTCCGCCTCGTGGCGTGCGCGCGAAATATCGCGGCGCGAGCTGCTCGCACAGGCCGGGCCGGACGACCTGTCCGAATTCGGACTATTGCCTGAGTTCATCGGGCGCCTGCCCGTAGTCAGTGTGCTGGAAGAGCTGACCGAGCAGGATCTTGAGGATATCCTCGTCAAGCCGGCCAACGCCCTGACCAAGCAGTACCGCAAGCTCTTCGCGCAGGACTCGGTGGACTTGGCGTTCACCGACGAGGCGATCACAGCCATCGCTCAGACGGCGATGAGTCAGGGGACTGGCGCGCGCGGGCTGCGCTCGATTATCGAGAAGACCCTCGAATCCACGATGTTCCGCCTGCCCCAGCTGGACGACGTCGAGCAAGCCATCGTCGACGCTGCTTCGGTCAAAGGCGTAAGCGAACCCAAGCTCGTGGCCGCCTCCCGGCGTCGCGCGGCGTAAGAACGCTATCGCTACTGCGCACTACGCGCTGCTCCTGTTGCGTAGTGCGCACGAATCGCACATATCTAGTGACGCAGACCTTTCCACGAGCCTTGCGATTGCGCCATTTTGGGCAGAACCGCCAGAGTCTATAATGTTCGTTTCGTGCGCACTACGCGAATCGCGACTTGCGTAGTGCGCATCCCACCATCAATCTGAAAGACAACGATAATGACAGGCTTGGCATGAAACATGTGATAGTAGGGGTGCTGGCGCATGTCGATGCTGGCAAGACCACGCTGTGCGAGGGATTGCTGTATCGCTCCGGCCAGCTGCGCTCGCTGGGACGAGTCGATCACGGCGACGCCTTCCTCGACACCGATGCGATGGAGAAGCGCCGCGGTATCACGATCTTCTCGAAGCAGGCCATTATCCAGCATGATGATGTTGCAATAACCGTGCTGGACACGCCCGGGCATGTCGATTTCTCCGCCGAAATGGAGCGCACGCTTGGCGTGCTGGACTACGCGATTCTCGTCGTCAGCGCCACCGATGGTGTGCAGGGTTATACGCAGACCTTATGGCGGCTTTTGGAACGCTACCAGGTGCCGACTTTTATCTTCGTCAACAAGATGGATGCTGCGGGCGCTGACCGTGCCGCCATGCTTGCCCAGCTCAGACGGCATTGCAGCGATGGCTGCATGGCCTTCGATGATTCGGACGAACTCGCCGCACAATACGAGGACATCGCCACACTTGACGAGCATGCGATGGACGAGTACTTGGACCGCGAGACGCTGAACGACGCCACGGTGCAATCGCTGATCGCACGTCGGCTGCTGGTTCCGTGCTATTTCGGCTCGGCCCTGCAACTCGACGGCATTGATACGCTGCTCAATGGGCTGCAGCGCTACACGTGGCAGCCTGATTATCCGCAGGATTTCGGTGCCAAAGTCTATAAGATATCGCATGACAGCCAAGGCAACCGGCTCACCTGGCTCAAGGTGACCGGGGGAGTGCTGCCGGTGAAGACGACGCTGACGAACGCTCGCACGTCTCCCGAAGCTACTGCCAAGCGCATGAATCAGACGCCTGAAGCCGAGCCGTGGCATGAGAAGGCCGACCAGATACGCATGTATTCCGGTGCCAAATTTGAGCTGAGCGACGTGGCGCAAGCTGGCTCGATATGCGCGGTCACCGGGCTGACGCAGACCTTCTCTGGCGAAGGCCTGGGCTGCGAACCGGACGCTGAAGCTCCCGTGCTCGAACCCGTGCTGACGTACACCGTGATTCCCGGCGAAACGGATACGCATAAGGCGCTCGTCGCCCTGCGCACGCTCGAAGACGAGGACCCGATGCTGCATGTGCGCTGGCAGGAGCGGCTGCAGGAGATTCAGTTGCAGCTCATGGGCACGGTGCAGCTCGAAGTCGTGCAGCAGCTCATGCACGCCCGCTTCGGGCTTGACGTCAGCTTTGGCCCGGGCAGCATTCTCTACCGCGAAACCATCACTCAGCCTGTGGAAGGCGTGGGGCATTTCGAGCCACTGCGCCATTATGCCGAAGTACATTTGCTGCTCGAACCCGCGCCGCGTGGCAGTGGGCTGCAATTCGCCTCTTCATGCAGTGAGGACGTGCTCGACCGCAATTGGCAGCGGCTGATTCTGACCCATCTGCGCGAACGTGAGCATCTGGGCGTGTTGACCGGCTCGCCGATTGCTGACATGCGCATTACGCTCCTGACCGGGCGCGGCCATCTCAAGCACACTGAGGGCGGCGATTTCCGCCAGGCCACCTACCGCGCCGTGCGCCAGGGCCTGATGAAAGCCAACAGCAGACAGCAGTGCCGCTTGCTCGAACCGTGGTATCGTTTCCGGCTCGAATTGCCGCAGGACCTGCTGGGACGCGCGATGGCCGACATCCAGCGCATGAGCGGCAGTTTCGAGGAGCCACAGGCCGATGGCGACTACGCCGTGCTGGAAGGCGAGGCACCGGTCAGCGAGATGCGCGACTACACGGCCCAGTTCAATGCCTACAGTCACGGGCAGGGCAGCATTACCTGCGTATTCGCGGGCTATCGGCCATGTCATAACGAGGCCGAAGTCATCGCGCAAGCGGGCTACGATCCGGAAAGCGACCTCGACAACACGCCGGATTCCGTATTCTGCGCACACGGAGCCGGATATACGGTCAAATGGAACCGGGTTGAGGATTTTATGCATATTGACAGTATGCATGTTGACGGCGGTGCGTATATCGATGGTGCGAATATCAGCAGCGGAATGAATTCGTGAACCTGTGAATGCTGAAGACTTTCGGGCCTGACCTGTCGTGTTACGCCAATGGCGATGTGAGGCATGCGGATTCCCGCAGCTGATCAGTTCGTCGCCTGCCGTCACGTATCATGGTTCTACTGCCCCTTCGACATCGCAAAGGCCCCACCATGACAGGGAACACTCCGGCCATCGGCCTGAACTGGCGACGAAACAGCTACTTGTTCTTGTTCAGCCAGTTCGCTACGGGCATCACCTCCATGATCGTGCAGTACGCGATCATCTGGTATCTCACCCAGAAGTCCGGCTCGGCGACCATCCTGAGCATGGCCACGCTGTTGGCGATGCTGCCGATGATTCTGGTCAGCCCGTTCATCGGCACCTTCATCGACCGCTGGAACAAGAAGGCGCTGCTTATCGTGCCGGACGTCGTGGCGGCGGCCTTCGCCGTGGTGCTCTCGGTGGTCGGCACGCTGAATCACGGCTTCCCGCTGTGGCTCGTATTCGTGTCGCTGCTGGTACGCTCGCTTGCGCAGGCCTTCCAAATGCCCACGATCCAATCGATTCTGCCGACCATCGTGCCGGACGAGGAAATCACCAAGATCAACGGTCAGCTCGGCATGGTGCAATCGGCCACGATGATCGTCTCACCCGCGCTGGGGGCGATGCTGTACGCCTTTATCCCCATCAATATGCTGATTCTGGTGGATGTGCTCGGCGCGGCGCTCGGCATCGGCCTGCTTATGTTCATCGCGATTCCTTCCAACATCGCGCAGGTGGATGAGAAGCCGCAGATAGTCGCCGATGTGGTGTTCGCCTTCAAGCGCATCGGCACGGTGCGTGGCCTGTGGTCGGTGCTGCTCATCAGCTCGTTGTTCACGCTTATGTTCATGCCGGCCGGAAGCCTGTACCCGCTCATGACCCTGGGGTATTTCAAAGGCACCGTATTCCAGGCGGGCATCGTCGAGATGGTCTGGTCGGCCGGCTCGCTGATTGGCGGCGCGCTCATCGGCATATTCGGCGTGTGGAAGGACCGCATGCCGGCCATTATCGCTTCGATAGCCGTGCTTGGCGTGGCATTCGCGGTATGCGGTTTTCTGCCGCCTACTATGGCCGGATTCGTCATGTTCACAGTGCTCAACGCCTTCGCCGGCCTGGCTGTCGCGTTCCCTATGGCGCTGTCGATGGCGATGATTCAGCAGTCCTTCCCTCCACAGGAGCTAGGGCGCGTCTTCGGCGTCACGATGGCCTTCTCGGGGCTTGCCGGCCCGGTCGGGCTGCTGTTCGCAGGCCCGCTGGCGGACGCGGTCGGCGTGCAATGGCTGTTCACGATTTCGGGCATCGGCTCGATTTTCGCGGCCATCCTGATGTTCGCCGTCCCCTCTGCACGGCTGTATGACCGACGTTTGCAGACCCGGTTGCGGCAGGCGCAGGATGCCGAGCCGGTGCCGTCGCAGGTTCAGCAGGTTCAGCAGATTCAGGAAGCCTGATTGGTTGCCGCATGATTTCACTACTTGCACGACTGTGTTGCACGGCTGTGCCGCACAACTGACTGTGCTGCACGACTGTGCCATTCGGCTAGTGGTGAGCGAATCAAGCTTGCGCTTTGCCGCCCGCGTATAGTCGGTATATGAAGCGAATCAGAGAACTCATCGATGCCCTGCTTGGCGTGTGGAACCGTTCGCTGCTTGGCGGCATGATCGGGCGCTACTCCTCGCGCCGGGGCGGGCTGCTCGCCAACGGCTTGGCATACGGGCTGCTGTTCGCGTTCTTTGCCGGCCTGTGGACTCTGTTCAGCCTGCTCGGTCTTGTGGTGTCGGGCAGCAGCGGCTTGCAAGGCAAGGTGATTGCCGTCGTCGGCAATCTGGTGCCCGGGTTGGCGCATACGCTGGAATCGACGAATGCACTCGGCAAGATCTCCGGCACCCTGACTTGGACAGGCCTGGTGACGCTTGCATCATTCTGGTGGAGCATCACCGGGTGGATGGACTCGCTGCGCAGCGCCGTGCATGCCATGTTCGACGGAGAGGATAGCTCCTCAGATGTCATCAGGACGAAGCTGCGCGACAGCCTAGGTATGCTGCTCGTGTTTCTGCTGCTGATCATGTCAACCGTCGCTGGCGCGGTCTCCGGCGGGGTAGTCCGCGCTGGCCTGCAGCTCGTCGGTGCGCCCACGGATTCCTTTGCGAGCTGGCTGCTGCTTGATCTGGTCGGCTTCCTGAGCGGTTTCGTGCTCAATCTCATGCTGTTCGTCGTGCTGATGCGCGTGGTGGCCCACATCAGCCGTGGACGCTTCATCTTGCTGGGCTCTATGGTCGGCGCGCTCGCCTTTTCGGTGATGCAGCTGCTCGGCGGCCGACTCATCGCCGGGGCGGCTACGAATCCGCTGCTGGCACCGTTCGCGGCCATCATCGGCGTGCTGCTCTGGTTCAATCTTATGGCGCAGGTGATCATGTATTGCGCGGCCTTCATTGCTCAGGCCCGTCATCAGTATGGGTTCAAGACGCGCAGCGGCATACGGCTGTTCGCTCGCATCAACGAGGATATGCGTACGATGATCGCAGGAGAGGCCGAGCATATGGCAGCGGCGAAGGATGCGTTTCGGCCGGATAAGTCGGGCGGTGCCGAAGGCCAAGACGCCGCTGAGACTCAGGCGGATGATACGCAAAAGTCCGATTCATAAGTTTGCGACTCACACTTTTCAGACGTGGCTAAAAAAAGTGTGAGCCATAAACGCGATACTTCACCAGCGCACAGAGATGCGCTCGCCGATATGCGAACCGTGCTCGATCTCGTCAACCACGGCGATGGCGTAGTCCGCGTAGCTGATTGCGCTGACGCCGTTCGCATCGGTGCTGTAATCCTCGCCCGCGAGGGCGTACGCGCCAGTGCGCTCGCCGTTGGCCTGGAAATCGGCGGCCGGGCTGATGTAGGTCCAGCGCACGTCGTTGCGCTGCCGCAGTTCATCCAGCGACTTGCCCATAGCGAGCGGCACCGGCTTGATATCCTCGGGGAAGCCGTCGCTGAGCTGCGCGGTGTGCTCGGCATTGGTGTACAGGCTGCCCGCGCCGCCCACGACAAGCAGCCGGACCGGCGAGCCGGACAGGATATCGGCAAGATGGGCGAGCGAGGTGGAGTGCTCGGATAGTTTATTCGGGTCGAACACGCCAAAGGCGTCCACGACCGCGTCGAAGCCGGCAAGATCCTCAGCCTCAAGGTCGAAGAGGTCCTTGACGATGGCTTTGCCGGCGCGTGTGCGATTCTCGCCGCGCACTATGGCAGTGACGTCAAAGCCCCGGTTCAGTGCCTCGTCGACGATGCGGCTTCCGGCGCGCCCATTGGCTCCGATAACAGCGATTGCGGTCATGTCATGCTCCCTTTGTGTGATTGTGTTGTTGGCTCGCGTTGTTGGTTTACACAGCTGAGTAGTTGATTCGTGCAGCAAGTTTGTTGTGATTGGTCGTGTAACGCAGGAACTCAAGCTCTCAAGTCCCTTGTTCATTGCCGCATTATGCCACAGTCAAGCCCGCTGCGTTCGAGTTCACCCCATCCTAGCCCGCATCACATGGGACGTCAGCGTTCGCATAAGTTTTCGGCCATGCGCGAAGGCATGAGCGGCATCCTCAGGAAGGCAGGCGTTGCGTACTCGAGCCTCGCATGATCAGAATCAGCACCACTGCGAACAATGACACTCCCACCCAGCCAAGAATCGAGAGTCGCTCGCCGACGACCAGAACCGCGAGGACGGCGGCTACGGCGGGTTCGAGCAACGTGATGGTGGTGGCGGTGCTGGCTTCCAGCCGGGCAAGCCCATAGCCGAACAGCAGATAGCCGAGGAACATGGGGATGAGCGCCATGTACACAGCCACCAGCAGTGAATTGCGACTCGCCAGAATAGGGCCGCCGGTCAGGACCAGCACCGGCATAAGCAGTACTCCGCCGAGCGCGAATACTGAACCCATCGCGGCCGGACGAGGCAATCCTTGGGTAAGCAGATGCTTGACCGCCCATGAATAGCTGGCGTAGGTCGCTCCTGCGACGAGGGCGAGAAGAATGCCGGGAATGACTGCCGAGCCGGCACCGTGCGCACTGTGCGCATTGTGCGCGCCGCTGGCGAGATCGGAGACGCACAGCAGCACACTTCCTAGGATGCCAAGCGCCGCCGCCAGCATCCAAGTGCTGCTCAGCGGGCGTCGTTCGATGATGCGTTCAAGCATGCCCGAGAATAGGGGAGCGGTCGCCAACGAGATCACCGACCCCACGGCCACGCCGGCGAGCCTCATGGAGCTGTAGAAAGCCAACGGATAGAGGCCGACTGCGAGCGCGCCGAGAACCACCGTCTTCCAGTTGGCACGCAACAGTTCGCGCTGGCTGATAAGGCTGGGGATGGCGATGACGCCCTGAAGCATGCCGCCGATGCCAAGCGCCGCCGCGCCGATGGCGAGAGGGCCGACAGTTGGTGCGAAGCTGGCCGCAGTCCCCGTCGTGCCCCACAGGATTGAAGTAAGCGTCACCGCTGCCGCGCCAAGCATGCCGTCTCTGTTCAAGATTTCCCCCTGCCCTTCGCAGTCGTACGCCCATCTTCCCGCGTGCTGTGTTCCGTGCGTGCGCTTCTGGCGTGTCGCGGGGCTCTTGCCGGGCACTGAACCAGCCGGCTAGAGAGCAGCATATCCAAGTATTTCCAACGATTTTGAGCATCCTATAAATAACGTGTATGCCTCCCAGCTTGCCGCATGCGGCTTATGAGACCTAGCGTTGCTGAAGTCGCGGTCATATCCAGACAGGATTCCGCATGAACAAGTCCCAGGAGGTGCCTATGACGAGGTTCAATACGCAACTGGTCCACGGGCTGCCGGTGCATGACAACACCACCGGCGCCGTGAACCCGCCTATCTACAACTCATCAACCTATGCTTTCGAATCGGTTGACGCCATGCCCCGCTGGGACTACGCCCGCAGCGGCAATCCGACCCGTGATTTTCTCGAAGGCCAGATCGCGCAGCTTGAGCACGGGGTGCGCGGCTTCGCCTTCGCCTCCGGGCTGGCGGCGATTCACGCGGTGCTTTCAACTTTTTCGCCGGGGGATCGCATCGTTGTAGGCAAAAACATCTATGGCGGAAGCTACTCGCTGTTCAATGAGTTTTTCAGTCGTTGGGGATTGCGCATCGAGGCAGCTGACACCGCCGATCTTGAGTCGTTGGAGCGGATTATCGCAGGGAATGACAGCGATGGCGGTGATGGCAGTGATGGCGACAAACAAGCCGCGCCGGCGAAGGCCGTGTACTTCGAGACGCTGACCAACCCGCTGCTGCAGGTCAACGACGTGCAGGCTATCGCGCGGATTGCGCAGCGCTACGGCACTCGCGTGATTGTGGACAACACCTTCGTCACGCCGTATTTGCAGCAGCCGCTGGATCTGGGCGCGGATGTCGTGATTCATTCGGCGACCAAGTACCTCGCAGGCCATTCCGATGTGATCGCCGGGCTTGTTGTCGCTCGGGACGAGGACTTCGCGCAGCGCATCTACTTTGCGCAGAACCGCATCGGTGGCGTGCTTGCCCCGGCTGAATGCGACGCGGTGCGTCGCGGCATGCAGACCCTGTCGCTGCGCATGGAGCGTCAGCAGGACAATGCCCTGGCCATCGCGCAGTATCTGCTGGCCCATCCGCTGGTGCGCAAAGTCAACTATCCAGGCCTTCCCAGCAGCGGGGAGAACGCGGCAGCCAAAGGACTGCGCGGCTTCGGCGGCGTGCTCTCCTTCGAGGTGGCGCCGGGCGTCAACCCGTCGACCGTGCTCGACAGCCTGCACGTCTTCCGACTCGCCGTCAGCCTGGGCGCGGTCGAAAGCCTCGCCGAGCTGCCCTGTCGCATGACGCATTTCGAGCTGCCGCGCGAGGAACGCCTCAAAGTCGGCATCACCGACGAGCTGATTCGCCTGTCCGTCGGCATCGAAGATGTCAACGATCTCGTCGAAGACCTAGGGCAGGCCTTGGACAAGGCGTATGAGGAGCTTCCGGCCGAAGAGGTCGAAAGCCAGCTGCGCTCCGGCGCGTTTGCGTAAAGGGGAAAACGCGTAAACAAAGCGTCCAGCCGCTAGCCGTTGTGCGGCAGGACTCATGCAATGCTGAGGCACGGTGGCAGCTGCGGCAGCGAAATGCTGTGCGGCAGTAACCATGAGAACCTGCCGAATCTTCGGGCGTAGGGGGCGCACAAAAATTCGGCAGAGCATCGACGCAGCAACATCACACAATCCAGAGAGAAGAAGGAACAATAATGGCAAAATCCAATACACGCGTAACTGCGCTGCATACATTCAAGCGCAGCGTCAAACCGCTGGCGGTGGTTGCGCTTATGGCGACGATGCTTGCAGGCTGCGGCACGGCTGCAGCCAATAAGAAAGAGCAATCCTCGGGCAATGTGCAGGCCATTTCCAACGAGTTGGTAAAGGCGTCCGATCCTTCGAAGAGCCCGGCTAATGCGAGCAAGCGCACGGATACATTCATTGGCACGATTAAGAATCCTGGCGGGGTGTTCCTGCCGTATTTCTATCGCAATGCCTGGGATTCCAACATCAATGCACCTATTTTCGCGTCACTTGTCGTCTATGACAAAGACAGCAATCCAGTGGGGGATCTGGCGAAATCCTGGGATATTTCCAAGGACAATCTCACCTATACATATCATCTGCGGGACAACGCGAAATTCTCTGACGGGTCTGAGGTGACGGCTGATGATGTCGCGTTCACGCTGACGCTTGAAAACGATCCCGCCTACAACTTCGGCCTCGCTGACTTCACCGATATCGGGATCAAGGGCGCTGAGGACTATAAGGCAGGCAAGGCCGATTCCATCTCGGGCATCAAGGTCATCGATAGCAAGACTATTTCCATCACCACTGAGAAGGTCAACCCGATAGCGCTGACCACTCTAGGCAGTTACGTGCTGCCCAAAGCGTATTACGGCAAGGATTATCGCCGTGGGCATCTTGATTATCTGCAGCAACTGTACGACAAGCCGCTTGGCGCGGGTCCGTACGTGCTTGACAAGTACATCCCTGGCCAGGAAGTGCGTTATACGGCCAATGCGAACTACTATGGCGGCAAGCCGAAGATCGAGCATCTGATTCTCAAAGTCGTGACCGATGATACCGCTTTGCAGTCTTATCAGAATGGCGATACCGACGCCGATGTGTTCAATCCGGATCCAGACGTGCTCTCGCAGCTCAAGGATTTCGGCTGGTCGAACGTCAATATCCGCACTAATTCGTACTTCTCCTATTCCATGTTCAATACGAAGAAGCCATACCTCACCAAGGCCGTTCGCCAGGCGCTGTACTACGGTCTTGATCGCAAGCAGATAGTAGCTGCCTGGTACAAGGGGTATGGGCAAGTCGCCAATGCGTATGTCCCGCCAACGAACTGGGCATACAGCACGCAGGGTGTGAACGAGTATTCATACAATCCCGACAAGGCGAACAAGCTGCTTGACGATGCGGGCTGGAAGAAGGGCAGCGATGGCATACGAGAGAAGGATGGCAAGAAGCTCACGCTGACGTATGTCACCAAGGACCAGACCGACCCGATCATTAGTATCGGCAAGGAGCAATACAAGCAGATCGGTATCGATCTGCAGGCCGAGGTCACCGATCAGAACACCGAAACGACCCGAGAACAGGATGGCGATTACGATATGATCACGTTCCGCACCCCGGTGATCAATGATCCCAACGAAGCTGTCAAGGCTTTCGGCACGACTGATCCGGCCATCAATTTCTCTGGCTATGACAATGCCAAGGTTCGCTCGCTGATCAAGCAGGGAATTTCCCTGTCTGATCGGGCGCAGCGCAAACCGGTCTATCAGAATCTCTACCAAGAGCTGAGCAATGATCCGCCATACCTCCTCATCGGCTATGTTAAGGGCTTCAACGCGTGGAATGCACGCATTCAGGGAGGCGAGAACTTCTTCCGCGGCACCGGAGACAGCGCTATACAGATGGCCAAGCTCTCGATCAAGAAATAACAACGATTTCGTATCGGATATGAGCATAAATGATGGTCTGCGTGTCAGGTTGCCTCGGCGCGCAGACCATCGCGGGGTTCGGTGAAAGCCGATCCGCAGTGTCTGTGAATCCGATGCGTGTCCGATAAGGCTGTGCATTGCCATGTTGCGATATACATTACGTCGTTTTCTCCTGATGATCGTCACGCTGCTGGGCGTTTCGATTCTGGTGTTCGCGCTGTTCGCCATGATGCCGGGCGACTTCTTCTCCGGAGACACCAAGCTCACTCCTATGCGACTTGAACAGCTGCGCGAGTCATATGGGCTCAACAAGCCCGTCATGACGAGGTACTTCCTGTGGCTCGGGCAGCTATTGCACGGGGACTGGGGATTTTCCCTGCAGTACAATCAGCCCGTGTCCAAGGTCATCGGCACCTATATCTGGAACTCCTTCATCATCTCGTTCGGAGCGTTCCTGATCGCGTGGATCGCGGCCATTCTCGCCAGCATATATTCCGCACGACATCAGTATTCACCATTCGATCGCACGCTGACCTTCGTTGTGTTCGCGCTGATGTCATTGCCTTCGTTCTTCATCGGTCTGGTACTGATCAAGGTCTTCGCCATCAATCTCGGCATTATGCCGGTTGGCGGCCTGATTGACACCGGCTCGAACTACACGGGAGCGCAGTACTGGTTCGATGTGATCCACCATGCCATTCTGCCGATGATGGTCATCGTATTCGTCAATTTCGGTCCGTTGACGCGCTATTTCCGTGTCAGTATGATCGACACCTTGGGCATGGATTTCATTCGCACCGCGCGAGCCAAGGGGTTGCCCGAATCGAGCGTGGTCTACAAGCATGCATTGAAGAACGCCATGCTGCCGGCCATCACGCTTCTGGGATTCCGGCTTCCGGCGCTCTTCTCCGGAGCCATCATCACTGAACAGATATTCAGTTGGCCGGGCATAGGACGCATACAGTATGAATCGGTGACGACCAGGGACTATTCCCTGCTCATGGCGATCACTCTGCTGCTAGCCGTGCTGACGGTTGTTGGAAACTTCATTGCGGACGTGCTGTACACCATGGCCGATCCGCGTGTTCGCCTGACTCGATCGAAGGCATGATCATATGCATATGAAACTGAGACTTCCCACGCGCAAGGCCAAAATTCAGCGCGATGAGCGCCTCTTCGCATCCCTCGCGTCACGGCAGGGCGGTTCGCTCTGGCGCGACGCGATGCATTCCTTCATCCGCAGGAAAACGGCGGTCGCCGCCCTTGCGATTCTGGTCTTCATCGTGCTGCTGAGCTACGTCGGGCCGCTGCTTTCCCCGTATGGCTTCGAGGACTATGACGTGATGAACATCAAAGCTGCTCCGTCGCTCAGCCATCTGCTGGGCACTGATAGCTACGGGCGCGACGTCCTGACCCGCGTCATGTACGCAGGCCGCATCTCCATCGCCATCGGACTGATTTCCATGGTCGTTTCTGTGCTGTTCGGCGCAGTGCTTGGCGTCCTGTCGGGATACTTCGGCGGCTGGGTGGACGGAGTCATCATGCGGGTGGCCGATATCGTCATGTCGGTGCCGAGCATGCCGCTGATGTTCATTATCGCGGCGCTCCTGAGCGCATTCAAGGTTTCGAGCGACGCCAAGGTCTATTTTGTTATCATCATGCTTGGGTTCGTCGGCTGGCCGAGCATCGCCCGCATGATTCGAGGGCAGGTGCTGTCCATTCGTGAACGCATGTATATACGCGCCACCGACGTGCTCGGCTTGGGCTTGGGGTCCAAGCTCTTCCGGCATATTCTGCCTAATGCATACCCCATACTCATCGTCGAGGCCACGCTCGCCACTGCGAACGGCATCATGAACGAATCGGCGCTGAGCTTTCTTGGACTGGGTGTAACGCAGCCTACGCCCTCGTGGGGCAACATGATTTCCGCCGCCAATAATCTCATCGATTTTCAGATGCATTGGTGGCTGTGGGTGTCTCCGGGCCTCGCCGTGTTCATTACGGTAATCGCCATCAACACCATTGGCGACCGCTTGCGCGACGCCTTTGACCCTAAGCAATACACGTGAATGGCATAACGAAATCGGATTCGATGAGACATGGATTCTGTAAGGAACAATCGCATGAGTGAACGCACATCCCGCGTGGATCAAGGGCAACCCGAAGCAACAACAACGCCTGCCCAGCCTGCCCAGCCTGTTGGAGAGCAGATCGGTGAGGTTGTGCATGATGATGCTGTAATCAGTGCCCAGCACATATCAACGCACTTTTTCATGAATGACGACTCCGTGCGCAAGGCGGTGGACGATGTGAGCTTCGAGGTGCGACAGGGACGGGTCTGCTGCCTGATCGGCGAATCGGGAAGCGGTAAAAGCGCTACTGCGATGTCGCTGATCAATCTGGTGGACCACCCCGGTCGTGTCGTCCAGGGCAGCGTCATATTCAACGGACAGGATCTTCTCTCGTTGGACGCCAAGCAACTCAGAAAGGTGCGAGGCGCGCAGATCGGCATGATCTTTCAGGAGCCAATGCACTCGCTCGACCCGGTTTTCACCATCGGCGAGCAATTGATCGAGACGATTCTCGCCCATGGCGATACCTCACGTCACGAAGCTCAGCAGGCTGCTCTTTCCTGGCTCGAACGTGTCGAGCTCGCCGATCCGGAAGCGATTATGACGGCGTATCCCTATGAGCTCAGTGGCGGCATGCTGCAACGGGTGATGATTGCCATTGCGCTGTCATGCGGGCCGCAGCTGTTGATTGCCGATGAGCCGACCACAGCCCTTGATGTCACAGTGCAGGCGCAGATCCTGCGTTTGCTGATCAAGCTCAAGAATGAGGTCGGCCTTTCGATTCTGCTCATTACGCACGATTTAGGCGTCGTAGCGGAAACCGCTGATGATGTGCTGGTCATGTATCGCGGTCATATTGTGGAACGTGGTCTGGTCGAGGATATCTTCGATCGCCCGCAGCACCCGTACACCAAGGCACTGCTGATGACCCGCCCTATCATTGGGCAGCGTCTTGATCGGCTGCCGACAGTGCAGGACGTCATGGGCAAGGTGCGGGGAGAGGGCACCGAGTTGCAGGTGCCGAATCGCCAGGCTTCGGATATTGCGGCTGTTGCGGATATTGCAGCGCCTAGCGGCGTACATGAAAAATCTTCGGACGGCAACACGCAGCACAATGACGCTTCACAAGCTGGTTCGGATTGCATCCTTCGCGTGCGTCACCTGAGCAAGTACTTCGAGCGGGCGGGCGGAATCGGTCATGCCGGCAGCGAAAAGAAAGCGGTCGACGATGTGAGCTTTGACGTGCCTCGGGGCGAAACCGTCGGCTTGGTCGGAGAATCCGGTTCCGGCAAAACCACTACCGGGCAGACGGTGCTGCGGCTGCTGCCCAAAACATCTGGCGAAGTCGAATTCGACGGCACGGATGTATATGCGTTGAACAAGACGAGACTTGCGCGGCTGCGCCCTCGCATGCAGTATGTGTTCCAAGATCCATACAGCGCGCTCAATCCCCGGCTCAAAGTCGGCATGGCCGTAGGCGAGGCACTGCTGCGGCACAAGCTTGCATCCAAAAAGAATGTAATGGATCAGGTTGTGGCGACTTTGGAGCTGTGCGGCATGGATTCCTCCTGCGTCAACCGCTATCCACATGAGTTTTCCGGCGGCCAGCGCCAACGCATCGTGATAGCGCGCGCCATGGCATTGCACCCGCAGCTCGTTGTGGCCGATGAGCCGGTTTCGGCTTTGGACGTCTCGATTCAGGCTGAGATCATCAACTTGTTTGCGGATTTGCAACGCAAGAGCAACGTATCCTTCCTGTTCATTTCGCATGACCTCAGCGTGGTGGAGCACATCTGTTCATCGATTCTGGTGATGCATAACGGCAAAATCGTTGAATCCGGGTCGGCGGATACGGTGTTCAACCATCCGAAAGACCCTTATACCAAGCAGCTGCTCAGCTCCATTCCGGCAAGCCATCCGCGATATCGCACGCTCCGGTAGCGGGCGTATGAAAGTCGACTATGCATATTGCTGTTCGTGGCTATGCATGGCGCTTTTCATGCGATATAGATTTTCTGTATGTGTTCTCGGCGCGGGAGCGTCGCGTATGTGCTTGGGTTGAGAAAAAGAATCACGATAATCGAAGGGAATAATCATATGCCTCAGCGCGATCTGCAGCAGGAACTGGAAACGTATGCGAAATGGTTCCATCAGCATCCTGAACCCTCGTATCGGGAGTTCGAGACCACCAAGCGGATACGGCAGATATTCGATGAGCACGGCATCGAGATCTTGGATTCCGGACTGAAAACCGGTCTGGTTGCTGTGATTCACGGCGAAGGAACGGGTGCTGGGGAGGGGCATGTCGTGGCCGTGCGCGGCGACATCGACGCCCTGCCGATCACCGAGCAAACCGGCTTGCCATACGCTTCGTTCAATGAAGGCTATCTGCACGGATGCGGACACGACTACAACATGACGACCGCAATCGGCGCGGCGCTCATCATCAACGAGCGGCGCAAGGACTTCGCGGGCACTATCAAGGTGATTCTGCAGCCGGCCGAGGAGGTCGCGGCCGATAAGGATACGCCCACCGGCTCCGTCGCCGTGCTCAACACCGGCGTGCTCGCTGATGTTGAGGCGTTCTACGGTACGCATGACACCAACGAGGCTGAGCCGGGAACCGTCATCATCGGCTCGGGGCCGGACAGCGGCGCGGTCGACAAGTTCCACGTCACCGTGCACGGTCGAGGCACGCATGCCGCGCATCCACAGGGTGGTCTCAACCCGATTCGCCCGGCCGTCGCCATCATCGAAGGCATTCAGTCCATCGCCGGGCAGGATGTGGATCCGGCGCATCCGCGTGTAGTCACCGTCACTCACGTCGAGGCGGGAAGCACATGGAACGTCGTTCCGGCGCAGGCTTTCCTCGAAGGCACTGCACGCACTGCGTTCCCCGAAGACCGGACAGTAATCCACGACCGGCTGCAGGCAGTAGTCGATGGCGTCGCCGCCGCGTACGGCGTCACAGCTGATTTCGAGTGGGAATACGGTTCGCCGTCGGTGATGAACGACCCGCACTGGTCGGCGCTCGCCGCATCGACCGCGACCGATGTAGGCTTCACGGTTGCCGCCCCGCATCCTTCCCTAGGCGGCGAGGATTTCTCGTACTACCTGCAGCAGGCACCCGGCGCATTCATTCACATCGGCGTCGGCAACGCCGACCGCCCCATGCACGGCCCGACCTTCTTCCCCAAGCTCGATGCGCTGGCGAGCGGCGCGGATCTGCTGGCCACGGTGGCGTTGCGCACGTTGAAAGAGCTGTAGAGCAGAGTGTTGTGAACGAACGCAAGAGGGCCGGAGCGATTCCCATTCATTGAGAATTGCCCCGGCCCTCTTGGCACCGTAGGAGTTAGCTACCCTACCGCTCAGCGACATGGCGCGAGCGCCGCGCGTACCAATTGCCGAAGGACTGCACGGCCTGCACGACGATGACCAGAATGACCACCGTGATGAAGATGACAATCGTATCGAACTGCTGATAGCCATAGGAGATCGCGAGATCGCCCACGCCGCCGCCACCGATGGTGCCAGCCATTGCGGTCGCGCCAATCAGTCCGATTGTGGCGGTCGTCAGTGCCAGCACGATGGAGCCCTTGGCTTCGGGCAGGATGAAATAGCGAATCGTCTGCAGCGTGGAAGCGCCCATGGCGGCTGCCGACTCGTAGATGCCGGAATCGACTTCCAGGATCGCGCTTTCGATAAGCCTGCCGATGTACGGCGCGACATAGACGACCAGCGGCACGAGCGCTGCATTGGTGCCGATTGAGGTATGTACGATCAGACGCGTGAACGGCATAATCGCCACCATCAGGATGATGAACGGCACCGAGCGGATGATGTTCACCACGGCATTGAGCACCGCGTAGACCGGGCGGTTGCGGGTCAGCCCTGCTGGTCGCGTAAAAGCCAGCGCCACGCCGAGCGGAATGCCGATCAGTGCGCCGATGCCCAGCGCGATGCCGACCATGTACAGCGTCTCGCGGAAGGCGGTCACATACTGGTCGAAAGTGACCGTGCTATCGAGAAAGTTACTCATGAAGCACCTCGAATTCCAAATCGTCGGTGGCGAGTTCGCCGAGCTTCGGCCCCAGGGTCGCACCATCAGCGCCTTGCAATGAGATGACAAGCTGGCCGATGGAGACATCGCGCAGCGCATTCTCATTGGCATGCAGCAGTGCGACTTCATGCGCGCCAGTGCTCGATTGCAAAGCCGCAAGCACATGCTTGGCGGCGTCGTCACGGTAGCGAATCAGCACGGTTGTGCCTTCCTCGCCTTGGGCGATGCGGGCGGCGAGCGCTTCGGGAAGCTGGCGCGGCACCACGGTCTCCACGAACTGCCGGGTCAGCGGGTTGCTGGGATGCGAGAAGACCTGGCTGACCGCGCCCCGCTCCACGACATCACCGTGATCGAGCACGGCGACCTGCTGGCAGGAGCGCGCAATCACGCTCATCTGATGCGTAATGAGCAGCACGCTGATGCCGTATTGGCTGTTGATATCGTTGAGCAGATCGAGAATCTGCCGCGTGGTCACCGGGTCGAGTGCACTGGTCGCCTCGTCGGAGAGCAGAATCGCGGGATTGGTGACCAGCGCCCGAGCGATGCCCACGCGCTGGCACTGCCCGCCGGAAAGCTGCGAGGGATACGACTGCGCATGCTCGCTCAGCCCGACCATGCGCAGGGATTCCTGCACGCGCTGCCCGATGGTGTCCTTCGCGGTGTGCGCGAGCAGCAGCGGAATTGCCACATTCTCGGCGACCGTTTTCGATTGCAGCAGATTGTAGTGCTGGAAGATCATGCCGATTTCGCGTCGCAGCGAGGAAAGCTCCGTTTTCGTGATGGCTGCGGGATTCTTGCCCAGCGCGGTAACCGTGCCGCTGGTCGGGCGTTCCAGCCCATTCACCGTACGAATCAGCGTGCTTTTGCCTGCACCTGAGGAGCCGATGACGCCGAAGAACGAGTGCGCCGGTACATCGAAGGATACGTCGTGGAGCGCATGCTGATCCTGTCCGTCCGCATGATAGGTCTTCGAGACGTGCTCGAAGCGCACGACCGGGTCTTCCAGCTCGCTCACTGCTTCAGGCTTTCGGGGACGAACCAGTAGTTGTTGGTGTTGTTCTTGCCAAGATAGTCAAGGAATTCCTTGGACTTGTAAGCCTTGACGACATCCTTGGCCCAAGTGGCATCCTTGTTGGCCTTTTTGACCGTGACCTGCAGCAGATACTCGTCTTTCAGCTTCTCCTGAGCCAGCTGCAGCTTCGGATCGACCTTCGAGCTATAGGAGACGCTGCCAGGAATCACCGCGTAATCGAGATCGCCCAGCGAGCGCGGAATCGTGGCCGAATCCATCGGCTTGATCTGCAGGTTCTTCGGGTTCGTCGCGATGTCGTTGGGCGTGACCGTCACCGGGTCCGCGTCGGGCTTCAACGTGATCCAGCCGATCTTTTCGAGCAAGCGTAGCCCGCGCGATTCGTTCGAGGGATCCTGCGAGATGGCGACCAGATCGCCGCTAGCCACATCCTTGAGTGACTTGTGGCGCTGCGAATACAGGCCGGCCGGCACAGTCGGAATCGCCTGCAGCGGCACCAGATCGCCGCCCTTGTTCTTGTTGAAGGCGTTGATATAAGCCGTGTGCTGGTCCACATTGAGGTCGACGCTGCCTTCGTTCAAGGCGACGTCAGCGGTCTGCAGGTCGCTGAAGCTCGTGTATTTGATCGTATAGCCCTCTTTTTGCAGAACCGGAGCGGCACCCTTCTTGAACAATTCGCTGTACGGCCCCGGCGAGGTGCCCACCCTGATGGACTTCGTGTTGGAGGATGTCGAGCTTGGCGCTGAACCGCATCCGGCGACGAGTGCGACCGAGAGAACGATCGCCGCTGCGCCTGCGGCCTTTCGTAGCATGGAATTCATAGTGTCTCCTCGTGGTGTCTTTCTGTGCAGAGGGATCTGCCTTTCTGCACGGTGATGAACTTATATGGTAGAAAACTGCCCTGCACGACGCATCGGCAGGCCTATACATAGAAGTTAGAACCGCTGCGAGACTACGCTATTTGCTTGAGGTTGTGAACCGCATATAAGTTTTTGATATAGGGCGCTGCGTGGCTGCAGCCTTCGAAGACGTTAGCTTCGTAGTGATACGTATGCTATGAAGTCATATGGATGCAATGTGCGGGCATTATGGTGCGAATGTGCTGCATGCCTATGTAGCTATGTAGCGTGCTGCTGTAGCGCGAGGCCTCAGATGCTGGTTGCCTAGTCGCCAGTTGCTAAGCGTCGCGAAGATTGAGGAAGTAGGAGTGGATATTATGTCGCAGAACAGGACGCCGGAGGACGGATGCCGCGAAGACGTTCGAGAGAACGCTCAGGCAGGAGCGAATGCTCCGGACAGTGAATTCGGGTTTGCGACGCGCAGTATCCACAGCGGGTATGCCCCTTCCGCGAATCACGATTCAGCCAGCGCGCCGATTTATCCCAGCGTCGCCTATGCCTTGCGTTCCGCCGAGCATGGCAATGCGCTTGCCGGCGGCGAGAAACGCGGCTTCTCCTACTCCCGCGTCGCCAATCCCACCGTGGATGCGTTGGAGCAGCGCATCGCGCAGCTGGAAGGCGGCATCGGCGCAGTCGCCGTCGGCTCTGGCATGGCCGCGGTCTCCTTCGCGCTGCTGTGCGCGGCCGAAGGCGGCGGGCGCATTATTTCACCGACCGATCTGTACGGCGCTTCGGTGGATGCGATGGATACCTTCTTCCCGCAGTTCGGCATCCACACGGATTTCGTGGACGATATCAACGATCTGGCCGAAGTCGAATCGAAGATCGGTCCGGATACGCGGGCCATCTTCGCCGAAACCGTTGCTAACCCCTCGACTGAAATCACCGACTTGAAGCCGCTGGCCGACTTGGCGCACCGGTATGGCATCGCGCTGATCGTCGACAACACCGTGCCGACGCCCTACTTGCTGCGCCCCATCGAATTCGGTGCCGACATCGTCGTGCATTCCACCACGAAAGGCATCTCCGGGCATGGCAATGCGCTGGGCGGCGTCATCGTGGACGCAGGCAACTTCGATTGGACCAATGGCCGCTTCCCGCATCTCACCCGCAAGGAGCTGGTGATCAGCGACGAACGCAACGGCGTATGGCATAGCTTCGCCGAAGCCTTCGGCAACGCGGCCTTCATCAGGCGCATCCGAACCAAATACGTGCGCACTTTCGGCGCGGTGCTTTCGCCCTTCAATGCCTACCTGCAGATGGTCGGCTTGGAAACCTTGCCGCAGCGTGTGCGCCAGGAGGTCGCCACGGCAAAGCTCATCGCCCAGTATCTGCGCGGCGTGGACCATATCGTCCGCGTCAACTACTCTGGCTTGGACGACGCCCCGCAGCGCGAACTGGTCGCGCAATACCTGCCGCAGGGCGTGGGAACCGTGCTCTCCTTCGAGGTCGAGGGCGACGAATCGCATGTGAACCGCATCGTCGACGGCGTCAAACTGTTCTCCTATGTGCCCAACATCGGCGATTCGCGCTCGCTGATCGTCAACCCGGCCCGCATCACGCACCGCGAGGTCCCGGAGCGCTACCGCCTGGCGGCCGGCGTCAACGACAACCTGCTGCGCCTCTCCATCGGCCTTGAAGACCCGGCCGATCTCATCGCTGACCTCGATCAGGCGATTGCCGGCGCATACTGAGCAGACTAGTGGGGTGTGGCTCGGGGTTTGTCGGCGTGCATCTGCCTGAATCGTATGCACCCGAATGCAATACGGGCGCAGAAGTGGTAGGCTGTCGGGCAGAACGGTGATGGGCCCCGCCTGGACGTATGTCCGAACCGCACGGTTTGTTATGAACACAATGTTTATGAACATTGCATTCATAACCAATCATGCTGATGGTTCCTACTCAATCTGTCGTGTAGCGGCGTGACGTTGTGCCATGCCGCTAGGCATATTGCTGAAAGGAGCTTTGGCATGGCGGAAGCTATTGGTAGTTCTCAGAATTCGACTGCGCGTGAGCCGTCCGGTGCGGCGTCTCAACAGGGGCAGCCGCAAGGGGAGCGGGGAGTTGAAGCTGGTGCTCTTCGTGGCGCGGCATCTCATCGCGTAGCGATTGTCGGCATCGCGCCTGACCAGCCCGATTTGGTTATGCAGACGGCATTGCGCTGGGCCAAGACCGGCCTGTTTGACAGGCTGATCGCCGTCTACGTCGATCCCACCTTGATACAGGTCGATGGGCATTGGGAACCGCTCGACCCCGACAGTTTGGACGAGGAGCAGCGCGTGCAGGCCTTTGAGCTGGGGCAGCGCATTGACCGCATGGCGCGGCGTTCCGGGTTCCCTGTGACCTTCAGACGTCTCGGTGGCGACCCCATGCGTCGGCTGTCTGATGAGGCGAAGCGTGCGGATGCCAAGGCGATTATCGTGGGGACGCGCGAGCACGGTCCCGTCGCCGCAGTCGAGGAGTGGCTGCGCGGCTCGATTTCGGTGCGTCTTGAACATAGTCAGAGCGTCCCGGTCGTGGTGATTCCGCTGGGAAAATATGACGATGCTGCTAGTGCTGGCGGCGCTGACGCTAATGGCGTCGTTGCGGGAATCTTCGCGCAAACCGGCAGCGAAGGCAAGCAGCAAAGCGAGGAGGACGAGTGAACTCGCGCACCAGAGTACTGCTGCAATCCGTCGCCGCTGTTTTCGCAGGCGGCAGCGTCGGCTCCCTCATCCGCATCTCATTGAGCAAATTGCAGGCCCCGGACGCGTCGTGGCCGTGGATGACCTTGCTCATCAACTTGACCGGGTCGTTCATTCTCGGCTGCCTGTTGGAATATCTGGCCACTACGGGCGAAGACGTCGGCGCAAGGCGAATCTGGCGACTCGGCCTGGGTACTGGCACTATCGGCGGATACACCACCTACAGCACATTCATTCTGGAAACCGATACCCGCATAACCGGCCACGCCGTCGCCTTGGCGTTGGCATATCTCGCTATCAGCGTGGTGGTGGGCTTGATGTGCGCCGGCTTGGGAATCGGTGCGGGAGAATGGCTCGGGCATCGTCGCAAAACCGTTGCCACAGAGGGCGCAGACGAAACGAAGCTTGCTGCGTCAACAAACTCCGCTGGCTCTGCTGACTTCGTAGCACAGCCAATCGTCGAAGTTGACGGGACTGCTGAGGCTGGCGAAGCTAATGCAACTGCCCGTGCGGACGCGCAGAAAGGAGACCAGTCATGATGCTCATTCTTGCTGCATTGCTTGGTGGCCTTGGCGCTGCCAGCCGCTTCCTCGTCGATACGTGGGTCAACAAGCGCAACCGCTTGACCATCCCCTTGGGCACCATCGTCGTCAACATCACCGCCTGCCTGCTCATGGGCATCCTCACCGGCTGGGTGACCTCGCACATCGGCTCCGACACCGTGCGCCTGCTACTCGGCTCTGGATTCCTGGGCGGCTACTCGACCTTCAGCACCGCAAGCGTCGAAGGCGTGCGCCTCATCAAGGCGCATGAACCTCTGCGCGCGCTGCAGCACACCGGTGGCATGCTCGTGCTCAGCTTGGCCGCAACCTTGTTGGGCTTTGTGATTGGGTGAGGTGAGGAAGCGTACATCGCGCAGAAACGCAGGTGAATAGGCCAGCCTAAGCATTGCGGATTATTTCCTTCATTTCATCCAGATTGTTGACATACATTGGAGTCTCCGCAGCGGCATCCAGCACCGATTGCTCGAATGGGGTCACTGTCGTTGGGCGGAATGGCGGAAACCGAGTGCTTTTGATTGTGACGTTTATAGTGTCTCGGCCTGTTCCATCGCTTTTACGATTCGTTCCGGGGTTATTTCCGGCACTGCCAGACCGAACGCGGCTTGAGGACTTGCCGCAAACGTGGCTACCGTTGCGAATGCCTTATGCGTAGGCTCCAAGTGCATGGCAGCAAACGTGTGGGGGAGCCCTATGGACCGGTAAAAAGGCAGCAAGGTTAAAGCTTCTGCGGCATCATCCTGCGCAAGCAGCTGAATGATGATGCCATAGGCTACTTTCGCCCCGTGCACCGTATGCGATGAACCGGGCAGCAGGGTGAGTGCATCATGTATGGCATGGGCGCCGGACGCTCGGGCTCGTGTCCCGCCAAAACCTCCAACTGTGCCGCCAAGCCCGATGATGGTATCAATCACTAGTCTCAGAGACTCACTCGTCTGGCCCGCATGCACCGAGTGCAGGGCGGACTCGCTATGTTCAAGTAATATATCGCGGATCAATGCCGCTGAACGCTGCGAAAGTCTATCGAATGCACGTAATGCATTCGCTCTGGCGAATACCGGGTCGGATTCGTACCATTTGGCGAGGGTGTCTCCGATGCCGCCAACCAGATATTCGATTGGCCCCGTAGATATCAGTCCGGCATCAACCAGCACAAGATCGCTATTGTGTTCATGCAGATGCGATTCGACATAACGGTGCTCACCGTCATAATTGACCGAAAGAGCGGAATAGGCGGAGCAGGTAGCTGCCAGCGTGGGAATTATGATCAGGTGGCAGCCTATTTCCTCGGCGACATTTTTCACCGTATCGGATAATTTGCCTGCCCCGATAGCTACGATTGCATCGGCTCCGTCGGCCTCCCGAGCCAAGTCGTGCGCGTTTTGGAGTGTTGCGCTGCCGTCATAATGCAATACCGGCGCAGGAAAATCCGAGAATTTCGTGTAGCGAAAGAATGCAGATTCTGACTTGCGTCCGGTAATGATGAGAGGGTTGCGATATTCGCGCAAGTATTCAGGCAGTCTCTTGGCTACCCCCGGTTCGCTGATATAACGGTCGGGACCGCTGCGAATATCGTCGTCGAATATGGTGCTCATAGTTCGTGTTTGCCTTTGCGCCTTACAGATATTGTGCGTTTTCCGCAGGTGTCTTTTCCCCGGCCGATATGGCGAAGGGCAGATGGTTGCGTTTCGAAGGAATCGGGCAGGTGCAGAATGTGGAGAATGCGCACGGGTAGTTGATCGCGTAATTGAAATCGATGGCGTTCAGACTGTCCAAGGTGAGCGCGTCCAGCTGCAGAACGCGGCCGATTCCGTAGGTCTCCTTGCCAGTCGTCTCATCTGAGAAGAAGATACTGGCGTGGCCGAAGACATTCGAGACGACGAGCGAATATGGAGTGCTTCCATAAGTGAATTCCACGAACCCGACAACCGGGTAGGATTGCAGAACCGTCGTCACCACTGAGTCATGGATGTCGAGTTCATTCGTCTCAGGTCGTCTGAAAGTGGCAGGTATGCGCCATTTCCGGTCTACGGGATAGTAATCGATGCCACGAAAATCGCGTCGGCTTCGCGCCTTGGGGTCTTTGACCCGCAGCCAGAAGCGGTGCGTGTCCTGCCTGACCAGATCGGTCTGGGAGTTGATTTCCACGAGGATGTCGCCATATTGCAGATATCCTAGGGCTTGCTCGCCGAATGCGGTAGGGGCAAAGGAAAGCGGACCATTCACTGGTTCGTCCGTGTTAAGCACAGGATGATCGAAGGAGATGTTCTGCGGATCCGGCGTATACGTCAGCACGTCGCCATCGGCGCTCCACGTGCCGGGAATTGCCTCGATCCCTTTTGATTCGCCATTCGATACCCAGGTTATGGATGTGGGGGCGAGGTAGCCATGGGGCGCAGTGAGCGTCTCAAGTCGCTGCTGGTGCCAGATATGCCATTGCTGCACGTAGAGGTCTGTCGTGGTCCGTGCTCGCGGCGTTATAGTAGGTGAACTCATTGTAAATCCTTTCACTATCGACGATTTTTTAGTATTTGAAGACTGGGATGTTATGGTCTTTTTCCACTTGCACAGCCACAGGCTTGGTGTGATAGGCATCTACGATCTTCTTGAAAGTCGGATTGTCCTTCTGATCGGTGTTTGCGACAATCACGTTGATGTACGGCTGGAACGTCTTATCTCCGGCCTTGACCAGGGGCGCGTACAGGGCGTCTTCAGGGCTTTTGCCGGCATCGGTGATGAAGTTCGTGTTTACGATGCCTCCTGCATAGTCGGGCAGCAGGCTGACAATCGAGGGGGCATCGTTCGGGACGATGACGATGCCGCTCGGATTGGATGCGATGTCGTCGGTGGTCGGGTTGGCGGTCGTGTTGTCCTTGAGCGTGATCAGACCGGCTGAATCAAGGACTTTCAGTGCTCGCCCAAGATTCGTGGCATTGTTGGGGATGGCGACTTTGTCTCCTGGTTTGAAGTCCTTCACGCTCTTGTACTTATCGGAGTACAGATTGAGTGGAGACAGAAAGGTTTCACCGATGACGGTGAACTTGTATCCCTTGTCCTTGATCTCCTGATTGAGGAATGCGTAATGCTGGAAGGCGGTGATGTCGAGATCTCCATTGGAAAGGGCCTGATTGGCGGGAATGCCGTCTTGGAATGTCTTGTATTCCAGTTTGATGTTGGCATGTTCATTATCAAGCTGCTGCTGTACGGCGTCCCATATATTCTCCTCGGAATTGCCCACGAGTCCGAGTCTGACGACCGTTTCTCCCGAGGATCTCGAGTTTTGGTAAATAAATGTCCCCGCGATTGCGGCGACAACCACGATGACTGCGACGAGAACGATGATGAGCGTGCGCTTCGCCTTGTTGCGCGAACGAGTTGCCATGATAGTGTCTTCTTTCTTGTTGGTTTTCCTATTGATGGTGTTTGCGGTGATCGGTGTGTTGGATTGATTGTTGTGGTGAATGGATGAAGGCAGCTGCTAATGTTCTGTAACTTCGACCAGCAGCCGTCCGATGAACTCGATAAGCCCTATGAGCAGAACAAGCACGATGATCGTCGCATAGGTCGCGTCAAGCATGTATCGCTGATATCCATAGCGAATCGCGAAGTCTCCCAGTCCGCCGCCGCCCACTACGCCCACAATCGCTGTCAGGCCGACGAGACTGACCAGAGTGATGACGCTGACTCGGATGATTTGCGGAATGGCCTCGCGCAGATAGATCTTGATGATGATTTCGAAGGTGCCGAGTCCCATGGCCTGCCCCGCCTCAATGAAACCCGGATCGACGCTGGCCAGAGCCGATTGTATCTGTCGACTGAAAAACGGGACGATGCCGATGATCAGCGGGAAGATTGCGCCTACGGTGCCGATTGCCGTGCCAATCACAGCACGGGTCACGGGAACCAACGCAGTGGCGAGAATGATGAACGGTATGGAACGGAAGAGATTGACAAGTTTGTCGACTACGTTGAATACGAGTGCATTCTCAGTCAGCCCGTGAGGCTGTGTGACGGTCAGAATCACGCCAAACAGCACAGCGAAGACGAATGAGATAACGCCTGCAATCCCGAGCATGATCAAAGTCTGCACGAAACTGTCGAAGAATTCAGGGAGTCTCGACGCTACATTGGGAAACCACCGCGCGAATAGATCAATCATGGTTAAGCACCTCGATTCCTATGCCGCGGCCTTGCAGATATGCGTTTGCATTGGTGATATCGTGAGGGTCTCCTTTGAGTGCAACGACAAGCCCTCCTAATGGGGCGTCGTCGATGATATCGACATCGCCGAAGATGATATTCGCATCGATGTTGAAATCGCGCGAAATATGCGAGATTAGCGCTTCGGACACCTGCTTGGAGACATAGCGCATGCGCAGCAGCTCCTGACCCGGCTGAATCTCGACTAACGGCGATTTGGCCTCGATCAGGTCCTGGACCTTGCCGAGATTGGAAGTGGTTTTCACGAAGGCCCGGGTCAGCGGCGCCTTCGGATTGACGAAGATGTCGAACACATTGCCCTCTTCTACGATTGAGCCGGAGTCGATGACTGCCACCTTGTTGCAGATCTGCTTGATAACCGACATCTGATGGGTGATGATGACGATGGTCAGGCCCAGCGCATCATGCAGATGGCGCAGTAAGGCAAGAATCGATTTCGTGGTGCTCGGGTCCAAAGCGCTGGTGGCCTCGTCGCTGAGCAGGATTTTCGGGTTGTTGACCAGCGCCCTTGCAATGGCGACGCGCTGCTGCTGGCCTCCGGAAAGCTCACTGGGGTAGCTGTCGGCTTTATCGGCAAGCCCGACCAGATCGAGCAGCTCGACAGCACGTTTGCTGCGTTCAGCTCTGTCATCCTTGCCGCGAAAGGCCAGCTCCACATTGCCTGCGGCAGTGCGCGAAGGCATAAGATTAAACGATTGGAAGATCATGCCTACCTCGCGTCGAAGTTCGCGCAGCTCTTGCCGTCTAAGTTGGCGTACGTCTTTGCCCAGCACGTGAAGAGAGCCTTCCTGGTAGCGTTCGAGGCCGTTGATGCATCGGACCAGCGTGCTTTTGCCTGCTCCGGACAAGCCGATGATGCCATAGATGTCGCCTTGCTCGATGCTGAGGTTGATGCCGTCGAGGGCGGTTTTCTCTCCATCTTCGGTTTTGTATCGTTTGACGAGATTGCTTATGGCAATTGTCGCAGTATCAATCGTTGCAGGCATATCGATGTCGTCTCCTTACCGGGTGCATTGGTTGGTGTAGCGTGGTTTGAATCAGCGGGCGAGTTCGAGGATGGCAAGCACGTCCGCGCGGTTTAGCGGGGAATAATTGCCTACGCTCGTTGCGCCGTTATGGGTCAGTCGATCGGCTATGTGAGCGAACGATTCCGCGCCGACGCTTAGCTCATGCAGGCTCGTGGCGAGTCCAAGGAGCTTGAAATACCGCTCCAGCTCATCGGCCAGTATGTTCGCTGCATGGTATTCATCGACGTCGTAGGGGTCGACTCCGAATGCTCGGACGGCAAGCTGCGCGTAACGTTCAGGTCTGCGACGAGCCACATATCGGATGATGAAAGGCAGAATCGCCGCGATGCCTTCGCCGTGGATCACGTCAAATTCCCCACCGATCTCGTGCTCGATACGATGTGTCGTCCAATCGTTGTCTGATCCGGTCGCCAGAAAACAGTGATTGAACATCGTGGCTGACAGCCAGTGCAATTCCGTGCGCGTCGTGAGACTCTGCGGGTCTTCGGCGAACCGCCTGCCTTGGGCGATTGCTGCGATCAAACCTCCTTCCAACAATCGGTCCGCTGCCTCGATATGTGGCTTGGCGGTGAAATACGGTTCGAGGAATCCAACGGCAAGATCGGCTACTGCGGCAGCCTGGTAATGGTACGGAGCGGTGCGTGAGTATTCCGGATTGACGATAGCGAAGCGCGGAATGATGAGCCTAGTTTCCAAAGCCCGCTTGTCGTGCTCCTGTTGCAGCACAGCGCAGTCCGACACCTCGGAGCCGCTGCCGGGCAGCGTCGAAATCACGCCGACGGGCAGGGTGTCTGATGGCGTGGCTGTGCCATCGAACAGATCCCAGACGTCGCCATGATAAGGAACTCCGACTCCCACGGCTTTGGCCGTGTCGAAGGAGCTGGCGCCTCCTGCGGCAAGCACGAAGTCCACCTGGTGCTCCCTGGCCTGCGTGACGAGGCTGCGGACCAGATCGATGCGAGGATTGGGTACTACGTCGCCGTTCTCGATGAGTTGCGCGCCGATCGATCGTGCGGCAGATTCGACGATGTCGTGGATGCCGAGTTCGAAGACATAGTCGCCGCTGTACACGAACAGGATGGAGGTCGCATGATGCTTGGCAAGCAGCCGTTCGAGCTGCGCCTGCGCATCGGGCCCGAAAACGAGTTCGCTTGGCGTGTAATAGGTGAAAGTCATAACCCCGACCTTTGCTGTCAATTGACTGAAGCTGGTGGTCACCCAGTGTAAGTTCGCTTACGCGCCACGACATCCCTGTTGATATACATATAAATAATGGTGGGTTATCCTATGGCTGGCTTCTAGGCGTTCAGATAACATGCCACCCGGCTGATACGATGGAATAAAGCCGCCGGACGATGGCCGTTCTGCGACATAGCCCAAAGGGGGTTGTCATGATCGGGTCCGTTGTGTTCTTCGTTGTCATTCTGGTGCTTGTTGTCGCGTTGCTGGTATCGGCGCTGTATGTCGTTCCGCAGCAGCAGGCGTATATCATCGAGCGTTTCGGCAAGCTGCACAAGGTGCAGTTCGCCGGCATCCATGTCAAGATTCCGCTGGTGGACCGCATCGTCATGAAGACGAATATGCGCGTTAACCAGCTCAACGTGAAGCTCGAGACCAAGACGCTCGACAACGTCTTCGTCACGGTCGTGGCATCCACGCAGTTCCGCGTGAACCCCGAAAACGTGGCGACGGCCTACTACGAGCTGCGCGACCCCTCGGGTCAGCTGCGCTCCTATATGGAGGATGCGCTGCGTTCCGCCATTCCGGCGTTGACGCTTGACGACGCCTTCGCGCGCAAGGACGACATCGCCGCCGATGTGCAGAAGACCGTAGGCTCCGAGATGGTGCGCTACGGCTTCACTGTGGTGAAGACGCTGATTACCGCCATCGACCCGAGCAATGCGGTGAAGGCCGCTATGGACTCGATCAACGCCGCCCAGCGCGAGAAGGAAGCCACGCGTAACCGCGCCGACGCGCAGCGCATCCAGATCGAGACGCAGGCTGCCGCCGAGGCTGAGAAGACCCGGCTGCAGGGCGAGGGCCAGGCCAATTACCGCCGCGAGATCGCCAACGGCATCGTCGACCAGATCAAGAGCCTGCAGGCCGTCGGCATGAACATCTCCGACGTGAACAACGTGGTGCTCTTCAACCAGTACCTCGACGTGCTGCGCACCCTAAGCGAGTCGAACAACGCGAAAACCGTCGTGCTGCCCGCCTCCACACCGGCCGGTTACCAGAACATGTATGACCAGGTCACTAGCGCCATGCTCACGGCCAACGAGACGCAAGCGAAGTAGAGCGGTTCCTCTTATAGGCTCTGATTCCAAGGCGGCTGCATCCAACGATGCAGCCGCCTTTTTGTCGTATGTCAACGCAGCCGAACGCGGGCGGAGCCGCAGGTTGATATCCGTTCATAAGCAACTGCTATAGCAACGTCGTCATGCGAGCGCGAAACAGTCGCTATGCTGGCAGCAAGTTCGGGGGATCGGCTTGCACAACTTCAACGGAACAATGCACAAGCAATGCGAAAGCCAATCATTCCGGTCTTGACATAACAGAGGGAATCAATCATTCATCGCCATCGGCCGGCCGGTTCAGATGCGTTGCATATTCGCGCAAACTAGTCGTACTGAGGGAAGGGGAAAATATGTTAACCAAATACCGACGCATTATGCAAGGAGCTGCGATTCTTGGCACGCTGCTTGCGCTCATGCCTGCCGCCGGATGCAGCATCAGCACCGAGCAGACCGGAGTCTCCGGGGCGTCCGATGACAAGTCGGCATCCGCGAAGACGACCACATACAAATACGGCACCGTGGAGTTTCCGAAGTCCGGGTCGTTATGCAGTTCGCCTATCGCCATCGCTGTTGAAAAGGGATACTTCCAGAAAGAGGGGATCAATCCCAAACTCGTGACCGCGGATGACGAAACACGCAAAATCGGCTTGGACACCGGGCGTTTCCCAGTGACCAACGGCGATTTCCAGTTCTTCCCGTCCATCGAGCAAGGCGTGAAAACCAGCGTCGTGGGCGCGTTGCACAAGGGCTGCATCAAGATCGCGGTGAAAAAGGGTTCCTCAATCAAGAAGCCGCAGGATCTCAAGGGCAAAACCATAGGCGTTGACCAGATAGGCGGCACGCCGTACATGGCTGCGAATCTGTGGCTAGGCGATGCCGGACTCAATGTCGATCAGAAGAACGGAGACGTGAAATATCTGCCATTCGATGACGCGAATCTTGAATTCCAGGCTCTGCAGAACGGCCAGATCGATGCTGCCGCCCTGTGGGATCCGCTGCCGACCATCCAGGAACAGAAGGGCACCGTCGACATCATCTTCGATCTTGGCACGGATCCGAAATTCGCGAAGCGCTTCTGCTGCTTCCTGTATGGTTCCGACAAGGTCATCGCTGATGATCCGCAGAAGATGAGCGCCATCTTGCGCGCGTTGAACAATGCGCGCAATTTCATAGCGCAGCATCCGCAGGAAGCCGCCAAGATTATCACCGAAAAGAAATATTCGACGATAACCGATCAGAAGCTGGCCGTGCAACTGTTCAAGGACTACGACTACGCAGTGCAGCCGAATGAGGATCAGCGTATTCAAAGCGATGTCAGCTATTTCTCCGACGGTCTGAAGAAAATCGGCTTCCTCAAAACCGACGACCCTGCGGCGTTCTCCAAGAAAATATATCGACACATCGATTCATGAGCAGGCCGGTTGCCGGGCGGCGAGACGAAGGTAAACGCCTTGCCGCCCGGTGCGGTTGAGTTCCAAAGGAAACCTCAAAGAGACCGGGAAACGCATTCTCGTTCATAATCATTCAGGGGCAAAGACGGCAGACTGAAGATGCTTTTCGTTCGCGCCCTTTATAGGAAAAGAGTTTCATGGATAAGTTTTCCGACAGGAGCGCATCGACACCAGCGGCGTATCCTGAATTGGCGATCAGCCCTGAGACGGGTGATGAAATCAGCTCCAAGAGCAGGGCGCGCGCTGATGCAGTGCCCCGGTTCAGTGCTGCGCCGCCATACCCGCTGGTGGTACTGTTCACTATCGCCGGTTTCATCATTGCCTTAGCAGTCAATGCAGCCTTTCCGCAGCGGGCAGCCGTCACCTTCGAAGAGGGCAGGCTGTGGATTGTCCTGCTGAACGGCGAAGAGGCGTATCGCATGCTTCTCGTCGTGCTGGCTGCTGCATACGCCATCGCAGGCATTCTCGATGGCAGAAAGCCTGGGACCGCGCGTCGCTTCCGCAGCCGGGCGCAGTTCCGCTTCGCCATGGGCTTGGCGCTTGCCCTCTGGGATATCGCGGGTACCAAGCTGCAAGTGCTGCCGCAACCGTTCTTTCCCGGCCCTGCGCAAGTGCTCGAAGCATTTCTGACCGAAGGCGGTTACATAGCCATCAACACGTTCTATTCGCTGCGGCTCTTCTGCACAGGGTTCATAGTTGGCGTCATCCTGGGAGTGGCGACTGGCGTGCTGATCGGATGGTTCGCCAGAGCCTATTACTGGGTCTTTCCGTTGCTGAAGATCACCGGGGTCATCCCCGCTGTGGCGTGGATGCCCTTCGCCCTGACGCTGATGCCCACGCCGTTTATCGCAGCTGTGTTCCTGCTGGTGATCTGCTCATGGTTCCCGGTCGCGTTCCTGACCGCGCAAGGCATCCAGAGCACGCCGAAAATGCTGATCGAGGCATCGCGTACCCTCGGCGCGCGTACGCCGTACATTCTCTTCCATGTCGCCGTGCCGCATGCAATGCCCAGCATCTTCACGGGCATCGGCATGGCCAACAGCCTGTCGTTTCTGACGTTGGTGATCTCGGAGATGATGGGGCAGCCTGGCGGGCTTGGATACTACATCGAACAGGCGAAAGTCTGGTCAGCATACAACAAGATTCTGGCGGCAATCGTAGTCATGGCCGTGCTGTTCTCGCTGATTATGAAACTGATCGAACTGGTGCGTGGCCGTGTGCTGCGCTGGCAGAAGGGGCTGGTGAAATGAGCGTTGAACGTGACATACGGGCGCATGATTCCGTGCATGAGCAGTCGCTGATCGGCATCAACCACGTCGGGCGCGACTTCATCGGTCCTGACGGCGTGGCCGTTACGGCGCTATCCGACATCAATCTTGAGATTCGCCCCGGGGAGCTGATCTCGGTGATAGGCCCCTCGGGCTGCGGAAAGACGACGCTGCTGCGGCTGATTTCCGGTTTGGATGCGCCGCAGCGAGGCTCAGTCACCTTCAAGGGGCGTCCCATCGAAGGTCCGAATCCCGAACGCGGATACGTCTTCCAGCAAGGCAGCCTGTTCCCTTGGCTGACCGTCGAGGAGAACGTGGCTTTTGGGCTCAAGGCGCAGGGCGTCTACAGCGGGCGCAAGGGAGAAGTCGCCGAGTACCTTGACAAAGTCGGTCTAACGGGATTCGAGCAGTCCTACCCGCATCAGATCTCCGGAGGCATGGCGCAGCGCGTGGCCATCGCCCGCGCTCTGATTGACCGCCCGGAAGTGCTGCTGCTCGATGAGCCGATGGGTGCCTTGGATTCGTTCACCCGAGCCGATTTGCAGGATACGCTGCTGGATTTGTGGGAACTGTACCATATGACGATGATCCTGGTCACCCATGATGTCGACGAGGCGATCTATCTCGGCAATCGCGTGGTGATCATGACGCCGCGGCCCGGGCGAATCAAGGAAATCGTGTCCATCGATCTTGCGCACCGCGACCGTGTGTCCGACGATTTCGCGGCATACCGCAAGCTGCTGCTGACCAAACTGCACTTCGAACCGCAAACGAGTGCCGAAGAACGATAAAGAGCGGTAAATAAACGCAACAATAGTGCGGTGGCTTGCCCAAGAATTTTGCTACGAATCCTGGGCAAGCCACCGCACTATTTGTTTGATGACTAACGATTGCTGCCTCTGCGGCAACTGCCGCGATTGCCTGGCTAGCGCAGATACACCGCCTCGAATGCCTGGGAGAGATCCGCAATCAGGTCCTTGGGGCTTTCCAGCCCGATGGAAAGGCGGACGGTCGAGGCGTTCACGCCGACGATGGCACGGGCTTCCTGGGTGAATTCGCGGTGGGTGGTGTTCGCCGGGTCGACGATCAGCGAGCGCACGTCCCCGATATTCGCCAGATAGCGGAACAGCCGCACATGGTTGATGAATGCGGCAGTCTGCTCGGCGCCTCCTTCGAGGTCGAAGGACAGGACGGAGCCCACGCCGCGCGGGTAGTCGCGTGACACGAGTTCGTGCTGCGCGCCGTCTGGGAGCCCGGCATAGTGGACGGCGGCCACATGCGGCTGCGCGGCGAGGAACTTGGCCACTTCGAGGGCCGAGGCGGTTTCCTTGGATACGCGCTCCTGCAGCGTTTCCAGACCAAGCAATTGCAGATACGCCTCGAATGGTCCGAGCACGGCACCGGTCAGCCGAAGATATTTCAGCCGTAGCCGTTTGATGAAGGCGAGCGGCCCGGCCGCTTCGATGAAGTTGCGAGGTGCGCGCCCGGCGGCTTCGCCGAGCACCCATTCCGGTTCGCTGAACTGCGGGTAGCGCTGTGCGGACCAGTCGAAGCTGTCTCCGGATGTCACCAGGCCGCCTATCGCGTTGCCGTGCCCGCTGATCGCCTTCGTGGCCGAGTACACCACGATGTCGGCGCCGTGTTCGATGGGGCGGTACAGGTATGGCGTGGGAAGCGTGTTGTCAACGATGAGAGGGACGCCATGGCGGTGTGACAGCGCAGCGAGAGCATCGACATCGGTGACGTGCGTGGTCGGATTGGATACCGATTCTGCGAAGATTGCCTTTACGCTGCCATCGTCGCGAATCAGCGATTCCACGTGGGACAGGTCGTTGATGTCCTCCACGAATGTCGTGGTCACGCCGAATTTGGGCAGCAGCGTGCGCAGCGAATCGAAGGTGCCGCCATACACGTCATACGGCGCGATGATGCGGCCGCCTCCCTCGGCGGCGTTGAGCAGCGCGTAAGTGATCGCTGCCATGCCGGAGGCTACAGCCACGGCCTCCGCCGCCCCGTCCAGTTGCGCGATGCGTTGCTCAAGTACGGTAAGCGTGGGGTTGGCCACCCGCGAATACAGATATCCGGGCTCATCGCCATTGGCGACGTTATGGCCTCGCTGGGAGTTTTCCAGCCAGAACGCGGCATTCGGGTAAATGACGGGCGCCACTGAATCGGCGTTGGCTGCCGGGTCGAAGCCGGCGTGTACTTGCGTGGTGTCGAATTGCTCAATAGGCATGATCTTCCGGTCTTTCTGCGCCGTAGTCGCTTGAACTACGGCCGCATGGATATGGGGTATGAATGATGCGAAGCTTTGCGGATATTCCCCGTTCCCGCCGCGTGCCACACAATCTAACATGCTTGCAGACTGGCCGTTCCGACTGCGTAATCGCGAAAACTTATGATGACATCAACCTAAGAATTATGATGCCGAAAGAGACTATACCTATTGCTTATACTCGGGAGATACTTCAGTCTATAGCGTGCAGTGCAGAGGCATCGCGCACGCCAGCAATGGCAAGGAACCGTACTTCGTTCAAGCTTGCGCTTATGCCCTAAAACATTGGAAACGCAAGGTTTTCAGCGATTGACGAGCGGGAATGCACCCCATAGTATTCGTTGCATTCAGGCATATTCCCAGCTGGGAATAGGTGATTCGCAGACGACAGGGGGCGCAATGGCAGGCAGCACAGCGCAAGACTTGGAAACGGCGCATCGGGCAACAGCCGATGCCGCGACGGTCGATGCCGAACAGGAGGCGGTTGCCTTCACGCAGCGTCTGATTCGCTTCGATACGCGCAACAACGGCGACGGCACATGCAACGAACGACCAGCTGCCGAATGGGCAGCCGAGCAGCTGGCTCAGGTCGGCATCTCTTCGTCCATCATCGAGAGCGAACTAGGACGTGCGAATCTGGTGGCGCAAATCGAGGGGGAAGACCCCTCGCTACCCGCGCTGCTGGTGCATGGCCATCTCGACACGGTGCCGGCCAACGAGGACGATTGGAGCGTCGACCCGCTGGGCGGCGATATCCACAATGACGACGCATTGCCATACGTGCTGCCATGCGTGTGGGGTCGTGGCGCAGTTGACATGAAAGACATGGTGGCGATGCTGCTCGCCGCCGTGCGCTCGCTGTCGCGTTCGGGAACGCGCCCGCATCGCACAATCAAACTGGTGCTGTTCGCAGATGAGGAGGCGGGCGGCTTCAAAGGATCGGAGTGGCTTGTGGTCAGCCATCCTGAGATTTTCGAGGACGTCGGCTTCATCATCAGCGAAACGGGCGGATTCTCCGACTATGTCAACGGCCAACGCGTCTACTACGTGCAGACCGGCGAAAAAGGCACGCAGTGGTTCTCTCTGCAGGCGGAAGGTACGCAGTCGCATGGCTCGCAGATCAATCCGGACAATGCGGTGGTAAGCGTCGCGCGCAGCGCCGTCAGCATTGCCGAATACCAGTGGCCGGTCGACCTCAATCCCGTGACCGAGCTACTGCTGAGCCGTCTCTCCGACATCACCGGCATCGCCCTCGATTCAGCAAACGCCGTGCAGCGGCTGATCGACGCCACCGGGTTCGCCGGGGCATGGATTGCATCTTCCGTGCGCAACACCTTCAATGTCACCTCCATCGACGCCGGCAGCACGGTGAACATTATCCCGGCCAATGCCAGCGCTCTCGTGGATGGTCGTGCGCTTCCCGGCCGGGAAGACGCCTTGATGGACACGCTGCAGCGACTGACCGCAGGGAGCTCGCACGTCAACGTGATTCACCGCAGCAAAGGCTACCTGTGCGACCCGGGCGGGACGCTGTTCACCGCAATCGAATCGGTGCTGCATGAGGTTGACCCACAGACGAAGGTCCTGCCTTTCCTCTCCTCGGGAGGCACCGACAGCAAAGCGGTTCTCTCGCTGAATCCTGATATCGAGGTGTGCGGTTTCATTCCCTTGCAGATACCGGAAGGATTCAACTACATCGCCAACTTCCACGGCATCGACGAGCACGTGCCTGTTGACGCACTGCGCTTCGGTGAGCGGACGCTGGAGCGCTTCATCGCAACATTCTAAAAACGGTCATATCCCGCACCGATTTTATGTGCTGGATGCACAAGGCCGATCACATAGCGCTGCTCAACCACCATTTCCAACCAACCATTATTTCGACCAACCACCATAGGCAATTTCAAGAAAGGCAATATCATGACCAGACTTCTCACTTCGGAATCCGTAACCGAGGGGCATCCCGACAAGGTATGCGACATCATCTCCGATTCCATACTCGACGCATATCTCGCATTGGACCCGGATTCCCGCGTCGCCGTCGAAACCTCCGCCAAGGACGGACTCGTAGTCGTAGAGGGCGAGGTGTCGGCTCCCAAAACGCTCGATCATGTCGAAATCGTGCGCAAGGCCATTGCGGACATCGGCTACACCGATGCGGCCAGCGGGCTTGACGCGCAAGGCGCCGGCGTGATCAACAACATCCGACCGCGCGAGTTCGACAGCAACGATGGCGGATCATACGGCAATTACGGCGATAACACTTCGATTAGCCGCGAAGACGCTTATAATACCTTCGGCGGCGATCAGGGGCTCATGGTCGGCTATGCCTCTGACGATACCGAAGCCCTGCTGCCGCTGCCGATCTATGCGGCCAGCAGACTCGCCGAACGCCTCGCCTACGTGCGCAAGAACGGCATCATCCCGCTGCTCCGACCGGATGGCAAGACCTTGGTGTCGGTCGAATACGCCAACGACAATGTCACTGATCCGCAGGCGATTCGGCATATACTCATCTCCACACAGCACTCTCCGGAACTGTCTTTGGATGAGGTGCGCGAACAGGTGCGTGAAAACGTGCTCAACCCAGTACTCGAAACGCTGCCTGTCGATGCGTCCGACGCGCAGATCGTCATCAACCGGGCCCCATTCAACAACGGCGGGCCGAAAGCCGACGCCGGACTGACCGGACGCAAGATCATCGTCGACACATACGGCGGCATCGCCGGCCACGGCGGCGGCGCATTCTCCGGCAAGGACCCGCGCAAGCCCGACCGCTCCGCCGCCTACGCCGCGCGCTGGGCTGCCAAGAACATCGTGGCCGCAGGGCTCGCACGCCGCGCCCAGGTGCAGCTGGGCTACTTCAACCGCGTCGCCAAGCCGATCACCATCGACGTGGAGACCTTCGGCACTGAAACCATCGACCGCGAGAAAATCCAGCAGGCGGTTGCGCGCACCTTCGACTTCCGCCAGCTCGCCATCATCGACGAGCTCGATCTGCGTCGGCCGATCTATCGCAAGACCGCGGCATACGGCCACTTCGGCCGGAATGACGCCGATTTCACATGGGAGCGCACCGACAAGGCGGACGAGCTGGCGAGGAACGTGAAATGACTGATATCTTCAATCACGAGTACTTCGACGATTTCGAGCGCGAACATCCCAATATCTTTGCCTCGAAGCTTGCACTGCTGAAAACCGCCATCACGCTTGATGACACGCGCGACATCGGCTACGCCATATCTGTCGGTGCAGGCACAGGATCCTATGAGGCCGCATTACGCGAGGAAGGCTTGGACGTGCAGCGGATCGTCGAGCCTTCCGCGAATCTTGCAGCTGAATCGAGGCGCCGCGGGTTCAACGTGACCGAGGGGCTGATTCAGGATGTCGTCTTCGAAGACGAATCTATCGACACCGTGTTCTATAACGGCAGCGCATTCGGCTTCATCGACGAAACGACGCTCGCAACTGTATTTCGCCAGCATTATCAGCAGCTCAAACCCTCCGGAGTGATTGCGTTGCTGGACGTCCCGCCGGCCAGTGCGCTGGGACTTGCCGTGCAGGCTTCATTCAGTCTCTCTGGCGAAAGCTACGTCTCGGATGTGCTCAGCCAAAGCTGGTATGCGGCCGATACGCCACGCAAGACCTACTGGCGTACGACCGAGCAATACCGCTCACTGCTTGCGGCGGCCGGATTCACTTCGTTCGCTACATGGCAGACGCTGCGCAGGCATCTCATTTATCACAATGACGCCCCCGAGCGGGCTGTCGAAGGATACCAGGAAGGCAGCTACGTCGCGCTGGTGGCAAGAAAGTAGCGCCAGACCAGCACTGGCCAGCGTGCCGATTGCTATGCGCGGCGCCGGCATACGGGCTGTGCCGCATGTCATACATCACGCGTCACGCGACACAGCACTGTAGAGCACAACAACATAAAGAAGGACTATCATGGCAGAGCAATTCATCGACCGATACCAAGGCAACGGCCGCGTACTGGACGACACCTGGCACGCGCGTGAGAACATCTACGAATCGCGGCTGCGTCTGCTGCATCGGGCGCTCACGACCAAGGATCCCGGGAAGATACTGTCCATAGGCATCGGGTCGGGCATTTTCGAAACGCTGCTGCGCGACCGATACGACATCGAGGTTGCCGAGGCCGTGGAGCCATCCGCGAGCCTAGGCGCCGAGGCGCGCGAGAAAGGCATCCACGTCGTGCAAAGCACGGCGCAGGACTACGACTACTCGGGAGCGCCCTACGACACCATCGTGTACAACGGGTCAAGCTTCGGTTTCATCCCTGACGACGAAATCGAAGCGACCTTCGCGCGCAACCGCGATGTCCTCGCCGAAGGGGGCCGGCTGGTCCTGACCGATGTGCCTAGGGAAAGCGCGCTGGGCACCGTGCTGCGGCTGGCGCAGAAGTACGACATCGCGCGAGAGGATGTGGACGATCTGCTCGTCGGCACCTCGTTCTTCAATCTCGATACCCACGCCTACAAGCCGAACTGGCATCAGATCGCGTGGTATGCGAAGCTGCTTGAGGGCATCGGATTCCACGATCTGCAATACTTCCAGACCGTGCTGGCGAATCCTCCCTACCAGAACGACCGTGCTGAAGACCCGATTGAGGGGTATACGGCGGGCAATTACGTCGCAATCGTCGCGCAGCGGTAAGGCGTGAGGACACTGCTCGCAGATGATGTGATGGCAACGATGGCAACGATTCAATAACCCAAATCAGGTACGTGTTGATTCCGTAAGGGGCTGGCGGCCGTTATGCATCTGGCCGCCAGCCGCCTACCGTCTTCTGATAACCACTGGGCTCATAGGTCGTGGTCGAAGTAGACGACGTCCGGGCGCGTATTCCAGCCCTGCTTCTTCCAGAATTCCTGGCCTGCGGCATTGTCTGCTACGACGAGAATGCCTATTTTCACGATGCCGAAGGCTTTGAATACGTCCATGATGCGCTGAATCAGCCGGGTGCCGATGCCTTGGCTGCGCCATTGCTCGTCGACGGCCACATGATACAGGTATCCTTTGCGTCCATCCGTGGCGCCAAGCGCCGTGGCGATGACATGACCTTCGTCATCGACTGCTACGAAGCAGCTTTCGGGATTCTTCGAAATCAGCAGCGTGATGCCGCCGTACGTATTGTTCAGCGAATGCAGATGCATGCCCGGTGTGCGCTGCCAGAGCGCATATGCCTCCTCGTAGTCCTCGGGAAGCATGCGGTGAATGCGAGCGTTGTTCGGCTGGTCGCTCATGGTGAATCAGTTCCTTTCCTTGATCTCATGCGGGCTGGTGCCGCCATTGATGATTGCCAGAGCGTCATCAAGCGATTGGCAGGTCATGTTCTTGATAGCGATGTCGGTGAAGAATGCGATATGCGGAGTGATGATGACGTTCGGCATCGCGTAGAGCGTGTTGTAGGCCTCATTGGCAAGAGGCTTGTCCGCGTCGAAAGTGTTGCCGAACAGCGTCGCTTCGCCTTCGAGTACGTCGATGGCGGCACCGGCGATGCGGTGATGCTGCAGTGCTTCGATAAGCGCCGGGGTGTCGACCACTGGTCCGCGTGAGGCATTGACGAAATAGGCGCTTGGCTTCATCTGCGCGAGTCGATGCGCATCGATGAGATGCCGCGTGGTGCTGTCCAGATAGGTGTGCATCGTGACGACATCGGCCTGCGCGAGCAGATCGTCCTTGCTGACCCAGGTGAGGATGGAATCAAGCTCATGATTCTCTGTGATATCGTTGCCCAGCACCCGTGCGCCGAGCGCATGGAAGATGCGTGCCACCGTGGAGCCGATACGGCCTACGCCGATGATGCCGATGGTCAGTTCGCTGATTTCGCGGGAGATGAGGCCCCGCACCGAAAAATCGTGCCGTGAGCCTTGATCGTCGAATTGCGGTATGTGCCGGATGAGCCGCATGATATGCGTCAGCGTGAGCTCGGCCACCGCGCTGGGGGAGTACGAAGGCACGTTTGTGATGCGAATATTATTCTGGTGCGCCGCATGCAGATCAATGGTGTCGTACCCGGCCGAGCGAATCGCGATCTGGCGGATGCCGTATTCAGCCAGCCGACGATAGAAATCCGGATTATCGCTGGGCGCGCTGCGTTGTTTGTACGATATGCCGTCGAATCCCTGAATGGTGTGGAGCGTGTCCTCGTGCAGCTCGAAGGGAAAGCATTCGACGTGGACGTTATGGTCGTGCGCCCATTGCTGGGCGAACGGCTCCTCTTCGTCAATGGTGTGGTAAAAAGCGATCGATGTCATAGCTTGTCTTTCTTGTGGATACTGATGATGGCGTGCGATGGGCGTGGCAAAGCAGGAATGGTTCGGCATCGCCGTAATTTCAACGATTACGGAAACGACGCAATCGTGCTACCGCCTCATGCAGATCGTCCGAGCTGGCCGCGTAGCTGAAACGGAAATACCGCGAAGGGCCGTCGACGAATGCCTCCCCGGGCACTCCGGCGACTTTGGCTTCGCGTGCCATGAGCCGCGCGTAATCGAAGCTGCTTCCATCGAACTCGTCTGGCACGTGAACGTATGTGTAGAAGGCACCGGTGGGGCGGACTATGTCGTAACCGAGGCCGACAAGCGAATCCACCAGATAATCACGACGATTGCGGTAGGTCTCGACCATCAGGTCGATGGAGGCATCTCCTTGTTCGTAGGCGGTCTGAGCCGCATCCATGGTGAACATGGCTGCAGTGGAGACGTGAATCTGATGCACTTTAGCCAGTTGAGCCGCCAGATTGTGCGGCGCCGCGAAGAAACCGAGCCGCCACCCGGTCATCGCGTAGCTTTTCGATGCGCTGTCCACAACGATGGTGCGGTCGGGGGCGAACTGGGCGATTGACGGGGCTGGACGTTCGTCATAGCTGATCTCCGCATATACTTCGTCGCTGAGCACCGTCACAGCGTGACGTTCCACGACCTCGGCCAAGCCTTGCAGCTGCGCCTCATTGAGCGTCACGCCGGTGGGGTTGTTCGGCGAATTGAGCACAAGCACCGCATCGCGCCCGCGAATCGAGCGCAGCGCAGCATCAAGGGCATCTGGGGTGAGTATGAAATCAGTGGATTCGGTGTCGATTGCTATCGATTCGACGCCGATTAGTTTGGCGACATTGGCATACAGCCCGAATGCTGGCGTCGCATACAGCAGAACCGCGCCGGGATGCAGCAATGCGGTGAGCACGCTGCTGATCGCCTCGCTCGCCCCCTCGGTGACGATGATGTCTTCGGCGGGGAAGTGTAGGCTGCGGCGTCGTGCGAGATAATCCGAAATCGCCTGCCGCAACCCTGGCGTCCCCGCATTCGGAGCGTAATGCGTGCGATTGTTGGCAAGGCTGCGCAGGGCTGCCTCTTTGATGAAATCGGGCGTAGCGAAATCAGGTTCGCCCAGAGTGAGCTTGAGCATGCCCTCAATCGCTGACGCCTCCGTGTCAAACGAGCGAATAATCGACGTGGCGAGCGTATGCAGCTGTGGAAGGACGGCGTCTTCGGGGCGAAAGATGGAATCGGCCGCTGCCGCTGCAGTTTGCGCAGCTTGACTATGGGACGGTGTGCTTGTGCTCATCGTGCGCTCTCTTTCTCTGAGTTTTGCTCTGACTCTGAGGACTGGGTGACGTCATTTCTTGCGTCATTGTGTGCATCTGCCGTGACGGCATCATTGATGCAGCGCGGCACAGCGATTGCTGCGCGACTGCCGATGCGAGCCAATTGCCTGCATGTTGCGGCATCGACGGAAACGCTCTCGCTGTTGTGCTGCTCGGCGATGCGTTCCTTGTCTCCGGGCACCAGCACGTCATGGCCATCCGATGATGGCAGCGTGCGCAATCGATGGGCGAGGTCGGCGACTCGTTCGTTAATCGCCGCGCCCCCACCGAAAGCCTCGGCGTTGATGGCAGCGAAGCAATGGCAGATGTGCTGGCCGTGCATATTCAGCGAAAGCGTGCCGGAAGACAGTATCGCGGTAAGTATCTCGACGATGAGTCCCAGACCGTATCCCTTGTATCCGGCGTTGAGTTCGCCAGCGCCGCCAAGCGGTGTGAGTCCGCCGGTGCGAGGCTCGGCGTGCATACGCTCCATCACAGCGTCCGCACTGTGCTCGACGGAACCGTTCTCACTGAGTGCCCATTCGCCTTCGATGGGTTTATCGAGTTTGGCAAGGAGTTCGATCTTGCCCAATGAAACGGTGCTTGTCGCGGCGTCGTAGACTATCTGATCGCTGCCCGAGCCGACCGCGAAGGCGATGGGATTGCTGCCGATTGCGGGAGACTGGGCATGCGTGGGCACCGTCAGCGGGTTGCTGTTGGTGCTGGCCACACCAATGAATCCTTGATCGGCCGCCATTCTCGCGTAGAACCCTGCTGTGCCGAAGTGATTGGAATTGCGCACTGACACGATGCCGACGCCGTGCGTGCGTGCCTTGGCTATGGCAAGGTTCATGGCATCGCGCGAGATGAGCTGACCCATGCCGCTGTTGCCGTCGACTACGGCGCAGGCTTTGACGTCGCTTATCACAACGGCGTGGGCTTGCGGCGTGATCATATGATGGCGAAGCTTATGATCGTACATGCTCATGCGCTGCACTCCGTGCGATGCGATGCCGCGCTGATCGGCATCAATCAGGGTCGAGGTGATGAAGCCGGCATCGGCATGGCCGAAACCGTATTGTTCGAATATGCCGGTAAGGAAGGCGTTTAATTCATTGATGGAAACCTGAATATAATCGCGCACTAGTCTTCCCGCCAGTAATACAAGGTTGCCGGAAAGAATCCGGCCTTGACGACACGAACTTATCACGGTGTTCATGCGCTGGTTCGGGCGTGGTGATTGCAAAAAATGATAACCGGCTCAAAGTCGGCTAGCGGGTACCGGGATTCGTGGACTGTTTCAACGACCGTTTTGTAGCGTCAGACTGCAGATAATGGAACGAAAGGGCCACTGCGCTTGGAGTCAGTGGCCCTTTCGTTCCATTAAGTCATAGTTAGCGCAGTGTATCCGCGCAAACAGCGCTCACGACGCGAGGAAATCGGCGATCCGCTCGGTCTGCGCGTAGCCGGCGCGGTACATACGTTCCAGGCCTTCGTAGGTCTTGGTGAGGGTGGAGAGGCCGTAGAGGCTTTCGGGCGCGAGGATGAGCACACGGCCGTCCTGCTCGCATTCCTTGGCGAAGGCTACCTCGTCGTTGTAGGTCTGGTAGCGGTTAAGCAAGCGTTCGGCCGCTGCCGGATAGGTGCGCTTGAGGATGCGCGCGGGCGCGATGTCCTTGCGCTGCTCGCGCAGCACGTCCTTGAGCCGGGTGAGGATGAGCACTACGCGCTCATAGCCGTCGTCAAGCGCTTTTTGCACCGGCACCGGGTCGGCGATGCCGCCGTCATAATACGGCACATCGTCGATGACGTACGGTTTGCAAGCAACTGGAACGGCGCTCGAAGCCTTGACTGGATCCATCTGGTCGAAGCCGATGTCGGACTTGTCGAAGTATTTGGTGGAGCCATCCAACGCGTTGCAGGCGACCACAGTAAATTCGGTCGGATTGGCCTCGAATGCGGCGTAATCGACGGGGAACTCGCCGTCGTGATTCGACAGATCGCCGTACACGTAATCGAGGTGCACGAAGTTGCGGTCCTTGATGAAGTTCGTGGCGCTCGCGTATTCCTTGCGGAAGGCGTACTCGGTGTAGAAGCGGTGGTTGCGGCCGTGCTGCCGGGCGATGAACGAGGTCATATTCGCCGCCCCCGCTGACACCCCGTAGCAGTGGTCGAAATCAATGCCCAGCTCTTGGCATCGATCCATGATCCCCGCGCCGAATATGGAACGGAATCCTCCGCCGACGTCAATCAGTGCGCTTGCAGTCATAATGCGCCTCTTTCCTACTAATGCGCCCGAGCTTACCCGTCGTGTCGGGACATTGGGCAGGGATGAAGACGGGCAACCTCCTATGCGCTGAAATTCTGGCACGGGCCCGTATCGGAAAGCGTACGCTGAGCTGCAGTTATCGTACGTTTTCCGATACAGGCTCCGTGACCATGTCATAAAACGTACGCTGACAGCTATATGCCCTTTATCGTTCGAGTAGACTGCGCTCCAACGCGGCGACGCGCTCGCTGGGGTCCGAGTTACGTAGCTCGGCACCGCCTGCCGCGTCCTCGGGGGCGAGCTTGCCCAGCGATTCGAGTATGACCTGCAAGTGCCGGATCGTTCCGGCATTGCCGTCGATGATTGCTGTCGTTTCGGGCAGCAACTCGCGGAAATAGCTGCGGAAGAACGGGAAATGCGTGCAGCCTAGCACTACGGAATCGATGGCATCGAGGTCATACTGATCGAGATAGCCATGCAAGGTGCGGATGACGCGGTCGCGGTCTTCTAGCTGACCATGTTCGAGAATTTCGACGAGGTCGGGGCAGGGCTGCGAAAAAATGGTGTGCTGATCCGAAAATCGGGTCATAAGGCGCTTGAATTTCGGCTCGTGCAGCGTCAGGGGAGTGGCAGCGACAATGATGCGCTGTGCTGTTCCATGCCCGCGATCGCAGGCCGGTTTGAGCGCCGGCTCCATGCCGATGATGGGAATGTCGTACGCCTCGCGCAGCGCATCTACGGCAGCGGAAGTCGCAGTGTTGCAGGCGATGACGACCGCCTTGACCCCTTGCCTCACGAAACGGTCGACAATGTCGAAGGACAATTCGCGCACCTGCTCCGGGGTTTTGCGGCCATAGGGGGCGTTGGCTGAGTCGCCGAAATACAGCACGTGCTCATTCGGCAGGTCGCGCCGCAGCTGCCGCACGACGGAGATGCCGCCGAGCCCCGAATCGAACACGCCGATCGCTGCACGCGAAACCATGGACCGAACCTCCTGAAGACTTGCTGCCAACCTGCCTAGACATACGGGCAATACCATACTCGCATGCTTGGCGGCGTGCGCACTACGCGCCAGACGATTTCCATAGTGCGCACGAATCGAACATGCGCGCATCGCATGATTCGTGCCGAAACCGCGCCATTGCAGCGATTCGCCAATTGAGCACCTGCCCCGCCATGTTCGATTCGTACGCACTACGCAGAATGCCACGCGCGTAGTGCGCAGTGCGACTAACGCCTCCCGCCCATGCCCATCGATGAATCGACACCATGGGTGATGCCTCTGACCTGCCGATCAAAGTCGGAGAGCTGCGTCCGTTCGAACTTCGCGAATTCAGCCGCGTCGAGATTGTAGAACGCGATTTCGCGGCGAACCGTTCTGCTGCCTTCGTTGCGAACTATCCGGAAATTCCGGATAGTTGCCTCTTCCTGCAATTCTTCAGTTTCGTAGATGTTCCTCAGGTGCTCGCTGATCGTCCTGACATCCACGGCAAAGAGATCAGCGATATTCTTTTGCGAAAGCCAAAACGTCTCATCTGCATACGTGACCTGCACTGGCACGTTTCTGCCCTTGGCTTGGTACAGCACGACTTCGGACGTCGGCTGCTGTTCGATGTCGTCACTCAATGGAATGCCCTTTCTTTCGATTCTTCCCACCCAAAGCAGTCATTCCCATTTAATCAGATTAATCAGACGCTATCGCCACTGCTCATGTGCTGCTGCCGGGAAGTTAAGCAGGGAAGGGGCAGGGTGCGGGCCAGCGAGTAGGCTATGGCGTATGACACTTCCTACGCAAGTCACCAAGGGCCACGCCACCGGCAACGATTTCGTCATGTACTGGGACCCGGACGGTGCGTACGAGCCGAGCGAGAAGGAAACGCGCTGGCTGTGCGACCGTCATTTCGGCATCGGTGGCGACGGCCTGCTGCGGCTCGCACGTACCGAGGATATGCGCGGATTGGACAGCGCTCTGGTTGAAGCCTGCAAAGCCGCTGGAGCCGAATGGTTCATGGACTATCGCAACGCTGACGGCAGCATTGCTGAGATGTGTGGCAACGGGACCCGGGCAATCACTCTATTTGCGCAGAAACTCGGCCTTGCCGCCGCAGGAAGCCCATTCGCGCTTGCGACCCGCGCCGGAGTGAAAACGCTGACGTCGCTGGGCGATGTGCCTGAGCTGGGCCAAGACGTGTTCCAAGTGGAGATGGGCGCTTTTTCACGCGGGGCCATTGGCGAATACCGCGTGACGATTCCGGGAACGCCAGGTCAGGCCAACGGCACCTTCGTGGATATGGGCAATCCGCATGTCGCCGCGGTTCTTGGCGTCACGGCTAGCGCTGGTGAGGAGCTTGACGGGCCGGAATTCGCCGCTTTGAATAGTGAACTGGCTGCTGCAAGCCTGCCGGATGTGGAGATGCTTGATTTGGTGACTAAGCCGGTGGTCAATCCGGCGATCGAAAGCGACCAGAACGTTGAGTTTCTTGCGATTCGCGCGTTGGACTCGCAGCAGGATCAAGGTTCGGCGTTCATGCGCGTCAACGAGCGTGGCGTGGGCGAGACCTTGTCCTGCGGCACCGGTCTGTGCGCCTCGGGCGTGGTTCTGCAGGCCCTCACTGGCATCCACCAGTGGACGATAGCCGTGCGCGGCGGCCGTCTGCGCGTCATCGTGCGTGATGACAACACCGTCACGCTCACCGGCCCCGCCACCATCGTCGGCGAGATTCAGCTCGCGTAGCAGTTTCCGCTGTCCCCGTGTCTCATGGCGGCCTCGCGGCCCATAGCGGTCACGCGGTCAACACCCTCACACCTTGACGGGCGTGAGGCGAATCGGTGGCTTATGGCGTAATACGACCGAGACGAGTGTTGCGACCAGCGCCACAAATGCCAAGGCGATAAGCAGCATGAAGCCGTGGCTGGTGCCTTCGACTGCCGCGTGCTTGGGGTCGCCAGGCAGCGCGATCTGGCTGATGGCCAGCGAGCAGGCTAGGACGCTGGTGCCCAGAGATCCGGCGTACTGCTGGAAAGTATTGAACATCGAGTTGAAATCGGTCTGCTGCTCAGCGGTGACATATTTGCTTCCATCGCTCATCGTGTTGCTGTAACCGAGGTTGAATCCCAGCTTCAGGAATAGATAGAGTCCGGTGATCAGTGGCAGGGTCAGGTTGCCGGTGAGCCACCAGAAAGCGCCGACGCCTATCAGCATCGAAATGTTCGAGACGAGCAGCGGCAGCGCGGCTCCATGCCGGTCGTACAATGATCCGGCGAACGGCGTGATGAGCGCCCCCAGCAGCGAGCCGGGAAGCAGCAGCAGGCCGGCGTGCATGGAGTTCGCGCCCAAAAAGAGCTCGGCGAATACGGGGATAAGGAATGAGCTGCCGATATTGATGAACTGCAGGATGAAGAAATTGATGGCACGTAAGCCCACGGTCGGCGTTTTGAGCAGCCTGCCGTTCAGCAGCGGTGCGTGGCTGGATATGCTGTGCCATATCAGCAGAGCGAATGCGACCACGGTTGCCGCGATGGCGATGAGCACCGGGGCGTTGAAGGTGCCGCTGGCGCCGAGCCGGTCGAATATCTGGGTCAAAGAGACCAAGGCAAACGTCAGCAATACGAGCCCGAGCGCATCGAAATGCTGCGCCGCTTTGCTGCGCGGCGAAAGACGCAGATAGAGTTCGCCCAGAACGTAGGACAGCAGCAGCAAGGGCACGGTCAGCACGAAGATGATATGCCATGACCAGTAATAGTTGATCAGTCCGCCATATGTTGGCCCTAGGGTGGGAGCGAGGGAGATTACCATGCCTGCGATGCCCATGTAGGTTCCGCGTCGGCGCTGGGGGATAAGCGAAAGAATCACATGCATCATCAGCGGTGTCGAGACTCCGGTGGCCGCAGCTTGCAGCAGTCGGCCTACGAGCAGCACCCAGTAGTCCGCCGGAATGCTGCACAGCACGGTTCCCGCCAGGCTGGTGGCGATCGCGAGCCGGAACAGCAGCCGGGCGTCGAAGCGCTTGAGTAGGAATGACGAGGTGCTCATCACCAGTGTCACCATGAGCAGATAGCCGGAGGTCAGCAGCTGAATCGTCGACAGGGGCAGCCCGAACTCCTTGGTCATGGTCGGGAAGGTGACATTGAGCGAGGTCTCGGTCAGCACGCCGACGAACGAGAGCAGTGCCGTCGCCCCGATAGAGAGTTTGGTTCTGGCGGAGACGCGGGTTTCCTCGTGCGCCGTGGCTGCTTCCACAGTGTCGTCCTTCACAGTGTCTGCCTTCAATATGGCTACCTCGTTTGCGAAATATCGGTATCGGCAGATGTCGATCTCATGGAATGCGTTGCGATGCATACGCGCTGTCGAATATACAATGCATATCGCGACAATATGTATCGCAGACACCCGATAGCCGGTGTGGCTTGTCTGATAAGAAGGCGTTGGGAAGCTGCGCCGGAGCGGGGAAAGGGGAAGTTATACGCCTAGTGTGGCTATTGATGGTTTTACGCCAAAATGCTTCCGCTTAGGTTGCACAACAGTCGGTGGCGCTCAAGTGTTGTGACGCGCTTATCGTTACTCTGTCTAGTCCGAGGTCATTTCCGGCGTATAGGTCTTAATCTTGTAGTTTGTCGTTTCGAGCGCCAATGAGAGCTCCCGCATCTGGCGTTCAATTCGTTCGCGTTGGGCAATCATCAGCGCTCGGCGTTGTGGCATCGTCGTGTCACCCTGCTCGACGAGGCCAATGTAACGCTGCAAATCCGCCATTGTCATGCCGGACAGCCGCATCCGTGCGATGAACACGATCCTGCGCAGATCGAACGCCGAATACTCGCGATATCCAGCCATGTTGTGGCGAGGGTGCACAAGTCCCTTCGACTCGTAGTAGCGCAGCGTGTATGCAGAGAGGCCGGTCAGCGCGGCCGCATCCGAAATGCGGACAGGCGCACCGACCGCTTCGATCGTAGAATCGTCAAGCAGCTCGTGGAGCACCTCGATAGTATCCGTTGCAGGAGTTGCATCGGCGGCGTCGAGCAGTCTAGTGATGAGTTCGTGAGTCGGCATATCAATGAGTGTACAAGAGGGAGATTGACCGCCAAATCGCCGTCAGAACCCGCGTCCGGAGTGTGACGCGTCGGGAAAATCAGCCGAGGCGGAAAGCTCGGCGATTGCCCGCGTGTTCGTCAGCTGCGTTTCGTAGAGCGTTGCGAGGCTGTGCGCCGCTTCCGTGCCGAGTGGCAGCCGCAAAGGCATATTATCGGCAGTAAGGACGCGGCGAATGATTTCGGCGGCGCGGGCGGGATCGCCTTCCTGCTGCCCGTCGGATGTTGTCATATCGGCGCGTACGCTGCCCACGACAGCGTCATACGTTGCGTTTTCCTCGGCGAGCTGCAGCACGTCCGAGCGGTTGAACCCTGTCCGGAATCGGCTTGGCTCGACGATAAGGACTCTGATTCCGAACGGCGCCACCTCGCCAGCGAGCGCCTCGGACCAGCCTTCGAGTGCGAACTTTCCGGCAGAGTAGCTGCCGACAGCCGGGAATGAGCGCCGCCCGCCTTGGCTGCTCATCTGAACGATTGCCCCGTGGCCATTCGCTCGCATGGTCGGCAATGCCGCGCGCACCATCGCTGCGGGTCCAAGAATATGCTGCGCGAGCATGCCCAGCAGCTGCGCATCGGTGACCTCTTCCGCTGTGCCGACCTGGCCGACACCCGCGTTGTTGACGAGCACATCGAGTCCGCCGAATTGCCTAATCGTTTGGTCGACCACGGATGCAGCCACGTCTCGATTACGGATGTCATGCTCGATCGGGAGGAATTGATCACCATATTCGTTGACGAGATCGGCGAAACGTTCGAGATGCCGCGCTGTTCCCGCGACCTTCTCGCCGCGACGCAGTGCCGCTACGGTGAGTGCGCGTCCAAATCCGGATGAAGCGCCAGTGATGAGCCAGATTGTTGAGTTTGGTGCGTGTTCGTTCATGCTGCCGAGCGTAAAGCTTCGAGTGCGCTCGAAGGCAAGGCGCGGCGTGTCGTACATCATGGTGTTGCTGGTCAGTGCTTGGGAATTCTTTAGAATTGCATCCCGATATGCATTTGGTGTACATGCTCAGGATTTTCGCCGCCTGAAGCAGATATGCAAAAGCCCCGCAGTCATTGTGGCTGTAGGGCTTACGTGCTGTGCGCCAGACAGGATTCGAACCTGCAACCTGCTGATCCGTAGTCAGCTGCTCTAATCCATTGGGCTACTGGCGCATGTTGTCACGAGGCTTTGTTTCCTTGGCCTTGTTTTTGGCAACTCATATAAGATACAGCGTTTGCCCATACGTGGCAAACACGGCGTGTCGTTGCGTTGGCAAGGTGAAACATGATGGCTTTTGGTATAAATAGAGGTTGACAATATAAGACATTGTGCTGATGACTTGGTGTGGATGGTCGCAGGTGATTCACATGGTTCAAGGCTCAATGAGGCCTGGCAGATAAACGAATCCGCGGAATCGGAGTGTTGTAAAGAGATGAATGCCCAGCAGAAAAGGTTTGCCACGAGCTGATGCCGAGGAAAATGAAGACTCGTTTTCAGCGGGCGCATACAACCCACCATGACGGATAAGTTGGATAAGGACGATATGAGAACACACGGAACGCTGACTGCTATCAAGCGCTTAAGCGCGTCGGACCGGGCTTCGGGCCTGATTATGCTCGGGTGCGCGCTGCTGGGCATTGTGCTTGCGAATCTGCCGGCCACGGCTGACGCCTTCGCGCTTGTCGCGCATACGCATGTTGGCATTCCCGCGACCAACATCGATTTGCCGATCGGGCACTGGGCGCAGGACGGGCTGCTGACCATCTTCTTCCTGGTGGTGGGGCTTGACCTCAAGCAGGAGCTGACCACGGGGACGTTGGCTAATCCCAAGGCCGCCGCCGTGCCGATGCTCTCGGCGATAGGCGGCATGCTGGTTCCTCCGGCGCTGTTCCTGCTGGTCGCCCATGTGCTGCACTCGATGCAGCCGGGCGGCGCAGCGGGTGGACTCGGCGCTATCGCCCAGGGCTGGGCGATTCCCACGGCAACCGATATCGCGTTCTCGCTGGCGGTGCTGTCCCTCTTCGCCAAGGCGCTGCCCGGTTCGATTCGCGCGTTTCTGATGACGCTTGCCACGGTCGATGATCTGCTGGGCATAATCGTTATCGCCGTGTTTTTCTCGCATCTCAATGAGTGGTATTGGTTCGCGGGGCTTGCCTTGTGCGCGGCAGTCTGGGCGCTGCTGGTACGCATGCGCCGCGTGCCGTGGCTTGCGGTCGGCCTCGTGGGGATCGCGGCATGGGTCATGATGTTCGAAGCCGGGGTGCATCCCACGCTGGCAGGCGTGCTGGTTGGCCTGCTCACGCCTGCAATCGAACGGCATGGTGAATTGACTCCGCGTGCGGCGCGCTATCGAGACCGGTTGCAGCCCCTGTCCGCGCTTGTAGCGCTGCCGATTTTCGCAATGTTCGCTACGGGTGTGCATTTTGATGCTTTCAAACCTGCCTTGTTCGTCTCGCCGATTGTTATGGGCATTATCGTCGCGCTCGTTATCGGCAAGCCGCTCGGCATCATGGGCACGTCATGGATATGCAGGCATCTCGCGGGGCTGGACTTGCCCGAAGGACTGCGCGTGCGCGATCTGTTCCCCATGTCCTGCGCCTGCGGCATCGGATTCACCGTGTCCTTCCTGATTGCATCATTGGCATACAGCGACGTCGACATGGTTGCGGAAAGCAGAATCGGCATTCTGCTCGCTTCGCTGCTTTCCGCCGCCGTCTCTGGCATTTTGCTGCACCGCCAATCCAAGCGCTACGAGCGTGAGCTTGCGGGCGTTGAGTCCGGCGTTTGACAATCCAGTGACTGACAAAATATACAATCGCAATGCGTGAACATGCGTGAATATGCGCGAACGAGGGAGCAAAGCATGACCGAAAATGAGACCGAATCCGAGGATGGACTGACGGTGAACGAGAATACCAAGGGTGAGCTGCCCATGAATGACTCTTCCGCCGAACCCATTGGTTCCTGCGAAGGCAGCGAAGGCGATGACGCCAGCCAGGATAACAGCGGTCGTTCGCCGCTGGGGGAGGGCTACCGGCGCGGCCCGGTGCTGCTGCGCGGCTCGATGGTCCCGAGCGACAACACAACCGCCAACTTACTCAGGGAAGAGCAGTCCACCGATTGGCTGCATATGGATCCGTGGCGCGTGCTGCGCATCCAAGCCGAATTCGTCGACGGCTTCGGCGCGCTGGCTGAGTTGGGGCCGGCGATAAGCGTGTTCGGGTCGGCTCGGTCCAAGGAGAGCGATCCTGATTATCTCAGCGCGATGCGCATGGGCGAGGCGATTGCGAAGCGCAACGTCGCCGTCATCACCGGAGGCGGGCCGGGAATCATGGAGGCGGCCAATCGTGGGGCATCGAGCGTGGGCGGCAAGTCGGTCGGCCTGGGCATCGAGCTGCCGCGTGAGCAGGGCATCAACCAGTGGGTGAACCTCGGCATCAGCTTCCGCTACTTCTTCGTGCGCAAAACGATGTTCGTAAAATACTCCTCAGGCGTCATCGTCTGCCCCGGAGGATTCGGCACCTTGGACGAGCTCTTCGAACTGCTCACCCTCGTGCAGACGCATAAGGTCAAATCCATCCCGGTCGTGCTCTTCGACACGGCGTACTGGCGCGGGCTGTTCGACTGGCTGGGCGCGACCGTGCAAGGACGAGGATTCATCTCGTCACTCGACCCCGAGCTGGTGGCGTTTACCGACGATCCCGATGAGGCGGTGCGGGTCGCGGTCAGCGGGATCGCGCAGTAGGCGTTCGTGTGGTTTGTATGGTTCGTAAGGCTTGTTGGCCGTTGATCGTTGGCCTTGGCGGTTGGTTACGGCAGTTGGGCTCGCAGCGTTCGAGAATGTCTAACGTCCGATTGAACGTCCATTCGTTCCTAGTTCTTGACAGCGATGAGCATGCCGGTGCCGACGGGCACGAACGTTGAGATGAAGCGTTCATCGGATTGCACTTCGTCGAGCATAATGCGCATGGCAACCGCCTTGTCGCTGCGGTCGGCGGGATTGAGCACGCCGCCGTTGGATTCGGAGCTTTCCAGCGCCATGACATCGGTGAAGACAATCATGCCATGCTCCCCGAGCAGACGAGGCGCCTGCTCGAAAGCTGCGGCATAGTTTCCGGCCTCGCCGCATACGGCGATGAACTGGTAGGTTCCAGCGTTCAGACGCGGCAGGAACACCTCGACCGGGGCGTTCACGGCGCGCAGCGTGGTCTGCGTCACGTCGTCAAGCTGCGTGAACAGCGAACGAATCAGGCCGATGCCCTGCGCCGAGGAATCGACGGCCGTCAGCTGCCCGCGTCCCTCGAGCCCTTTAACCAGCTGCAGCGTCTCCACGACGGAGCCGGTGCCGACCGCAATCACTGACGCGGCACCGATAATCCGCACGAGCAGATTCAGCAGTTCGGCCTGCTGGGCCGACCCTTGGGGGGAGCCTGATTCCTCGGCATGCCGGCGCACGGCGTTCATGTCCTCGGACTGGTGCGAGAACGCACGGTCCTCGGCGAGTTCCCACATTTTCGCAAGATTGGTGTACGACGTCTTATCCATGACTCCCTACTCTACTGGCATGTGAGCGGAATGTGCCGCGAATACGGCGAAAATCTGCCTATTAATGATTCTTCATGGTAACGGGCCACGCTCGGACGCACGATAAATACGGTAAATCATGTCTGACGTATGAAATGTAACGTTGTATGGGTCGATTCCGTTGCATTCCATACGGTAGCTTCGAGTTAGCTTGCAAAAAGCTACGCATCCGCGGCGCATGACTTCAGTAATGCATCTTGAGCGATTCAGCGCTCGCGCACGGCGGTGGTGAGCTGCCACATCTCCTCGCCGACGTCGATACCGCGCGGGCACTGGCGTCCGCATGCACGCACCGACTGGCATGCGGCGATGCCGTCAGCGGTATCGATGGCATCGAGCCGCTGCTGGGCCGCATTGTCGCGCGAATCGTTGAGGAAACGCGAAGCCATGACCAGTGCGGCAGGCCCGATGAAGGCTTCGCCGCCTGCGAACACCGGGCAGCTGCCCTCGCATACGCCGCAGGCGATGCAGTTGCTCAGCAGTTCGTACTTGGCCAGCTGCTCCGGTTTCTGCAGGTATTCGAAGACGTCGACCTTGCCTTCACGGGTCGTGGCGAGTTTGCCATCGGCCTGCAAGTATGGCTGAAGACGTTTAATCTGATCGAGCATCGGGTCGATGTCGGCAATCAGATCGCGCTGCACCGGGAAACCAGGCAGCGGTGCAAGTTCGATGACGCCAAGATCGGGCGTGGACTGCGTCGGCTCGGCTGTGCTTTCGGCTGTGTCGACGGCTACATGAGCGTCTGCATTGATGTCTGTAGCGCTGGCTGAACTTGCGCTCGCATGCTCAGTTGCCTCTATGACGCTGCCATTCGACGTGGCAAAGTCGTGTGCTGCTGCGGAAGCGTTCACCGTTGCAGTGCGTCGGAACCCATCGTTGTGCGCGTTGTGCGGTAGCTGTTTCGCATAGTCGGATACTCTCGCCGTGCACAGCAGCGTCGGCGTGCCATTGACGGCGACCGCATCCGAACCGCACATGCCATGCCCGCAGGAGTAACGGAACGCGAGCGTCGGGTCGAGTGTGCGTTTGATGGTGAGCAGGCAATCGAGCACAGTGTCATGCGGGTGGATGCGCAGCGTGTATTCCTGGCTCCACTGCTTGCCGCGCGGGCGTTTGCGCGTCGAGCCGAAAGGCGATGCGGACTTTCGCAAGGCGCTGCTGGCGTGGCGATTCTGTCGCTCGGGTCGCGGCGCGAAGCGTTTCACCCGTATCGTGACCGTCGCCGTAGCATTGCCTATGCCGCTCATGCGCCCGCCTTTCCTGCCTTGCTGCACTGATTGACGCCACTATTTTGCCATGAGGTTCGGTCAGTTCGAGCTGATCGCCAGACGCTAGTAGGTGCGTGCCTGTGGCGGCATGTCGAGAATATGCACGGGTTGCCACAGCACATCCTCGTCGGTTGCAGTCATGGAATGGGCGAGGTAATGCTTGTCGTCGCGCTCGGTGAAATCGGTGCGGTACAGGGAGCCGCGCGACTCATGCCGCGCATCGGAGGCGTGCAACACGGCGTCGGCGAGTGTCGTCAGATGCCGTGTCTCCCAAATCGCGGTGAGCTCCTGATTGAATGCTGCCGTCGGCGCATGGCTGCGAAGGGCTTGTGCACGGAGCGATGCCACATTGCGTAGCCATGTGCGGGCGGTTGCAATGCTGTGCGCGTCGCAGCGCACGGCGAGAGCGCGTTCCATTGCTTCGCCAAGCTCGGACATCAGCTCGTAAGGATTGTCGTCGAGATTATCAGCGGAGTTGTTGGTGGGATTATCGGCTGAATCGTGCGAATCGGAGGGCATTGCAGTGGTGCCAGCGTCGGTTGCTTCATCGGCCGCGGTGGCAGCAGCGTTGTGGCCTGAGGCTAAGCCATCTCGAGAATCGGATGAGTTGACGCACTGCGACAAGAGCTGCTGCACATCCGCGCGACGGCGTTCGGCGCTCACACTGACCAGATCTTCGTTGGCATTGCTTGCATCGGCGTTGGCGAATGCATCACTGATTGCTGCATCACCTTCGCCTGTAATCGGCTGCGTGATCTTCCGCGCGATGGCTGCACCGGCGCGATTGCCGAACAGGCAGGCGTCGAGCAGCGAGTTGCCGCCCAGTCGATTCGCCCCATGCACGCTGACGCAGGAGCATTCTCCAGCGGCGTACAGCCCTTGGATGATGTCGCGTGCGTCTTCATGCCAGCGGTATACTTCGCCGTCGAGGCTTATGGGGATGCCGCCCATCGTATAGTGCGCGGTCGGCTTGATCGGCACATAATCCCGGCTCGGATCGAGATCGGCATAGGTATGAATGGTTTCAAGCACTTGCGGCAGGCTCTGCTGCATATGTTCGGTCGGGATGCCCGTCATGTCGAGCCATACGCAATCGTGCGGCCCATTGGGGTCCTTCGGGTCCGGCACGCCGAGGCCTTGTTCGACCTGATCGATGATGGCCCGGCTGACGACATCACGAGCCGCCAGATCGCCGTGCTCTGGGGCATAGTGCTGCATGAAGGCCTCGCCGTGCGCATTGCGCAGCACGCCGCCTTCGGAGCGGACTGCTTCGGAAAGCAGTATGCCGCTGTGGGCCAGCCCGGTGGGGTGAAACTGAATGAACTCCATGTCCTCAAGCTGTAATCCGGCTTCAAGCGCAAGAGCCATGCCATCGCCGGTCAGGTCCCAGGAGTTCGTTGTGGTATGGAATAGCCGCCCTGCGCCGCCGGTGGCAAGCAGCACGGTTCTCGCGTGCAGCGCATGGACGTCGCCCGCATGCGTGTCGAAGGCGACGACTCCCTGCACCGCGTCTTTCGGCTCGTTCAGCACAAGGTCGGTGACGACCCATTCCTCGGCGAACTCGACGCCGTTCGCCACGCACTGCTGCCACAGCGCGAATAGAATCTGATGCCCGACGCGGTCGGCGGAATATGCGGCGCGTCGAATCGGCGTATGCCCGAAATCAGCGGTGTGGCCGCCAAAACGCCGCTGGGCGATATGCCCGTCTGCGGTCCGGGAGAATGCGGCCCCTGAGCGTTCCAAATTGATGACGGTTTCGGGCGCGTACTGCGCCAGCACCTGTGCGGCGTCCTGATCGACCAGCCAATCGCCACCTTTGACGGTGTCGTAGTAGTGCCAATGCCAGTCGTCGTGCTCGACGTTGCCCAGACTCGCCGCGATGCCGCCTTCGGCCGAGCCGGTGTGCGAGCGCAGCGGCTGCAGCTTGGAAATCACCAGGATCTTCGGTTCCGCGCCGTTCTCCCGCGCCGTCTGCATCGCTGGCGAGCGCAGCAGCCCCAAGGCCGCAGACAATCCGGCGGCTCCGGCACCCACGATGATTGCGTCATACATTTCTTCCACATGTTCGGGACTCATACCCTCGATTCTTGCACACGGGAGGACTCGCGGGGCCGGCCTGCCGCGCGTCCGGGCGCGTTTGGCGCGTCGGGTGCGGACCGGCATCGCATTTTCGAGCCGGTGACCGATAATGGGGACATGAGTGAATCCTTCAGCAGTCGTGTCTACGATGTCGTCCGCCGCATTCCGCTGGGCAAGGTGGCGACCTATGGCCAGGTGGCGGCCTTGGCTGGCAACCCCCGCAATGCGCGCATCGTCGGCTACGCCCTGCATTCCAACCCGGAGCCGGGCGTCATACCCTGTCATCGCGTGGTCTTCCGCGACGGCTCGCTCGCCCCCGGATTCGCCTTCGGCGGCCCGGAACGCCAGCGCGTACTGTTGGAGGACGAAGGCGTATCCTTCATCCCGCCCGCCAAAAGCCATGCCAACGCAGGCGAGGACGGCTGGCTGGTCGACTTGCAGCGCTGCCAATGGCAGGAGTGAATCGAGTTCGGTCATGAGAGTTGCTCCTTCTGTTTCGGGGCATCAGGGTGGCTATTGTTTCGAGCGTTGCCGGAGTCGACGCTCACTTGTTGTGTGATGCGGATCGCGCCGCGATCGAATTCGACCATCCCCAGCAGCTCCATTTCGCCAAGCGTTTCAGTCAGCTGTGCGAATGTCGTGTCGCCAGTGAGCATGGAGAGTATCGCTTCAGGATTGGCAACCAGTTTTCGGCGGTGGCAGCGTCGTATGGCGGTACGCACCGACTCATATCGGCGCGACTCCTCAGTTTGCTTGGATGTGACGTTGGCTGGTGCCTGCTTGTCGCTGGAACTGTCGGAGGGCAATTCGTTCGTCTGTTCTGCCTGTTCGCCTGATTCCGTCGATATGCCGAGTTCGGGCGAATCAGCTGACTTGATCGGCTCCGCTGGCTCTGCCTCCGGGGCAAATCGTTCATGGCGTTTGTGACAGAGCTCATCGATATGATGCGTCGAGCACAGAATGATGGCTTTGCCGTCGCGGATGAGCGCATTGCAGCCGGCATTGTCCGGTGAATCGATGTCGCCGGGAACCGCGTAGACCTCACGCCCCAGCTCTGCCGCCCAGTTCGCGGTGTTGAGCGCGCCGGAGCGAGTCCGGGCCTGTGCCACGACAACCGTTGAGGACAGGGCGGCGATGATTCGGTTGCGCAGCAGGAAGCGCCGCGCTTCGGGCACTGTGCCGGGGCATAGCTCGCTGATAAGCGCTCCGCCGTTGGCAAGTATGGCTTCGAACAGGCGCTCGTTGCGCTGCGGGCCGATATGGTTCAGTCCTCCGGCGAACACCGCGACGGTGGTGCCGGCCCCGATGTCGTCGCGGCGCGAGGCTTCAAGCGCACCCCAGTGCGCAGCTGCATCCGTGCCGAATGCACCGCCCGAAACGACGACATGGCCATCGGCCGCCGCTTGCAAGGCTATGTCATGCGCGACGCTTCGCCCGTATTCGTTCACCCCGCGCGAGCCGACAATCGCTATCGGCTTGGGACACGCGACAAGGCTTGATGGCTCCCCGTATCCCCACAGGCACAGCGGTGCCGCCCAATCCTTGCGTGTGGACAGGTCAGCCAGCTGACTGGGCCAGTACTGGCTATGCGGTGCGATGATCCACTGGCTGCCGTCCATCGTGAACCAGTCCGATAGCAGCTGCGGGTCGTGGCTGGGCAATTGCGTGAAACGATCGAGCCATCGGTGCAAAGCCCGCCGGAATACCTGCATACCCCGGTGATCAACGCTGCGACCCCAGCGTGCGATGCCCGTGGCAAACATGGATTCCAGCGCACGCTGCGCATGCATGCTGGTGCTCGACAGGCTGGTTTCCGGTGGACTGGATTGCGCCATGTCGTTTGCGGATTCGCGCAGCAGCGTCACCACTGACTGCGCGTTCTGTGCGCCTTTGAGCAGGGCGAACATCAGGGCGTCCGCGCCGTCGAGGCAGAAGGTAAGCGTGGCTCGGGCGAGCGTCTCGGCATCAGGCGGCGAAACCACCGGCTGACTGCTCGGTGAAGCAACCGTATCATCGCTGACTGCAGCGCTCATGTGGCTGGGCACAGCGTTCTCGTTGCTGTTCGTAGCATCGGTCTGACTGGCTACAGCGCCTTCTGGCCGCATGGTGCCTGACTGTCTGACCACAGTGGGTTTATACCCATTTGGAGTGTCTGCGCCGCCGAGAAGGACGCTCGCGTTGCCGTTCATGACAGCCTCGTGCGTAGCGCGATGCCCTGCATCATTTCGGATTTGCCGGGGGAGTCCTTGCCTTCAAGGTCGGCGAGCGTCCACGCCAGGCGCATGGCGCGGTCGGCTCCGCGCAGGCTCAGCCGTCTGCGTTCCAAGGCCTGATTGACCAATTCGACGGCCTGGCGCGAGGTATTCTCCCGCAGCCAAGTGCCTCCCGCCTGGGCGTTGCAGCCCCAATGCCGCTCGCGGAAACGCTCTCTTGCTGCCGCACGCGCCTTGGACACCGCCAGGCGCATATCCCGGCTGCATGCGCCCTGCGCCGCAAGCCGCCCGGTTATCCGCTCGACGGGCGGCACTTCCACTTGGATGTCGATGCGGTCGAGAATCGGCCCCGAAAGACGTGAAAAATAGCGTACGCGGTCCTTTTCCCGGCAGGTGCAGCGCTCCCCGTCGCCGTATCCGAAGCCGCAGGGGCAGGGATTCGCTGCCATAACCAATTGGAAGCGTGCAGGATAGTAGGTGGTTCCTTTGGCGCGTGACAGCGCTATATACCCTGATTCCAATGGCTCGCGCAAGGTTTGCAGCGCCCGAGGAGAGAACTCAGGTGCTTCATCCATGAACAGGACGCCGCGATGCGCCCGCGTAATGGCTCCAGGCTGCGCGATTCCTGAGCCGCCGCCGACCAGCGCAGCGTTCGACGCGGTATGGTGCGGTGCCTCGAATGGCGGTATATCGCTGATGCCATAGCTGCCCAATGTCCCGCACAAAGAGCGAATAGAGGCTACTTCGAGCTGTTCCGCATCATCGAGCGGGCTCATGATACCGGGCAGACGCGAAGCAAGCATGGTTTTGCCGGCACCCGGCGGCCCTGTCATCAACACATGATGCCCGCCGGCCGCAGCCACCTGCAGTACCCACTTCGTGTGCTCCTGGCCGACGACCTCGCTCATATCCTGCGGTTCAATCGGAGCCTGACTGTCATGTGACAGCGCATGCGCTTCATCTCGGCGCTCGGGAGCCAACTGGTACTTCGCATTTCCGCCCATCATCTCGATAAGCTCGCCGACGTGGCGCACACAGACCGTATCCAGCCCGCCGACCAGCCTGGCCTCGTCCTCATTGGCGTGCGGCACGATGATGCGGCGCAAGCCGTGCTGTTTGGCATGCAGCATGATTGGCAGCAGACCATTGATCGGCAACACCGTACCATCGAGATTGACCTCGCCCAGCACGATGGTGTCCACGAGGTTGTCCGCATCTATCGCGCCCGCCGCGGCGAGCACGCTGGCAGCTATCGCCAGATCATGCGAGGATCCGCGTTTGGGCAATGACGCAGGTGAGAGATTGACGGTGACGCGCGTCTGCGGCCAAGAGAAGCCGCTCGCCTGGCAGGCTGATTTCACGCGTTCGCGGGCCTCGCTCAACGAAGCGTCGGGAAGTCCGATGATGGAGAAGTACGGCAGACCGGGCGAGATGAAGGACTGGATCTGGATGACGAAGGCCTTGAGCCCGATCAGGCCGATCGACAGAGCGCCGCCGATAGCCATCAGAACGCCTCGGGAATATAGCGCACGCTCGGCCCGCTCGCCTCAAGCAGAATGCTGATGACGTCAAAGCGCACGCCGTTATGCGCGATGCGATGCTCCGGCTCAAGCAGCCACTGCACCCCGGCCCGGCGCAATCGCAGCCGTTTGCGCGCAGTCACCGCCTCCTGTGGGCTCCCATAGCGCGTGGTGCGGCGGGTTTTCACCTCGACGAAGACAATCGTGCGCTCCGGGTCGAGCATGACGAGATCCAATTCGCCATAGCGCGTGTGCCAGTTGCGCGACAGCGTCGACCAGCCGCGCCTGGCAAGCCAGGCAGCGGCGTATTCCTCGCCAAGGACGCCGAAACGCGCCGGAGCGAGCGTCGGGTCCCGCAGCTGCGCGGACAACTCCTGCAATGCACTCGCCGCTGCCAGAGCCGGGGATTCGATGCCGCGAATCGTGGCGGCATGGGTCATGCCGGACTGTTGCGCGTTGCCTGGCAGGACATCGAGAGGATGCGCGTCGATGCCCTGCGAACCGATGTGTTCTGTGTTGGCAGGGCGTTGCGTATGAATAAGCGGACGTACATCGGTGCGGGGCTGGGTATCAATAAGCTGTATGTTCATATGACCAGTTGACCAGAAAACGCTCGCGGAGCACAGCGATTTCAGGTCATGTGGTCGAAGGGTACGAATCCGGCGTGTTGTGGATAGGATGTGGACAAAATCGAGTTATCCACAATGCCGGGTACTACATGCAGCGTACGTTTTATGGCATGTTACAGATGTCCGTATTGGAAAACGTACGCTAACTACAGCTCAGTGTACGTTTTCCGATACGGGAGTGTGCAACGTGCTGCAAAACGTACGCTGCAGACAGTCTAGGGACGCATGCCGTCCGCCCAAGCCGGACCAGCCCAGCCCAGGCGCCGCGCCTCACTTCACCAGCGAAGCCAGCTCGCCCAGATTGAGTTCGAAGCTCACGCCGCGATCCTCGTAATGCGGCTGGTTGCGGGTGCTCTGCATCGCATGGCGCACGAATTCGCCGGCGATCTGCGCCGACTCCACAAGCGTGCGACCGGCCATTACCGCTCCGCATAGCGCCGAGGCGAAGGCGTCGCCGGTGCCGTGAATCATGAAGGGCAGCTTCTCGTGCGCCAGCTCACGCTTGGCCGCAACGCCGGTAGCAGCGCTTGCCACATAGTTGCGCAGCTGCCCGTCACCGCGATCGATGCCCTTGAGCACGATGTTCTTGGCACCGAGGTCGAGCAGCGCCTGCAGCACGGCGTCCACTTGCGCGTCGTCAAGATTCTGCCCGGCATACTTGCGCCCGGTGAGCAGGCTGGCTTCGGTCAGATTCGGCATCAGCACATCCGCGCCGTCGGCCAGCTGCGCCGTGGCCTTGCACAGCTCCTCGGTGTAGGTCGGGTACATTTCGCCGCCATCGCCCATCACCGGGTCGACCAGATGCAGCGCCTTGGGATACTCGCGATACAGCCGCTGGATGATGGCCACCTGCTCGGCCGAGCCGAGGAAGCCGCTGTAGACGCCGTCGAGATCGACATCCTCCTGCTTCCAGGCGTCGAGATACCCGCTCAAGATCTCCGTGGTGTCGTGGAAGGTGAACACCTTGTACTTGGTATGGGCCGAGAACAGGGCGGTCGGCACCGGGCAGACATCGCAGCCGGCCGCCGAAAGAATCGGAATCGCCGCCGTCAGCGAGCACTTGCCGTAGCCGCACATGTCGTGCACCGCCGCGACGCGCGGAATATAGCGCGGGTCGCGTTCGAACAATGTCACATCCTGAGCATCCTGAGTCATGAATAGCCTTTCTGTTGCACGCTCGGATGGCGTCTGGCCCGAATTGCCCGGAAACCATCCGAAGGATTCGCCGTATACGACTCTAGACCCTAGCCGTGCGCCGCTACGGGGCGTTTTCGCCATCCGTTCGCTCGGCGTGTCGGGCAGGTCTCAGGGCTTGCCGGCGACGTTTTGCGCACCAGAGTTTTCCGCGGTAATGCCACGTATCGCAACGTTTGCTAATCGGTTATAAGAGAACGCGATAGCGTCCAGCTTGCCGTTGAGCCGGCGAACGCCGTAGTCTCAGGTTATCGCTTCGCCAGACGCCCATAGCATCCCGACGAAGCGGGCCAACGTTCCACAACGCATCAACAAATCAACCAACAGAAGAGGATGACATGAGTGAGAGCAACCACCAGTACCGTTTCGAGACCCTGCAGCTGCACGTCGGCCAGGAGGAGGCCGATGCCGTAACCGATTCTCGGGCCGTGCCGATCTACGCGACCACGAGTTACGTGTTCCACAACTTCGACCATGCCGAGGCGCGATTCGGTCTGAAGGACCCGGGCAACATCTACGGCCGCCTGACCAACTCCACACAGGGCGTGTTCGAGGACCGCATCGCGGCGCTCGAAGGCGGCACTGCTGGTCTGGCCGTCGCTTCCGGCGCGGCTGCGGTCGAATATGCGGTGCGCAACATCACTCAGTCCGGCGATCATCTGGTCTCCTCCAAGAACGTGTACGGCGGCACTTATAACCTCTTCCGCCACACGCTGCCGCGCGACGGCGTCACCACCACCTTCGTCGACCCGGAGGTCCCGCAGAACTTCGAGGACGCCATCCAGGACAACACCAAGCTCGTCTACTTCGAGACCTTCGGCAACCCGAACGCCGACCTGCCCGACTTCGAGGCCATCGCCGAGATCGCGCATCGCCATCATCTGCCGGTGATTGTCGACAACACCTTCGCCACGCCTTATCTCTTCCGCCCGCTTGAGCACGGCGCGGACATCGTCGTGGAATCCGCCACGAAGTTCATCGGCGGCCACGGCACCACGCTGGGCGGCGTTGTCGTCGAGGGCGGCACGTTCAACTGGGCCGAGGTGCCGGGCAAGTTCCCGACGCTCACCGAGCCGGATCCCTCCTACCACGGCCTCAACTTCTACGAGGCGCTGGGCGGCGCGGCCTACGTCACCCGCATTCGCGCGATTCTGCTGCGCGACACCGGTGCGGTGATCAGCCCCTTCGCGGCCTTCCTGCTGCTGCAGGGCACCGAGACGCTTTCGCTGCGCGTCGAGCGCCATGTCGAGAACGCGCTCAAGGTCGTCAAGTACCTGCAGACCGTACCGGAAGTGGAGTCCGTCTCGCACCCCAGCATCGAGGGCAGGCGCGACCACGAGCTCTATCTCAAGTACTTCCCGAACGGCGCCGGCTCGATCTTCACCTTCGACATCAAGGGCGGCAAGGATGCGGCGCGCGTGTTCATCAACAATCTGCACTTGTTCAGCCTGCTCGCCAATGTCGCCGATGTGAAGAGCCTGGTGGTTCACCCGGCTTCGACCACCCATTCGCAGGAGACCGCTGAGGAGCTGGAGGACCAGGGCATCCACGAGGGCACGATTCGCCTGTCAATCGGCACCGAGAACATCGAGGATATCCTCGATGATCTGAAGGAAGGATTCGCGGCATTGCGCGAATCCGGTCTGGCGAAGTGACGCCGCAGTTCTTGGTATCACGGCATTTGGTGGCATGAAACGCATTCGCACAGCACGATAGCCGCCCGTCGGTTATAGAAGCTAAGCTGCTCGTCCAGAAACGTAATGATCTGGGCGGGCAGCTTAGTTTTGAAGGGATTGAAATGACAAAGGTTAGGCGACTCTTCGCTGCCACGATAGTTTTGGCCGCCGTGCTCTCGTTTGTAGCGCTTATCGGCAGCGGACCCGCTATGGCAGCGGGCTCTTCGAGCAATTCGAAGGACAACCCGTACGGTCTCGTCGAGCCGGGCGTGCTGCTCACCGGCACGCTGACCGATGCGCCGCCAAACGTGTACCTCAAAGACGGCAAGTTCACCGGCTTCGACAACGATCTGCTGGTTGCTGTCGCCAAGAAGCTCAATTTGAAGGTTGAGTTCGTCGGCACCGAGTTCAGCTCGCTGCTGACGCAGGTGGCGCGGGGCAAATTCGACGTCGGCTCTTCATCCATCAGCATCACGGAAGAGCGGAAGCAGACCGTCGATTTCACAAATCGCTATGACTTCGGCTACTTGGGCCTTATCGCCCCGGCCGGCTCTCCTGTCAAGTCGTTCAACGATTTGGCGGGCAAGCGCGTCGCCGTGGTGCAGGGAACGGTGCAAGACGACTATGCGACCCGCAAGAAGCTGAACCCGGTTCGCGTCAATGATTACAATGCGGCGCTCAACCAGCTGCGCACGGGCGGGGCTGCCGCGTGGATAGCTCCTGCCGAGATCGGCGAGAAGAGCGCCAAGGAGTCTGGCGGCAAGCTTGCCGCAGTCGATTCGGTGCTTGATCCCGGCGGCATGGCATACGCCGTGGCACCGGGCAACAATGCCCTGCGTGAGGCGCTGAACAAGGGCCTTGACGAGGTCGTCGCCGACGGCACCTGGCTGAAGCTGCAAAAACAGTATTACCCGGGGCGCGCGATTCCGAAGGAATTTGTGCCGGGCTCAGGGAAGGGCTCCATCGAGAAGCCCACGAGTAACAGAGCCAGCTCAGCCAGCGGCAGTTCGCTGGGGTCGGTGTGGTCGGCGTTCTTCGATTTCAATGCCATGAAGAAGGCGTTCCCCGATCTTCTGAAGGTGGGGCTTCCGAACACGCTGATACTCGCGGTGACGTCGGGCGTCATCGGCACGATTCTGGGTCTCCTGCTCGCGGTCGCGGGCCTGTCTCGACACCGCTGGCTGCGGTGGCCCGCTCGGGTCTACACCGATATCTTCCGCGGCCTGCCTGCGGCGGTCACCATCCTGCTGATCGGCGTCGGCTTTGCCCCGCTCGGCATCGAGCTGTGGGGTCCAAATCCCTATCCGCTGGGCATCCTCGCCCTGTCGCTGATCGCGAGCGCCTACATCGGCGAGATTTTCCGATCCGGCATTCAGAGCGTTGACAAGGGGCAGAACGAGGCAGCTCGCGCAATCGGTTTCTCGAGCGGCGCGTCAATGCGTCTCGTCGTGATTCCGCAGGGCATCAGGCGGGTGCTACCCGCGCTCGTGAACCAGTTCATCGCGCTCATCAAAGACTCCTCGCTGATTTACTTCCTGGGTCTTCTCGCCAGCCAGCGCGAGTTGTTCAGAATCGGTGCCGACGCTGCTGCGAACAGCGGTAACCAGTCGGCGCTGGTGCTCGCCGGGCTATTCTATCTTGCGATTACCGTGCCGCTGACCCACTATGTGAACCACATCGATAAGCGGCTGCGCGAGGGCAAGCCGGTCAAGCAGGACCCCGACGAGCAGGTGCCGAGCGGTGCCGAGTCTCGTGGCATCGCAAGCGCAACGGATAGCGAAACACAGAAGCAGGTGCAGGCATAATGACCGTGAACGAAACAACCGCCGTGACCAACGGATCAAAGACAGCGGCTCCGCAGCGCAAGGGCGTCAGCGTCGCACTCAACGACGTTCACCTTGCTTTCGGCTCGAATAAGGTGTTGCGTGGCATCAGCTTTGAAGTGCCCGCTGCCACGACCGCCTGCCTCATCGGTCCCTCGGGGTCGGGCAAATCGACGACGCTGCGTATCGTCAATAGGCTCGCCGAGCCGGATTCAGGCGATGTGCTGCTCGACGGTCGTTCGGTTCTCAGCGACAATCCCGACAAGCTGCGGCAGCGTGTGGGCATGGTATTCCAGCATTTCAATCTGTTTCCGCACAAGACCGTGCGCGAGAACGTCACGCTCGGGCTGATCAAGCTCAAGGGGCTTAACAAGGACGAGGCGAACGAGCGTGCGCTGCTCGAACTCGACAGGGTCGGACTTGGCCACAAGGCTGATGCACGCCCTGCGAGCCTGTCTGGCGGGCAGCAGCAGCGCGTCGCCATCGCCCGCGCACTCGCAATGGATCCCGAGGTGATGCTCTTCGACGAGGCCACTTCGGCGCTCGACCCCGAGCTCGTGAAGGGCGTCCTTGGCACTATTACCGAGCTTGCGGACTCAGGCATGACTCTGGTGGTGGTGACCCACGAAATGGGCTTCGCACGATCGGTCGCCGAACAGGTGATGTTCATGGATGAGGGGCGGATCATCGAGTCCGGCCATCCGGACCAGGTGTTTGAAGCCCCCAAGTCTGACCGTCTGCGTCACTTCCTGTCGCAGGTGCTCTAGATTAAGCGCACAGTTACGTTCCTATAGCCCTCATATAACTCCGTCTGCTTTTTCATAAGCCGAGCCCCTCTCTCATTCGCAAGGATGAGAGAGGGGCTCGGCTTTTTCGGTCTTGCGCATGATGTCGCCCGGCCGCTCGCTTGCGTAGCGTAAAAGGTGTTTCGAACAACAATGCTCTGAAACGCAACGAGCATCGAGTACGCAAGGAGAGCGAAGCGATGACAGGAAGCAATCCGGTGGCGATAGAAGCCATCAATCTGATGAAGGACTACGGGCGCGGCGAGAATGCGGTCCATGCGCTGCGCGGCGTGAATATCAGCTTTGAACAAGGGCGATTTACTGCGATCATGGGGCCCTCCGGCTCTGGAAAATCCACCCTGATGCATACCTTGGCCGGCCTCGATTCCGCCAGCGGCGGCAGAATCATCTTCGACGGGGCCGAGCTTACCTCGATGAACGACAATCAGCTGACGCTGCTGCGCCGGCACCGCGTCGGGTTCATCTTCCAGAGCTTCAACCTGTTGCCGATGTTCAGCGCCGAACAGAACATCCTGATGCCTCTGACTCTGGCCGGCGAGAAGCCAGACCGCTCATGGTTCAAGGTGCTCGTCGAGACCCTGGGCCTTGAAGGCCGCTTGAGCCACCGGCCCAATGAATTATCAGGCGGCCAGCAGCAGCGCGTCGCCATCGCACGCGCATTGATCAGCAAGCCAGCCGTCGTCTTCGCCGACGAACCGACCGGCAACCTCGACTCCGTGTCGAGCGCCGAAGTGCTCAGCTTCCTCAAGCAGTCGGTCAAGGAGCTGGGTCAGACCGTCATCATGGTTACCCATGACGCGGTTGCCGCCTCCTACGCCGACCGCGCCATCGTCTTCGCTGACGGCCGCATCGTGGCCGATGAAACCGATCCCGCCGCCGAACGTATGAGCGAGCTGCTTATGGAAGAGCGCGACCGCGTTACTCGAAGCAGCGCAGCGCCCACCGTTGCCCAGCGCATGTCCGACAGCCTGGCCGATACTAAGGACTTCCCATGTGGTCAGTGACTTTACAGCTTATGAAGAAAAGCCTGCGGATGCTCATTCCCGCAGGCATCGCCATCGTCATCGGCACGGCGTTCATCGCCAGCACCTTCCTCTTCGGCAACGCGATGAACAATTCGCTCAGCTCGCAGCTTCTGGCCTCGTTCGGCCAGGCGAATTACACCGTTGCGGCCAACAGCAATGCCTCGTCGGAAGATCAGCGGAGCCGTGCCGCCGCTGATTTCCATCTCGACGCGATGCGCGCAATCGACGGCGTCAATGGCGTGCGAGCCGATGCGCGAGCGAATATCGAGGCCAGCAAGGCAGGCAAGCATATTTCGGCCGTCGCCATCGGGGGAGCGAACGATGCAAAACTGCTTCCGGTGACCGTCTCCCAAGGCAGGCAGCCGAAAACCAGCAATGAGATCGTGCTTTCCTCGGGCACGGCGCAGCAGTTGGGCGCGAGCGTCGGCGATGCCGTCGAAATCAGCGGGCAGGCTTCCAGCGCCCCGGATGGCCAGAGTGGCCCGGGAGCTTCGCCGTCTGGCGAAACAGCCCAGACCATGCAGGTCGTGGGCCTGAGCGACGATCCGAATGGCGCCTTCGCGTATTACGGGGGAGCGGCGATTGTGAACGATGCCGATTTGGCGGCCCTTCAAGGCTTGCCGAGCTTCGATGCGGTTCAGGTCCCCGGGCTGTATCTCGATGTCAATCCGGCCCAGGCCGACGCCGCCCTTGCGCGCATCCGGCCGCTGCTGCCCCAGAACTTCACCGTCCAATCGCGTCAGGCTGCCTCGGAAACGGCTCTCAAGCAGATGAACGGGGGCGGCATGAGCCCGGTGACTGTATTCCTGATGATTTTCGGCGTCATCGCAATGCTCGTGGCCGCGCTGGTCATCGCCAACACCTTCCAGGTTCTGGTCGCGCAGCGCCGACGCACCTTCGCATTGCTGCGCACGATTGGCGCGAAACGAGGCCAGATCTACCGTTCGGTGATTCTCGAAGCGATGCTGCTTGGCCTGGTGTCCTCGCTGATCGGCATCGGCGCGGGCATCGGCATCATAGCACTGGCGGTGCGCTCGGATGCCTTGGGCAAGGCGCTTACCGGCGCATCGACCCATGCCTCGCTGGTCATCACCGCGCCGGTTATCGCCGTCCCGCTGGCGTTCGGCGTCCTGATGACCGTGCTGGCTTCGCTTGGCTCGGCCCGCGCGTCCACCAAGGTCACCCCGCTTGAAGCCTTGCGGCCGATGGAACTCAGCGAAGCCGCGTCGACCGGGCACCGCCTGCGTACGGCTTTCGGCGCGCTGATTGCCTTTGCCGGCGTGGCGCTGGCGGCGTTCTCCGTCGTGCGTATGCACGGTTACATCAGCGCGGGGGAGCCTACGCAAGGCTCCGGCGCCAACGGATATTCGATTATCCTGCTCATCGCAATCGCCGGGTGCGTGGCTGTTTTCCTCGGTCTTGCGCTGACTGCCGCCTCATGGCTGCCCAAGCTGATGAAAGGCGCTGGCACGCTGGTTTCCTGGGCTGGACCATCGGCCAAAATCGCGAACGCGAACGTCCAGAAGAACCCGCGCCGCGTCGCCGCCACCGGCTTGGCGCTGCTGATTGGCGTGACACTGGTCTCGACCATCGCGACTGGGGCCGCCAGCGGCAAGGAGACGATGAACAATGCGCTCAATACGCGCTACAGCGTCGATCTGGTGGTGACGGGATATGGTTTGAATCAGCGCTCCGCCAGCAAGATATCGGCTGTGCCGGGCATCTCCCACACGCTGTATGCGCCTGTTGCGACTGGCACAGTCGAGGAATCAGGCCATAAGTATTCGACGCTGCTGGTCGGCGTGGCTGACGCTGGCAAGCTGCAATCGGTGATGCATGCGAATCTCGGCGGCGTGCAGATCGCCGGGAAACGCGCGCTGTTCCCCAAGTACTCCGCGTTAAGCGGCAAGGCGATGGACCTCAAAGACACTGCGACCTTCCGGGCGGGTGACGGTGGTGAAGCCGCGCATACTGGTTCTGTTTCTGACTCAGGCAAGAATGCAGGGAAGGCACTGTCGCTATCGGTCGACCAGAGCGATTTCAGGCAAGTGTCCGACAATTACGACGCTGTGGTTTTCGTGGATGATGCGCTCTTTGCATCGGGCACGCTGACGGCGCAAAGCCACATGCTGCTGGCCTCAGTCGATCCGCATGCCACGAATCTTGTGGACACCGTTCAGAAGGCGCAGGCCGCGCTCGGCTCCGATTCCGGGGTGAGCCTGACCGGGCCAATCGCCAAGCGGATAAGCTGGGAGGGCATCGTCAACACCATGATGACGCTGCTGATCGGGCTGCTTGCGGTCGCGGTGCTGATCGCGCTGATTGGCGTGGCTAACACCCTGAGCCTGTCCGTCATCGAGCGGACGCGCGAATCAGCCACCTTGCGCGCCATCGGCATGACGAGAAGCCAGCTGCGGCGCTCCCTGTCCGTAGAAGCGCTGCTTATCGCGCTGGTCAGCGGACTGGCAGGCATCGCGCTCGGCACGCTATTCGGCTGGCTGGGCTCCTACATCGTCTTCAGCCTCTACGGAGACGTCGCGCTGCCCTTTGACTGGAAGACCAACGGCATCGTGCTAGTGGTTGCGGCTGTTGCCGCGCTGCTCGCCAGCGTATTCCCGGCGAGGCGCGCACTGAAAACCGCTCCGGTGGAAGCGCTCGCCGAAGCGTAATCTGGTCGGTGTTCTGGGAGTGTGACTCACACTTTTTAATTTCACCCGAAAAGTGTGAGTCACATGAACATTTCATGTTTGGTTTTTATTCATAAAAACGTTGAAATTCCGCCATTATGGTGCTTAAAAGCTCGCATCTTCCTTGTTCGTTTGACTCGCACTTTTTCCGCTGAACTCAAAAAGTGTGAGCCGAAAACCGGCTATGCCTCAATCAGCCCGTTTTCATACGCGAACACGACGGCCTGAACGCGGTCGCGGGCGTTGATCTTCGCCAGAATATGAGCCACATGCGTTTTGACCGTCGGCAGGCTGATGAACAGCTTGTCGGCGATCTCCTGATTCGATAGGCCGTGGGCGATTTCGATGAGCACTTCGAGTTCGCGCTCGGTCAGGTCGTCCAGCTCCGGGTCAGTGTAGCGAGCTGGCACCGAAGTGTTTCCATCGGTTTGCGCTCCGTAGAGCAGGCCGTGCTGCTGCCCATTCATTCCGCTTTGGCCGTTCTGCATATTCGGCCCAGTGCCGGCGATCTCCCCATCCAGCATCTTCTCGATAAGCCGTTTGGTCGCGGTCGGCGCGATGATCGCATTGCCCTGGAAGACCGTGCGAATCGAATTGAGCAGCGTCTCCGGCTCAGTGTCTTTAAGCAGGAAACCTGAGGCTCCGGCGTTGATGGCGGACATCACGTATTCGTCGAGGTCGAAGGTCGTGAGAATGATGACATGTGTCGTCTGCGTTGTTTGCGGGTCGTAACCGTTGTTCTGCACCTTGTCATCCGGATTCGGCGGCACGGTATTCATCGCGCTGATGCGCCGCGTCGCCTCGATGCCGTCCATGCCGGGCATGCGCACGTCCATCAGCACCACATCGGGGTGCAGCGTTTCCGACAGCGCCACCGCCTGTGCGCCATCATTGGCCTGCGCCACCACTTGCATGTCGGCCTGCGAGCCAATCACCATCGAGAACCCCGCCCGCACGAGTTCCTGATCATCCGCAATGATTACCCGTATCCGCCGCATTTCGCTCATGCCCCCACTCTAGCGAACCGGGTGACTCTTGCGCGGCCGCGACTCTCGGAATTCATTATCCGGCACCGTCATCCAGTTCAGCGCTTGATGAGTCATCCGCCATAATGTTCACGTGATATTCATCCTGCGGACGCGAATCGAGCCGTGCAGACCTCTACGATGGAGACGATACGATAAGAACAGTTCATAACACCGGGGTTTGCGATGATTGATGTGCCAGAGCGATCAACAATGAAATTGACAAGCACCGAAAAACGCTGGATCGTCTACGATGTCGGCAATTCCGCCTTCGTGCTGCTTTCGACCGCCGTGGTGCCGATCTATGCGAACTCCCTGCTGCATGCGGCGGGAAAGACCAACATCGTGTCGACCTGGGGCTACGCCCAGACCATCGTCTCGATCGTCATTGCACTGCTGATGCCAGTGCTCGGCTCGATCGCCGACGTGCAAGGCATGAAAATCCGCTTCTTCCTCGGCTTCTTCGGCACGGGCGCGGTGGCGTGCTGCGCACTGGCCGTGCCCCTGGCATGGCTGCCGTTCCTGATTGTCTTCATGCTGGCCACCATTGGCCTGAACGGGTCGCTAACCTTCTACGATTCGATGCTGGTCGACACGACGTCCAACGAGCGGATGGACAAGGTCTCGGCGCACGGCTTCGGCTGGGGATACATTGGCTCGACGGTGCCGTTCATCCTGTGCATCGCGCTGATTTTCGCCGGTCCTGCGGCGTTCGGATGGAGCACGGCGGCCTGCACGAGAGCGTCCTTCATCATCACGGCGATCTGGTGGGCGGTGTTCACCATCCCGCTTCTGACGAGCTACAGGCAGACCCATTACCGCACGACCGCCGATCACATCGGCGAGGCCGTCCGCAGCTCCTTCACCGAACTCGGCCACACCTTCACCAGAATCGTGAAGAACAAGCCACTGTGGATGTTCATGCTCGCGTTCTTCTTCTATATCGACGCGGTCAATACCGTGATCTCGATGAGCACCTCCTACGCCACCCAGCTCGGCATCAATTCCACGCAGCTGGTGATCGCGCTGCTGGTCACCCAGTTCGTCGCCTTTCCCTGCTCGATCTGGTACGGGAAGCTCGCCGGGCACTTCGGCACGAAGACGATGATCATGGTCGGAACGGCCGCCTACCTGTTCATCGTCTTCTTTGCCGCATTCTTCATGCGCACCGCCGTCGATTTCTGGATTCTCGCCATTGCCGTCGGCGTGTTCCAAGGCGGCATCCAGGCCATGTCGCGCTCGTATTACAGCAAGATCATCCCCAAGGACCACGCGAACGAATACTTCGGTTTCTACGACATCTTCGGCAAGACCGCCTCGATTCTCGGCACCTTCCTCGTCGCCACGGCTACTGCCTTGACCGGCAACGCCTCGATAGGCGTCCTCTCCATCGCCGCCCTGCTGCTCGTGGCCCTCGTGCTGCTCGCCCTGCAAAAGGACCTCACCAAGCAGCAGTAGGCGATGCGATGATTTACCAAGCATCTGTGTTTATGCGCAATAAGATGTCATCTGGAAAGAGCTGGAAGCTCGTCAGCGGCCTTTCAACCATCATTTTTCGTGCTGGCTACATTTATTAAGCAGATTTCGCCTGAATCACAGCGAGAACAGCATGGTGATTGGAAAATGATTCTTACGAATCGGCAGAATTTCGCCATTGTGAGTTGGCAGGTTTCGGCTGTCTACTTTCGTACCTGCTTAATAGACGAAAAATCTGCTGAATAGATGCGAATAGTTTTTAGCATAATTATGCTAATCTTTTCATGGAGGCGATTGACATGACTATGCATCAGGAAAAGATCAGGCCGGTTTCGGATCTGCGCAATAATTTCGCGGATATCTCGAAAACGGTTCATGACACGGGCGAGCCGGTGTTTCTGACCAAAAACGGATTTGGTGACATGGTCGTGCTGAGCATGGAAGCCTACGAGAATCTGCAGTTCGACAGTCAGGTGTATTCGCATTTGCTTGAGGCGGAGCGCCAGGCCAAAGTGGACAAGCGCCGGTTCAGCACCAAGGACACGTTGAAGATGCTCAAGGATGCTATCGCCGGAGCCTCAGGTGTATGACGTCGTTGTGCTTCCCTCGGCTTTGGCTGATATGAGCGATGCGGTTCGCTATATCGCGACTGAGCTTGGCGAACCGAGAACTGCCGAGCGTCTCGCGGATGCCTTCATGGCTGCGGCTGACTCCTTGGGCGAGTATCCGTATTCACACCGCGTGTACGCTCCGATTCGCCCGCTTGCGCAGGAGTATCGCAGAGTAGCGGTCGGCAACTATTTGATGTTCTATCGTGTTGACGAACCTTCCCAGACTGTCACAGTGGCGGCGGTGATGTACGCGCGCCGCGACATCGCCACGCATCTTGAGGGCGAGCGATAGATATGAGTTCCGCGCCCTTGGGAAGACAATAGTTAGGTTAATCGTTATCGCAAACGAAATGATTGTGGGCCTGACGATTCAATGAATCGTCAGGCCCACAATCATGTGCGAAACCTGAGTTATCGCGGCATATTGCCTATTGCAACACGCTATCTACGGCAATGAAACCGTCAGCATGAACAGGAAAGTACTGAAGGCGCTGACGATTTCACTGCGATAGGTTTCGTGGCTTTATCGTAACGCTACGATCTCACAGATCTTCCGGCTTCACGTAACCCTTGCGCACGGCGGCTGCGAGCGTCTGCGGCACCTGCACGGTTTCGCCTTCGGGCGTGCGCACGGTGGCGAGCTGCGGAACTTCGGCCTTCCACTGCGAACGACGCGCATGGGTGTTGGCTCGCGATGTCTTATACTTTGGCAGTGCCATCAGCCTTGCCTCGCTTTCCAACGCGGATTTTTCTTATTGATGACGTACAGGTGGCCCCTGCGTCGCACGATGGACGAGCCGTCCTTGTGCGCCAGGGAGCGAATTGACGCTTTGACTTTCATGGGGTGATTCCTTTCGGATTGATGATTGCTACATCGACAGGGGGAGCGCAGCCAACGGCCAGCGCTCAGGCCTGCGACTTGGTGCGCTTGCCGTAGCGGGCGTTGAACTTCTGCACCTGGCCGGCCGTGTCGAGCACGACGTTCTTGCCGGTGTAGAAGGGATGGCTGTACGAGGAGACTTCCACGTTCACCAGCGGATAGGTGTTGCCGTCCTCCCATTCGATGGTCGGCAGCTGCGAAGCCTTGGCTACCAGCGTCGACTTGGTGAGGAAGGAACGGTTCGCGGAACGGTCGTGGAAGACGACGTAGCCGTATGCGGGATGGATATCTGTTTTCATATGATTCCTTATTTGTCAGAATTGATTGCTGGGCGCGCTTGTAAGGCAGCGTCCGAACCGCGAAAAGGTCACCAGCTGGACTTGGTGACTCCTGGCAGCTCGCCGCGATGGGCTTTCTCGCGCAGATTGATGCGGGAGAGGCCGAATTTGCGGTTGAACGCGCGCGGGCGCCCGTCGATGCTGTCTCGGTTGCGCAGCCGCACTGGGCTGGCGTTGCGGGGCAGTGCATGCAGCTTGCGCATGGCCTCCTCGCGCTCCTCGGCGCTCAGATGCGGGTTGACGCTGTCGCGCTTGTATTCGGCGCGGCGCTCGGCGTATTTGGCGACGGTTTCTTCCCGCTGCCGTTCTCGATATATCTTGCTGGTCTTGGCCATGCTTGATTCCTTAGGATTGCTTGATGATGTGAGATTGTTGATGCGTTATGCGTTGATACGCTCACGCGCGAACGCATAACGCGAGGCTCGCGCGAAAGACGCGAATCAGCGCGTTTCGCGGAAGATGACGCGCGTGCGCACGACGGGGTCGAACTTGAGCAGTTCGAGACGGTCCGGCGTGTTCCTGCGGTTCTTCGTGGTGGTGTAGGTCGATCCGGTTCCTGCGGTCGAACGCATGGTGATGATGGGTCGAACCACTGATGCTTTGCTGGCCATGAACAATCCTTTCTGATGCTGTGTGTACGTGCCGTGTAGCGCTTTATGGGCTGAGACTGCTGATCTGCGATGCAGACGTATGCCAGTCTCCGCTAGCATCCTGAAATGCTAGAGAAAACCGGCGCGCGAAAACATGACTTCGTCAGTGTTCGCTGTGAGCGAATTAACGAAGGAACTGCCGCTTATCGCGCCTGGTTGAGATCGATGAAGCCCTTGGCCTGCGCCTGGGCGAGTGCTGCCTCGATGCCGACGCGGCTGATGGTCTTGATGCCCTTGGTGCTTACTGTCAGCGTGATGTGGCGCTGCAGCGAAGGCACCCAATAGCGCTTGCTTTGCAGGTTCGGCTTGAAGGTACGACGGGTTTTGCGATGCGAGTGGGATACGTTGTTGCCGGTTGAGACATGCGCGCCCAGAATTTGACATTGTTTGGTCATATCTGCCAATATAACAAACGAGAATCGTTATCACAAGTTGAAGGGATGTCATGTCTGATTCCTTGATATCGCGCCCAGAGGCATCGCGCAATCGCAATGCCGCTCCGGCAACGTCCTTGGACGTCGTGCTGCTCACAGGAGCGGACCGGCTGTCGATGGATTCCGTGGCGTTTTCGCTGATGGACACCTGCGAGGCCGCGTATGGCATCACATACGATGTGCGCGTCAGCGCCGACGCCCTCGACGCGCTTAAAAGCCTCGACCCCGAGCAGCCGGCTGCCGATATGGAAGTGCTGCGCATCGTGAGCATGCCGGGAGCTGACATCGGCCTGCTCAGCTCGGACACGGAAGTGTGCCCGATGAGCGATTGCTGCCTGACCTGCACCGTCAAACATGATGCGGCCAAAATGCTCGAGCGCTTGAGCGGTCGCACCGGCATCGTGCTCATCTCCCTGCCGCTAGGCGTCGAGGGCACGCCCGTCGCGCAGTATCTCGATGATGTGTTCAGCCTCAACGAGTGGGGCGCCGGCATGCGTATCGCCACCATCGCCAATGCCGTTGGCCTTGATGAATTCGAGGAGCGTTTCTTCGACGACGAGCCGCTGTGCCTGTCCGGCACCAGCGAAGAGGATGGGGTGTTCGACGCCCGGTCGACCGGTGCTGTGGTCTCGCGTCTGATCTGCGAAGCCGGGCAGGTGCTTGAGCTTCCGGTGGTTGGCGCTGGCTGCCTGGCGCGGCACGTCGATGCCGATGGCGATTGCCGCTGCCGTGACATCATCCGCGCCATCGCCGACCCGAATGCCACAGTCTGCGAGGATGTGCACGAGGTCACGCTGCGCGGCCTGGTCGAGCAGGGACAGAAACAAGAGCAGGAGCAAAAGGAAAAGCAGGAGCTTAGCGTATCTCCGCAGTGAGCTTGGTGATTTCAGTGGCCTCAGCGAGTGGCCGATTTCAGCGAGCGGACGTGAGTGCATGATTGGGATTCTGCGGCGGGTATCGCATGCAATGAATCGTATGCAATAAGCCGCAAGAAATGAGCCGCACTGGCGGCGTGACTGACTGAAAACATGGACGAACACAGGCTAAGTCGTGCGCGCAGTCGTTTCGAACTGTTCGTCCAAATTCCTTGCAGGCTTGAGCTGCATACTGTGACCACTTTCGTTGCCATCGCCATGAGCGCTACCATGAGCAGCGCCGGACTGTGCGGCATCGCTGAATCCGGTCTCGCGCAGCACGCCGAGCAATTGGCGCATATCGGCAAGTGCGGAGCGCCCGCGTGAGCCAATATCCTCGAACGCCGAAGCCAGGTCCTGCGGCGAGGGCTGCTCGCCGCGTGATTCGAGGTCATCCAGCATCCGCAGCCCTGCGACCGCCTGATCGATCACGCCGGTCAGCGTGTGCGTGACCTCGGCCTGAATAGACGCGCTGATGCGGTCGCGTTCGAGATTGGCCGCCAAAATCTTCTGCTGCTCGCGTTCGGCGCGCAACGCCTCTTCGCGCGAGCGCAGCACCAAGGCATTCGAGCCGCTGGCGCGCACCCAGAGGCCTAGCGCAATGGTTCCCGCGCACAGCATGGCCAGGACGATGGCGAAGCCGCCACCGGAGGCCAGCGCCTCCCATTGCGATCTATCGTAGGTGTAATGGTTGCCATTGCTGGTGCCGAGCATTGCAATGAAAATCGAATCGTAGCCGCTGGGAAGGGCCACTTTCACGCCAAACAGCGCCACATTGACAAGAACCGCAGCCCATACCCATCGGCGGGCGCGGGCGCGGCCGTAGACGATGACCGAGTACAGCGAAAGCAGCGCGAATATATTCGAGGTCAGCATAGGCGAGTAGAACACCAGCTGCAGCGCTGAGAAAATCGCCACGCAGGCGGCGCTGAATTCCGGGGCCTGCCGTCGTAGAGCGAGCGGCAGAAGACTCACGATGCTCAGCATCCAGACGACTATCATGCTTTCGTGGGGATAGCGGAAGAGGTCAACGTAATCGATTGCGCAGGAGAACACGATGAGGCACAGCATGATGAGAATATCAATCAGCAAGTAGTGCCGCTCGCTCCATTGCGACAGCCGCTCGACCCAGTTGAAGCGACCCTCGCTTTGGGGCAACGCCTGGTCTAACGGTTTGGAGCGCAGCATCTGCATGATGTCGCTGAGCCTTGTTTTGAGCACAATCGAGAAATCAAGTTCGTGGGATATGTCGTCATGAGATATACCGTCGTGAGGTACGTCGTTATGGGGCAGCTTGTTATGAGACAGTTCGTCGTGCGACAACGCCGCATGCGGCGGCTCGTTGCCGGATATAGCGCTGTTTACGCCGCTGGCTTCGGTGTTTGCGTTGAAGTGAGTGCTGCTGGCTGAGCTGTCGATAATGCGCGATGCGGCAGCGCCTGTCTCGTTGCCATTGCCGGTCTCGGCGTTGCACGGTGCCTCGTAGTGTGCGCTTTGGGCTTCGGAGCGTGGAGCACTGCCGAATTCGGTGTCGGTACTGTCGAAGTCGTTACTGTCGAAAGCGATGCTTGAAGATTTGTTTATTTCCGCGGCATCGTATAAGCGTCCTACATTGTCTCGATTCCGATTATTTGCGTCGCCGTTATCCACAACGCTCTGAGCCGCAGTCTGGCCGCTATATGGCACGAATGCGTGCACGGCAAAACCGCCGCTGAGCTGAGGCCCTGCGGAAAGCGTGCCACGCGCCGCCTCGATGCGCTCGCGCATGCCGATGAGCCCGTAGCCGCTCGCGTGCCCGTCGAGCGCGGCTCCTGCGCCGCGCCCGTCATCGCTGATAGTCAGTTCCACGCCTGATTCGACCCATGTCTCGCTGATGAGGACCTTGACTTTCGGCCCGGCGTATTTGCGGATATTCGTCAGTGATTCCTGCACGACATGGTATAGCGCGGCGCTCGCCTTGGCATCGAGCTGGTCGGACGCTGGCGTTCCTGCAACTCGACGTGTGAAACGGCAGTCTGGCGATGCTGCCCTCGCCTGTGCCAGCAGCGTGTCGATATCGTGGTAATCAGCGTGCGTGGATCCGCCGAGTGCCCCGAGTACCCGCCGCATGTCGTGCAGCGCATGCTCCGATTCATGGCGTATCGTCTCCATGGTCGAGCGCGCAACAGCCGGGTCATGGGTGCCGGCGTAGCGCCCGCCGTCGGATTGCACGATGATGATCGAAAGCGTATGCGCCACCACGTCGTGCATGTCTCGGGCGATACGGGCTCGCTCAGCCAGTGCGGCGATGCGTCGCTCCTCGCCCTCCCGCGCTTCGATGGAGGCGTTGCGCTCCTGCAATAGACGCACCGTGGCGAGCCGCGCCCGGGTCCAGTAGGCGATGATGACGGTCGACGCCAGGCACACGCCAATCGCCACGCCGAATGAGCCTGCCGACACGGCGAATTGGCCGAAGCAGCCGCTGAAGCTCCCGAAGATATCTCCATAGCTACCTGTCTTCCCAGCCACGCATTGCGACTTGGGAAACACTGAGGCGGGGCCGATAACGGATGCCCATGCCATGATGAGTGCGGCCATTGCGCCCACGCAGCAAGCTAGCACGACAAAGCGTCGCGTAAGCGCAGGTTTGCCGTAGACGATCACCGAATACAGCATGACCAAGGCGAGACAGTCAGTGAGCACAATGGACGGTCCTGCGATGAGCTGCACGACCGACAGCATGGCAAAAGCCCCAGCGGCTAGCTCGGGCTTCCAACGCCGCAGCGGCACCGGAAGAATCAGCGCGATGCCCCACAGCACCTGCGAGTACGCACCGTGATAGGCCAGCAGCCCCTCGGTTTTGGGAACCCCCGTATTGATGGCGAGCAGCAGCAGAATGCCCAAGGCAAGCAGCACGTCAGAAGGGAGGATGCATCTGCGGCACCATGCGATAAACCCTCTCAGTCTGCTCATTCCTCAAGGCTAACGCAATGGAACGCCTAGGGCCATCATGCTGCGGGATGATGCACATGTCCGCGCGTATGGGTGATATGGACAGCACTTAAGGAACGCACAATAACGAACGCGCAATAACGCAAGACAACACAAGGCGACGGAAGACACCGCAAGGTAACGCACAGTACCGAGCACTGCACGGTACCGCAGAAAGGACGCGACGCATGACATTGCTGCATGAATACTACATTCCGGGGCTGCATATCGAGGAGCATTCGATTCCGGTGCCGCTCGACTGGTCTGGCAAGGTGCCCGGAGACTATAGCCGAGCGTCCGATGACTCGCTCAGCCTGTTCTACCGCGTGGTCAGCGCGCCCGAGCATGCACATGATGCCAAGCTTCCGCTGCTGGTGTATCTGCAGGGCGGGCCCGGGGGAGCGGGACCGCGGCCGATCAACCCGTCAGATGATGGCTGGATAGCCGAGGCGATCAAGCATTTTCGCGTCATTCTGCCCGATCAGCGCGGCACCGGCCGTTCCTCGCATGTCAATGCGCAGATCATGGCCCGTTTCGAGCGGCCCGAAGACCAAGCGGCGCATCTCAAGCATTTCCTGGCCGACTCGATTGTGCGCGATTTCGAGCATCTGCGTCGCACCGAGTTCGACGCTGCCCCTTGGGTGACGCTCGGGCAGAGCTATGGCGGATTTCTGACCCTGACCTATCTTTCCCTCTTTCCCCAAGGGCTTGCGGCGAGCTTCACCTGCGGCGGCATCCCGCATGTGCCGGCCGATGCGCGCGAGGTCTACGAGCATACCTTCCCGCGCATGGCCGCCAAGACGCGGCAATACTATGACCGCTATCCGCAGGATCGCGCGCGGGTTGCGGCCGTTGCCGAACGGCTCGAATATGCCAGCGGCGATGACGCGACCTTGCTCACGCAGCCCACGCTCCCCAATGGCGACCCGCTGAGCGTCGAGCGTTTGCAAACCCTCGGCGGCAGCTTCGGCATGAAGCCGAGCTTCGAGCGCGTGCATTGGATCTTCGACGGTGCCTTCCTCGACGGCGACGGCGAGCCAAGCGACGAATCTGTGCTGTCGAGCGAGTTCCTGGCTGCTGTCGAGTCGGCCACGGCGTCGAACCCGCTGTACTGGCCGCTGCAGGAGTTCATCTATGCCGACGGCGAATTGGAGCAGCCGATCGGCTGGGCCGCGCAGCAGGTGCGCGACGAGCATCCCGAGTTCGGCACCGAGCAACGGCCGTTGCTGTTCACCGGCGAGGCGATATTCCCGTGGATGTTCGAGCAGGAACGTGCGCTGCGGCCCTTCCGCGCTGCGATGGATGTGCTCATGGCCGACACGCATTTCGGCACGATATACGACGCGGCGCAGTTGGCGCGCAACGAAGTGCCGTTGCAGTCGGCGGTGTACTTCGACGATATGTACGTCGACTCCGGCCTGCAGCTCGACACCCTGTCGCGTATCGGACGCTCGCATTACTGGGTTACCAACGAGTTCGAGCATGACGGGCTGCATGGCGACACGGTATTCCGGCGGCTCTATGGCGAAGCGCTTGATCGCGGCGACTTGGCCGGCGTGTTTCTGTGATTATCTGTAATTAGCATGCCCCCATTACCATGGTCAGATAAGACGCCACAACAATCACAACAACTAGAAAATAGCACCGCACGCGGATGCGGACGAAAGGAATGTTCATGGACAAGCCGGTTATAGGATTCATCGGATACGGCAACATGGCTCAGGCCATCGCTCAAGGCCTGGTCAACGCTGGCGTGGTGCCAGGGGAGCAGATTGTGGCCTGCGCCGGCCATTTCGACAAACTTGAGCGCAACACGGCGGCTCTTGGCGCACAGTCCAAGCATGATGCCGCCGAAGTCGTCGAAGCTGCCGATATCGTGGTCATCGCCGTCAAGCCCTATCAGATCGAAGGTGTGCTCGGCCCGGTGACCGAACAGCTCAAGAGCGGCAAACCGGTCATCGTCTCCATTGCCGGTGGCTGGGGCTTGGAGCAATACCGTGAGCTGCTGGGCGACGGAGTGCATGTGCAGTGCGCGATTCCGAACACGCCCATCGCCGTGGGCAAGGGCATTCTGGTCACCGAAGAGTCGAACACGCTCAGCGATGAGGAATCCAAGACCTTCGAGGAGATTTTCTCGCCGATTGCGCAGATCGAGCGCGTCGACAGCGAGCACTTGGGCATCGCCACCGATATCGCAGGCTGCGCTCCGGCGTTTACCGCCATGTACATCGAGGCGCTCGGCGACGCCGGCGTGCAGCACGGTCTACAGCGCGCAACCGCCTACCGCCTAGCTGCTGCGATGGCCGAAGGCGTCGGCGCACTGTATCTGGCTACCGGAACCCATCCCGGCGCGATGAAGGACGCCGTCTGCTCGCCTGGCGGCACCACCATCCGTGGCGTCGTGCAGCTGGAAAAGGACGGCTTCCGCGGCAGCGTCATTGACGCCATTAATGCCATAGAGGCGTAATGCGCACTATGCACCGGACTTTTTGCGTAGTGCGCACATAACGAACATGCGTAGTGGCAGCGAAATCAATGATGTAGCTGCCACTACGCATGTTCACGTCAGCTGGCCAGCCAGCGTATGCTAATTTAGTGCGCACTACTCATAATGCATCCCGAGTAGTGCGCACCATCTGCCAGCTTCTAGCCAATAATCACATCCTGCGGCTTGATGTCACTGGTGAAGGAAGGCGCGAGCTCCTGCTCATAGGCCGTGCGGAAGAAGCCATTGGCTGTGAGCTGCTTGATCCTCGTGTTAACCCAGTTCAGCAGGCTGGCGTTGCCCTTCTTCACGGCAGGCGCAATGGTCGACTCGTCGCCGAGCTTCTTGATGCCTACGGTGTAGCCAGGATTGTCTTTGGCCCAAGCATAGAGATACGTGTTATCGTCCGCCAGAGCGGCTACGCGACCATCCTTGAAGGCTTGGAACTGCTGGGTTTTGGAATCGAACTTCTGCAGGTTCACATCCGGGTACTGCTGGGTGAAGAAGGTTTCTGCCGTCGTGCCTTTGGTCACTGCCAGATCCTTGCCTTTGAGCTGGTCAGGACTGGTGATCTTGGCTTTGTCGGGGGAGACCACGCCGATGGAGACCTTCATGTATGGTTCGGCGAAATCGACGACCTGCTTGCGTTCATCGGTGACAGTGAAGTTGGCGAGCACCAGATCCACCTTGTCGGATTTGAGCGAATCCACGCGGCCATCGGCGTTTACCTGCACCCAGTTGACCTTGACGCCCAGATCCTTGGCGAGTTGGTTGCCGAGCGCGACATCGTAGCCGGCCCGCGTGCCGTCATTCTTCACGTAGCCGTACGGCGGCAGATCACCGAAGGTGGCGATGCGAATCGTGCCGTCCTTCTTGATCTGCTCGACCGTTCGCCCTTGCTGGGACGAGTCATTGCCTGATGCGTTGCCGCCATTGGATCCGTTGCCCGAGCCGCATGCGGCCACGGCGAGCAGCATTGCCCCGGCGAGAAGCGCGGCGGATGTTTTTTTGAAGATGGACATCATATTCCCTTCGTTGTGTTGGATACCATCAAATTTTTCTGGTCGAAGGCGGAGCGTGCGACCGCGACTAGCGTATAAGAGGCGCTGCGGAATCCGTGAGGAATCGCCGTGGTGCCAGCGCATCGTTCCTGCCGTATCATTCCGCGGCCACCGGAGACATGCTTTCCAGGAAACGCTTCGCCCGATCAGTTTGCGGAGACGAGAAGAAGGCGCCGCCGGGCTGACGTTCGAGAATCACGCCGTCTTCGAGGAACATGACCGTATCGGCTACACGCCGGGCGAATTCCATTTCGTGCGTGACCACGATCATCGTCATGCGGCGTTTGGCGAGCCGAAGCATGAGTTCGAGCACTTCGCGCACCATCTCCGGGTCGAGTGAGGCAGTCACCTCATCGAACAGCATAAGCTCCGGGTTCATCGCCAGAGCCCGCACGATGGCGATGCGCTGCTTCTGACCTCCCGAAAGCTCTCTCGGATAGGAGTCCTTGTATTGCGACAGCTGCACATCGGCCAGCAGCCGGTTCATCTGCTCGTCGACTTCGGCTTTGGCCCGCTTCTGCACGGCGGTGGGACCCAGCTCGATGTTCTTGGCGACGCTGAGATTCGGGAACAGGTCGTAGCTTTGGAACACCATGCCGATGCGCGTGCGCAGCTTGCGCCACGCCTTCTCGCTGTTGCGCGGCACTGGCTGGCCGTTGAAACTGATTTCGCCATCCTGGATGTCTTCGAGGCCGTTCAGGCACCGGATCAGCGTGGACTTGCCCGAACCGGAAGGGCCGACGAGCACGACGACCTCGCCTGGCGTCACATCGAAGCTGATGTCCTTGAGCACCTCGTGGCTGCCGTAGGACTTTCTCAAGTGCCGTACGGAAAGCAGCGGCGCGGCGGCTGCGGCTGCGGCGTCCACTGTGCCGATAGTTGTGCCGATATGCGCAGTGCCGGCAGTCATGTTGAGAGCTGCGTTGACGTTGACGGTGGAATCACTCATGATTGCGCTCCTTGGCACGACGTTCCAACGCCTTGGCAGCCATCGACAGCGGCCAGCAGACGAGGAAATACAAGAGGAAGATGAAGCCGTAGACCCAGAATGCGGCGTCGGGGTGAGCCGTGCGATTGGCCTCCATGATCTGCTGGCCGACGGTGACCACGTCGATGACGCTGATAAGCAGCAGCAGCGACGTGGTTTTGATCACGCGGGTCGCGAGATTGATGGTGGCAGGAATCATCATGCCGATTGACTGCGGAATGCGTACGAACCACAGAAGCTGCAGTCCGCCCATGCCGAGCGCCTTGCCTGCGTCGACCTGATGATCCGGCACGGAAATCAGCGCACCGCGCACGATATCGCTGATCTCTGCAGAGACCCACAGCCCGAAGGCGACCACCGCCACGGTCGTGCCATCGACTTGCACGCCGAGTTCGCGGGGCAGAATGTAGTACGCGAGAAACAGAATCACCAGCGTCGGTATAATCCGGAAGAATTCGAGGTAGACGCGCAGTATGGCGCGCAATGCCGGGTTGCGCAGAATGCGCAGCGCCCCGATCAGCACGCCCAGGGGGATGCCGACAAGCAGCGCCAATCCTGCGATAGATGCGGAAGTCCACAGCCCGGACATCAGCCGGGCGAAATTGTCCCCAGTGAACAGCACGCTCGCGCCGCCGCTCAGGCTCAGATTCATGCCCATGCTCTCAGTTATCACCGAAAGTGCCACGGCGGACCCTCCTTTCCAGCAAGGTCAGGATGACCGACAGCGGTATGAGGATGATTGCGTAGGCGATGACCAGCTGTAGCAGGTATTCGTCGGTGCGGTAGTACATGCCGATGAGATCCCTGGCGGTATTCGTCAGCTCCGGCACGGCGATGACAGTGAATACGGAGGTTTCCTTGACGATGAAGATCGCGTTCGCGGCGACCGCTGGCACGCTGCGCGTCAGCCCCTGTGGCAGCGTCACATGCCGAATCATCTGCATAGGAGAGAGCCCCAAGGCGCGCGCCGATTCGGTCTGCACGCTGGGAATCGCGTCGAACCCGCCTTGGAACGCGCCCGACATATACGCTGCGCCGAGGATGGACATGCCGATGATCGCGCAGGTTTCAGCGTTCCACTTGATGCCGATGGTCGGGAACGCATAATACAGAAAGAACAGCTGGATGAGCAGGGGAGTGTTGCGAAACAGCTCCTCGATGGTCGCGCTGGCCTGGGAGAGCACAGGGACACGGTATTCGCGCACGAGTGCAAGGATAAGACCCAGCAGCGAGGCGAAGACGATGCTGACGGCTGAGAGTCTGAGCGTCAGCAGGAACGCCCGCGCGAACAGCGGCAGGCTCGCCGAGATGATGGTCCAGCTCACGCTCGCTCCTTCCCGTGTTCAGCCATGCGTTGCGCCTCTCTGGCATCGCCTGCGGGTGCCGCCGATGTTTCGGCCATTTGTTTCGAATATGTTTACAACATGTTTCCGATAGCCAAGCATAACGCTCTCGCAGATGGCTCTGGCGACGGCGATCTTCCATCGGACAGGCGCAAGGAGAGGCTTGTGCGATCATCTTGCCGACTATTTGCGTTGCGTATTGCGCCATTTGCCGTTGCTGATGTCGTTTGCGGCCATTGAGCGGTATGAATTGCTCTTATATCCCGTCATCGAATAGAGCGATGCACAAGTCCGCATAGTGGACATATGGGATGGTATGTGATGCTTTTCTGGCCATGAGGTATAGCGACTTGAGTAATGCGCACTACTTGCCAAGCGTTTTGCGTAGTGCGCACATAACGAACATGCATATGGGCGCGAGAATAGATGGTCTCGTTGCCATTATGGGGATTCACGTCAGTCGCTCACCCGCATGCATGTTAGGTTCGTGCGCACTACTCGCAACGCATCATGAGTAGCGCGCACTGGTATGTCAGCGTTTCCCCTAGACTGGAAGCCATGTCTTTAACTATCGGAATCGTCGGCCTGCCCAACGTCGGCAAGTCGACTCTTTTTAATGCCTTGACCCGCAACAACGTACTTGCGGAGAATTATCCCTTCGCCACCATCGAGCCGAATACCGGCATCGTGCCGCTGCCCGACAAGCGCCTGCCGGTGCTCGCCAAGCTGGTGCATACCGAGAAGATCATCCCGGCGACCGTGACCTTCGTCGATATCGCAGGCATCGTCAAGGGCGCGTCGCAAGGCGAGGGCCTGGGCAACAAGTTCCTGGCCAACATCCGCGAGGCGGACGCGATCTGCGAGGTCGTGCGCACCTTCGTGGATGACGATATCGTGCATGTCAACGGCAAGGTCGATCCTGCGGACGACATCGACACCATCAACACCGAGCTGATTCTCGCCGACCTGCAGACCATCGAGAACGCGCTGCCGAAGCTCGAAAAGGATCTGCGCGGCAAGAAGGTCAGCGGCGAGTATGTCGCCGCCGTCAATGAGGCGAAGACGATTCTCGAAGCCGGTGAAACCATCGATCACGCGTCTGCTGCGGGAAAAATCGACAAGGACGCCATCTACGACCTGCATCTGATGACCGCCAAGCCCTTCATCTATGTGTTCAATGTGGACGACAACGAGCTGCAGGATGATGCCGCCAAGCAGAAGCTCGCTGACTCTGTGGCCCCGGCCAAGGCGATATTCCTCAACGCGCAGTTCGAGGCCGACCTGACCGAGCTTGACGAGGACGACGCCCGCGAGATGCTTGCTGACGCCGGACTGGACGAATCCGGCCTCGACCAGCTCGCCCGCGTCGGCTTCGACGTGCTCGGCTTGCAGACCTTCCTGACCGCAGGCGAAAAAGAAGTCCGCGCCTGGCAGATTCACCAAGGCTGGACCGCTCCGCAAGCCGCCGGCGTCATCCACACCGACTTCGAAAAAGGCTTCATCAAGGCCGAAATCGTCTCCTACGACGACTTCGTAGCCGCCGAAGGCGCCATGACCAAGATCAAGGACGCCGGCAAGCTCCGTCTCGAAGGCCGCGACTACGTCATGCAGGACGGCGACATCGTAGAATTCAAGTTCAACGTGAGCAAGTAGGCAGTTACGTATGCGAGGGACGCTGAACCATGTTGAAATCCAGGTTCGCGACCTTGCTCCTGCCATTGATGAATGGGGCTGGTTGCTCGAAGAACTTGGCTGGGTTCCTTACCAGCGCTGGGATGAGGGCCGCAGCTGGAAATTGGGAGACACGTATATCGTCGTCGCTTCGGCCCGGCTGGTCGGCTCGCATGATCGGCGGCGTCCGGGGCTCAGCCATCTCGCCTTCCATGCCGGAAGCCGCGGCGATGTCGATCAATTGTGGCAGAAGGGGCCTTCGCGCGGTTGGAAGCATTTGTATGAAGACCGCCACCCATTCGCAGGCGGCGAGGACTGGTACGCCGCGTATATAGAGAACTCGGAGCGCTTCAAAATCGAGCTCGTCGCCGATGATGCTGAAAACGATGAGGATGCTGACTGACAGGTATGTGCTCTGAACGCTGATTGCGGATCGTCAGCGCACAGGCTCAGGCTCCGGATCGTCCTCGCGCGTCCATGCGATGGCGATGAGTTCGCGGAGCACGGTTAGGTCAATGTCGTCGAGCTTTTTCACGTAGATGCAGCCTGCGCCTTCGGTGTATGTGCCGAGTTTTGGTAATAGGCTGGCTCCGGCGGGCAGATCTTTCAGACCGTAGAGCGAAAGCTGTGCCTTGCGCGGCGAGAACCCGACTTTGGGCCATATGCCGCGATTGTGAGGATTCACGGGCGAAACATAGCGGTGGTTTCCATAACCAACAATCGATGGTCCCCACATCACTGGGTCGACGGCAGTGACCTCACGAAAGATTTCGGCAAGTGCCTTTCCATCTTCGCGACGCTTTGCAGGGGTTGCAGCGTCAAGGAATTCATCGACGTTTACGTTGGTCGGTTGCGTCTTCTGTGTTGCCATATTCCTCACCTCCGGACGCGCTTGGGGAGCTGCTCGTTGGCTCGGAGCCGGCCGAGATCGGTTCGGTAGGGGTCGCTTGCCATTGCGATGGCATCGGCGAGCTGCAGTACGCGTGCGATGGCAAGTATCGAATCCGAACGCACCGCCTTGCCCTGTTCGAGATTCGACACCGTGGTCGGGCTTACTCCATTGAGATAACCAAGCATCATACCTTTTACGTTCCTTGCTGGGCAGATATTCGGTTACGTCGCGCACGACAATGATTTGGACAGCTGCTTGGTCAGCGGCACTACATCTATTGGCGCTGGCTTCCAGCTGCCATAATGAGCTGCAACCCAGCTCGACGGCCTGCGAACCGGTTGCTCCTGCCCGCAGGTATAGCTGTAGGTAATGTCCTTGCCTGGCGCGAGAAGGCTTTTCTTTGCTGCGGTCCTAGCTGTCGGCGATGTAAACGATGCCGCAGTCGATTGTGAGATTGATAGAATCTCCGTCGGATGACCCGGATTGCCCACAGCTGCGATGGCTATGATGCTGTCGGGTTTGCATGGCTGTAATCCGAGATGGCGCAAGGTCATAGACAATGAGCGCGGGCCCGAGCCTTCGCCTGATGACGAGGACACTGGGGAGTCCGCCCGGAAATCCTCGATGGCGAATCGGCATGGTTCAGTACGGCCGCTGTCTTGCAACGGGTCGTCGTTAGGCGAGATGAACTCGGGCATTGTCAGCGCGCTCACGATAATATCCAGTCCGGGGTCGGTGCTGATGATGTTGCCCTTCGAAGCGTTAACCCCCGACGCTACATCGATTTCGCCCAATTGGGGCAGCGCAGCCGTCAAAGAGATAGGGGCTGTGCGATCGATCTGTTGACTGTTCTTCCAGCTCACGGAAGCAGTGGCGGACTCGTACGAAGCCAGTATTTCAGCCTTTCCGTTTGGAATATATGCGATTTTCGGATTCGTTTCGCCGTTGCCAGAAGACCCATCGTCAGGCTGCGGCGGCTGCCTGGGTTCTAGGTTTGTGCCGCCGCGAACCATAGTGAGCTTCGGCGTTGCGCCAGTGATGCGGCAGGGGTGGTCGCTGACGTTCACAAACCGAATCGACATTCCGCCGGTTCCCATGGCGGCGTTGGAAGATTCCGCAACGGCATGGATATTCTCGGGTTTGCAATCTGCGATGTATGGTGAATTGCTCACCGGAGTGGTTGAAAGAGTATGTATGACCCAGTACGTCTGCACTGGCGTCTCATGGTAGACGACAGAGCGAAAATTCAATCGATGCAGCGTGATGATGCTCAACGCCAAGGCGACAATCAGAACGATACCGACGCCGAGAATAACTCGTCTGCGTTTCATGAAGCGCCTTTCGATGCTGATGGCGACTTGCGTCACGCCGCCGTGCGTTGCTCCTTGGTGACGGCATTGGCAGCTGATAGGCGCTCACGGGCCTGGCAATCGGCGCACAGCCCGTGCAGCACGAGGTCACCGGAATCGACCTGGAAACCTTGGTGCGCCGCAGCAGCGACATCGGCGTCGTTAACCGGGAGAATGTCGAGGTCGAAGATACGGCCGCATTGGCGGCACACCATATGCGCGTGCGGGTGACGCTGCCCGGTGTCGTAGAGCACAGGCCCTTCGGCCAGCGCCATTTTGCGTACGATGCCCAGTTCGGCAAAGAGATCCAGTGTGGCGTACACGGTCGGCAGCGAGATGCCGGGCATAGTGTCTTCGAGCCGCTGCTGCACATCCACGGCGCTCAAATGCTGGGGGGAGGAGGCGACGATGCGGTAGATAAGCTGGCGCTGCGGAGTGTTGCGCAGCCCGCGATCATGCAGCAGGCTATCGAGGTCGCGCACCCCGCGCCGTTCCTTCAGTTCCATGTCCATAAGACCCAAGGGTACCAGCGTGTCCCCTTTATTTCCAGCGTTTCTTTTCTTTAATTTGCATCTTATTAAAAAAGACTTAAGATAAAGAACGAATAAAGATTGGAGGACCGGCATGGTCACGGAAAACGGCATGGCGATGGGTGCGCTCGCAATGGGCGGCATCGCACAGGCGCAAAGCAAGGAAATCAACGGAATGGCGATCAATTCTGCAACAAACGCGGCAAACGCAACAAACGCTGCGAGCGAAGAAAACACAGAGAACGCAGCGGCATTGGATCAGGGAGCTTCGGCATATGAGGCCGAGACGGGCGATGAGCGCGCAGTTTCGCAGGACACGCATTTTCCGCGCGGCATAAGCCATGACGCCTTCGTGCTGCAATATATTCAGCCGGGTTTGGTGGGTCTTATCGATGGCACGGTCAGTTCGCTTGCGCCGATTTTCGCCGCCGCCATGTCGTCCAGCCCGAGAACGGCATTCCTCGTCGGCATGGCCACCGCGCTTGGCGCAGGCGTGAGCATGGGCTGGTCCGAGGCGCTTTCCGACACCGGCAAAACCACGGGCCGCGGCTCGGCCATCGTGCGTGGCGTCATAACCGGCGGAATGACGACTATCGGCGGCGTCTTCCACACCTTGCCGTTCCTCATTCCCAGTCTGCGGCTATCATTGCTCATCGCGCTCATCGTGGTCGCCATTGAGCTTTTCGTAATTGCCTGGATTCGCTACCACTTCCTGCATGTGCCCATGAAGAATTCCTTGCTTGTCGTTACGTTGGGCGGTGCCATCGTGCTCGCCATAGGTATGCTGCTCGGCGTGAGCTGACGGCTTTGTATACTTAGGGCGTGCGTTGAGATTACGTAGGGATGCTGTAGCGGCAAACGTCATAGCCCTCAATGCTGCGGCCTTACATGGCATATCGGTAAATGTCGTAGCAGTAAATGTCACAGCGGCGACGAAGATGGAAGCATGAGTATTGCAATCAAGCGCATTTATGATGCCGTAGATGACTCTGCTGACAGTGACGACGGCTATCGGGTTCTTGTTGACCGGCTTTGGCCTCGGGGCATATCGAAGGTCAAGGCGCGGCTCGACCTGTGGCTCAAGGAGATCGGCCCGTCTACGGAGCTGCGCAAGTGGTTTGGGCACGACCCTGAGCGCTTCGAGGAATTTCGTTCTCGGTATATTCAGGAATTGGACGGCAATCCGGCGGTTGGCGAGCTGCTGGACATGTGCAGAACGCACGACGCGGTGACCTTGCTGTATGGGGCGAAAGACCCGAAGCATAATCAGGTTGTGGTGCTGCGTGACTATCTTGCTGAGCGGCTGTCGTGACGAGGCATTGAGGCGGGCGAAAAGTGAGCAGCGCAATGGTTCCGGATGCGGGCAACTTGGGTGGCGGCTATGACGCTGAGAGTATGGGCGTCCAGCCGCACTTCGCCAAATTTCGCATAATCGGCGAAGCTGGCACAACCGACGCGACTAATGCCGTTGGCGCAACCGACACCGTCGGCGGCAGCACCGAAGCAACCGATGCCAATAGGGCGCAGAACGCGCGCGAGCAATCGGTCAGGCGGTATTTCGCGATGTGGAAGACCCGCGATTTCAGCGATCTTGACAAGCTGTTCGCACGCGATTGCCGCTATGAGGAGTGCTATGGACCGGTCTATCGGGGATTGGAGCAAATGCATCGATGGATCAGCGATATGCTCGCCAAGCAGATAGTCGATTCGTGGGATATTCACGAGATGATGCATGGCCTGAACTCATTGGGGCTGCCGATGCTGACGGTGACATGGACGTTCAGCGGGCGTGAGAAGGACCCCTACATATTCGACGGCGTGTCCATTATCGAGTTCAATGGCGAAGGGCGCATGTGCCGAGTGCGTGAGTTCGAAGCCCAGCATGATCGGGTATTTCCTTACGGCGACAAGTGATAGACGGTGGGTATTCGGCGATAAGTGCGGCCACAAAACGCATGTTTTCCAAAACTTGAGTCTTAAGCACTCAAGTTTTATTCACTCAAGGTAAAACTCGGGAAGATGCCTACTCCTGACTCGGTTGAACACAGTGAAAGGAACACACGGGAGCTCCCTGAAGGGACTCCGGGAACGGCAGCGAAGGCGGTCGGCAGCGATGTCGGGCGCTTGACCAGCCGTTTCCCTCGTAATGCAAGGAGTATCGATTATGGCTATGTTTCCGTCACTGATGAACGACTCGATGTTCACGGATCTCTTCGACGATCCCTTCTTCTCGCAATGGCGCGAACTGCCGTCTCGCGTGAGCGGCGCGGCCGCGTCCGGCGACATGATGAAGACCGACGTGCGCGAAAGCGACAAATCCTATGACGTCGACATCGACATGCCCGGCTTCAACAAGGACGATATCGCAATCGAGCTGCACGAAGGCTACCTCACCGTGTCCGCGCATAAGGACGAGAGCCACGAGGACAAGGACGAGAAGAACGGCAAATGGCTGCGCCGTGAGCGTTATGTCGGCTCGTGCTCGCGCAGCTTCTACGTCGGCGACGCGGTGAAGGAGTCCGACATCCACGCCAGTTACAAGGACGGCACGCTGAGTCTCGCGATTGCGAAGGTCGAGCCGAAGCCGCAGGTCGAGGCCAGGCATCAGATCGCCATTGAGAGCTGATGCGTGAGCCGCGGCTTTCGAGCTGCACATGATAAGGCCGTGTCGGTACGGGGTTGCCTGTGCCGACACGGCCTTATGCTTGCGTCACGAAAAAGGCACCGTTGAGTGCGGTTATGCCCCTTTCGTGACGCTTATTAGGGCTAAGAGGCACAAAAGGGGCAGAGCTACTCGGATAATGCCCCTTTCGTGACGCTAAGCTGGGTTTACGTCCAAACGTGGTGGCAATCCCAGGGACTCTGTCTCGTTTACGACATTAACTGGGGCTAGATGTCACAAACGAGCTAGAGTCCGCGGAACTATGCCTCGCTTACGACAATTAACCCGGATAGATGTCACAAACGAGACAGAGTACGGAGGACTGGTAGAACCCGCGGGATGCAGACCGCATGATGCAGGCCGTTACTTACTCAGCTTCTGGTACTCGGGCACGCCCATGTAGCTGAACGACACGTTCTTGACATTTTTGCCAGCGGCTGCGTTGACGTTTGCGTACCAGAGCGGAATCACCGGCAGGTCCTTGAACAGCAGCTCCTGGGCCTGATGGTAGTAGCCGATTGCGCCACCCAGCGTGGTCTGCCGGGCGGCCTGGGCGAGCAGGCCATCGAAGGCTGCGCTCTTGTAATCCCCGTTGTTCAGGCCCTTGCCGTCTGCTGCCGTGGAGGAGTAGGCCTGTACGAGGTAGCCTTCGGGATGCGGATAGTCGGATTGTAGGCCTTGCAGGAATGCTGCGCCGATGGTGCGATTCTGAATCGCGCCGGTCAGCTCCTTCTGCGTGGGGAAGGCGTAGGGCTCGCTCTTGATTCCCAGTGCGTTCCCGATGGAATTGGCGATTGCCTCGACCCACGGCTTGGTGCCGCTGTCGGCGCTGTAGGCCAGGCGGAATGTGCCGTCCCACGGGGCTATCGCATCGGCCTGCTTCCAGAGCTCCTTCGACTTGGCAGCATTGTGATTGAGCACGTCGGCTCCGGCGAGGCTCGTGCTGTGTCCAACGATGGTCGGCGCAGTGAAATCGGTCGCCTGAGTGGCTGTGTTGTGCAGCACCTTCGTGATGATGGTGGCGCGGTCAACGGCCAAGGAGATCGCGGCCCGGCGCAGGCGGCCTTCCTCGCCGGTGAAATGCTTGAGATTCTGGGGGATAGTGAAGGATTTGAACCCGGGGCCGGGCTTGTTGAAGGCCTGCACCGAACCGTCCTTGGCGTAGGTGGATAGCGCGGAGTTGGGAATCGTGTCGAGCACGTCGAGGTTGCCGCCCTGCAAATCGGCGTAGGCGCTGTCCAAGTCGGTGTAGAGCCGGAAGGTCAGGCCGCCGTTCTGGGCTTTGCGCGGCCCGGTGTAGGTCTTGTTGGGTACGAGCTCGATCTGCCGGTCGTGCGTCCATGACTTGAAGCTGTAAGGCCCGTTGCCGATGGGCTTCTGCCCGAAGGCCTTAATGTCGCTGTAGGCCTCTGATGGCAGCGGCAGGAACGCTACATCGCCGACCTTGTAGGCGAAGGACGAGTCCGGGGCGGCGAGCGTCACCTTGAGCGTGGAATCATCGAGAGGGTCAAGGCCGGAAAGCTGCGCATTCTTGTCGATGCCTTTATTTTGCAGTGCGGCGTAGCCTGCGATATCGGACAGGATGGAGGCGCCCATCTGACCGTTTGCCGCATTGGCCGCGAAGGACCACGATTGAGCGTAGGTCTTCGCGGTGATCGCCTCGCCGTTGGAGAATTTTAGCCCCGGGCGCAGCTTGATCGTGTATTGCGAGGCGTCCGCGTTCGGCGTGATGGATTGGGCGTCCGCGTAGATCAGCTTGCCGCTGTTGCTGAAGGTGACCAGCCCTTCGAACAGCTGGGTGACTACTTTCCATCCGGCCAGATCGTTGGTGTCGCTGGGCACTAGCCCTGCTGCAGGCTCGGCATCGTTGACAGTGATGGTTGCCGGTCCTGATGAGGCGCTGCCGCCGCCCGAGGCCCCGCAGCCACCGAGCGCCAATGCGATGCCGAGCGCCGCTGCAAGTGCGGCGAATGTCTTGCCTTTTCGGGCTGAAATGGTCATATGATGCTCCTTACGCGGTTGCTCCTATGCTACCTGAGGGGTCTTCCCGTCAGTTGTCTTGCGCTATCGGCGCTGCTTATGACGAGCTGCCTGCGATGGGCTGCCTATGGGAAAATCGCCTATGCGAATTGGCCGAGAGCGAGTTCCTGCGCGCCCGAATCTCCGGATTACCTCTCCGAATAGCCTCTTTGAGTGGCCGAATGCGGACGGATGACGGTACAGTATGGAGTGGATAATATGAATGAATGGACGGATGGCCGCGGGGCGCGGTTTCAAGGAGGAATAGGGCATGGGTATGCCATTGGATCTGTATGTGATACGACACGGGGAGTCGGAGGCAAATGTCATCGTCAAAGCGGGGGAGGCCGGCGATAATTCCCTGTTCACGCAGGATAATGTCACGGTTCCTGATCGATCGTGGCGACTGACCGCCACCGGGCGCAAACAGGCCGACTGCATCGGGCGCTGGCTGGTCTCCAAACAGCAGCTTTTCGATCGCTACTTGGTTTCGCCGTATGTGCGCACGCGCGAGACGGCGGCGACGATGGCGCTGCCGAAGGCCAAATGGGAGGAGACGCGCGTGCTGCGCGAGCGCTCTTGGGGCGAGATCAGCACTGTCACGCAGGACGAGTTTCGCACCAATTACCAGCGCAACTGGATTTTCAAGCGCACCGACCCGCTGTACTGGCGGCCGCCGGCAGGCGAATCCATCGCCGATGTGGCCGAGAACCGTGTGCATAATCTGCTGACTTCGCTCGATCGACGGGCCGAGGCGCAGTCGGTGGTGGTGGTCAGCCATGGCGACTTCATGCAGGCGCTTATGCTCACGCTCGAAGACCTCTCCGACGAGGAATTCCTCAAGCGTGCCGATGCACCCGAATGGCGCATCACGAACTGCACCTGCCTGCATTATTCGCGCCGCGACCCGCAGACCGGGCGCACCACGCATCGCGTGCGCTGGGAACAGACTGCGCGGCCGGTGTTCGACCGGCAGGCCGGGCGCTGGGAGGTCGAGGTCGAGCCGTGGCGCGAATTCCAACGCCCGCTGCTTTCCAACGGCGATCTGGTGGATGTGGTGCATTCGGTCGATCCGCATCTCTCCGGCTTGGCGCGCTAAGCGCTCGTTGCCTAGGATGCCTAGGTATAGCTGCGCTCAGGCTCTACTACCTATCTCTCTCTGAATTTCCCTGCACCCTTTCGCAAACGCTCGGAAATAAGCCAATTGCGCCTTCATGCAAGCGATTGGAAATATGTCAGAAACGCCGATTGGCTATGGCATGGCTACAATGGCACACGATGCGCGGGCCGATTCGGTACCTCGCGCGTAATTTCCACACGAGAGATAAGAAGAGAACAAGGAGAGGGATAGCCATGAGCAATATCTTCACATGGAAACTGCATTGGGACGGCAAGACACTGAAACCGGGCGAGGTCATCGCCCCTGACGAGCGCCTGACGTGGGGGCGCACGGCGGGCATCGGAGCGCAGCACGTGGTCGCCATGTTCGGCGCGACCTTCCTGGTTCCGATTCTCACCCATTTCGACCCCTCGACCACGCTGTTCTTCACGGCGCTGTCGACGGCGCTGTTCCTGCTGATCAATATGAACAAGCTACCCAGTTACTTGGGTAGCTCGTTTGGTTTTATAGCCCCCATCGCGGCGGTCGCCTCGGCGCACAAGGGCATCGCGGTCGCCAGCTTCGGCATCATGATGACCGGCCTGCTGCTGGGACTGGTCGGCCTGCTGGTGCATTTCGCCGGAGCCAAGTGGATTGACATCATCATGCCGCCAGTGGTCAATGGCGCAATCGTCGCGATCATCGGCTTCAATCTGGCGCCGAACGTCTGGACGAACTTCAAGGCGGCACCCGACACGGCCGCAGTCACGCTGGTCGCCGTGCTGCTGGTCGCCGTACTGTTCCGTGGGCTGCTCGGCCGCCTCAACATTCTGCTCGGCGTACTGATCGGCTATATCTACGCCTGCGTGCGCGGCCAGGTTGATTTCAAGCCTGTGCAGCAGGCTGCTTGGATTGGTCTGCCGCAGTTCCACCTTCCGCAGGCCGACTTCTCGATTCTGCCGATGTTCCTGCCCGTGGTGCTCGTGCTGGTCGCTGAGAACGTGGGGCATGTCAAGTCGGTGGCGCAGATGACCGGCCGCGACTACGACAACCAGATCGGCACCGCGCTGGCGGCTGACGGTCTGGGCACCATGATCGCAGGCTTCGGCGGCGGCTCCGGCACCACGACCTACGGTGAGAACATCGGTGTGATGGCCGCGACCAAGGTCTACTCGACCGCCGCGTACTGGTGCGCAGCTGGCTTCGCGCTTATCCTGAGCCTGTGCCCGAAGTTCGGCGCGGTTATCAACACGATTCCCGTCGGCGTGCTCGGTGGCGTCACCACGCTGCTCTACGGCATGATCGGCATGATGGGTGTGCGCATCTGGGTCGACAACCATGTCGACTTCAACAAGCCGCTCAACATCATGACCGCCGCAGTCACCATGATCATCGGCATCGCCAACTTCGCCTTCGCGGTTTCCGGCGTGCAGTTCAACGGCATCGCCATCGCCACCATCGCGGTACTGGTCATGTACCACGGTCTTAAGGCCATCGGCCATGCGACCGGAGCGGTGCCCAAGGACGAGTGAGCGAGTCAAACGCTCGGAATGGATTGATTGCGGCAACTCTGTCTTGTTTATGACAGTAAGCACGCTGTAATGGCAGGAATGAGACAGAGCACGCTGAGCTCTGTCTCATTCCTGCCATTTGTCGTTGAAAACTGTCATAAACAAGACAGAGTTGCTCCTGGCGGACGTTGTGTCTGCGGATGCAGCCCTTACTGCGCCAGCCCCATGCGGTATTTCAGGGTCATAACGCGCGTTGCCGACTGTTTGACCTTCTGCGCGAAGGCCGGGTCATTGGCGGCCCGCTGGTTCAGCCCGTCGAGAATAGGCTGCACATACTGGTTTGCGCCGATGCAGGCCAAATCGCCTCCGGCTTCGACGAATCTCACTCCGAGCTGGTTGGGCGCGATGCCGCTTACGGCGGTCGCGGACAGCGAATCCGAGGTGACGACGCCTTTATATCCGCTCTGGGCGCGCAGATGCCCGTCGATCAGCGCGCTCGAAAACGCCGCCGGATTCGCCGGGTCGATTGCCTGATAGGTGGCCAGCGACATCATCACCATGCCTGGATTGGCTTGCAGCGCGGTGGTGAATGCGCCTATTTCGTTGCCGTCCAGCGTCGTGGTCGTGTCGAGAATGCCGTTGGCGGTGAAATCCGTATTGCCGCTGACTGCGCCGAGTCCGGGATAATGCTTGATTGTCGCCTCGACTCCCGCCTGCCGCATGCCGTTGATGAACGCGACGGCATGCTGCGCGTTGCCGGGCGCGTCCAATCCGAAGTCGCGGTCGAGCGCCCCGATGGGCGCGTTGCCGGCGCGGTTGGTCTGCACTGTATCGGTGACCGGGGCCAAGTCGACGTTGATGCCGGCTGATTTGAGCTGCCTGCCCCATTGGGATGCGGAGCTGGTGAGCTGGTCCGGGCTCAGCTGGCCTTGTTCGACACCGGAGGGCATGGCATCGAAGCCGGGGCCGCGCACATGCTGCACCTGCCCGCCTTCCTGGTCGGTCGCCACGATGAGCTTATTGCCTTGGGGCGTGTAGCTTTGCAGGGCATCGGTGACCTGCTTCACGCCAGCGGTTCCCGTATTCCAATTGCCGATGATGAGCACCGAGCCGACATGCTGACTGGCGACGAAGTCGTGCAGACTTGACGGGTCGCTGCCAGCGAATAGCGGTGCCATCACCAGCTGGCCGACCTGAGCGTTGAGCGGCATGGCGTTTACGGCCTTGGCCGCCTTCGTCTCCGGCGTGTCGGCGGCTGGGTTAGAGCTTGGTGAGGATGAGACTTTCGGAGCCTTCGAGCGGCGTATGACTGCTGGCGCTTGCGTGGTTGCCGAGGCAGATGACATTGGGAAATGATTGTTCGCTTTCCACCATAAACCTGTCGCTGTCAGCCCCACGGCGAGCAAAGCCACAACGAGAATGACAATGATTGCGTTGCGAATGCGGGTGTGCCGCCGTTGAGAACCGTGCTGGATATGTCGTGGGGCCATTCCTCGATTATCCCACGGCCATAGTCGCAACAGAGAACCGTCTGCCGCCGCGTCGCGCGGCAACGCGCGTTGTGAGGGACCACCGTGTCGTAAGGTGCTCAGAGCGAACGCGCCCGCCCCGTCTGCTCCGGGTTCATAGTAGGGTGAGAGACATGTCATTCTTCGATGTATTCGGCCAGATGTTCGACCCTGACGGCAACGGCCCAGACCCGTCAGGCCGCAAGGCGCGCCGCAGCGCCAACGGGGACGATCCCGTGATAATCGATGTGCAGGTCGATGGCGACGATGCGCAAGGCAATGCAAGCTCCCGCGAATCCGCCGAGAATGCTGGTGGCTCCGACGGCAACGGCACGCGCCCGCCGCGCGGACGCTCGAGCAAACGCGCCAAGGGCTCCGGGCTGCCGTCCGCGCGTGGCTCGAAGATTCTCATCGGCGTCGTCGTGGCGCTGGCGGTTGTCATCGGCCTGTTCTTCGCGCTGGATCGATTCATCACCGATGTGATGTGGTTCGATCAGCTCGGATTCCAAAGCGTGGTGTGGACGCAGCTAGGAACCAAGGTGGGTCTGTGGGTGGCCTATGCCGTGCTCATGACCGCAGTGGGCTTGGCGTCTGCCGTATTGGCCATCAGGGCGCGGCCCGATTCCGCGGATGGCTCCACCATCAGAATCAATGGCGATGTGGTCGAGATCGGCAAAAGCGTCAGCTCCAAAACCGCGCGTCGTGTGGCGGCTGTCATTTCGCTTATCGTCGGCATTGTGTTCGGCTCGCAATTCAACGCCAATTGGGCCGATGTTCTGCTGATGTTCAACGCGCAGCCGTTCGGTACGCGCGATCCGCAGTTCGGACTCGACAACGGCTTCTATGTCTTCGTGCTTCCCGGTCTGCGATTGGTCTTGTCCGCCGTCTCGATGCTGCTGCTTGTGGGACTGGTCTTTTCGCTGGTCACGCATGTGCTCATGGCAGGCATCCGCATCACCATGCCTACCAACGGGCGCGGGCTTTTCACCATGACACGGCACGCGCGCAGGCAGTTGGCGATATGGCTGATGCTCAATATGTTTGCATGGTCCGCACGCCAGGTGCTAAGTGTGTTCAGCAGCTTGACCCAGCAGGGCGACCGCTTCACTGGCGCTGATTACACCGCAGTGCACGCCACTATCCCGGTGACTTTTATCATGGCTGCGCTCACGGCCGCATTGGGTGTGCTGCTTGGCGTATGGCTTATGCGCTCCAAGGCGCTTGCCGAGCCCGCTTCATCGGGAGTGCGCGTGTCGACTGCCTTGCGCGCGTGGCGCGTGCCGGTGACCGCCATCGCCATCACCGTGATTCTTTCCATGTTGCTGGGCGGTCTATGGCCGATGCTGCTGCAGCAGTTCCAGGTCAACCCGAATGCGCAGGAGGTGGAGTCCACCTATATTCAGCGCAACATTCAGGCCACGCAGCAGGCATATGGCCTCAACGCGTTGAAAACCGAGCAGTACGCCGCCACGACGCAAGGCACAGCCGGCGCCCTTTCCTCGCAGACCGAGACGACCGCGCAGATACGTCTGCTCGACCCGCAAGTGGTGTCGCCCACCTTCCAGCAGCTGCAGCAGTCCAAGCAGTACTATTCCTTCCCGGATACGCTCACCATCGACAAGTACGACATCAACGGTGCCAGCCAGGATACGGTTATCGGGGCGCGCGAGCTCAACCTCGCCGGTCTGGACAGCCAGAACTGGGTGAATGACCACACCGTGTACACGCACGGCTATGGCGTCGTCGCCGCGTATGGCAACAAGGTGACATCCGACGGTCAGCCTCAGTTCTTCGAATCCGGCATACCGACGCAGGGGGCGCTGACTGACGCCCAGCATTATCAGCCGCGGATATACTTCTCGCCCAATGTCTCCGACTATTCGATTGTCGGCGCTCCGGCAGGCACCCAGCCGTGGGAGTTCGACTACCCGACAGGTTCGTCGGGGGCGACGAATACTTTCAAGGGCAACGGTGGCCCGAGCATCGGCAATTTCTTCTCCCGGCTGCTCTATGCGATTCGTTTCGGCTCCTCGCAGATTCTCTTCTCCGACCGCGTGACTTCCGCTTCGCAGATTCTCTATGACCGCAGTCCGGCCGAACGTGTGGCGAAGGTCGCGCCGTATCTGACGCTCGACGGCCGCGTGTACCCGGCGGTGGTCAATGGTCGCGTGAAATGGATTGTCGACGGCTACACCACCTCTGACGCCTATCCCTATTCGCAGACGACCAATCTGGGCACCGCCTCAAGCGATTCCTCGACGGCGTCCGGCGCGATGCCTGGTCTGGGGCCGCAGCAGGCGAACTACATGCGCAACTCGGTGAAGGCGACCGTCGACGCCTACGATGGCTCGGTGACCCTGTATGCGTGGGATGCCAACGATCCGGTGATCAAGGCGTGGCAGAAGATCTTCCCCGGGCAATATCATCCGCTTTCCCAGATATCGGGCAACCTGATGAGCCATCTGCGCTATCCTGAGGATTTGTTCAAGGTCCAGCGTGGGCTGCTGGCGCAATATCATGTGACCAGCGCCGGGCAGTTCTTCTCCGGCGAGGATTTCTGGCAGACTCCGGTCGATCCGACGGCTTCGGCCGCAGCCCAGCAGCAGAACCAGCTGCAGCCACCGTATTACCTGACGCTGCAAACCGGCGGTTCGAAGCATCCGGTGTTCTCGCTGACCTCCACCTATATTCCAGCGGGGTCGTCGACGCGCGAGATTCTGACCGGATTCCTGTCGGTGGATTCCGATGCCGGCAATGAAAAGGGCGTGATCGGGCCGAATTACGGTACGCTGCGACTGCAGGAGCTGCCAAAGAACTCGAATGTGCCAGGGCCTGGGCAGGCGCAGAATAACTTCAACGCCGACGCCACGGTCTCCCAGCAGCTCAACCTTCTGCAATCCGGGTCCACGAACGTCAAGCGCGGCAACCTGCTGACATTGCCGTTGGGCGGCGGACTGGTGTATGTGCAGCCGGTGTATGTGCAGTCCAGCGGCGCGACGAGCTTCCCGCTGCTGAAAAAGGTGCTGGTGGCCTTTGGACAGCAGGTCGGCTTCGCCAATACGCTCAATGAGGCGTTGAACCAGGTGTTCGGAGGCAATTCAGGGGCGGCGGCCGGCGACGCTGCGAATGCGTCCGGAAACGGAGAGCCAGACGGATCGGCAAACGGTCAATCCGGTCAATCCGGCGGCCAATCCAACGCGCAAGGCGGTTCTGCGCCGGGTGCTTCCAGCTCGGGCAGCTCCGCGGGCATGAGCGCTGCGCTCAAGTCGGCGTTGCAGCAGGCTTCGCAGGCTATGAAGGATAGCGATGCGGCCATGAAATCAGGCGATTGGGGTGCATATGGCAAGGCACAGCAGCAGCTCAATGACGCTCTGACCAAGGCCTTGGAGCTCGAAAAATGACGGTCGGGGCAATCATCCGCGACGCCACGGACGACGACCTGCAGGCGATAACCGACATCTACAATCAGGCCGTTCTCGCCGGCGGGTCTACGGCTGACCTTGAGCCTCGCACGCTTGAGCAGCGGCGCGAGTGGGTCGCATCGCACACGCCGCGTGCCGACTACCCGGTGGTCGTGCTTGAGGACGAATCGGGCCGCGTGGCCGGCTTCGGCTCGCTCTCGCACTTCCACCCGCGCGAAGCCTACGATGGCGTGGTCGAGCTGAGCTACTACATCGCCACCAGCGCCCAGCATCATGGCTACGGCACCGCTATGGTCGAGTGGCTGCTCGACGCCGCCAGGCAGCGCTCTTGCCGCATGGCCACCGCGCTGATCTTCGCCGACAACGCCGGCTCGGTCGCCCTCATGCACCGCTTCGGCTTCACCCGTTTCGGTTTCCTGCCGAAGGCCTGCTACGACGGCAGTCGCTACATCGATATGTCGTACTGGTATAAGGAGTTGTGAGCCAGCGGTAGCGCAGCGCCACGTTGACGAAAGCTACGCTACCGTGGCGCTGCCGTACAAAATGCAACGAAATCGACCCTGAGAACGTTACATTCTGTACGGCAGCATCAAGTTAGCGTGCACAAGGTGCGTGCCCAGCGAGCAGATGCTGTAGCATCATGTCAAGCTGAGCGAGGTTCATACTTTCGTCTGCACCGTTAGCCCAAAGACGAATCAACGACGATTCAGCAGCTTCAACGTGAACCCAAAGCTGACTATTGTCCGCCTGTATGGCAGCCAATGTGGCGGCATCGTGCAGCATAGCGGAGTCACTCCGTGCTGCGGCACCGCCGAGCGGTTCCGGCGCGAACCGGAACTCGTCGATAGACGATATGACAGGCAGCGAAAAACGCTGGCAGAGCCGGGCGAAGGCGGTGATATCTGTCAAAGCCCTCGCATCGATCAGCATGCGATCGCGCGGGCCATGCGGCGTGATAACGCCGACGGAATGGCCATACACTCGCGCGAATCCCAATGCGACCGAGGCATCGCTCGAACTGCCCAGATACAGCGGCGTGTCATCATCGGTGATGGCGTCGAACAGCTCGGCAATGCGGATATGGCGTTGCTCGGAGACCGTGAGTTCATGCGCCGGGGCATCGAACACCGGTGCGGCTGTGCCTATCACTGAAGGCAGGAAGGAGAGCAGGAATCGTGCGAAATCCGTAGCGTCGGCGAGATCCTGCGCGACATAGCTGAAATCGGACTGTCGGGATTCAGCGGTCGCCTTGCACGTGATCCCGGTGGTTTGCAGAATAGTCGTGGGTGAGTTGACGGCAAACGAAGCGTTTGCATCGGCAGCGATGATGAAATCCGAGAGCGCCAGGCAGCTGGCGAGCGGGCCGGTCACCGAACCTTGCACAATCGACACTATTGGCGCAGCGCTGGAATATTGTGCCAGCGCCATGCGCAAGGCATCACAACGCAGCGTCGCGGAGCGCGCGTTATCGTCTTCGTCTCCGCTTTCAAAACCATTCCAGCAGATGACAAGCGGCAGCCGCATGGACGAGATCATGCCAAGCTGCGGGAACGAGCACGTCTCCTGCCTCAGCAAGCCTTGATCCTGTGAGCATTGGCCTTGTACACACTGTGCGACATCAATGGTCGCCGCTACGACGTCCCTGCCGAAGATGTGCAGCGCCGACCAGGACCAGACCGAGTCGTGCGAAGAGACGTGATAGTGGTCTGTATCAATATCGTCGGCCAGATTTGCGAAAAAATCAGCGGAATGCTGTGTCATATGGGTTTCCTCTCCGAGCGAATCGTCGATCAGAACGCTTGACGTCATTTGATGGTGAGCAGCGGCTGCCCTATGGCGAAGGTGTCACCGAACTTGACCAGCAGCGCCGTAACCGTGCCAGCATGCGGGGCGCGGACGATCTGCTCCATCTTCATGCTTTCGATGACCAGCAGCGAATCGCCTTCATGAACGACATCCGAGACATGTACGTTTTCCTTGACGACGGTGCCGCCCATAGGAGCGAGCACATCGCCGGGATCATGCGCCTGCGCCGCAGGCCTGCCGGAATCGTTCGCGCTCTGCTGACGATGACGAGTGGGGGCTGGCGAAGCGGCGCCTGCAACGGTTTGCACGCCGCTGGTGATGGCGTTGTCGAGACAACCTTCGGGGAAGCGCAGCGATACGCGACGACCGTTCAACTCGATGGTCGCGGTGTGCAGCTCAGCCGATTGCTTGGTCGGCTGAGCGGGCTGAACAGTGGCATCGTCGGAGGACTTCAGAGTATTCGCGAAGTCATTCTCAATCCATCGTGTATACACGGAGAAGCCATGTTCGCTGCCGATGAACGCCGGTTCATTGACAATCGCGCGGTGGAAGGGGAGCACGGTGGCTACGCCATCGATGGTGTACTCGGCCAGCGCGCGTCGCGCTCTGGCAAGCGCCACGGCTCGCGTGGGGCCGGTGACGATCAGCTTCGCCAGCAGCGAGTCGAAGGCCGGAGCGACGCTATCGCCCTCCTCGACTCCGGAATCCACGCGCACGCCCGGCCCGCCAGGTTCGTGATACCGCGTGATCGTCCCAGTCTGGGGCATGAAGTCATGTGCCGGGTCTTCGGCGTTGATGCGGAACTCGAAGGCATGGCCGTGGGCGGTCGCGTCCGTATCGGTGACATGCCCGCCGGCTGCGATGCGGAACTGCTCGCAGACTAGGTCGATGCCGGTGACCTCCTCGGATACGGTATGTTCCACCTGCAGCCGTGTGTTGACCTCAAGGAACGATATGGTGCCATCCGTGCTGAGCAGGAACTCGCAGGTTCCGGCACCGACATACCCGGCTTCGTGCAGCAGCGCCTTGGAGGACTCCACCAGCAGGCGATGCTGCTCATCGCTCAGGAATGGGGCAGGAGCTTCCTCCACGAGTTTCTGATTGCGCCGCTGCAAGGAGCAGTCTCTGGTGCTGATGATCGTGACGTCGCCGTACATATCGGCAAGGCATTGCGTTTCGACATGGCGAGGATGGTCAAGATACTTTTCGACGAAGCATTCGCCCCGTCCGAATGAGGCGATGGCTTCGCGAGTCGCCGATTCGAAGGCCTCGGGTATCTCCTCGAATCGATGGGCGATCTTCAATCCCTTGCCGCCTCCTCCGAATGCGGCTTTGATGGCGATGGGCATTCCCGCAGTGCGGGCGAAGTCCTCGATCTCCTTGACGCTATTGACCGGGTCGACTGTGCCGGGAGCCAATGGCGCGCCAACGAGCGTAGCGATATGACGTGCGGCGACCTTGTTGCCGAGCGTCGCAATGGCCTGGGGGCTGGGCCCTATCCAGACCAGACCGGCGTCGATGACGCGCTGGGCAAATTCGTCGCTTTCGGACAGGAAACCATACCCCGGGTGAATCGCCTCGGCGTGGCACTGCTTGGCGATGTCAAGAATGCGGTCGATATTCAGATAGGTGTCTTTGGCGCTGGAACCATTGAGGGAGTAGGCCTCATCGGCTAAGGAAACGAATAGGCTGTCGCGGTCCTGCTCGGCATAGATCGCGATGCCAGTCAGATCGGCATCATGCGCGGCCCGCAGCACGCGGACGGCGATTTCGCCGCGATTGGCGACCAGCACCCGGTGGAAGGGTCGTGCGGTTTGGGCTGTGGCCATTGCCATTGCATTGGGTGATTCGGATGATATTGAATTTTCAGACACTGTGTTTTCAGACATCTATAAGGTCCATTCGTTCTCGGGGACGACGCGCCACGAGGCGTGCAGCAGCGCGTTGACTCGCGTGGCTATATCCGATATTGTGCGCTGTTGCTGGCGCGCGGCTGCCGATGCGCTCGTGATATCGCATAGGCTGAATCGCAGCTGCTGACCCGGCCTTGCTTGTGCGACCCGGCTTTGCCCGCAGGAGCTGACCACGGCAAGCACTGGGTATCCGGCAGTGATGCCGCGTCCGCGCTGCAAGGCCAGCAGAGCATTGTCCGCTGGCACTTCGATGGCACCGACCGGCACTGCGCGGGAGAGTACTTCGCCGCGGTTCTCGCTTCGTTGAGGAGTCGTGCCGGAAAGCCTGATTCCTACATGATTGCTGCGTGGGTCCACGATGTAGCTCTCCGTGGTCAGAATCTCGCCTGCATCGGTGAATTCGCTCCAGTCCGGCCCTTTGAGCACTGGCACGAGAATATCGTCATCGAAGTGTGGCGAGGGAACATACAGGTTGATATAGGGTATGCCCTCGAAGAGATTAGGCAGCGGCGGGGAGGGCAGGAGTGTTTCAATCGTGTCGCCGTCGTGCAGACGCAAGCCGAAGCCGAGCATGGTGTCCGGGGCGCAACTGCCGAGCAGGCGCGGAGCGGCGAGGCTGCCGCGTATGGCGAGATAGGTGCGCAGCCCGCCGACTGCATTACCAAGTACGACTTGCTGCCCAGCTTTGACGCTGATGGGCGTGTCCATGTCGAGCGGCTCGTCGTCCACGCTCGCGTGATCCATAGGACTGCCGGTCACCGCGATAAGGACGTCATCGTTGTCAACAGTGAACGTCAGTCCGTCGGCCAAGCATTCCAGCAGCGGGGCATTCGGCGCGTTGCCAACGAGTGCATTGGCTGTCCGGGCCGATGTCTGGTCGAGCGCACCATATATGGACAGTCCGCGCACTGGTCCTTTGCTGCGGCCCAGATCCGTGACGACGGCGTGACCGGCGTAATTCACCGTTATCGTCATCGTTGCACCTCCATATCGCGCATGGCGCGTCCGTTGTATTGATCCCATTGCGATTCTTCGATGGCGCGGAATCGGATGTGATCGCCGGGCCGATACGGCACCAGGTCGGGGTCGTCCAGATCCATCAATTGAATCGGGGTAATGCCGATGGCCCGCCACCCGCTCGGCGCCTTCACCGGCCCGATAACGCCTTGCCGTCCTGCCAGTGAAACCGATTGGGCGGGAACCGAGAGCCGAGGGTCGTCCAAGCGCGGAATGGGTTTGGCGAACTCCGGACCGTCGGTCATGCACGATGCTGCAGGGCCGCCCAGGCAACGCACGATAAGATCCTGTGCGCCGTGCAGCCGAATCACCTCAGACTGGGAAAGCTCAAGATAGTCCGCCACAAACGGCAGATCGGGGCCATACTCGCCGCCATACACTACGGGAACATCGAAGATGCGGGCCTGGGGCAGTGGGGCCGTGAGATCATGTGCTTGCTCAAGCAGCCTCACGAACGCCGTGACGGTGTCCGCATCGGTGAGCACTGGATTGAATTCCAGCAAGGTCGAGTTGTAGGTCGGCACGGCGTCATAGAGCCCCGGCAGCTGCGCCATGCCCAGCAGCCGCGACAGATTGTGCACGGTGCGCCAGTCCTCGTCGTCCTCGCCGCTCGTGGATTCCACGCGCAGCCCGCACTCGCCGCAGGGCGATATCAGCAATGGATTCGTCATCAGATGCTCGCAAACCGATGGATGGTAATGCCGGCCTCTGCAACGCGCTGACGCACGACCTTGGCGATGCCAAGCCCGTTCGCTCCATCGCTGTGCAGCAGAATGGTGTCGACGTGCCGGTGCAGTTCCTTGCCATTGCGACTGACCAGGATGCCGTCCTTGACCAAGCGAATGGTGCGCGCTGCGATCTCCTCGGGGTCACTGAGTACTGCTCCCGGCAGCCCTCGGGGTGTCAGCGTGCCGTCGTCCTCATAGCTGCGGTCGATGTTGCCGACCATAGCGATCTTAAGGCCGCGCTCGCGTGCGAGGTCTGCCGTCTGCCCCGGTTGCGTGTAGAGCACAATGGACGGGTCGACCGAGTAGATGGCGTCGACCATTGCTTTCGCATAGTCCGGCCTCGTGATGACGCTGTTGCCCAGCTTGCCGTGCGGGCACAGATGCGTGACCTTGGTGCCGTGCGCGGCGGCGAAGGCCTGCAGCGCGCCGAGCTGGTAGATGATGTCCGTGCGCACTTCCGTCTCGCTCAGCTCCATCATGCGCCTGCCGAATCCCACGCGGTCGGGGAAGGAGGGGTGTGCGCCGATGCCGATGCCGCGCTGCGCGCACAGACTCACAATCCTGTCCATGGTCCGCGGGTCTCCGGCGTGGTAGCCGCATGCGATGTTGGCCGAGGTAATGATTTCCAGGAACGCATCATCGTCTCCCATGCGCCACTGGCCATAGCTTTCGCCCATGTCGGCGACCAGATCGATCGTCGCTGTTGTGCCACTGCCTTGCATAATGCCACCCTTTCCTTGAAATCATTTCCTTGCCGGGTTCGTTACACCCGTACGGGTCTGTGCCCTGTGTGGGCTTTGATATTCACATCATGGGTTTGCCAATGTATCGGATATGTTTCCTAAGTAGTAATATATGATTTACTTATAGATTGAAACTTCTTGAAAGTCTGGAACATTCCCTATCGATTGGGGTACGTATGGAAACTCGTCGGCTGCACCAGTTCATTGTCATCGTCGATTCCGCCTCGATGACCCGCGCCGCGCAGCTGCTGCATGTCGCGCAGCCGGCGCTGAGCCAAAGCATTGCGATACTCGAACGCGATATGAATCAGCAGCTGCTCACGCGGCGACATGTCGGCGTGGTGCCGACGGCTGCGGGGTGGTCGCTGTATCGATATGCCAAAGACATCGTGCGACTCGAGGAAACCGCGCGCCAGCAGGTGCAAGAGGAGTATGAGTCCCCGCAGGAGACCGTGACCTTCGGCGTGGCCCCGTTCAGCATCACGCCTGCGTTCATGGTCCGACTGGTCGCGGAGATCAAGCGGCAGTACCCGCGCATAACGCTGCGCATCGTCGAAGCGCTGTCGGTCGTGCACAGTCAGGCGGTAAAGCTGGGGCAGCTGGATGTCGCGCTGATCTACCATCCCGGGCCGGTCAAGGGCGTCAAGCTGCAGACGGTGCTGCATGACCGCTTGTGTTTCGTGGCCCCACGCGATGATGCAGCTTTCATAGGAGCAGCAGGTACGGAATCAGGCACTGGATTGGGTGCAACGGCGTTGAATGCAACAGGGCTGAACATAACGACGCTGGATCACAGCAGGCAACAAAGCCACAGCCAGAACGTGCTGGCAGCCGAACCTCGCGGCGTGCGCTGGGCGGATATCACGGACCGAGATCTCATTCTCCCGCGATCTACGCATACGCTTAGGGCCTTGGTCGAGCAGGCCTACAGCGTGAATATGAGCATACCGCAGGTGTCGTTGGAGCTTGAGCACACCGCGCCGCTGCCCGAGGCAGTGAGCCGGGGGATAGGCGACACGATTCTTCCCTCGCATGTGGCACAGGCCGTATTTGACAGCGAGAAGTTCGCCATCATGCCCTTGCGCGAACCTTCGGTCGAAGTGCGCTTCGCCCTAGCGACATCCGCCGAGGCAACGCATTCGCGCGGCACTGAAGTGGTCGCTCAGGTGCTGCGCGACACCATAAGCGACCAGGAAATCAGCGACAACGGCTTCTGAGGCTCTGCACATAGGCGAACCCAGGAATGAATGAGCCGACGCAGCATCGTGCGTCGGCTCAAGAGTCGTCGGATGTTCAGCTTAGAAGCCAAAGTCTGGGCCGTCGCGGGCGTTACTGCAGCACGGAGATAGCCTGCTCGATGCTGTCGAAAGCGTCGCCTAGCACTTGAATGGAGGTGGCGAAGGAGATGCGGAAGTAGGGCGAGAGGCCATAGGCAGTGCCCGGAACCGTGCCTACCGAGGCTTGGGACAGGAAGTAGTCGCTTACGGCCGCGTCGTCGCTAAGAACCGTTCCGTCGGGGCAGTGGCGTCCGATCAGTCCGGCGCAGTTCACGTAGATGTAGAACGCGCCGTCCGGCGACAGGCAGGACAGTCCGTCGATCTGGTTGATCCGTTCGACGGCGAAATCCCTGCGTTCGTGGTAGGCCTGCACCATCTTGCCCACGGCGCTCTGGTCTCCGGTCAGCGCTGCGGCGGCCGCAGCCTGGCTGACCGACGAGGCGCAGGATGATATCTGCGAGACGAGCTTGTTCATGGCTCCGATCAGTGCCTTCGGCCCGATGCCGAATCCGATGCGCCACCCGGTCATGGCGTAGGTCTTCGACACGCCGTTGACCGTCAGAATCCTGTCGGCGAGATCGGGCGCGATGCTGACCAGCCCTTCCGGCTTGGCGTCGGAGAATACGATTTCGTTGTAGATGTCGTCGCACAGCACCAGCACGTCGCTGTGCTTGCGCAGCACATCGGCCAGCGCCTGCAACTCGGACGTGGAATATACCGCGCCGGAAGGATTACTGGGCGAGTTGAGGATCAGCCAGCGCGTGGAGTCGCTGATGGCCTGCTCAAGCTCTTCCGGAGTCATCTTGAAGCCGTCGGTTTCCGTGGTCTCGACGACCACGGGGGTTCCTGAATTCATGATGGCCATATCGGTGTACGACACCCAGTAGGGCGCGGGCACAATTACTTCATCGCCAGGGCACAGCGTCGCCATCAGTGCCAGCGCGATCACCTGCTTGCCGCCGACGCCTACGCATATCTCGTCATCCTCGCAGGGACGGCCATACCGGCGTAGGTAGTACTGCTTGATGGCGTTGCGCAGCTCGGGCGTGCCGTTGGCCGAAGTGTAGCGCGTCTCGCCGTGTTTGATGGCCTCAACAGCGGCCTCGCAGATGGATTCGGGCGTGTCGAAGTCCGGCTGGCCCACCGTCAGCGAGAGGATATTGCGCCCTTGGGCGCGCAGATCGCGGACATGATCCGCCGCCACGGCGCTCGGCGATTCCTTGATGGATGTGACGCGTTCGCTCAAACGTATGCTGGGCATGATGATCCTTTCGATAAGCATGGATTATAGATATTCGTGGGGAATGTCCCGTCGCTGTTCTGGCGTCATCACGACAGCAGGAAGGCGATGACGACGATAACCGGCACCGAAACCAGCGTAGTGATCAGCGTGCCGTCGCGGGCCAGCTCCTTGCCGGTGCCGAAGCGCGTGGCATAGGTGTACACATTCTGGGCAGCCGGCAGCGCCGCCATCACTACGCAGGCCATCACGTTGGCCGGGGTGAGGTCGAACAGTCTGCTGGCAAGGAAGAAGGCGATAACCGGCTGCACGATGTTCTTGAGCACGACGGCGGTTGCCACCGGTCCCGTCGAACCGCTGGAGAGCAGCGTGCGATCGGCGGCGAAGGACATGCCGAAGGTCAGCAGCATGCCAGGCACGGAGATGCCGGATAGCAATTGAATAGGCTCCATGATGACATTCGGGACATGCCAATGGGTGACCATGACGATCACCCCGGCGAAACTCGCCAGCAATATCGGATTGGCGAAGGCATGCAGCAGCGACTTGCCGATGTTGGCCTTGCGCTGCGATGTGAGTTCCAGCAGCAGCATGACGACCGGCGTGTAGATGGCGAGCTGGAACAGCAGGATCGGCGCGATCTGAGCCGCATTGCCCAGCACATAGGCGGCCAGCGGTATGCCGAGGTTGCCGGCATTGACGTATGACGACGACATGGAGCCGACGACGGTCTGCGCCCAGGATTGCTTCCAAACCAGGATGCTGAACAGCACGTAGGCTATGACGACCGCCACCACGCTGATCACCTGCACGGCCATAGCAGGACCGAAGACATCGGCTGGCTTGGATTTGCCGACAGTGGTGAACAGCAGCGCCGGGGAGGCAACGAAGAACACCAGCCGTGTGATGATGAGCTCGGCGTTGTTGCCGAGGATGTGATTCCTTTGCAGCAAGTACCCCAGCACGATGATCGAGCCGACGACCAGGAAACTCGAGAGAACAGCGGTCATAGCCGTCGATTCCTTTGCAGATGCGTAGATGAGTTCATAAGCGCTCGCTCGCCCTCAGCCGCGGCGATTGAAGGTCAGCCCGCCCGGCACCTGGAAGGTCGGCATGATTTCCATCAGACCGACGTTCATGCGGCGAGGCGAATCGATGGCGAAGTCGATGGCGTTGACGATATCGTCGGTGGTCAGCGACTCATAGCCGTCGAAATACTCCTTGCGCGCCGCCTCGATGGCTTGTGGCGAACCGCCCACATTGCGTGCGAATATCTCGGTCTCCACGCGACCAGGGCAGATTTCGGTGACGCGGATGCGCTTGCCAACCGTATCGTTGCGCAGCTGCCGGGAGAGCTGGTGCACAGCGGCCTTCGTCGCATGGTAGCCGGTGTGGCCGAAGAAATTGTAGAGTCCTGCGATGCTGCTGGTGTTCACGATATGGCCCAGATCGCGCTCCACCATGCCGGGCAGCAGTATGCGGACAAGCTGCAGAATAGCGCCGAGATTGATGTTCACCATGTTCTCGAGGTCCTGCCGGGTGGCGTCGAGAATGTTGCCGGGTCGACTCACTCCTGCATGGTTGACCAGGATGTCGATTTGCATCCCCGTGAACTCGCGTTCGATGGCGTCCGTGTCGGCCAGATCCAGCACATGGGGGATTGCGCCGGTCTCCTCGGCTAGCTGTTCCAGACGTTTCGCGTCGCGTGCGACCGCGTGGACGGTGAGTCCGCGTTCGGTGAATCTGCGTACGGTGGCGTTGCCCATGCCGCTGGAAGCGCCGGTAACGAGCGCAGTTGTGTAATCGCTGTATGTCATGGATGTCGCCTTACGTAACGTTGGTTGTGACGGATGGGGCACACCATATGCTGGCCGGTATTACCGAGATGTAACACACAGCGGCGTTTGCCAGATTTATGCAGTGAGGGTTATACGCTGATGGGGATTGCCAGATTACCCGGCTGAAAATTGTCACAGAAATTGCCATAGGCACGTTTTGTGACACAGGATTGCTATGCGCAGCTGCCTTGCGGCAAGAGGAGAGGGGGACCATGACCATCCCGCAGCGGAGGAACGACCGGCGAGTGACACTCACCGACATCGCCCAGGCATGCCATCTCGCTCCCTCGACTGTGTCGCGGGCGTTGCATGACCCCGGGCGCGTGAACTCGCATACCTACGAGCGGATTGTGCGTGCGGCCCAAGAGCTTGGATACCACGATGATTTCGGAGCATCTACTCCGAGCTTCATTCGAGGGACCGTGGCGCTCGTCGTGCCAAGCCTGACCAATCCTGTCACGCTCGATCTCATCCGCGGCTGCCATGCCCGTGTGCAGTCTTTGGGATACCTGTTCATGCTGGTGAGCACTGACGAGTCGAGCGATCAGGAGGCCAGCTGGATCAGCGAGCTTTCGGGAACCGTGGACGGGATGATTCTGGCCTCGCCGCGCCTGAGCGACGAGGAGCTGCGGCACAAGGGAGCCAACACGCCGATAGTCGTGGTGAACCGCGAGCTGGAAGGCATGTCTTCTGTGATCGCCGACACGTCTAGCGCCATGAAGCAGGCGCTGCGCTATCTGGCATCGCTGGGCCATCAGGAAATCGCCTATGTCCACGGCCCCTCGGATTCGCGGCTGGACCGCGCCCGGTACCGCGCCGTCATGAACGAGGCGGCCGATCTGCCGGGCGTGTCGGTGAAGGAGCTGGGACCATACCGGCCTTCGCTCGTCGCGGGGGAGGCGGCGGCAGATGCGCTCGCCATCAGCGGGGTGACCGGCGTGATGTTCTTCGACGACTTGCTCGCCTTGGGCGCCATGCGGCGTTTCGCCCACATCGGCATGCGCGTGCCGGAGGATATCAGCGTGATTGGCTGCGACGATTGCTTTGCTGCGCAGATGGTGCAGCCGCAGCTCACCACGGTATCCGCCTCTGCTGATGAGCTAGGCCGGTCAGCAGCCCAGATGCTGGTCACGCAGCTTGGTTCCGCGAATATCGAACCCCAGTCGCAGTGCCTGCCAGCTCAGCTGGCCATACGGCATTCGACGGCTGGTGCGGCTGTCTGAGCATTTGTATGGGCTAGGGTGGCGAAACGTGCCTGCTGCCTTGCTGCTCCGCTGCTTTACCGCTTGTGCGTCGCCTCGGAAGTCTTGCGGCTTTTCGCGTTGCGTCCGGTTCCTCGCTGCTTGTCGACGGCGTTGCGAATAAGCTCGACCACGACATCCGCTGCACTTGACCTGAATTGCGTGTCGGGCGTGCACAGCGCGAATGAGGCGATGAGGGCGGGCGACTCGATGCGCAGCTTCTGGAATTCGCGCCCGGGGAATATCTCCTCCGCTGAGGATTGGGGCAGGCATGTGCAGCCCAGCCCTTTTTCGACGACCTGACGCAGCACCAGCGGCGATTCGATTTCCGCGCGGATGAAGAGTTCGAGATTGTGCTTGCGGAAAGCCGATTCGACGATTTGGCGCAGGATGTTGTCTGATTCCGGGAGGAAAAGCTCAAGGCCTCCCATGGCTTCAAGGCTGATACTGTTCGTCCCCGGCTCCGTGACGCGCAGATCCCTGCGTGCGACCACGTAAAGGTCCTCGGTGCTGATTACCTCGCAGTGAATGCCGGGTATGAAACCGGGATCGTAGATGATGGCGGCATCGAGCACGCCCATCTTGACGGCCTGGCTGAAGGTGGTCGACAGCGCCTCCACGCAGTGGACAGAGATGCCCGGGTAGTCGCTCAGCACGGTTTCCAGCACGGACGAGGCGATGTCGTTGGCGCAGTTGTATGCGCCCAAACCTAGCGATACCAGTCCGGATGGCCCGGCGCCTATCCGGCCCATCTGGCGCAGCGTGCCGCGCTCCATGCGCAGGATCATCTGGGAGGAGCGGTACAGCGATTCGCCGGCGGGGGTCAGCGCGATGCCGTGCTGGCTGCGGGTCAGAAGCTGGTGACCGAACTCCTTCTCCAATGAGGCGACGTGCCTGCTGAGAGCCGGCTGGGAGATCTTGAGAATTTCAGCGGTCCGCCCGATGCTGCCGTAATCGGCCAATTGAGTGAAATAAAACAGTTTTTTCGTATCCATGTAAGCCTCCATACCCCGTTGAAACGAATTCCATTGGAGCGTGTCCCGGTTCCGTCTGCATTACTGACGTGTTTCGAAAATGTGAAATGGCGCGGCTCATGGTGCGTCCGCCGCAGTACCGGACTTTACGCTACTTCGTGTCTCGATGCTGCGCGAATAGGCGTTTTCCAAGGCATTTGTCGCTTGAAAATGCGTATGGGTGAGGACATCCGGCCGCAATCCTAGCGAAAACACCCATGCTATGGGTTGATAACAAAAGCGCATGGCATTTCATCGCCAGAGGAAACAAAGCTCCTTTACGGTGTGGTCAACGCATCCACAATGCCGATGCTTAACCTGCCGCTCGCAACGGCACCTATCGCGTAAGGCATGCGCAAGGGCAATCCAGCAATGGACGGTTCGTTCAGCCAAGCAACACGCTGCGGCACGCAGCGCAACAAACAACAGCCAAAAGCAATGAGCAATGAAAGGTTTGCGTAATGGAGGAGAATATGACACACGCTTCACCGGACGCACCACCGGTTCGCGAAGCCGTAACGGTGCAGGGCATGTCCATTGCCTACGTGAGCGATGATCGCTATAACGCCGTGGTCAACGACGTGAGCTTCAGCCTGCAGCAATCGGATCGCCTCGCCATCGTCGGGGAATCAGGATCGGGCAAGACGACGCTCGCCATGGCGGTCGCCGGTCTGCTGCCGTCGAGAATCGCGAAAATCGACTGCCCGACGGCTTCGATAGCTGGCAAAAACGTGGATATGAGCGCGAGCGTCGCAGTCATACCCACGCGGCGTCAAGGCGTGTCGATGATCTTTCAGGACGCGATGACATCTCTCGACCCAGTCGCTTCAATCGGTCACCAGTTCAGGACAGTGCTTGGCTCGCTCACCTCCCAGTCCCGTTCGCAGATTCGCAAGGAGGCCGTGCAGTGGCTCGACAAGGTAGGCATTCATGAGCCGGAGCGCGTGATAAAGCTGCACTCCTATGAGATGTCCGGTGGCATGCGCCAACGCGTGATGATCGCCTTGGCGCTGTGCTCCAAGCCGCTGCTGCTTATCGCAGACGAACCCACGTCGGCGCTAGATGCCTCGGTGAGCAGAAGGGTCATGGATCTCATCCTCGAACTGACCGCAGAGCTGGGGACCGCGCTGATCATCATCACGCATGACATCGATCTGGCGAGGGAGTACACCAACAAGTCGTTGGTGCTCTACCACGGGCATGTGCAGGATTTCTGCGACACCGCGCAGCTCGGCGACGAGAATCGCTCGCCGTACACCCGCTCGCTGCTCGCCTGCGTGCCGCGGCTGAATTCCTACGATCTGGACGCGCTGCCGACGCTGGATCACAACGCGGCCCTGACTAAGGAGGCATGAGCGATGATTGGCAATAGCAATGACGATTTCACGCTATCGGTCAAAGACGTCACGAAACGCTTCGGGCGCGGCAAGCAGCAGTTCACCGCCGTCAATAAGATCAGCCTCGAAGCCACCACGGACTCGGCCATAGGAGTCATCGGCGAGTCCGGATCGGGCAAATCAACGTTGGCGAGAATGATCGTGGGCTTCGAAAAGCCCACGGAAGGCACAATCACCATCAACGGACTGCCCTTGGAGCAGTGGATGGCGAATCCCACGGATCTGCTCGAATACCGCCGCATCGTGCAATACGTCGCGCAGGACACCTCCTCGTCTTTTGACCCGAAAAAGAAGATGGGCGAATCGATTGCCGCTCCGATTCGCAAGCTGCTTAAGATCCACGACAAGGACGAGATCGTGCAGCGAACGGAGACGATCGTCAGCGAGCTTGGCTTGGATGTCGCCTTGTGTTCGCACTATCCCCGCCAGCTTTCAGGCGGGCAACGCCAGCGCTTCGCGCTCGCCAGATCGCTGGTCGTGAGTCCCAAACTGCTCATCTGCGACGAGGTGGTTTCGGCGCTTGATGTCTCTGTGCAAGGCGCGGTGCTCAATCTGATCAAGAAGGAGTCGGCGAAGCGCGGGATAGGACTGGTATTCATCTCACACGGCCTGCCCGCCACGGCGTTCATCAGCTCCGACCTGATGGTGATGAAGCAGGGCGATGTGGTCGAGGCCGGCTCGGTGCAGGAGGTCATCGAGCATCCGCGCCACGAATACACCAAGGCGCTGCTGCACGCCTACTCGTATGGGCAATCATCGTCTGAGCAGGTGTTGTCTGAACAATCACAGGGGAGCAATCCGTCGTCGAAGGAGCTGGGCAATGAATTGGTTTAAGAAAAACATGTGGTGGCTGCGGCGCATCGTCGAGCTGCCTATCGACATCGCGGCATTTTCCATCATCGCCTTCTTTCTGGTCCGGCTGCTGCCCGGCGACCCGGTGCAGCTCTCCCTGGCCTCGCGCGGCGAGGGCTACACGCACGCGCAGTATGAGGCGCAGGCTGAATCCATGGGCCTTGGCGGCTCGATATGGCATCAGTTCGCGAATTTCGTCAAAGGGGCGCTCGTCGGCAATCTGGGCACTTCGACGGTCAGCGGCAAGCCAGTGACGCAGGAGGTCCTGAGCAGACTGCCTTCCACGATCGAACTGGTGACTTTGGGTCTTGGTGCGGCGCTGATATTCGCGCTGCTGCTGGGATTCCTCTACATTCGGTCCTCGAATCGCACGCTGCGCAGCGCCATCCGCACGTATGCATCGTTTGCGACCAGCATTCCCGTATTCGTTGTCGCCGTGTTCAGCATCATGCTGTTCTACGTCATCCTCAAATGGCTGCCGGCCCCGCTCGGCAGGGTCTCCTCCGGCACACTTCCAGTGGTAACAGGCTTCCCAATCCTCGACGAGATGCTCACCGGCAACTGGGCGCAGCTGGGAGAGACGTTGGTGCTGTACATCCTGCCGGTCGGTTCGATGATGCTCACGTACACGCCGAATCTGCTCACGCAGCTGATCGGCGGTCTCGACCGTGAGCTCGCCGAAACCACCACCCAGTTCCAAGTCGCTGCAGGAGTGGGCAGGAAGTGGATCTACATCAGCATATTCCGCCGCTCGCTTTCCAGCGTCGTCGTGGTATTCGGCCTGATCTTCGGCGGTCTTATCGGCGGTGCGGTCACGGTGGAAAGCCTGTTTGGCTTCGGCGGCATCGGCGCGCTGGCGGTGCGCTCCGTCGCGTCGGTGGACTTCCCCGCGCTGCAAGGCTTCCTCATCCTCAGCGTCGCGTTCTGCATGTTCGCGTTCTTCCTCGTGGATCTGGTGAATATGTGGCTTGACCCGCGCAGACGCCCCGGCGTAGCAAATCAGGAGGATTAATCATGGAAATCTCGATGACTCAAGGTTCGGTGGCATTGTCTTCGGCCACGCCGACTCCGGCAAAGCCAGCTCATGCACCATCGTCTCGTACACAGTCGGCTCACAATCAGTTACACACAGCGCAGCCCCCAGCGGCGCAACCGGGTGCAACAATCCGCGGCAGCAGCACGGCGCGCAAGATACTGACGATCATCGGGGCATTTCTGCCGGTGATCATCATTGTGGCCATCTGCCTGTTCGCTCCCGCACTCGCGCATTTCTCGCCGACGACGACTGTGGGCGCGGCGCGGCTCAGCCCGAATTCCAAATTCTGGTTCGGCACTGACTCCGTGGGCATGGACGTATATTCGCGCACCTTGTACGGCACTCGCATCGCCGTCCAGTTCGCCATTGTGGTTGCTGTGCTCAGCACGGTGCTCGGCGTGCTGATCGGCACCTTCATCGGCCTCACCGAAAGCTCGAAAGGGGTAATCAGCAACGTGGGCCGTGTACTCAACAAGATCAGCGAGTATATCATCGCGATACCAGGTATCATCTTGGCCATTGTCGTTGTGGGCCTTATGGGCTCCTCCAATTTCGCGCTGATCACCTCGCTGACCTTGGTGCTGGTGCAGGCCCCCATCAAGCTCACCCGCGTCGAGATACTGCGGGTGAAACGGGAGAATTATCTTGAGGCGGCTCAGATGGCCGGCGAATCCTCATTCGAATCCGCGTTCGTCCATGTCATCCCGAACTCCATCGGGCCGGCGTTGCGCAATCTGCCGCTCATCTTCGGCAACTGCGTGATCAATCTGGCTGCCTTGGGATTCATCGGCATCGGCGTGAACGCCCCGACTCCTGAATGGGGATACATGATCTCCAAGGGCATCTCATCCATGATGCTCGGACGCTGGTGGGAGGCGGTATTCCCGTCCCTGTTCCTCTTCGCATCGGTTTTGGGCATCTCCTATTCCTCCAAAGCCATACCAAAAGCCATCCCCCTCATCCGCCAGCTTGCGGGCCGTCGGGGAAACCAATAACCAACAACCACACAACAGAGAAGTAAGGAAACGCATATGCATATGCACAGTAGACTTCGTAGAAAGATATCGGCGGCATTCCTTGCCCTCGCTACTGTCTTCGCGATGGCCGCCTGCTCCAATTCGGTGCCGGACGCGGGCGGAAGCTCCGCTTCGGGCGGCTCCTCCTCAAGCAGCTCGCTGACTGCGGCCATTGCGGCGATGCCGACAAGCTACGACCTTGAAGGCACGTGGGCTGCATCCAACGAGAACTACACCATATGGTCGCAGACCATGGTGAACCTTATCCGGTACAAGTATGTCGAGAAGAACGGCGTGCAAGTGCAGGACTTCACCAAGTACGAGGGTGTCCTGGCTGACAAGGACAATCCCTTCACCGTGAGCGACGGCGGCAAGACCTACACCTTCCATCTGCGCAAGGGCGTCAAATCGCAGGCAGGCAATCCCTTCACCGCACAGGACGTGTACTGGTCACTGCAGCGCAAGCTGAATGTATCCGGCGGCAGGCTGCCGCAGATCGCGAACCTCTTCGACAACATCAATCAGGTTCAGATAGTCGACGACCACACGATCGCCATCCACCTGCATGACGTGGATAAGGGTGAACTGCTCCTGCCCAACCTCACCGGTCAGATGGGAAGGATCTGGGACAAAACCGAGATGCTCAAGCATGTGACGCCGGACGACCCTTGGGCGACGAAGTGGGCGGCTCAGAACACGGGAGCCGGCTACGGTCCCTATACCGTCTCGTCGGTGACCGAAGGACAGCAGCTGGTGCTGAAGGCGAATCCGAACTACCCGTTGGACAAGCCGAAGTTCACCACGATTACCATGAAGGTCGTCGCTGATTCCGGCACCCGTGCGCAGATGCTGGCAAGCGGCGATGTGGATGTCTCCGAGGCGCTGAGCCCGAGTGATGCTACTTCCATTGCCGACAAAGTGCAGCTTCCGAAGGTCGACAACCCGACGGAGTTCATCGGCCTGACCTTGGTGGAGAACAAGGCCCCATTCAATGATCAGCGTGTGCGTCAGGCGTTCCGCTATGCCGTTCCTTACGATGACATCATCAAGCAGGTCTACCAGGGCAAGGCGAAGGCAAGCAGCGGTTGGATCACGCCGGCTATGGGCGTGCCCGGGCTTTCAGCGAAGCCTGCATACACCTATAATCCGTCCAAGGCGAAGGCTCTGTTGAAGGAAGCGGGCAAGACGAGTGTCCCCGTCACGCTGAGCGTGTCGAGCCTCGTGCCTGACATCATCGACTCGGCGGTGATGATCTCCTCGTCCGCCAAGCAGGCCGGCTTCGATGTCACGGTGAAGCAGCTTTCCGCGGCGGACTTCGCCAGCGGTCGCGCCAACAAGACCTTCCAGGCGCTGATGGTGGCGAATCGTTCTCAAGCGCAGGCACCTGCGGGCCTCGACAACTTCTTCTCCACGAAGGGCGACAACAACAGCGCCTTTGCTCCTACCGACGAATACACTGGTCTGCTCGATGCGGCCAAGAACGCTGGCAAATCCACGAGCAAGGAAGCTGCTCCCCATTGGCAGAAGTTCAGCAGCTTCCTGAACGATGAGGCAAGCAACCTTCCCATGCTCTACCGCCAGCCGAATCAGGCGTACAGCACCAAGCTGCAGAACATGTCATATCGCTACGACAGCACCGTCGACTACAGCATTCTGGCGCCGAAGTCCTGACATCAGAGTGTGAGCGTTGAAAGCGCTAGCGGCCCCAATATATAGGTCGTCATCGTAAACGATGTACGCAAGGCCGGTTCCCACGCCTGAGGCAATACGCTTCGGGCGCGGGAACCGGCCTTTTGCGCGTTCCGCCGATACGCTTTCAGCCGAGCACGTGCGTCTCTCGTCTCTTACCTTCGGTACCATGAATCGGCTGATATGCGCGATTATGACGCGCAGTGAGTGCGGCCGGTTTGCGGCGCGCGATGGTGACGGTCCATGTAGATGAACTGTGCGGGTGGAAAGAGAGAATGGTATGGCTTCGGCGTTCTGGCTGATTGTGGGATTGGGCAATCCCGGGAGCAAATACGAGGGCACGCGCCACAATATGGGCTTCATGACGGCGGATGTGCTCGCTGAGCGCTGGTCACTCTCCCTCTCCGACCATAAGGGGCTTGCCAAACTGGGCAAGGGCGTGATGAATCTCGAAGGACGCTCGGTCAAATTCTTCCTCGCCAAGCCGCTGACCTATATGAACGACTCCGGCAACGCCGTGGCATCCATCAGCGCGTACTACGGCATCGAGGCCGAGCACATCGTGGTGATCCATGATGATATGGACTTGGAATTCGGCCGCATCAAGGTCAAGACGGGCGGCTCGGCCGGCGGTCACAACGGCATCAAATCCATTGACCGGTCCTTAAGCACGAACCAGTATGCGCGCGTGCGCATGGGGGTGGGCCATGCTCAGCGCGGCCCGCATGCCCACGACAACACTGTGGACTGGGTGCTGGGCGGATTCAATCCTGACCAGCGCAAGCAGCTGCCGGAATTCCTGGCCGACGGCGCCGATGCCGCGGAAACGGTGATTGTTGACGGGCTGAACGCTGCGCAGGAGCGCTTTAATGGTAGGTGAAACAGCGGTGCATGCGGCAGTGATAGATCGGACAGCAAATACAGCGGTTATGGATAGGGTAGTGGCGGATAGCACAACGAAGAACGCGGCAGCAAGCGCAGCAGCACCAGCGGGCAGAAGGAACAAGGCTGCTGCAGTTCTTTCCGATCACCAGTCACTGATTGGCGTCCTCGAATCGCTCGAACGCGACCCATCGTTCAAAGCGCTGGCCAACGGAGACATCGAGCAGCCCGAATCGAAAACCGACCCCAGCATCATCGTCGGTGTACCCAGTGGTCTGCGCCCGGCGATCGCTGCGGCTGCTGCTGCGGCGCGACATACTGCGGTTGTGCTGGTCGTGGCATCCAGCCGCGAAGCCGAGGAAACCGTGGAATCGCTGCGTTCCTGGTATGAGGGCGACCCCAATGCCATCGCGCAATTTGAGGCGTGGGAGACGCTGCCACATGAGCGACTTTCCCCGCGCGCCGACACCGTGGCGAGCCGCATGGCCGTCATGCGCCGGCTGAAGCACCCGCAGCCCGGCAGCGACATGTTCGGGCCGATTCAGATACTCGTGATGCCGGTGCGTTCGCTGATCCAGCCAGTGGTGGCCGGCCTTGGCGACGTGGAGCCGCTGGTTTTCGAGCAGGGCAGGGAACTGCCGCTTGACGAGGCCGCAGGCAGACTGGTCGAGAACGCCTATACGCGCGTCGACTTGGTGATGGATCGCGGTGAATTCGCGGTGCGCGGCGGCATCCTTGACGTCTTCCCGCCCACTGCGCCGCACCCGGTGCGCATCGAATTCTTTGGCGATGAAATCGACTCCATCCGCGAGTTCCATGCCTCCGACCAGCGCACCTACGGCGACGACGTACCGCGCATATGGGCCACGCCCTGCCGCGAGCTGCAGCTCAACGATGCGGTGCGCGAGCGGGCGAAGTCGCTCATCGGCCGGATTCCCAACGCCGACGACATGCTCGAATCAATCGCCAACGCGATACCGGTAGAAGGCATGGAATCGCTCATGCCCGCGCTGATTGACGATATGGAGCCGGTCGCCGGGCTGCTGCCCGACAATGCGCTTATGCTGCTTTCCGACCCGGAGAAGCTGCGCCGCGCCGCCGAGGATCTGACGAAAACCGCGAACGAATTCCTCGCAGCCAGCTGGCATGTGGCCGCTGCCGGGCATGGTGCGGGTGCGCCGATCAGCTTCGAGCAGGCGAGTTTTCTTGATTACGACGAGACCATCAGCGCGTTGGAATTCTCCCGGCACGAGGTCATTCAGCTTACGTCCTTCGGCGTGGATGCAAGCAGGCCGGGTCATGTGCAGCTCGATGCTCAGGATCCCGCGCAGTTCCGCGGTGATGAGGCCAAGGCCTCGCATGGTATCGAGTCGCTGATTGCCGATGGCTATGCGGTGACGGTCACCTCTCCGGCGCAAGGCACGCTGTCACGCTTGAAGCGCGTGATCAACGAAACCGGCATCACGAAGTTCGAGTGTGTCCGATCGCATGCCATTGATGGTTTTGTCGACAACGCCGCCAAAGTCGCGCTGCTCACTGAGCGTGACATTACCGGTCGCACGAGCGCGGGAGCGCAGGCCAAAACGCCCAAGCGCCGTCGCAAGGCCATCGACTTGGTGGAGCTCAAAACCGGCGACTACATCGTGCACGAGCAGCACGGCATCGGGCGCTTTGTCGAGATGAAGCAGCGCACGATTGGTGTCGGTGCGAACAAAACCACGCGAGAATACCTCGTCATCGAATATGCGCCTTCGAAGCGCAACGCCCCGCCTGACAAGCTGTTCATCCCCACTGACCAGCTCGACCAGGTCAGCAAATACATCGGTGCCGAAGCTCCGAAGCTCAACAAGCTGGGTGGCTCGGACTGGGCGGCGACCAAGGCCAAGGCGCGCAAACATGTGCATGAGATCGCCGAGGACTTAGTCAAGCTCTATTCGGCGCGGCAGAGCACGGCCGGATTCGCCTTCAGCCCCGATACCCCGTGGCAGAAGGAGCTTGAGGACGCCTTCCCCTACCAGGAGACCGCCGACCAGCTCACGACCATTGACGAGGTCAAGGCCGACATGGAGAAATCCGTGCCGATGGACCGGCTCATCTGCGGCGACGTGGGCTTCGGCAAAACCGAAATCGCGGTGCGGGCGGCCTTCAAGGCGATTCAGGACGGCAAGCAGGTGGCCGTGCTGGTGCCGACGACTCTGCTGGTGCAGCAGCATTACGAGACTTTCACCGAGCGCTACGAGGGCTTCCCGGTCAAGGTGGCGGCGTTGAGCCGTTTCCAAAGCACCAAGGAGATCAACGAGACGCTCAAAGGTCTGGCGGACGGCACGGTTGACCTGGTGATTGGCACGCATAAGCTGCTCAACCCCAAAATCAAGTTCAAGGATCTCGGGCTGCTCGTCATCGACGAGGAGCAGCGCTTCGGCGTCGAGCACAAGGAGACACTCAAGGCGCTGCGCACCAACGTCGACGTGCTGTCGCTGTCGGCCACGCCTATCCCGCGTACCTTGGAGATGGCCGTCACCGGTATCCGCGAAATGTCGACGCTGGCGACCCCGCCCGAGGATCGGCTTCCGGTGCTCACCTACGTCGGGGCATACGAGGACGCGCAGGTGAAGGCGTCCATCAACCGCGAGCTGCTGCGCGGCGGGCAGGTGTTCTACGTGCACAACCGCGTGGAGGATATCGGCCGTGTCTCTGCGAAGATTCACGAGCTGGTGCCCGAGGCGCGCATCGGCGTCGCCCACGGCAAGATGGGGGAGAAGCAGCTCGACGGGGTCATCCGCGACTTCTGGCATCGTGACGTCGACGTGCTGCTGTGTACGACCATCATCGAAACCGGCCTCGATATCTCAAACGCCAACACGCTGCTTGTCGACCATGCCGACCGCTTTGGACTCAGCCAGCTGCACCAGCTGCGCGGGCGCGTCGGGCGTGGACGAGAACGCGCGTATGCGTACTTCCTCTACGATCCGGCCAAGCCCATGACCCAGCAGTCGCACGACCGCTTGGAAACCATCGCGCAGAACACCGCGCTGGGCTCGGGCTTCGACGTGGCGATGAAGGATCTGGAGCTGCGCGGCACCGGCAATCTGCTCGGCGGCGAGCAAAGCGGGCATATCGAGGGCGTCGGCTTCGACTTGTACGTGCGCATGGTCTCCGAAGCTGTGGAGCAGTACAAGGAACCGGAGCGCCACGAGCCGGTGGCCGTCACCATCGATCTGCCTATCGAGGCGTCGATTCCGGTGGATTACATAGACTCCGACAAGCTGCGTCTTGAGGCTTACCGCAAGCTGGCTGCCGCACGCAGCGAACAGGATCTCGCCGATCTGCGCGAGGAGCTGGCCGACCGCTATGGCGCGTTGCCGCAGGAATTCGAGACGCTCTTCGATGTGGCGCGGCTGCGGGCCAAGGCGCGCGAGCTGGGCATCAGCGAAATCGTGACGCAGGGCAGCCGCGTGCGCGTGGGCAAGATCGACCCGCCCGAATCGCTGCAAATGCGTATGTCGCGCATCTACCGCGGCATGCAATACCGCCCCGTCACCCACACCATGCTCATCCCCGCGCCCTTCGCTGGCTCGCTCGGCTCCGCGCCGATGAGCAGCGAGCAGATCATGCACTGGGCCGAGCAACTGCTCGAAGATCTGGCGTGGAAGGGTACACCTCGCGGATAAGTTCGGCTGGATGCGCTCGCGCTTTTTCGAAGCTGCCCGAAAGGTGCGAGCCAATCCATTGAAGAATCACTCATGCACGCGGTGTACTGCGCAATAGCGCATCAATCAGAATATGCAAATTCATCAGTTAAAGTTATGTTAATTCATCAGTAGGGTGGCTCAAGCCGTGCAAGCAGGCGGAAATTCTCTTATTGCATCACGATTTATTGCATCGTGATTAATTTAATCGTGATGCAATAAGCACAGCGCATCGATTTCTTTGGTTTGCCCAGCTATTCGCCCAACGCAAACGCCATCCTTCCGCCGTCGGATGTGAACGCTCCCAGCGGGCGGTGCCGTCAAGGCGCGCTGTCGTCCAACAAGCACACTATTCTTGACGGTGTCATACAACCAACGCTTGAAGGAGTAGTTGTGGCAGCAATTGAAAGCGTATATGCGCGCGAAATTCTTGATTCCCGTGGCAATCCGACTGTTGAAGTAGTTCTCGACACCGATGATGGTGCTCAGGGCCTCGGCCTCGTCCCCTCCGGTGCTTCCACCGGTGAGGCGGAAGCCTGGGAGCGTCGCGATGGCGACAAGTCCCGTTATCAGGGCAAGGGTGTCCTCGATGCGGTCAAGGCCGTCAACGAGGTCATCGCGCCGAAGGTCATCGGCATGGATGCCGCCGATCAGCGCGCGCTCGACGAAACGATGATCGAACTCGACGGCACCCCGAACAAGGGCAAGCTGGGCGCCAACGCCATCCTCGGCGTTTCCCTGGCCGCGCTCTATTCCTCGGCCGAGTCCGCGGGTCTGCCGCTGTACCGCTACATCGGCGGCACCAACGGCCACATCCTGCCGGTTCCGAACATGAACATCATGAATGGCGGTGCGCATGCTGATTTCGCGACCGACATCCAGGAATACATGATCTCCCCCTACGGCTTCGACACCTACAAGGAAGCTCTGCGCGCAGGCGTCGAGGTCTATCACACCCTCAAGGGCATCCTGAAGAAGGACGGCCACGACACTGGTCTCGGCGACGAGGGCGGTTTCGCGCCGAAGATGAAGTCCAACGAGGACTCCCTGAAGTACATCGTCAAGGCCATCGAGGCTGCCGGCTATGAGCCCGGCAAGCAGATCGGCCTGTGCCTCGATGTGGCGTCCTCCGAGTTCTACAGCAAGGAGAGCAACACCTATCACTTCGACGGTGCTGACCGCGATGCGGCCTACATGCTGGACTACTACAAGGAGCTCGTCTCCAAGTACCCGCTGGTCTCCATCGAGGATCCCTACGCCGAAGAGGATTGGGATGCATGGCAGAAGATCACCGCTGAGCTGGGCGACCAGCTGCAGTTCGTCGGCGACGATCTGCTCGTGACCAACCCGAAGCGTCTGCAGAAGGGCATCGACCTCAAGGCCGCCAACTCGCTGCTCGTCAAGCTCAACCAGATCGGCTCCGTCACCGAGACCCTCGACGCGATCGAGCTGGCTACCGAGAATGGCTTCACCTCGATGGTTTCCCACCGTTCCGGCGAGACCCCGGACACCACGATCTCCGACCTGGCCGTTGCGAAGAACACTCGCCAGATCAAGACCGGTGCCCCGGCTCGTGGCGAGCGTATCGCCAAGTACAACCGCCTGCTTGAGATCGAGGAGGAGCTTGGCTCCACCGCGCTCTACGCTGGCTACAGCGCCTTCAAGGCCTGCAAGCAGTACATCAAGTAAGGTGTGATTCGCCTGGTGCGGTGTGGCGTGTGACGCTGCACCGCACCACGCGGGTTTTTCAGTGCCCGTCGCATTCGGTCAAGTCGAATGCGACGGGTATTTTCATGTCTATGAGCAAATCGACCCGTCCTGCAAGACCTTCCTCGCCTAGACGCGGAAGCGGACCGGTCGCGTTCTTCATTGCACTGTTCATCGTTGCTCTAGGGTCGATTCAGCTGGTGTCCACATTTCATTCGTATGCGCTGAATCTAGCTGAACTCAACAATCTCAAGCGTCAGGAAGCTTCGCTTGTGGCCCAGAAGCAGGAGTTGGAGAACAATATCGCCCGGTGGAACGACAAGGCTTACATCACCGCGCAGGCGCGTGAACGCCTGGGCTTCGTCTTCCCCGGTGAGCAGGCGATTCGCGTCGAACACCCCGAGGCGGTCACGGGCAATTCCAAGGACTCCGAAGCCAACGGGTCTTCCTCGCAGGATGGGCATAAGGCGCTGCCGTGGTACGGCGAGCTGTCCTATGCCTTCAAGCAGGCTGACGCGCCGCTTCCTAAAACCGCCAACGAGCAGGGTGCGAAAAGTCCTGCTGGCGGCTCTGGCGGTGCTAGTGGCACAGGTAGTGCTGGCGACGCGCAAGGGAATGGTGCAGCGTCGAATGGCGGCACATCGGGCAAGTAACGTCTGCTTGGTCATGGAGAATATCAGCGAATGGCGATAGCGGCGATTATGACGACTTTCACAATATCAACGGCAATGACAATGGAGCGCAGATGACTCAACCCCAGGCCCAGCCTCAGACCCGACTGCAGGGCGCAATCGACGCCGATATGCGCGCGCAGGCCGTCACGCTGGTTGACCGATGCCTCGCTGACTCGGCCAATGCACACGATATCGCTATGGTGCGCAAGCAGTTGGGGCGCTTTCCCCGAGGCATGGTCGCCGTCGGTGCGCGGTGCGTCTGCGGCCGGCCACTCGCGGTCGTCACCCGGCCGGAACTGGACGACGGCACCCCGTTCCCCACGACTTGCTACCTCACCAGTCCCGAGGCCGTCAAAGCGATCTCGCATCTGGAAGCGAACGGCGTGATGCGCGAATACAACGAGCTGCTCAATACGGATGACGCAGTGCATGAGGCCTATGAACGTGCCCATGCGTTGTATCTGGCATTCCGACATGAGTTGGCAACCCGCTTGGGTGACAGCGAGGAGCATATCGTGGGTACCAGCGCGGGCGGCATGCCGACGCGCGTTAAATGCCTGCACGCGCTGCTGGCGCAGACGCTGGTCATGGGGTCTGGGGCTAATCCCATAGGCGACTTGGCTTTGGTCCGGGTTCATGACGAGTTCAGCCCGACCGTGTGCCGATGCACGACGCAGATTGAGGACTGAATTGGGCAGCGAGACGGCGTGGCGGCGTATACTCAGGCGAGTTGTTATTGAGGACTGTTATTGAGGATTGTGTTTGCACGAACAATCTGCACGAAGAAGGAGCAGCGAGGGCTATGGAAGGTTCACAACGGGATGCAGTGACGGTCGCGGGCATCGATTGCGGCACAAACTCGATTCGTCTCAAAATCGCGCGCGTCGATGCTGATGGCACGCATGACATCGTGCCCCGCATGCTCCGGGTGATTCGGCTCGGGCAGGATGTGGACAAAACCCACCGCTTCGCCGACGAGGCGCTGGAACGCGCCGATGCCGCAGTGCGCGAATTCGCCGATGTGCTGGCCGAGCACCCGGTTGACGGCATCCGCTTTGTAGCCACGTCGGCCACGCGCGATGCCGAGAACCGCGAGGTGTTCGAATCCTCGATGGAGCGCATTCTTGGCGTGCGCCCGGAGGTCATCCCCGGCAGCGAGGAGGCCGCGCTGAGCTTTCTTGGCGCCACATGCGTCGCGCCGAGGCATGACCTCGCAGCGCCCTATCTCGTCGTGGACCTCGGGGGAGGCTCGACGGAGCTGGTGCTTGGCGGCGACGGGGTGAGTACGCCGGACACGCAGGTGCAGGCGGCCTTCTCGATGAACATCGGGTCGGTGCGCATGACCGAGCGGCATCTGCGCTCCGATCCACCGACGACCGAGGAGATTCGCGAGGCCGCCACGGATATCGACGAGCATATCGACGAGGCATTCCAGCAGGTTCCTGCGGGCAAAACGCGTACCATCATCGGCGTGTCGGGCACCGTGACCACGATGACCGCGCTGGCATTGGGCTTGAAGGAATACGATCACAAGGCCGTGGACGGTGTGCGTATCCGATTTGCTCAGGCCTTCGACGTTGATAACCAGTTCCTCAACATGACCCGCGCCGAGCGCAGCGAATACAAGACGATTCATCCCGGTCGCATCGACGTGGTCGGCGGGGGAGCGCTGGTCTGGAACCGCGTGCTCGCCAGGGTCTCCGAGGCAGCCGCGCAGGACCATGCCGAACCGCTGGATTCCTTCGTCGCCAGCGAGCACGGGCTGCTCGACGGTATCGTGCTTGACTACGGCCGGCGGCTGCTGAAGGAGCGCTTTGAGAAGCGAACGGCATAGCCCGTGGCATAATAGCTACGGTCAGCCTGCGTGATGCAGGCCAGACTATGCCCCCGTGGCGGAATCGGTAGACGCAACTGACTTAAAATCAGTCGCCTTTGGCTTGTGGGTTCGAGTCCCACCGGGGGTACTTTTCCAATACAATGTCCGCACGCTACTGATGCCGCAGGGCGTCAACTGGGTCGAGGCGGGCGGCTCGGCGGGCGGGGTAATAGCCGAAAAGGACGCCGACGGCGATGCAGATGCCGACTGCGAGCATGACCGACTGTGCGGAAACCGAGGGAGCTATGGTCATGCCGCCCACCATGCCGCCGACTAGGCCGGACAGCGACATCGATAGGCCGTAGCCGAGCACGGTGCCGATGAGGCCGCCCATCACGGTGATGGCGATGGCTTCGGCGAGGAACTGGGCGGTCACGTCGTGGCGGGTTGCGCCTAGAGCGCGGCGCAGTCCGATTTCGCGGATGCGTTCAGTCACATTGGTCAGCATCATGTTCATGATGCCGATGCCGCCCACGAGCAGCGAGATACCGGCCACGGCTCCTGCCAGTAGTTGGAAGGCGCCCATGAAGCTGCTCATCTGGTCGATCACGGACTGCGCGCTGGACACCGACAGCTCCTGATCGATCTGGTCGGCAGGTATCCGAAGGATTCTCGCGGCGGTGGTCTTGCTTTGCTCAGTGAGCTTCGCAACGTCGACGCCTTGCTTGGCCAGCCCGAAGATCTGCTGATAGCCGGCACCAGCGCTCGCGAACCGCAGCGACACGGCGGAGACGGGCATGTAGATGTTCAGACTGCCGTTGCCGCCGCCTCCGCCACCCATCAGCGCCGAGTTTTCGACGACGCCCACTACGGTCGCTTCGGTGCCGTCCAAGGTCACGATCTTGCCTACCGGATTCGCATCCGCGCTGCCGAAAAGCTTCTGTACAGCCTGTTTGTCGAGAATCACCGACATCGAGCCCTCGGCGGACTCGCCTTGGGTGAATGCCCGCCCTTGCGCTATTTTCAGGCCTGAGACATCGAAGTAGTGCTCATCGACGCCGGTTATGGACGGTGAGAGCTTCTCGGTCGTGGTCGGCGTCGCGATTTCCTGCGCGGAGCCGTAGTTCGCTGGGGAGAGGTACTCGTAGTCGGGCAGCTGCTCGCGCATCGCAGCCAGCTGATCATCGCTGACGCCAGCGCCGTTATAAGGGTAGATGCTGATTGCGCGCGCTGCGTTCATGCCCATTTCGCTCACCAGCGCATCGCGGATGCCGCCGACCAGAGAGGTCATGGTGATGACGGCGGTGATGCCGATGACGATGCCGAGTATCGTCAGGGCGCTTTTGCCCTTGTTGGCTTTGAGCGCGGAGCCGGTCTCCGCTATAAGATCACGAGCCTTCATCGGTACATCCCTTCACGCAGCACGCCGTCACGCATGTGCAGGCAGCGGTCGGCGCGGGCGGCGACCTCGGGGCTATGCGTGATGAGCACGATGGTTTTGCCCGCATCTCGCAGCCGTTCGAAGGTGCGCATCACGGCCTCGCCCGTTTTGGAATCGAGGTTGCCAGTCGGCTCGTCGCCCAGAATGAGCGGCGGATTGCGCACCAGCGCCCTGGCGATGGCCACGCGCTGCATCTGGCCGCCGGAGAGTTCATTGGTTTTGCGGTCGAAGAGCATCGGGCTCAACGCCACCGAACGCAGCGCCTTGATGGCGCGTGTCTCGCGTTGGCGCACCGGGCAGTCGGAGTAGGCCAGCGGCAGCATCACGTTGCGCAGCACGCTGGTGCGCGGCAGCAGATTGAAGGACTGGAATACGAAGCCGATGAGTCGCCCGCGCAGGTCGGAACGCTCGTCGTCGCTCAAGTCGTGCACGTCCATGCCACAGAGCCGGTAACTGCCTGAGGATGGCTGGTCGAGCAGGCCGAGCGTGCTCATCAGCGTGGACTTTCCCGAGCCGCTTGGCCCCATAATCGCTAGGAATTCGCCTTCGCGCACGCTCAGCGACACGCCTTTGAGCACATGCGTGAAGGTCTCTCCGGTTTCGAAGATGCGGTTGATGCTATGGGTCTCGATGATTGCGGCGCTGGTCGATGGGCGCTGCGAGGTGGCAGTCGGGTCGGTGCTAACAGGCTCTGCCTTAGCACGGGATCGAATATGAAGCAGTGACATGGCTACCGCACCTTCTCGAGCGGGGCTTCGGACGCGCTGCCCACGGTCGCAGACCCATCAGTACCGGACGAGCCTTCTGCAGAGTTCGCGCTGCCGGACGCGACGACTTTATCGCCTTTCTTGAGATTGCCGTCGACCGCGGCCTTGGTGCTGTTCTTGTCTTTGACCTTGACGTTCACCCGTTTCGACTCGTGGGTGTCGGCATTGGTTTCGAGCATCACGTAGCTTTCACCTTTGCCATCGTCCGTGATGGCGGAAATCGGCACCATCAGCGTGTTGTCAATGCGCTTCGTGGTGATTTTCACGTTGGCGGTCATGCCCGGTTTCAGCCGTGGGTCGGGGGAGGGTATCACCAAGCGCACTGCATACCCGGTGCTGCCCGAGCCTTGGGAGCCTGCGCCCGCCGCCAAATTTGCAGAATCGCCTTGGGAAGCGGAAGTGGTGCTGGCTATGGTGTCGACCGTCGCATCGAGCGTGAGGCCGGGGACGGCGGAGAAAGTGACTTTGGCTGCCTGGTCCTTGGCGATTTTGGTGATGTCAAGCTCGTTGACATTGACATTGACCTTCATGCGCGACAGGTCGGATATCTGGCACAGCGGCTTGCCGCTTCCCGAGGCCGCTGCGGTGCCGGCGGCGGAAACGGCCGTGCCTGGGACCGCGCTCATGGTCAGAATCGTGCCGGCGACAGGAGCCGTCGCCGTGCGTTTGCCAAGCTGGGCCGCTGCCTGATCATAGGTGGCCTGCGCCTGCTGCACGGCGATTTGCGCGCTGTCCACTCCGCTCTGTGCGGCGGGCAGCTGCTCGCCGGCCGCTGAAGCTGCGGCATCACCCTGAGTGCCGCCCTGCCGTCGCGCGTTCGCGATGCTGGTGTTGATCTGTTTGACCTGCGCTTGTGCACCGTTGAGGCTCGATTGTGCGGCGCGCAGCGCGAGGTCGGCCTGATTCACATCCTGATCGAGCTTGTCGTTGTTGATGGTGAACAGCACGTCCCCGGCGTTGACATTCGCGCCTTCCTGCACTTTCACCTCGCCGATGGTGCCGTCGACTTCCGGCGCGACGACGGTCGAGGAAATGGGCTCGATGGATCCGGTGGAGTTGACCTGATCGATGAAAAGCCCCTGCTCGACCGCTGCCGTGGGAGCGGCAGACGCTCCGCTTCCTGCTGCTGGCCGCAATGCGTTGTAGACGATGAAGCCGAGCACCAGTGCTGCGATGACGACGGCTATGATGATGCGGCGGATCAGGCGCTTCTTCTTACGTGCCTTGCGCTCCTGCATGAGCCTGCCGAATTCAGCGCTTTCAGTGCCCTCAAGGTTTTCTGAGGTTTCGGACAGCACACCGGTGACGTCGGATTGCGCGCCAGCGTTGCTCGATCCAAGGCCAGCCACCGGCTGCATCTGGCGTGTCGTTTCCCCGGGTTCCTGCTCCTGAACACCCTGCTCCTGAACACCCTGCTCCTGAACAAAATCGCTGAGCTGCGCCTCTTGCGGCTGCACCCTTTGGAATCGCGCGTTTGACGATTGCGCCCCCTGCTGCTGTGCTCCTTGAGGTTCCGTCTCCGCCCCCTGCGACTGAGCGGCATCCTCGCCGTCAGCCTGTGGAATCGGTGTCCATTCGTGGTCAGGCCTTGCGTCTTGCATTGGTATGTTCCTTTCCCTGGCGGGCACGGCGCGGGAGGCATCCTTGGCTTCCCCAAGCGCTCTGCCGTCGTCTGACATTCAACACATCTGTGTGCCAGAAAACCGCAAAACGCCAGAACGCCCCATTGACTGTGCAGGCGCATGCCGAATATCCGGTCACCATTCATTCCAGCACATTGCCCGCTGTCATGGTATCGGGGAACACCCTGAATTTCCCCTGAATGTCCCCATAAATGAGGACAGCTGTGTTAACTCGCTTATCTGCTGGTAGCGTTTCGTGGGATAAGGGAGATTGCGAATTCCGGATGTGTATTTATCTTTTTAAGTAATTCATTCATGAAATATGATGGTTACTGCTCCGTTGATTATTGCAGGTAGCTAGGCTATGGTGGCTATATGACTGAACAGTTGCATTTGCTTGATTCCAGGGTGTTCGTAAAGGATGAGAACGACCCTGAATTCCGCGAGCGCATGCTGCGACGCGCCGAAAATGCATTGAAGCCGGAAAATCGCCTGCCGCTGGTCGAGTTGAAGAAGCGCCTGAAAAGTTTAGGTCAGTAGCTGAGTCATAACTGGTTCTGCTGGGATGCTGTTGTTTACGGGATGCTTGACTATCTAAAACACTGACTGCCGTGCCTTCTGAAAACTTAGGCATATGGGCATATAGCATGGAGTGAGCAATCGGTACGGCAGTACAGGCAACACACAGCAAAGGAACGTCATGGCTCGACAATGGACGAATATCACGCGCGACGAGGAATCCGGCCTGCCGATCATGCTTGTGCAGGCGATTGCCGCCGCAGGGGTTTTGTGCGTGGGCGAGATCATCTGCGCGCCGATGTTTGCCGGCATGGCGCAGAACCGGTTCGCGCTCGCTCCTTGGGCGGCGGTGGCATGTCTGCTGGCGGTGGCGTTCACCTACACCGTGGGTTTCGCGCTGCTGTGGTGCGTCGAGTCGCTGGGCAATAGGCTGCGGCCTTCCCTGATGCCGGTCGCCTATGGCGTCGCGGGGCTGCTCGGCTTCACGATCTGGGGATGCGCGGTGTTCACGGCGTTCATCAACTCGATGCTCACGCCGCTGGGACTTGCTGAGCTGAGCAATAGCCAGGTAATCCTCATCGGCGTGAACTGCGCCGCATTGGGATTCGCCGCCTTTTTCCTTGGCTCGATTGCACCTAGGATGCTGTCTCGCCGCAAGGGTGCGGTCATTGCCATCGGCGTGTTGACGCTGGTGCTTGCAATATTCGGAGCTTTCACCCTCGCCAAGGTGTACGGGGCGCTGTACTGAGAATACTTCAGCGGTTATGCCAAGACGGCACTGTAACTAAGGTTGCGGCGGCGGCAAACGCGATAACGATGTCAGTGCGCTGACGGCTGAGCGGCGTGGCGCGGCCACAGTGTGCCTATATAATGCCATCCGTGGGTTTATGACGTGCCTCAGACCGAGGCAGGTGTCGCATATACAATTGCGTACAGCCGCCGCATGCAAACCGGTGCGAGTAAAAGCCTCGCAAGCACAGCACAACGTGCAACATGCACACAGCAAGTCGAATGCGCAGACGTAAATAGAGAATGGTCGTGATATGTTCAGTGTTCTTGAGATGTTCACCGTCGGCGTCGGGCCGAGCTCGTCGCACACGGTAGGGCCGATGTGCGCAGCCAACGCCTTCGTCTCTTCGCTGCGCAAGTCCGGCGTGCTGGGCCAGGTGGCTCGGGTGCGCGCGGTGCTGTACGGCTCGTTGTCGATGACCGGCATGGGCCACGGCACCGACCGCGCGGTGGTCGCTGGCCTGGAAGGCAGCATGCCGGAGGATGTCGACATCGAGCACCTTTTGAACATTCGGCAGGAGTGCGAGCAGCGGGGGACGCTCGCTCTGGGAGGCGAGCAGGAGATTGCGTTCGATTACGCACATGATGTCGTCTTCGAGATGTGGCAGCGGCTCGCGGCGCATCCCAATGGCATGCGTTTCCAAGTATTCGATGCCGCCGGCGACGTGCTCGACGAGCAGGTGTGGTACTCCATCGGCGGCGGGTTCATCCGGCGCGGCGACAAAGATGACCCGATGATTGGCATCCACGAGCGGCCGGCGAAAGGCATGACCTTCGCGGAGCAGGAAACCGGCGGACAGGTGGATTTCGGCCCCGAAGTGCCCTACCACTTCTCGTCCTGCGGCGAGCTTATGGCCCTATGCGAGCGCACGGGTCTGCGCGTGAGCGAAATCGTCTGGGCCAATGAGACCGCGATGCGACCGGCTGACGAGGTGCGCGAGCGGCTGCTGCACATCTGGCATATGATGCACGGCTGCATTCTCGCGGGGTGCACCAGCACCGAGGAGATTCTGGCTGGTGGCCTTGAAGTCCGCCGCCGCGCGCCGCGCATGTACCAGCGGCTCTCTCCGGGCAGCGATGCGCTGCGACGCGATCACCACCGTGGCGAGGCGGCGCTGGACGCGCTGGAATCCTCGGACGCCGCGTGGGTGAACCTGTTCGCGCTGGCGGTCAGCGAGGAGAACGCCGGGGGAGGGCGCATCGTCACCGCGCCCACGAATGGCGCAGCCGGTATCATCCCGGCGGTGTTGCAATACTATTGGAGCTTCGTCGACGGCGCGGACGAGGACGGCGTGGTGCGCTTCCTGCTTACGGCCGGGGCCATCGGCTACCTGTTCAAGCGTAATGGCTCGATTTCCGGAGCCGAGGTCGGCTGCCAGGGCGAGGTCGGTTCGGCCTGCTCGATGGCGGCTGGCGGACTGTGCGAAGTGATGGGCGGTACGCCGCGGCAGGTCGAGAACGCGGCGGAAATCGGCATCGAGCATCATTTGGGCCTCACCTGCGATCCGGTGGGCGGCTTGGTGCAGATTCCGTGCATCGAGCGCAATGCGATGGCGGCGAACACGGCGATCAACGCGGTGCGCATGGCGATGTTCGGCGACGGCTCGCATCTGGTCAGCCTCGATCAGGCGATCAAGACGATGATGGACACCGGCGCGGACATGATGTCGAAATACAAGGAGACCTCCAAAGGCGGCCTCGCAGTCAACGTCGTGGAATGCTAGGTTTCGCAATTGTTTCGCAATTGATGTGCAGCTGATGTGCAGTTGAGTTGTAGCTAAGTCGGAGCTGAGTTCCAAAATGACGCGCTGCGATATCGCTATCAACCCACAAGTGCTAGTCTGGGTCACATTGTGCGTAAGGAGGCCAATATGACAGCAAGCATGCCGCAAGTCAACGCCGAGTTCGGCGCCGCGCCGGAGATAACATTCCCCGCGCCCGAACCGCCGGCCGGCTTGAAGGTCGAAGAGGTCGTCGAAGGCAACGGTCCGATGGTCCGCCGCGGCGACACCGTCACGGTCAACTACCACGGCGTGGTCTGGGGCGGCGAGACGCCCTTCGATTCGAGCTTCGACCGCCATCAGCCGGCCAGCTTCGGCATCGGCGTCGGGCAGGTCATCAAGGGCTGGGATCAGACGGTGCCGGGCCACAACATCGGCTCGCGTCTCGTGGTCTCGATTCCCCCGGAATACGGCTACGGTTCGCAGGGCATGCCGCAGGCGGGCATCGGCGGCGAGGACACGCTGGTCTTCGTCATCGATATCATCTCGACCCGCTGAGCCGGGCGGACTTATAGAACGACACGTATAGCGCTGGCGAGGTTCGGTACGCAGACATAGTGCACCGGGCTTGGCCAGCGCAGTCATATATATAACAAAATTAAGGTCAGGAGGAGGCATTATGGCCGAGGAAAAGACGATTCTGCTCACGCAGGAAGCCTACGACAAGCTCAAGCAGGAGCTCGCCTATCGCGAAGGCGAATACCGCGACGAGATCACCGAGCGCATCGCGACGGCGCGCGCCGAAGGCGATCTTTCGGAGAACGGCGGCTACCAGGCCGCGCGCGAGGAGCAGGGCAAGAACGAGGGCCGCATCAACGAGCTCATCGTCAAGCTGCGCAATACCAAGATACTTGAGGCCCCCGAGGCCGGCACCGTGGGCAACGGCTCCGTGGTGACGCTGGACCTGGCCGGCAACGAGATGGTCTATGTACTGGGGTCGCGCGACATCGCAGTGGCCACCGAATACGACGTCATCAGCCCGGAATCACCGATCGGCGCCGCCATCATCGGTGCCAAGAAGGGCGACACCGTCAGCTACAAGACGCCGAACGGCCGCGAGATATCGGTGACGGTCAAGGATTCCCAGCCGCTGTCGTGACGCTGCGAAGGCGGCGACAACAAACATTAAACATTGTTCCCCTACGCCAGAGAGTGCTTGGCATAGGGGAACAATGTTATATGGTGCAAGACGCGCAAGGAGGCAGGTAATGGGCTGCGCGACGCTTACCACAGATTGACGATGACCATGTAGATGGCGACCATGTGGCAGGCGAACCCGGCGACGGTGCCGAGGTGGAAGATCTCGTGGAAGCCGAAGATGCGCGGCCACGGGTCGGGCTTGCGCAGGGCGTAGACGATGGCTCCGGCGATGTAGCATGCCCCGCCGGCGGCGATGAGTATCACGACGACTGGGCCGGCGGCGGGGGAGAGCCAGAACAGCCGCATGAATGCGAGGCCTGACACGCCGAATACGATGTAGACGATGACGTAGAGCCAGCGCGGCGCGTTGATCCAGATCACATGGATGATCATGGCCACGAAGGTGCAGCTCCACATGCCTACGATGATCGCGGTGCGCCAGAAGGAATCGAGCGCGAAGGAGACTGGCGTGTAGGTGCCGGCGATCAGCAGAAAGATATTGAGATGGTCGATGCGGCGCAGCACGTCGGTGACGCGCGGCGACCAGTCGCCCAGATGATAGGCCGCCGAGTTGATGAACAGGAACGCCGAGCAGGACATGAAGATCGCGCAAGCCCATTTCAGCCCCGTGCCGTGCGCCAGACAGATCAGCACGATGCCGGCCGCCAGTGCAAGTGGCGCGGATATCGCATGAATCCAGCCGCGCAGGAGCGGCTTGGGCCGGCCGTGCACGTCGAGGCGCACCCGGCGCGTCGTTACTGGCACGCCTTCGATGTGTGCGGCATGGGCTTCGCCGCGTGCGATGATGGCTGCGGCTCGCCGTTCGGCCATACGACGCACGGAATCGGCTCTGTTGCGCGCCTTGGCCCGCACCGCTTCGGCCTTGGCATGCGTGGCCTGCTCGCGGGCCGCTATGACGGCGGCGCGCTTGCTCTCATCCTCGGTTTCGAGTTGGTTCGGGCTGTCCATAATCCTCCGTTGCCATATGTTACGCAAACGTAACTTACGATACCGTAACCAGTGTCAATGTCAAGCTGGATGATGACATCGTACAGCTCCGTGCACGTTTCATGCAGGTCTTGCCTTGCGTGCTGATCTTGCCTTGCGTGCCCACGTATGCCACGGCTTGTGGCCTAATCTGCCGGCTCTGAGCACGTTACCCTGTGCCGCGGTTGACGCGTTGCGTATGATGGAGGCCATGGCTGATTTCACTCACATTCTCGCAACGCGCCCTGATTTCGATGACAGCGACCGCGAATGGCTGCATCATCTTGTCGCAGACTGGCAGGTGGTCGCCGACCTGAGCTTCGCCGATCTGCTGCTTGTCTTGCAGCGGGGCGATGGACGCTATGTCGTCGCCGAGCAGTGTCGCCCGTCCACGGTGATGACCCTGCGCATCGACGACGTGGTGGGCAATGAGGTCAAGGACGATCTGATCGGTGAGCTGGATACGACGATGCGCTCGAACGACATCGTCCGCTCCACCGTGCTGCGCGATGTGGAGCGTTCGACGGTGTGCAATGTCTATGCGCCGGTGCGCCACAATGGCAAAACGCTTGGCGTGGTCATCCGCGAGACGAATATGTCGACGCGAGAGTCCAACGGCCGCTACGAATCCGAGAGCATCAACGCCGGCAAGCAGCTCTTTGAGATGATTCCGCGCGAGCAGTTCCCCTACCATGATCCGGTGATGAACCAGCGCCACAACGCCCGCGTCTCCGACGGCTTCATCCTGCTGACCGTGGACGGCGTGGTGCGCTACTCCTCGCCCAACGCCATCAGTTGCTTCCGTCGCCTCGGCGCGGTGACTACGATGCAGGGGCAGTACCTGAGCGAAATCGGCACACAGCTGCTGCACACGAAGGATCCCGTCCCTGAGACTCTGCCTCTGGTGCTCTCGGGCAAGGCCGCCGTGGACTCCGAGCTGAACGCGAATCACTCCGTGGTTTCGATTCGCTCCCTGCCGCTGTTTGACGTGAATGGGCGGTCCGGCGCGCTGGTGCTGTGCCGCGATGTAACCGAGCTGCGTCGGCGCGACCAGGAGCTGCAGACGAAGGACGCCACGATTTCGGAGATCCACCACAGGGTCAAGAACAACTTGCAGGCCGTCTCGGCCCTGCTGCGGCTGCAGGCGCGCAAGACCAAATCCGAGGAGGTCAAGAAGGAGCTTGCGGAGGCCCAGCGCCGCGTGCAGACGATAGCCATGGTGCATGAAGGGCTGAGCCAGACCGCTGACGAGATGGTGGATTACGACAAGGTCATCTCGAACCTGCTCAGGATGACCGTGGACCTCGCCACCATGCGCGACCAGCACATCCATATCAGTTACATCGGCTCCTTCGGCATGATGCCGGCCCAGGATGCCACGCCGCTCTCGCTGGTGCTCACCGAGCTGATCACCAACGCCGTCGAGCACGGCTTCGAAGGGCGCAAGGAGGGCCATATCACCATTTCCGTGGGCCGAGGCGGCAACAATCTCAACGTGGTCGTAGAGGATGACGGGTCCGGCCTGGACACCGAGGAGGATAACGGCATGGCGCGGTCCTCGGGCTCAGGGCTGGGCACGCAGATCATCAACACCTTCGTCACAAACGATTTCGGTGGCACCGTCCATTGGGAGCCCCGGCGCGAAGGCGGCACCAAGGTCATCCTCGACATGCGTCTGCGTGCGGCCCAGGACCCGCAGGAGGGCGACAGCGTGTCGGCTTTGTGAGGGGGTCGGGAGGCTTGCTCTTGCTCAGGCGTGGCGGGGTTTTGGCTCTGGCGGTTTTGGCGGGCGCAATTTGGTGTGCGAACACTGCTGATTTCGTGATTTGCCGGCGGGAATCTGGCTATCTCGCTTATGTGTGGCGTTATCCGGGCTTTGCGGAGGTCTATCTGCGTTACGTGAGGCGCTATTCTGCGGTGTGTCGAGTATTATGTGGCCTAAAACCGCGGTTTTCAGCCAGCGATACTTGGGGTGCTAGGGAATTAACGCCTCATATAATGCAGATAGACCTCTGCGGCACCTCCATAACGCCTCACATAACGCTGATGCATTCGGGGCAGGGCGATTGCGAGCATCCAGCTGCTCGCTGCTGGCAGCAAAGGGCCGCTGGCCGCGCGCCGGCGGCTTTTTGCTGCCAGTATTCCGGGGCAGTTGGCAGTAAAGGGCCGCTTAGGAGGTGGGCAGTAAGCCAGTGGGGGGTCGCAGGCGGGGCGTTCTTTTTCTCGGAGGCGTTTCGGATGCGTCATTGGTGATGTTGCGTCTGCATTGGGCGGGAAAAAAGATGAAAAGTTTTTTGGCGGATTGTCTTTTGCGTGCTTTGCTGTGTTCTGACGCATTCGGCGTTTCGGTATCGTGTGCAGTTTGAGGACAGGAGCAGGGAACATGGGAAGAGCAAAACCGTATAGGATCGCCCGGCTGGCCCGGCTCGCGCTGGGAGTATTGCTGCCAGTGGCGATGGCCCTGGGTATGAGTGCTGCTGTCGCCCCGGCCGCCACGGCCGCGACCGGCATGTGCACGCCGGATGTGAGCACCATCGCGCAATGCTTCCCGGATCCGAATCTCGCCAACCTAGTGGCGCAGGCTACTGGCGGCTATGACGTGGGCCAGACGCTGACCAAATATGACATTGCCAGCATCACTGAACTAGACGATCAAGACGATTCAAGTATTCAGAGTAATCAAATCACTAATCTGCAGGGCATCGAGAACCTCACCAACCTCACCAGTCTGGACCTCGGCTGGAATCGGGTCAGTGATGTTGGTCCGTTGTCCAAGCTCACTAAGCTCACCTATCTGGACCTCGGCTGGAATCGGGTCAGTGATGTTGGTCCGTTGTCCAAGCTCACTAAGCTCACCGGACTGGACCTCGATAGCAATAAAATCAGTGATGTTGGTCCGTTGTCCAAACTCATGAACCTTACCGGGCTGGACCTCGATATCAATCTGGTCAGTGATGTTGGTCCGTTGTCCAAACTCACCAACCTCACCGGGCTGGGACTCAACGGCAATCAGGTCAGTGGTGATGTCAGTCCGTTGTCTAAGCTCACCAACCTCACCATACTGAGCCTCGGTGGTGATCAAGTCAGCGACATCAGTCCGTTGTCCAGGCTCGCCAACCTCACCACGCTGTTCCTCTACGACAATCAGGTTAGTGATGTTAGCCCGTTGTCTAAGCTCACCAACCTCACCTATCTGGACCTCTACGACAATCAGGTTAGTGATGTAAGCCCGCTGGCCAAACTCGCCAACCTCACCTATCTGGGCCTCGGTTCACAGTCGGTTTCGTTGCCGGCGGTGGCGGCTTCTTCGGTGTCGGTTCCTACGGCCAGGAGCGTGGATGGCTCGTTCGTGACGCCCGATAAGCTGGCTCCCTCGTCCGGCGCTTATGACGCGAAGATGGGCACTGTTTCGTGGAAGGGCCTGAGCGGGTCGGGCAGCGTCAGCTTGCACGCAGGCACGACGGTGACGATCGGCAAGACGTCAAGTCAGTTTGATGTGACCATCACGCAGCCTTATACGCCTCCGAAGCCTCCAGTGGTGAAGTATGCGGTGTCGTTCGATGCGCAGGGCGGCTCGGCCGTCGTCTCCCAGCCGGTCGTCAAGGGTGGCAAGGCGATCAAGCCGGTCAACCCGACGCGCTCGGGCTACGCGTTCGCCGGGTGGACGAGCGACAAGGCGGGCACGAAGCCCTACAGCTTCAACACGGCGGTGAACGGGAACATTACCTTGTATGCGCAGTGGAAGGCAGTTCCTAAGCCCACCCCGACCTACACGGTGTCCTTCGATGCGAACGGCGGGAAGTTCTCTAATGGCTCGGCCATGCAGAAGGTGTCGGTCAGACAGGGAGCGAAGTACGCGCTGGCTGCGGCCCCTGCTCGTGCGGGCTACTCGTTCACAGGCTGGTTCACGGCCAAGACCGGCGGCTCGAAGGTGACGGGTTCGCCGGTCGCCGCAAGCTCGCGTACTCTGTACGCGCAATGGGCCAAGAACAAGCCCAAGCCGGCTGCGACGGCCACAATATCCTTCGATGCGAACGGCGGGAAGTTCGCCAATGGCTCGGCTTCGCAGAAGGTGTCGGTGAAGCAGGGCGCGAAGTACGCGCTGGCCAAGGCCCCCTCGCGTTCGGGCTACATGTTCTCCGGCTGGTTCACGGCCAAGTCGGGCGGTTCGAAGGTGACAGGTTCTCCGGTCGCTACCGGCTCGCGCACCCTGTACGCGCACTGGGTCGCGGCCAAGCCGGCTCCCAAGCCGTCGCTGGGCACGCCGGTGCCCGTGTACCGCGTGTACAACCAGAACTCCGGATTGCACCACTACACGACCAATGCCAAGGAGCGCGACGCGCTGGTCAAGCTGGGCTGGAAGAGCGAAGGCACCTCGTTCCAAGCCGCCAAACAGGGCTCCGCTTCCGGCTTGAAGCCCGTGTACCGGGAGTACAACCCGCACAACGGCAACCACAACTGGACCCTGAACCCGAGCGAGCACAAGACGCTGGTGGGCCTGGGCTGGCATGACGAGGGCGTGGCGTGGTACGCGAGCCCCGCCGGGCCGGTGACGGTGTACCGCCTGTACAATCCGCATTCCGGCGAGCACGTGTACACCACCAGCGCCAAGGAGTACGCGGCGGTCGGCAAGGCCGGCTGGCATCAGGAGGGCACTGCGTGGAAGGGATTGTAACGAGCGTGTAAACGCGCGGGTTGGCATTAAGAGTCTGGCCGTGCGGAATTGAAGCGGTGGAGCGTTGAGACGCTGGCTGCTGGCGGTCTCGATGCGCGGCGGTGGCGGGCGGCTGTTTCCCTTGGCAGGGGAGCGGCCGCCCGCTTTTCGTGGTGCCTGGTGGGCGTTGTGCCGGGGCTGGCTGCGCTGGGCATTCGTGCTGCGCCATAGACCGGTCGTCCGTGGTCGTTCATGGTCGTTCGTGTCTGGGCGTGGCTGGTGGCTGGCTGGTGTCTATTCAGCAGTTTTTCGCCTATTCAGCACTTCGCATGGTAGGCGCCGGATTCGGGTTGCGGGGTTTTGGCGGAATATGGCCGTTCCTGGGTCCGGGCGCGTGGGCGGCGCGGGGCTTGGCCGGGCGTGATCTCGCTCGATGCGCTTACTGGATTCTCTGAAGAATGGCGTTGATGCGGATATGTGCTCAGGGCCGAGCTGATGGGCCGGCTTGTGCCAGAACCGACTCTGTCTTGTATGTCTTTGCGAAATGCCGGGGCGTGATATCGGGCAGGGCGCGGAACGTGCAGCCGTCTCCTTCGAGCTCGCGCGGCGTGCCGAATCACGCAGTTTCTGCATGACGCAGCAGACGGGAAACGTGCCGAATCACGCCGAATAAAAAAAGATGAAAAGTTTTTAGGCGAATTGGATTTTGCGTGCTTTGCTGTGTCTTAGCACATTCAGCGCTGCGCATCCGCACGTAGCTTGATGACAGGAGCAGAGAATATGGGAAGAGCAAAACCGAACAAGGTCGCCCGGCTGGGCCGGCTTGTGCTGGGTCTGGCGCTGCCGGTGGCGATGGCCCTGGGCATGGGCGCCATCGCCCCGGCTGCTACGGCCGCGACCAGCACGTGCACGCCGGATGTGAGCACCATTTGGCAGTGCTTCCCGGACCCGAATCTCGCCGACGCTGTGGCGCAAGCTACCGGTGGTTATGAAGTGGACCAGCCTCTGACCAAACATGACATCGCCAGCATCACTGAACTAACCGCTGAAGGCGATCCGGGTATTCAGAGTAATCAAATCACCAATCTGCAAGGCATCGAGAACCTCGCCAACCTCACCAGTCTGGACCTCGAGTCCAATCATGTCAGTGATGTCGGTCCGTTGTCCAGGCTCACCAGGCTCACTAAGCTGGAACTCGGCGGCAATTGGGGGGTCAGTGATGTCGGTCCGTTGTCCAAGCTCACCAAGCTCACCGATCTGGACCTCAGCTACAATCCCATCAGTGATTTTGATCCGTTGGCTAAGCTCACCAATCTCACCGGCCTGGATCTCAGTGACAGTGGTATTAGTGATGTGACCCCGTTGTCCAAGCTCACCAACCTCACCGGCCTGACCCTCTATAAAAATGGGGTTAGTGATGTGACCCCGTTGTCCAAGCTCACCAACCTCACTGGCCTGAGTCTTAGCTGGAATCGGGTTAGTGATGTCAGTCCGTTGTCCAAGCTCACCAAGCTCATCGTGCTGGGGCTTAACGACGGCAATCAGGTTAGTGATGTGAGTCCGTTGTCTAAGCTCACCAATCTCACCGACCTGTACCTCTACAATAATCGGGTTAGTGATGTGAGCCCGTTGTCCAAGCTCACTAACCTCACCGTGCTGGGTCTCGGTCCGCAGTCGGTGTCGTTGCCGGCGGTGTCGTCTTCTTCGGTGGCGGTGCCTACGGCCAGAAGCGTGGATGGCCCGTTCATCAAGCCTGACACGCTGACTCCCTCGTCCGGCTCGTATGACGCGAAGACGGGCAAGGCCTCATGGAAGGGCCTAAGCGGGTCGGGCAACGTCAGCTTGCACGCGAGCACGACGGTGACGATCGGCAAGGCGTCGGATCAGTTTGACGTGACTGTCACACAGCCGTATACGCCTCCGAAGCCCCCGGTGGTGAAGTATGCGGTGTCGTTCGACACACAGGGCGGCTCGGCTGTCTCCTCGCAGTCGGTCGTCAAGGGCGGCAAGGCCGTCAGACCCGCCAATCCGACGCGTTCGGGCTATACGTTCGTTGGCTGGACGAGCGATAAGGCTGGCTCGAAGCCATACGACTTCAACTCTGCGGTGAACGTGAACCTGACCTTGTATGCGCAGTGGAAAGCGGTTCCCAAGCCCAAACCGACCTACATGGTGTCGTTCGACGCCAACGGCGGCAAATTCGCCAACGGTTCGGCCATGCAGAAGGTGTCGGCCAAGCAGGGAGCGAAATACGCGCTGGCCGCTGCTCCCTCGCGTCCGGGCTACACGTTCACAGGCTGGTTCACTGCCAAGACCGGCGGCAGCAAGGTGACTGGTTCGCCGGTCGCCGCAAGCTCGCGCACTTTGTACGCGCGTTGGGTCGTGGCCAAGCCGGCCCCCAAGCCTGCTCTGGGCACGCCAGTGCCGGTGTACCGCGTGTACAACCAGAACTCCGGACTGCACCACTACACCACCAGCGCCAAGGAACGCGACGCGCTGGTCTCGCTGGGGTGGAACAACGAAGGCACCTCGTTCAACGCGGCCAAGCAGGGCTCCGCTTCCGATCTCAAGCCCGTGTACCGGGAGTACAACCCGCACAACGGCAACCACAACTGGACCCTGAACCCGAGCGAGCACAAGACGCTGGTCAAGTTGGGCTGGAAGGACGAGGGCGTGGCATGGTACACGAACCCCGCCGGCCCGGTCACGGTCTACCGCCTGTACAATCCGCACTCGGGCGAGCACGTCTACACCACGAGCTCCAAGGAGTACGCGGCGGTCGGCAAAGCAGGCTGGCACCAGGAAGGCACCGCCTGGAAAGGACTATGACTCCGTGCAGCCACAGGCCACCAGCCACCAGCCACAGCACCCATACTAATTTCAGCGCAATTCGAGAATAAGTCCATGTAACAATGAAAGGAGAATACATGAGTTACGTCATGCTATTCATCATCAGGCCGCTGCGGCATATTGCATCGCGGCAGGGTGGCTATGCTTCAGAAACGACTGAGGTGCGGCAATGAAACGGAATGCATTTGCGACTTTCCTCGTGGTTGCCTTGCTGATGCTCGGCACCGGATGCGGTTCCTATGATGCCAGCGGCGATTCAGACTCGGCAGGCGATTCATCGGCTGACTCATCGGCTTCATCCAGCATGCCGTCGGATTCACCTTCCTCGGCGCCTGCGGATGCTCCGTCTTCGCCATCTTCTACGGATTCGGCCGCGTCGGGCGATTCGATGCCCAAGGTTGCCGACCTCACGCAGGCCGCCGTTTACGACATTTTGCTGAATGCAGGGTATACAGGCGTATCGAAATTCAGTACGACATACTACGGCCTTGACAATGCGGTGCAGTCCCAGAGCATAAATTACACGCTTATCGGGCAAGTCAAGGATGTGGCGGCTCTGAAATCCTCACTCCCGGAGTTCAACGATTCCAATATCAAGGTCGAACAGGGCGAATGGGTGTTCGCGACCAACTACAAAATCGGCACATTGAGCAATCTTGCCGACTTGAGAAACATTCAATGAGCATTCAGTAAGCATTCAATAAATGACTGTCCAACCAGTCCTAAGGAGTTATGTGATGAATTGCGTGTCATGTGGTAAAGAGCTGCCCCACCAAGCCAACTTCTGTCGGTATTGCGGGGCGAAACAGGTTTGGGCTGCGAGCTCGGCGGCACCGGCATCTTCGGTGGCGCCGGTCCCTGCGCCAGAGCCGTTGCCGCAGCCGACACCGGCGATCTCACAGCCGTATGTAGCGACTGTCAGTCCGCAGGTGTCTCAGCCGTCATCGCAGGTGCCGCCGCAGGTACAGCCTCAAGTGCAGCTTCAGATACCGTCTCAACAGTATGCGTATCAACCGATGCCGGTGGATACATCGTCGGGCTTCGGCTATGGGGTGCTGGGTTTCTTCTTCCCGGCGATCGGGCTGATTCTGTATTTGGTGTGGAAGACGGATCATCCGCGCCGCGCGCATAGCGCAGGGGTCGGCGCGCTGATCGGCATGATCGCGCAGGTCGTGTTCTGGTTTGTCGTATATGCGGTCCTGTATGGAGCGGTGCAGTCGATGTCGACGTACTAAGGGGTCCGGGCTCCGGGAGCCATACACAAGTCGGCTATTAGGATTTCGCACTGGCGGAATTGCAACGAGCAAAAAAGCTAACTGACGACTTGTGTATGCCAACCCGGGTGTGTCGCTCCTCATCGCGGGCGCGCAATGAACTGTTCGTAACTGCTGGGCCATAGGCGCAGGGCGAAGGGAATGGGAATAGATATGTTTTGTGAGCAATGCGGGTCGCGCATAGCCGAAGACGCGGCGTTCTGCACCAATTGCGGTGCGCCAGTGACGCCTCTTGCGCAAGGAGCGGCATCGGAACCGTTGGAACATGCGGCGTCGGAGCGTACGGCGTTGGCGCGTACCGTATCGGAACATACCGTATCGGACGGGTCTGCCGGACGCGGTACTTCGCAATCCGCCTCTGCCGCCCCCTCATACGTTCCCAGCACTGTCGCGGCTACGGAAGCGTGGCGCAGCGCAAGGTCTTGGGTCTCGACCCACCTCGCGCCTGTCATCGCTGCCGCCGTGGTCGTGATGCTCGTCGTAGCGGGCGCAGCATATACATCCTCCGCTACGATTCCAGGAACGAATATCGGCGCATGGGCCAAAGGCGGCGCACAATCTGTCGAAGCCCGCGCCGCCAAGCTCGCCAACACGCCTTCGTTCGCGAACGGGTATACGACGGCGTGGAGCGAAAATGCATCGACATTGGCTTCCCAGACTGACACTGATACATCGCAAGCCTTCACTCCTACACTAGTCGCGCAAACCAGCAAGGTGTGGGCGTATTCCAACGGGGCGCAGATCGTTGGCGTCAATGCCCAGAGCGGAAGCACAATCTGGTCTTCTCCTACGTATGCAGGCATCGACTGCATTTCCGGGCAGATGCACCAACAACTGGTATGTATGTCGTATACGGCTGACGAGGTATCCGGGTCTCCAGATCATCCGGACAAACTTCTATTCATGGATGTGGCCAATGGAACAATCACCTCGTCTGTTCCCCTTGCAGATTTTGCCTCCGCATCCACGGACACGCTTTCGCTGCGCGCGGTGTACAAAGATTCCGTGATTCTTCAGGATGAGACAAACCAGTGCAACGACAAGATCGAGTGTCTGACGAGTTTGCTGGCGCTCGATAGCTCCGGCAAAACGATATGGCGTTCGAAGCAATTCTATTCAGGAGTGGAGGCTAACAATATGTCTGGAGCGTTTGCCAGTCATATACGAATAGCCGATGGCGTAGGGGTTTTTGTCAATTACAGTCCCGGGCGAGTCGGCTCGTTCGCCATCAATCTCGACAATGGCGGGTTGTTGTCAGCGTCCGGAAGCGAACTGTTCGGGACCACGCTTGTCGCGGGCGGCAGCGGCGGCAGCGCGTCATCGTCATCCTTCACCATGCCATCGGGCAAGGCGGGAACCATTGTCCAAGGTGACCCTGTCACTTTCGCCACCGGCACGCCGGTCCCGAGTCATCCTATACTGCAGCGCAACGATAGTAGCTCTGCAGTAGGTTACGAGGCCCCGCCGACTGCGATCTCATCCCCGGACTATGGGTGGACGATTGACTCCTCGACGCCGGGCATGACGTTGAAATCGCCGTCAGTCTATGGCACATTCGTCGGGGCTTATAACAATGGCGAACTTGTCTTTCTTGATGATACCGGCCATGTGATCCGCGTAGACGAGCGCAGCGGCAAAATCTTGTGGTCATCAACGTACACCGGCTTTTCGCATGAATTAGGTGATGATTACTGCGTTCGTGCTGCCGTTCTGGACGATGGGACCGTGCTCGTACAGGACTATACGCATCCGGCAGTCCTCGCCCCTGATGGAGAGGCCGGAATAGGGTTCGTTGTGGCTCTCTCAGGGGAAACCGGTGCACAGTTATGGCAGGCCGATGGAAACACACCGCTTGACGCGTATGAAGGCATGAGTGAAGCCTCAGATACCTCTTCGATTGCTCAGCAACTCAACGACGCTATCCCGGTGATTACCGGAAGCGCTGGAATACAAGGTTCCTCCCAAACCATCGCCCGCCTCGACCCGGTGAAGCCCCAGCCGCGCGTAAAGGGCATGCCTAGCGCCATCGCGTCGTGCCCGGCGGGGTGGACGCCGGTGAGCTGGTCGACATGGAATGGCGATACGCCCGGGCATACGCTGGTGTGCCGCTCCTCTGCCGTGGACACGTATTACGTTTTCATCGACGCGGACGGCGCTTTATACAGCACGCAGACGGCGACGTTCAGCGACACCGGCTGCTATGTCGCCAAGTATGACAAGGACGATGCGAGCGCGCAGGTGTGCTTCGATGGCGGGGCGACCTGGTTCACCGGCTCAGGTGCGACGAAGGCCTATGTCGCGTCCGATGCGTGGAATGCTTCCGGTACGACGACCGGCTTCTCCAGCCCGCCGAGCGCCAAGGTCGATATTCCCGACTGCCCTGCCGGCTCTTCTCCGTTGTCGCTGTCGACATGGGACGATGGCTTGCTGCTGACGTGCGGAACGTCAGCCGGGTCGGTCACCAAGTTCATCCTGCATGAGGGCTCCAAAACCTCTGCAGGCTCCTCGATGAAGGACTCGGGCAAGGACGGCGTATGCGGGCAGGACGACGCCGGGCAACGGGTGTGCCAGACTTCGGACACGGTTTCGATCGGCAAAGACGGTTCGACTACGGCGTTCCCGACGAGTTCGAGCTTCACCCCTCAAGCTGGTCAGCGCAACAGCCTGCATGCGAAGAAGGCCACGACGGTAGACGATGCGCAGGCGCAGCTCGATGCCGAGGTCAAGCAGGACAAGGACCTCGTGGAATCGAACTTGGTGGGCATGTGGACGCCTCAATTGTCGGCCAAGTACATCGGCTTCAACGACGGGACGACCGACTACGACGCGAAGGCGATATGGAACCAGTTCCAAACGTTCAAGCAGAAGTATCCCACGGCTTTACTGCTCAAAGGAGCTGATTGGAGCTCACTGGGATTCACGACCACGCCCTCGCTGCAGGGTCATGACTGGTACACCATGGAATCAGGCATCACGTACTCGGATCCGAACGAGGCGAACCGCTGGTGCTCGACGGAAGGATTCACCCCGGAGAACTGCTTCGCCGTGCAGGTTAGCCACGGGCCGGCCGACCATACCGCGCATATGTGGAAGGAAGGCGACTTCTAACGGTATCAGACGCAATTGGGGCCTCCGGAAAATTCCGGAAGCCCCAATTCTAGTCGATTCTTGAACCGGCGGCTATGATAGCCGCTGTACTCAGATCTGCATCTGCATGTTCTGCGAACGGCGGGCGCGCATGGCGCGACGCTTCAGAGCGCGACGCTCATCTTCGCTCAGGCCACCCCACACGCCATAGTCTTGGTTGGTGTCCAGCGCGCACTTCAGGCAGGCATCGATCACCTTGCAGGTGCGGCACACGGCCTTGGCCTCTTCGATCTGCTGGTACGCTGCCCCGGTGTTGCCCACGGGGAAGAACAGCTCCGGATCCTTGTCGCGGCATGCCGCCTTCGCGCGCCAGTCAAAAGCACTGCTCATCAAATTTGCCTTCCTGTTGAAACCAGATGTTGAGTTCATGGCGCATAGCTGCCGTCATGATGTCAACGCTGTAAGTTCCCTACTAGATAACCACGAACGCATCGAATTTTCAAGGGTTTTCGCCCAACTTGTCCAACTTATCCGGTTGTTCCGATTGTTCCTGCACTCGAGGGGCGAGACACTGGACGAGCGTCGCGTTGCCATCGCGCAGGAGCACCGCTCGCCCGGGGGTCTGCACGGCCGCAGCATCGAAGGTGGCGAGCAGATTCGCCGGTATGCCGTTCATGAGGTCGACGGCACGTTCGCCGGTGGGCATGACGACACGTGTCGTGCAGTGCTCGGGGATGCGGATATGCCGCGAGGTGCGCACGGCGAAGATCACAGTGATCGCAGCATCGGCCAACGCTGACCTGAGTCTGCTCGCAGCAGAGTCGGCGCACAACGGCTCGAACCATGCGTCGGCGTCGTCCACCAGCCAGATGGCGTGCGGGGGAGGTGTTTGAGCATGGGGATTAGCCGCAGATCGATTCCCGGCAACTGCCCCAGCAGATAGCTCTGCAGAGACGGAGCCTTCCCAGGCAGATGCTTCTGCAGCCCCATTAAACCAAACCGCATCCAGCCCTTCTACAGCGCACGCCTGAGCGTATATCGTCTGCAGCAGCGTGGTTTTGCCCCGCCCTTGCATGCCGATGACAGCGATATTGCCGCGCTCGATGGGCAGCATCGCCGCATCGAGTGCCACGCCGGTGTCGCCGAGCGCGAACGGCACGGCTGAGCGCGAGGCCGTGGGGGAGCGGCCCAGATGTTTGGCGATGCTGTGCACCATGCGTGGCAGCGGAGCGGTAAATAATGGAACGGCAGCACGCCCTCCGCGAAAACGCTGAGCCAGCCGCATCGCCTGAACAAGACGCTCGATGCTGTGCGTCTGGGCGCAGCGGATGGCAGTCAGCTCCCCGCCGTCGGCGCAGTAGGCACTGCCGGGAAGCTCAGGGGGAATCGTGGCCGCCCTCGTGTCTCCCAGCAGCTCGCTGGATTGGACCCCGTCGCGCACGCGCAGGCATATGTTCAGGCTCATATTCGCCTTCATAGTGGCGCTGACCTGTCCCAAGGGGTTCTGCGTGCAGGCGATGACGTGCATATCCAGCGAGCGCCCCAGCGAGGCGATACGGGTGAGCCTGTCGACATAATCGGGGAGTTGATTGCTCAGGGCGTGGAATTCGTCAACGACAATCACCATCGCCGCAGGCCGGTCAGGCAGCGCTCGCAGATCGCCCACGCGCTGCCGAGCAACCAGTCGTTCACGGCGTTCGAGCTCCTGCTCGACGGCGAGCAGAGCGCGCGTGGCATGGTGCAGATCGAGATCGCATACGCTGCCGACCGCATGCGGCAACTCTTCGAGCCGGTTGAACGCGGAACCGCCTTTGAAATCCAGAAAGACGAAATGCAGCCGCTCCGGCGGGTTGGCAAAGGCCATCGACAGGCACCAGCTTTGCAGCAGCACCGATTTGCCCGATCCGGTGGTGCCTGCGACCAAGGCGTGCGGCCCTTGGCCGGCGAGGTCGAGCATGTAGACGCCGTCGCTCGACATGGCCACGGGTACCCGCAGGCTTCCTGGCTGCAGCCAGCGGCGCACCACGCTTCGCCACATCAGCGGCTCCTTATCCACGCCGAGCAGCGATTCCAGCGTCCGCAGAGCTAACGTGCGCATGCCGTCACGGGGCGTTTGCGTCTCCTGGTTCGTGATGCTGGATGGTGACGGCATGCCTGCTGGCGACGATGCCGTATCGGTGCGCGCGGCGAGCAGCATTGCTATCAGCGTGGTCACCAGCCCGGGCGCGACCATCAGAGCGAACAGCCAGCGTCGTTCGACAAGCATCAGCACTGCCATCATGATCTGCGTGAGGGCCGGCGCTCCATAGCGCAGCATGAGCATGCTCCGTTCGCGCTTATGCCGTTGATGTTGGCGGGCTGGCTTGCGGCTCAGCCGTCGGCTCGGTTTATGCCCCGGTCTGCGGCTCAGCTTGTGGCCCGGCTGGTGATGGCGTGCGTTCATGCTTCCAGTGTGAAGGCGGTCGCAGTCGGTCCGCAAGCGATTCCGGGTTATGTGGTCGAAGGCTTGGGGCACCGGCGTGTCGCGTGGTATTCCGCCAGTTATGCGATGCCGGTATGGGCGATCATGGGCGAATCGCAGGGAATCGAAGAGCGAATCATCGTTCCCTGAGCGACACGATTATCCGTGAATCAGCCCGACGACGGTCAATCCAACGACGATCAATTCGTTGAGTCCATAGTCACATCGTTCTTCGTGTTGGTGATGGTGAAGTCCGCGTTGAACGAGGCGATGAGGAAGTTCGTCGAATCGTTGCCCGTGGCGTAGGCGCCCGAACTGTCGGAGCCATCGAAGCTGCTCGACCCGTCGGACTGGGTGTTTTGCCCGTTCAATCCATTGGTTGCGTTGTTTTCGCTCGACACATTGCTGCCCGGTATATATTTGACCTGCGAGACGTACAGGCAGGTCTGCGTGTAGTCGCCGCTTGCGGTCTGCGTATCATCCGCATTGCTGACGTCGGAGTAATCGAAGTCCCAGTCCAGACTCCATGTGACGTCATACGTGTTCACGCCCGTCTGCACGATCTTGTTTACAGTCGCGTTGCTCAAGGTTATCGAAGAGGGCTTGAAGCCGCCCGCGACGGGTGATTTCACATCTGTCACGCCATCCTGCATGAAGCGTGTATACACCGGGTTGTTGGTGCCGCCCTCGAACACTGAAGCGGCATCATCCGAAGCACGGCCGTCCACCGTATTCGACAATATGCTCTGCGCATTGGAGAACAGTCTGCCTGCCGCATTCTGTGTGAGCTCCTGGCCCCAGTTGAGATAGATCGATGTGCCGTCGGCGATATCGCTTACCGGCGTGGATTTGGTTTTCACGATTCCGTCGGTGAAGGCCCTCTGTACGCGGAGCTGCTGGTTGGCGAGCACGGGAATCTGGTTGAATTTGTAATCCCCGCCGTTCAGCGTCCCGATTTTCGAGTCTCCGACGTACACATCGCCATCGAGCACATTCGAATAAAGATGGAACGTGATGAACTGAAGGTTGAAATCAGCTTGGGTGCTGCCCGTCGTCGCCTTCACGTTCTGTCTCAGGTTGACGCCGACCTGATTGATGGTTCCCTTGGCGGCGACATCATATGAGCCCGGGAACATGCGATTAAGCGATTGCGCGTAGGAATTGGAATCTGCCGTGCCTACGTTCGAACCGGCGACCGACAGCGTGAGCCCTTGGGCATCCGTCTGCAGCTTCATCTTCTGAGGCGTGACTGCGACCTGGTATTTGGGGAAGAAGAGGTATTGGGTTCCGGTGCGTTGCATATGCGTGCCTGGTAGCAGGCCGTTGTGCGGAGCAAAAGATGAGGCGGAGAGCGAAGCGGGCAAAGCCGGCTTGTATTTCAGGTCGGCTGCGGCCACCGGCTTGCTGGTATCCGACCACACATACCAGTGCAGTGTGTCGTTGCTCAAGGGCTTGTGCGTGTTGTAGTCGTTGATGTAGCGGTTCAGCTCGCTGGGCTGGTGCGCCCAGTAGAAGCTGAAGCCGGTTGGTGAAGCGCCGAAGTAGTTCAGGAAATAGTACCCAGCCGAACCGGCGGCCCACAGTAACCCGGAGAGGATGACGCCCAGCCACACCCACAGCTTGAAATGCTTCGGCAGCGGCCTTGTGACACGAGCCTGAGCCTGTTGAGCGGGTATCGCTGTGCCTAACGCCACGGGCGGTTGCGCGTTGCCGCTTTCATCTTGGTGGGTTTGGTAAGCCGGATAATCCGGCGTCTCGGGCTGCACGACAGAAATCAGCTCAGTGGCGATGCCGTCGTCCTGCCAAGGTGACTCGGCTGATGCCGTACTTTCGGGTGAGAGGCCTTCGGAAGCAGCGGCATCGAGAGCTGCGGTGTCAGATATCGCATCAGCTGACACTGCGTTATCCGGCTCGCCTTCGAGCGCGGCAAGATCGAATCCGCTGTCTTTGGTTGCGCTGAACTCTTGAATCGACGGCTTGCGGCCGTATCTTCCCTCGTATGCCAATGCCCAGACGCGCGGCAACGCCGCCGGCGGCACTTCGCCCAGCGATGCGAGCGAAAAGCCCTGTGCCTTCGCAGTCGCGAACTCCTGCGGACTTGGTTCGTGAGAGAAAGCCTGATTGAAAAGCGCTGCCCATTGTTGTGCTTCCATTGCCTGCCTCATTTCACTGCACATATCTTCGAACTGCGAACATCTTCTTATCCCTCATTGCTGCGCTTATTGACTGCGATGCTCCGTTTGGTTATGGGCGAGCATTGAGGCATTCATGGGCAAATATACAGCTCCAGCGCAAAAGCGACGAAAAACTTTTCACGCAATAATGTTCGGCGTGTCGCGCGGTATTCCGCCAGTTATGCGATGCCGGTATGAGCAATCATGGGCAAGTCACTAAGGAATCAAAAAGCGAATCTGGGAGGTGCCGAGCGGCATAGCAGCATGGCGATATTCCCAATACAAGCATCAGCGCTGCATACGATGACAGCTGTGTTGACAGGTATGGCACCGGTGCAGGGAGATATGCTGCCGAACGGGCCTACTGCTGAGCGGCCTCTTCCAGCGTGCCCACGGTGCCGGGCGCATGTGTGCCCTGGGCGAGTTCGCTGAATAGCGCATGGTTCTTGGCGTCGTCAAGCAGCACCGAAGAACCCACGCCGTCGACGTAGTAGCCCGGATCGGTCCAGTACAGGGTTCCGTTGATGCCCTTCGCGCCAGTGGCCGCGCGGAAAGCCATCGCCATCTGCGCCAGCGTGTACGGGTTGGTGGCCTGATCCACGGTGATGGACTTGAGCGCTGCAGTGGCGACCTTGTTCAGCTTTCCAGGATTGGCGAGAGTGGAGCTTTTCGCCGCTGTGCTGATGATCGCCCCGATGACCTGACGCTGGCGGGCTGCCCGCCCGAAGTCGCTTTGGGGATCCGAGTAGCGCATGCGCGAGAAAGCCAAAGCGGTGTCGCCGTTGGCAAGATGGCAGCCGGCCTGCCATTTCAGCCCGGAATCCACGTCATCGACCGTATGGTTGTAGCACAGCTGCACCCCGCCCAGAGCATCAACGATTCCTTTGAGGCCGCCGAATTGAATCAGCGCCACATGATCGATATGCTGCCCGGTGACATTTTCGACCTGCGCGACAAGCTGCTTCTGGCCATCGGCCTGCGCGACTGCATTGATCTTCATGTACTCGCCATTGACGTTGACCAGGGAATCCCGGGGGACGGAGATCAACGAGCTGGGCCCGGAATTGGGCTTGGTAAGCACGAGGATGGTATCGGTGCGGTATCCGGTGGTGCCATCATCGCCAGTGGTGCCATCGCGTTTGTCGGAGCCGAGAATCAGCCAGCTCGTGCCTGCGGTGTCGGCGTGGTTGGTGACCCAGTCGGATTTATTGAGTCGGCCATCGACCCAGTTCCATGTGCCGAACATCGCCAGAATCAGCAAAGTGATGATTATTGCCACGGCGATGAGCAGACGACGCAGACCGCGGTGCCGAGTGCGGGTCGCGCCAGACTGTGCCGGGCCCGATGCCCCAGATTTTCCGGGGCCATGTGGTGCGGCATTGCGCAGTGCAGCATTATTCCGCTGCCCAGCACGATGCTGCTCGGCACGGTATGGTTCGGTGCTGCGTGATTGCGAGACGAAGGACGCCGGCTGCGCTGCCGATCCGGCCCGGCTCGTTGAGCCGGTGGTGCGGCGTGCCGGGCGGGCGGAGCGCGGTGCCGAAGCCTGTGGTTCTGCGGCGTGCGAGGAGTGCGCTGGCTGAAAACTGGGCGCTGACGAAGAGGCGTGTGCGGCATCATCAGCGCCGTACTGCCGTGCCGATGGCTGAGGGGACGACTGATGCGCCGGTGATTGCGAGGAAGAGCGCGGCGACGGCTGGTGCGAGAAGGCTGCGCGGCGTTTGGCCTGGGGGGCGAAGCGGGCAGGCTCACCTTGTGAAGGAGCCGAGCCGAACGATTCCATCGCATCGGCGGCAGGGGTTGCGTCCTGAGGTGAACGGCGTTTGCGCGTGCTGGCAGGAACGAAACTCGGCGGTGTCGCCGGTGTGTTCGTTCCATCCGTTTCCAGGCTCATATACCCTCCAATGCACGAGTCCGTTCCACTTCTACTCGGATGGTTCGTCCGCTCGTGCGGCTCGGCTCACTTCTGCGCAGGAACGGCACATACCGTGGAATTGAGATAACGATCTGCGATGCCGATATACTCGCCGGTATTCGGATCGGTTATCGAGCCATCCACGGGGTTGACGGTGCCGCCGGTATTCGGATCAATCAGCGTGCCGTCCGCCTGAGTGATCAGCCCGGTTTTCGGATCAGGAGTCGGCGCAGGGCTTTGCGATGCACCGGTCGGTGCACTTGACTGGTCAGCCTGTGGCGTGGGAGATGCGGAGCTGCCCGCGGTGGGGGTTGCATCCGTCAGCGGCTTGTTCGTACGCAGCTTGGCCCACACTGCGTCCGCACCGGGGGCCCATACCCTGCGATTGGGGTCGCTTGGGGCCTCAGTGACAGGTATGGTCTGGGCGTAGAAATGCGCGGGATTCATATTCTTCAGGCTCACGGCCAGACCGGTGAGCGTCGGGATGCTGGCCAGCCCTTCACTGATGCTCAGGGAATGCAGCGCGGCCTTGGACAGCTGGTAAAGCTGGCCTGTCTGCGTGAAGAGGTTCTTGCCCAGCGCCTCGCTCATAAGCTGCTTGACCAGATACTGCTGCCGCGTCGTACGCATGATATCGGTGCCGTCGGTTCCGGTGCCGTGCCGCATGCGCGCGTACATCGTGGCGTGCAGGCCGTCGAGATGCTGCAAGCCCTTTTTCAAGTCCAGTTCGGTGTAGGTGTCCTGAGTGTCGACCGGCACGCACACGTTGACGCCGCCAACCGCGTCGATCATGTCCTTCAGCCCTTGGAAATCGACGACGACGAACTGCTGCAAGTCCAGTCCGGTAAGCGCGTTGACCGCGTTGAGCGTGCAGTTCGCCGCCGACGAGAGGCCGTCGCCTTGATCCCAGGCGGTGGAGAAGATCGAGTTGAACATCACGCCGTACTGAGCCGGAATCGTGCCCTTCGGAGTCTGGCAGCTGGGCACGTCCACCAGCGAATCGCGTGGAATCGAGACCAGATTGATGAAGGAACGGTCGGCGCTTATCTGCACCACCATCGTGGTGTCGGCATTATGGCTGCCCGCGTCGGCTGCGGTGCCGCCGCTCAAAGCCTCATTGCCCGAGCCGTCGCGCGTGTCCTGACCGAGCAACAGGAAGGAGATCGGCTTGCCCGCATTCGGGTCGATCGGTTCGGCGGCTTTGCCGTTTCTCGGCCCGAAGACTGGAATCACAGTAGCCGCGTTCATCAGATCGAGGGCTGTGGCGGAGGCGACGGTCGCAAAGAGGACGAGCACCGCCACAAGCACGGAGGCGACCACGGTGCGTGCCGTATGCCGCACACGGTAGCCGGGGCTGTGACGCGGCCGTGTGTCGCGCCAGCCGTGCAGATTGGGGAGCCGGTCATCGCTGCGATGAGAAGTCACGCTGTAGCCTTCCTGCCGTCCGGCGTATGCATTGCGCATGTTCCTGCCGAGAGCCTGATAAGTAGTTGAACCCCTAGATTGTATGCCACCAGCTTGTGAAAAACTGGGAACGCGAGTCTTCAAAGGCCATACGTTTACGAAATCCGCCCCTGGACCCTTGAATTCCCCTCGTGAAAAGGCGGTCTTCGTGCAATATCACAAAGTCTGGGAAAATGCAGCATTGACACGCATGGAATTTGACAAAGGCCAAGTGGCACGTGTGTAATTTAGCGTAGCTGACATGAATCCAAACGTAGGCAGGATACGACATGTGGGGTGTCATTGATGATTCCGAGGAGGGAACACAGGCCGAGGGCGCGCTATGGGGATTGTTCCGCCCGGACGACGATCTGTCGTGGCAGCATCAGGCGTTGTGCTCGCAGACGGATCCCGAGGCCTTCTTCCCCGAGAAAGGCGGCTCCACACGGGATGCCAAGCGCGTATGCGCACAATGCGAGGTGCGCGAGCAATGCCTGCAATGGGCGCTGGAACACGACGAACGGTTCGGCATATGGGGCGGCATGAGCGAGCGGGAGCGCCGGCGCTACAAAAGGGAGCGCAGGGAGCAGGCCTGAGCCTCGATCGAACTCCTGCGTACACTGGACGTATGAATGCAACAGGCAGCGTCGATATCCAGCAGGTATTGGCTCGGATCATAGCGGCTCGTCCCTATTCGCATCGTCAGGATGTGGAACGCGGCGTGGCGGCGGTCATTACGCTCGCAGAGGACATGCGCTTTTTCGAAGCCACGTTGGGGGCGGTGCTGACCCAGAGCGTATTGCCGGAGTTCATCGTGGTCGCCGACTGCGCAGGCCGGGTAGGCCTCCCCGTGCAATCGCAATTCGAGGTCATTCCCACTCCTGCGGGGCCGGCCAGCCAGGTTCCCGAGACGAAGACGGTCAGCGTGCGGCTTGTCGGGGTCGAGGACGCCGCCTCCTTCGGCGACGCGGTGTCTAAGGCTTTGGACGCCGTGCATCTGGATAATGGCCTGCGCTGCGTATGGATGCTGCACGACGATTCGCGCCCTGCCGACGAACGCTGCCTTGAGCATCTGCTTGAGACATGGCGCAATGCGCCGACTGCGGCGCTGCTTGGTGCCAAGCAGCTGGACTGGCAGGCCGAAAATCTGCACGACGTGGGCTTCTATGCCGGCAGGCATCGCCTCGAAAGCCTTGTCGTGGACGGCGAGCCCGATCAGGAGCAGTACGACGGCAGACAGGATGTGTTTGCGGTTTCCCTGGCCGGCGCCCTGGTGCCGATGCGGACGCTGCATGCGCTGGATGGCGTGAACCCGTGGTTCGGCACCTATGGCGAAGCCGCCGACTTCTCGCGGCGCGTCTGCCTTGGCGGTGCGCGCGTGGTGGTGGTTCCTGCCGCGCGCATCGCCCATCGGCGCGCCCGCTTCGAGGGGGTCCGAACGCGGGATGGCGAGCCCGTCGACGAGCGCTATCCGCAGGATCCTGCCATGTCGGTGCTGCGTGCCGAGCAGCGCTATCGCTACACGGACATGCATCGGGCATGGTGGCCGCTGGTGTGGCTGTGGAGCCTGATTCAGGTGCTGGGGCTTGCCGTGCGCCACTTCTTCGCTAAAAGACCATACGCGGCGTGGTGCGCGCTGCGGCTGCCCTGGTATGCGCTGGTGGATATGCCGACAGCCTTCAAGGCGCGGGGCACCGTGCGGCGGCAAAGTTCCACGACACTCAAGAAGCTGCCGACCTTGGTGGCGGATCGCCATCAGCTGGCGCAATGGCGGCAGCGGCGCGATGCGCTGGAAAGCCAGCAGCACACGGTGCTGCTCAATCCGTTGGCCAAAGCCCATCTGCGTCGGCGTGCCCTGGCGAGATTTGGTGCCGCCGGGGCGATGGCCCTTGCAGCATGCGCTGTGGTCGTTGTGCTGTATTGGGATGTTCTGCGCTCCGCGCTGGCAGGAGGTTCGCTGCTTTCGCCGCGGCTCATACCCACGCAGGCCAGCTTCCTTCAGCTTGTTCAGTCCGCTACTACGCCGTGGGTATTCGGCGTCTCGACCGGGGTGCCGGCACCGCCCGCGCCGTGGCTGCTGGTCTGGCTGCTGACCTCGCTGCTCACGCTGGGACACACCGCAGCGGCGCTTTCCTTGCTGTTCTTCGCCTCCGCTCCGGTATGCGCCTTGTCGTTCTGGGCCCTGGCCGGCATCTTCACGCGCTCCGATGCGGTCCGCGTAGTTTCTGGACTGCTGTGGTTCGCCGCCGCGCTGGCCTTGGGCTTCTACGGCAGCGCCGACCTTGCCATGCTCACGGTGATGATGTTCCTGCCTGCGGCCTTCGCCTTCGTATTCCGGGCCGTGGCCGTCTACCGCACCGAGGACCCGGTGCAGCCGCGCTCTTCGGTGCAGGCTGCCGCATGCTCGGCGCTGTGCTTCATCCCTGTGGTGGCTGCCGAACCGCAGTTGCTGCTGGCGCTGGTGCTGGCGTTCCTCGTATTTCTGATGCTGGTGCCGAGGCATCGTGCCATGCTGCTGCTCATTCCGCTGCCGGCGGCGTTCATGGTGGCCCCGACGCTGCTCAATGCGGTGCGCTATGCCAGGCAGGGCTTCTGGCGTCAGCTATTCGGCGACATCACGATGCCGTCCGTTGCGCTCAATGGGCGTCCTCGGGCGATGAGTTTCATGGATATGGCGGCTTCGGCCTTCGGCGTGCCGCTGCATGGCGTATCCGTGACCGGCGAAGCCACAGGCGGCTGGGAGTACTGGCTGGGCATTGGCGCGATCATTGTGCTGGTCGTGCTGGTGGCGCTTGCGGTCATCGCGCTGTTTCTGCCCTTCGCGCTGCGCGTCTCGCGCATGATGTGGGTTCTCGCCGTGTTCGGCATCGCGCTTGGCTTGGTTTCGACGCGAATCGTTATTGCGGTGGATGCTGACGGTCCTGTGGCCGGTTCGGTGGCGCCGGGATTCGTGCTGGCGCTGTTCGCAGTACTGTGCTGCTCATGTCAGGTGGCAGGCGGTGCCGTCAAGCGCTACGAGCCGTTGTCGTCGCCAGCTTCGCCTGCTTTACCACTGTCTTCATCGGCTTCGCCGGCTTTGCCAGCGTCGGTATCAGCGACATCGCTAACGTCGTCGTCAACACCAGCACCTGAGCGTCATCGCATCGCTGGCGGCGTATCTGCCACAGCGCTGCCCATACGCGCAGGCCGCGCCTTGCTTGTCATCCTGCTCGCCCTTGGCTCGGCCTTGTGGCTCGCATTGGGCATCACGAGTTCGAATGCGCATCAGGTGAGCGTGAGCAATGGGGGGCTTCCTGCGGTCGCCGTCGATTACTTGGGCAACGGTGCCGGGCATCGCATTCTTGCGCTGCGGGTCGATTCCGCAGCCGGCGTGTCGTATGGCGTTCTGCGAACCGGCCGGGGCGATCTGCTCGATTCCTCTGCCGCGCAGCGGGCGCAAGTCGTCTCGGGGGTGGGCAACGCCGATGATGCCACGCTCAGCGAGGCGAGCGCGAGACTGCTGACCGACATGGACAACGATGCCGTGACAAGCATCGTGCGGCTCGGTTTCGGCGGCATTTACGTCGCGACCGGGGGCAGCACTGTCCAAAGCCGACTCAGTGAGGCGCTTATCACCCATATCACCGCCTCCGACGGCGTGCAGTCCGTCGTCTCCAACGCTTCGGGGACCTATTACCGGCTTACTGCGCTGGGACCGCAGGCCCCGGGCATCGACATGACCCGGCAGCAGGCGATCGAAGGCAGCGCGTGGAGACGAGCCTGGCTATGGAGCGCCGGTCTGCTGCTGGTGCTGTATGGCTTGGTCGCCATGCCGCGGCCCGGTCGTCGTTTCAGGGAGGAATCATGAGCGAAACACCTCGACGCAAATCGCGTGGCACCGGCCGGATCCGCCGCATCATACTCGCCGTGATCACTACGGTGCTGCTGGTCGCGCTGTTCGCCGCGCTGAGCGTATTGCGGCTTGTGCCGCAGTGGACGGACGCCACGGGTGTGTCCGCATCGGCACGCGGCTATGACGTGTCGCAACGGCAGGTCACCGCGTACTGCCCTGCGCGCATGGCGCTTTCGGACGACGCATCGTATGGCGATAGCCAATACCATGTCTCGCAAGGCAATATCGCCTCTTCGGCGCGGTATGCCGCTTTCGGCTCGGTCTACCAGTCAAGCGTCGGAGCGTTGGACGGCAACGGCACGCAGACGCTGCTCAAGGATGTCGACTCTCAGGACCAGACGGATGTGAAAGTCGCCGCAGGGGACGCCGATCACGGTGCCCGGCTCGTGGACACGCGGCTGCTGCAGGCGCAGTCAGGCACTGGCAGCGCAGCGTCGATTGCCGCGTGGGCCACGAGTGGAGATCTCAAGGGCATGTCCGCCGCGTCCTGCGTGCCCACTGGCCTGCAGCAGTCCTTCCTCTTGCCCGATACCTCTACAGGCACCACGCAGCAGCTGGTCGTGGCCAATCCCTCAGCCAAGGCGACTTCGCTGCGCGTTGACGTCTGGGGATCCAAGCAGACCGGTACGATGACGCTGTCGACCGGTAGAACGCTCAACGTCGCGGCCTACGGCGAGTCAACCCTCGACCTGGCTGCTGGAGCAAGCGATCAGGACGCTCTGTTCGTCACGGTGTCGAGCCAGGAGGCACCCGTCGCCGCAGTGGTGCGGATCGTGCATATGGATGGGCTGACCTCCAAGGGGTCGGATTTCGCCATGCCGTTGAATTCCTCGACGAAATCGACGACGTTGAACGGCTTCAACAAAGGCGATTCGGTCACTCTGCTTGGCTTCAGCGAGGCGAATGCAGCGGTCGAGGCTTCATGGGTGGGCGGCTCGGAAGGCGGCAAGCTGCACACCGCCCAGTTGACCGGCGGCAAGGTCTCGGCAATCGATCTGGGGCAGGCCCCCAAGGATGCTTCGGCGCTGCGGGTCACCTCGGATTCGGCGCTGTATGTTGCAGCGAAGGTCACCGACTCCGGCCATGACGGCATCGAGGACTTCGGATTGGTTGATTCTGCGCCAGCCGTCGCGTCCTCGGCCATCGCGCTGCCGGACAAGGTCGGGGGCGACGTCATCGTGGGCAATCCCTCCGATGGGATGCGCAAGGCGACGCTTACCGCCTACGACGCCGATGGCCGGCAGGTGAGCGACAATGCGCTGAAAGTCGGTGCGCACGGCGTGTCGCGGCTGAGCTCCAAGGATTTCTCAGACAAGGCCAAGCTGTTCGTGCTCAGCGGCAACGCCGGCTTGCAGTGGGGCATCAGGCTTTCGCAGGATGATGTGAGCAACGCCAATCTGCCCGGCGTGTCCTGGCTGGGTCCGCAGCCGCTTGAACCACGGCACGCGCATGTGCGCGCCGCTGCGAGCCAGCAGATCGCGCACTAGGCGGGTGCGTGCGAGTTGCGAATACCAGTCAGCGAATACTAGTCGGTGCGTGCTGGGATTGCGTCTGTAGCGCACCTGTAGTGTGCTTGCCTCCTACATGCCCCAGTCGGGGTCGATCTCCTCAGGGCGACGGCCATAGAGTTCGGCGATGCGCGACACCAGCTCGTCGCGAATCGCCCATTGCAGCTCCATGCGGGTCGTCACCTGCATCTGCAACGCCATGCGGTACAGCACGATTCTGGCGGGCACGCCATGCTGGGCGGGGA